>CAWAVM010000012.1:0-460562 GCA_963785465.1 uncultured Chloroflexia bacterium | reverse complement strand
GCTGTCGCGGGAGGTATAAGCAGCAGGAGCAAGATAGCCATCCCAAGCCAGCGCATGGGATTCAAGCGTAGGAGCCGTGACATCGCTACCACCCCCCGATATTACGAGCGTACTGGAGATGCGTAGTACTTCCCTCCCGATAGTATGGGAGATTTGGCGTCACAAATGTGTTGACGAATGACGAAGAAATGTCTCATCTACGCGACAAGCTTTAAATAGCACCACGAACGAAAGACAAGAAATGTCTGAAACCACAAGTCCGAATTCAACGCGATATCGCGTTAGGTAAGCCTGCGGGAGTAGGTTATGGCGCAATCTCGTCGAGGGTTCTTCTCACTGAAGCACTTGTAGTGGCGGTCACGACTGGCGCAAGTCGCGATGCCGGAGGGATTGATCAGCTGGCGATCAGTGGTTGCGAACCGTGCGGCGGTCCAACGATAGAGAGCTGCATAGCTTCTCCATGAAGGCTCGCAGCCTCCGTGGCTTCCGGTCATTGGGGAGTAATCCGCGTTCGACGCACCGAACCCATTTCGGTGCAGCAGTCGATTTCCGGCGAGATCGAGATCGGGCTCACCGAGGACGCGCATCGCAATATACTGGATCACATCCTCGTCGATTTCCGGGATGGCGGAGAGTTGCTCCGAGAGGCTATCCAGACTGGCAACGCCGCCGAAGCTGAGCGAGCCATCACAGATGGCCTGCGCGACCGAGCGAATCGTCTCGGCCAGAGGCTGGCTGAATCCGATATCTGCGAGGGCTGCATTGCGCAGCCGGTCCGGCGTGGGGTAGGTACGAGTCATCGATGGATCGCTCGAGCCGGGGTACTCGTCGCCGTATGCCTGCACCAGACGTCTGCGATCAGTTCGCGGCCACGCCCTGGTTCCAGTGCTTCAACGAGCGCACGCACGGCGATCTCGAATCCGTCCCAACAGCCCGGAAGGCGCACACCCGGCCGCGACTGGACGATCGGCGCCAACGCCGCGTCGCGCATCAGGCACTCGTCGATGGCGACCGGGTCCGCCTTCAGATCGAACAATAATTTGACCCGCTCAGCGATCGGCAGCAGGAAGCGTGACAGGTTCGACGGCACCCGTAGCAAAAGGGCGCGCTGATTGGCTATTGGCCCGACCGATAACACGCCGCTCGCGCCATCAATGCGGATCGTGCGGCGATAGATACTCCGGTCGATCGTCTCGACGAAGGGCGTTGCCTGATCGGATAGAAAAGCGATCATGGCGGGCCAGTTATACGGGTCCCGGTAGAAGAGCTTGATCTCGATCGATTCACCATCCTGATTCGCCGTCGAACGCCGTCGTTTCTTCCGCAGGTCGCTCGGGGTACGGGCGTAGGTCTGTCGAATCGCCTCGTTGAAACGGCGCACGCTTGAGTAGCCAGCGCTGAAGGCGATGTTGGCCATCGACAGATCGGTCTCGTCGATGAGTTTCTTGGCAAAGAGGAGGCGGCGCGTCTGGGCGACGGCGATGGGCGGAGCGCCGAGCTCTTCGACAAAGAGTCGCTGCAGCTGCCGGGCGCTGACGTTCAATCGGGTTGACAGCACGTCGACACCCGCATCATCGAGAATGCCTTCGCCGATCAGGCGGAGGGCGCGGGAAACGACTGGGGACGTCCGCTGCCATTCAGGCGGGTCAGGGGCCGATTCCGGATGACAGCGCAGGCAGGGGCGAAACCCCGCTTCGGCCGCCGCCGCGGCGGTGGCAAAGAAACGGACGTTCTCGGCGCGCGGCCTCCCTGGACAACCGGGCCGGCAAAAGATGCCGGTGGTGAGCACGGCCGAATAGAATTGCCCGTCGAAGCGCTGGTCGCTACGGGTGGCGACATCGTAGGCGGCGACTTGCTGCAGGTCTATGGTCGTCATAAATGCGATCTCCTTTGAATGGGAGCACTCAGGTGCCGACGAGGTTCCCAGCAAGCAGCCTGATCGCGCGGAGCAACGTTGGAATCCAGCAGGTTCGACTATAGCAGCCACCTGAGTCATATTCTCGCGGTTTTCGGACATATCTTCGAGACGCAGGCGTAGACGCCGTTACCGGCGCGGATCGGCGTGTCACGTCGTTCTCTGCCGTTGATGATATCAAGTGACGTCCACAATGATGGCGTCAGATGTTTACGCGAATGATTCACGCGCGCCGACGATCGTACCGGACGACCAACTCGATGAAATGCAATGCCATGCCATATTCGGTGGCCGATCGTGGGCGAGAAAGGACGACAGACGTTGGCATCAATCATCAATATCAATGAACTGAAGGTTGTCGGTACGTCACGCGAGTTTGAGGGGCACGAGCACGGCGACGTCGGCCTTTGCTTCATTCTGGTGAACGGCTCACCAGGTACCGGCCCGCGTCTGCACCGGCATCCCTATGCCGAGGTCTTTGTGCTACAAGAAGGGCGCGCCAGGTTCACCGTCGACGGCAAAACGATCGATGCGGTCGCTGGACAGGTGGTCGTGGTTCAGCCGGGAGAGGCGCACACGTTCGTCAACTCGGGCGATGGTCTTCTCAGGCAGATCGACATCCACGCGACCGATCACTTCATCACCGAGTGGCTCGAATGAGCGAATTTGGCGCTGGCCGGTGGCACGGTTCTTGACGAATAGTCAGTAGATGTCCGTGCGCCACCGACGTTGGTGGTAAATGGGGGTTTGCGAAAGGGAAAACAGATGCTTTGGACGATTATTGTGATTCTTCTGATCTTATGGCTATTAGGACTCGTGGCATTTCACGTTGGCGCGTTGATCCACCTTCTGCTCGTGATTGCCGTTATTGTGCTCATCTTTCAGTTGGTGTCGGGCCGCCGCGCGCTGTAGCGCATCATCTAGCTTCGTAGACGGCACAGTAACGACCTAGATCGATATGTAACAGTCGCCCGGCTGTTTGTCGCCTCGTCGAAGAGGTGCATCCGACAGCCGGGCGATTTCTCTCGACTCGAACTCAGGAGTCGCATCGTTAAGTCCGTGCGGCTTCCCTCGGATTACGCGCGCACCCAGACCATCCCCTCATGCCAGCCTGATTCCCGCTCGGCCGCCAGCGCGGTCCGTCGAATCTTGCCTGCCTCGTTACGTGGTAACTGCTCCACGAACTCGTAGGTCTTGGGGGCTTTCCACGCGGCGATACGCTCACGAACGTGCAGGTTGAGTTCGTGCACCGTCGGAGGAATCGCCGAATCGTGGGGCTCGATGACCGCGTGCACGCGGCGTCCCCACTCTTCATCCGGCACCCCGATCACCGCAACGTCCGCCAGTCCCGCGTGCTCGCTCAGGGCCGCCTCCACCTCGGCGGGATAGACGTTTGCCCCACCCGAGACGATCATGTCGACCCGGCGGTCGGCGATATAGAGGTATTCATCCTGGTCGAGCCACCCGAGATCGCCGAGACTGGCGAAGCCGTCCTCCGTGAATTTCAGGGGAGCGGCCCCGGCATAGCGAAAGGTGGGGGTCGTTCCATCGCGTCGCCGCATAAAAATCTCACCCACCTCACCGGTCGGTAACTCGTTACGCGCTTCATCGAGAATACGGATCTCGCTCGTCGTCGAGTTGCCGACGCTTCCTCTGTGCGCGAGCCATTCATCGCCACGGATGATCGTCGCCCCGATCCCCTCAGCCGAGCCGTAGACCTCATACACCTTCTCTGGCCCGATCTTGTCGATCCAGACCTGCTTGAGCCACACCGGACAGACCGCCGCCGAGGAGTGCATCGCCTCGAAGCTGGAGAAATCGCGCTCCCAGAAATCGGGCAATAGCGCGAGGCGGCGCATCAGGATTGGTGGGAGATAGGCATAGGAGACGCGATGTCGCTCGATCAACTCGGCGGCCCGCGCAGCGTCGAATTTCTCCATTATGACCAGCGTGTGATCGTCGGCCAGGCCGGTGAAGGCCTGGAGAAACGGAGAGTTGTGATAGAGCGGAGCAGCCATCAGCTGGGTCTGTCCCTGGCGGGTACCGAGCCTGCGACCAGTCTCAACTCCAGCGACCGGATTCCAGGCTGGATCGATGATCAGCTTGGGGTGACCGGTCGACCCGCCCGACCCGATCGCCTTGCCAGGATGGGGTGCGTCGGGGAGGGGGCTGTCGGGATACTCGGCGGCCGCGCTCAGGTTTCCCGTCCGGATTGTCGGCCAGGCGGGTTCGTCCCACTCGGCCAGAATCAGAGCCGGCTGTGCCAGTTCCAGAATCGCCTTCCGCTCCGGCGGGGGCAGAACCGCGCGGAGTGGCAGCACGCGCGCCCCCAGCTTCCAGGCCGCGATGGTGAACGCGATCAACTCGGGAGAGTTCCAGACGCCGGTCACGACCATCGCGCCACTCGTGACGCCACGATCGGCCATCATGCGCGCGATCTGGTTCGTCCACCGCTCGAGCGCACCCCACGAGATCGTCTGCTCGTCGCCGGAGATCGAGGCGAAGATAATCGCTGCGCGATCCGGGTGGGTGTCGGCCAGCCGCGCGATGCGCCGCATGTAGCTCTCGTCCAGCATCGGCTCCGATGGGGCCATTTCACTCGCTCCTCACTCCAGTGCGTCCCCCAGTGGTGATGCCGCATTATCGCGCCACCACGGTCGAGAGCGCTACATAGGGAACGATGGCGTGCTCCGGCTCGCTAAGAGCGGGGAGACGGAACAGTTTCGAGCTGTCATTCCTCCCGTATGCTTTCGAGTGACCCCACAACACCCTATTCCGATCCGCATCAGTAGCCCGACCGTCGGATACCCTCGATGAGGTGACGAGCAGCCAGGTGATCCGCTTGAAAACAGATAGTCAAAAATGTGGTGTACTAACTCGATCGACGCGGGTATCATCTGAACCGTTCGATGTTGCGATTTATTCGATTTACATTTCATATCACCGATCGACGACCGAGTCTGCGACTAGTCTGTCGATCTCAGCCGCGCAAGCAGTGTTCAGCCATTGGAACGTGGTAGACGGTGAATCCGTTTCAGACTTCGGCTTAGCAAGTCGCAGCCGTGTTCGATGTCTGATCTGGGCAACACAGCTCCCTTGAGATGGTGGGAAGCTGCACTACCTCAATCTAGAATTGCCTTATCATTACGTGCCATATCGCGAGAAACCATAACGAATGACGGCGCGCGATCAATCCTCCCTGCACACGCCCATCAGGACTTTGCGGGCGGCCCCCCTCGAGAGATCTTGATGAAAATACTGATTGCGATAGGAGCGAAGACACTCATAGCAACTGGTCTCCTCGCCACACGAACACGTTTTGATGATTTTGAAGGCTTCGTCCAATACATCTTCGATGCGGGATGCGACCCGCCGAACGTGACCGGCACCTCCCGGCACATCATCAAAGAGGATCAGGGTGGGATTGGTTTGTCCAAGACCGTAGAGAGTACCGTCGAGATCATCACGTTGGATGCTCAGCGCCCGACTCGCACCTTCGATCACCGCATAGAGGACCGAAAGTGCTGTCGATCGGTCGAACATGCCTCGAGGGAACTCGAGAGCGAGCACGTCGCTCTCGAATGAATATCCGAGATGGTAGTGAGAGAGAAAGCCCGTGCATTCACGGCCCGTCCGCGGGTTCGTGTGTTTTGGTCGGGATTGCCCAACCTTTCTTCTCTCACGAGTGAGTGGCGCAGATTCCGCGTGGCCACACGATTCGCAAACGCGAAAGCCTCTACCCTGTGGTCCTGCGTTCACGACTGAGAGCACTCCTTGTCGCGAATAGCGGGCAATCACTCCCCGTTCTGAGCGGACCTCAAATCCTTCATCCTCATCAACCGCGAGATTGGTCGGATCAGAGGCCTCCTGCCTCCCATGCGTGAAGAACACTCGCGACGAGTAGGTCCGCGGAGGCCGCGTCTCGCCGATCCGCCGCAGAGTCGCGAGATCTGCGACAAATCCGAATTCTGGAACGATGAAGGTACCAGACATACCGTTCAATGGCCGATCAATTGGCTGATGGCAAACGGTGCAGACGGACGGAACTTCAACACGCGAGCGCAGAAATGAAAGACAGTTCGCGCAAACGGCGTAATGCCAGGTGTCCCAGGCACGCTTGTAATGTCGAAGGACGCCTCGACTTTCCCAAAGATAGCCCCCAGCGACAACCTGGCTGCCCGGTGCGTAATCGCTGAGCGCAAGGCGAAGATCGCGAGTCAACGTTACCTGGCGTGCGGTCGGCATGGGTATGTGGCTTGTCCTCAACTCCACGACATCGGTCGGAAAGCTGTATTTCGGCAGCACATTGTGATTTCCGAGAAAACCGAGCAGATCCCGTCGAAGGATTGTTGTTTTGATCATCTGGAATCGGTCGTGAACTGCCCCTCGTTTTTCGCTGAGTGCTGTCTGAGCCAATTCATTGAGTAGGTTGACATCCTGGATGAGGAGTTCGGCAGCACGATCGAGAACGCCATCTCCTGACCCAACGAAGCTGCCGGTCCATTTCCAGTCAAGAACTCCGAGCACGGCATGCAACGAAATCGGTACGATACGACCGAGAGCCGACGCGAGCCCGGTGGGTCGTTCAGCTAGGTAGTCCGCCAGTAGGACCGGGCCCTGAACCTCTTCCTCCTGCTCGGGCCGGAAGAAACCACCGACATCAACCGGGAAACGTAATTCATTTCGTTCGACGGCGTTGCGAAAGAACGCGGCGAGCGCGACCGAGTGCATGTGTCGTCGTACGATCTTACGGTTGTCAATCGACACCGTAGGCGGAACAACCTTGCCAGCCACAATCTTCTGTGGGTCACGATGAAACGTCAGGTCATGCGGGCGTCGTTGTGCATAGGTCACGACGAACGCAGTCGAGTCGGTACGCCGACCGGCGCGCCCGGCACGTTGAATATAGTTCGCCGTGGTCGGCGGCACGTTGCGAAGGAGCACTGCCTGCAGCTCTCCGACATCAACGCCCAATTCAAACGTCGTCGAGCATGACAGAACATTGAGTTCACCCGCCATAAACTGTTGCTGGATCTCGGCAGCTCGTTCGCCGTTCCATTGCGCTGTATGTTCCTCGGCACGCATACTATATGGGGCGAGGGTTGTGTAGACCGCGCGGTAGTTGTTTTCACGAATCTCTGGTGCCTCTGGCGTAACAACTCGGAGTGACCCGCGACAACCGAGCGTGGGACAGACTCCGCAAACGGAGTGGGCAGAGATTGTGCCGCATCGGTCACATCGGTACCACGTGCCTTGTAATCCATCGCCCGAATGGGCGCTCACCGTCCACATTCGATAGTCCAGCCGGTACAGTGACCCTTCGTTGGCACGAACTTCAGTCTCGAACTGATCCTTCCACACGGAACTCTTCGTCAAGAAATTCCAGATGCCTTGGAGCCCAGTAACAGCAAGGTGCTTTCGCTCATCATTTGAGAGGTGAGCCGCTTTTCTCTCAAGTAAGCGGATTAGAAGATCGATCCGTCGGTTCGTCTGCGCCATCGGGAGCCAGGAAAGAATCTGGCGAGCTGACCCGCTCTCACGAATAAACAACTCCCGATTCCGGGGTTCGAAGATCTCATCTGTGGCTAGCACTCCATCGGGATACGTCGTCACACCACTCTGTCGGACGATGTTCAGCAACATCGAAAGGAGTCCAACGGCCTCGTCTCGAGTCAGATTCCACGGCGTGTCCAGCAGCGGTGGAGGGACCGGTGGCTCCGCACCAGAGGGCTTCGCTGCGGCTATCGGTCGAAAGGCGGCGAGACCTGTTCCTTCGATTGAGTTTCGCCGATCCCAACCAGCAAATTCAGCCATGATCCAAGATAGGACGATGCGCTCCCGCTCGATGGAAGACTGAGTTGGGTCAAAGACTCCCGCCTTTTCCGCCTCGGGGAGCAACCAACGAGCCAGATCATGAAGGCGAGGTTCGAGGCCGAAGCGTTCCGATAAGACCTTTACAATCAGCCTGCGCCGCAAGAGTTGTTGGTGATTGCGGTTCAGGTACGGAGCGAAAAATGCCGCGTCCTGTCGTGAATCAGCAAAGACCAGGAGCTTGCGACCTTCCCCTGGCTTTTGCCGAAGTATCGATTGTCGTGCTGGCGGAATCATCTCGTACAGATGCGTCGCCAAGACACTGACCGGAGCATCCTGACCAGTCAAGAAACGCGACACGATGTCTCGGCGAGCCCTGGCCCCACATGAGATGCAGGCCCGCAGACCCAGCGTTCCGGCCGCCGCTCGATTCACAAGGATGACCTTCAGTCCAGCGTTGCGATCGTCTACATGACTGCAGGAGAGTTCGCCATCGCCGCCAATCGTCAATGTTCCGCACACGGTGCAGAGGAGTGCCGCTTCGCCATCCGCAGTCGAGGGCGAATCCCTGTCGGCGCTCTCCGCTTCAACCTCGTCATCTTCATCTAATCTCGAATGTTCTCGGTTCAAGAGCAAGAATGTGGGAAACTCGCCAGGGGCTGGCAGATAGGATCGAAAGCGGAATGAACTGGCACTCAGCCCGTTCATTGTTGGCTCTAATCGTCCAACAGCGTATTCCGCGCCGCATCGATTACACGACGCGAGTTCAAATACAGTCTGGGTTCTTCCCGACTTGTCGCACTCGGAGCAGACCTCACGTGCAGCTAGGTAGATTCGAGGACCGTGGCCATCGTGATTGGCGAAACATACAAACGCGCCCTCCATGGCGCGAACAAAGACGTGATAGCGTGCTGGGAGGAGAGATCGAGACACATCTGACAGACGGGCCATAGCCGCCAATGAGACAAGGTCGACCAGCCGGTTGGATTGTTCGGTGCCATTCAATCCGAAAACCACTTCACCGGCAGCTTCCAGATCTTGTGGCCCCGATTCGCTGAGTAGTCGGCGCAATCGGAAAAGGTTGCGATCGTGACTGAGCAATGTTGCCAGCCAGATAGAAATGGCTGATCTCTCGTTCTCCGATCCTACTGTGGCATCAGCTTGGGTGATCCAATCAGCCGGCACGCCTCGTCGGCTGGCCACGGCGCGCAAAGCATGAAGGGCATTGGATCCGTCGCGCGCTGCACGAAGTTCCGAGTAAATTTCTGGCGGGAATATCGCCATGTCGGCTTGTTTGAGCGGTTCGATGCTCTCCTGATTGGCCTCAATGACGTCCTGTCGAGCTTGGTCCCCGTCGATCCACTCAAACGGTTCATCGAAAAGCTGTGTCGCGAATTGCGCGACCAGTGGAAAGTCTTCTTTGCCACGTCCTAATGTGGCGCTCGTCGCTATGCACTGCAGCGTCCCTCGGTGGCTGTTGACAACGCGATCTCGCAATCGACGAAGAAGCATTGCGACTTCGATACCGGTGGCACCATCGTATGTGTGCGCTTCATCAAGCACGATGAAGTGCCAATGTAGGCCGGTTGGGCCGTCAAACAGAGCTGAGTCCGTGGGGCGAAGCAACAAATACTCAAGCATGGCGTAGTTGGTCAGCAGAATGTGAGGCGGCCGCTGCTGCATCTCTTCTCGACTCAACAACTCATTATCGAGGGGCTCAGTTTCTGGAAACTGCTTTCGAAACCGCTCAAGCGCCGGAGCACGCTGATGCTCGGTTTCGCCGATGTAGCGACCAAAGGTGATATCGGATACTCCTTTGAGCAAGTCGCGCAGCCGCTTCATTTGGTCATTCGCCAGGGCGTTCATTGGATACAGGAGAAGCGCTCGAACACCTGGTTGGACTAGTGTCCCCATTTCTCGTTCGCGGAGGAGTGCATTCACGAGCGGAATCAGGAAAGTCTCCGTCTTTCCTGATCCGGTCCCGGTGGCGACGACGGTGTTGCGATGCTCGGCCACAACCTTTTGGATGGCGCGCTGCTGGTGAAGATAAAGGGGGCGATCCAACGGTAGGAACGGTGAACGAAGATCCCGAAACGATGGAGACAGAATGCCTGATTGGATGAGATCTTCAAGCGATTGACCACTTCGAAATGGGGCCGATCCTTCGAGAAGCGGGCCTTTGACGACGACTCCGGGGTGCTCCAGTTCTTGCCAGTACTTGCTCCGTAGATCGGATGACTGAAGCGGATGCAGTGTCTTCAAATAGCGAAGGAACGTGGTGCGTAGATGGTCCGTTGTCTGGATCGGATCGATTTCGTCCGAGGATGCTAACGTTTCGTTGTTATCAACTTTGCTATCGGCAGATTCGCTGCTTTCGCCGAGCCAGTCTGTTGTACTCGTCGCCCATCCCGAATCAGACGTCACCGTGATTCCTCTCCAAATGCGTCACCGCGTAGCTGCTATGTCTCTGTGCTTCACGACATCTGAATAGCAACAGATCGCAGAGGCAGAGATCATGAAGATAGAGCCGTGGAGCCACTGCCGCTACGGCGCGACCAGTTTCAAGCCAGAAATCTGCGCTACTTGTCAAGCGTGCCCGTACCAAAGCGAGGCGTGAGAGCAAGCGTTGGATCAAGGCAGTAGCGCCGACCGCGAACGGGATCAGTTCATGTTCGACAAGCGAGTCATCGTAGCGACTGCGAATCACCTGGATCGTCTGCCTTGACTCGGAGCATACGAAACGCGGATCCTCATCGATTATCAATTCGACTTGATCCAGAGAGGCCAACGCTCGCGCCGCGACATCGGCTGCCCAACCGAAGAGTCGGTCAATATTGGTGTGGTTGGTTGGATCCTTTAGCCGGATGAAGCATTCGAGGACTGATGCCAAGTAATTTGTTTCACTCAGGAGCCCCGATCCATCAGATGGAAGCGCGTCTGAGATGGCTCTGAGCTGGAGAATGTCGCATTTGCTGATACTCGGGTCAGGCGAGTAAATGAATCGGTTGAGTACGGAGTCACTGACTGCTTCGCCACGGGCCATTGGGGGAACAGCCCCGTCGACAAGAAGCGCGACCTCGCGTGAACCAAAGATCCGATTCGCGATGTCACGGTCGATTGGTGACTGGGCGAGATTGTCACCCACCGAACAAAGAAAGAAAAGTGGATGGGCAAGCTGGAGCGTGGACTTCTCAGCTGGTGATAGCGACACAATCCGTCTGTGTATGAAACGGCTTGATTGTTGGGGGATACCGATGGCCGCAATGATCTCGGACGGACGGGGAAATCGCGAGGATGCTTGGCTCTCTACTAGAGAAGGCTTAGACAAGTACGGAAACAAACCAGGATGGTCCAGAAGTCCATCGCGTAGTTCGCGAATGGCCGCCTTCACGATGGTCTCATCACGATAGACGCCGGACTCTTCGGTGTGGATCAGTTTGAAGAAGATCTCCAGAACGCGTTGCACGCTCTCGAACGGGATCGATTGGCGCACCCCGTCCAGCGCGCCATGATTATTTCCGCGAAAAAAGGCTTCGAGGTGATTCGAGACAGACGCATATTGCGCAACATTATTGGACGAAGACTCATCAGTGCCAAGATCTGCATCAATCAATCCGGCACCAAGCTTCGGCATTTCCAGTATTGGGGGAGACCATGGATCAACGACGCCGATCTCAAATCGGTACTTGCCCGCTGGGAGTTGGCTAGCAGGACAGGTGAATACGAATTCATCCTCGCAATCATCAGAGATAGATGCGGTGATGGGCCGGTCCCACGGCCGTGTGAGCGACCAAATCCTGAGTTCGCGATCCCGAATCGGGTGTCGCTGCGACCATAGGACCCGTAGTTGACGCTCCTGGACACCGTTTGAGGTGATCAGTCCGTCCGAGACCGAAACCTGCAATGGTTCGAAGTGACGAGTTGGGCGGATAGCTGATCGCTCAATTACGAGAGGCCGATCATATGCGTCCCAAATGCTTAGCATGAAGTTGAGCGTCGCGTCATGTCGATTACGTACGGTGTCGTAGAAGACGTTGAGCGGAATGGCACATCGAGCTGCTCGAACGGTGACCTCCCGAGCTTGGAGTACGTCTTTGTTTCCCGAATACAGTACCAATCGTGCTGTTCCGAGTGGCCGACCATGTGATGTCGAGGTGGCCATCCCTTCGACTAGGAGCACCGGATCCTCCAATGACATCAACTCATCTTGAGAGATCGTCAGTGCCGTCGTTGACCAAGCAGCGATAACGAGATGATTTCTATCAACCACTGTCCATCGGACCATCGGCACTGGGATGACCAAGTCCACTGCAGTCATCCCAACTGCCGCGTCATCAGGTGGACTGATTCCCAGGTCAATGCGTGTGCTGCTGGTACTCAACTCAATACCGCCGTCTCGCTGCTCACTGAAGACTTCATCGGACATCTTTCGAAGCGTGAAAGGGACATCGGCGGCGAGATCGATCGTTGCAGCTTCTCCTTCACGGCGAGTGAGCATTTGGTGTGGTTCGTGTCCCGACACCTTAAGCCCAGGGACTATGGCAAATGTAGAGCGGCTATCGCTCCCGAGTGGGCCCCGAATGTTGACGGAAAACGTCCCGAGCGACGTGGCTGGCAGCAAGGCACGCTGGCCCAAAGCAATGATTACTCGACCGGTGTCGTCGTGACTCCAGACGAGATCAGCGACTTTCAGCGTTCTGCGTTCACTCGGGTAGCTCCCATCTGAAGGGACGATTGCGACAGACCAAATTGCAGCCTCACGGTCATCGGACCAAGCTTCTGCCGGAATCACGATTCGCGGAGCCTTGCTGACCACAGGGAATTGCCTAGAAGTTGCCCAGATTCCGGGAATCGACACCTCGTCGAGACAGACGATCGAGCGAGCAGTCGCAGATTCATTATGAATGACTGGAATCCTGACATCTGTCTCTCGATTGCCGGCTACACTCACGCGGACCGCGCAGCATGGAGCCAAGTCGACCCACATCGCGGTGAACTGACTCCAGCCTCCATGAAAGCTCGGTAATCGCTCGATGACGGGAATCGGTTTGTCGATCCCATCGGTGGAGACCGTATGAACGTCGCTGGATGACGGGAAGACAAGCCAGAGATCTCGCGCTGGAAGCCCTTGACTCCATCGAAGGAGATGGCCAGTATCTGGATCAAACGCGATCAAGGGTCGAGCGGCGTCACGACCAGCAAAATGCCAGACACTGACGTCCGTCTCATTGACCTGAAAGCTAACGGTCCATTTTCTCGAAGACCGGGGGACGACAGCTTCCGCCGACATGGATTCCGTCCGTTCGCCCCTTCGTACGCGAGTTGACCATTGGTCGCTGCGCTCATCCGTTCGCAGCGACCAGCTGGCGGTGTATGCATCGTGAGAGACCACCTGAGAAGGGAACTCAAACACGAGTTTGTCGATGCCCCAAGGGTCGTAAATTAGGTTCGGAGACCTTAAACCGCGTTGCCGTCGCTCGGTGATGACATCCCCGCTGCGACTCTCTAGCCATTTGGCTAGTGGCGCAGTCAGTCGCTCCGGTAGTCCGAACTCTGACGCGGCTGGTGCCGACCCGGAGGTGAGAGCGGTTTCCATCATCTCGAGTGAGCGCTGCAGAAAATCCTCGGCAACGTGGCTACCATGAACGAGAAACCGTTGGACAGGTTTGTCGATTTGTCTGAAGCTGAAGTCACGTTCGCCCCAGTCAGTTATCAACGCACTGGCAGATACCGAGCGCCACTCTGCTCTTCCGGAAACGCGAGCGATAAGGCTGAAATAGTCCTGCAACGAGTAGTCGGGAATACCACCGTGCGCAAGAATACGCGACACGTAACGATGGGCTGATTCATCGTCAAATTCAGGAAAAGCCTCGAGCCGGTGTCGTTTGAGGGCCGCCTCAAAGATGGTCCCCCAGGCGATTCGCCTCGGCCCAATTCGACGGTCGATGGCGTCCCAATAAGTGCCCTGTTGATAGTCGTAGATGCCGGAAAAGACAAGGAAACAGGCAGCGGCTGTCGGATATCGGTGGAGAAGGGCTTCACTGGCAGCCGGTGGACCCACATGCAACACAAACTGCCGGATGTCTCCGGAGAGTCGGTCAAGGTCATCACGAGTAAGGTCAAGTTCACCGAGTAGACGAATTCCCGAAAGCCGTCCAACCAGATTGAACTCCCAGTCGCCGAGACTCTCGGCGCCAGGAGATGGAGCTCCCCGACCGACTAGGCGGAATGAGCCAGGAAGTGCTGTCAACTCACCGCGGGCCTGGACGGTTCGCACATGATGTAAGGTTTGGTGCATGCGCTGCCGAATGACCCGCTTCCGATTCTCAATATTCCCCATCGTTCAACGCCTTTTCGATCGAGCAAAGACACCATAGAGATTGTTGGTGTCGACCGCGCCACTGGTTACTGCCGAGGATCATCATGTCAGCTAGAGACCGGCTGAGCGACACCCAAAACATCGCAATCGACCAGTAGAGCACTGTCTTCTCAATATGCAATCAGAGCAGTGAGACAGGATAGCCGAATCACCACATTCACATTAGCGTACTGCTCCCATGATCTTGGATTCTAACGGTAAAGGAGGGAACTTGTATACGTTGGTTGCACAGGTAGTGTCTTTTCGTAAGACATGAACCATACACTTGGAGCCCGTCACACTCGGATAGAGGCCGGCGCGCATGAGACTTTGAAAGGTTAAATGTGTCACATGCGTATCACTGGCAGACTGGAACTTGCGATACCGTCAGTAGCGGGTAACCACGAACGGTGCCTTCTACTGTCCAGGGTAGAACGATCGGCCCCGAAGGCTGGGAGCGACGTGCTTCTCATTGGTCTCAGCCATGGCTGATGACGGACACCAACTTATGACGTCAACAACCCGAGCAAGGACGACGTTGGCTTCAGCCCGCTCGGAAGTCGTTAGGTTATGCACGCCAGTGCCATCGAAACGGAGGACCAAATCCTCCCTGTCAGTCCTATTGAATTGTTGCGACTACGGATATTTGATAGTGCCGAAGGCGAGAGTCGAACTCGCACGGGGTTGCCCCCAACGGTTTTTGAGACCGTCGCGTCTGCCATTCCGCCACTTCGGCTCGCGGCAGCCGTGAGTATAGCGCCACACCTCCAGGCGTCGCAACGTATCGACGTGGACACGTTGCCGGTCTCGCGCTCGACATAGCCCAAACGCGAGTGCCCGCCTGGAAGCGGGCTTATCGGGCGACTGCAGGCGCCTCCACGGGGAGTCAAGTTTCTAGCCGCGACCGGTTTCCGCTCACTGCCTACAACCTTCCGAAGACGGCAACGGTATCGCCCGTCTTGAGGACCGCGGTAGAATCACAGGTTAACAATCAGTGGGTGGAAACAGTGACAGGATAACCAGCCCTGACGACGTTTCAATTGGTCATGATCGGTTTCATGGCGATCTATTCGCTTTTCGTTAGCGTGCTCTATGGCCAGCAAAGCCGCTGGTCGGTAGCCATCGGCTGGATCCTGCTGGTCGGTGGGATCGTTGCCCTCTCGACGGGGCTCGGACACGCCTTCCCCTGGGGCGGGCTCGCGTTCATTTTTCTTGCCGCCGCTGGAGTGTTGCTCCTGCTACTCGAGATCGCATCGCGCCGTGCCGGACGGCGATCGCAACGGTAACGCGTGTCGTCGCGGTGCGTGAGTAAGGGCATAGTCGCCAGGATTTCGGTCCTGAGTCGTCCATCGAACTGAGGTTATTCTTTGCCAACGGGGTCCGAGTTCTTTCCTTCTTAATGCCAATCGCCGGTAGTCGTGCTATCACGAACCGAGGAGGGTGACACACATGAGACCAGAGCTAACCCACGAGGTTCGACGAGATACGCCGTCCCGTAGTTTGACAGCTAACGATGAGCCGCAGTACGTCGCCGGCAAGCGCGAGGTCGACCTCTACGTTCGCACGTACAATACGCTGCTCCGAAGTTCCGGGCCGGTCAAGGTTGAAACGCTCGTGCCGGCCCATCTCAACATTCAGTCGAGTCTTCACTCCGGCGCCGAGGAACCGATCCCCGACATGGGTGCGTTCATGTACAGCACGCTACGTCTTCCGCTCTCTATCGTGACATCTCAGCGCATCCTGCTCGGACAATCCTCCTGGGCCTTTGCGCGCAATGGCTATCCCGATCTCGAATCGTGGGCCCCGGTTACCGCACCAGGACGTCGACGCCGCTGGTATGACGACGAAGCCGGAACCCTTGCGGCGTATGTCGCATCATCGTCCGACCTGGATGATCTGATTCCGACCATTGTGGCCTGGCAGATTGAGTGGAATAAGCTACGAGCGCTCATCGAGCAAGATTCACGTCTGCGTTCTCTTGTTGAAGCGGTCGCGGAAGATGACACGGTCGTGCCAGAAGTCGAACTGGAGATTCGCGAGCGTTTGTCGATCGAAGAGCGTGACTGGCTGAGACTGCGGACGGCATGGGGCGACGAGTTCTGGCCAACTCTTGCCCAGATCGGGCGCGAGAAGAAGCGATTGACGATCCAGATGTTGGGTGGCACCTACGTCGGCTACTCGCGGACCACCCGTACCTGGTGGACTCCGATCGAGCATGAGTTGATCGAGCGAGGGCTTGCGGATCGCCCCCTCTACTTCATTTCTTCCAACACCCACGGCATCGCGAATATCCTCTCGGGTGCGTCTCGCCGCCGGCAAGACGCCTTAGTGCGCTTTGTCGAGCAGAGCGAGCATCCAGAGCTGTTGCCGGAGCTACGCCAGCTACAGCTCGGTCATACACGGAGCCACTGGGAGAACTTCCTTTATTTCACGGCGCGTCTGTATTACGCGTCTCATCCGGAAGAGCGCGAGGCACGCGATCACGAAGAGGAAGAGCGCGGCATTACCGCGATCGATCCTGGAGTGGCCGTAGATGTCGCTGCCCAGATCATCGAACTCGACCGTCTCGACGAAGATGACTTCGATCCGCGCCTGACGAGCGCCGGCGAATGCCTGCCGACGAAGTCTGGCGCTGTGGTTATCAACATTAACTATCCGCTGGGTACGGGCGCCTTTCACATTCTGAACCAGATCGCAATGAGTACGTATCAGTTGCGCGGGGTCTACGTGCTCGGCAAAGCCGCCACGCTGAACGCCCGTATTGGCGACGTTATGCTGTCGGATGAGGTCTACGACGAACACAGTGGCAACACGTACTGGTTCGATAACTGCTTTTCGGCTGAAGATCTTACGCCGTTTCTGGTCTATGGTTCAGCGCTCGACCATCAACGTGCGGTCACCGTACTTGGAACCTACCTACAGAATCGGGAATACCTCGACTTCTTCTACCGTGAGAACTACACCGTGGTCGAGATGGAAGCCGGGCCGTATC
The DNA here is from genome assembly GCA_963785465.1 of uncultured Chloroflexia bacterium. GTDB lineage: Bacteria > Chloroflexota > Chloroflexia > Thermomicrobiales > Thermomicrobiaceae > CALAGB01. Next base: position 443,486 of record CAWAVM010000012.1, on the reverse strand, counting down.
TGAGCGCGCTCTACCAGGACGCGTTCCTGACCCGGCACGGGACCGGAGAAAACGTCAATCTTGCGAGCATTGCGGTCGATCTCGGAATCATCCACTACGCTTCAGATACTCCGTACACGCGCAGTCAAACACTCGGAGCACGCGGGTTGTCTTATTACGGAATGGATTCCACCTATGCCTCAACGCTCGTGATCCTGCAGCGTATCTTCGCTCAGGCCCGGGCGCTGTCTGGTTCTAACGTTCGCTAGCTCATTATTCGAGATCGTCCTCGTATCCGTCGGCTGAGTCCGATAAGATCCTTATTCGTTGTAGAAGTGCGATGTCACTCATGGTGAGTGGCGCGAGTTCGCCTGCTCTGGAAGGAAGGTCGTGTGCGTCGTTTTGCACACTTAGTCGTTTTCGTTCTTGCTCTGTCGCTGCTCGCCGCGTGCCAAACTCATTCGCTCTACCGGAACTCAACCAGTACGTCGAATCAGAACACCCCGACACCAGCCTTGACTCCGCCCTCAGGCACTGGAGCCATTCGTCTTCGACCGCCAGATTTCACGCTTGTTGCCAATTCAGGAAGTCAAAAGGGAGTTCAAGGAACCTATTATTGGCAGTTGAAGAATGGGCTCGCCGCGGGCTATACCGCCAGCGGATTCAGTACCGCGGAGATCAAACAACTGACGGTGAACCAGAATGAGCAGGTCACCATTAACCTGACCAACGGCCCGTTCCCGGACACGCTTGATCTCAAGATCTACCCGCAAGAGGGCAACTATCTCGACATCAAGGTGCCGAACGGAACTACCAAAGCGTTCCAACTGAAGACCGATCCGCTCGAAACCCATACGTTCACAAACACACCCTATCAGTGGACCGCGGACGTGCCGCCAGGCGGCTACTTCATTTTTCTCTCGGGGACGTGGACGAATCCGTTCACTCCGCCGGCCGATATCGCTTCGCCACGACCGGTGAAGCCAGTGGTGGGTGAAATAGCGTTCTGGATCGAAGTGAAATAGCAGGTCGTGGTCGGTTGACTGCGGTTGAATCAGTCCATACAGTCAAGTTGCTAAGTGTCGATCAATTGGCGCGGAGTTGCAGGCACTGGAGTATAGCGAGGGCGAGGAGTCGGCATGTCAACTCGGATGCGTGTAATTCTAACGATGGTGATGGCGTTCGGCCTTCTCGGCACGATGCCTGCAGCCGCGGCCGAGCCGGGAACTGGAACGACTGGACGATACATCGCATCGCTTTCTCCTGCCGCCATAAGCCATGGGATCGACAGCCAGACGGTGGCGGACCAGGACGGGGTTCTTCTTCTTCGCGACTTCCCGGCCCTTCACGAGTTCAGTGTCGAGCTCGATTCGCCGCAACTGGCGGTATTGAGGGCGGATTCACGCGTCCTGTCCATCATGCCCGACTCACCGATTGATTTGGCCTCGGTCGATTCTGACCCTGCGATGTCCCGAGTTCAGGCCGATAGCGTGAGTTTGCCTGTTGGAGTCGGTAGCGCATCCGATGTCAACGTAGCCGTGCTCGACACAGGAATCGACCCGAGTCACCCAGCGCTCAACGTGGTCGGGGGTTACAACTGTGTCTCTGGTGACGTCACTCACTATGGAGATACTGTCGGTCATGGGACACACGTCGCCGGAATCATCGGAGCAACCGATACCGGGAACGGCATTCATGGCGTTGCTCCGGGAGCGCGTCTGTGGGCGGTCAAGATATTCGACAATGAAGGGAACTCGACCGTTTCTGAGTTCCTCTGCGGCGTCAACTGGGTAGCGGATCACGCTAATACGATCCAGGTTGTCAACTTCAGTGCTGTATTCGTTGGAGTCAACTCTGGTGGCTGCGGTGTAACGACCTCAGGATTTCTGCTCGACCCGGTGCACATGGCGGTGTGTGAACTGGTGGACACATTGAATATCCCGGTTGTGGCGGCTGCCGGAAATTACGGCTCCATGGGTTCATCTCAGCTTCCGTCGGCGTACCCACAGGCAATCAGCGTCGGTGCCATCGTCGATACGGACGGGTTGCCGGGCGGGCAGGGTCCGCAGACTAAATGGGGACTCGACGATCAGCGCGCGGGATTCAGTAATTACGGTCCGACCGTGACCATTTTCGCGCCGGGTGTAGATATCGTTTCGACGGCGCCGTACGGTGGTTACCGTGAGATGAGTGGCACCAGTATGGCTGCGCCGTTCGTCGCTGGCGCAGTGGCTCTTTATCGCCTCGTTCATCCGGACGCTACACCGGCACAAATTAAGAATGCGTTGGTTGTCAGTGGTGATCGTGGGAACTGGGCCCATCAGCCACTTCTGGACGTTCCGCGTTTTCTCTCGACAGATCCGAACGTGGAGGTGCGCAGCAATGACGTTGCTTTCCCGACCGACCCGTTCGCGACTGGTTCCTTGAGCATATCGCTGAATTAGGCCCGCTTCCTGATTTAGGCATGCGGCAACCATCTGGCAGGGCGAAGAGCCTGCCAGATTCGAACACGCCGACGTGGCCTTGACTTTCCCAGACATTGGTGGTATATTTACTTTGCGATCCCGAGGAGTTCCAACGGATCGACGCACTGCAAAGTTGGTTCACTCCAATGGAGCAGGTTCAGTCCCGAAGGGCAACCGGAGGGGTTGGCTGGAAAGCTCAGAGAGATCTAGGCGGACGGCCAGCAAGTCGAGAGTGATATTGAGGTGCCGGCACCAGTCGGTACGGAGATTAGTTCTCGAGATGGTGAACAGGCGTCGAGAAGTGCAGGCTCGTCGGGTTCGCTTTTTTGTGTCCTGATTCGCCCCTGTTTTTCCTCTTACCGTGATCTGACCTTAGTTTTCGCGGTCAACCTCTTGCGTTCGGGCATAGAGGTCGCTACGGGGCAATCCTGTCTGCTTGGCAACGTTTCGCGCGGCAGCACTTGGCGTGTCGCCAGCTCTCATTCGCTCCTCCAAGAGCTGGAGAATGTTGTCGCTATCTATCTCGAGTAACTGTTGCGACTCACCTTCGGCCCCGATGACGAGCACAAATTCGCCGCGAGGTCGGTCCTCCGCGTATTTCTTTCGAGCCTCCGACACGCTCGTGTGGATCAACTCCTCATGCAATTTGGTTAGTTCGCGTGCGATCGCAAGCGGCCGATCGCCGAGCACGTGTTCGATATCACCGAGACAACTGGATAAGCGATGCGGAGCTTCATAGATCACCAACGGGAATCGCAACTCTCGTAGTTGCTCTAATGCCTGCCGTCGCTCTTTCTGGCGGCGAGGTAGAAAACCGAGAAAAAGGAATCCATTCGGGACCAGACCCGAGGACGGAACCGCGGCGATCATCGCCGCCGGTCCTGGTACTGGCGAGACCTCAAAACCTCGCTCGATGGCCGAGACGACCAGCGCGAATCCGGGATCGGAGATACCCGGGGTACCAGCGTCGGAGATAAGTGCGACATCGCCGGCGTCCAGAGCGTCCAGCACCGCAGCGTGCCGCGCTGGATCGCTGTGTTGGTGAAAGCTGATCATGGGTGTTTCGATGTTGTAGTGGTGAAGCAGTCGACGTGAATGGCGGGTGTCCTCGGCTGCGATTAATGGCACTTCTCGCAGCACCCGAAGCGCACGCAACGTGATATCCTCGAGATTGCCGATCGGGGTTGCTACGAGAAAAAGCGTTCCTATCTTCGACCTCCTTTCGCCCCGCCGGAAAGCACCGGTATAATCGGTGCATGGACCAGACAGCACACGTCACACGTCCAGCCTCGGTTTCAAACAGAAAATGGGATAGGCATGGCTCTGCAGCCAAGCGGAAAACCGAGAAACCCTGCCCAATCACAGTCATTGTATCGGAAGTACCGACCAATCTCGTTCGATCCGAATGAGCTTGTTGGGCAGGAACATATTGCCACGACGCTGCAAAATGCGATCGCGCTTGATCGAGTAGCGCACGCGTATCTGTTTTGCGGTCCGCGTGGCACTGGAAAGACCACTACGGCGCGACTGTTGGCGAAGGCGGTGAACTGCCTCGATGAAGATCCTGCCGCTCGACCTTGCAACCAGTGCGCCGCATGTGACGCGATCAATTCGGGATCGACGGTCGATATCATTGAGATCGATGCCGCCTCCAATCGAGGCGTCGATGATATCCGCGATCTGCGTGAGAAGGTCAAGTATGCTCCGACGCAGCTGCGGGTGAAGTTCTATATCATCGACGAGGCGCATCAGCTCACTCGTGACGCGTTCAACGCATTTCTCAAGACGTTGGAAGAGCCGCCACCGCACGTAAAATTCGTTCTGGCCACCACCGAGCCAGACAAACTTCCCGATACTGTTGCATCAAGATGTCAGCGATTCGACTTTCGTCGTATCCCGTTGAACAGCGCAATTCAGCGTCTCCGCACCATTTGCGACAGAGAGGGACTTCCGGTTGAAGAAGAGGCGTTAGCGCTGATCGCGCGTCAGTCGACGGGTAGCTTGCGCGATGCCGAAGGTTTGCTTGATCAGCTTGCCCTGTATCGAGACGCTAAAGGCTCGAATGTGGTGACGGCTGATGTCGTACGAGGCGTGCTTGGGTTGAGCCGGAACGAACGACTGACTGAGCTCGTCGAAGCCCTGTCTCGTCGAGACGCAGGTGCTGGATTGCGATTGATTGCCGAGGCGGCCGAGGGCGGAGAGGACATCCACCAGCTCAACCGACAATTGGTCGGATATTTGCGTGTGCTGCTTCATCTTCGGGCGGGCGGGCGTGATGAGGAAGCAGGCGAAACTGCTCGACGCCAGGCTGACTCGTTTACCCTGCAGGAACTTGTGCGCTTTACTCACACATTCAGCGGGATAGAAGGAACGATCAATCGAGGATCATTCGCACAACTTCCACTGGAGATCGCGTTCGTCGAGTCTGTCTTGCCACCGGTGCAAGCGCAGGCAGTCGCAGCTTTGACTCCGGACGAGACGCCGGCACAGCTGGATCGTCCCACCTACGCGACCGTCGATCCGATGCGGGCGATTCCGACCAAAGGCCGTTCGGCCAGAGAACCGCGTCCCGAACCGGTGGAGTATTCGCGTCAAACGGAACCTACTCCAGTGCGTCCGCCCGAGCAGCCTGATCAAATTCCCGAGAGCGGTCCCAACCCGGTTTCTCAGCGTGGGGCCGATTCGGCTGCAGCGCCGCGGATCGCAGCCGACACTGGGAGCCCGTCGCTCGAAAGGCTTGTCGCGAATTGGACCCAAATTAGACGTGACGTCAAGACCGCCAACACTCGAATCGCGGCACTGCTGGCATCGACTGACCCGTCAGTTGTTCGGGATGACGAAGTTGTTCTGGTGTCCCCATACGAATTTCATCGGAACAAACTCAATGACGATGGTGCCCGGCGTGTGGTCGAGGAAGTCATCTCGCGGTACATGGGATCGACCTTTCACCTGATTTGCGTCGACCCGGACGATGCTCGCAGTCAGGTCCGCTCGGCCGGTGCCACGAGCACCGAGTATTCGACAGCGAACGGGAATGGCGACCAAAACGTCAAGCGGAAGACTGCTCCGTTGGCCCCGTTGGATGATCCACGCATACGAGCCGCGAAAAGTATCTTCAATGCCACCGAGCTAGAGCCTGAAAGCTGAGCAAGTCTCCCCACTGGGAAGACTGACGAGCTAACCAGGACGTTCTCGAATTACTATGCGTTGCTGGTCAAACTGGCACATGCCTCGTCTAAGAAACGTGAAGGCGTAGGACCGGCCGCTCGCCATCTGGCTTCATCGAGTAGAGCGAGAATGATTCGATTCCGGAGTAGCGCTCAGGACTGGACGCATTGCCAGCCTCGATAGTTCGATAGAGAAGTGTTCCCTGTCCCCACCAGAGATCAGAAACGGCCCGTCCGGCCTCAACCGATACTTGCCGCGTAGCACTGGTTTCAACATTCATCAGCCAGAGGCCCTGGAATTTGCTACCGGTGTCGTTGGGAACGTAAAGAGTGAAGGCGATCCAACGACCATCACCCGAAAACGCGAATTCGCCGATCCCCGCGACCGGTGCGAACTGTGCTGAGGGTACCGCGAGGTCGCTCTTGACAGTTCCGGCATCGACCGTGAATACGTCTCCCGTTCCTTCTGGGCTAGATGCGACGGCCTGCAGGTAGGCTATTCGCCCGTTGTTCGGCAACCACGTGGCGGCAAGCACCGGATGAGACGGCTGTGTTCCATCGACGAGCCGGCGTGAAGCGCCGCCCCTCAACGGAATGGTGTAGAGGCTCGTCGACCGGCCCGGAAGATCTGGATCGAGATACAGCAGGCTCTGGCCGTTGGGTGAGATACTCAGCGAACCGGGGAAGTGCCTCGAGTCTGGTGCGACGATCTGGGTGACTGTTCCGCTTTGAGTGATAACCGAGATCGATCCATCCTGGCGTGCTATCGCAAACTGGTCACCAGTTGGTGACCAGGCGATCGACTGAATCTCTCCCCCGCTTGAGCGCTTATCATCGGCCGGGACGGAAAGTGGCACATCGACGATCGAGGTCCCGTCCGCCTGGTAGTCGGCGAGATGCTCTTGATCTGAATCGCTGGCCACGTAGATGACGGCCACTTGCTGACCGTCGGGCGACGGCGCAAAAGCCAGTATGCTGTGGCCGGTCACAACGGGAGTTGGATCACCGCCGTCGACAGGAATCTGCCAGATATCACCGCCGCGCGTGAAATAGACGAGGCGTGTGAAGGGCGATGGCACTCCTGAAACAATTGTCGGCGTGACGGAAAGTGACGAGGTGACGCTCGATATCACCGTCGCTTGAGTTGTGGTGGAGTCAGGGGATTGTGCCGGAGCGAGACTAGCAGCTACCTGTCCAGGTTGAATGGCCCGCTGATCGGTCGGATCGGTACACGCCCCGAGAGCGAACATTGCTGACAAGAGCAGACCAATCGACCCGAGGATTACTGCGTGTCGGGCCCGCCGTAGTGGATTGCCCGTTTGCCCGGAGTCCAACGGCATGGCTCGCTCCCCGCTCGTGAAGTAAAAACGAGGCGAAATTACGTCGATAGTAACCAAAGACGCCAAAGTCTGGCAAATCCGGTCAATCCTGGCACACTCCTTGCCGCTGAGTGATGCGTACGAACGCAGGCGAATGGTGATCACGTAACCTGGTGTGCTACACTCGCGGGTGTGCCTTAGCGGCACGACATACGTCAATTAATCGGGCTTGAGAGGTACCAACAAAATGAAGCTAAGCCTTGACGAGGTCGATCATGTTGCAATGCTGGCGCGTCTTGGATTGGCTCCCGACGAGCGCGAACGCATGCGTGATCAGCTATCGTCAATTCTCGATCACATTAGCTTGCTCGATGAAATCGACACAGAGGCCATTCCGCCCACGGCCCAGGTGATCACCCTCCAGAACGTCATGCGGCAGGATGAAGTTCGTCAATCGCTGTCGGTGGATGATGTGCTGCGGAATGCACCAAACAGCGAGGACCAAATGTTTAAGGTCAATGCGGTGCTGGACGAATCCTGAGAGCGAGGTCTGCGTGTCTGTCGAATTGACATCATTGACGGCCAGCGAAGCCCGGCGCCTTCTTGATCACCGGGAGTTCAGTGCCGAGGAGCTGGCGGAAGCTCATCTCGAGCGTATCGATCAACTCGAGCCGAGTGTGCATGCCTTCATCACCGTAATGAGTGCGGTGGCGCGTCAGCAGGCTCGCGTTGCGGATCGACGGATTGCGCGGGGCGAGAGTGCGCTTCTGACCGGTATACCGGTGGCACTCAAGGATATTCTCTGCACAGTCGACGCACCAACGACGGCCGCCTCGCGGATGCTGGAAGGGTATCGATCGGTCTATGACGCTACCGTTGTACGGCGCCTACGGGACCAGGGCGCGGTGTTTGTCGGTAAGGCGAATACTGATGAGTTTGCGATGGGCTCGTCTACCGAAAATTCGGCGTTCTTCACGACTCGTAACCCGTGGAATCTCGAGCGAGTGCCAGGGGGTAGCAGTGGCGGTTCGGCGGCAGCCGTGGCAGCCGGTGAGGCGATGCTCTCGCTTGGATCCGATACCGGAGGATCAATTCGCCAGCCGGGCGGCTTCTGCGGTGTGATCGGTATGAAACCGACGTACGGGCGCGTCTCGCGCTTCGGTCTGATCGCGTTCGCCAGTAGCCTCGATCAGATCGGTCCGTTCGCTCGTACCGTCCGCGATGCGGCAATGATGCTTGAAGTCATTGGCGGCGCCGATCCGAGCGACGCGACCTCGGTCGATGTGCCGGTGCCCTCCTATACAAGTTTGCTCGACAATGCCCCTGGCGACCTTCACGGAGTAAAAGTAGGCGTCGCTCGCGAGTACCAGATCGAGGGTGTTGACCCTGGAGTGCAACGGGCGGTCGATGCTGCTGTGGAAGATCTGAAACGCTTGGGCGCCGACATTGTTGACGTTAGTTTGCCGCACACGAAATACGCGCTTGCAACCTACTATATTGTCGCCCCGGCAGAGGCGAGTGCCAACCTCGCCCGGTTTGATGGGGTGAAGTATGGATTGAGTTTGGATGCCGACTCGCTTCTCGACAGTTATATGCGCACGCGCGGAGAGGGCTTCGGCGCCGAAGTTAAACGGCGTATCATGCTCGGAACCTACGCTCTGAGTTCGGGATACTACGATGCGTACTACGTCAAAGCCCAGAAGGTTCGAACTCTGATCAAACGAGACTTCGATGAAGCATTTGCAAACGTCGATGTCATCGTTACACCAACGTCCCCCACGGTCGCATTTGCCGTTGGTGAGCGCACCACTGATCCGATTCAGATGTATCTGTCTGATATCTTCACCATCCCCGCCAACATGGCTGGTATCCCAGGCATCGGAGTGCCGTGCGGCTTTTCGGATGGACTACCGGTGAGCCTGCAGTTCATGGGTCGGGCGTTCGATGAGCCGACAATATTCCGTGTTGCCCACGTTTACGAGCAGGCGGCTGAATGGCATAAGCGGAGCCCAAGCCTTGTCCTAGCAGAACGCAATGAAACGAAATAGGTCGTTATGATGGGTGTGTTGTCGGCCGTTGGGGCTTCAATTGCCCAGATGCGTGGGCGCCTCGTCATCGCATTTGTGCTGTTGATTGGTGCCTACTTTGTCGTTGCTTTCGGCGAACAGGCCTGGAAGGCGAGGCAACTCGAGGGCGAGGTGGCGGAGCGTCAGGCCGCAGTTGCGCAGATGCAAGCGCAGAAACAATCTCTGCAGGCTCAATTAACTGAATATTCGAGTGACCGTTATCTAGCCTATGTCGAGAGCGCCGCACGGCGCGATCTCAATCTATCTCGACCAGGTGAGACGGTTTTGCTGGTGCGCTGGCAAGAGTCAGCGGCGGCGACACCAGCGCCTCAGTCGACGGCTGCTCCAGCGCCTCACCACAAGGCCAATTGGAGTAAATGGCTCAGTCTGTTCGGTCTTCACTGAAGTTCTTGATTCCAGATTTTAGCCGCAAAGAATTGCCCGCTGGATGACAGGGTTCACGCCCGTCCTGAGACAGTTTTGGATGATTTGTGGCCCATTGTGATTTGTGAAAGCGGGGATATTCCAGGTGTTGACTCGACCCGGCCGCATTCGATCAGTCGATCGCCGCGGCGTCTGAATCGTCGCGTCTGCTATCTGTGCGTTGGTTGCTGAACCAGGCCGTGTGATAGCGCATAGATTGCGGCTTGAGTGCGGTCTTTGACATCGAGTTTCTCGAAGAGAATCGAAAGACGATTCTTGATGGTGCTCTCGGCGAGGCTTAGCTCGTAGGCGATCTCTTTGTTGCTCATTCCACGGGCGACCAACCGCAGGAGTTCTATCTCACGTTCGGTCAAGGACGCGAGACCATCTTCTTCTTGCAGGTGAGACATTCGCCTGAACTCGGAGAGTAACGTCGCCGCCATTTTCGGTTCGATTACAGATGCACCGCGAGCTGCTGCTCGAATGGCATCGATCACTTTGGTGGCTTCGGTGTTCTTAAGGAGATAGGCGTCCGCACCCGCTCGCACGGCACGAATGACGTGTCCGTCCTCGCTGAACATGGTGAGAATGATGACCTTGATGCCAGGAATCTCGGCTTTGACGTCGCGAGTCGCGGCCACACCATCTACACCGGGCATGCTGATATCCATCAGAATAACGTCTGGATGCATCTCTTCGGCGATATCGAGTACCGAACTGCCGTCGCTCGCCTCTCCGACGATTTGGATATCGGGTTCACTCTCAAGCAAGTGCTTCAATGCCTGGCGGAAGAGAACGTGGTCGTCCGCCAACATAACCGTAATCGGTCGCCGACGAGTAAACACCGGCGAAGCTTGCTCAGAGTGCCCATTATCTGTGGACTCGAACGATGTCACAGCGAACCTCCAGCAGATGGCGCTCCTAAAATCCATCTGGAGTGTACGGTTGATACCGATTCGCAACGATAGCCTAAAAGCCCTAACCCATTGCGGTCCAAATGTGGCGCCGTTTTTCCAAGCCAACTAATCTACAATGAGGTCGTTGTCACGTTGCGATGGTTCCGCACCTCCAGCGATACGTAGGATGGCGCGACGCACTCACCAGTCTAGGAGTAGTGACCAGGATCGTGGATCCTCAGATAGAGCAGCGACTTATTTCACGTGCCCGACTTGGAGATCTTGAGGCGTTCAACCAATTGGTTGAGCAATATGAACGCCTCGTCTTTTCGGTTGCGCTCCGACTCCTACGGGATTATCAACATGCCGAAGACGTCACCCAAGATGCGTTCATCCGTGCCTACTCTTCACTTGAACAATACGCGGGAGGATCATTTCGCGCCTGGCTAACTCGGATCACAACGAATCGCTGCTACGACGTACTTCGGAGTTTCCAGCGACGCCCGACGCAATCACTCGATGCCCGGTTAGTCGAAGAAGAACCACCATGGAGCGCCAAATCCACCCAGGATGATCCTGAGCGGTCTGCAGTGACTGCTGAACTAAGCCGGCGACTCGATCGTGCACTAGATCTCCTTCCTGACGACCAGCGTCTGGTGGTGCTTCTCTACGATGTCCATGGCTACGATTACGAGGAGATTGCACAGATTGAGGAGATCTCGCTGGGCACCGTCAAGTCGCGACTCAGCCGGGCGCGCGCGCGGTTACGAGAGATGTTACGAGCAGATGCAGATTCACGGGAACTTTTCGATGCGGTAAGTCGTCATATCAGTGACGACGACTCTGCCGGTGATCAGCAAACTCGGCAGCACGGGAAAGCAGAGCGAGCGGAATGACGAATCGGCCATCAGAAATCGATGGCGAAATAAAGCAGCCCGGTCATCTAACTGATGATCAACTATCGGCGTACATCAACGGTGACATCACTGAGTTGGAATCGCTCACGTTGATTCGTGCGCATCTTGAGGAATGCGCTGAGTGCCAGGAGCGCCTCGTAGATACGCAGACGGTAGTTTCGCTGTTGAACCGTATGGAGATTCCAACTTCTTCTCGCTCGTTCAAGCTCGACTCGAAAATGGTCGGTCCGAGACTGTCTTTGGTCGATCCGTGGATCGTCCGCATGCAGCCGGCGATGAGGAGGTTGGCGGCAATTGCCGCGGCGATATTGGTGATTATCGTAATGGCGGATGCGCTCACGAATTTGGGTGCTGTTGGAGGATCTCAGTCATCTTCTTTCGACACGGCTGCGAAACTTCAGTCCTCAACTCGTGAGGCAGCGATTTCTGCCGCCAGTAGCAATTCAGTGAGTAGCGGGTCTTCTGACGTAACGTCGCCACCGGCCGCGGCAGGAGCCGCGATCGTCGCTCCTGAGGCGACCCCGGCGACGACGGAGGACCACAGTCTGGGCGTTGCACAATCTCAGACGGGCCAGGTCGGTTCGCCGCGTTCATCCGCTGGGCCAGGCATTTCCTACTGGCGGTTGGTTGAGGTCACCGTAGGAGTCGTCGTCGTTTGGCTAATGTTTTTGACCATAGCGCTGCCAAGGCTTCATCAGCGACGAGATGTCGGATGAGTGCGGGCGCGAAAGGAGATTTCTGATGGCGATTCTAAAGCGGTTTGGCGTAGCGACTGGGATCCTGTTTGGGTTGATATTGTCCGCAGGTTTGCTGGCGGCAATTGGGGACAGTGGACAGTTCGGAACCACAAATCAGGCGGCTGCGGATACGACCTCGTCTCAGCATACGATAACCGTGACAGGATCGGGGAGTGTGCTCGCAACCCCAGATACAGCCCACGTGACTCTGGGAGTGCAGTTTCAGAATGCTGAGCTGGCGACCGCGCAGTCTCAAGCGACGACCAACATGAACGCGGTCATCGCCGCGTTGAAGAAGGACGGAATCAGCGACAAGGACATCAAGACAGTCAACTACTCAATCTACGTCAATCAGGATCCAAGTAACGGAAGCAAAGTCACTGGTTATACGGTGTCGAATCAGGTCGACGTGAAGATAAGCCAGATTGATAAGGTTGGCGCGATTATCGACGACGCCGTGTCTGCTGGGGCAAACAGCGTCGGAGGAATCCAGTTCACGGTTGAGAACGTTGATGCTCTGATTCAGCAGGCCCGTCAGCACGCGATGGATGACGCGCACAGCAAAGCAGAGCAACTGGCAAAGCTTGGCGGCGTGACGCTCGGAATGCCGGTTTCGATTTCCGAAGGAACCACGACAACGCCGCAACCATACGCTGCGACAGCTCGAGATTCTATGGCGGCGGGTGCAGTTCCGATTCAGACGGGTCAGAATGAGATCAGTGTGATGGTAACTGTTAGTTACGGGTTCTAATCTAACCGGCTCAATCTCAGGAGATACAAAAGGCACCGCGACGTTTGTCGTCGCGGTGCCTTTGTCATGTTTCAGTAATGATACGATGAACGTTACCAAAAAGAGAGCTGGCGGAACTCGGTTGTTTGCGACGCCAATTCGTGGCCGAAAACGCATCGTTCGAACTCGCTGTTCGTTAAAGCTAACCGAAAAGAACCAAGTTTGGGGTGGTACCGGACAATTCGGGACAGATTGCCTTGACGAACGACTGCCCAAATACGTACAGTCCAGTTAATTGTTAGATCGACTCCCAGTATCGGCGTAATCGGCCCGATTGTAATCGGCCGTGACCGACTGGGCCTGCGTTGGAGACAGTATGAGACGCGCACTCCGTTTACTCGTTTTCCTTATTCTTGTGTTGTCGGCGTTCAGTGTCCCGATGTCCGTTCTTGCGGCGTCGGCGCAGCAGAACGTCGCCGAGCCGTATATCGTTACGTTTTCGCCAACGACCCCAGGAGCCGGTATTGTGGCTGCGGCGCTCGCCCAGCGAAACGGCTTCACGGTTGATCGCACGTTCGACACGGTAATCAAGGGATTCTCGGCGAGGCTAACCTCATCGCAAGTCTCCATCCTCCGTGCGACTTCCTCGGTGACCAGCATCCAGGCAGATCTTCCGACTCACATCACCGCCCAAACCGTGCCGACTGGTATCAAGCGCATTGGCGACCTGGCTAACTCGACCGCGAGTATCGACGGGATTGATAATCCGCTCAACATCGATATAGCCACGCTCGATACCGGAATCGACCCAACACACCCTGATTTAAATGTCGTGGGCGGTTACAACTGCAGTTCATCCAACACCAGTGCTTGGGCGGATAACAACGGGCACGGCACGCACGTGGCCGGGACGATCGCCGCCATAGATAACGGAAGCGGCGTGGTGGGTGTGGCTCCCGGAGCCCGACTTTGGTCGGTCAAGGTATTCGACAGCAACGGTAGCGGATACGTCTCCTGGATCATCTGTGGGATCAACTGGATTGCTCAGCATTCGAACACGATCAAGGTTGTCAACTTCAGTGGTTCCTGGACCGGAGTAAACTCGGCGAACTGTGGCGTCAATAACACTTGGTGGGGGCAGTATGTGTCCGACAGTGCGCACCAGGCAGTTTGCAATCTGGTCAACACCTATGGTGTGCCGTTCGTCGTCGCGGCTGGGAACAGTGGGATTGACGCGTCCTCGACCTTGCCTGCCGCTTATCCTGAGACGATCGCTGTGGGTGCAATCGCTGATAGCGACGGGCTACCCGGCGGTCTCGGCCCGAGTACGAGCTATGGGGCAGATGACACACGGGCAAGCTTCAGTAACTACGGACCCGCGGTAACCCTTTATGCGCCCGGAGTGAATATTTACTCGACCTGGATGGGTGGTGGTTATGCGACTGCGAGCGGCACGAGCATGGCGTCTCCGCACGTCACGGGTGCGGTGGCGCTCTACCTGCTGAACCATCCCGGCGCCACGCCAAGCCAGGTGAAGCAGGCGCTGGTCGCCAACGGCGAACCCGGCAACTGGGGAGCGCCGTACGGTTCTCAACCTCTATTGAACGTAAATAACACCGCCTTTGGTGGAGGCGTTGTCGCGCCGGTGCACGATGTTGAAGTGACGTCAATCAGCACGTTGACTCCGGCCTCGCAGGGTGTTCCAACCACCGTGCGGGTCCACATCGCCAATCAAGGTAATCAGGCGGAGTCGAATCTGACGGTAGCATTGACCGACGGTGGTAACTCTGTTGGAAATCAGACCGGACTATCGCTGGCGCTAAGTGCCGGACAGGACGTCGACATTCCGTGGACGCCTTCGACAAGCGGCAATCACACGCTACTTGCAACCGTCTCAAACACAAATACGAATCACAACAAGTCCGTCGTTGTCTCGGTCGCCACCGTGACGCACGACGTTGAGGTAACCTCGATCGCGCCATTGAGCACGGCCTTCGACGGAATCGCGAACACGATTCGGGTGCATGTTGTAAATCAGGGCAATCAGGCAGAGTCAGGTTTGTCAGTCAGTCTGACTGATAATAACGTGGCTGTCGGTTCTACCCAGTCCGTTTCTGGATCGCTCAGTCCGGGCAGCGGCGCCGATATTGATTTCAGCTGGACGCCGAGTGGCGTGTCGACCCACGTGCTTAAGGCGAGAGTCTGGAATGGACTTACCGACCATAACAGCACCGCAAACATCGTCGTCACAGCGGTGATCCATGATCTTGAGGCGACTTCTATTGCGGCGTTGACGACTCCATTTACCGGGATCGCGAACACGATCCGCGTCCATGTCGTAAATCAAGGGAATCAGGCAGAGTCGGGTTGGACCATCGGGCTGACCGACAATGCCGTTGCGGTTGGGTCAAGCAAGTCGGTTCCCGGCACCTTGAACCCGTCTGGCAGCGTCGATATTGATTTCTCTTGGACGCCGAGCGGTTCCGGCAATCACGCGATGCAGGCCACTGTATCCAAGTCAAGTACGAACAACAGCTACTCGACAAACATTAACGTCACAGCGACGGTGCATGATGTCGAGGTGATGTCGATTGTTCCGCTTAGCGCCGCCGTCGACGGAACCGCCAATACTGTGCGAGTTCATATTGCCAATCAGGGAAATCAGCCAGAGTCAAATCTATCGGTTGTGTTGACTGACGGAGGCAACACCGTCGGGAGCCAGACTGGTCTGTCACTCTCGGTCGGCGCTGGACAAGACGTTGATATCCCCTGGACCCCCAGTGGAACAGGCAATCACACGTTAACCGCGACGGTCTCGAATGGGAACACGACGCACAATAACTCGACGACAGTCAACGTCGTTACCCAATCGAATCCTCAGAACATCTGGGAACAGAACATCACAGCCAACGGTATTGGCAACAAACAGATCGCGGTCGAAGTATCAGTCGCTGGTGGAACCGGGCCGATTGCCGGTGCAAACGTCACGATTCATGTTTCGGGCGGCAACTGGTATACCGGAACGTTCGCTCAAGATTTTCAGGTTACAACAGGTTCCAACGGTACGGGGTCAATCAACATCACCGTTCCATTCTCGTCCAGCTACATAGTCACTGTGACGAACATCGTTCACGCGCCGGACACGTACGTGCCGTCACAAAATAAAGTGTGGGGAGCATACACGTACGCGAGTTGAACTGCCGGGTCGGCGTAATCGAGCGTGAAAAGCGAAAGAGCGCGGCAAGTCCGCGCTCTTTTCGTTTGTCATCGAAATGCCCTAATCGCTAGGTGAGACGTCGAGCAATTCTCCCACCGAAGCGGAGCCAGTTTATGGCACCGTCATCGCCGCGCAGAAACTCGCCGCGATTCCCCTTGAAGGGTGAATCGAGTCCAATCACCTGCTCGCCTTCTCGAATGGAAAGACGGGTTGGCGGCGGCGTCGGCCCAGGCTTGGAGTCCGGCATCGGGAACCCACCCTGTGGAGTCGCCTGCAACATCAGGTTGCCGTCCTGAAGATAGAGTTCAATCTTGCTTAGGGCGGCTGCGTATACACCGACGTACTCTCGCAGCTGCGATTCGGATCGTTCAAGGACGGCTGGTTCAGCGTCCACCAGGCCAAGATAATGGTCGAACGCCCAGTTGACGGTGTTGCCGTGCAGTTCGACACCACGGTTCGCATTCGTCAGGACGGTGATCGCGAAACCACGTGACGGAACCATGTCAAACGCAGAAAGTTGTCCGTTGGTCGCGCCCCCATGACCAACCGTACGTACTCCATTGATGTCTTTGACCATCCAGGTGATACCCACGGCTCCGGCGTTGCTGCCGGCCGGTGTCGACGGAGACTGCATCTCGTCCATGGTCGATCGTTGGAGCACGACCGAGCCATTCGGTGCGGTCCCGTCTCCCATCTGGAAGCGTGCGTAGGCGAGTTGATCGCGAGCCGAGGATGCGATGGCGCCAGCGGGATACGTCGCGCGGGTAAGACCCCAAGGATGCGCCACTTCCGGCTTGCCATCAATCACGATGTGACCCACGGCGAATCGATGAACCATGACGTCTTCAGGGTAGAGGAAGGACCGAGTCATCTCAAGCGGTTCGAAGATGAGCTGATGGATTGCCTGCTCGTAGGTCATGCCGGAGACGATTTCGATGACTCGTCCGGCGATATAGAAGCCGGCGTTATTGTAGGACCAGACCTCACCGAGCGGAGTCAATTGCGGGAGCTTGACCATACGCTCGACGATTCGAGCCCGCGCATCGTCGCCCGGGCCACAGTCGTCGAAGTAATCGCCGACCCAGCCACCGGTGTGATTGAACAGATGGCGCATCGTGACCTTGGCGGCCGTTTCCTCTGAGGCGAGCCGCAGATTTGGGATGTAGGTCCGAATCGGCTCGTCAAGATCCAGCTTACCCTGCTCAACGAGTCGCATCGCCGCGGTCGCGGTGAAGGTCTTGGTGGTCGACCCGATCTGAAATATCGTGTCGCCATCGACCGGGAGCGGGTTGGTCACGCTCGTGACTCCGAACCCGGCCACATACTCTCGGCCGCCGTACTGGATGCCGACCGCTACTCCAGGTACGGACAGTCGTTCCATCTCCGACTGAATGTACTGGCCCAATTGTTCGAACAGCGCTTCTGCGTTTGAAGGGGAACCTGAGTCTGCCAATTGATTCGTACCTTTCCGAAAGCGGTGGATGCCATCCGTTTGCCAGCCTCCACCGAGTTGAAGTTCAGCTAGCCAGAACGAAGTCTCGCATTCAGGCGCTCCAGCGTCCACAGGAAAGCCGGACGACAACTTCGTGGTTTACCTCGGCGAACTGTAGGAGGTCCAAGGTCACGAAATAGATTTGAAGGCACCATACACTGCGTGGCCGTACCAGAGCCAGAAGCAGTCCGCGTCCGTAAGCCCGGCTTCCTCGAACCATCTGAGTTGTTCGAATAAGCCGGAGGGCATGTCGAACTCGAGATCAGGTGTTGCGAAGTGATTCCAGCCATCGTCGACGAACTGCTCATAAAGCTGGAGCGACCCAGTGGCGCGAACTGACTGTTTCTTGACGAACGCATCCCACATGCGGGCATTGAGATTCCACGCAAACTCGGTTGAAGGTTCGACAAGATCCTGAATCAGAAGTGCTCCTCCCGGTTCAATACGATGTGCCAGATCTTTGTATAGCTTCTGTTTACCGGGTCCGTCGAGATGATGGATTGCGAGAGACGAAACGAAGCACCGCACCTGTTCCGGCAAATTTCCAATCCAATCGCTCTCAAACAGATCGAATTGGCGGGCGATAAATCGATCCCCGAATTCAGACAGATTCACCTCAGCGCTGCGCAACATCAGGGGTGACCCATCCAACCCGATTACCCGGCAGGAGGGGAATCGCTCGAGGATGGCACGACATAGCGGGCCGGACCCGCAGCCGAGATCAATTACGACAAATTCCTCGTCACGTTCCGCCGGGATGACGGCTGTCAGAATCGCATTCTGTTCGATTCGATACGGGAAGACGACGTTCGCAAATTGCATGAACTGGCGGGAGTCTGCTTCGCTCCATTGATTATCAGTTGCGGATCCGGCCACGTTCTTCACCCTTCCTTCATCCTCGGATAGCGGCTTTGATTCTACGGAAGTGTCTGTGGTGTTTCATAAATACTCCACGCACGTTCCCGCAGTTGCCCTAACGTCGCACTCCTCCGCCCATCGATCAACACTCCACTCTCACGAAGTTCGGGACCTGCCCTCCAACTTTCTTGACATTCTCAATAATGCGACTATAATCACTCTCAAGAATGATAACGGTTGTAGAGGAGACCGCCAATTGAAGTCGAACAAAGTCGACGCGATCCTGCACCCGGTACGCATGCGGATTATCCATCGTCTAGCTGCGGGTGTCTCGGGACGGCGGATGACGGCGCAAGAGATTGGATCCGAATTGCCCGACGTGCCTCAGGCGACTCTCTATCGTCACCTCACGCGATTGGTCGAGGCTGACGTAGTTCAAGTCGTCGACGAGCACGCGGTTCGCGGGACGATGGAGCGCGTCTTCGGTTTGAGTCAAGGAGAGGTCCAGCTTGGCCAGAGTGAAATCGAAGGTTTCTCACGAGAAGCGCACATGAGGTACTTCACGATGTTTCTAGCGGGTCTTTTGGGTGATTTTGCTCGTTACCTCGAGCGAAGTACGATCGACCTCGCGGCGGACGGAGTGGGCTACCGGCAATTTGGGATCTATCTGACGGATGAGGAGTTTGCCGAGTTCAATGACCGGCTGAACTCCGAGTTTCACAAGGCCCTCAGTAATGGTCCCAGCCCTGGGCGCAAACTGCGCCTGCTGACGAGAATCATCATGCCGGCGAATGATCTGTGTGAAGCGGCAGAATCAGAACGAAAGGACTCAAAATAATGATGGTTGTGACCTCCGAGCAGATCACTGGATACGATGTGGTCGAGGTTAAAGGACCGGTCTTCGGTGTCGTGGTTCGCAGCCGTGGTCTCGGCGGCAACATTATGGCTGGATTGCGATCTATTGGGGGAGGCGAGATATACGAGTACACCGAAATGCTGGAGGAGGCGCGCCTGCACGCGCTTGACCGGATGGTTGCTAATGCCCAGAAAATGGGTGCGAATGCGGTCAACATGATGCGTTTTGATTCCTCCGAGATCGGTAACACGATGAGCGAGATCGTGGCCTACGGTACCGCCATCGTGATCAAGCCGGAATCCTAGATGTTGCGTGCGATCCTGGTGGTTGTCGGACTGATCGGCGTAGTCATCGGCGTGCTGATGATATTTGCCGGTGCGGCCATACCGGCCGCAATCGAACTGTTGGTTCTGGGTGGTCTGATGGCGCTCGCGCTCGTATTCGAGCGTCGCGGTTACCGACCGCGAGTGAACCGTGAATCGGGAAACTGGGAGACAACAGGAGAGCGTTTCGTCGATCCAACGTCGGGCCATCTGATCGAGGTTCGGTACAACTCGGATACCGGCCAGCGAGATTACGTTGATAAGGGTCGGGCCAGTTGAATGACTCGTCGCCTGTGACAGTCACGAATGGCCAGAACGAAAGTACGTGAAAAAGTATGCATACGGGAACACTTCTTCTCTTACTATCGCCGGTAATTGCGATTGAGATCGGATTGATGATCTTCGCTCTTTACGACCTGTCTCGTCCGGGACGAAAAGTAAAGGGGGACAGCAAGCTCGTCTGGGCGATCGTGATTATCGTTTTCAATTTGCTGGGCTCGCTGATCTATCTGCTCGCTGGTCGTGAGGAAGCGTAGTGGATTCAGCCATCACCTGTGACGGCCTGGTGAAGCGCTACGGCGACGTGACGGCTCTCGATCACCTGAGCCTGAATGTGCCGACCGGTTCAGTGTTCGGGTTTCTTGGCCCGAATGGGGCAGGCAAGACGACAGCAATCCGATTGTTGACCGGTCTGGCTCGTGCCAATGATGGTCACGCGACTGTCGCCGGGTTCGACGTCGGCAGCGACAGCAACGAGATGCGACAGCGGATCAGCTATCTCGACCAACAGCCACATTTCTATGATTGGATGAGCGGCCGTGAGCTACTCGTGTTCGTGGGCGAGCTCTTCGGGTTGTCCGGATCGGCATTGAAATCGCGCGTGGATGAGGTCCTTCAGCTCACCGGCTTGTCAGATGCTGCCAAACGGAAAGTTGGTGGATATTCGGGAGGCATGCGCCAACGCCTCGGCCTGGCTCAAGCACTCATCAACGAGCCCGAAGTCCTGTTTCTCGATGAACCGGTCAGCGCCCTCGACCCTGCAGGGCGTCACGACCTGCTCCAGATCATCGATCGGCTGCGCGGCAAGGCGACGGTCTTCATGTCGTCACACATTCTGGCGGACGTCGAGCGCGTCTGCGATCGAGTGGCGATCATCAATCAGGGGAGGCTGCTGGTCGAGTCGACCGTGTCAGACCTACAGGCTCGTCATGCGCTGCCGATCTTTCTTTTGCAGTTCGACAACAGAAGCGATCAGCGGGTTTCGGGCATGATTGACCAAATACAGAGTAGACGCTGGGCGACCAACGTGGTGCAAGACCGTGACGAGTTGCGCGTATCAATCGATGACTCGGACGTCGCTGGTCCTGCACTCCTGCGAATCGTCGCTGACAGTGGCCTGTCACTCGTGAAGTTCGAGCGTGTCCGGCCCAGCTTGGAGGACATCTTCTTGAGCCTGGTCTCCCGGAACCCAGCAGATGGTGAAGGGGCGCGGCAATGACTCGATTCGGCGTTCTGCTGCGGAAAGACTTTCGCGAGCAATGGCGCACCTTACGGTTGCCGGTGGTGGCGATCATCTTTTTCGCGGTCGGACTAGTATCGCCGGTGCTCGCCAAATACACACCCGAACTGCTGAAACAGTTTGGCGGTAACATCCAGGTGACTGTTCCGACGCCCACGACTAAAGACGCAGTCGATCAGTTCATCAAGAACATTGGTCAAACTGGCCCGTTCGCGGCCATTCTGCTCGCAATGGGGGTCGTGGCTCGTGAGCGAGAACGTGGGACTGCTGTACTACTGTTGACTAAGCCGGTATCTCGCCCAGCGTTTCTGACGTCGAAGTTTCTTGCGCTGCTCTTCACGCTTGGCGTGAGCGTCGCGGTGAGCGGGATCGCGGCCTACGCGTATACGGCAGCGCTCTTCGAGACGATGTCTATCGCGGGGTTTATCGCGTGCTGCGCGCTCGTGTTGTTGTCGATATCGGTTTTCGCGTCCGTTACCTTCCTCGCTAGCACCGTCATTGGGTCGACGTTACCCGCCGCGGGGGTCGGCCTGGGCATCTTCATTCTTGCCGCAGTCGCTAGTATCATCCCGAGTGTCGGGCAGGCGCTTCCGACCGGGCTTGTCGAGCCAGCAAGGGCTCTGGCACTCGGAGAATCTCCGCCGCACCTGTGGATCTCCCTCGGATTCAACCTGTTCTGGGTCGCGGCGTGCCTCGTCGGGTCGTGGCTCTCATTCCGCAGCCAGGAGTTCGGCAGTTGAGCCGACGAATGACCGTGCTGTCGGTTCGAGCGTGCTGGAGCCGATAAACGGTCAGACAGACGACTCTGGCCTGAATGAAACCGATTTGATTAGATTAGATGCTTTGGATCGTAGCCGCTCACCGTGGACGGCCCGGTTGTAGAACGTTTCAGTTCCCCGAAGGTTGCCGAGTGTCTGAATATCGAAACAGCCTGGTTGAAGAGTCGAATGACGGCCTGCAAGATGGTCGTCGCATCATCGTGGCGCTTTCAGGTGGCGTTGACAGCGCTGTGGCGGCCCTCACGTTGCAGCTTCAGGGGCGGGAGCCGATCGGGGTACATCTGCGACTGTTTGACTCGGATCCGGAGTCGCTCGTTGAGGGTGTCTGCTGTGGCGATCAGGCAGCATCGGATGCCCGCATGGTGGCGTCCAGCCTTGGTATACCGTTCTACATTCGCGATCTGCGTTCCCTGTTCGGTCGTGAGGTTGCTGATGCGACCATCGCGTCGTACGCGAACGCCGAGACTCCTAACCCTTGTCTGGTCTGCAATCATCGGGTTCGCGTCCCGTCTCTCCTTCGCCTCGCTGAAAGCCTGGATATCCACTCCGTCGCAACGGGACACTACGCTCGCAAGTTGCGGGTTAGCGGCAGGTGGTTTCTGGCCGAAGGGCACAATCTCCGGCGCGATCAGTCTTACGCACTTTACCGGCTGACGCATCATGATCTTGATCGACTGGAATTTCCTCTCGGCGATCTCGATAAGGACACAGTCCGATCGCGCGCTCGTGCTGGCGGTCTTCTGGTCGCTGACAAGGCATCCTCGGTCGACCTGTGCTTCGCCAAGACATCGGGCGGCGTTGGGAACATGGTGGTGGCGGCCAGACCTGAGACCGGATTAGCTGGACCTCTCATCGACGAGGGAGGCCGTGTGGTCGGCTCTCATCGAGGTATCGCTTACTTGACCATCGGACAGCGAAGCGGCCTGCAGTGGTCGAAGACAACACCCGAACGCCGCTTTGTGTCATCGATCGACGCCAGGTCAAGAACCGTGACGGTCGCCACCCGCGACCGCATCGTGACTCGTGTCGTTCGCCTGCGTGATCCGATCTGGCACGGAGACTTGCCTTCGCGCTCCGATGCACGGGTACGCTACCAGGGACCACGCTTTCCGGTGGAGTGTGACGGTGAAACGGTGCGCTTTCTGGAGGCGGGTCCGCCGTTAGCCGCCGGACAGTCTGTCGTCCTGTACGACGGACCTCGGGTTCTTGGTGGTGGGATTGCAGCCGAGGTTGAACGGGGAAACTGAGCCAGGTAGTCGCCGCTATCTGGGTGATTCGTCGCGATTCCAATCTCCAGATCGCCCACCACTCTTGCGTTCAAGCTGAATTTGACCAATGACCATGCCACGGTCGACCGCCTTGACCATATCGTAGATCGTAAGCGCAGCGGCACTAACGGCGGTCAGTGCTTCCATCTCGACACCGGTCTTTCCTCGCGTTTCGACCCGTGCTTCGATGCGTACCAGGCTCTCCGCTTCGTCGGGTTCAAAGTCGACGGCAATGGACGTCAGCATTAGTGGGTGACAGAGCGGGATGATCTCATGCGTCTTCTTGGCTGCCATGATTGCCGCCACGCGCGCCACTCCAAGCACGTCGCCTTTCTTGGCCCGTCCTTCGACGATCAATTTGAGAGTTTGCGGCTGCATCAGGATTTGACCGCGAGCAATGGCAATCCGGTGCGTCTCGTCCTTGTTGCCGACGTCGACCATGCGGGCACGTCCATGTTCGTCAAAGTGTGTTAATTCACTCATTCGGTGGCTCCACTACTGAATCGTATGCTCGGACAGAGATCCAGTCCGAACATCGTGATCATTGCTGGCGATTGCATCGACGGCGAGCGGTGGTCGATGGAGGTGGGCTGACTCGTCGACAGGCCCACGCCGTGACCGGTTTGTCAGCACCACACCGGACAAAATCGTCGCGCCTCCGATCAACAGAAAGATCGTGATCGGCTCGCCCAGTACGAGCCATGATCCGAGTACTCCAAAGACGGGAACCATGTAAATATAGATCGCGACTTGCGTCGGCTGGAGCACGTGTAGGCCGCGGTACCAGAGTGTGTATGACAGAACGAGGGCCAAGCCGGTCGTCACCAGCGTAGCAAGCCACTGCGATGGACCAAACTGCGTGACGTCGGCGAAGATCTGATGATCGTAAAGCAAGAGCGGCATCGCGGGCAGTGCCCCGATGATCGTGACGATTCCGGCGAACTGTGTCGGTGGGCAGCGGCTCAAGTAAGGCTTGCTCAAGATCGTGTAAAGCGCCCAGGCACTCGGGCCAAGCAACGTGATCAGCACACCAAGACTGTTGTGGAGATCGAAGGTCGCGTTTGGACCGCCCCAGAACAGCACGATGAGGAAGCCAAAGAAGGCGACCATGATTCCGAGGATCTTTTGCCGTGTCAGGGTTTCGTGGAGGATTGCCCACGATAACAGCGCGGTGAAGATCGGGTTCGAGGTCACGATAAGGCTGGCGAGTCCGGCCGGAATCAATCGTGTGCCAAAAGCAATCGCCGAGATATTGATCGTGATTCCCAGCGTTCCAATAATCAGGAGCCAGCCCCACTCGCGGCGCGAAAAGCGTGGGAACGAGCGAGAGGAGGCAAGCAGCACCACGCCGAAGATAAGGCTGCCGAGCATAAGCCGCAGCAGAAGGAGCTCGACGGGATCTATCGACCGCAGCAGAAACTTCATCGAAATGAAATTGGAACCCCACATTGCCGCAACGAGTAGCAGGGAGGCGTGGATCAACAGGGTCGAACGGTCGCGAATGGCTTCCCCCAATGTGCGACGAGAACGGGCGCAAACGCAGCCAATTCTACTGGACCAGTTGACGCGGGTGGTCCAACCGTGAAGAGGACGGCCATTGACGGCCGTCCTCGCAAATCCTCACTGTGTGATGTAGTGGCGAAATTTAGCCGAGTACCTCGGTCAGCGAATCGCTCAGGGCCGATATGACCTCATCTGCCTGCTCGTGGGTGAGCGTCAGCGGCGGTGAGATCGAGACGCCGTCGTTGCTGGCCCGAACGATGATTCCTCGCTTGCGTGTGGCCGCCTGAATCCTCGCTCCGACGTTCTTCGAAGCCTCGAACTTCGCCTTGGTCGCCTTGTCGGCCACGTATTCAACGATCATCATCATGCCCTTGCCGCGAACGTTGCCAACGTACGGGCGCTCGAGCAGTTTGCTCAACTCCCGGATCATGTACTCTCCAACGTCACCGGCATTCTTGGCCAGGTTCTCGTCCTCGATGATCTTGATGTTGCGCAGCGCCACGGCGCAGGCCACCGGGTGGCCCGAATACGTAAAGCCATGCATAAAGACCTGGTCCGGTTCCGCCATCACATCGAAGATCTCATCGCTCACGGCCACGCCGCCGAGCGGAATATATCCGGAGGTGACGCCCTTGGCGAAGGAGGCGATGTCAGGCACAACGTCATACTGCTGCATGCCGAACATCGTGCCGGTGCGCCCGAAGCCGGTGATGACTTCGTCGTGAATCAGCAGGATGTTGTTCTCTTTGAGGACTTTGGCCACTTCACTCCAGTATTTTTGTGGCGGAGGTACGACTCCACCGGCACCCTGTACCGGCTCGCCGATGAATGCGGCGATCGTGTCGGCGCCTTCCCGGGCGATTGCGTCTTTGAGTTCCTGCACAAGCTTCTCGACGAACTCGTCTTCGGTGAGGCCTTCTCCATTGCGATATTTGTACGGCGCGGAGAGATGGAAGAATCCCTCGGGTCGCGGCCCGAACCCAGCCCAATAGGCGGGAATTCCGGTAGCTGATAGCGCGCCCATGGCGATGCCGTGGTAGGCCATCATGCGTGAGATGATCTTGATCTTCTCCGGCTTGCCCCTCAGGTGCCAATAGTAGCGAGCGATCTTGAGCGCCGTCTCATTCGATTCAGCGCCACCGGAGGTGAAGTTGAAGTGGTTCAGTGACCCCGGGAACATATGCGCCAGTTTGGTCGCGAGTTCAATCGCTGGCGGCGAAGCAAGCCCGAAAAAGGTTGGCGTGAACGCCAGTTCCTGCATCTGCTCCTTGGCGGCGTCGGCCAGTTCCACACGGCCATGACCGACATTGACATTCCAGAGTCCGGCGAACGAATCTATATATCGCTTGCCGTCTGAATCCCAAAGGTAGACACCCTCGCCATGGGTGAAGACCAACGGTCCGCTCTCCTGCAACTGTCGCAGGTTGGAAACCGGGTGAAGCATGTATTTCTTGTCGTTGGCTACGAGGTCCGCGGTATTCCAGGTTTTCGCCATTGTCATCGTGCATTGTCCCTTCGACTCGAAGCTCGTCCTGTCTCATATCATTGTGCGATAGTTCCCGCACTTCGTCTACCACGGCTACTCGCACGAATTCTTCAGAACATTGTCGCCCGGAGGGCTGTGCCGTAGTCTGTTGAAAAGTGAAGAGTAATCAGAAGAGGAGTGCCGTGACCATGGAGAGTCAAATGCGAGATGAGTTCTATGCCAACGATGATCAGGTGCTTCGATTTATCGAAGAAGTCCAGCGGGCGAGATCGAAGAATTCAGACGTTACGGTGCTCGTCGAAGCGTTAAAGCCGGCGTTTGAACGGTTGTTGTCTGGTTCGGGTTGGTTGCCAGAAGAATTCTCTGTACCGTATGAGGCCAGCGGCATGGGTGGCGGAATTGGGCAATATCTTCTGTATCGCTCGATGGACAAGTCGCTAACGCTTTTTTCGCTGGTCGTCCCCTCAGGCTCCTCAACGCCGGTTCACGATCATCTGGCCTGGGGTCTCGTTGGACTCTATCAAGGGGAGCAGTACGAAGAGGTGTATGCGCTTGAGCGTGGAAACGCTGATGCAGGTGACGCGGGACTGAGGCTCACCGAAGAGCGGGATCTGACGCGGGGAGAGTTCTACGCATTGCTACCGCCCGATGGGGACATTCATCGGGTGACGACGACTTCCACGGAAGCGTCGATCTCGATTCACTTGCTAGGGAATGACGCTGGCTGCGTAGTGCGGCATCGATATGAACCGGACGCTGGTCGCTCGGCTTCGTTCCGCTCTGGGTACAGCAATGTCCCGTGTGGGGATGACTCCGCGGCTAGTTGACACGACCAGTCGGCAGCCGAAGCCGGCAGGAATGTCGCAATCACGAACGTTTGGTCGGAGCTGCCGAAAACCCTTGGGTTCCGTGCGGCCCAGATTAAAAGAGACGAGGGGTGCGTTTCCCTTCCGGGAGAACACACCCCTCATCGCCAGTCAGGCCAACCGTCAATAGAGGTTTTACTGGCTCAGTCCTGGCCGAAGGCCCGAGCCTCATGAGGGTTTTCGTGGAAAACGATCACTCGAGTGTGACCGTTCATCTGAGGAAAACAGGGGTTGTGTAGAGCCTGGCATACCTTGACGGCTGCCCAGCAGCTTTACAACCGGCCATGACGCGGTTGACCCTTGAAACGCACGTCCGAAGACATGCTGCGAGGTTGTATTGTTAATGACGATCAAGCAACGTGATCGCTTGATCGTTATCCGATCCGCTCAAGTTCTTCAGCCAGTTGCCGAAGACGACGAGCATTGATCGCGTAATATTTCATACCGTTGAACGGTCTCACGCTGACAATGTCAGCGGCCTCGAGCATTGCGAGATGGCGTGAAACAGCGGATTGACTGATGCTGAGGCGTCCAACGATTTCTTGCGCGTACAATTCCCGGCCCCGCAGCATCTCTATGATGCGGAGGCGAGTTCCATCAGCTAGAGCGCGAAGTCCAGGAAGTAAATCGGGAGAAGTGCTGGAATCTCGCTCCGGTTGGATAACGGCACTGGAACGCTGGCAGTTGAAATACAAGATCAACTCGGGAGCATAGAGAATGAATTGGACGAAGTTCCCGAGGTGATAAGACGGACAGAAGGTCACCCGTTCCACGTGCGGGAGTGAAAGCTGAACTTCTTCCGGCAACCGGTGCCCGCTCAGTTCGGAGAACGCGGCTCCGACTCCGGGGTAGATGGTGGATTTTGCCTGTCGCAGTGCCCGGCGCATCTCGGGCGTTGCCCGATCGAACTCTGCTCCGTAGCAATCCTGCCAGAATCGCCGTATCAGATTAATCGTACGCGTCTTCAGTTGTTCAGGTGCCAGAACCAGACTCACGACCTCATCAAGATCAGCTCGTGTTATGCCCGGTTCAAGAAACGCTCGCCACTCATCCGGTTGATCATTCACCGGCGGCGTCTCTGTTACTCCTCGATCTCTATACACTCGAAGCACGGACTGTGCCACCATGCTTCGATAGGCCCACGGCGGCAGACTTTCCAGATGGTCCAGATAGTCATCGAACCCCGCCACCAGCCGATCCGGCTGGAATGGGTCATACGACATCAGCATTTCTTCAATGAAGTAGAGCAAGCGCCCTGAAAAGCCGAGCATCGTATCTAAGTCGTGCTGAACCTCAAGGTCCAGCGACTGACGCGCATCGACTAGCCAAGGGTCAAAGCGTCGCGGATCCGTCGCTCGAAAAACCAACGAGATCGCGGAGGTCAAATCCAAAACGACTGACACCGCGAAATCCAGCTTGAGCGCCGGCCGGCCCACAATGAGCTCACCCATATGCTCGCTCGACCTGCCTACTCGCTCCAAATTTGGAGCCGCCTCTATCGCCGTATGAGCATATCATTGTGCCTGAGAACCTGTCAACAGCGTCCAACACCATCAGAATGAGCGGTCCGATGCCGTACGTAAATAGCTGCTCAGTCCTGTTCAGCGGCTTCTCTGGCCATGCGTGCATAGTCGTCCCGGGGTGGACTGAAGATGTCGAGTACCAGGCATCCGTCGGCCGCCGTCCGTGCGTCATGAGGCATGTCACCGGGTATCGTGTAGGCGTCACCTGGCGTGAGCATGCGGGTCTCATCACCGATCGTAAGTTCCAGCGACCCCTCCAGCATGATTCCAAGCTGTTCCTGCGGGTGCTGATGGCGTGGCATTACTTTGTTTGGCTCGATACGTACCCAGTTGGCCATCATGACGCCGCCAGTAATCGACTGCATCAGGAACCCCTCGAGCGGGGCGAACGGTTTGATATCTTCGAGTTTGTAAAAGCGCGGCTCGAACGCGGGTGTCTGGTCAGCCATCACGGTTTCCTTTCGCTTGCTGGCAGTATAGCCGACATTTGGGCGCTGCAGACCCACAGGAGACGTCAATTGTTCAGTGGTAGAATCGGGCGTTGACCGAGCCGGGCACTCGCCGGTATTGATCAGGTCAAATCATGGGAGTAAACAAATTGGTCGAAGAGACGTCACGGTTTCTACGCGCGTGCCGCAAGCAGCCGGTCGATCGGACGCCGGTCTGGTTCATGCGCCAGGCGGGCCGATATATGGCTGAATATCGAGCGATTCGTCAGAATCACACTTTGCTCGACATCTGCGCACAGCCCGAACTTGCGGCCGAAGTGACACTTCAACCGATCCGACGGCTGGATGTGGATGCCGCCATCATCTTCGCTGACATCTTGCTGCCGCTGGTTCCGATGGGGATCGATCTGGAATTCGCGGCTGGTGAAGGGCCGGTTATTCATAATCCGATAAGGGACTTCAATGATGTCGAAAATCTGCGCGTACTCGACCCCGAGGAGGCGGTGCCGGCCACACTGGAGGCCATTCGGCTTGGTTCGGCGCGAGTTGCCTGATTCTCTGCCGCTGATTGGGTTTGCCGGCGGTCCGTTTACCGTCGCCAGCTATATGATCGAAGGGGGCAGTTCGCGAAACTACCTGCGAACCAAGCGTTTGATGTACGGGTCCCCGGCGGTGTGGTCAGGGCTCATGAGCCGGTTGGTCGACATGACCAGTCGTTACCTACGCGGACAGATCGAAGCAGGTGCGGGTGCCGTGCAAATCTTCGACAGCTGGGCAGGTGCGTTGAGCCCGCGCGACTATCGATTGCACGTTTTGCCGCACGTTCGCCAGATCATCTCCAGCCTTAGATCGTTCAATGTGCCGATCATCATCTTTGGTACCGGAACGTCAGGACTCCTTGATCAACTGGCCTCCACCGGCGCCGACGTGGTCGGGCTCGATTGGCGCATCGCTCTTGACGCCGGCTGGGAACGGGTTGGTTTCGATAAAGCGATACAAGGGAATCTGGACCCAGTCCTGCTGTTCGGTCCACGCGAAGAAATCGAGCGGCAAGTGCGAGCCGTGTTGGCGGAAGCGAGCGGTCGTGACGGCCACATATTCAACCTGGGTCATGGAATTCTGCCTGAGACACCGGTCGATAACGTGCAATTCGTAACCGAGCTCGTGCATAGCGTTACCGAGCGCACTTGACTATCTGCGAAAGGGAAAAGACTGACGTGGAAGTGGACCCGACATCGCGACCCGATGAGACGATCGGTGTGCTGTTGATGGCCTACGGCGGCCCGACGTCACTTGACCAGATCCCCGAATATTTGGCCGACGTACGCGAAGGCCGGGTCCCATCCGGGGAACTGGTGACCGAGATGACCCATCGCTACGAGGCGATTGGGGGAAGGTCTCCGATTCTTGAACTGACGCAGGCGCAAGCGCGAGGTATCGAACGAGAGCTGAACGACGCACAGGCGGCAAGCGCGGGCGTGCGTTTTCGCGTCTATGTAGGGATGCGCCATTGGCATCCGTACATCCGCGAAATTATGCCGGAGATCGTTGCTGATGGTGTCGATCGCGTGATTGCCGTCGTCATGGCGCCGCATTACTCGCGGATGAGCGTTGGTCGCTACATGCAGCGAGTCGACGAGGCGATGCAGCAATCTGGGGTGACGATTCCGGTCCTTCAGGTCGAGAGTTGGAAGGACGAGCCGGCTTTTGTCGAAGGAGTTGCAGGGAGAATCAGACGGGCACTCCAACGCTTTCCAGAGCCGGAACGCGAGGACGTGTTCGTCTTGTTCACGGCACACAGCCTCCCCCAACGGATCCTTCAATGGAACGATCCGTATCCGGACGAGCTCAAGGTGTCGGTACAGGCGGTGGTGGATCAGATTCACCCGAAATGCTGGGGATTCGCATTCCAGAGCCAGGGTGCAACCGCCGACCCCTGGTTGGGTCCGTCCGTTGAATCGACGTTGGAGCGGCTGGCCGCAGACGGTACAAAGAATGTGCTGCTCGTGCCAATCGGTTTCGTCTGCGATCATGTCGAGGTTCTGTACGATGTCGATATCGAGCATCGCGGACAGGCAGAGACTCTCGGGATCAGGCTCGAACGGACTGAATCACTCAACGATGATCCCCTGCTCTGTCGAGCTGTCGCTGACGCCGTACGGCGCACGATTGAGCACTCCGCTGCTGGCGCGAGCGGTCGCTAGGCCATCCGTGACTGTGGTCGGGATCCGATACAGGAGGGACGATTGAGGGCTCCGCATGTCGTTGTGATAGGTGGGGGCATAACCGGTCTCACCGCAGCCTATCAGCTTCATTCGGTGACCCGCCAAGCCGGCACCCAACTTCAAATCACACTTGTCGAAGCCGAGAACCGTTTGGGTGGCAAAATCCTGACGGATCGGCGCGATGGCTTGATTATCGAAGCCGGGCCGGACTCATTCTTGTCGGCAAAACCGGCCGCGTTGAGCCTGTGTCAGGATCTCGGCCTGGAAGACGACATCATTGGGACGACGCAGTCAGGTGGCGGCACCTACATCTTACGTTCCGGACGGCTCCAACCGTTGCCTGAGGGGATCACCATGCTGGTCCCCACGAAGATACGCCCGCTTCTCGCCAGTCGGCTCCTCTCACCATGGGGCAAGTTGCGGATGGGACTCGACTTCTTCATCCCGCCCCGTCGTGATTCGGCTGATGAATCGGTCGGACAGTTCGTTCGCCGCCGCTTGGGCAGCGAGGCCTTCGAGCACATGGCTCAGCCGCTTCTTTCAGGCATCTACGCGGGCGATGCGGAGCAATTGAGCCTGCTCGCGACATTCCCTCGTCTTCGAGAGACCGAGCTGAAGTACGGTAGTCTGACCAAGGGCATGCTGGTTCAGCGACGACAGGCGAAATCCAGCCAACCCGGTGCTGCGCGGCGATCGGCCTTTCTTTCGCTCCAGGGCGGACTCGGAACGCTCATCGATACACTTGCCGAAGCGTTGACTGAAGTAGACGTGAAGCTCGGCACCGAGTTGCTTTCGATCGAAAGATCGGGTGACGAGGGCTATTTGCTTTCGCTATCGAATCGTGAGCGGCTGCAAGCAGACGCGTTGGTATTGGCGATTCCGGCCTATGTTGCAGGGAGCTTGCTGGCGCGATTCGACTCGGCGCTGGCGAAACGGTTGAACGAAATCCCGTATGTTTCGACTGCGACCGCGACACTCGCCTATCGCAAGGTGAACGTGACTGCCGCTGGTGCTGGACGCGGTTTCGTTATCCCGAAGGTGGAGGGCCGGGAATTGACGGCCGTCACATGGGTAACGAATAAATTTCCAGGGAGGGCGCCGGAAGACGTGGCCCTGGTTCGTGCGTTTGTCGGTCGTGCTGGGCGTGAGAAGGTCGTCGATCTTCCTGACGATGAGCTTATTCACCTAATTCGTGGCGAACTGAAGGACATTCTTGGTATCAACGCTGAGCCGATTGACGCCGGTATCTACCGTTGGCGACGTGCTTTGCCGCAATATGTGCTGGGCCACAACCAGCGGCTGAATGAGATTGACGAACTGACGGCCCAATTCCCTGGTCTAGTGCTGGCAGGTGCGGCATATCGCGGCGTGGGGATTCCCGACTGCATCCAGAGTGGCCGGCGTGCCGCGGATCAACTCCTTGCCCACCTGAAGCTGGCAACGGGAGCGTCAGCGGTGGAAGCGGCCTGATCTACGGAGGATTGCTGTTCCATCTGTGGTGGCTGTTGCTACGGCACGAATCCACCCAATCGGATGGCCTCGTCAAACGTCTGGCGGGCATTCTCATTGCGTAAGACAAACACGACCTGTCTGATGTGGTTGTCCGGGTGCGACAAGAACGATGTCACTGTCTCGACCATGACTTCAGCGCATTTCGATAAATCCAGTCCGCCAACTCCCGTGCCGAGCGCTGGGAACGCAATCGAGGCGAGTCCGAGCTCATTACAAACCTTGAGTGCCGATTCGGTCGCTGCTCGCACCGTCTCTGACGAGGCGGGGACCATCCGGCCGTTCTCGAAGCCCATCGCAGCGGCATGGATCACCGCATTGTTTGATAATCGACCGGGTCCAGTTGCAACTGCCTGTCCGACGAGAATCGGCCCGTTCGAGATCGCCTCGCGCTCGATCTCATCACCGCCTACACGCTTTATCGCGCCAGCTACGCCACTTCCCATCCAGAGCTCATTGTTCGCAGCGTTCACGATCGCGTCAGTCGATACCTGAGTGATATCACCCACGATTGACACTATCGAATTTCCAACGGTCATTGGTCACCTCATTTCAACCGCGCTCGGCAATTGGCATTCAATGCGATGAGCGATCGAATCGTAGCACGCAATTTGGCGATTCGGATACACGCCCAGGAGGACGTGAAGCGCTGCAATTGGCGTTCCTCAAGGTTGGTTCCTTGTAGCGTCCGCCGCACAGGCAGGTCAGCCGACCAAGGGCGAACTTCAGTCGTCCGACCAAGCTACCAACGAAGAATCCAATCATCGGGATGAACGACGAAGTTAATCTTACTCAGAGAGATTCGACGACCAGGATGTTTCGCCGGCCCGCCAGGGAACGCGAGTTGTTAGCACATAATTGTGTCAGGACTTCTCAGAGACGGGAGGCATGTGGCGAGTAGCGAGTGCGACCTGCAGTAGAAGGCGCTCGTGTGGGTCACTCAGATTACGTCCGGTCAATTCGCTGATCCGCTGCAGACGATACGAGAGCGTGTTGCGATGAATACCGACGATTTCGGCTGCTTCCGAAAGTGCTCCACCAACGGTCAAATAGGCTTCAAGCGTGGTGATGAGTTTGCTCTTACGGCGGCGATCATAGGCCTCGAGCTGGCCGAGGAGAGTCGATCGAAAGGTTTCCAGTGCGGGGCTGCCCCAGAGTGGAAAGAGTAGTGAGTAGACTCCGAGATCGTCGACCGAGGAACAGCTAATGACACGATGATGAATGGCGCCCCGACGCCTTAGATCGAGAGCGAAGCGAGCTTCGCGCACGCCGGCGGGAGCTTCGACGACGGTATCGAGAGGGTGACTGAGGGAGATCGAGACCGGTGGTGCACCGTCTCGTTCAAGGGCGAGCTTGAGGGCGCGACGAGCAGACTCCAAGTCGATTCCCGAGAGGAGCATGCCGATCGTGCCGTCCACCGGCGCCATATTGTCGGCGGCACTACCGCCAAATATGCGGGAGATCAGATTTCGCGCCTGCCCCATATCTGTCCGACCGCCATCGGCTTGAATCAGTCCAACCGATACCGGTCCGTTGGTGCCAATGCCGAGCGCATGTCCACGTGCGAGTGTGGCTGCGCTGGTTGCCAGCCGGCCGTGGAGAAGATCGGCTACCTGCCGTTCTCGGGCACCACGATCGCTTGAGACCGCGCGGGGCTGCTGTCCCAGTAACGCCGCGCAAAGACCCGCCGTCTGAACCAGCACGAGACGGTCGCTTTCGGTGAGTGATCCGACCTCTCCACGTATCGAGAGATAACCGGAACGTCCCGCGGCCAGGAGCGTCACGATCAGGTACTCTTGCCCGCCCTCCTCAATGCTCAACAACTGCCCGTCCACTGCCCGTGCCCGGTTAGCGAGTCGCTGTCCTCCCGGCAGTGGTTCGTTCGCGCTGCTGGCTACCACGTTTCCGTCGCTATCCTCGAGGAGGAATGGGCGGCCCGACATCTCGGTGGCAATCTCCAGCAATGCTGAGATGCCGCGCGGGTCGACAGTTGCCTGCGATAGACGACGCGAAAGCTCGGCTCCCAACCGGTAGAGCTCTGCCCGACGTTCGGTGATCATCCGGTTCAGTGTGCCTTCGGCATCGTGCGGAAATGGCGATGGAAGCGTCAAAACCGGGAGTTGCTCGATCGAAACTTCGGTGAAACCCGGCTCGGTCAAAATCGCCGCGATTTGTTCCCGCGCCAGTGTCGACAACAGGCTGTCGCGAGTGAGTGTTTCCCCGAGTTCGATCTGCTCCAGAACTCTGCGTGGGAGAACCACCAACTCTTCTCCCCGTAGGGGTGGCAGTAGTGGCGGTGCGGCTCGTACCGATACCGCCCAGGAAACGCCTCGATCCAGCGCGGATTCGATCGAGACGCCGACCGGCGGGATAACAGATAGTCGCCGGTCCCATCGGCATAGATCGCGCAGCATGATCTCTGGCATTGAGGCGGGTTCTCGTCTTCTTTCTGAAAAACGGCAGTCTCGATACCTAAGTATAAACGTCCTTCGCGGGTATCGTGGCAGCACCGGAGGCACGGATAAACCAAGCACGACGATTGGATGGCTGGAATGAGGTCCACATTGGCGGTTTTTCGTAAGATCTGGCAGTGATAACGTTATTGGATGGAACCAATCGGAGGAACGGATGGTCATTGAGCTCGATCGTGCCGTATCGACGCCACTCTACCTGCAGATCAGTCAACAACTTCGTGAGCAGATTCGAAACGGCGAGCTCGCCGCCGGTGTTCGTCTTCCTCCAGAACGTCGACTCGCGGCCATGCTTGGAGTGAATCGAACCACAATCGTCAATGCCTATCGGGAGTTGGCGGCGGACGGATTGGTGGCGGGGTATGTCGGTCGCGGCACAATCGTGGCCGGGGCAGCCAGCGGTACCGATTTCTCGCAACTTTCATCCGTGGACATGCCCTGGGAGCAGCTCTTTACCTCGACTACAGAAGTGATGAATACCCCGCTGCTGCGGGACACGCGGATTGTTTCAGCGCGTACCGACGTCATCTCATTTGCGACCGGGATCCCGTCGCCGGATCTCTATCCGATCGACACCATCAGGGGATTGCTCAACAGCGCCTTGAATGACGCCGGGCAGTCGCTGCTCCAGTATTGTCCGATAGAGGGCTACCAGCCGCTGCGAGATGTGCTGGCGTCGAGGATGAAACGAGAGCACGGTCCGGTCGAATCAGGTGAGATTCTGGTCGCGGCCGGATCGCAGCAGGGTCTCTTTTTGCTGGCCAGTACGATGATCGAACCTGGAGACCTGGTCGCCATCGAGTCGCCAACGTATCTTGGCGCGCTTCAAGTCTTTCGCGCGGCCGGAGCCCGTCTACTCTCGATTCCGGTTGATGAAAACGGCATGCGTGTCGAATTACTCGAGGATCTGATCAGCCGTCGTCGTCCCAAACTGATTTACACGCTACCAACGTTTCAGAACCCAACTGGATCCACGATGAGTCACGACCGGCGCCAGCGCTTGCTCGCTCTTGCTGCTCGCTACCAGGTGCCGATCATCGAGGATGATCCATATGGAGCACTGCGCTACGAGGGACGCTCTCTGCCGTCACTGCATTCCATGGATCGTCATGGGACGGTGATCTACCTCAGTACAGTGTCGAAGATGCTATTCCCCGGATTTCGGATCGGCTGGATCGCGGCACCGCGGGCTGTGATCGAGCGGCTGGCGTTGATGAAACAGATCGTCGATCTGGATACCAATCCGCTGGCCCAATGGGCTGTCTGGGCCTTTCTTGAGCGCGGGCTGATTGATCCGCATCTCGAACAATTGCGTCAGATCTACCCGGTCAAACGGGATCGAATGATTGGCGCTCTCGCGCGACACGTGGGCGACCTCATGGACTGGAGCCGTCCGGCCGGTGGCTTCTATCTCTGGTGTCGACTGCGGGACGGCCTGCGCTCACGCGACCTGCTGGCCGAAGCGGCGCGGCAGGGAGTGGCCATTGCTCCCGGTGAGTCTTTTTACCCTGATGGAGAGGGGGAATCGACCCTACGACTTAATTTCACGTTACCGACTGAGTCAGAGATTGACGTAGGAGTTGCTCGTCTCGCCCGTGCTATTGAGACGCTGCGAGCGTCGAGGATCGGATCTGCCGAGCGACAACATTCGTCCGTAACCCCAATTGTGTGATTGTTTATTGAACGACCAGAGAGGGATTCAACCGATGGAGAAGTCGACCTGGACGACGAAGGCGGGTCTGGCCCAGATGCTCAAGGGTGGCGTGATCATGGATGTGGTCACTCCGGAACAGGCGCGAATTGCCGAAGAAGCGGGCGCGTGTGCCGTTATGGCGCTCGAGCGTGTTCCCGCGGACATTCGCCGAGATGGTGGCGTCGCTCGTATGAGCGACCCTGAGTTGATCGTCGGGATCAAGGAAGCCGTCACGATCCCGGTGATGGCCAAAGCGCGTATCGGTCACTTCGTCGAGGCACAGATCCTGGAAGCCATCGGAGTTGACTACATCGACGAGAGTGAAGTGCTGACTCCAGCAGATGATCGCTTCCATATCGACAAGTACCAGTTCAGCGTGCCGTTTGTCTGTGGAGCGCGCAATCTCGGTGAAGCACTGCGACGAATCGGCGAAGGTGCCGCAATGATTCGCAGCAAGGGCGAGGCTGGAACTGGCAACATCATCGAAGCGGTCCGGCACCTGCGAGAGATCACCGATGGCATACGTCGCCTCCAGAGCCTTCCACGCGAGCAACTGATGTCGGAAGCAAAGGAGCTGGGTGCACCGTACGATCTAGTTCTGCAGGTAGCAGAGAGTGGCAAGCTCCCAGTGGTTCTCTTCTGTGCTGGCGGTATCGCCACCCCGGCAGACGCGGCTCTGGTGATGCAGCTTGGCGCCGAAGGGAACTTCGTCGGCTCCGGCATTTTCAAATCGGAAAACCCGCTGGTTCGCGGCAAGGCGATCGTAGAGGCGACGACCCACTTCCGCGACGCAACGATCCTGGCGGAGGTCAGTCGAGGACTCGGAGAGCCGATGCGCGGTCTCGAGATCAACACAATCCCGCAGGATCAATTGCTCGCCGCGCGCGGTTGGTAAGCGACATTCGACAGGTTGGACTTTCTGGGCGACGCATGCGTCGCCCAGAGTCCTTGAGTCAGCGAATGAGCTGAGTGCACGAGTCATGATTATGCGAGAAATTCAGGACTCAATAACGTAAGGAAGAAGGATTCCCAATGCCGGTCATCGGCGTCCTGGCCCTGCAAGGAGCATTCATAGAGCATGTCCATAAGTTCAGTAGGTTGGGTATAGAGGCACGCGAGATTCGCCTGCCTAATCAGCTTGACGAGGTGGACGGATTCATCATTCCGGGTGGCGAAAGCACGACAATCGGGAAGCTGATTGACCGCTTCGCGCTGCGTGAGCCAATCCGGGAGTTCGCCGGATCAGGTCGACCGGTCTGGGGAACTTGCGCCGGTATGATTCTGCTAGCACGCGAAGTCGACCACGACACCCGGGGACGCTCCCA
Organism: uncultured Chloroflexia bacterium; assembly: GCA_963785465.1. Classification (GTDB taxonomy): domain Bacteria; phylum Chloroflexota; class Chloroflexia; order Thermomicrobiales; family Thermomicrobiaceae; genus CALAGB01. The sequence continues at coordinate 405,425 of CAWAVM010000012.1, read as the reverse complement.
GCCGCTGCTCGGATTGATGGATCTCACTGTTCGACGCAACGCCTTCGGCACGCAGCTCGATAGCTTCGAGACCGATCTAGACATCCCAGTCGTCGGTCCTGACCCGGTTCGCGCAATTTTCATTCGCGCGCCGATTATCTCCGCGACAGGTCCGAATGTGGAAATCTTGTCAACGCTTCCGAACGGACAAGTCGTCGCCGCCCGCGAAGACAATCTGATCGCGACGTCGTTTCACCCCGAATTGACGAGCGATGACCGCCTTCATCGCTGGTTTGCCGATCTAGCCAGCGGTTTTGCTCGAGAACCCAACGTGGCTTGACGTAACAACCATCACGCCGCGCGATTCTTGGTCTGCAGCACGCTGAATTGCCTCGTGGGCACGCGTTCTGCTACTGATGGAGCATCGTTGTCAGGGGCGCGTCAGGATCAGCCCAAATTGCGCTGATCAAACCTCTGTCAAAATGTCACAACCTCTGCTACACTGGGACGTACGTACATGATCCAATGATGCAGAGGAGCGAGCGTATGCTGCAGACTACTGGGCGAAGAGGTTATTCGATCAGTGAGGTGGCGACTATTCTCCAGTTCCATCCTGACACCGTCACGTATTGGCTACGTACCGGGGAACTGAATGGAACGCGCGACGACTTCGCGAATGAGTGGCGTATAGCGCCCGAAGAGCTTGTCGCCTTCGTGCGGCAAAATGGCGAGATGCTCCCACCCGAGCTATCACGCCTTCAGTAGCTGATTACACCTGACCCAACTGCGAGCATGTGCCCGTGAGACACCTCGATTTGAGACCGCTCTGATTGGCGATCTTTGACTTGGGCAATGAGGCCCATTGGAGTGTTACGCGTGGTTGAGCAACGTAATCTTTGGATCAGTTTTGCGATGGTTTCCGTTCTCGTGCTGACCCTGGCGCTTGCCGCGATGAAGCTCGCGGGGATTTTTTAGACGAGTTGTCAGGATCGACACTCTGACGCAGTCAAAGTGACTGCTGGGCTTGGCGTCACCTTGGTTGGAAGCCGAGCCTCTGATGGTGAATCAGGATACTCTGCAGGATCCCAAGCGCGGCCAGCAGCGTCCAGAGCGAACTGCCCCCCATGCTGATGAACGGTAGCGGGATACCGGTTACCGGCATAATGCCGACGTTCATTCCTGCGTTGACAAACGTCTGGAAGAAGATAATAGCGGCTACCCCGATTGCGACCATTTGACCGAAGCTATCTCGAGTCGACGTCGCCACGTGCAGAATACGCCAAAGTAGGATGCCAAAGGTCAAAAACAGCGCGATTGCCCCAACGAAGCCAAACATTCCCATGGCATGAGCGAAGATGAAGTCGGTCGTTCGCACGCGGAGGAGATCCAGTTGACTTTGGAGGCTACCGGACAGGCCGTGACCGAGTATGCCGCTTGATCCGATGGTCACCCGTGCTTGAATGATGTTGTAGCCTGCCCCGAGATAATCTCGTTGCGGTTCGAATGAGATCAAGAGCCGCTCGCGCATGTAGTCATGGAGAAAATACCGCCAGGCAATGACTCCAACTGCAGGCAATGCGAGTAGCGTTCCGGCGATGTAAATGAATCGCGCTCGGCTCATCAGAATCATCGAAAGCCAAATGAACCCAAAGACACCCGCGGTCCCGAGGTCTGGCTGCTGATACACGAGCACCATGGGGACGAGTACGATTACGCCGGAAAGAATGAAATTGACCAGTCGCTTCATCTCGTCGCCACGATCGGCGATGAATGCTGCTAGAGAGATGATGACGCCGAGCTTGGCGATCTCGGACGGTTGAATCAGAATAGGTCCGAGGACAATCCAGCGAGTCGAGCCGCCAATGGCCTGTCCCAGCACCATTACCAGCGCGAGCAACCCGAGCGTGCCGAGATAGATTATCCACGCCAAACTCTTCATATAGCGGTAGTCGATCGCCGTCATGAGCAGGACGACTGGCAGTCCGATGATCACAAACACAAGCTGCCGGACCACCAGGCTACTTGGGGTGATCGTTCCACCTCCGTCGGCGCTCCAGATGGCTACCAGGCCAAACCCGATAAGGACCAGCGTTGTGACGATCATGTAGGGGTCGAGCGACCCTTCGGTCACGGACCGGCGTCCGATTCCGAGGTTGGTGATCAGCGTTCCCATTCCTAGAGCAGTTCCACGCCGTTGATGTCGATGTGAAAAGCACAGTCCAGGAACTCAGCCGCGCGCCGGCACATCAGCATTCGCGGCAAGAAGATTTCAAAATAGTTCATGACCTGTGAGATATTGGTATCGATCGTTAGCTCCAGAGTAATGCGACGGTGATCGCTGTCGACACGCAGAAAAGACGACTCGGAAGCGTAGTTGACGCGATCGTGCTGGTCAAATGTCGCGATCTCACTATTCCGAACTCGGCTCCGGTGGACGTCCGACTTGTCTGCCAGAATGAGGGCAGCCGATACCGGATGAACGGCTTCCCCAAGCCGCTGGGAATCGTCGCCATGACTACCGATCGCGCCCATGACAAGCGCGATATCTTCGCGAGCCATTTCATGGCGAATCAGGATCTCCCGTGAAAGTAACGCTCCAGTCGTTCCATGGTCGTAGCGACTCACAACGTTTCCGATGTCGTGCAGGTAGCCGGCGATGGCCGCGAGCTCTTGCTGGTGATGATCGTAGCCAAGGCGGCGCAGGACGTTGTGAGCGATCCGTGACACAAGATTCGCATGTCGGGTCCCATGCTCGGTGAAACCGAGTACGCCGAGGTTGGCGTTGGCCGCCTCGATGTACGCACTTACTTCCGGGTCACGTGCCAGATCGTCCGCGGTTATGCGAAGCTCTAACGAACTCGGCTTCGCGGCCGCTTCCGAATTGTCAGGACGGGTTGTACCTAGATTTTCAATGAACTGGTCAGAACTGGCACTGGTGTGGTTCATGAAGAATACCCTCTCAGAGATTTCATCGGGGTCAATTATAGGTCGGAGGGCTCAGCGCGTGCCGACATGACACTGGCGGCGCGCCACACGTACGAACCGTACACAACGGCCATCACGCGAAAACATGATGATTTTCCGTGTCTTGGGTAACCATAGATCTGCAGGATGAGGCGCGAAAGGGCCTAGAGTTCTTCGAGACTGTCGCGAATGATGTCGAAATATTCCAGGGCCAGGCCCGTGCCGATGGCGACGCAACTGAGCGGATCGTCGGCCACAAAACAGGGAACTCCGGTCACTTCGGTGAGGAGGTGATCCAAATTTCGTAACAGTGCTCCACCGCCACTGAGAACCATGCCCTTGTCGATGATATCTGAGGAGAGTTCAGGCGGCGTTTCTTCAAGGACAGCTCGTACCGCGCCGATGATTGCTTCCAGCGGCTCGGTCATGGCCTCGACCGCCTCGTTGGCATGTATCTGGATGGTGCGTGGCAGACCGGCAACTTCATCGCGTCCGCGAACTTCCATAGTGACGTCCTCGTCAACCGGCATGGCCGAGCCGATTGCGATCTTGACCTCTTCGGCCGTTCGTTCACCAATTCTGAGGTTGTACTTGCGCTTGATGTAGTTGGCGATCGACTCATCGAAGCGATTGCCGCCAACTCGGATCGACTTTGCAACGACAATGCCGTTGAGCGAAATGACCGCGACTTCGGTGGTGCCGCCGCCGATGTCGATAATCATGTTGCCGCTTGGATCGGCTACCGGCACCTTGGCGCCGATGGCCGCCGCGAGCGGCTCGCTGATCAGATAAGCCCTTCGCGCGCCGGCGTTCAAAGCGGCGTCACGCACGGCACGTCGTTCTACGCCCGTCACGCCAGCTGGTACGCAGATCATGACTTCAGGACGCACCAGTGAGAAGCGGCCGACCGCTTTGTTGATGAAATAGCGGAGCATTTCTTGAGTGACAACGTAGTCTGCAATGACTCCATCACGCATCGGGCGAACCACTTCAATCGTCTCTCGTGGTTCGCGGCCAAGCATATTGCGAGCTTCGATGCCGACTGCCTTCACTTTGCCGTCACGAGCAGAGATCGCCACGACCGAAGGCTCGTTGATCACAATTCCACGACCTCGAACATAGACCAGTACGTTTGCGGTGCCGAGATCGATTCCCAGTTGTTTGGCCAATGAAGCGTGCTCCGTGGGACGGGTGGCGCAGAACAGACAAAACCGGTGCTCAGCCGCCCAGCTACCGGAGCACCGGCAGCCGTGATTGTATCACAGCAATGTACGAACGATAGACGGCGAACCGCCACGAGCACGCGGTCGTGCACGCCTGCACGACCGCTTTCCGCTCCGCTATCTGACGCCCGCTTAGCAATCGCATACCTTCTTCTCAGCGTCTGGGAACAGTATTCCATCGCATCGCGTTGAGACTCTTCGGAAGTCGGGGAGTCCGTACCACGTTGCTTTCCGGAACGGTAAAGTGAGTTCGTCGTCACCGGTTCTGACCAGTCAACCGTTAGAATCGCGACAACGGGCGGAGATCATGCGGCCCCATGCAAAAGTCCGTGGCTTAATCGGGCTTTCTTAGACCTCGGTTCAGTCAATCGAGTCGTTCGAGGGGAGAAGACGCATCATATGTTCATATCACGAGTCGATGTAGGGTTGTTGCTACTTCGCGCCGGAGCAGGTTTGGCGCTCGCGGCACATGGCTATCCAAAGCTGTTTGGTGGCGAGGGAAAGAAGGCTCCAGATCTTGTCAACAGCATGTATGGCAAGAATTTCCATGCAGCCGTGGAACGTGGTGGTCCGGAGAATTTCAGCAAATCGCTGGAGCGTCTCGAGATTCCGAGTCCGAAGGCAGCCGCATATTTGGCGGGATTGGCGGAATTTGGTGGTGGGGTCGCGCTGGTTCTGGGACTGGCGACGAGGTTCGTGACTACGGCAATCGTGATTAATATGGCAGTTGCAATTCGCAAGGCGCACTGGGAGAACGGATTTTTCGGGCAGGGAGGCTATGAACTTGCCGCTCTATTCGGAACGATAGCTGGTGCTATCTGGATGGCCGGACCGGGTAAGATCTCGCTTGATGGGCTGATAGGCCGGAAGAGCGCCTGACGGTCTTCTCAAGGCAGAGAAAACCGGCCCCTTCCCCTGATGGGTGAGGCCGGTCAACGTTTATCTTGACATGGCAGGGAGCGCCAGACGGCGACGTCAATCCTCGGCGTCTGAGTCCTCGGATCGCAGCAGGTCGATCGTTTCAACGGCATGCCGCAGGTGAGGGATCACGATGCTCCCACCGACGACCAACGCCACGTTCAGCCCATCGAAGAGTTCTTCATCGGTCCAACCGACCTTCACGCACTGTTCGATGTGGTAGTCGATACAGTCGTTGCAGCGCAAGACCGTGGACGCAACGAGACCAAGCAGTTCTTTGGTCTTCCCGTCAAGAGCCTGATCGCGATATGCGGCTGAATCGAGAGCGAAGAAGCGTTTGATGCCAAGATGGTCGATCTCGCCAATCCGATCGTTCATGCGGCTTCGGTAGGTGCGGAACTCATCAAGACGGCTTGTCATGCAACGTCCCCCAGTAATTGCTACAGAGCTCCTGCCTCGCCCAGCCGGCGATCGATTTCAGCCATGTCGGCTTGGCTGAGTGTCCATTCAGCCGCAGCCGCGTTGGAATCCACCTGATCGGGCTTGGTTACGCCTGCAATCACTGAGCAGACCACCTGATGACCAAGCAGCCACGCGATGGCCAGTTCACTAATTGAGCGATTGTGTTCAGCGGCAAACTTTTCGGCCACTTCGAGTGTTCGGAAGTTCTTGTCGGTAAGTCGTCGCTCTTGCCAGGCCGCGTTGTTGTGACCACGAACACCTTCTGGAACCGGCTCACCCCGGCGGTATTTGCCGGTCAGGAATCCGCTTCCAAGCGGCGAGTAGGGGACGATGCTGAGACCGAAGTGCTCACAGGCCGGAATCAGCTCATTCTCGATACCGCGCTCGATCATGTTGTAGAGATCCTGGTTGACGACCGGCGTTTGGTAGCCACGCCGATCGCAATGCCCGACGGCCTCGGCCGTCTGCCAGCCGGCGAAATTCGAGAACGCGCTGTAGCGGATCTTGCCTGCGGCTACGAGATCGTCGAGCGCACGCAACGTCTCATCGATGGACGTTCTCGAGTCAGGTGCGTGCATGTAGTATAGATCGATGTAGTCGGTATTCAGGCGTCGCAGGCTCGCCTCCACGCTCGCCATAATTCGCCTGCGGGAGAGCCCGGTTCCCTCTGGGCCGTCGTTCATTTTCATGCCGGTCTTTGTTGCCAAAACAACTTCATCGCGACGTCCCGCGAGCGCTTTGCCGAGAAACTGTTCTGAGACGGTGCCGGTGTACATGTCGGCGGTATCGATGAAATTGATGCCACGATCGATCGCGCGATGGATGATGCGAGCGGTTTGCTGCTCGTCGGCGGCGCGGCCGAACTGGTTTCCACCGATGCCGATTACCGAAACGGGCACTCCGCTTCGCCCCATCTGTCGATACTCCACGTTTTCCCTCCCTGGGTTGATGGCGAATGATTAATGCAACGCGTCGTGACGGTGAAGATCTGGGCCGCCACAGCGCCTCGGATCAATGTAGCGGATCGTCTTGGCAAACTCAAGCGAGGCACGGTTGTCTCGTTCGGCCACCGGGTAAGCGGACTGCACTCGACGGTCAGAGCACGCGGTAGGCTATAGTCAGGTTTGCGGTCAATCGAACGGGAATGGCGGAGGTGAAGATGCTCTTCGGTTTGTTCGACATCATGCAAGTACTGGAAGAGAAAACGTCTCAGCGGGCGTATGCGGAGCATCTTTCTGACGCTGTTCGCGCCGACGAAAGTGGACTCGACTATTATTTTGTCGCGGAGCGCCATTTCATGCCCGTTTACCGCACTCCTTCACCGAGCGTCTGGCTTGGAGCGGTGGCGGTGCGGACCAAGCAAATTCGTATCGGAGCGCTTGCCTATACATTGCCGATGCACAACCCCGTTCGATTAGCCGAAGAAGTCTCAATGCTCGATCATCTAAGTGGTGGACGCATGGAAGTTGGGGTTGGTCTGGGGCATCGTCCTGTAGAGTTGAGCAGTATCGGAGTTGACCCGGCCCACCGCCTGCCACTACTTCTCGAGGGAGTTGTGCTACTTCAACGCGCCTGGCGGGGTGAACCGTTCGACCATCCGGGTCAGGTCTATCAATATGAGAATATCTACGTTGAGGCCCCGGTGCAAAAGCCATCGCCGCCGCTTTGGTTTGCGGGAAACGATCCGGAGGCAGTGAACTGGGCCGCTCGAAACGGGCTCTCGGCGGCGATCGGGTTCCAGCCGAACGAGCGGCTCGTCGTGCCGGCTAATGCGTTCAGAACCGCGGAACTTTATGAGAACGCAGTCGTGCCGGAGAGCGGGCAGCATCTCGCGCTGATGCGTCACCTGTACGTGGCCGAGTCGGATGAGCAGGCCATGGAGGAAATGACGCGCGATATCATGGAGATCGGCGAGCGTTTTGCCACTAGCCCTCGCGGAATCGACGGAACGCCGCCAAGAAAGATGTCGCACAGTGAAGCGCGTGCTTCGGTCGAAAACATGATCGAGACCGACGTTATCATTGGCGGTGGCCCGGAGACATGTGCGATCGCCATTGCCCGCGCCGAAAAACAACTCGGCATCGATGTCTTTCTGGCCAACCCATATCTAACCGGCGTTGAGCCGAAACGTGTTCGCCGTACCATGCGTCTCTATTCCGGCGTGGTTCGAGCACGTGTAGCGGCGATTGTCGAATCTGGCGACAGCGTGTAATCACCACCTACGGATTTCGGGTCGCTGTACTATTAGGTCTGAGCATGAGTTAGTCCATGCCATGTCCGACCCAGACCCACGCTGGACTCGTTGATCTTTACATCTGGAGGAACCCAATGACTACAGAACATCATAGCAACGGCGAAGAACCACAGCAGGAACGATTGACTGAATCTTGGCGTGAGGTGGGGGGCCAGATCCAAGAGCTTGTATCACGGATCGCCGACGTCTTTCGCGTCGCGTGGTCCGAGGAACGCAAGGTCGAGACGGAAGACGAATCGCAGAAGCTCGAGGATGAGCTTCGCGCGTCAGCTGATCGCATGGAACGAGTATTCAAACGCGTCGCCACCGAAACTGAACAGGAGCGGGCCTCGGCGATGAAGTCGACTCGAAAGGCAAGCGATCAGACAATGGGCGAGATCCGCGTTGCCGCGGCCAAGGGACTGAGGGCGCTCAACGAACAGCTTGACGGGCTGGCCAAAACGCTGGACCGCGAACGCGCCGCTCGTGAGCAGGATCAATCATCCAACGGTCATTCCGAGGAGAATCACACCTCAGACGAATCCTGATCGCCTTTGCGAGAGTTGTTGGATAGAGAAAGACGGGCCATCATAGCCCGTCTTTCTCCTTCCCTCCCCGCGTGCAGGATGTTGTCTTGGTTAATTACGCTTCCTTGACGGCTGCTGTGAGCTTGGTCAGCGAATCCTTCGCGTCGCCAAATAGCATGACCGTGTTTGCCTCGTGGAACAGTTCGTTCTCAATGCCGGCAAATCCAGGACGCATGCTGCGCTTGAGCACGATCACCGTGCGTGCCTTGTCTGCGTTGAGGATTGGCATGCCATAGATTGGACTGCTCTGGTCGCTGCGTGCGGCTGGATTCACGACGTCGTTGGCGCCAACGACCAGCGCGACATCCGATTGCTGAAATTCGTCGTTGACCTGATCCATCTCATAGAGCTCGTCATAAGGGACATTGGCTTCCGCGAGCAGCACGTTCATGTGGCCTGGCATTCGTCCGGCGACCGGATGAATCGCGAACTTCACGATGACGCCGCGCTTTTCGAGCTCTTCAGAGAGTTCGCGAATCTGGTGCTGTGCCTGCGCAACCGCGAGCCCGTATCCCGGAACGATTATGACCTCATTGGCATACGCCAGTGCCACTGCGGCGTCGTCTGGCGTCGTTTCGCGAATCGGTTTCGCCTCTCCGGTCCCAGCCGCCCCACTGCTCGCAGTTACTGACCCAAAGCCACTGAACAGCACGTTCGCGATCGACCGGTTCATGGCCCGGCTCATCAGGAGGGTCAGCAGCGCACCGGACGCGCCAACCAGGGCACCCGCTACGACAAGAATCTGATTGTGAACGACAAAACCGGTGAGTGCCGCAGCGACGCCGGTGCACGAGTTGAGCAATGCGATGACAACCGGCATGTCCGCGCCACCGATGGGCAGTACCGTCGTTACGCCAAGAATCAGCGCCACCGCCAACAGTGACCAAGTCCAGACGTTACTCTGGTCGAATACGGTAATGGTGATGATAAACGCGAGCGATAGGACAAATATGAGGGCATTTACCACAGATTGGGCAGGGTAGCGTATAGGCCTTCCGGAAAGTAGCTCTTGCAGTTTGGCAAATGCGACCATGCTACCGCTGAAGGAGATCGATCCGATGAAGATCCCGAGCGCGGTTGCCAGCGCCTCTCCAGAGGTGATGCTACCGCCAGATCTGGTCACCTCAGTGAAATGCGCAATTTCGACCAGCGCAGCCGTGCCACCGCCCATGCCGTTGAAGAGCGCGACCATCTGCGGCATTGCCGTCATCTGGACTGTACGCGCGAAATAGACGCCCACTCCGGCACCAAGGAGCGTGCCCGAGATCAGAATCACAATATTGATCGGATCCCAGCGAAATGAGCGGTCAAACAGGGTCACGATGAGCGCGATCGCCATTGCGACGCCTGCGATCTGATTGCCGGAACGCGCGGATGAAGGGGAACTGAGACGCTTTAGACCGAAAATGAATAGAAGCGCTGAGATGAGATATACGATATCTATCGTTGCTGAGCGTGCATCGTTGATCACCGTTTCGCCACCGGCTTCTTCTTGAACATTTCGAGCATCCGGTCAGTGACGACAAAGCCACCGAAAACGTTCCCTGCTCCGAGGAACAGTGCAATAAATGCCAGGACGTACAACAGTGGACTGTCCGCCGTTCCCACGATCAAAATGCCGCCGAGAAACACGATTCCGTGGATTGCGTTGGTCCCCGACATCAACGGTGTGTGCAACGTTGCCGGGACCCGTCCAATCACCTCGAAACCCAGAAGGATTGCGAGAATGAAGACGTAGGCGCCAAGCAGAATATCTTGGTTCAAGCGACCCCCTCTTTCATCCAGGCCAGCGTCGGCCCATGGAGTACCTCGCCGCCACGTGTGACGACGACACCGCGCGTAATTGCATCTTCCATATCCAGATTCAGCTGTCCTTTGGGGGCGAGATGCTCAAGGAGCGTGGAGATGTTTTTGGCATACATCTGACTTGCATGTGTTGCCATCATACTCGGGAGATTCAGCAGGCCCATGATGGTCACGTCGTGCTTGACCACAACTTCGCCCGCGACCGTGAGTTCGCAATTGCCACCCATCTCGGCTGCGAGGTCGACAATCACGGAACCTGGCGGCATGCCCTTCACCGTGTCCTCAGGAAGAAGAAGCGGGGCTGGGCGCCCAGGAATTAGCGCAGTTGTGATCACGACATCCGATTTCGCGGCGTGATCTCGAATAAGCTCGATCTCGCGGCGAATATGATCTTCCGTCAGTTCTTTGGCATAGCCACCAGCATCCTGCGCCTCTTCATGGCCGACATCGAGCTCAACGAAGGTGGCTCCCAGACTCTCGACCTGCTCTTTGACAACTGGTCGGGTGTCGAACGCCTCGACAACTGCTCCCAGACGTCGTGCGGTCGCGATGGCCTGGAGACCCGCGACTCCTGCTCCAAGAATCAGCGCCTTGGCGGGACGGATCGTCCCAGCGGCCGTCATGAGCAGTGGGAAGAACTTTTGCAACTGATTCGCCGCCAGAAGCACCGCCTTGTATCCGGCGACGGTGCTCATTGACGATAGCGCGTCCATTGACTGTGCACGCGTGATGCGCGGAATAGCGTCCATACTCATAGCGGTGACGTGTTGTTTCGAGAGGCTGACGACGAGTTCAGGTGAAACGAGCGGCTGCAGGAACGCGATCAAGATCGTGTCCGGCCGAAGCAGCGCGATTTCTTCGTCGGATGGCCGTGCCACCTTGAGGATGATCGAGGCGGCGGCGTAGAGCGATTTAGCGTCGGGGACGAATTCGGCTCCGACCTGTTCATAGGCGGAGTCAAGGAAGCTCGCGTTTTCACCCGCACCTCGTTCGAAGATGATGCGAAATCCGTTTCTCACAAGAAGTCGAACAACGTCGGGGGTAAGGGCTACGCGTCGCTCACCGGGCATTGTTTCTTTCGGTACACCAACCGCAAGCGTGGGCTGATTCTGAGGCTCAGGCTGCAAAATGCAGGCTCCTTAATTGGACTTCGGAGATATCGCATCCCCGTCAATCGACTTGGAAATCTCAATTGGCTGCTCTAGCTGCCCGCACAGCCGTCCATTAGGTTAATCTTGGAAGCGGGTCACGTCAACCATTTCTGGCAATCTGCGGATAGATTTCCGCCCATTGTGCTCGAGTCTGCGACGGTAGAGTGCCCCGGATGTCGATGATTTGTGCCAGAAAAGCCCTGGAATTGACGCAGACCCTCCGCGGTCACGCGGGTCGACGTAGTGCGCTGTCGAAGGAGTGGATAATGGGACAACGAGTAGTTCAGGTTGATTCGTTTACCGCCGAGGCCTATCGTGGCAATCCGGCTGCAGTCTGCGTGCTCGACAAACCGGGCGATGCCGAATGGATGCAGCTCATTGCGCGGGAAATGAATTTGTCGGAGACGGCGTTCGTTTACCCGGAAAATGACGGCTACCATCTGCGCTGGTTTACTCCGGCCACGGAGGTCAATCTCTGTGGACATGCTACCCTCGCCAGCGCCCACGTCCTCTGGCAAGACGGCTACCTTAGATCGGATCAGCAAGCTCAATTCCAGACGCTCAGCGGCAAACTGACGGCTGGCAAAGACGGCGATTGGATCGAGATGGACTTTCCAGCAGAGCCGGAGTCAGCAGCGGATCCACCAGAGGTACTCGCACGAGCACTTGGGGCGCCGGTACGCTACGTCGGGCGAAATCGGCTGGACTACCTGGTGGAGCTTGATGACGAGGCGACGGTTAGGGGACTTCGGCCGGACATGGCTCTTCTGCGCAATATCGATGCACGGGGAGTGATCGTGACGAGCCGATCGGAGATCAAAGAGTTCGATTTCGTGTCACGCTTCTTCGGTCCGGCCGTCGGCATCGACGAGGATCCGGTCACCGGCTCATCACATTGTTGCCTCGGGCCCTACTGGGCGGCCAGGCTCGGCAAAGAGCGGCTGACGGGCTTTCAGGCCTCGGCTCGCGGCGGTGTCGTGCGCGTGCGGTTGGATGGAGACCGAGTGCGAATTTCGGGGCAAGCGGTAACGGTGATGCGCGGAGAGCTTGTCTGAGGTCAGACTCCCACATCGACGTGCGCGGAATTTTTCTGCATCAGTAGGCAACCACAGTGGATTTGCCAGGAGTCATTCCGAGGCCGCAGCCGAAGAGTCTCTCAAGCTCGCGCCAAACGAAGAGATTCCTCGCTTTGCTCGGAGATGACACACTCACGTTAGTCAACTACTTAGATTCCCATGATCGAGTTGCCGGCGCGGCGAACATCGGTTGAACCGCTGTACATTCCAGTCGCAGGATCGCGTGCGATGAGCTGCACTCCGCCGCCGAGTCCCCACGGTTCGGCTCGCTGGACCTGGTGCCCCATGTCTTGCAGTCGATTGAGAGTGTCTTTACCCACGCGCGATTCGACACGCACCGTCGGATTGCCGACCTCGAGTTGTTCGCCGATCAAGAACCTTGGCGCCTCGCTGGCTCGGGCTGCATCCATGCCAAAATCAAGCGAATTGCACAGAATCTGAACGTTAGTCTGTACCTGCCAGTGTGCGCCCGGTGTGCCGCCGACCAGAACCGGTTCACCGTCCTTCTGCACGATGTAGTTATTGAGCGTGTGTACCGGTCGTTTTCCCGGTGCCAGACAGTTTGGATGTCCTTCGTCCAGGTTGAATCCGAGCATGCGGCTGTTCATGAGCGCGCCGGTCTCACCCATGACCACACCAGCTCCCGAGAAAAGGCTATGGATATAGGAGACCATGTTCCCTGCCCGATCGACGACGCACATGTAGGTGGTATCCGGCTGAACATTGCCGTGCCACGCGAACGGATGCGCAACAGACCGATCGATCCGCGCCGCCTGCTCCCGTGCGTGGTCGTCCGATAGAAGTTCGTCGATAGGCACGTCGACAAAACGAGGGTCCCCGAGGTAACGCATTCGATCCTCGAAGGCAAGTTTCAACGCTTCGATCTGGAGGTGCATCAGGTCAGCTGAGCCCGGCTCAAGCGACGGCACATCGAATTGTCTCAAGATGTTCAGCGTGAGCAACACGATGATTCCCTGCGTTACCGGCGGCTGCTCAAAGATGGTTAAGCCGCGATAGCCAATCGAAATCGGATTACTTTCGTCGGTAACATGATTTTCGAGATCCGCGGCGGAGAAGAGGCCATCGTGATCGTGCGAGAAGTCGACCAACTGGCCGGCAAGATCGCCCGAATAGAAGTCGCGCCAACCGGCACTCGCGAGCCGTTCGAGGGACCGCGCGAGATTGGGCTGGCGAAGCGAATCGCCGATCTTCGGAACGTGTCCGCCGGGCAGAAAAACCTGGGCACTTTCTGGGAAGCGTCGATATGTCTCCGCATCAATATTGAGCATGCGGTGAAGTCGCTGCGATACCGGCACACCATCGCGAGCGTATTCGATGGCGGTACTGAGGAGATCACCGAGTGGAATGCTGCCGTAACGCTCCGACGCCGCGCCCCAGCAAGCGACCGTGCCGGGTACCGATGAGGTCCAGAGTCCGTTTTCCGGAATGCCGCCACGCTCACGGTAGCGCTCTGCTGTTGCTGCCTTGGGTGCCGCACCGCTGCCATTCAGGGCCACAACTCGGTTGCTTCCCGCCAGATTAATCAGAAAGAAGCTGTCACCGCCGAGATGTCCGTTACGCGGTTCGACCGTTGTGAGGACCGCGCCCGCAGCGATGGCGGCGTCAACGGCGTTGCCACCGTGACGAAGAACGTCGATGGCAGTTTGGGTGGCGAATGGATGAGCTGACGACGCCATGCCGCCACGAGCCAGTGTCACGTCGGTGGGCGGTCGATTCGATTCACCTGTCGACACGTCTTGTCGTGTAGCCGCCATGCCTTCACCTTCCATTGCCAACGAATCAACCTGTTCGGTCAACAAAAAATACAACAGGTTCGTCGAACGTCAGTAAACGTCGACAGATCAGTCCTCAAACGGCCCGGATGTGCAGCAGATTCGTGTGACCGGGCTCATTGAAGACCGTCAGGCTCCCGACGAAGAGAATATTGTGCCCCGTATCTGCGTGGTGAGACTGCAGCAATCTCGCGGTCATGTCGTTGATCATCTCCTCGGTGGTGTCGGCAAAGGGTGCCACTAGCGATGTAACTCCCCAGACCAGTGAAAGTTGGCGAGCGACGAAGTCGTTGTTGGTGAGCGCGACAATCGGGACGTTCGGACGTTCTCGGGCGACCTCACGGGCAGAGAATCCGCTGCGCGTGAAGACGGCAATCTGATTGACGAGTGGTCCTCGTCGAGCAATGTCGTCCGCGGCGCGAGCGATCAAGGAAGCAGTGGTGATTGGGCCGTCAGCGCCGTCAGTGCGCGTTGGCCGGAATTCCCTCTCGACGGCCGTCACAATTCGATTCATCATCTCAACTGCCTCGAGCGGAAACTCTCCCGTTGCTGTCTCGGCGCTGAGCATCACCGCATCCGTGCCGTCGAGTATGGCGTTTGCGACATCGCTCGTCTCTGCCCGTGTCGGGATTGGCTGATTGACCATCGATTCGAGCATTTGAGTGGCCGTGATGACTGGTGCGCCGTGGCGGCGAGCGATGGCGATAATCCGCTTTTGGGCGATTGGCACCTCTTCAGGAGGAAGCTGCACGCCGAGATCGCCTCGCGCGACCATGATCGCGTCCGAAATGTGGGCGATTTCATGGAGTGCATCGAGCGCTTCGGGACGCTCAATCTTGGCAATAATGCCGCAATTACCTCCGTGCCGTCGCAATTCAGCACGTACCATCTCAATGTCGCGTGCCGACGTTACAAAGCTGACACCGAGGTACTCGAGGTTCATCTCCGCGGCGAACGCGATGTCGGCCGATTCTTGTTCGGTCACTCCACGGGGCGGGAGTGCAGCACCGGGCACGGTGACACCTTGCCTCCCGCGCAGACGACCTCCGCGGACGACACGTGCCTGTATTGAATTGCCCTCTCGTGACGTGACCACGAGTTCGAGCAACCCATCCATGATGAGTACACGCTGATCCGTTTTGAGTTGGCCAACGAGATTCGCGTCGTCGACCGAAATCCGGTTCGGTTCGAGACGATCATGACCCGCAACGATGTCAACCAATTGATCGCGTCGGAGTGAGATGGTTTCGCCGTCGGGCAATGGACCGGTGCGTGGTTTCGGCCCACCAAGATCTTGAAGAATGGCGACGCATCGTTCAGTCTCGTGTGCTGCGGCTCGAATTGTTCGCACGATCTCTCGGCGAATTTCAATCGTGTTGTGGGCAGCGTTTATGCGTACAACATTGACGCCAGCCTCAAGCATCGACTTGAGACGGTCAATTTCCCAAGAGGCGGGTCCGATGGTGGCGACGATTTTCGCGTTACGTCTTGCAGTTGGCTTGGCCACAGAATCCGTCTCCTCGTGAGTCACGTTCGCCAACAATCAAAAGGCCGATTCACGATACCACAGGGTTCACCGGATAAAAGCTCGCGCGCAATGCACCAAACATCGGCAGTGATCGAGTGAAGACCCGTTGCCGCATAGAGATTCCCATCGATCATATCTGGTGTATTCGGACTCCCGTCCACTGGCCGGCCGACGTCAACCAAACGCCGCTGTGCTTGGATCAAAGCGTGCTCGTGTGGCGGCCGTCGATTACGCGGAATTCAATTCACTTGAGTTACCACGGAAATCGTTCTAGGATACCCGCAAAGCGTCATTGCTCGGCCATCGTGTCGAGGAATGAAAATTGGGACTATAACTAGGGACTGAATGACCGGCTAACGTGCCTGTGAGTGAGGAACAGCGAATGGCTATTGAATTGACCAGTCACAGGATTGACAATCCGGACAGCCTGAACCTCATCTTTGGACAAAGCCATTTCATTAAATCGGTCGAAGATCTTCACGAGGCTCTGTCCGGGTCGATTCCCGGGCTGAAGTTCGGCCTGGCATTCAGTGAGGCATCCGGCGATCGGCTCGTTCGCATTAGCGGAACCGATGATGAACTGGTCGAACTGGCGAGCAGGAATGTTATGGGCATCGCCGCGGGCCACTGCTTTTTGATCTTCTTGCGAGATGCGTTTCCGATCAATGTGTTGCCGGCGGTGAAAGCGGTGCAGGAGGTTTGTTCGATCTTCTGCGCGACGGCGAACCAGGTTGAGGTCATTCTTGCGGATAGCGGCGATGGCCGTGCGGTACTTGGTGTCGTTGATGGGTTCAAGCCAGTTGGCGTCGAATCGGAGGAGGATATAGTCCAGCGACAAGGGTTGTTGAGAATATTCGGCTACAAGCTCGGTGCGTCGTGAGTGGCGGTCGGTTTCAGATCATCACCCGTCACCACCAGAGAATCGTCCGGTTCGTCGCGTTATTGTGACGATGAGCGGTGGAACAGGGGCGCGGGCTTGGGTACAATGCCAGACTGGGGTATTGCTACCCGTTCGCTCCAACGATCTTTGGGTCGGGCGGATTTAGCGCAGCCGGATTGCTGAGAGTAAATAGAACGGTGACGATGCTTGCGCGGCCAACAAAAAGTACCTGCCAGGCGCTACACCTAACGCCGTTCCAATTGCTGCAGGTTCGATAGCACGTTAGTCGGGAGGCGTAGTGTATGACAAGCTCTGGACGAAGTGGAACAAAGGAGCTTGCGCTGAAAAAAGATGAACTGCTTGAACTGTACCGCAAGATGGTACAGATCCGCACTTTCGAGGAGAATGCGGCGGAGCAGTATGCGCGTGGGCAAATTGCCGGATTCCTCCACCTCTATGTTGGTGAGGAAGCGACCGGTGTTGGTGCGATCTCGGCGATGGAAGATCGCGATCACCTGATTACTCATTATCGGGATCACGGTTATGCCCTTGCACGCGGAATCAGCGCGAATGCGGCTATGGCGGAGCTATTTGGCAAAGAGACCGGCGTGACCCATGGTCGCGGGGGCTCGATGCACTTCAGTGACGTCAGCAAGAATTTTTGGGGCGGTTACGCCATTGTCGGGGGCCATATTCCCTTGGCCACTGGTTTGGCGCTCGCCAGCCAGTATGAAGATAAAGGCTACGTGGTTGTCTGTATCTTCGGCGACGGCGCAACCAATACCGGCGCATTTCACGAAGCCGCCAACCTGGCTTCGGTCTGGAAGCTGCCGGTCGTCTTCCTGGTCGAGAATAACCTCTACGGTATGGGAACAGCGGTTGAGTACGTGTCAGCCGTGCAAGACATGTCCCGCAAAGCAATCGCATATGACATCACCGCCGCGCGCGTTGATGGTCAGGACCTGCTGGCGGTTCGCGAAGCGATGCAGAAGGCGCTCGAGCATTGTCGAAGCGGGAAGGGTCCATTCTTGCTCGAATCACTGACCTACCGGTATCGCGGACACTCGATGGCGGACCCAGAAGCGTATCGGTCGAAAGACGAAGTCGAGCGGTTTCGACAGAGTGATCCGATCGTGCTCTTCAGAGACAAGCTTCTCGGCGACGGAGTCGCCAAGCAGGAAGAGTTCGATCAGATCGATGCCGATGTGACGAAAGAGATCGAAGCTGCCGTGCAATTCGCGGAGGAGAGCCCGGCGCCAGATCCGTCAACGCTCGAGAAGTTTATTTACGCCGATTCGAGTGCTGTACGCTGACGTAGAGCACGGTCAGGAGTCAAAATCGATGGCACGCGAGATTACATACCGCGACGCTCTTCGAGAAGCGTTGCACGAGGAGATGGACCGGGACGAGCGGGTATTCCTAATGGGCGAGGATATCGGTGCCTACGGCGGATCCTACGTCGTGACCCGCGGTCTCCTGGAGGAGTACGGACGTAAACGCGTCCGCGACACACCGATTTCTGAGCTCGGCATTGTCGGCGCGGCAGTCGGTGCGGCGATGGGCGGCCTTCGTCCGATCATTGAACTGATGACGATCAACTTCAGCCTGCTGGCGATCGACCAGATCGTCAATCACGCCGCCAAGCTGCATTACATGTTCAACGGAACAATCACCGCACCTCTCGTGATACGAACCGCCTCTGGCTGGGGACAGCTTGGCGCAACACACTCCCAGACGTTTGAAGGATGGTACGGACACGTTCCCGGGCTGCGTGTGGTCATGCCGGCAACCCCGCGAGATGCCAAAGGATTCCTCAAAGCGGCCGTCCGCAGCAACGATCCTGTGGTCTTCATCGAGCATTCCCTGATTTACCGAAATCGGGGCGAGGTCGAAGAGGGTGAACTCGTCCTGCCTCTCGAAGGCGCGGAGGTTCGCCGTGAAGGAACGGACGTAACAATCGCCTCATGGTCGCGAGGCTACTATCTGGCTATGGCAGCGGCCGAAGAGTTGGCGAAAGAGGGCATCAGCGCTGAGGTCATCGATATGCGTGTTATCCGGCCGCTCGACATCGACACTGTGGTGGAGTCAGTCAAGAAGACCAATCACCTCGTGACGGTTGAGGAAAGCTGGCGAACACTCGGAGTTGGCGCCGAGATTGCCTCGGCGGTTCAGGAGAACGCGTTCGATTACCTGGATGCGCCGATCGCGCGGGTTGGAAGCCTCGAAGTTCCAGTACCGTATGCAAAGAACCTCGAGCGACTTGTCTTCCCGGACAAGGGACACGTCGTCCAGGCGGTCAAGGACGTCCTCGCGCGAGATCTTGCACCGGTCGGGTGATGTCCGGTGCCTGACCTGTCATGGGCTGCACGATGATTCATGACGGGTAGCGACGCATGAAACGACAAAGGCGGAGGAGCGACGGATGGCCAAGACCCTGGTAATGCCTCAGATGGGCTACGATATGGACGCGGGAACTCTGCTTCGCTGGCTAAAGCAAGAAGGCGAAGAGGTTGAGCGCGGTGAGCCCATCGCTGAGATCGAAACCGACAAAGTCAATCTCGAAATCGAATCATTTGACAGCGGGATCGTACGAAAGCATCTGGTAGCCGAAGGACAGACGGTTCCGGTCGGTGAGGGGATTGCGATTATCGGCAGTGCGGACGAGCCGCTCGATCTGCCGGATCTGAATGGGCAAGATACCGCGAGTGCGTCGCAAGCTGCGCCAACCCAGGCTCAGCAGCCGGTCACGAGCGCCGTCAGTCAGGCCCCAGCACCTTCGCCGAACACGCATGCCGGCCAAGCAGATTTGGTCGTCGAGCGAGCTCCGGGTGAGCGTGTGCGCGCTTCACCGTTAGTGCGAAGGCTTGCCGCCGAGCACGGGATTGATCTGTCCCGCCTGCGAGGTACAGGCCCGGGTGGTCGAATCATCAAGGTTGATGTGATGCCGTTGATCGGTCAGCCGCAAGCGGCTCCGGCCGTGGCACCGACCGTTCCAGCGCAGGCACCAGTAGCTGTCGAACAGGCGCCAATGCCGCAGCCACAGCCGATTCCGGCAGGCGCTCCTGAGTATGAGCTGCGCGATCTCTCGCGTATTCGCAAAACGATCGCTCGCCGCATGACCGAAAGTTTCCAGCAGGCGCCTCACATCTACATCTCGATGTCGATCCAGATGACGAAAGCATTGCAACTGCGCGAGCAGGTCAACGCCGAAGTCGAAGCGCCACAGCAGGTGTCGATCAACGACCTGATTATCAAAGCTACGGCGCTTGCTCTGCGAAAGTTCCCGATGCTCAATGCCGCCTACGCCGGTGAGCAGGTGCGGGTTAACAAGCGTATCGACATCAATAGCGCGATCGCGATCGAGGCTGGATTGATCAGCCCATTCATCCCGGACGCCGACCACAAACCGCTTGGTGACATCGCTGCGACGATGAAGGATCTGGCCAAGCGTGCACGTGAGGGCGGTCTTGTCCCTGAAGAGTATCAGGGCGGCACCTTCACTATTAGCAATCTCGGGATGTTCGGCGTCGACAGTTTTCAGGCAGTGATCAACCCGCCGCAAGCGGCGATTCTCGCGGTTGGAACTGTGAAGAAAGAGCCGGTCTATTTGGACGGTCAGTTCAAGCCGGTTGACGTGATGATGGTTACGGTTGCAGCCGATCATCGTGTTACCGACGGCGCTGAAGTCGCTCGTTTCCTGATGGAAGTGAAGCGGCTACTCGAGATACCGATGTTGCTGCTCGTCAGCTAGGGTCGCGACGTCAGAAACCCATTCAGAACCTCTCACCGGGAGGAAGGGGCCTGTTAGAGGTCTCTCCTTCCGGTTTTCATGAGTCTGGTCGGATTGCCGTTATCCGTGACCAGCGTCGTTCTCGGCGACGTATTCGGGCCAGATCGTTTTCCGTGAGCCAGACTCCCGGTTGCCCGACCTTCCTGCCCAGGTCATTCAGCATTGCCCTCGCCGCCCAGGCAAGAAACGGAGCGAAATTCTCGACTTCACCCGTGATTTCCTGGTAGCCCCGTAGCCATCCGCGCCGAAACTCGGTCCGGATTTTCTGGACCCTATGCGCGTCAACATTGGGCTCAATCGGTACCCACGTCAGGATGCTGTACGTTCGAGCGATGTCGGCCCGTGGATCACCGATAAAGGCGTTGGTCCAGTCGATAACACATGAGATCGAATCTCCTTCGACCATCACATTCTGTGGATGCAGATCGAGGTGAATCACTGACTGATCGTTGGAGTCGCGGCTTCGAAGCTGATTTGAGAAGCTACCGTTCTTGACACCGCCCCAACCGATCCAGTCGTCGCTCAGGGTCGATCGAAGACTGTCGGGTACTGGAGTGCGATGAAGTGTGGCCTGGATGCGACCCATCGCTGCCCCTAGTTGATCTGCGCGTTCTGGAGCCAGCCACAGCGCATCGTAGATGGTTTTGCCCGGACACCAGGAGATGAGCATTACGGGCATACCAAACGGATCCCCGACGGCTTCTAGCCGCGGAATCGGAATCCCGAGTTCGGCACGAAGGATCTCCACTTCTCGATCTCGATCATCCCGTTGCGTCGGAGGATAAATTCGTAGCACCGAGTTCCGCCCTGCATGCTCAACGCGCCAAAGCTGCGTGTCGCCCCAGCCCTCACCGATGCGATCGACGCGGGTTACGTGTTCTACCCCCAGGGTGTGAAGCAGTTGATGCGGATTGGGCAAATCCTGCGACATCGTGACCTCATCATTCGGCCTCGAATCGTGGTGGTACGCTGTGACGAGTATGCGACATCTTGCGCTGAACTGGCACGAGATCGTTGCGAATCGATATTTCCAACAATTTCTGTTGTGATTACAATAGTTATGTACGTAGTAATCACTGTCGTGTGGGCGCTCTTGATCCGACGTTAGAAGGGCGCGTCGCGGATGGCACCTCAAGGGTACAATCAAATCTCGAATACTCATGTCAAACCACAGATAATTGTGCGACGATCAGCTTCGAAGTCCGTGCATTCTCAACGGGATCGTGATCGCAATTCCAACTCCTCGTTGATCGGAGACGACCATGGCCAACGAACGTCGTTTGGATGATGAGTCTGGCAGGCGGCTCGACCAACTGGAGAAACGTTTCCAACTGATTGACGAGCGTCTCGCTCGGATCGAAGTTCGGATGGGAATCGCGCCGGAAACTCCAGCCCCGTCGGCATCAATAGGGGCGAAGACCGCCGAGCGAAAGTCCGCTCCGGAGGAACTGGTTCCAGCGCACCAAATCTCTCCAACCGAGGTTCCGATAGTGTCAGAACATGCCGGCGGCACGCGACGTGAGAGCGGGCCGAGCGTGAAGGCGGTTGACCAGGGCCAGAACGGCCATCAAGAATCACAAGATCAAAAACCAACGAAGGTTCCACGACGATCTTATTCGTTCAACGATCTCGAGGAACGCCTCACCGGGCGACTGCTCGCCTGGGTGGGTGGTCTGGCGCTGATCGTCGGTGCGATCTTCTTCCTTAGCCTGGCCTTCAGCCGCGGCTGGATCGGTCCAACCGCACGCGTGATCATCGGACTGATCGTGGGCGCCGCGCTGGTAGCGGCGGGAGCCTGGTTCTTCGAGCGTGGTGATCGGCTGTTTGGACACGTCCTTACGCCGGTAGGGCTCGGCATACTATCGTTGTCCTTTTTTGCCGGCACACAGTTGTATGACCTTGTCCCAATCGAATTAGGTTTGGTCGGTGCGCTCGTGGCGTCCGTTGCGGCGGCAACGATCGCGATTCGCGCCAACTCTCAACTCATCGCGGCGTATGGCCTAATAACCGCACTGAGTGCGCCAATTGTTCTCCAAGCGTCGCCATCGGCAAGCACGATTGCGTTTCTTTCAATCGCGCTGGTTGGCACGACGATCGTCGCGTTATACCGCACGTGGTCCTGGCTACCGGCAATCGCGTTCTTGCTCGCCGTGCCACAGGTTTCGGACTATGTATCTGGTCACGTGTCGATCGCCGCAGGTATGACCGCGATCGGCGCATTCTGGTTGCTGAATGCGGTCGCGGCCGGTGGTGAAGAGTTCCGCGTAAATCGTGGTCGGCTCGGAATCACATCGACAACCTTGCTTGTCGCCAACGCCGCATTTGCTGTCGGATGGGGATTCTATCTGCTCCAAGGAGATGCCGATTGGAGCCGAGGACTCTTTCTGGTGTGTCTCGCCATGGCGCACTTCATCCTCGGGGGGTACTTCCTGCTCCGTCGTGGAGATCATCATCCATTCGGAATGCTGGCATTTGGCACCGGTATCGCTTCGGCGAGTATGGCGCTGCCCGTCGCCCTTGGTGGGCCAGTAGTTCCGATCGGTTGGGCGGCTGAAGCGGCTGCGCTGGCCTGGGTCTACTCCTACCGTAAACACGGATACAGCGGTCTGATGTCGCTCGCACTTGGTTCGATGGCGATCGGCCATCTGGTTCTCTTTGAATACCCGATTCGTCACATCGATCAGGACCTCTCGAGCCATCTGCCCTTCTTGAATGCCAACGGCGGAACGCTCGCGTTCATCCTGGCGGCTCTCGCGGTCTCCGGGTTCTTCGTCCGGCGCTGGAACGTTGCAATCCCGTCAGCGGCACTTGGAAGCATCCTCGTTATCTACGCGTTGCCATTCGAGACATCGGGGTTGCTGCTGGTCGGCCTGTGGGCGGCGCTCTTCGTCCTGTTGACTGGTGTCGATCAACGTCTGCTGGGGCCGCGAGTTGAACCGGTCCTCGCGAGTATCAATGTCGTCCGTTTCGCGGCGTTGGACGCTGTGCTGATCGCCGGTTTTTTGGCCGCCGCCGCCGCCGTTCTGCATGTCTTTTCAATGGAGTTGTCGACCAACGACCTTGGCGTTGTCGCTTTGCCATCGACTCCGTTTTGGGATCGCGGTACTGCCGCGGCAGTCATCCTGATCGTTGCATCACTGGCGGCCGGCTGGCTGTCACCACGTACGAACTCGCGTCGCGCTGCGGCAACGGCCGCAATCGGTATGGCCACCTACCTGCTACCGTTCGAGCTACGTTCGGCCGCGATCGTGGTCGGATGGTCAATTCTCGCCGCGATCGCCATCGCATTGGTGCGATTTGATCAGCCTGCATCCAGTCTGTACGGCACGATTGGTGCCGTGTTGATTGGACTGGGATCGCTTCGCGTACTGGTCGATGTCGCTCCGCTGAGCCGCCTTGGCGTTAGCGCATCGAGAGCGATCGCTCATCCGCTCTTCTGGAGCGGGGCGACGGCATCAGTTGGATCCATCGTTATAGTGCTGGCTCTGGGAGCCTGGATGTTCCGAACCCGCCGCATTGAGCCGGCGCTCTGGTTACTCGCGGCAGTCGGCGTAGTCTACATCCTGTCGATCGGCGTGATCGATGATTTCCAGGGCCGCCTTGGCGGAGCGACCGCACTCGAGGAGCTCCAGAAGCAGGCCCAGGTCGCTCTATCGATCCTTTGGGCCGTGCTCGGTGGGGTCGCGTTGGTAGCCGGGCTATGGCGCGGCGTAGCCGTCGCGCGTGGAGCTGGTCTTGCCCTACTAGGCGTTGTCAGTGCGAAAGTCTTCTTTTACGATCTGTCGTCGCTCGACGCTGCCTATCGTGTCCTGTCATTCATCGGACTGGGTGTGCTGCTGCTTCTCAGTGCCTACCTCTATCAGCACATCGGTCCACACGATCGAAAGCCGGCCGCGACGTAGTGCGATTGAAATGACGGATCGTTATTCGTGCGGTGTAACACCTTTGGCGCGCAGTTCCTCGATATCTCGATCGACATCCTGGAGCTGCCGCCGAAAGACCGGCAGTCTCTCGCGAGTGCGGTCGAGTTCGGCCATGACGTCGTTTCGTTCGTCGATCAACCGGGCCGTCGCCACGGCAAACTCTTTGCGACGCCATTCGAGTTCAGTGCAGGCTGGGCAGCGACTCAACGGATCGAGCCATCCACCACATTCCGTACACGGCTTAGTTAGCTCGCTGAGCGCCAGCGTTCGCATAGGCTCATCGTGGCTGGCGCGTGACAACGCATCGTTGGCGATGATCGAGAAGCTGTTATGAAGATGGACGATCAGTTGCTCGCGGATCTCAATGCTCAGGTTGTCTGGAATCTGAGAGGTCACGTGCCCCTCGACATGCATCAGATTCGGGAGTGCCACCTGATGACCTCGCTCAGCCCAATCAACCTCCTCACGGAACAGCAGCGTCTCATCGCCGCAGCGGATCAAAATCTCAGAGGGCACATCTACCGCGCGTACTTCGATGTGGATTGGCGTTGAGGGTAGCTCTATCAGCAGTGAGTCCGTGGGACTGGCAGACAATTGTTCGAGATCTTCACCCGCCTGCCTGATCGCCGCATCGAGTTGTTCGATCCGTTCATTCCAACGGTTCTCGGGCATGAATGCGGTTTCTGCCTGGGACAGGTCAAACTCGATATTCGACCGACGGGTGAGCAAGCGTGAAAGTCGCCTGCGCTCAGCATCTCGAATCGGCGTCGTTGAAGTTGATGACGCAGCAGTCGAGGAGGAAGCGGCATCTTCCAGCTGCTCGCTGCGATCTCTCTTCCAAAAATTGATGCGCGGCATGCCGTGATCCTTCCGCTGGTCGATGTGGGGTGGTCAGGAATGCTGGGCGGGCTGTTGAACGGTGCTCACGTCCCAGTTTTCGACCGTGTCGAGTGCCTGCTTGAGTATCGGAATCACTTTGTCCGGCGACGGTATTCCCTGGATAATCGTAATCGGTTGCTGCAGTGCCGTACCATCCGGTTCGAGATGCCGGATGGCACCGTGGATCTCGATATGGCGCGGACCACGGGTGACAGCGTAGGCCGCGACAACCCGTCCATATCCCTTGCTCACCCAATGGAACGTTACGCCACGGGCATCGTTTCCCTCAGAGCCGGCAACAACTCGCAGCGGATACTTCCAGGTCGATGCCAGCGTCTCAGCGGTGTCCAGCATCTCGTTGGCGGCTTGCTGGGGCGATATGCGTCGCATCGCATCGGGCGAGAGCCCGGTCCGCTGCGCGTAGATGGATCGGCCCCAATTGCTGCGCCATGTCGCGAATGCCGCGACGAGGATGCCAGCGTGAACTACAGCGGTTGCATCGCTCAGCATTGGGGTGGACCCACTGTAAATCTGTGACCAGTCGCCACCGAACCCCGCGACGAGATCGAGCAGCGGATAAAAGATCAGAGAGTTAGCAATGCTGATGGCCCCAAATATGAACAAAAGGTAGTTGATCGTCGGTTTCCGAAGCCAAAAGACCGGAATCGCGATAGCGATCAGTCCGAGGACTACGCTGACGATATTTCCCGACAGGGCGATCCAGAAGACCTGCGCATTCGTTAGGAACCCAGAGTATTCGACGAATCCATAGAAGAAATACCAGCCGTATCCGGTGACATTGGCGCCAAACCCGAGTACGGTGACAGCATGCCCCAGTTCGTGAAAGATCACGCTTATCGGGAGCAGAATGAAAAAAGCTGCTTCGCTCAGCCGTTGGCGATCACTTGGGGTAAAGTCTTGATCGAAGATCTGAT
Organism: uncultured Chloroflexia bacterium; assembly: GCA_963785465.1. Taxonomy (GTDB): domain Bacteria; phylum Chloroflexota; class Chloroflexia; order Thermomicrobiales; family Thermomicrobiaceae; genus CALAGB01. Next base: position 379,298 of record CAWAVM010000012.1, on the reverse strand, counting down.
GCCAATTGCGGATGATTGCAACGAGCGTACGAATCGAGATCAAACCCAGCAGGAGGCCGGTGACCATCATGAAGCTGGGGGTAAACACGTAGGCGACTCCTCAACTTGTTCAAGATCGAATTGTAGCACCGGGGATAAGAAAGGCGATGACGTTCGATTGGTGAACGGCGGACGCAGCAACGAACTGTTGGATATTGAGACAATGCCGGACACCATTTGGTATTCCGACAACCTCACCGTGCTTGGTCGAATACCAGACGGCTCTATTCCCTTGATCTATGTTGACCCCCCGTTCAATACTGGCCGGACCCAATCACGCACCCGGCTCCGCACGGTGCGTGATCCCGACGGCGACCGCCGCGGATATCAAGGAAAAGCCTACCGAACGACAAGGTTAGGCACGCAGTCGTACGCTGATTCCTTTGACGATTACCTCGCTTTTCTCAAAGCTCGATTGGTCGAAGCACATCGCATTCTCGCCCCCACTGGAACGATCTACATACATCTCGACTATCGCGAGGTTCACTACGTGAAAGTGATGCTCGATGGGATCTTCGGGCGTGACTCATTTCTCAACGAGGTGATCTGGGCTTACGATTTTGGCGGGCGTTCTCGGCGGCGTTGGCCGGCCAAACACGACAACATTCTGGTCTACGTGAAGTCGCCAACTGAATATGTCTTCAACGTAGAGGATATCGACCGGGTTCCATACCTGGCGCCAGGACTCGTCGGCCCCGAAAAGGCGGCGCGCGGCAAGTTGCCGACTGATACTTGGTGGCAAACCATCGTCGCCACAAATGGCCGGGAACGTACCGGATACCCGACACAAAAGCCGCTGCCAATCCTGCGTCGAATCATCAAGGCGTCGTCGAATCCCGGCGATCTTGTCGTCGACTTCTTCGCCGGCAGTGGCACGACCGGTGTGGCGGCGAGGGAGCTTTCACGGCGGTTCTTGTTGGTCGATGACAACCTCGATGCGTTGAAGGTGATGGAGAGGCGATTCGCAACGTTCGGAGACGTTCATATCGTACGGTATGATGCCGATGCGGCCACGGACGGCGAGCAGGTCGATTGAGAACACGAGAAGGGGAGCGACAGGCAGTGAATGGAGTAGTTGATCTTCGCGGCGATTGGGCAGCGCCTCCGACGCCCGCGATGCGGCAGGCGATGGCCGAAGCCGAAGTTGGGGACGACAATTCGCACGAAGATCCGACCGTGATCCGACTCGAAGCGATGTCCGCCGAAATTCTCGGCAAGGAGGCGGCGATCTTCGTGCCGAGCGGTACCATGGGAAATCTGGTCTCGGTACTGAGCCTGGCTGATCATGGGACTGAGGTCATTGCCGGAGATCGCGCGCATACGGTGGTCTACGAACGCGGAGGGATTGCCGCAGTCGGCGGGCATCCCATCCGGACAGTGCCAAACGATCGCTTCGGCATGCTCGATCCGCTACAGGTCGTGGCAGCGATTCGACCTGAGAATATTCACTTTCCGAAGACCGGGCTTCTTTTGCTCGAAAACACGCACAACCTGTGTGGCGGAACGGTGTTGCTGCCCGGGCAGATGCGTGAGCTAGCCGACATCGCTCATGGGAACGGATTTCCGGTGCATCTCGACGGGTCGCGGGTCTTCAACGCCGCCGCCGCGCTCAACCTGCCCGTAGCGGAGATTGTCAAAGATGTCGATACAGTAACCTTTTGCCTGTCAAAGGGACTGGCCGCTCCGGTCGGATCGATGATCGCCGGCAAAGCGGAGACCATAGCGGTTGCCCGCCAGAAGAGAAAATTGCTCGGCGGAGGGATGCGTCAGGCAGGCGTCATCGCGGCGGCAGGCGTGGTGGCTCTCCAGCAGATGGTCGATCGGCTCGCCGAAGATCATGCTCGTGCGCGTCGACTCGCTGAGGGGATCGCCGAATTGCCGTTCATCTCGGTTGATCTCGAGACTGTTCAGACGAACATCGTGTTTTTCGATGTCAAAGCACCGGCAGACGCCGGGCAAGTGGCTGAACACCTCCGCATAGCTGGGGTTCGGCTAACAGCGTTTGGAGGTCCGACGCTGCGCTTTGTGACGCACTATGACATCAGCGATCAAGATGTCGAACGCGTTCTGCTTATCTTGCGCGGCCTGGACCTCTAAGCAGCTGTAGGTGCAGGAGCGAATCCAGCACTAAGTCGGGGGATTGCGTCATCCAGTTAAGAGCCGCGTGACGTGTCCCTACTCGAATCCTTAATGGCAATACGTGAGCGAAATCGGCTGCGGCCGGGTGAAAGGTAATGGGTTTCGAATGATGGATGATCTTGAGAAGCAGGCATGGGACCTCGTTGACACGAAGACAGATCGGATTCTCGAACGATACCGCAAGGTCATCTCCGTCGACACGACCGTTCCTCCGGGCCTCAACTACGACACGCTCCTTGATCGTCTGGAGCCCGAGTTTCAACGGCTCGGGTTCGAAACTGAGCGCGTGGTGATCCCGGACGAACTGGTTGCGACCATTCCTCTGCCGCTCAAGGGACCGCGCGTCAACCTTGTTGCCCGGCGCGGCTCCGGCGGTGAACCGGTTACGATCTATGCACATATGGATGTGGTTCCCATCGAAGAGGGCTGGAAGCATGATCCGTTTGGCGCCGAGTTCGAAGATGGGAAAATCTACGGTCGTGGTACTGCCGATATGAAAGGGGCGATCGTATCGCTGCTTACTGCGATCGAGGTTATGGACGAAGCCGGGATCGCATCCAGTTATGACCTCAACGTGTGTCTCTGCACTGACGAGGAGATTGGCGGTTATCCAGGGATCTGGCACCTGGCGAAAGAGGGTTACGTCAAAGGCCACATGCTTTGTCTGGAAGGTGGTCAGGAGGCTCGTATCGGACTCGCTTCCGCCGGTTCCGTTGACGTCACCATCACCACTATTGGTACGAGCGCTCACTCCGGGTCCAACTATCTGGGGGTGAACGCAATTGATGCTATGCTCCCGATTATGAACGAGCTTGCCGAGTTGAAAATCGATGTCGAAGGTCGCGAGTCAACCGTGCTTGGTGTTCGCCACGACAAGGCTCCGTCCCGATACATGACCCCGATGTTTAACTTCGCGATCATTCATGCCGGTGTGAAGTCAAATATCGTTCCGGCAACTTGCACGCTGTTGATCAACCGCCGTTACATTCCGGAAGAGGACTACGCTCAGGTTACGGGCGAGATCCTTGAGGCTGTCGAACGGGGCAAGGAGAAGAGCAACGCGCTGGATGTAACGGTCGATTTCTTCCACGTCTACCCGGCGATGAAGCTGGTGCCCGGACCACATATGCGTAAGATGCAGGAGGCGCTAATGCTGGTTCATGGGTATACCGTCGAGGAATTCACCGCGGTTGGCCAGTCCGGTTCTACCGATATGGCGAACGTTCAGCAGGAGTTGGGCTGGGACGACATCCCGTTCTGTGGTCCGGGACGCATGGACAGCCGGGCACATGGTGCCGACGAATTCGTTCGCCTCGATGACGTGAAGGCACACATCAAGGAGTTGATCCACTACCTGGCGTTCTGAAACATGTTGGTGTCGCGGGATTCGAATCTTGAGGGTGGGTGCCGTGGACCTGCCGGCGCGGCCACATGGCCAAGATCGCCATGATCGATTTGGAGGGCCGATGCAAGTTGTGTATTTGACCGGAGACAAGGTCTATCTTCGTTCATTGGATGAAGAGGATGCCAATCGGGCGACCGCGTGGTTCGGCAGTCCGTTCCCGATTAACGCAAGCCGGGCCAAAACGGTACTCGATGAACACCCGTATGCCTGGTGGGGAGAGTCTGAATTAACATTGGTTATTGCGCGAAACGAAGATGATGAGGCGGTGGGTGGCGTGACGCTCTCAACCTCCTCAGATCGACGGATAGCGAGCGTTCGTTTTCACATGGCACCGGCGCTGCTGGATGCTGATGCCCTGCGAGTCGACGCTATCCGGATCGTCATCCCCTGGTTGCGCGACGAGCATGAGCACATGGTCGTCCGGCTGCGGGTACCGGCTAATGAGACAGAGACGATCACCGTTGCTGAGGAGCTTGGCATGCAACCAAGCGTGCGGCTGCGTGAATTTGTCGCGTCGGGAGGCACTCGTGTGGACGAGATCGTCTACGAGGCGTTGAATTCCCGTTGGAAGGTGATAGATGCATAATCCGATCCTCGTAGGCGAGCGCGTCTATATTCGCCCGTTGGAAGAAAGCGACGCGCCGGTTCTCGCGAAAATTTACGCGTCCGAGACTGAGACGTTCATGCAACGCGGACGAATGCCTGTGGGTCCGCTGGCATGGAAGAAGATGATCGTCGAACTGCACAAGAAGCAACCGCCGAAAGATATCGACTTCGCCGTTTGTCTCAAGGAGAATGACCAACTCATCGGCTATAACGGCGTGGTCGACATTGACTGGGTCAATCGTACTGGTGAGACCGAAAGCGACTTCGGCCCGCGCGGAAATTCGGAGCCAAGGTTACGGAACTGACGCGAAGCACCTGTTGCTTGAGTATTGCTTTGACGTCATCCAATTGCACGTGTTGCAGTCGATCATTTTCGAAACCAACACGCGCAGCGCCGCCGCCGTGATGAAGCAGGGATATCGCTTGGCTGGCCGCCTGAAGTACGACGATCTAAAGGATGGTGTCTATCGCGACGCACTTGTCTTCGATCTCAAGCGAGAAGACTGGATTGCTGCCCGAGACGAGTGGCGGGCGCGACAGGAAGAGCGACGATCGTCCACATCGTGAGGCGCTCGCTTCGTCGTTTGTGAGCCATTGGGTGTGGCAGCCGGCGTGCAAATTCACGGCTATCCGATAGTGCCGCGTTCACGCCACCCAGAACCAGGTGCTGAACTGGATGGTTAGACCGATCAATTGGATCACGAACAGCACCATCACCGCGCTGTAAACGTAGCGTTTCCGGGTCAGGAGCGCGATACCAATGAAGAGCGGGAAGAGAACGATCACAAAGCGAGGAATCGACATTAGCGGGTGGACGCGGGACGGGGTAAAGAGCGGAAGCGCAAAGACCGTCAGTGCGTACAGACTGTACGCACCGCGGACTCTCCACAGCGTGTAGATCACTATTGGTACGAATACAATAAAGACAAAAAGATCGTAGGACTGACTCTCTGCGAACAACAGGCGTAAGTTCGGGTTTGTCAGGGTCGACAAATGAGGGGATCTAGTCAGCCACGAGAGCCAAGTCAGGTCCAACTTATGGAACTCAGCCTGGAGTGTGGACCAGGGCATTGATCTATAGCGTGCCCAGCCCTTTTGCGCCGAGAGCATCAGGAGCGGGTTTCCCCAGATGCTATCGAGTTCAAACATGAAGAGGATCGGGGACAACGCGCCGAGGCCGATCCTCACGCCTGGGTCCCACCACTCCTTCGGATTCCGACCATACTGGCGATAGATGAAGACAGCGAGCGGAATGAGCACCAGTACACCGGTGTTGCGAGTGAGACCCGCGAGAGCGACGGCAATGGCTGCGCGAGTCCATCGGCCCGTTCGACCGTAGTAGACGGCTGCCACGGTCGCGAGGAGAAAGAGCGACTCGGTGTACATTGCCGAAAAGAAAAAGGCGGTCGGGAAGAAGGCAGTCAGCCAAAGTGTGCGACGAGCGACTGATTCCGAAAAATCCAGGCGTACCAGCCGGTAGAGCAGAATCAGGGCGAACAAAAAAGAAACGTTCGAGATCATGATGCCGACAACGGCGGTATTCCAGCCCGTGAGATGCGAGCCAATCCAAAGCAGAAATGGATAGAGCGGCCAGAAGGCAGCGCTCGCCTCGTAGATCCCATAGCCGTAGGTGGCTAATAGCGAATACCAGTAGCCGTCCCAGTTTCTCAACGGCTGAATCAAATAGTGTTCGATTCCGGTCATGTCGCCCAGGCTATACTGAATCGCCGGGACTTCGCGCAACGTGTAAAAGTTGGACACCGCGAAGGCGGCTACGGCGAAGACAAGAATCACGTGCGTCGTGAATACGATGAGGGGTATGCGATTCGCCCTCACAGCGTCAATAACGAGATCGAGAGAAAGGGAGATCCTCGAACGACTGGGGACGAGCGTACTTGACTTCGACGATTGCATTAGGCCCATGAATGAGCGTTGACCTCTTCCAGAATCACGTAAACCCTCGCCACTCTGGCCGGGCGGAGTGGTTAGCAGCGGAAATCATGCCACGATCGCTCCCTCCGCGTTCGAATTCCCTCTCTGAATCGAAGCGGGCTTGGAGTGTATAATGAAGCGACACGGGTGCCACAGCGATGATGCTTGCGTGCCCGGCGCGATGAAATGCGAAACCACTAAAGGGTGATTCCTCAATCCGGGGAATTGATACGACCGGCAACATAGAGAGTGACGGATGCCATGGTTCGAGCACGGGAAGATGCTTCCCGATCGGAATCGGCGCCGTCTACGCAGGAATCCGGTGAACTTCACCTTGGCTGTTCGATGTTACGACGCACTCACCTTGTTCTCAAAGGCAAGAACCATCCAATCATGCGATGCTCTCTCGGCTTTTCCGTTCGAACGACCGAGGATGCCGAGCGTTGTCTTGCTGTCGAGGGAGCACATGAGTGCTGGCACATATATCCATCGAAGAATGGCACATCGTAGGCATCGAACCAGCGGGCGTGGATAAATCGAACGCACCGTAGGCAGCGCACATAGCCGATCTGGTTTAGCAGCAAAAGATGAGGGGCGGTAACTTCCGCCCCTTTTGTCTGTCTGATTAGACGCGCTGATGCCGATCAAATACCTGGCAATCACGCGACCGCGCTCTCAACTTCGGCCGCAAATGCGGCATTGGTGAACACTTCCTGGATATCGTCGAGGTCGTCCAACGCCTCCAGCAGCTTCATCGCTGTCTGGGCTTGCGGACCGTCCAGATCGACGGTGGTCTGCGGCAGACGAGTGATCTCTGCTTGCTGAACATCGAGTCCACCACCTTTTAGCGATTCCGACACTCGGGAAAGGTCGGTTGCCTCGGTCGTGATTACGATCTCGTTTTTGTCGGTCTCGACGTCCTTAGCCCCGGCATCAATGGCAGCAAGTGCTACCTCGTCAGCGTCTTGCTCTGCGATCGGAACAACGATTTGTCCCACGGTATCGAACTGCCAGGCGACACAACCAGTCTCACCAAGTGTGCCACCATGACGGGAGAAGGCGAATCGAACTTCTGACGCCGTGCGGTTCCGATTATCGGTTAACCCAATCGCGAGAACGGCGACACCACCTGGTCCGTACCCTTCATAGATGATCGTTTCCCAGTTCTCGGAGTCAGCGCCGACACCGCTCGCTTTGGCCAATGCCCGCTCCGCGGTTTCGTTGGGCATTCCCTCACGCTTGGCACGCTCAATCGCCATCTTCAAGCGCAAGTTCGACTCCGGGTTCGGACCGCCTTCGCGTACCGCAACGTGAATTTCACGGGCGAGCTTGCTAAATACCGCGCCGCGTTTTGAGTCAGCAACGCCCTTTTGTCGTTTGATTGAAGACCATTTTGAGTGTCCAGACATGCCAGAAATCTCCTTACGTTGTTCGCGGTTCCGAGCAGTTGACGCTGCATTCTTTCCGAATGAAGCAGGCTTGCGGTACCGCTCGCGGGCAATGGTACGAAATAGATGGTCTGTCGTGGTAGACGACCCAATTCCGGTCAACCCTGAATATTGACACACTAATGTTACCTTTGCCACGCAATCTTAAGGCCCCCTTTAGGAACCGTTGGTAGAATTCATGCGTACACGTACGGGTGATGTAGCGATTGCTACGTTTGACCTTGGAATCGAGAAAGAGCCATGAAACAATCTCGCGCGCAATCTCGACACAATTCTGGCATGACTACTGTTCCTGTCGCCGTTCGGTTTGCGGTGGCGTTTAGTCGAACCCTCGAGTCGCTGCTCGACGCGCTTGTTCGCCGTTTTGGTGAATTGGTTGACCGCCGGAAACCGGTGATGCAACCGGTCCCAGTTCGGGTCCAGCGCGACTATCCGCGCTGATATTTTTCGCGACCGGTGTGGCGGATGACCGGTCCGCTCTTCGATCCTAATCCGAGTCAAAATGTGACCGCGCCTCGACTGTTGTTCTTCATCCGAGGCGCGGTCTCTTTTTGTGTCGAATCCTGCGTGAATCTGGAGACTGAGGCGTGAGATTTGAATCTATGCTCGCGGAACGTCCGACGTTCCTAACGATCTTCAACTCGCCTTTGCGGGCGAATCTTGCTTGGGGATTTCGACGGTAACGGGCTTGCCGCGCAGGCGCGCACGGTCCAGCGCCCGGACCACCCGTTCCGTGAATTGTGTCGGCACGTCGACCAGCGTATAACGATCGGAAATCTCGATCTGGCCGATGCTCTTGCCCGGGATTTTGGCCTCGTTCGCTATCGCTCCGACCACGTCCATCGGACGGATGCCGTCCGTGCGGCCAAGGTCAAGATACAGACGAGTCATGCCGGGCTCAGCCGTCGCCGCAACCGCTGAAATTTCCTCTTTCTGGTCAGAGCCATGCTCACGCATGAGTAGACTGACCGCGGCGGCAGCGATTTCGGAAGGATCGAAGTAGGCCGCCAACTCATCGACGATCATCATCGATGTCTCAAGATCTTCTTGCTCAATGATCTCGGCCAGCGACTCACCCAGCATCTGCCGTTCACGTTCTTCAATCTGTGCCAGCGTCGGAACGCCACGCCGTTCCATTCGCTGTCCGGTAGCCCGCTCGATTGCGTGAAGATGGCGTCGCTCACGAGGGGTGGTAAGCGTAATGGCGACGCCAGTCTTGCCGGCACGCCCGGTTCGTCCAATACGATGAACGTAGCTCTCGGGATCGCCGGGGATGTCGTAATTGATGACATGGCTGACGTTTTCGACGTCGAGCCCGCGTGAGGCAACGTCGGTCGCGACCAGAATTTCGTCCTGCCCGGCGCGGAATCGCGCCATGACCCGGTCACGTTGGGTTTGGCTGAGATCGCCATGGAGCGCCTCCGCCGGATATCCACGCGCTTGAAGCTGTTCCGTCAGGTCGTCGACCTCACGCTTGGTTCGACAGAAAATGATTGCCGATGTGGGTATCTCGAGGTCAAGCACCCTGGTGAGCGCCTCAAGCTTGGCCCGGGGCACGACCTCGTAGTAGGTCTGTTCAGTCTGGGCGACAGTGATGTGCTCCGGTTCAATCATGACGCGTGCTGGATTTCGCAAGTACTTGCGTGCGAGCTGAGCGACTCGGTTTGGAATCGTGGCCGAGAAGAGCGCGGTCTGATGATCGGAGGGCACGCGCTCAAGAATCCACTCGATGTCCTCGACGAAACCCATATCGAGCATTTCATCTGCCTCGTCGAGAATGATGGTCGTGACGCTTGACAAGCGTAGCGTCTCGCGACGCATATGGTCCATCACACGGCCCGGCGTGCCAACGATAACGTCGACCGGATGTCGTAGCGCGCGAAGCTGCCGATCGATTGGTTGACCACCGTATACAGCAAGAACCGTCGCGCCGCGCGGTCGCCCGAATTGGTGGAACGTCTGGGCGACCTGAATCGCGAGTTCGCGAGTCGGTGCGAGTATGAGTGCACGAGGGTCCCGCGATTCGCCGGAGAGCCGCTGCAGAACCGGCAGTGCGAACGCGGCCGTCTTTCCTGTTCCGGTCTGTGCCTGAGCGATCAGGTCACGACCTTCCAGCAGGAGAGGTATCGCCTCGCGCTGCACTGGCGTGGGTTCCTCGAACCCGGCGGCATCGATTACCTTAACCAGATCATCGGAAATACCTAGGTTGCGAAAGTCGTCAAGTGTCACACTGTTCTCCCGATCTCGACCACGCTTGTGCGCCTCGTGCCAAAAGGGCCAACGAGGCAACATTGCGCATTCAGTTTGCCACGCGTGACGCCAAAATGTCGCGAGACGATGATGACCTTGATTTCATCTCCCGAATTTGCACGATGGTTGACCCGGTTTCCGTTCCCGGTCAACAATGGATGTCAAACAGAACGGCGAACCGGTCGACAGCGAGTGGAGAGATCGATGGAGCGCGAGGTTCACGCAGACAGCGAAAAAGATGAAATCGTGTGGAATCCAACCGAGGAACACCTTCAGCGTAGCCGTCTAATGCGCTTCATTCGCGAACATGGCCTGACCGGCTACGACGACCTTCTCGCCAAATCTGTTTCCGACCCAGACTGGTATTGGGACGCGGTGGTCAAACACCTCGGCATTGAATGGTATCAGCCCTATGACCAGGTCCTGGACGTCTCTCGGGGACTTGCCTGGCCCCGCTGGTTCACCGGGGCTTCCTATAACTATGTGCATGACGCGGTCGACAAGCACGCCGTGGGAACTGACCGGGAACGGGTCGCGATAATCTGGGAAGGGGATGGAGGCGATGTCCGTCGACTGACCTACGGTGACGTCGCAACCGAAACGAATAGGCTCGCTGGGGCCCTCAAGGAACTTGGAATCAAAAAGGGCGATCGTATCGGTATCTTCCTACCGATGCTTCCAGAGACCGCGATCGCCACGCTTGCCTGCGCCAAGATCGGCGCGATATTCATCCCGATCTTTTCAGGCTACGGCGGTGACGCCGCTGCAACGCGATTGCGCGATTGCGATGCCCGGTTGCTGATTACGGCGGACGGATTCTATCGTCGAGGTCGGGTCATCCCCATGAAGGAGACGGCTGACGAAGCCGTCGCGTCCGCTCCAAGTGTCGAGCGCGTCCTCGTCTTTCGTCATGTTGGACAAGAGATACCGTGGGACGACGTCCGCGATATCTGGTGGCATGACGCAGTCTCAATCCAAAAGGCTGAGTTCGAGACGGTGCAAACTGATGCCAGCGATCCATACATGATTATCTATACCTCTGGCACAACCGGCCGGCCAAAGGGAGCGGTTCACGTTCACGCTGGATTTCCGATAAAGGCAGCTCACGATCTTGCGTTTTGCTTTGATCTCCAGCGACAGGATGTGCTCTTCTGGATTACCGATCTGGGTTGGATGATGGGCCCGTGGGCGATCGAGGGTGCACTCATCCTGGGGGCGACATTGATGCTCCACGAAGGGACTCCCGACTATCCAGGGCCTGATCGACTCTGGTCCCTCGTCGAGGAGCATGACGTCTCAGTTTTGGGTGTATCGCCGACCGCGATTCGTGCGCTGATGGGGAAGGGCGATGACTGGGTAACGCGTCATGATCTCAGCAGCCTCCGGGCGTTCGGGTCAACCGGTGAACCGTGGAACCCAGGCCCCTGGAAGTGGCTGTTCAACGTTCCGGGTGCGCGCCGCTGTCCAATCATCAACTATTCGGGTGGGACGGAAATTGGCGGCGGTATCGTCGGGTGTGTGACGATCAAGCCGCAAAAGCCTTGCTCGTTCAGCGGTGCGGTGCCGGGGATGGCGGCCGACGTCGTCGATGCCGAAGGTCGCGCGGTTCGCAACGAGGTGGGGGAGCTCGTCATTCGGGCACCGTGGGTTGGAATGACCAATGGATTCTGGCGTGACCCGGATCGATACGTTGATACCTATTGGTCTCGCTGGGACGACGTCTGGGTTCATGGCGACTGGTCGTTAATCGACTCGGATGGATTCTGGTACATTCTCGGGCGGTCCGATGACACGATCAAGACGGCGGGCAAACGTGTCGGACCTGCTGAGGTTGAATCCGCGGCGGTCGCTCACCCAGCGGTGAGAGAAGCCGCGGCGATTGGCGTGCCGGACGAGTTGAAAGGCGAGAAGATCGTCGTTTTCGCCATCGTGCGAGAAGGCCATACCCCGAGCGATCAGCTTCGCCAGGAGATTCTCGACACGATCACCCAACGCCTTGGGCGGCCGCTGCGACCGGACTCGGTAAACTTCGTCACCGACTTGCCGCGAACGCGTAACGCCAAGATCATGCGGCGTGTGATCCGAGCCAAGTTCCTCGGCGCGAGCGATCTTGGTGATCTCTCGGCGCTCGAGAATCCGGCTGCCGTCGAAGAGATTGTGAGCCCGGGTTAGCTAGGCAGCGACAGTTCGCGGACGATCGCGTCCGGATCGTCGACACTAAGATAAAGCTTCGTCAGACTGTACGGGATGCCAAGGAAGTTCATACGTTGTGGCTTGACATGAATGACCACAATAGGACTGAGCGCACCGATCAGGCCAATTGAGTGGCGGAGATCCGAGCGGAGGCCGATGCCGCCCCACCACGGCCAAGTCGCGGGCTCAGCATTTATCACGTCTGACCGAGAAATCTCGATCCGCTTCCAACCGAATTGGGCGACGATGGCTTCGGATCCAACGTCCAGAAATGATCGATTCTCGGTCGCGCCGATGATGAGCAGTGCCGGGCTCCAGAACCTCGAACGTTTGATCGGATAGCGGCTCATTCGTGGGAACCCGATCGCTCGACATAGACCGCAATCGTCGGCACAAGTGACCAATCGAACTCGGTGACACGCTCAGGGCCGATCACGTTCAATGTCCTGAGGCAGGCTGTCGCCTGCTCGTTGAGGGCCGCTGTGTCTACATTCAGGCAACTTGGAAGAAAACGTCCTATTTTCTCGGTCCCGCCATTTAGCAGCTTGACGGCACCGCGCCAGTTGCCGCGGCGTAGATGATGGAATGCGACGCCGATCTGCAGGATGCCCTGGTAGAGCGCGCGAATCGGATCAGACTCCGCTCGCCAGATATCTTCGAGTATTTCGTGACACTCGTAGAATTGAGCGGCGTTGAAGAGTTCGATTCCTTCAAGCAGGCGGTCGGGGGGCTGGTCGGCGCAACGTTCACATGTCACAAGCGGTCACCTCACCGTCAATTCTAGTATGAGGGTTACGGAACTCCTCCGCAATCGACTAAGCGAGGACACAGAACGGGGCGCTTTACGCGCCCCGTTCCACAGGTCCACCCGATTGCGTGACTTCAGGCTCTACGACGCCGGTTTCCAATCCTTGAGGTCGTAGGTCGTGTAGGTCCACTGACTCGGATTACGCCCTACGACCTTGTTGCTCATGGCATAGACGCCCTGACGCGCGATCTGACCAAGCTCGAAGACCTCATCCCAACCAAGCTGCATGATCTGCTTGAAGATGGGCGTCGACTTGGCCGGGTCCAGTTCCTGCTTGACCTGATCGTACAGCTTGTCGAACTCCGGATTGTTAATCCGGGCGTAGTTGTCTCCAGACCACTGATTTTCCTTCTGTGCGATCAGACTCGAAAGATAGCGTTGGAACCAGAGAATCGGGAACGGGCTCGACGGCGAGTTGGTGTACATCTCGAGGTCGGCATAGAAGTGGTTGGTTGTCTGCTCATTGCCCGGATCGCCCGAGAAGTAGACCGAGGCATCGATCGACTTGATCTCGATCTCGACGCCGATCGTTCCGAGCGACTGCTTGACGATCTCCTGGTGCTTTTGCCGGACCGAGTTGACCGAGGTCTGGTAGGTCCAGTGAAGCGGGCGACCGTTGAGCTCGCGGACGTTGCCATTCATCTTGGCGCCGGCCGTGATCAAGCAGAGAAGCGGCCTTGTCGAGGTTGTACTCGTACTTGATGCCGTCGGGGAAGATGGTCGTGACGTTGTTCTGAACGAACGGTGTCGCCTTGCCACCACGGCCGTAGAGTTGCGTCGCTACGGAATCGCGGTCGACGGCAACATTGAGAGCCTGGCGGACTTCCAGCACCTTAAAGTGTGGGTGCGGGACATCCTTGTTCGACTTCTGACCGCCCTGATCGGTCTGCGGGTCGGAATGGTTGATGAGCAGTTTCTCGGTGCCGCCACCCGGAGACGTGTAGAACTTGCCGTCCTGGCCGGCTCCTTCAATCTGCTTCATGACGGCTTCTTCAACCTGGATGTTCCAGGCGTAATCGACCTCACCCGACTGAATCACGGCGCGAGCAGCCGACGTGGCGTCGCCGCCGCCCTTCATGCTGACTTTGTCGTAAGCCGGCTTGCCCGGATCCCAGTAGTCCATGTTGATTTCATACTGGGCGTTATCACCAGGCGTAAAACTGACCACCTTGAAGGGACCTGTGCCGATTGGCTTGAGATTAAAGGGTGCCGTACGTGCCTTCTCGCCAGTGAAGTCCTGCATGATGTGCTTGGGGATAATGACTCCCTCGCCCGAACGGAATGGGGTGAACCAGTCCGGGTTCGGTTGCTTGAAGGTAATCTTAACGGTGAGCGGGTCGACGGCTTCGACGGAATCGATCAGAAGGTAATTGCCGGCCGTGGTAGCGGCGACCTTCTCGTCTGAAACCCACTGATACGTGAAGACAACATCGTCGGCGGTGAAGTCCTGGCCGTCGTGCCACTTAACGCCTTCACGCAGTTTGTAGGTAACGCTCTTGCCGTCTGCGGACACTCCTTTGCCAAGGGAGGGTACTTCCGCGGCCAGGACAGGAATCATCGAGCCGTCTGCCAACACTTCAATCAGGGGCTCCAGTGCAACGCGGGTGGCGTCAAAGTCCTTGGTGCCGGATGAAAGGTGGCAGTTGAGAATGGTTGGAGCCTGCCACCAGAGAAGCCGAAGCTCGCCGGCGCCACCACGCTGGGCGGCTGGAGCAGTCGTTGCCGCAGCGGTCGCAGCCGATGTTGCCGCGCTCGTAGCTGCCGACGTTGCCGCGCTGGTCGCCGCACTCGTCGCCGTGGACGCACCGCTCGAGGTGGTGGCGGCGGTCGTAGCCGCAGGCGTCGTCTTGGAACTGCTACCGCAGGCGGCTAACAGGGTCGCGATGGCGGGAGCGCTGAGTCCGAGGGCGACCGCACGTTTCAATACGGTGCGACGGCTGATTTCTCCACTCGTCGCTGATCGCAACAGATCAGCGAAATTACGGTCCTGATCCATTAAGTTCTCCTCCTGTATCCCCAACTGGGAATTACGGAATTCGGCGATGTCGACCCATTTCGGGCGTAGGCGTCCGTCGTGTTCGCCGACACCAGATCTGCACGGAAATTGCCTATAGCTTCACAGCATTGGATCGTTGATCGAGGATTGCGCCTCCTCTCCCCAATTCCATTCACCCATTGGCTATGCATCGCACAACCGACGTCGAGATTGGACGTCGAAATGGGGGCCGAAATTCACACAACATATGTAGATGAAGGGTCTCCGTGAATCAGACGATACTTGATGGCGGCCGATTACGCAAGTTCGGGTTACATTGACAGTCAATATGTTTCGTTCCGTGACATGTGCCGACTTGGATTGCGTTATCGTGAATTGGAGTGATTGGTGGGTCGACGGGCCAAAGTGGGACCGCGAAGTTCGGCAGTCGACGAACCCGTGGGGAGGCACCGTCCATGCGGTGATCTGCCTGGGGCTTAATGTGAGGAACGGGGTGGGACCGGTTCCCACCCCGTTTGTTTACGACCTGTGAAGGCGTTGGCTCGTGATACTGAAACGAACCTAGCTCGTCATCGTCCAGTTCTTCAGGTCATAGGTGTCGTACGTCCACGGACCGGGCTTCTGGCCTTGTAGCTTGTTGCTGACCGCGGACATGTTCTGGCGTGAGATTTGCCCAAGCTCGAAGACCTGATCCCAAACCAACTGCATAATCTGCTTGAACAGAGCAGTCGACTTGGCCGGATCCAGTTCCTGCTGCACACTGTCGTACAGTTTGTCGAAGTCCGGGCTGTTGATTCGTCCGTAGTTCCGGCCCGACCACGAATTCGCCTTCTGAGCGATCTCAGAGGAGAGATAGCGTCGGAACCAGAGAATCGGGAACGGGCTCGACGGCGAGTTGGTGTACATCTCGAGGTCGGCATAGAAGTGGTTGGTCGTCTGCTCGTTGCCCGGATCGCCTGAGAAGTAGACCGAGGCATCGATCGATTTGATCTCGATCTCGACGCCGATCTTCCCCAGCGACTGCTTGACAATCTCCTGGTGCTTCTGACGGATCGAGTTGACCGACGTCTGATAGGTCCAGTGCAACGGGCGACCGTTGAGTTCGCGGACGTTGCCGTTCATCTTGGCGCCGGCTGTGTCCAACAGCGAGGCGGCCTTGTCGAGGTTGAACTCGTACTTGATGCCATCAGGGAAGATGGTCGAGACCTTGTTCTGGACAAATGGCGTCGCCTTGCCGGCGCGACCGTAGAGCTGAGTGGCAACCGAATCACGATCGACCGACAGGTTGAGTGCCTGGCGGACTCCCAGTTCCTTGAAGTGTGGGTGGGGTACGTCCTTGTTCGACTTCTCTCCACCCTGGTCAGTTAGTGGATCGGAGAAGTTGATGAGCAGCTTCTCGGTGCCGCCGCCTGACCACGTTACGAACTTGCCATCCTGACCGGCGCCCTCGATCTGCTTCAAGACCGCTTCTTCGGTCTGGATGTTCCAGGCGTAGTCGACCTCACCCGATTGGATAACCGCTCGGGCGGCACTGGTGGAGTCGCCGCCACCCTTCATGCTGACCTTGTCGAAGAATGGCTTGCCCGGATCCCAGTAATCCATGTTAATTTCATATTGGACATTGTCGCCAGGAGTGAAGCTGACAACTTTGAAGGGACCGGTGCCGATCGGCTTGAGGTTGAAGGGGGCGGTACGCGCCTTATCGGCAGTGAAATCCTGCATGATGTGCTTCGGGATGATGACGCCCTCACCACTGGAGAACGGGGTCGCCCAGTCCGGGTTCGGATCTTTGAAGCTGATCTTCACCGTATGCGCGTCAACAGCTTCGACTGAGTCAATTGACTCGTAATTGCCAGCCGTGGTCGACGCGGTCTTTGGGTCGGAAACCCACGTGTACGTGAAGACGACGTCGTCAGCAGTGAAATCCTGGCCGTCATGCCACTTGACGCCCTCACGGAGCTTGTACGTGACGGTCTTGCCATCGGCGGAGACGCCCTTGCCGAGTGAGGGCACTTCAGCTGCAAGCACCGGAATTCGCGTTCCGTCGGCGAGCGACTCAGTCAGCGGCTCCAGGACGACACGGGTAGCATCAAAGTCCTTTGTGCCCGACGAGAGGTGACAGTTGAGAATGGTTGGCGCCTGCCACCAAAGAAGGCGAAGCTCGCCGCCGCCGCCACGCTGCGCGGCGGGAGCAGTTGTGGCAGCAGCAGTCGCGGCCGATGTCGCCGCGCTCGTGCCAGCCGAAGTTGCTGCACTGGTGGCCGCGCTGGTTGCCGTGGACGCGCCACCTGAAGTCGTGGCGGCGCTGGTGGCAGCCGGCGTCGTCTTCGAGCTACTACCGCATGCAGCCAACAGCGCCGCGATCGCCGGTGCGCTCAGCCCAAGGGCAACGCCCTTTTTCAATACGCTACGACGGCTGAGCTGTCCGCTCTTTGCTGCGTTCATCAATTCTTCGAATTTAGGGTTCGGGTTCACGTTCTCTCCTCCTACGAATGCTGTGGCAAGAGCATATCTGCCTGACGATGTAGCTGCTAAATCTGAGATGTGGGTAAGATCGTCGCTCTGAAAGAGCTGTGAAACGTTCACGGCAAGATCGCAACGGAGTGGCGACTATATAGTCACAACCGGACAGGACCTCCTCTCATTAACGGAATCCTTGAGGTCGCCTCGGGATCCAGGTGCAGATCCCCCGTGAAGGTAGCGCAAACGTGACGCCTCCCACCGCAGCGTCGAATCAGGCAATTCGCCACTGTATACGATACCTAATGAATCGCCTGTCTGCAAGACTGTCCGAACACGTGTCGACTGTGCGCTCAGACAGGATTGCACCGACGCGTGGTCCGCCGACTTACATCCATATGCGTTAGATCGTGACACCGCGAATGGCTGTATGCGCACAATTCGGTACACGATGCAAGACTGCATTAAGATTCACGCGGAAATACACGTAGAAAACTCGGAGGTCACCGTGCGTCCCAGCGACTCGGGAATCTATAATCTGGTTGGGACAATTCCCCGCTGCTCCCGGTTGGCTGAGGCGATGCTTTCATCAGGGATTCAGCATGTCTTCAGTTAGGCTTTAGGCGGCGAAACCATACTTTGCCCAAACCGACACCGCACTCTCGTTCTGGTGGTGGGAGGATCTCGGGTGAGACGTCAAATTGCTCTAACGTCAGCCGTAGGGCTACTAATCATTGCGCTAGTCCTGGGCCTCGCCGGAGGGATAGTACTGGGCGGGGTAGCAGGCTACCTCTATGGTCATAACCAGGAATCGGCGAAACTGGCAGCCTCCGTCCAGACATCGACGACGAACACCACCCCTCCGGGTTCCGGGCAATCTGACGTCGCGACGCAGACGAAGGATGTGATCGTTGGCAAGGCCAACCCAGCGGTTGTGACAATTGAGAACCAGCAAAAGGCCGCCGATGGCACTGAGCAAACGGTTTCGATGGGCAGCGGTTTCATTATTGATGAGCAGGGACACGTAGTGACGAATAATCACGTCGTGGATGGAGCTGATGCACTTGTTGTGGTGACGTTGGACGGCACCAAATCGAAAGCGACTCTTGTCGGGACCGACGCGTTTCAAGATGTTGCCGTGATTACCATGGATGGTAAGGTGCCGGCGACGATACCCTTTGGTGATTCAGCAAAAGTTCAGCCGGGACAGAGCGTCATCGCGATCGGGAGCGCGCTCGGTGAATTTCGCAATACGGTCACCGATGGGATTATCGGCGGGGTCGACCGAAATCTTGATACGGGTGATGGATATCTCCTCGGCAATCTTATTCAACATGATGCTCCGATTAATCCGGGGAACTCAGGTGGACCGTTACTCAACCTCAATGGTGAAGTGATCGGAATGAATACCGCGGTCGTGCGAGGCGGGTTTGGTCAGACCGGTGCGGAGGGTCTCGGCTTCGCGATTGCGAGCAACACGGTAAAGTCCTACGCTGAGCAGCTTATTGCCAAAGGACAGATCGACCACCCGTTTGTTGGGGTCAGTTTCCGCCCGTCGAGCTCGGGCTTTGGCGGCTCGACCTCGGGCGATTTGCAGCCCGTGACGATTGTAGATCTCACTTCTGGTGGCCCAGCTGAGAAGGCTGGACTCAAGGTTGGGGACCAGATCGTGGCGATAGATGGCACCTCGCTCGACAGCGAGCATCAATTCCTGAACGTGGTGTACACGCACAATCCGGGCGACAGCGTCACGTTCACTGTTGAGCATCAGGATGGCAGTCAAGATCAGATCAAGGTGACGCTCGGCACGCGCCCGTCACCTACGACATAGAGGCTCCTGTTCCACTTCCCCTCCTCAGGTGGCGATCGGGGACCGGCAGAGAGGTCGGTTCCCGTTTGCCGTTGGTCTCACCTGGTTCAGTTGTCACAAATGTTGGACCGGTGGTGTTTAGTTAAATGAGTGCGATCGGCACCTTTGGGTGCGTGCGGGTGGAGAATCACCCTGATGGTCGGACCCCAATCGTTTTCGCCGGTAAGCGGCATTTCAATGTCTGACGTGAACGCCGTCACCGGCGAAGCCGAATTCGATGAGATCTTCCGTCGATATTACGCGACGGTGTACGGTGTGCTGGTGCGCATCACTGGATCCCCGGAAGAGGCGGAGGATCTTGCGCAGGAAGTGTTTCTTCGATTGCATGAGCGGCAAGGGTCGCTTGACCTGGACCGGAATCTCGCAGGGTGGCTCTATCGAGTTGCCACGAATGCCGGGTTCAACGCACTTCGATCGAAGCGTAGGCTACATCATCGATTGCTCAGTTGGGCACGGTTGGAGCGTCCGCTGCGTGGCTCATTTCCGAGCGCTGCTTCCGAAGCGGAAACTCGGCAGGATGCCGATCTCGTGCGACGTGCCCTGCTTGGCGTGCGAGAACGAGATCGAACCGTGCTGATCCTGCGCTACTCAGGCGTATCATATGCCGAGATCGCGTCAGCAGTTGGAATCAAACCCAGTTCGGTTGGAACGATTCTTGTGCGCGCGGAAGACTCACTGCGCCGTCAATTTGAACAGCTTTCCCCATCCGAACGATCAGGAGGGACGTGATGAAAGCTCAACCTGGCTGTCTTACCGATGGTGAGATCCGCATCCTGATCGATGACACCGCGTCCGCTGAGGCGCAGGCCAGTTGGGCCGGGCACGTTGCCGGTTGTGCCGACTGTCGTGCTCGGTTGGAAGTTATTGCTGAGAATGCCGGTGCAGTCGCTTTGATGCTGAACACGATCGCACCTCAGGTCGAAGCTTTGGACGAGAACATCGTATTGAGGAAGGTTCGCGAGCGTCGTGACGCGAGCGAATCAATGAGTCCGTTTATGAAAGGAGAATGGCTGATGCGTCGTTTAGGTGGAGTAGGGCGGCGGGGTGCCATCGCGGGTGTCGCCGCGATCGCTCTGATGGTGGCGGTGATCGCGGCCGTGCCATTCAGTTCCCTGGCCGATGTGCTCACGGGATTCCGTGTGCAACAGTTCTCCGCGATCACCATCCCGATGGATCTGATTCAGCAAGGTGCACAAGCATCCGGAACACAAGCATCCGGAACAATGGATTCCGGTACGCAAGCGTTTGTTGCCGCACAATTGGCTGAGCTAGGCAAACTCAATACGACACTCAGTAAGAGCAGTCTGATCAAGAGTTCGTCGGTTGCCGATGCGAAGGCTCACTTGAACGGAAACATGCAAGTTCCGACGAACTTGTCGAACTTCTCCGGTGTTGATCCCACCGTCTATCTCAGCAACGCGGGATCGATTTCGTATGACCTGAACGTGCAGAAAGCTCGTGATCTGCTGAGCCTGGCCAAGGTCGATCCGGCTCCGCTGCCGGACCCAAACACGACGTCATCGGTGACGCTATCGCTGGACATCCCGGCTGGCGCGGTGCTCGACTACCAGGCGAACGGCAAGCATCTGGTTGTGGCGCAAATGGAGAGTCCGACGCTGACGATCCCGTCGACGGTCGATATCTCTATGCTGCGTGACGAACTTCTCGCCACGGGCTTTCTGCCGCCGGAAACGGTCGCTCAGCTGCGTGCGGTCACCGACTGGCAGCATACGTTGATCGTGCCGGTGCCCTCGGGAGCGACCACGAGTAACGTGACCGTGCAGAATAGCGCCGGACTGCTTATCAAGAGCGATAAGGGCTCAGTTGTAATGTGGCAAAAGGACGGAATCCTGCACGTCGTTGGCAGTGACAGTAGTGTCGACGTAATGTCGGTTGCCTCATCACTCAAGTGATGCGATCCGTCATGTTGGCAGTGACTATCTAGCGATCGAATGCGCCCCGGCCTCCTGAAGCCGGGGCGCTCCTATTGGAGCATACTTGCTCACATGATCGATACGATGAATGCGCTCCCAGCCAATGATCTCGATGAGTCTCCGTTGGAGTTCGCCATTGAGACGATGTCATTGCGCAAGGAATTTGGTGGAAAAGCCGCGGTCGACGATCTCACACTGACAGTTGAGCACGGCGAAGTTTTTGGTTTTCTGGGTCCCAACGGAGCCGGCAAGACCACATCGATCAAAATGCTGATGGGCTTGGTCTATCCCACGTCAGGATCGGCTCGATTGCTCGGGAAGCCCCTTCGTGATCGACAGGCTCGGAAGCAGATAGGTTTTCTGCCGGAACTGTTCCGTTTTCACGATTGGCTGACGGGCGAGGAATTCCTCCAGTTCCACGGACAGCTTTACGGAATGTCGCGCGACGAACGCACAAAACGTATCCCCGAGGTGCTTAGTCTGGTCGGCCTTTCGGCCTTTTCCGGCAAGAAAATACGCACGTATTCAAAGGGAATGCAGCAACGCATCGGATTAGCGCAGGCCCTTCTAAACAATCCGAGACTGGTCTTCCTGGACGAGCCGACCTCCGCACTCGATCCTCTCGGCCGGCGCGACGTGCGCTCAATCTTGTCGCACCTGCAGCAGGAGGGCGTCACCGTATTCCTGAACTCTCACCTACTCAGTGAGGTTGAGCTGAGCTCCGATCGTGTTGCGATCATCGACCACGGCAGGGTCGTTGCAGTCGGGCGTGTAGAAGATCTTCTTCATCGCGAACTGACCGTAGAGTTTCGGTTGGGCGAGGTCGATCCAGAGACGCTGGCGGAGTTGAGGGATCTCGTGAGCGTCGAAACGGTCGTCCCTGGTCTGCGTACGATCGTCGTCGGCCGGGCGGAGAGCGAGGAGATCGTTGCTCGGGCCGTTGATCTCCTGTCGCGCCATCGGGTGCCGGTCTACGGAGTTACGCCAGAGCGCCGCACGCTGGAAGACGTCTTTGTCGATGTCGTCGCTCCCAACGAGAGTGCCAGCCAATGAACGTTGCCGTGATCGCGCGCCTGACGTTTCGCGAGGCGTTTCGCCGCAAGGTCATCCTGGGTGTCGTTCTGCTCAGCATTGCTTTTATCGCCCTCTATGCCATTGGATTTCACCTCTTTCGACAACAATTCCTTGAAATGTCAGCCAGGCGCGCTTCGCGTCCGAACGCTGGCCCTGCTCCCACCTATGCCGTCTCTGCCAGTGCGATGGTCTTGCTCGGCCTCTACACCGTTAATTTTTTGACCGGTATCATGACCATCTTTGCTGCCGTAGGAACCATTGCCGGCGAGATCGAGGCAGGAACACTTCACGCAGTGGTTCCCAAACCGATCGGACGCTGGCAGATCATTTTGGGTAAGTACATCGGCTTCGCGGTCATGCTCTTGATCTACATCGCACTGATGGTTGCCGGAGTCGTGACGACCGCCCATGTCGTCGGGCACTATGCGCCTCCCAACATTGTTCACGGAACATTACTGGTGATGCTCGTATCGATGATCTTGTTGAGCCTGACGATGCTTGGCAGCACGATCTTCTCAACGATGACGAACGGCGTCGTTGTCTTCATGTTGTATGGCATGGCCGTCACCGGCGGGCTAGTCGAGCAAATCGGTACCGCACTGAACAACAACACGCTGGTTAGGATTGGGGTGGGCACAAGCATTGTGGTCCCCAGCGACAGCATGTGGCGTCTGGCAAGCTACGTGGTTCAGCCGCAACTGGCAATAAGCTTCATTGGGCCGAACCCACTTGGGACCACCGTGCCACCAAGCGACTTGGCGGTTCACTATTCCATGGTTTACTGTGTGGTTCTGGTTATCGGTTCGATGTTGGTCTTCCAACGCCGAGATCTATAAGTAATAGCCTCAGGGCTGGCCGATGCTGAATGAGATCATAACGTCAATGGTAGGGGAGTTAGTCGATGCGGATTCGCGCGTTCACCAGTGGGCCGATCATGACCAATGCCTTTCTCGTCATCGACGACGATTCGAAAGAGGCCCTTATCATTGATGCGCCCCCTGATGTGACGCCGAAAATCGCTCGAGCGATCGAAGAGGAAGGTTTGAAGGTCAGCCTGCTTGTGATTACCCACCACCACTGGGATCACATCGGTGCGGCTCGGGAATTGGTCGACCTGCTGGATCTTCAGGTTGCGGCGCACCCAGCATCAGTCGCACAACTTGAGCAGCCTAAGGGCGGACCGGTGCCCATCGCGCCAGTCAGTGTTGACCGTCTCCTGAATGAAAATGACGAGGTCACGGTTGGAAGTATCAGCTTCCGCGTTATCCACACGCCTGGCCACGCCAAGGGTCAGATTTCCCTCTATTCAGCCGCTGAACGCGTGATGTTTGGCGGTGACACCCTCTTCCCGAACGGATACGGCCGGACTGATATCGCGGGAGCCAGCGACGAAGAAACGGCTACGACGCTGATTCGCTTGCTCGATCTTCCAGACGACGTTGCCGTTTACCCCGGTCATGGCAAAGAGACTACCATCGGCCAGGAGCGACCGTGGATGGCCCGGATCACCAGGGGATCTCGATAGGGGTCTTCTCGGATCAACCTCTTCTTCAGTCTCTAGTTGCTTGGTGCATCGTTGCCGAGTACCACGACTACATCCTGGCCATTGGCATTTGACGGGTTTCCCGACTCCACCGCTGAAGCTGGTAGACCGAGCGTCTGCGCGATGAGCCTGGCAGTGGAGAGATTCCCGCTGTAATCGATTACCTTCGACGTTGGGTAGTTGCCCGGGTCGGCTGCCTCGGCGATAGAGACATCGAGGAACCCGTTGTCGTTGAGCTTGGATGACGATCGCGCCGCCAACTTGTTGACAAAGGTGCCATTCTCTACCAGCACCTTGGCGCGGAGGTTCGGCTGCTCGACCGTTGGTTGAGGCGATCCAGCGGGTGCGCTCTGCGACGATTGCGGCATCATCTGGTTGAGAAGTTCGTGAATCTTCGTCCAATCCGGAATCAAGTAATAGGGTTCTCCCGGATTCCACTGCGACGTCGTGTCAGCCAGCAGGTTGTAGCTCTTGATGTCCGAGGACTTGATCTCAGTGCCGAGCTTGGCGAGCTTCAGGGCGTCAGTGGGCGGCAGATCGGTGCGAACGGTGTCCCCGAGTTGCGCGATCAGGTCGGGAGCTTTGGTTATGAGCCCCAAGGTGAGGCTTTGCTGGCGCAACGCGGTCAGGAGCTGTTGTTGCCGCATGCCGCGGGCAAAGTCATTGTCATCGTGTCGGGTGCGAACGTAGCGCAGGGCCTGGATGCCGTTCATATGCTGCAAGCCGGTATGGAAGACGACGCGCGTGTAGTTGAACTGTTCGCCCGGGTATTCGTCATCCTTGATCGGGGCGGGAACATCAAGAGTTACTCCGCCGAGTGTGTCGACGATCTTCTGGAAACCAGCGAAATCAACCACAGCGTAATAGTCGATCTTGATGCCGAAGTTGTACTCGATCGTCGCTCGTACCAGGCCCGGCCCGGTAATGCTGGAAAGCGATCCGTTCGAATAGGCTGCGTTGATCTTGTCCTTTCCAACACCTGGTATCTCGACCAGGAGATCGCGTGGGATCGAAAGCAACCCCACCTTCTTTGTCGCCGGGTCGATGCTCGCAATAATAATAGTGTCCGACAGCGGGACATCGCCCTGCGCCTTGCGAGCGGCATTCGTGTCGGCACCGAGGAGCAGGATGTTGACTCGTTCCTGTTTGCTCCAGTCTGGTAGCTGAACTGCTTGAGTAGCCTGCGGGACGATTTCCGGGGTGCCACTCGCGTTCACGGTTACGACCGGTCGCGGCACCGACGTGACAAAGATCTTCTGGTAGGCACTGCGTGCCTTCAAGAGCGTGGGAGCGACGATGGCCGCGGCGATGGCCACCAGCAGAATTGGCGTCAGTATGAGCGCGATTTTCCAGCGAGACCTGCGGGCCGGCTTAGCGGATGGAGGAGAGGCCGGACGACTTTTCGGTTGATTTTTTGGCCCGGTGGCGGAGGTTTGCGGTGACTGCTGGCGCTGACGCGCCTGGCGAATCTCACTCGCGGTCAGTCGCCGTCCGCTCGCATGTCGGCCATCGTTTCGACCGTAGGCCGGGTGGTGGGCACCGCGCCGTGACACATGTCGATCGTGTTGCCCGTGCCGATCGCGGGACGCACCATCGTCTCGAGGACGTCGATTCATTTTGTGACCTTGTCGTTACTCTCTTGTCAATATTCAAGCCCGAAACACGCTCGATCGTGTCCTCAGGACACATGATCAAGTCACCTCGCGGACTAGCGAGGCTTCCCACCGATGATGCTTCGAGCAAATTAATCCAGGCTGAAGAAGCAATGATTGTTCAGACGGTGAGATCGCTGACTCGCGATTTGTCCCAGTTTTCACAGTAATTCAGAGTAGTTGTGGGTCGGTGGAACGAGATCTGCAGTTTGGAAGATAGGCGACGGATCGCCGAGGCGAACCCGAATTTAGGATGTCGGGTCTTGGCCCGCATCTGCTCCCGGCGCAAGAATAACCGCATGGATATTCTGTTCGAGTGAGACACGACGCGCAAGATGAGGTGAAGAAACATGACGTAATCGATTGAGAAAAGACAATCGGCCGTAGCAAAGGGCTATTCACCGGCCAAAGGTAGCGTTCCCGACCCGACACTGCAGAACCATGTGGCTGTCTGCATATTCGACGCGGGACATCGCGCTCCGCTTGGACCGTTTCGCGACACAATCCCGGCACGGCGCATCTTTCATCTACGATCCAATGACCTCGAGCACCTCGCTCCCATTCTGGAACGAACGACGTCTACGTCGGTCAGCGAACCCGATGTACTCATCGTCGTGCAGCACGCCAGGCCTGATTTCCGTTGCGCCAAGAACCTAATGATCACGCCTTCCGCCGATCTCTAACGGGCACATGCTCGATAGCGCGTCAGCAGGGCGTGTGATGAGCGACCACGTGAAAAGAGAACCAAAGATATGAATGAGGTATCTTCCATTATCGACACCAAAATTGAACAGGTCCAGGTTTTTGTGTACACAGTGCCAACTGATGCTCCCGAATCGGATGGCACACTGAAATGGAACTCCACCACGGTTGTGGTCGTGGAAGCGGAAGCAGGTGGGAGACGAGGACTCGGATTCACCTACGCCGACACGTCCACCGCTGTGCTCATTCGTGACAAGCTGGGGCCGGTTGTCCAGGGACGAGATGCTCTAGCAGTGACTGCTTCTTACGACGCGATGACGACCGCTATTCGGAACCTTGGTCGCCCTGGCATTGCGTCTATGGCGATCTCTGCTATCGATCTGGCGCTGTGGGATCTCAAGGCGCGATTGCTGAACCTTCCCCTTTGTTCGCTGCTCGGCATGGTCCGGCCAGAGGTGCCGGTCTACGGCAGTGGTGGCTTTACCTCATATTCACTTGAGCAGCTGGAGTCGCAGCTTGGGTGCTGGTCTGACCAAGGATTCACGATGGTGAAAATGAAAATTGGCCGAGACCCTGACGCGGATCCTGAACGGGTACGTCTCGCGCGCGGAGTGATTGGGCCCGACGCCCGCCTCTTCGTAGACAGCAACGGCGCGTATTCTCGCAAACAGGCGCTGAGAATCGCAGAAACCCTTGATGAGTTCGGTGTTACTTGGTTCGAGGAACCGGTGATCTCCGACGATCTAAATGGGCTTCGTCTCCTACGTGACCGTGCGCCTACTGAGATGGAGATCGCGGCTGGCGAGTACGGCTACGACGACGTGTATTTTCGACGAATGCTCGATGCAGGATCGGTCGATGTTCTCCAAGCCGACGCCACGAGGTGTGGAGGTGCGACCGGCTTTATGAAGGCCGCCACCATCAGCAACGCGCGTTCAATGCCACTGTCGGCGCACTGTGGACCGGCGATACATGTCCACATCGGCTGTGCTGTATCGAATTTGCGCCATATCGAGTATTTCCACGATCACGCACGCATCGACCGGTTGTTATTCGATGGTGCTCCAACTCCGCACGACGGACAGTTAGCTCCCGATCTTTCGCGCCCGGGTAACGGCCTCGAATTGAAACGACAGGATGCTGAAGAGTGGCGCGTCACGATTTAGATGCCGGCACATGACGTCATCGATTGTTAGCCACCTGTCATCGTGCGCAATTCACTTCTTGTGCATCGTCTCGGCGCAGCGACAAGATCAAGCATAGAAAGGGCTTAATGCTATGACTGGAACTATAGATTCTGGAACGAGTACCCCCCGATCATGGGCCAGACACCAGACGGGTACGCACAGCGTGGGCGAGGTTGATCTCGAGTCTCTCGAGGATGATCTCAGGCGCAGTATTCGTGGCGAGGTCAGATTTCGTGACGGCGATCGAGCGGTTTACTCGACAGATGGCTCAAATTACCGGCAGATCCCGATTGGCGTGGTGATACCTCGTGACGATCATGATGTCATCGAGATCTTCGGGATTTGTCGCAAGTATGGCGTACCAATTACGGCCCGTGGGGGCGGCACGGCACTCGCCGGGCAGACGACGAACGCTGCCGTCATTGTCGACTATTCGAAGTACATGAACGAGGTCGTCGAAATCGATGCCCAAAACAGACGCGCTCGAGTTCAGCCTGGAACGATCTTGGATGATCTTCGGAATGCCGCCGAGGAATTTGAGCTGACGTTTGGGCCGGACCCTGCTACCCACAGTCACTGCACCCTTGGCGGCATGATCGGTAACAACTCCTGCGGCATCCATTCCGTCATGTCGGGGAAGACGGTCGATAACATCGAAGAACTCGATATTCTGACCTACGACGGTCTGCGCATGCGGGTCGGACCGACGACCGAAGACGAACTTGACGAGATCATCCGAGCCGGCGGACGTCGAGGTGAAATCTATGCCGGGATGAAGGACCTCCGCGATCGCTACGCCGATCAGATCCGCAAGAAGTATCCAAACATTCCGCGGCGCGTCTCAGGATATAACCTTGACCAACTACTGCCGGAGAACGGATTCAACGTCGCGCGTGCTCTGGTCGGGAGCGAGGGCACTCTTGTGACGGTGCTCGAAGCCACCACCACACTTGTGCACAGCCCGCAATCACGTTCTCTCCTGGTTCTTGGCTATCCCGACGCCTACGACGCCGGCGATCACGTACCCGAGGTTCTGAAATTCGGCCCGATCGGTCTTGAAGGTATTGACCACCGTTTGGTCGGTTACATGCAGAAGAAGGGATTGAATGTCGAGGACCTCTCGATGTTGACCGAAGGTGGCGGATGGCTACTCGTAGAGTTTGGCGGCGCAACGATCGAGGAGTCGGAATCCAAGGCCAAGAAGCTGATGGAGCATCTGAAACAGCAAGATAATCCGCCGTCGATGGAACTGCTAGACCAACCGGAGCAGACGGCGAAGATCTGGGAGATCCGCGAGTCTGGCCTTGGTGCCACCGCACATGTTCCAGGTATGCCCGATACCTGGCCGGGATGGGAAGACTCCGCCGTTCCGCCTGATCAGATCGGTTCGTATCTCCGTGACCTGCGAAAACTCATGGAGAAATTCGGATACGATGCCGCTTTCTACGGTCACTTTGGCCAGGGCTGTCTCCACATGCGCATCGATTTCGATCTAGTGACGCACGAAGGTATTGAAAAATACCGATCCTTCCTCGGTGAAGCCGCCGACTTGGTGATCCGCTATGGAGGTTCTCTTTCTGGTGAGCATGGTGATGGCCAGGCCCGCGCCGAGCTACTGCCCAAGATGTTCGGCGCGGATCTTGTTCGCGCGTTCCAAGAATTCAAAGCGATTTGGGATCCGCAGAACAAGATGAACCCGGGTAAGGTCGTCAACCCCAATCCGATTACCAGTAACCTGCGGCTCGGGACCGATTATTGTCCCGTTGAGCCCAAAACGCATTTTCAATATCCAGAGGACGAGGGCAGCTTCTCGAAGGCGACCTTGCGCTGCGTCGGCGTCGGAAAGTGCCGTCGAACCGGTGGGGGCGTCATGTGTCCAAGCTTCATGGCGACCCGCGAGGAAGAGCATTCAACGCGCGGCAGGGCTCGACTGCTCTTCGAGATGCTCGAAGGTGATGAACTGGGCGATGGCTGGCGTGACGAGAACGTTCGTGAAGCGCTGGATCTCTGTCTGGCTTGCAAAGGTTGCAAAGGCGAATGTCCGGTCAACGTTGACATGGCCACTTACAAAGCGGAGTTTCTATCCCACTACTATAGTGGACGTCTTCGTCCGATCACGGCCTATTCCATGGGCCTGATCATGTACTGGGCACGAATCGCTTCGAAGGCACCGGGGCTTGTGAATTTCGTTGCGCAAACACCGGGCCTGAGCCGTCTTGTGAAGCTGGCTGGGGGCATCGCGCCCGAGCGCCATGTTCCGGGATTCGCGCCATATACGTTCAAGGAATGGTTCCAGACGCGGACGCCGCGAAACGTCGGCAATGAGCAGGTAATGCTGTGGCCGGATACATTCAACGATCATTTTCACCCGACGACGTCACAGGCGGCGGTAGAGGTACTCGAATCGGCGGGATACCATGTCGTCGTTCCCGATCAGTGGCTTTGCTGTGGCCGACCATTCTATGACTTCGGCATGCTTGACTTGGCGAAGCACCATTTGCACCAAATCCTCGGCGCGCTTCGCCCGCAGTTGGAAAACGGTACCCCATTGGTCGGACTCGAGCCAAGCTGTATCTCGGTCTTCCGCGATGATATGAGAAATCTCATGCCGCACAATCCGGATGCTAAACGTCTCTACAAACAGACCTTCATGCTGAGCGAGTTTATCGACGCTCGCCCGGAGAAGTTCGAGCTACCTCAACTCCACCGTAAAGTAATCGTCCAGGGCCATTGTCACCACCAATCGGTGCTGAAAATGGATTCCGAACTCTCGGTTCTTGAAAAGCTCGGTGTTGACTACACCTTGTTGGATTCAGGTTGCTGCGGCATGGCAGGAGCATTCGGCTTTGAAGCGGGAGAGCACTACGACGTTTCGATAAAGGCCGGTGAACGTGCCTTGCTGCCGGCAGTCCGCGAGGCGGATGAGGACACTCTCATCGTGGCGAACGGATTTAGCTGCCGCGAGCAGATAGCTCAAGAAACCGATCGGCGAGCGTTACATTTGGCTGAGGTGATCCAGATGGCTATGCAAGACGGCCCGGATGGACCGCAGACCGGCAAACCGGAGCAAGGACGTCCCGAAGAGTATGGACCTCCAGAGAAAGCCGGATTCGCGACAGCCGGACTCATTGGAACCGTATTCGCCGCTTGCGTCGTTGGATGGGTACTCAAGAAAAGGAGATATGCATGAAATCGAAGAAGCTGAGTCGTACAGACAGAAGCACCGTCTATGCGATCATTTTTGACACTGGGGATGAATTCGTTCAGGGGCTAACTGAGTTTGCCAAGCAGCAGAAGCTCGATGCCAGTCACTTCACGGCCATCGGTGGTTTCAGCCGAGCCACGCTGGGTTACTTTGATGTGAACCCCAAGAAGTATAAGAGGATCCCCGTTGACGAACAGACGGAGGTTTTGACGCTCGCTGGTGATATTGCCCTTGACAAGGATAAGGGCGAACCCAAGGTTCACGCACACGTTGTGCTTGGAAAGGTTGACGGTTCGACCATTGGCGGCCACGTGATGGAAGCAGATGTGCGGCCGACGCTTGAGGTCCTGCTGGAGGAATCGCCGGATCATCTGCGCCGCGTCCACGATCCGGAGACCGGTCTGGCGCTGATCAGTATCTGATTCTCTCAGTGCCACTGTCGAGGAGCCCATGCAAACGCGTGGGCTCTGGGATTTCGAGTTGTGGAACGCTTGGGATCCCACGTTCAATGTGATGTTGTAGCACCAAGACGGGGCGGAACCAACCGCCCCGTCTTCGCCCTTTCTGAAACTTTGATCGGCGATCGAGTCAACTTCTATTCGCCATCACCGTGAACCATGTCGCGAACCTGTTCTTTACGGCATCGAACGGCAACGGCCCGTTCGATGGCACGGTAAAATCATCGATCTTGTCACGGAAGATCGTCTCGGCGATCTTGACGCGGTTCGGTTCGCCCCGAACAAGGGATTCTGCCATGTGAATTGCCTGGTCAGTGCGGATCTTGGCCGGCATGGGCGGCTCAAATGCGTCAACTACCGCTTCGACTAGAACGGGACCCGGATGCGCAAGTGCCATGTCCAGTACGCTGCCGATCTGTTTGGGATCTTCCACGTGCATGCCTGTTCCGCCGCAGGCTTCAGCAAACTTCACGAAATCGATCGGCGCAAGCTCGACGCCATATTCAGGGTTGCCAAGGAAAACCATTTGCTCCCACTTGATCTGTCCCAGTGTGTCATTCTTGAAGACGATAACCTTAATTGGCAAATCGTGCTTCACGGCAGTGACGAACTCAGCCATGAGCATCGAGAAACCGCCGTCACCGACCAGTGCCACGACCTGGCGATCTGGGAAGGCGGCTTGTGCTCCAATTGCGTAGGGAAGACCGCTTGCCATTGTGGCGAGATTGCCTGACCCTGATACCATCTGTCCCCGCCGGATCTTGATATAGCGTGCCAGCCAGGTCGTGTTTGTGCCGCTATCTCCGGCGATGATGGCGTTGTCCGCCAGCCGTTTGCTTAGCTCACCTGCGACGCGCTGCGGCTTCATGGGAGTGTCCATGCGAGATGCTCGTTCGTCGAGCTTGGCCCACCACTCTTCCATGCCTTGCTGAGCGGTCTCAAGGAACGAGCGGTTCGACTTCGTGTCCAACAGTGGCAGGAGTTGTGTGAGCGTTTCCTTCGCGTTACCAGCAAGGCCGACGCTAACCGGATAACGAAGACCGATACGGACAGGATCGGCGTCGATCTGGACGGCTTTCGCCCTTCCCGGTTCTGGAATGTAGGACATGTAGGGGAACGACGACCCAACGATCAAGAACGTGTCACACTCTTCAAATGCCGTCTCAGACGGGGCGGTTCCCAGCAGTCCAATTCCTCCAGTGGTGTACGGGGAGTCATCGGGTACGGCGCCCTTGCCGAGGTAAGCCTTAGCGATCGGCGCCGCCAGTTTCTCGGCGGCCGCTTCAAGTTCGTCGCTGGCATTGAGAGCACCCCGGCCGGCGAGGATCGCCACCTTTGTTCCTCGGTTGAGAATGTCGGCCGCTTGACGCAGTGACGCGGTAGGTGGAACCTGGACATCGTCGCTTCTGGTCGACGTGCTGTGGCCCGGAACGTCTTGCTCGGAGTACTGCGCCTCGCCGAATGGCTCGTGCTGCAGGTCGGTCGGAAAAGTAATGTGAGCGACGGAATGGCGATTGATCGCGTTGCGGCAGGCCAGATTAGTCACAGACCGCACGTGGGCTGGACCCATAATTCGCTCGTTATATACCGCGACATCCATAAATAACTTTGCGAGATCTACATCTTGCTGATAGGAGGTACCGATCAGGTCATGGTAAGTGTGCCCAGTTATGGCCAGTACAGGTTGGCCATCGAGCTTCGCGTCATAGAGGCCGTTCAACAGATGAATGCCACCTGGACCTGACGTTGCCAGGCACACTCCCATACGACCGGTGAATTTCGCATACGCACAGGCCGCAAAAGCGGCGGCCTCTTCGTGTCTAACCTGCACAAAACGGATCTTATCTTCTGCCTTCCGCAATGCTTCCATGATTCCGTTAATACCGTCTCCTGGGAGACCGAAAATTGTATCGACTCCCCAGTCGACAAGCGCCTCGACCATAACGTCGGCGGCAGTCTTAGTCATTGAAACCTCCATCATGTAACGCGCGAAATAGATGGATGTTCTCCCGAATTGTCTCGTGGTCTTCACTCAGCATCGATTTGAGGGTGCGCTGTGTGGTTACTCCGCGGAAGAAAGGCCAGACAGTTGTGTCTGCCCGCCTGATTTCGGTCTAACATCCTGTGCGAACGGGTGCTCATTCGCCGGTCACACAAAACAGAAGCTGCAGATTTTGTTCCATTGGTTCAGAACTGGTCGGCACGCGATGTGCTGGGTGCCTTGTTAGTGAAACAGCGACGGCAGTCACGTTTCTTCCTGCCTGAACGAGAAAGAGTGTGAAGACAACCGATGGTGGAAGTAGTAGCAACGTCGAGGCAATTGGAGCATTACAGTCAGGATTCAGCGACGATACCGCCAGGATGGACCGCGAATCCATCGGCTTTGCGACGAAGGCAGATCCTCGCTGTTTTGGCAACGATAGGGATGCTGACAGCGGGGTATCTCGCCCTGTATCAAATTGGGGTCGTCTCGACGGTCTGGGAGCCGTTCTTTGGTCATGGAAGCAAGACGATCCTTAACTCAGGTCTGTCGCGCGCCATTCCCGTTCCGGATGCCTTTCTCGGGGCGGCCGCCTACTTCTCCGACGCGCTATTGGCGCTTGTTGGTAGAGAAGATCGCTGGTGGTCGAACCCGTGGTTTGTCCTGGCCAATGGGGCGACTTCAATCGGCCTTGGACTGGCCGCGACCGTCCTGTTGATCATTCAGCCGCTCGTGTACGGTAACTACTGTACCTTGTGTATCTTCTCGGCTTTCATTTCCATCAATCTTGTGGGTCCGATGATGGCGGAAACTCTGGCTGCGCTGCAATATCTGGGAAGGAAATACACTGAACCAACCTCGCGTCAGAAGGAGCAGGATGTGGAGAAACCCGGGCGGTCTGACTATCCTTCGGCGAGAAACCAACATGAGGCTGAAGGCCTTCGACTGCGCCACCTGATCGGTGCGGGAATTGGGCTTTGGCTGATGGCGTCACCTGCCGTCATAGGATTTGCCGGGTACGCCCGTGCCGACATGAGGTTGGTCGGTCCGATTGTGTTTGTGCTGAGCATCTTGTCAGTCTGGCCGGCGACCCGCTGGTTCTCCCGGCTCAACGCATTCGCCGGACTCTGGCTGATGATTGGTTCAATTTTGTTGCAGGCACCACACCTGTTGGTGTTTTCGAACATCATGGTCGGTGCGGTTCTTGTGGCAATCTCAATTTTCCCCGGGAATGCCGCTCCACAGACGAATGGCGGCTGGATAGGCATTCTCGGGCCGGGTTCGGAGATACCGTAATTGATCTGTTTGGCGGGGCTCGCCAGACTTAGTCGGAGTCCCTACCGTTCAGCATCCCAAACAGCGCTAGTCCAGCAGCCGCGGCAATTCCTGCCCCGATTGCGATCGATCCGCGATGGAGCGTTGCCCAAAGTTGTCGGCTGATAGGCGATGCTTCGTCGTCAAAGCGTCCGCGCGCCTGATAGTCGCCCTTTACCGGCTCGTAGAGGTTGTCAGGCCGGTTTGGATCGTCGGGCTCGTCCGTGACCTGCGATGTAACTCCGTTGCTGGCCAGGTAGTGGTCCAACAACCGTGGAATCACCCGATTTCCCCATATCGCCTTCTCGGTCGGCATTCCGACATAGATTTCGGGGCGATCGTGATGCGCCGCCCAGAAGATCGAGCTTGAAGCGACCTCTGGCTGAAAAATCGGCGGAACGGGCTGAGGCTTGTTCGGAAGATGGTTCCTTGTCCAATCGAATTGGGGGGTGTTCAGCGCAGGCATCTGGACCATCGTCACGCTGACGTTGCTCTTGTCGTGGTAAAGCTCCGACCGTAGCGATTCGGTGAACCCTTGAATCGCATGTTTCGATGCGCAATAGGCTGACTGAAGCGGTATGGCACGATAGGCGAGGGCGGAGCCAACCTGAACGATCTTCCCGCGATCGCGCGGCAACATTCGACTGAGCGCGGAAAGAGTCCCGTTGACGACGCCGAGATAGGTGACTTCGGTGACACGCCGGTACTCTTCCGGCGACATGTCTTTTACCGGGGAGAAGACGGTTACCATGGCATTGTTGATCCAGATGTCGATCGGTCCAAACTTCTGCTCGACCATCGACGCCGCATCTTCAACACTTTCCGCATTCGCGACATCGAGTGGCAGTACCAGCGCTTCGCCACCCAGACGTTCTACTTCTTTTTTCGTCGCTTCGAGGCGATCCGGATCACGAGCGATAAGCCCAATCCGGGCTCCGCTTCGGGCGAACTCTCGTGTGGTCGCTCGTCCGACGCCGGCCGAAGCGCCGGTAATGACCACGACCTCATTTTTGTCGTCAAAATTCACGCAATCCTCCTAGCACGGCTTGAGCCTGATTTGACGTTTTTTTCAAGCATCACTCGCTCAGTTGCGAGAGATACATATCCCTGATTCGCAAGCTCAATGCCAGATGCCCATGAGAATTGCGTGGATTCGGTGTTGGACAGTCGGATATCAACCCGTGTCGCGCTCGATGCGTGTCGGTACATTGAACACATAATGAACGCGGATGCGGTCGTTCACATGTGGATGCGGATAGATCTCGTTTGCAGGCAATCGGCCCTCGAGCACGGTGTCCGGGTCAGACTCATGCGCGAAATAGATGGTGAAGTAGGGTTCGTCGTTGATGTCGAAAGGGATGATTCCTTTGATGACCGCTTTCTCGTCCATGTGTTCAACCGCCTTCGACCCTGTGGCTGGCGAGTGGGAACGTGATCTCAATAATAGATACATCGTACGCCAAACTCGGTGAGTCGCGCATCGCGGCACTGGCTTGATTCCAGACGCGTGGCAGGCTAGGATGCATCGGTTTGTGGCATGGGAAGGAATGCAGGTGAATCATCTGAAACGGGCAGTTGAAATTGCTCTCGAAGAAGATACGTCCTATGGAGATATAACGAGTGAATTGACCGTCCCGGTAGAGCGCCAGGCACGAGGCCGATTCCTTGCCAAATCGGATGGGGTGATCTCAGGTCTTGAGGTCGTTCGTGAGGTTTTCCGGCAGATCGATCCTGACGTCCGGTTCGCTCCGTCGGTAAAGGATGGGGATCGTGTGGCCGCCGGGGAATCGTTCGGAACTATTGCGGGCCCTGCCAGAAGCATTTTGATTGGTGAGCGCGTAGCGTTGAACTTCCTGCAGCGGCTATCCGGGGTCGCCACCGCGACGGCCCGCTATGTTGAGGCGGTCCATGGAACAACAGCGCACATAATCGACACCCGTAAGACGACACCAGGGATGCGCTTTCTCGAAAAGACGGCCGTCCGGCACGGTGGTGGACATAACCATCGGATCGGTCTGAGTGATGGGATTTTGATCAAAGACAATCATCTGGCTGCTATCGGAGGCGCAAACCGGATTACGACGGCAATTCAGGCGGCGAGGGCGGGAGCCCCGCACACGCTGCGGGTTGAGGTTGAAGTGACAAATCTGATTGAGCTTGCCGAAGCGCTGGACGCCGGACCCGACGCTATTTTGCTGGACAACATGACTGTGGAGGAGATGACCGAGGCGGTGCAGACCACGGGTGGCAGAGCGCTGCTCGAGGCATCCGGCGGCATAACGCTCGAAACCGTTCGTGCGGTTGCGTTAACTGGAGTTGATCTCATCTCAGTCGGGGCGCTGACACACTCGTCAGGCGCGCTGGATATCAGCCTTGAGATTGACATGGGGAGCGAGTCGCACTTTTGATCGCACCAGAGCGCAAGAATGTCACGAGTGTTGGGGGGCTGGTCGTTCGAGACGATGCCGTGTTGCTGGTTCGGATGACCTACGGGCCATCCCGGGGCCGCCTGATGCTGCCGGGCGGCGTCATGGACCCGGGCGAGACGCTCGACGTCGCGATCGTGCGCGAGGTGATGGAAGAGACTGGCATTATCGCCGATCCGGTCGGAATCATTGGGCTGCGTAGCCGCCACGATGGCCACAACACGGACACATATGTCTTGTGGTTGCTGAATCATCGAGACGGCGAACCGCGAGCGGATGGACACGAAAACGATGAGGCTGGTTACTTCACATTGGGGGAACTCGAGTCACGCGATGATGTGACTTACCTTGCGCACTACATGGCCGGGCGGGTGCTTAACCAGCAATTGGCTCCGATGCGGCAGGCGCATGACTACGACTATCAGTTCCCAGGGACGACCCCTGACTCGTGGAAGTTATTTCTCTCGCTCTAAACCAAAGCGGGGACAAGCCCCGCAATGCTACGTCTTGGTTCTGAGCACTACGCTCCCGTGATGATGTTAGAGTCAAGCTAACCAAGCTTGAAGTATTTGTATGCTTCAGCGAACTGCATGTCGTTGGCGCCGGGATATCGGCGGGCTCGCGCCTCAGCAGCGGTGTCCTGCGCCCAGCGCCGCAGCATCGGCGCAAAGTCCCAATCGCCCATCTGGCTTTTGTGCTCCCCCAGCGCCTTTAATTTGGTATCGAACGAGCTGGTCACGTCGATCCAGACGTCAGGATCGCGAGCGCCGGCAACGAATACCTCCACGACCTTATGAGGTTCCAATCCCTCATCCAGAAGCTGCGGAAAGGTAAGACGATCCCGTGCGGATGGGAAGACCGCTGCGAGTGTCGCCTCCCCCATGGCCAGGTGGTCTGGATGCTGAATGTACTCCTGGCCTTCCCAACGGTTGGTCGGATCCTGACAGATGACGGTGTCCGGCTTGTACTTGCGAACGACACGCGTGATTGCCAGTCGCAAGGTAAGATCGGGAATGAGTTCAGCATCCCGGAAACGGAGGTAATCGACAGTCTTGACCCCGAGGACCCTTGCCGCCTCACGTTGTTCCCGCTCTCTGGTTTCGATCAGCATCTCCGAAGTCATTGCGGGATCGTCGCTCCCCTTGTCGCCACTCGTACCGAGGACGAAGATCACCTCGCTGCCCGCCGCGGCCCACTTTGCTACCGTACCCGCACAGCTGAATTCCGCGTCGTCAGGGTGGGCCATCACGACCATGACGCGACCAGGCGTGGCCCCAGGAAGCCCTTCGTTACTCATGCACACTCCAAATACGATGTAGTCGCCAAGCGGTCATTCACAGGCCGAATACCTCCTCAGAATTCACGCCGGCAACAAATTGATCGCACTCGACGGCCGAGTGCGATGCACCAATCGATCCGCTTCTCTATAACGAGATTGGCTTTGGAATTTCATCCACGAGATGCCGCGCTGAGCTGTGATGCGGCCGCGCCATCAAGCATCCAGATGACGTGCCCTGTCGCCTCCCGCAGATACTGGGACGGTGTTTCTGACGGATTCCACTCTCCTTCGATGGCACGACGAACGGCAGGTGCCTTGTCCTCTCCCGCCACCAAGAACAAAATATTTCGAGCCGCCTGCAATAGAGGTGCCGTGAACGACAAGCGGGTCGTATTTTGCTGCGGCACGAAGTTGGCCACAACGAGCCGGTCTCGGACATCAAGCGCCGTGGTGCCCGGAAAAAGCGAGGCCGTGTGCCCGTCTGCGCCGATGCCCAGCAACAGCAAGTCGAACTTGGGCGGATGCTTGACATCGGCTCGTCCGAACACGGACTTCAGGACTTGTTCGTAGTCGTTCGCCGCCTCATCTGGGTCGAGTTCTCCGCGCATTCGATGGATGTGGTCGTCCGGGGTCGGCACGTGGCTGAGAAGTGTCTCCTGAGCCATTCGGTAGTTCGAGTCAGTGTGATCCGGAGGCACGGTTCGCTCGTCTCCCCAGAACACGTCGACGGCTAACCAATTAATCTGGGTTGCAAATTTTTCCGAGGACAGGAGGTTGAAAAGCGCACGGGGTGTTGACCCTCCCGACAACGAGATTCGTGCCGTACCGGTCTCTGACTGGCGTTGACTGACAATCTCAACGAATCGCTGAGCGGCTCTGGTTGAGAGGTCCGTCAAATTCCCTGCAATAACGATCTCAGGCACACTCATGAACGTCTCCGATGATTGACTGCCGATGCGTAGCGCGCGCCCTCCGCGATCGCCGCTTCAAAAACGCAGTCGTGCGTTGTGGACTCAAGCTCACGAAGCAGGAGCTGTGATAACCCAGTTGGTGCAGATCGCATGGCGTGTTCGGCGATCCCGTGTCCGTCGAGGGTCGCGGTCATACGCAACGTCGCGAGATCGTCTCCGACCCGTTCGACATCGAACTGCCCGCCTTGTGAACCGTCAGTGGCGGACAACGAAGCTTTGAGTAAATAGCCGTTGTAGTGCTTCGGGACCGGATGGCCGACGATATCAATTGTGATCGGCTTCCCTGCAACATCTCGAGCCACGTAGCGACCAGCTCGCTCATCCTTCGCCTGCGGTGCGAAACTCCAGCCCAATCGGCTGGATAGCCAACCGGCGAAGAGTATCGCCTGGGCGCCGTTCAGTCGACTCGAAGAGTGATGTCCGAAGTCGAGCGTCAGGTGTGAGATGTGGTCAAGCGCCCAGCGACAGTCGGGCATGTCGAAGAACTGCGACATCATCGAACGCCATGGCGTTAGCCGCGCCCAGTTCAGATCGGTCAGAGCGCAATGTTCGCCGATCTCCCGACAGAGTTCGTAGGCGCGAATGAGGTTCGTGCTACAGCGCTGGAAATCGAGTGAATCGATGATCATTCTCGTAGCTGAGTTCGCCAGACGTGCAAAGCGCTTATCGGCCAGTGGCGGCTGTCCTGGCCACCAGACGAACGTCGGAAGGTCGGGCAAGGCCAGTGCGACGATAAGGCTGGGAAGTTGGTCGAGTGAGTCAGGCGGAGTCTTGATTTCGATCTTCTCGTAGCACGAAGCGAAGCGCTCACCCGACGCCGTGTAGCAATGGGTGCTCACATGAGCATCGATATCGTCTTCAAACGCGCGGGGATCGGATGTCACCGAAAAACTGATGACGCGCGACGGATGATTGGTTGCAAGCTCATTGATGATCTTTCCAGTGTGCAGTTCCATCGACAAGTTTGAGGAATGGACCACGAGATTCAGCACGCTGGTACGCGTCGGTACGATATCCGTGTCGCGCAAGCCGACAACAGTTGGCATGCGCCATAACTGAGCGAGTTCTCGCTCGATCGAACCAACATCGACCGCTGGCCCTTTGAAACCATGCACGTCGATACTGACATCAACGCCGGTCATAAGGCACACCTCCCCTGAATCATCTAATCTATGGTTGTCGCCAGGCGCGGCCGTCGCGCTGCATGAACGCGTCAGCCGAAGCCGGTCCCCAGGTTCCGGCTTCGTAGTTCGGGAATTTGGGCGACTCGACTTCTCCCCATTCCTGGAGAATCTCCGTTATCGGTTTCCAGGCTGCTTCCGTCTCGTCGCGTCGGGTGAAGAGCGTGGAATCGCCGAACATACAGTCGAGTAACAATCTCTCATAGGCATCGGGAGACTCAACGAAGAAGGATGTGCCGTAGAGAAAGCCCATGTTGACTGACCGCAGTCGAATGTGCGGGCCCGGAACTTTAGCGGCGATCTTCAGCGCGATTCCTTCGTCCGGCTGAATTCGGAGAGTCAGCACGTTTGGCTCGAGCGGCGGCCCCTCGGTCGACTTGAAGAGTGGATGTGGAACGCTTTTGAACTGAATTGCAATTTCAGTCACTCTGCGAGGCATTCGTTTGCCGGTGCGGAGATAGAACGGCACGCCGGCCCAACGCCAGTTGTCGATGAGCAGCTTGACCGCCACGAAGGTCTCGATCGTCGAATTGGGGTCTACCTTCGGCTCCTGGCGATAACCTGGCACCGACACTCCCGCGACCCAGCCGGGGCCGTACTGACCGCGAACAGTGAAGTTCTCGACGTCTTCTGGTTTGATGGGACGGATTGCACGGAGTGTCTTGACCTTCTCGTCTCGGACAGCATCGGCCTCGAAGGTTATCGGAGGCTCCATGGCGATAACGCTGAGTAGTTGCAGCATGTGATTCTGAACCATGTCGCGCATGGCTCCAGCCTGGTCGTAGTATCCGCCGCGATCCTCGACGCCTATCGTTTCAGCCACCGTCATCTGGATATGGTCGATATAGTTGCGCGTCCAGATCGGCTCGAAGATCCCGTTGGCGAAGCGGAAGGCCATGATGTTCTGAACAGTTTCTTTACCGAGATAATGATCGATGCGGAAGATCTGATTTTCCTGGAAGACCGTATGAAGCCGCTCGTTCAAGTCGATCGCGCTTTGCAAATCACGACCGAAGGGTTTCTCCACGACTACGCGGGTCCAGCTCTCGTCACTTTGTTCACCTACCAGGCCGGCGGCTCCAAGGTTGTCGACGATCGTCTGATACATCCGAGGTGGAGCAGCGAGGTAGAAGATGCGATTTCCGGCGGTACCGCGTTCACGGTCGAGCCGCGTCAACTCGTTGCTCAGGGCCTTATAGTCGTCAAGGTTCTCGAAGTTGCCGTCGACGTATGAGATGCCCTGCTCGAATGTCTCCCAAACATTGGGATCGACTGGCCGTCTCCGCGAGTGTCGATCGACCGCGTCGCGCATCTGATTGCGAAAGAGGTCATTCGTAAGATCTCGGCGCGCATAGCCGACGACGCTAAATCCGGACGGCAACAACCCTTCGATCGCGAGGTTGTAGAGCGCCGGCATCAGCTTTCGACTAGTCAAATCTCCGGAGGCACCGAAGATGACCATGGCGCAAGGAGCCGGGACGCGTTCGAGCCTCAGCCCTTCGCGTAACGGGTTCTCGACCACGGCAGTGTGCATAGGTTCCTCCAACTCATAGTCAAGTGTTCGTGCTTGACTCCTGATTCAAAGCGCATTCGGCGAAACACGAACATGTCGATTCTTTGGTGGTCGACGCCCACGTGTCGACTCGCCGGCTGGTAGTGATTCACTGGACATTCTGTAGCAACCGCTTCGCAACTGTGATCACGGCGGTCACAGCCCACGGCAATCTGGCTCAACAACTGATGAAGATCTCCAGATAAGTCGACCTGATCGAACGCTACCGAAAGGCTGACGTTACCAGCGATTGCAGGACTCGATTCAGCCCAGTTACGGGATCTCCCGAAATCTTGATTCGCAACAATGGCCGATTTCGCTTTCCAAGTGCCTCGAAATCGCCCAGAGACTGGGCCGCGAACAA
Source organism: uncultured Chloroflexia bacterium (assembly GCA_963785465.1). Taxonomy (GTDB): domain Bacteria; phylum Chloroflexota; class Chloroflexia; order Thermomicrobiales; family Thermomicrobiaceae; genus CALAGB01. Next base: position 337,329 of record CAWAVM010000012.1, on the reverse strand, counting down.
CGTCTCGAATGAATACGTCTCACCCGGGATCTCGAGGTCCCCAGCAGGTTCGACGACGATCTGCAAAAACGTGCCGCAGGCGGGACCGCCTTTGTAGAGCTGACCGATCGAATGCAGGAAGCGTGGACCGTACCCAAGCGTTGTCGCGACGTTCAGTCGCTCGTGCAGCAGCCGGCGAATCTCGGTTAGTCGTGCGTCGACTTCGGGGTTACGGTCGCAGAATGCCATGATCGCCAGGTAATCCCCAACCCCGACTTGATCCAGGAACATCTCAATCGCCTCGCGGATCGTCGGCGCCTCGACGCCATAGACGGCAAGTCCCTCCTCGGACGCCGGAGAAATTTGCTCCGGGAGCGAGTGTTCACGCTTGAAGGTGTCGAGCAGCCGGCTCGTTATGTCTTTGCTCTCCTGCACGTTCGGCTCGTCGAATGGGTTTATCCCGAGCTCTGCACCGGCAACAGCGGTTGCTACCTCCCAGCGGAAGAACTCTGCCGCAATATCCCATTCGTCACGTAACCGCAGGCGAATTACCGGATGTCCAGCTTGTTCGAGCCCAGCAAGCATCGCGTCGGTTTCAGCGTGCGGCTGAGGTGCCAGATCGAATCCAACAAAGAGGCGATCTGGAGCGTATGCGCCTGGAGATATGAGCGGCTCGTTGGCGATCGGCACGATTCCGGTGTGTTCTTTACCAGTACTTTCGGCGATGAGTTGTTCCAGCCAATCGGACAACGAACTGAGAGCGGGGTCCGGTATGAAGGTCAGCTTGTCGCGACCAAGCTCGGCGAGGAGCCCGAGCGCGCCACCGAGCCAAAGCCCCGGGTTGTCCAGCCCATCACTCTTAGTCTTCTCAGCCATCTCCGAGGCGCGTTCCAGGAGAAGACCGACGTTGAGTCCAATCACCGCCGCTGGAACAAGTCCAAAGAACGAAAGCGCCGAATAGCGCCCACCAATATTTGGATCGTTAATGAAGACGTGGCGGAAATGCTGATCGGTTGCAAGTTTCTCCAGCACGGTACCGGGGTCGGTGATGGCGATGAAGTGGGCTCCGGGGTTGTCACTCACCGCATCGGCGACTTGAGCATGGAAGAAACGGAACAACGTCGACGTCTCGACAGTGGTGCCTGACTTAGAGCTCACGATGAATAGCGTGTCCTGGAGATCGAGCGACTCCGACAGGTGGCGAATCGTATCTGGATTTGTCGAGTCGAGCACGGTGAGCGTGGGATACCCTTCCTGGTTTCCGAACGTGTGCTGGAGCACCTCTGGGGCGAGGCTGCTGCCGCCCATCCCGAGCAGCACGGCCCGGGTAAACCCGGCCTCACGCACATCTTTCGATAATTTCTGAAGCCGCTCAAGCTCCATCGTCATCACCTGTGGACTGTCGAGCCAGCCGAGCCGCTTTGAAATCTTCTGCTGCGTTTGTTCATTCCGACTCCAAAGGCTCGCGTCACGCTTCCAGAGTCTTCCGGCGACACCGTTCTGCGAACTCCGGTTGACCTTCTCCTCCACTTCATCGGTGTACGAACCGACGGAGCCAACGGCTGAGCCCTTGGCCGAACCAAAGGCTATGCGCTTCTTCTCGATGCCTTCCAGTAGATTGTCGAACGACTTGGCAAAGAGTTCGACTCCCTGAACCTGTAGGTGGTGCGTCACATCGTCGTATGAGATTCCGAGTTCCGCCATCTCATCCAGAATATGCTGGGCACCGTCGATGTCCTCGTCGACGGTGCGCCGCACTTTCCCGTGATCGCGAAACGCCTCAATTGAAACCGGAGCCATCGTCTCGACCGTGTTAGGCCCGATGAGCGCCTCAATGTACAGAACGTCGCTGTAGGCTGGGTTCTTTGTGCTAGTGCTAGCCCAGAGAGGCCGCTGCAGGCGCGCGCCCTGTTCTTTGAGTTTGGCGAACCGAGGAGCCTCGAAAAGGTGCTTGAAATGCCCATAGACAACCTGAGCGTTGGCGATAGCCGTCTTGCCCTTGAGTGCCTGAAGTCGAACCTTCTGCTCGTCGGAGGGGTTCTGCTGGAGCAGCGCGTCGATCCGATTGTCGACTTCGGTATCGACCCGGCTGACGAAAAAACTCGCGACCGAGGCAATGGAATCGACCGGCAATCCGTTCTCGATACGCCGCTCAATTCCCCGTGTGTAGGCTTCAACGACGCGAAGGTAATCGTTCAATGCAAATAGCAGAGTGATGTTGACATTGACACCGGCGAAGATGAGTTCCTCCACAGCTGGGATACCCTCAGTCGTGCCAGGTACCTTGATCATCACATTGGAGCGCCCAATCGCGGCAAAAATTCGCTTCGCTTCGCGAATTGATCGATCGGTTTCCGAAGCAAGATAGGGGGGAAGTTCGATCGAGACGTAACCGTCATCTCCATTCGTCGCCAGATAGACTGGGCGCAGGTGATCGGCAGCACGGCGAATGTCATGGAACGCGAGGTCTTCGAAGATCTGCTCTTTGTTGGCACCCATTTGAGTGAGGCGGCGGATCTGGGCGTCGTAGGAGTCACCGCCTGCAAGTGCCTTCTCAAAAATGCTCGGGTTTGAGGTCATTCCTCGAAGGCCGTCATCACGAATCAAACGATCGAGCTCCCCGGTCGAGATGAGCGTACGACTCAGATTATCAAGCCAGAAACTTTGGCCGGCGGTGGCGAGTTGTTGCAGCGGATTCGGCATTTAAGATTCCTTTCACGCGCGTTGTCTGCTCGAAGTGCCGTGTGTTTCATAAGATTGGAGCGCATCTGAACGCGGAAAAGCAGTTGTGGGCGTATTGTGGTGATTCGTGCTTGCTAGCCCGCGGATGCGCGTACGCTGCCAATGTATCCGATTCAAGTATGCACCCTTTGAGGTAGAGCGTCTCTAACCTTTCTAATTTCATAACCGATGATCGATAAGAGTTCATCCCCCCGGACACGCAATCTCGTCAACAGTCAGACGGCGTGATGTGCGCCCGCGCTGAGTATCGCGCTTGTGGCGACAACAGCCGGATTCGTAGAGACTCTGGCGAAAAAGCAGCGATGATCAAATAAGGGGTTGACAGAATACTCAATGTACGTACAATAGAGAGGAGAAGAGTGTACGTACAGTGCATTGGGGGCCGAATGGTGGAACAGAAGCGGTCCCGAAGTCGCGATCATCCGACTCGGTATTCGCGCTGCCGTCGTATTTGGGCAAAGGCTCATCGTCCTGAAATGGCACTCTTGATGACGTTTGAGCTTCCAGTTGAGGATGTCGGACAGCACCGGTCCGATTACGCCATCATCTCTCGATCGAGTTGCGTCTGGCTTATGGAGCGCAGCGAGGCACTTGAAGCAAAGGGCCAGCAGCGCTGGCGCAGCTAAACGTGAACCATCTCTTCCCTCCCTCCCTGTCTGCGGGGCCGCCTACAACGGCCCCGTTTTTTTGCACAATGTCGCCGAGCAACAATGGACTTTTTACTCATTGGCGGCTACGTTCCAGCATCGTTAGATCGTTTCAGAGGAGCGAGTTCGGTGGCAGATTTTCCTTCCCGGATTTAGACACAGCGGAACGTGAACACGACATCGATCGTCACGACTCTTGCGATTTTTGGGTGCCTGAAACGGACGAGTGACTCAGTTGGAATCAAAAACAGATCCAATCTGTGAATGGTTTGTTGGTCGGGGATTTCATGTTGTCTATCGTTCGACCGCAATCCGGCTACTTGCGCATCAGGAACTCCCAGGTGTCGAAGTGCGCATTGGTACGGTGTATGTCGTCGTAGAGCGAGACGGCCAGCAGGTGTATCGATCTCTTGCCCGAGAGTTCGATCCTGATGAGGCAGCAAAACGCCTTTCAGTGACTACCTCGTAATACTTTCGTTATCTCGGTAATCCAGCGTTCATCCGAATTCACGTTTGTCAACGTAAAATAGATATAGGAGCGAAGATCTCGCCCCACTTTCCCCACCTTGGACGGACGAAGGATTAACTATGCGTCGAGTCCCCTTTTCCAGAACAGGCTATCTTCCTGGCATTGTCGCCGCACTTATCGCGTCAGTTGCGATGCTACTCCTCGGTCGCGTCTGGGGAACAGCGGTACCAGCACAGCTTCTGGCCGACCGCATTACCTCGCTCGTACCGGTCAATGTATTTGGTGCGATCCTCGGAAGGCTGGAGTCTTCGGCGAAGCCGCTGATATTCGTAACATTGTTTGTTGGACAGATCGTACTCGGAGGGCTGGTTGGCGGACTGCTGGCTGGACTGCTAAAGCGCGGCAGTTCGCCACTGAAACTGTTTGTTATTGCAAGCGTCAGTTCCATCTTGCTGTTGGGGATCGTATTTGCTCCTCTCGGGAGTATCGGTATCTTCGGCCAGCATTCTTCCGCAGGCAGCGCGGCGACGCTCCTGAGCTTTGCCATCATATCGTTGGTTTTCGGTGGCATCCTGATGGCCTGGCTCGCCGCAATAAACAGTGCCGTCGCCAGCGAATATGACGAGTCGCGACGACGCATTATCGGTTTTGTTGCCGTCGGTGTTCCCGTCCTGCTGGCATCCGCTTACCTGGGCAAGTTTTTCGTCGCACTCTCCAAGAAGAGCCAGGTTCCCTCATCTCCGGGCACAGCTGATGGAATCTCGGCGGCTTTGACGCCGGTGAACGACTTCTATGTCGTGTCGAAGAATTTCATCGACCCATCAGTCTCAGCTGGCGGTTGGAAGCTCAGCGTGGAGGGGCTGGTCGACAATCCAAAGACCTACACCTACGATCAGATTCGCTCTCGACGCTCCACGAAACACATCGCGACGCTTGAATGCATCAGTAATGAGGTTGGCGGGTCGTATATCAGCAACGGAGAGTGGACAGGTTTCCCACTCAAGGAATTGCTCGACGAAGCCGGCGTCAAGGATGGTGTCGTTGATGTCGTCTTCTATGCCGATGACGGTTATTCCGACTCGATACCACTGGCAGCGGCGCTCGACCCGAACACTTTTCTCGTCCACGAGCTGGGAGGAGCACAGCTCGCAAAAGATCACGGGTTTCCGGTTCGGATGCTGGTTCCCAACATCTACGGTATGAAGAATGTGAAGTGGCTGACCAAGATCTCGCTGGTAAACACTGACTTCAAGGGCTATTGGCAACATCGCGGTTGGAGCGACGTGGCCATCATTAACACGATGTCGCGTATCGACTACCCCAAATGGCTCGACACAGTCACGGCAGGGCAGGCGGTGAAGGTTGGCGGTGTCGCGTTTGCCGGGAACCGGGGAATCTCGAAAGTCGAACTCTCGACCGATAGTGGCCGCACCTGGACTGATGCAAAGCTGCAGAAGCCGCTCTCGCCCTTGAGCTGGGTCATTTGGACCGAGGAGTGGGTGCCTCAGGAGACTGGAAAAGTCTCGCTTATGGTGCGCGCCACCGATGGCACTGGAAAGACGCAGACCAACCAGGAAAGCCCGCCGCTCCCGGACGGCTCAACCGGGTATCATCTCATTCAGGTGAAAGTGACGGCAGCAAGCTCCTAGTCAGGTATTGCCGCCCAATTGATCATCTTGACATGAATGTTCAACGAAGGCGGGTTCGCTGATGTCAGAATTCGATCTCGTCCAAATCGGTGTCATTTGCTCCGAGGTGACCGACCGCAGGCTGATGCCACCGGAAGGCGTCCCGGCCGAGATTCAGATCTTCTCGGAATTCGAGGACGGCCTGCTTCTGATCGAGGAGAATACACATATCTGGGTAGTCGCATGCCTCGAGGGCGCGGATCGCGAGCGATTGCAGATCATCCGTCCGACTTATGAGCAGTACCGACGTCGCAGGGGCGTGTTTGGACTGCGCTCGACCACGCGTCCGAATTCGATTGCAATCAGTCCTGCCCGGCTCCTCAGCGTCAAGGGGAACACCTTGGTTCTGGAATCACTCGACTTCATTGACGGTACGTCCGTTGTCGATATCAAGCGCTATTCTCCGAGCTATGACTCGATCTTCGCGGCCCGAAGCTCGCGTGACCTGTATCTTCTTGATAAGGCTGACCCCTCACGGATTCGTGAGCTAGAAGTCGAGGCGGCTCATTTCCACGGTGAAGTCAACGCGGGAATCGTCGCCGGGGCAAGGCTGATCCAGTACGTCTCATTGAACTGGAATATCATGCCGAAAGATCCGGATCTTCGTGTGATGGTCGGTTCTTCACCGAAACTTGCGGTACTGGCAGATGCGATTCAAGCGCTTACCGCGTCGACCTTCGGATCTGGTCGTCTGAAGGTGGTTGAGGGTGAATGCGTACAGTTCGAGCATGGCGCCCGCCGGTTGGTCGTTCGTCCCAATCCTTGGAACGATTCTGACCTGGAATCACTTCGACAACGACCATTCGACGAAATCTTCTCGATGTCCGATAAGTAACCCGGGGTAATCTCTGGTTACTCCCAGCGGAACGTACGGCTGGCAATCATCAGCGTTACTATCCCCCACGCCGCGAGGATGACCAAGTTCAGAAGCGGGAAGCTCGGGTTCGTGCCCAGTGATGCTCTCAATGCATCAGCAAACGCGGCTGATGGGAAGATTCGTGCCGGGATCGAGAGGAACTTGGGCAGTTTGTCGAGTGGCCAGGCAACACCGCCGAGAAGAAGAAAGAGGAAAAAGAGGGTGTTGGCGGTAGCCAGGGTTGTCTCTGCACGAAATGAACCCGCCAGCATGAGCCCAAAGCTGGAGAAGGTCGCGATACCAAGCAGCAAGGCGAAAATCGCAAGCGGCAGCGCTCCGGTTGGATGCCAATCAAACATAAAGTAAGCGATTGCGATCAAGATGATGATGTCGAGGATATCGACTGCGATGACGGATATGATCTTCGCGATAAGCAACTGTGTGCGGGTAAGTGGCGTGCTGCCGAGACGTTTGAGGACACCGTAACTTCGCTCGTAGCCGGTGCGAATGCTCAGGCTGACGAGACCGGTGGACATCACCGCCAGGGCAAGCATTCCCGGGAGCAAGAAGTCGATCGGTCGCTCCACGCTGGATGGCTTGACCCCGATGCCGGCAAAGAAGATCAGTAATGCTGGTGGGAAAAAGACCGTGATGAGCATCCCTTCGAGCTGTCGGAGGGTCAACATCAGTTCCATTTTGGATTGAGCGATCAGGGCTTTCATCCAGTCCACTTTCTCGGCATTGTCACTCACGCAACTCGTTTCCAGTCAACCGCAGGAAGACCTCCTCAAGCGACTCGTGGCCGACACGAAGGTCGTTTAGCAAGATACCGCGGTCTCGTCCCCAGCTAGTGATCTCCGCTAGCAGGTCAATCGGTCGTGCAGTCTGCATGACGTAGAATCCGGGGCGCTCCTCGCGGATGCTTCGGGCCGATGCCAGTCCGACAATCTCGCTCGTGTCCATGCCCGCCGGCCCGGTGAACTGCACTTCTTCCGCGCTCGTCGCCGTCAAAATACGCGGTTCTTCCAGGGCGAGCAGGCGGCCGTGGTCAATAATGGCGACTCGATCAGCTAGCCGCTCGGCTTCCTCCATGAAGTGCGTAGTCAAGAGAATGGTGAGGCCACGATCGCGCAGCCTTTGCAGGATTTCCCAGGTCATGTGGCGCGCTTGAGGATCCATGGCAGTGGTTGGCTCGTCAAGAAAGAGGAGCTCAGGCTTACCGATGAGAGCAGCCGCGAGCGCGAGTCGTCGCTGCTGGCCACCGGACAGTTGACGGTACCGAGTGTTTGCTGATTCCTCAAGTCCAACGAGCTTGATCATCTCCTGCGTTTCTTCCGAGTCTCGGTAGAACTCGCGCAGGAGGTTAAGGATTTCAACCGGGGTGACCGTGGGGTAGATACCCGCGTTTTGCAACATGACGCCGATACGCTGCTTCAGTTCGCCACCGTCTCTGATCGGGTCGAGACCCAATACGCGGACCTCGCCTCCGTCGGGCGTGCGATAGCCTTCGAGTATCTCGACCGTGGTCGTCTTTCCAGCTCCATTGGGACCCAAGAGCGCGAAGATCTCGCCCCGCCAGACGCTGAAGCTCAGCCCGTCGACCGCTCGTTTGTTCGCGTAGATCTTCTCGAGGCCCCGAACGGTGATCGCATCCTGCATATCGGTTGGTACATCCCCTCTTCGGGCTCGTGTCACGACTTGCGACGATTGTAGAACCTCGGGAACACGCATTCTGGTCGTGGCAACTAGGCGTGCGTAAAACTGATCTGATACAGCGCCATGTAGATGATCCACCCAGTGAATGCCACATAGAGCCACATCGGAAGTGTTTTACGTGCCAGTCGTTTGTGGCGCGCGAACTGCTTCGTTAACGCGCGGTACAGCACGATCAGGACGAGTGGAATGATAGCGGTGGCGAGGATCGTGTGCGAGATCAATATGGCCAAATATGCGACCCGAACAGCGCCGCTGCCCGCGAAGATCTTCGTCGGGACGGTCAAATATCTGTAGACGTAGACAACGAGAAACAGGGCCGCGAAGGTCGTGGCGGTGAGCATTGACCACTTGTGACGTTGAATTTGCATGTGTCGAATGAAGTAGTAGCCAAAGAGCAAAGATATGCCGCTCAAGACAATCAAACTCGTGTCTACAATCGGGAGCCAATGCGCCATCGAGATGTGTTCCCTTTACACGTGTAATCAGCGACAATCAATGGATTCTACGCTTTTGCGCAACAGGCTTGGCGTCGGGATTTTCCCGCGACGATGCCAACCGGTGATCCGCCGGTGAATCGCGGTCATCAACGTCGTCGATGATTCGCCAGCGGCGACTGGCTGTCGGTAAGAAGGGGTTGGAGGAGAGCAATCAGCCGGGCGAGCATCACGCTCACCTCCTGAGCAAGGTCATCGGTAAGTGGTTGATAGGGCAACAGCTTGAACAGATGTCCCCAGGAGTTCGTCCAACGCTCCAGCTCGAATGCCGGCCCCATCTCATGCTTGATCTCGACAATATGAGCGTCGAAATAGCGTAGTAGACGCTCGGTGGAGTCGGGTCCGTCCTCGAAATGCAGCCCTATCTCTATGTGCCGATCGCGAGCGTTGGCCCACACTTCATAGTGGATGCGCGCATGACCATAACTGAGCTTCAGAAGATTGCGTGTCGTGTATGTCTGGAATCCTTGAAGCGCTTCAGGCACCAGTTGGCGGACCGCGTCGGCCACATCGTGAAAGAAATCTCGTCGTGTGAGAGATTGGATTTGCTTGCTTCCATTGGACTGAATTGACGTCGTATTCACCTGCGAACTCGTTGAATCGCCAGCGATTAGGACCCAATGATGATTGGGCGCCGACGGCTGAGCGTGACCCGTGTGCCGGTCGTCGTATCAAGCATACGTCGTTCGGGCGGGGTGGCGGACGCCGCAAGGAGATCGATTGTTGCTCGGTTCGCAATCAAATGGGCCTTAGCGGTCAACCGCAGATGGTCACCGTGTGCCGTCTCGTCGGGAACCTCGGTTACCCAGGAAGCCACTGTGACTCCAGGGAATCTGGCTGCCGGACTTCTTCGGGAACGCGTGCTGTCGGCCTCATACGCACCGAAATAGAAGATCATGTCTCGATAGGTGTTCGCTGGAAACCGCTCGGGAACCCACTTCGTTCCCCAGGTGGTGTATCGCTCTCGATATTGTCGGTTCCATTGGAGCATCTCGATGTCGCTCGAAACGGCGCGGGCAACCGCGTCTCGAATGGCGTTGGCCGCCAGCACATGCTCGGGATATTGTTCATCGTTGAGGTGATACAGGATGCCATAGATCATGGCCTGAACCTGCCAGTAACTTACGTTGAACCGAGGCGGAGAGCCGAAGCCGGCGAACGTCTGAGCCCACTCATGGGAGGGAACCCCATGGTTGTCAACGAGTATGTCTGGAAGCCAGCGTCGCCACAACTTGGTTCGTACGCGCGATTCTCCGAATGGAGTATTGGGATTATAGTCATCCTCGGCGAATTCGTAGCCGACTGAATTGTAGCGTGCCGGGTGGTGTTTCCAGGATGGGTGTTCTCGCTGAAGCCGGTCGTGCAGAGCAGCTCCATCCGGGTTTTCGAACGGCAAGATAGCGACATTTACACGGGTGAGTAAGCGGTGCCACTCGTTGTCGCTGACCATCAACTCCACCAATTTGAGCGCGGCCGTGGTGCTGGCCACCTCGTTGGCGTGATGACGCGCCACGATAAGAAATGTCGGTTTGAATATCGAAAGTTTTCGTTTCGACCAGACCGTTGTTGTTGTTGGTGTCGTGACTTCGACAGCAGGAATCGGCCTGCCCTGATAGGAGCGGTCAAGTGCTCGTTCTATATGGACTTCTGGGTACTGAGCGAGCCGTTCAAGCTGCTCTGCGAGAGATTCCTCGTTAAGAAATTGGCTGTCGGAAACCGGTTGCGTTGCCGGAACAACCGACGGCCCATCGATCACTCGTGGCCAATCAAGTGACACCTGAAATCCGTCGTCGGTCGACACGACGAGTGCGGGGAACTGTTGATTACCGGGCGCAACGGCGCTCAACGCTTGCAGACGTGTCACAAGCATGGGACTGAGCGACGGCCAGCGGAACTGAATCTGAGCATCCTCGCCGAGCATGGAGACGCTGGTCACGATCGGAGGTTCGGGCGGGACCTGCAAGATTTCGCCAATGGCCGTCACTCCGTCTTCGGACTCGATTCGCGCCACTGAGCGTGCGCGGCTACGCAGCTGAACGCGGGCGTGTGGCGGCATGCCAGGGCGGACGTGGACGATCGGAACAATGCTGCCAGGCGCTGTCAGTCGCTCGCCGGTCGAGTTCTTGCCGAGAGCCTCGACGAAATCAAGGACGTTGAAGTAAATATCCTCGTGCAACGCCTCGGCCGCCGAGTTTCGCTCTTCGCGAATCCCGAACGACTCGTCGGTTTCACTGACCGTCAATTCGATGAACAGTTCATCAAAAAACGGCTGATCCTTCGCTGTTGGTTCATCGTCGGTCGCCATGAGGATCGCATCCTGGACTCGGGACAGCACCTCGTCCTGCAGGTAGTCCCAAAAGCGTTCAGCGTCTGTCGGCACGCGCTCGACCAATTCGATCCCGGCCTGATATGCCTGAATCCCGCCAGTGACGAGGTGGACGCTGCCAGCGTTCGGAAAGAGTGTGTGATACGGACGTCGATACCAGAGCGGTGAAAATTCATGCTGATCGATAAGCGTGCCATCTTCATCGAACGCAGTGGCAACGTAGAGCGCGACACCCTGGTGTTCCTCGATCTCGACGAGATCAAGTGGAAGGCCCAGTTCAGTAGCGATAATCTCGTCACCTGGAAACAACTCCTGGAGCCAGCGAATGCGGAGATCGAGCGCGCTGTCCTCGTCGGCAATCTCAAGAGGCCGAAAACCAAGTGACACGTGATGTAATCCCGTGATCTCTTTCCACTTGGGTAGCACAGTCTCGCGCAGCCAGCAGAGCCCCACCTTGAACGCGTCGAGCACCTGGATTTCAATTCGTTCGGGCGCGAACCCCCGATCCACGAACTCGATTCTGATCTGTTCCGCCAGTTGTCTCCGAACAGCGAGCGGTTCAGAGACGGTGACAGTCAGTGACAACGGCAACCGTCGATCGAGTTCCGGGATGATGTCCTCATGCAGCACGTCGAGCACGCGATCGACTTCCCAGCGTGCGGACCATTCCTGCGTGAAAATGGCTCGGCTCGCGCCTGGGGAGAGAACCGGAGGGAGAGCGTCAATCATATGCTTGGCGGCGTTGACCTGGGCTTGCCGTTCTTCCGAATTTAACGATAAAAGCCGAATAGTCGCTCGAGGCGCTGACAAATCACGTTGTTGCAGGTCGGCGATGAGGGCAGCGACACGTCCTTGGGTAGTCCAGCCGGCCAAACTGTAGCGCAGCCAATCTTGAATCTCACTGACTTGAGTCTCGCAGCTAGCCGCAGGCGGAACTGGCCAACCGAGCGCTAATCGCTCGAGAAGCACCGCGGCATCATCCTTATCGCCAAACAGTTCGAGCGATGGACTCGAAGGGTCATCGACGACTGACAGCCGCGCAAGATAGCCGTCGTGCAGCTTCAAACGTAGTGGAATACTGCCAGGCTTCGGGTAGGGCGATGTGGTGGCAACCGGAAGGTCGATACCCGAGCCTTCAACGGCGAGTCTCGCAACGAAATGAAAGAGGGCGATTCCAACTGCGCGAGGCAATTCATCAGGTACCATGATACAGAGGCGAGTACCGTCCGGTATCTCGTCACCGTCGGCGTCTACCAGGAGCCCGTCGGACTCGAATAGTCGGGCCAGGTCGATCGTCGCAATTTCGGGATTCGGCGAGGTGTAGTCGTCAACGGTAGCGTGGCCGCGTAAGGTAAGGTCGCGGATGGCGTCGGCACCTTCGAGGATAATCGCCGGGCGACCCTGCCAGCCAGTCGTGACGAGGTGAGGCCGAATGCTGCGGCCCTGCTTGACGACAATCGGCAACCGTTCCGGATCAGGATCGTCAACAATCAGCGGTGGAGAGAATCCGGACGTCTCAAGCCCCAGTCGCGCGGCGAGATCGAACAACGCGCACCACATCTCGGCGTCTGGCTCGTCTGCGAGCACAATTCGGGTACGAATGTCATCGGGGTGCGAGTCGAGGTTTGAGTCGGTCAGGAAGCCGCCCGGAGAGAACAGGTCGTCAGTACTATGTGCGGGGCCGCGCTCCGGCACGATTCCTCCTTCTAGCCGACCATCAGACGTTGGCGTTCGCATTGTACCGGAGGATTGCAGACTGTGCCGATTGGCTTGAGTCCAATTGACGGATTCTCACGACAAGTCTCGAAAGGGGAGCAGGACGTGCCCACAACGAATGGAGCGCATCTCCTAGCCATGACGTTACAGAACGCCGGCGTGACGCGCATATTTACGCTATCGGGAAACCAGATTCTTCCAATCTATGATGCTTGTTTGGATGTGAATCTGGCCGTCACTGATACGCGACACGAGTCGGCGGCCGCTCATATGGCCGACGGTTGGTCCAAGGTTCGCAATGAACCGGGTGTTTGTCTCGTTACCGCAGGTCCAGGCCACACCAACACCGTGACGGGAATTGCAAACGCCATGGCTTCCGAAACGCCGGTCCTTTGGCTGAGCGGAGCGAGTGAGAACGAGACTACGGGAATGGGTGGATTCCAGGAGCTTGATCAGGCGGGGATAGCCGCCAAGGTTTGCAAGGCCGCCTGGACTGTCGAGCGCGCACGGGACATCCCGTCGTTTGTTTCGCGAGCATGGCGCACCATGCTCGAAGGACGGCCGGGACCAGTCTACCTAGGGTTGCCTGCCGATGTGCTTACTGAGTCGGTTAGTGTAGATCATCGTCAGTCGCACGCATGGACGTTTCGACCACCACTTCGATTTGCAGATAACGCGCTCATTCATGCCGCCCTGTCGCTGCTTGCGGGCGCAAAACGACCTTTGATGCTGACGAGTCCCTCGGTTGCCAGGGGAGACTCGGGAGCAAGATTACGTGAATTCTCGAAACGCTCGAGCGTTCCCTGGTTCGCGCTGGAGAGCTCGCGCGGAATCGGTGATCCGGCGTTCAATGGTGCCGGAGCGGCGATCTCGCGCGCTGACGTGGTTTTGCTCGTCGCTCCTCAGGATTTCATCGTCAAATTTGGGCGACCCGGCTCCTTCGCCGACGGTTCCCATGTGATTCACGTCGTGCCGACTCCTGACGAGATCGGCCGAAATTCACCCGTAGCGCTTGGCATTGCCGGTGATGCCGGCGCGGTATTCTCGCAGTTGATTGCCGAGGCGGGCACACAGAATTGGGACCATCGCGCGTGGGCGAGCGAAATCGAAACGCTGCGTGCTAAGGGTCGAAAATCGCTCCAACAATACACCTGCTCTGACGAAAGTCCGATTCATCCGCTTCGGGTTGCGACCGAGCTTCGAGCGATGATGCCACCTGGATCGTTCGTGGCTCAGGACGGCGGAGAGTTCTCCCAATGGATGCGGTGGGGACTTGCCGGCGGCGACTTTGTGCCGCTGCTGCACGGAAAGTTTGGCTCGATCGGATCAGCCATTCCGCTGGCGATCGGAGGAGCCCTGGCGCGCCCTGGCACGCCGACCTTCGCAATTTGTGGAGATGGGACGTTTGGGTTTCACGGTATGGAGTTCGATACGGCCGTGCGTCATAACGTGCCGGTCGTTGCCATCGTCGGCAATGACGCATCCTGGGCGGCGGAACGGCATCGCCAGGTGCGTATCTACGGCGAAGATCGGGTCGTTGCGAGTGATCTGCTGCCGAGCCGCTACGACGAAGTTGTTCGCGCGCTGGGAGGTCATGGGGAGGTCGTCGAACGACCCGCGGAGATCCGTCCAGCACTGGAACGCGCTTTGGCAAGCGGCAAGCCGGCCTGCGTGAACGTCATGATCCGCAGTGTTCCGAGTCCGGCTGCTCTGCCTTAGACTGCGGAGCGGCGTGAGAAAATTGGGTATCGAGGAGGGGCGGGTATACCGATCGATTCGACGATGAGTCTGGTGGCGGGCGGTGCCGTAATCGCAGGGGCCGCCTGTTTGGGGGGCGCCGCGGGATTTGGCACGGCCCTGATAAGCACCCCACTACTTCTACTGCTCGGTTTTCCATTGCCGTTCGTCATCACGCTCAACCTGTCCATGAACATGCTGACCCGCATGTCCGTCACCTATCAACTACGTGCTCATGTGACCCGCCGCTCGTGGATGCTCATTCTCGGCAGCATTCCGGGATTGGTGTTGGGCGTCGTCGTGCTGACGAGTATTTCCGCCCACGCGATCAAGATGGGGACTGGGGTGGCGGTGCTGGTTCTGACCGTCTTGGTTGCGAGAGCCGTGGATGCGCCTCCGCCGCGTCCACTTCCGGGCGCGCCGCTGGCCGCGGGGTTAGTTGGTGGCTTTCTCGGATCGACGACATCGCTCAACGGCATGCCGGCTGTGCTGTTACTGGCGCGTGACAAAGTAGCTCCGAAGAGTTTCTTGGCGGATCTTGCGGTCTATTTTGTGCTCTCCAACGCAATCGCGCTGGTCATCCTCAAATTCGGCAATGCGTTGAATGCTAGCGCGCTCTTCCCAGCATTGCTGTTGTGGCTTCCGGGATCACTAGTCGGAAACTATCTGGGTGTTCGGTTTGGAACGCGCCTGCCCGAGCGGATCTTCCGCTGGTTCACGATCACCGTCGCCGTCGTCTCCGGCATCATGACGCTCGTGACAGCGTAGCTGCATGGTTGTTGCGGCATTCGATGAGACTGATGCGCGGCGACTGCTGGCCGCTCTGGTCCCAGATCTCGACGTTCTACGAGTGCGCTTTTTGGATGAAGGGTGGGACAATCGCCTGTTTCTGGTGAACGACGACGTTGTCCTTCGCGTCGCCAAGACCGGACCGTGTTCGGATCACCTCGTGGCAGAGTCGATCACGCTGAGGGCAATTGCCTCATCGATCTCATGTCCAATACCCCGGCCCATGTTCGTTCATCGGCCTTCCCGCGCGTTCCCGCTTGCAGCCATGGGATATCAGATGCTTTCAGGCGTTTCACTGGTCGCCAGCGAGGTTACCGACGCCGTCGCAGACTGGTTGGCGCCCGATTTGGCGAGATTTCTAACGGACCTCCACGCCGTTCCGATTGAATCCGTTTCGAGTATCGATATGGGTGTATTCACTCCAGACGAGTGGCTCACGAGGTGTGACGACCTGGTTCGCGATGTGCTGGAAGAGCTTCGGCGGGCGCTCGGCGAAGGAGCGTTGGCTCGATTCCTTTTATGGTGGGACGAATACCTGGGTGATTCGACCGCCGTGGCGTTCGAGCCGCGCCTCGTTCATGGTGATTTGGCCTGTGAGCATGTCCTAGTTGCGAAATCCCCCTGGCACGTTACTGGGATTATCGACTTTGGCGACGCGATGATCGCCGATCCGGCACTAGATCTTGCCGGGTTTCCCGATAATCTGGCTCGGACCGTCATGCGCTTGATGCCTGGTCTCGGAGATCCAGACACGGTCTGGAAACGGCGGTATGCCTATCAGCGAATATCTCCCCTTCATGCTGTTCGGGTCGGACTTGAGCGTGGGAGCCAAACGCTCATTCGCTCAGGGATCGATGGGCTCCGACAGCAACTCTCATCATAATGTTTCCTGTCACTCGGTATTCACGAAATCGACCTTCACGTGTCATATATAAGTGAACGGCAAAGGCGACAGGAAGGGACGTGCCGTGGCGGAAATTCCGAACTTCGAAGACCTCGTTGAACGACATCAGGCAGAAATCTTCGGCTACATCCTACGAATGGTACGTCATGACCGGGAAGCACAGGACCTCTGTCAGGATACGTTTCTACGGGCCTACCGTGCCTTTGACCGGTTGGACGGCGACCCGAACTATCGGGCCTGGCTGTACAAGATTGCGACGAACACAACGCTCAACCACATTCGCCAACGCCGGAACGGCGATCGAACCCTGGCGCGGCTGGCAAACTACCAACCAACCGTCCACCACGACGATCACATCGATCGACTGGGCAAAGATCAACTGCTATCGAAGGTGCACTGCGCCATTGACGATTTGCCACCGAAACAACGTGCAGCTTTCACACAACGGAAGTTCCTGGGTCTTTCGTATGGAGAGATCGCAACTGGGCTTGATTGCACCGAAGAGACGGCGAGAGCGCACGTCTATCAAGCGGCCCAGAAACTCCGAAAGCGATTCTCGACGGAGCTCAGGGAGGTGGGGATATGAGAGCACTGAGCTGCGATGAAGTGGTTCACCAGCTTCCGCTGCTGGTCATTGGTGATCTGACGACCGACGAAGAGCACGATCTTGATGTGCACGCGCTCGACTGTCCTGAGTGTGCGGTTGAGATTGCTGAGACACGCCGGCTCGCTGGGATTCTGGAAGAGATACCCATCGCGGAGAATCTCGAAGCGCGGATTGCGCTGGCGCTCCCGACTCTACGTGAGCGAATCGTCGCGGAGCTGCCCCGCCGCGCTGGATTTGACCAAATCGATTCCCCGTTGGGTGCCCTGTACCTGGTTGTATCGGAGAATGGGTTGTGTGCCCTGCGTTTTGCCGATTCCGAAGCCGGTATGATCGTCTGGGCCAACCAGAATCACCTGGCGTTGTCGCCGGACTCCGCTGCGGTGCGCCCATATGCGCGACAGCTGAACGAGTATTTCGATCACCAGCGAACCACATTCGACCTACCGGTCGATCTCACCACGGCCTCGCCGTTTGTTCAAAGGGTGCTTAACGCGACGTCGAGGGTGCCATTTGGCCGACTCGCGAGCTACAAGACAATCGCGCGGGATATTGGCGATCCCAATGCAACGCGTGCTGTCGGCAATGCGCTCGGGCACAATCCAGTGCCGATCATCATTCCATGCCATCGGGTGATCCGGTCTGACGGCTCTCTGGGCGGATATACCGGCGGGACGTACATCAAACGGCATCTGCTGACGCTCGAGGGCTCAATGCTCATGAATTAGTCCTCAACGTTTCATGTGGTGACGAAACGGGCGAAGTGACTGTTCTAGATCACTCGCCCGATTGTTTGTCATGGAGTTGAATGGAATGCGGTTATAATCGTGCTGCCGACAGAAGTGAGTTCATCGGAGCACGAATGCGCAACTTGTTGGGTCGTCTTCATGATCGCGCGCCACACGACCTGGAGTTAATTGCTCGCTGGTGGGAAGTCGAGCCGGGCCGCCGTGACCGCTACGCGGTGGCCGGATTACTGTATCGGACGATGACCGATCCGTGGGCCTATGCGCTCGCATGGGAACAGCTTTCACCTTTCGAGCAGACGATCCTGGAGCAGCTCACCCCGGATATCACTTCCCGAACGATCGCCGACCTCAATGAGCACGTCGGAGCGCCAGAAGAGACGATACGAGGATTAGTCAACCGGTTGTTTCGCATTGGCTTTCTCTATGTCGAGCTGGATGAGTCAGACGAATACGACGAGCACGGTGTGCAAGAGATCCGCTATTTTCTTCCTCGCGAACTGTCCCACTTAGCGCTACGCCTACAAGCCGAACGGGACGACGGCCTTCCGACATCTCTTGCAGTGGAAGGTCTGCTCGACCGGCTTACCGACGGCGCGTTGGCGGATATCGCTGAACACATGGGTCGTCAGATCATTCCAGCGGTGGCAATGAGACGAGATCTCATCGCGCAGATCGCACCCAGGCTGGCCGATCCCGAACATCTCAGAGACACTGTGCGGTCACTCAACCCGACGGTATCGCGGGTATGGCGCTGGTTGATCGAACGTTCTGACGCTGGCTCTCCCGTCGACCTCAAGGAAGCGCTCGGCCTGGGCAACGCCGAAATACGTCTCGCGGCACAGACTCTGGCCCGGCGTGGACTGATCTGGCGCGGTTATGAGGAGGACGGCACTCTCCGCCTGGTGATTCCTGACGCCCTGCGTCATCCGAGAAAGACCGTTGTTCCGTCAGTACCGCCATTGGAGACTATCTCTGACTCGACGGTGGAGGCCGTGGATTGGGTGTTCCCGTATGCGCCCGTCTGGGATCTGCTCACCGTCGTACGGTCTGCCACCAACGGCCTGCTCGTTCGCAGGCGTGGTGTGTTGGACGGGCGTCCAGGGACCCTGCGTCATCTATCTCAGGTATTGTGGCGTGGAGGCGGAGATGTGCCTCCAACTGGATACATTCAATTTCTCGATTTCCTGGCCCGTGGCATTGGATTGTTCGATGAAGATGGACACAGTGTCGCGACGATCCACATGAACGACTGGTCCCGTCAGAGCTTTGGCCATCTCATACGCGACATGCTCGACATTTGGCTGCATGCGACGACCTGGCCGGAGGTGGTTGAGCGGGACACACTGCAAATTTGGGGTGGTGATTGGCCTGAGTTCCGTTCTCGTCTCCTTCGGAGACTCGCCGAGATTCAGGTAGGAACGTGGGTAACGCTCGAATCGTTCGCGATGAGATTTTCCATGGATGAGCCGACCGCGCTTGGTGCTCACTTCACTGCCGCAATGAGCCATGAATCGATGCCGGATTCGACGGACGATCGGAGACGAGCGGTGATGCGGGCGGTCGTTGAAACGACGCTCGTGACCGCCGGAGAATGGCTCGGAATCGTTCGGTTTTCGTCATCCCAGCGGCGCACGGTCTTCAGGCTGACCGACGTCGGGACCTGGCTTTGCAATATGAGCGACGACGCTCCAGAGGTGTCAGAGCTTGGATCGCACCCGCTCACAGTTCAAGCGAACTTTGAGATCATGTTGCCGCGTCCCACGCCGCGTCGAATTTGGGCCCTCTCGGCATTTGCCGAAACCAAACGCCTGGATCAGGTTTCTATATATCTTCTGGCGCGGGCGACCATCGAACGTGGGATGAGCGCCGGGCTCTCAACAACACAGATCACTGGATTTCTGGAACAGCAGGGAGAAGAGGTGCTCCCGCAGAATGTCGTTTTCGAGATTGAGAGCTGGGCGCGTGGTTTCCGTCGGGTACTCGTTCGTGGTGGCGTGCTGCTCGATGCCGATGACAGCGATGCTGCCTCCCGAATCGCGGAGGCACTGACAGGTGTTGGATTTAAAGTCGAATTGCTGCCAGGCGGACGCCTGCTGGTCGTTCGACGCGACCTGAACGACGGCGAAGACCTGCCCGAGATGCTCGAAGAGCATCTCCGCGAACTAGGATATACGCCGCTTCGAACGACGAATTAAAGCCTGACAGCCCAGTCGTACAGAATCAGGGTGAACCGTTCTCAACGTTCGCGATCCCAGCATTTCATTTGCTTGGGCGCGCTCTAACCCTCTTGACTGCCGCCACCGTCTGACGTCCGCGCGGCGTGCTCTTCAACCTCACGAGGTAGCGTGCCCAGCTTGCCTGCCGCGACCAGCGTTCCCAAGACTTCCATAGCCGCTCGCGCGCCGAGGAGAGCGGTGATGTCAGCGACGTCGTAGGGCGGAGAAACCTCGACAACTTCCATGCCCGCCAGCCCCTCGCGCGCGACAATCCGGAGGAGTTTGAGCAACTCGCGTGGCAGGAATCCTCCCGGTTCCGGCGTCCCCGTGCCAGGTGCGAACGCTGGATCGACCGAATCGATATCGAAGCTTAGAAAGACGGCCTTGGCGTTGTGCCAGGCGACTTCCAATGCGTACTCGGCGACCTTGTCGATGCCAAACTTATCGACGTCCTCAAGTGTGATCACGGTCGCATTCCGGTCGCGGGCGTTTCGCAGCCCTTCGCGTGATCCCGTCCAGCCGCCGATTCCAACCTGAACGAGGTTGGTAGCGGGGGCGTTTTCGATGTTGGTGGCGTGGAAGAATGGCGATCCATGCATACGCTCGTCCCACGTGAACTCGCTGAGATCGCTATGGCGGTCGAAATGGATGATCCCGATATTGCCGTCAATATACGGCGCGATACCGCGAATATCTGGATAGCCGATCGAATGGTCGCCCCCGAGGACAACAGGAAAGACAGCCCGTTCGTGAAGGTAACCAATCGCCAGCGCGATCTGATCGAAGCTCTTTTCAATGTTGGCTGGAATGACGGAAACGTCGCCGACGTCGGTCATGTCGAGCGACTCGAACAGGTCGACGCCCATTGAAACGTTGTAAGTACTCCCAAGGGATGAGATGCGTCTCATCGCCTCCGGCCCGAAGCGTGTTCCCGAGCGGAATGTTGTGCCGGTATCGAGTGGCACGCCCATGAAGGCCACGTCCTGCGATCCGAGTTCCCGCATGTCCTGAAGGAACGGCACTCCCATGAAACGGGCGAAATTACCGTAACCCCTGCGACCGCGATTAAAGAGAGGAATCTTCCGGTCACGAATCGTGGCTGCGGATTCAAGGCCGAACTCAAGCGCCTGACGAGCCTGATCATCGGCACTGGTCGTGGGCCACTGCTCTTCACGCTCGATTGCCCAAGTGCCGTTGAGATCCTCGCGCCTCATAGATCCTCCCTTATCGACGAAACCGACGTCGTTCCTTACATCTCCGAACGGTTGACCGTTGGGTTCAGTGTGATTACCCCGCCGGCTATTTCATTCGACCGGCGCTCTGCGCTGACGAAGAGCAGTGCTCTCATGCAGGCCTCAGGAGCGTTGTGGGAGACGACATTCGCCAGAGAGCGGTGGTACTCATCAAACGCGGTCAGACCGAAGTCATCGCTCTGAGTATCGAGCACGACGATCGGTGCCTGGTCGCGTAGCAGGTTGAGGATACGATCAAGATCAGGCACGACAACCTCATCGGCGGCCTTCGGCTCATCTGGGTTCGTGTAGAGGCGCAGACCGTTTGGACCGATAAGAAAGTCGCCGATGCGTGTTTCGAGGGCTGAGGTAATTGGACGGCCCTGTTTCTGACACAACCGAAGATAGGACTCGTCAAATCGATCGGTTGCTGATGGAGTGTCATGGTCGATCAACGCTTATAGCTCCATTTCATCGTGCAATACATCTTAGTATTTGGTACGCCTGCAAAGCCTACTAAGCAAGCAGAGAGTCGGCCACCCTTGCGGTGGAAGCCGTGTCGCTCGTCCGCGAGCATTCGGCGCGACTCTGATGACGTCCGTGGGGAAAATCCCCGCAGAGGCTTGCGATCACGTCGGGTGTGATCCTCTTGACACTTCAGACGCTTGGGATCATGCTACCAGAGGGTTGTGAAAGTGGTCACACTAGTCCTACAAAATTTGACTTGACAACCTTCTGAGTAACGTTGAACCTATCAGGGGCCGGCGCCATGCGACTATCCGCGTGACGCTTCAGTGGGTTCAATTGCCAGACTCTGATGGCTACTCTTGTGTTCGGCGACCGTGAA
Source organism: uncultured Chloroflexia bacterium (assembly GCA_963785465.1). GTDB lineage: Bacteria > Chloroflexota > Chloroflexia > Thermomicrobiales > Thermomicrobiaceae > CALAGB01. The sequence goes on along the minus strand of CAWAVM010000012.1, from coordinate 315,618 downwards.
ATGGGTCTGATCGCCAGACTTCGTATGTGGAGGTCCAGATGATCCTGTTGGACATCACGTCTGCCAGAATTACGACCGGCCAATGGAGCCAGTTGACGACGACGCTGGTCTACCTGTGGTCGTTTGTCGGCTCGATGGTGATGTTTGCCGGGTCGTTGCTGATCGGGCACGGGCTCATTCCTTCCTTGACGTCGACGCGCGATCTTCCCGGCCATTACATGAACTACCGACCGATCGTATTGATCGTCTCTGCCTTCTTCCTCCTCGTTGCAATATTCTGCTTTGTCAATTTCATCGATCACATGACGGTTGTTTACGATATCTTCAATCGAGTTTGGATCTAGACGTTCTTTCGCCGGCCGCAATCGAGCGGCCGGTTACGGTGTTGCGCAGGGCATAGGAACGGAGTGGAGCGGGACGTATGGTACGTTTCATCAAGCCAGCCGTCTTTGGGGTGATTGTGCTGCTTGTGTTGGCCATCCCGGCGCTGGCAATCGCTGCGCGGAGCTATATTCTGGCGCCTCCGGAGCAGCCGGCAAAAACACAGCCAATTGCATTCCCGCATAGCATCCACGTGAATACCGTCGGACTTGATTGCACGTTCTGCCACCGTGGTGCAACGACGCAGGCTGATTCGACTGTTCCGGCTCTCCAGTTGTGCATGGGCTGTCACTCGGTCATCCCGACGACAGACAAGCCGAAGCTTCAGCAGTTGGTAGATGCCTTTGACTCAGGCACACCGATCAACTGGGTTCGTGTGCATCAGCTGCCCGATCACGTCCACTTTGTCCACGCTATGCATATCAATGCCGGTTTTCAATGTTCGACCTGTCATGGAGATGTTGCGTCTATGGGTCCGGGAGCCGTCGTGCAGGTGCGCGACCTGCGGATGGGCGATTGTATTACGTGTCATCGTATGAACAACGCCAAGACCGACTGCTCGACGTGCCATTACTGATGCGGAAGGGTGCGATGCGACGTCGTGATTTTCTCAAGCTAGTTGCGGCTTCGGGGGCAGGGGCGGTTGTCTTTACCGGCTGTGATCTGAGCACGATTGGTGACGGGTCACCGAAGCGTGAATTCGAAATTCAAAGCCCGATTGACAATCCTCAGGATTTCGCCTGGGGGCGCGACCTTTGGTACGCGACGGCCTTCTCTGGAGTCTCTGGTGGCTCCGGCTTGATCGTGCGTGTTTATGAAGGACGCGCCAAAAAGGTTGATGGCAACCCCGACTATCCATTGAACATGGGGCGTTCATCGCCGCTAGAGCAGTCGCTGGTGCAGGAGCTCTATCATCCGGATCGCATCGGCGGTCCGCTGGCTCTGAACGGGAGCAAGGGCTCGGGCAACTACAAGGCGATGGCCTGGAACGATGCGATGACTCAACTCGATTCCATGGTCGGCGCGGCGAGCGGCAGTGTTTTAGCTGATCACACCGCCGGTTTCAGGTTCGTTAGCGAACGTTATCGGTCAGACGGTCAAAGCGCTCAATGGTCAGCACGTGGTCTACGAGCCCGAAGAGCGCGTGGTGCTGCGCGAGGCAATGAAAAGGGTCTTTGGTTCGCCTCGATTTCCAACAATTGATCTTGCGAACGCGAAGTTTCTGCTGAATTTTGGGGCTGAGTTTCTTTCCAACTGGATCTCTCCGGTTCATTTGAGTATGGGCTACGGGGAATTTCGGCAGGGGCGCCCCGACGTTCGTGGTCGATACTGGCACGTCGGCCCACAGCTCTCGGCGACCGCGTCGAGCGCAGATAAATGGGTTCCAATCAAGCCAGGTACTGAGGGGCTCGTGGCGCTTTCGATGGCCCAGGTGATGACTTCCCAGGGTTTGGTTGATGCTTCCGCCGCAGGATCGATCTACAGCGGCATTGCGCTCGACGATTACTCTCCGGACAAAGTTGCGCCAAAGGCTGGCGTCACTGCCGATCAGATAACCGAACTCGCCAAAATGTTTGCCCAGGAGAAGCCGAGTGTCGCAATTGCCGGTACGTCTGCTTCCGCCCACACCAATGGCCTGTTCAATCTGACCGCCGTCTTTTCTCTCAATTACCTGGTTGGCTCAGTCGGCAACAAGGGCGGCATTATGCTGAACCCCGGGTCGGCTCTCCCCGATGTTCTGCCGGATCAGTCGGCGGGTACGTCTTTCAAAGACTGGCAAGGGATTGCCGCTAAGATCAAGAGTGGCGGGTTCAAACTGGTTCTGGTCTACGACGCGAATCCGGTTTATGGAATGCCATCGTCGGTCGGCTTGGGAGATGCGCTCGCTAGTGGTGGTGCGAAGGTCGTCAGCTTCTCGAATTTCATGGATGAGACGACTGCTCGAGCCGATCTTGTACTGCCGACCCATGTCACTCTCGAGGACTGGGGCCTACACGTTCCGGATCCCGGACCAGGCTATCCGACTGTGGCCCTGCAACAGCCAGTGGTTAATCCATTCGTGGATTCGCGGTCCTTCGTCGACCTACTGATCGGCATCGCGAAGACGGCCGGTGCGACTCTGCCATGGGCGAACAACGAGGCCGCCGTGCGAGACATGGTCGCTTCGCTGCAGAAGGCCGGCGGGGGAAACGTTGACGCGACCGATCCGAACGAGTACTTCGCCACGGTTCAAGGGCAGGGCGGCTGGTGGAACACGAAGGCTTCGGCGCCAACTGCTCCGTCAGCGCCAACGACTGCGACAAAACCTGCTGACCCGCAATTTGCCGGAGACACCGGATCTAACACCTACTACCTGCTCCCGTACCCCACAAATTCGCTTGGATACGGGCAGTATTCGAATATTCCGTGGCTTCAGGCGCTGCCGGAACCGATTTCGACCGGTGTCTGGTCGACGTGGGTGGAGCTGAATCCTTCGACGGGCGATGCTCTCGGCGTGCGGACCGGAGACGTTGTCAAGCTGACTTCGCCAGCCGGGAATATGGAGCTTCCCGTTTACATCAATCCGGCGGCCGCGCCGGACGTGGCGCTTGTGCCATATGGACAGGGTCACGAAATGTTTTCACGGTATGCCGAGAAGCGCGGCGAGAACGTTGTACGGTTGATGTCACCGCAGGTTGATGCTGAGTCCGGCGCGCTCGCTGGGTCGGCGACGCGCGTGAAAATTGAGAACGCCAACAAAAAGGTTCGCTTGGCGAGATTCGAGGGATCTGTTCCGGCTTACCAACTGGAGGAGTTCCCGATCATCGAGATCGTGAACCTCAAATAAAGCGCTAAAGACTGGCGACACCCGAGGGGCGAGAGGAGCGAGGATGGCGACGGCCAAACGTTGGGGAATGGTAATCGATCTGGACCGGTGTACCGGGTGCCAAGCCTGTGTCGTGTCGTGCCAGTCGGAAAACAACATTCCGATCAATACGGAGGAGAATTTTCATCAGCGACGCGCGATTGAGTGGATTCGCGTCGAGCGTTACTGGGAAGGTGAGTACCCCAACGTCAAGGCTCGCTACATCCCGGTACCGTGCATGCAGTGTGAGAATGCTCCGTGCGAGCCGGTCTGCCCGGTCTACGCGACGTATCACACCGATCAGGGCTTGAACTTTCAGGTCTACAATCGCTGTATCGGTACACGGTACTGCTCAGTCAACTGCCACTGGCATGTTCGATTCTTCAACTTCTGGCAGCCAAAATGGCCGGAAAGCTTGAAGAACCAGCTCAACCCATTGGTTTCAGTACGCAGCCGCGGTGTCATGGAGAAGTGCTCATTCTGCGTGCAGCGGATCAACCATGCTGAGCAGGCGGCGACTCTACAGGGTCGAGACGTCACCGATGGCGAGTTCACGACCGCTTGCGCGCAGGCTTGTCCAACGCGGGCGATCGTGTTTGGTGACTTGAACGACCAGAATAGCGAAGTGTCGAAGACAGTTGCGAGCACAAATCGTGGGTATCGATTGCTCGAAGATCTCGGGACAAATCCGGCGGTCGTCTACCTCAAGAAGATTGATGCGGATCCGCTGCCTGACGGAACCAAGCATCGTTACTTTGACTCATCGCAGGCTCGCAGTGCGAACGATATGGTGGCGGTAGGTTGAAGCTGACACAGGCTGGATCAAGAGAAAGCGCTCAGCGGGCGCCAATCGAGGTGGTTCTATTGACGGTGACGAGATCTGAGAGAAGGAGAGACGGGAGCGGTTCGTTATGGCAACAGTAGCAGACGGCCATCACGCGCCTGAGCCATCGCCGATGACGAAGATCTGGGAAGCTACGCCGTCCGACGTCCTTCGTGACGGAATGGGGCGTCTGAGATCGACCGGTTCGGTGTACCGTCTGAGTCTGATCATCCTGGGTATCCTGACGGCCATTGGTTTGGTGGCGCTTGTCGTCGGACCAATCAGTTCGGGGTGGGGAGACCGGCAGGCTTGGACGTACGTCGCGGTTGCCTTTGGCTACTTGATGGCGACGGTCGCCTCCGCGCCGTGCGTTTCCGCGGCGACGCGATTAGTTCGCGGCCACTGGCGACGGCCGATCAACCGAATCGCCGAAATTTGGGCTGCCGGGATGATCGTTCCCGCGGTTTTGTTTCTCATTTTGATGGCGACGGTGCCTGGTACCAAAGGTCGGCCTAGTGTCTGGTTCGGCTGGCCGGCGTCTCCATGGCTGTGGGATGCGTTGTTGGTGTTGGGCCTGGCATTCGCGGGGTACGCCTTCCTTTACGTAAGCTCGATTCCGGACCTCTCAATCGCCCGTGGTCAGATGGGTGAAGGGCGAGGTAACTGGCTCATCCGAATGGCCGGCGATTTTTATGGAACTGAGAATCAGTGGCGGGTAATTGATCGAGCACAGAGTTACCTTGGTGCGCTCTACGTTGTGATGTACGTCGGAACGATGACCGTCATCACCGCTGATTTCATCATGAGCCTGATTCCTGGGTATAAGAGCGCGATCTTCCCTGCCTATATGGTTGTCAGCGGCTTCGGGGGCGGCATTGCGGTAGTCATGGTTACCGCGACGGTTATGCGACTCTGGGGCGGTGCTGATGACTACCTCGGACGCGAGCAGTTTTTTGCGCTTGGCAAGATGCAACTTGCGTTCGGTCTGCTCTGGTTTTACTTCATGTGGACGGACTTTGTCATTCCGTGGTACGGCCGAATGCCGTGGGAGATTCTTCAGCTCAAACTTCTCTACTTTCACTCATATGTCTGGTTCTTTGTAACGGCGTTCTTGCTGTGCTTCGTCGGCCCGCTCTTGTTCCTGATGTGGACGAAGGTGCGGCGTAGCCGCGTCGGCCCGGCGATTGTTTCAACCGGCGTGTTGATCGGGCTTTTGGCTGATCGCATACGTCTCTTTTCTGCCGCGTTCACGGACAAAGACATCACGCAAGACCGGCTTCACACGCTGCCGGCAACGTATTATCCGGGTGTGCTGGATGTGTTGATCCTTGCAGGAGCGATCGCTGCCGCGATCGCGGTTGTAATGCTCGCATTCCGCATGATTCCGGTTCCATCGATCTGGGAGGTCACGGCTGGCTTGCGCCTGCGTGTGAAGAAGCGCTTCCATAATGTCGACGTAATGGTGATTGGTAAGCCGGACTTTTAGATCGGTCCGAAGAGAGCGCGTGGAGGAAGGGTATGGAAGAACGGCGGCAGTTGCCCCAGATGGAGGTCATTCAAGAACTCCTCCTGCCGGTAGCTCGAACCACGATGTGGATGTGGATCGGGTTCATCGTGCTGGGTACGATCCTGCTCGCATTCGCCTTTGCAGTCGGGTGGATGTTCTACTGGGGACTTGGAACCACCGGTCTGAACCGCCCCGGCATGTGGGGCTTTATGATCGTGAACTTCGTCTTCTGGATCGGTATTAGTCATGCCGGTGTCATGATCTCGGCCATTCTACGTTTGACACAGGCCGAGTGGCGTCGTCCGGTGACACGTGCCGCAGAAGTTATGACGATGTTCAGTCTTATGACGGCCATGACGTTCCCATTCATTCATACTGGCCGACCTTGGCGAACAATGTATTGGGTCTTCCCGTACGACTTCTGGCGTGGGATCTTCCCAGATGTCCGGTCAGCTTTGGTCATGGACCCAAGCGCGGTCTTTACGTATCTGACCGGTACGATTCTGTTCATTTACATTACGACGGTTCCGGATATTGCGGTTCTGCGTGACCGGTCGACCGGATGGCGCCGTAGCCTGTATCGAGTGCTGGCACTTGGTTGGCAGAACGGCGAACGACAATGGATGATTCAGACAGCGACCGGTTTCTTGCTGGCTGCGTTGATGCTTTCCATTTTTGTGTCGGTCCACAGCATCGTTTCCTGGGACTTTTCGTTCTCGCTCGATCCGGTCTGGCATACAAGCGTCTGGGCTCCCTACTTCGTTATCGGAGCTGTTCATTCGGGTGTGTCGGCCGTGGTGACTCTCATGGCGCTCATGAGATGGATGTTTGGCTTCGACAAATACATACGTGAAGAACACTTCGACGCTATTGGGCGCTTGCTGGTCGTTGTAGCGACCGGTTGGATCTTCTTCTTCATGCTCGACGTCTTCTTCGCGCTGTTCAATCAGGATCCACGCGAAGTTGAGATCATGAAGATGCGCTTCCTCGAGTGGCCTTATACGCTGCTGTTAGCCTTAATCTTCATATTTGGCTACTTCATTCCGGTGCCAATCTGGATGTTCCGGAAGTTCCGGCGGAACATTAAGCTCATGTTCTGGACATCGATCATGGTCAACATCGGAATGTGGTCCGAGCGCTATTGGCTGGTAGTTCCGGGACTTGAGCGCAAGTACGAGTGGACGTTCGACTGGAACTTCTACCGGCCGAGCATTCTCGAGATTACGTTCGTACTCGGCTCGTTTGCACTGGTACCGTTCCTGTTTATGGTCTTTGCGAAGCTATTTCCTCCGGTCTCAGTGTGGGAGGAAAAAGAAGGTCAGTACTTTGCTGATGAAATCCAAGTCGGCAAAGTCAAGATCCCAGCGATCATTCGCGAGTTCTAGAGGGGAAGAGTGGCGATGGCACTACGCGATATTCTAGGGCTTTACAGCGATTTGGACTCGGCGATCGCTGGAGTCGATAAGCTGGCAGAAGCGGGAATCCAACGGGAGGATTTCGAAGTTCTTTCGAATGCACCGTATCCCGAGGGAGCGTTCGGCCACGATCACAGCACTAGCCGACTTGGCCTGTGGCCCGTGGTTGGGGCGTGTTGTGGATTCGCGGTCGGTCTGTTGATTACCGGTGGTACGCAGGTGGTTTACCCGATGGTGACGGACGGGAAGCCGCTCTTTTCGATCCCGCCGATGGTCATCATCATGTACGAAGGCACGATGCTCGCCGCGGTTATCTTTACGGTGCTGGGAGCGATCTTCGAGTCTCGTCTGCCGCGGTTCGTGCGCGATGTCTATGACACACGCATCACCGACGGGTATATCGGTATTCTGGTGCATTCACCCGAAGATCGGCTCAATGGTGCGGTTGAGGCGATGCGCGCGACCGGCGCCGAAGATGTCAAGATGGGTGGGTCTCCAGGTCCTGCGTCGAATGGAACCGCCCGCTCAAATCGGAAGGGAGCCAGCGCATGATTCGCGCTGTCGGGCGTCTCGCACAGGCGAAGACTCGGCTCGCGCGGGCTCGGCCACGTCTTTGGGTGTTCGCCGGAGTCACGTTGCTTCTGCTTGTCGCAGCGGGTTGTGACTCCACCAACACGTATCCGATTGACTTCTACTCCGGGATGCACTACTCGGATTCGTGGCATGCACAAGAACCACCACGGCTCGACTCGCCGACGAACGCAATCCAGGTCAATCAGGCGATGCTGGGATCGTTGGCCTATGGCCCGTTTGTCAATACCGGACCCGCCGCGCCAAAGAACTACTCTCTGGACGAGGCGAAGAGCTTGGCTAATCCGCTTCAGGCCACAGACGCAAATATCACGGCCGGCGCGACTACCTTCGCGCTCAACTGTGTGCAGTGCCATGGCCAGAAGGGTCTTGGTGCGGACACGCCGAATCCGGCGACAGGTGATGGGTTCATGCTCATCTACTTCAACGCCGCCAACACGTTGTTGCCGAAGGACCAGCAGATCATCCTTCCGCGAAACCTGACAACTGATCCAGTGGCAAGCTTGTCCGACGGCGAGATCTACTATTACATCACGAATGGCATCAATCACATGCCTCCGTTTGGAAATCTGCTGACTCCGGAACAACGATGGCAGTTGGTACTGCACATTCGTCAGCTCGAGGGAAAGTAGACCGAGACCGGGGCGTGTTCGTAGACGCCGCGATCAATGCGAATGAAACGGGGAGTGGAACTGTTCCACTCCCCGTTGGGCATCCCGGCGATGATCGTCTGTGTCGAATTGATTAGAGGGACGATACCTCTGGAATCACCGCGCTGCCGAACAACTCGAGCGCGCTCATGTCTTCCTGATCCATGGTCTGCAGCATGATTCGAGAAACGCCGACCTCGGCACGGGCACCGATCGTTTCGATGATCTCTTCAGGTGTGCCAACCAGCCAGCCGCGTTCTCGCATGAGCTTCAAGATTTCGTCGATCGTTAGACTCTGCAGCGACGGGAGAACTTTCTGAATGCGGGCTGCTCTTTCACGCAGGTCGGCATCATTGGCACCGATGATGTGGCCGAGCATGACGGAGCGGGCGATCTCTGAGCTGTCGCGACCGACATCGTCGCAGTGCCGTTCCAGCACCTCAACCTTATGTTGGTAATCCTCTATCGAAGACGCGGTCGCATTCCATTCATTCGCAAACTGGGCGACCATCCGAAGCGTGCGGCGCTCGCCGGAACCACCGATCATCATTGGGACGCCCGTCGATCCAACTGGGACGGGACGCATCTGGGCGTTGTCGAGCGTAAACTGCTTTCCTGCGTAGTTCACGGTTTCTCCGGTCCAAAGGAGTTTGATGACCTCGATTGCCTCTTCGAGCCGGTCCATTCGTTCCTTCAAGGGCGGGAGCGGGAAGCCAAACGAGCGGTGCTCGCGTTCGTTCCAGCCAGCCCCGACGCCCAGCCAGAACCGGCCGTTTGAGAGGTTGTCAAGCGCGACTGCGTCCTTTGCCAGCATCACCGGGTGTCGAAAGGTGGTGGGTGAAACGAGGGCTCCGAATTCGAGTTTGGAATCGCGTGCCGCAACCAGGGTCAGAGACGGCCAAAGGGAGAGCTGGTCGCGATCATTCACTCCCATCACCGAAAACAGGTGATCGGACCGCCAGACCGAATCGAAATTGTTGTTCTCTGCGGTCTCGACAATGCGGGACCAACGGTCCCAGGTGAGCCCTTCCTGGGCCTCAATCATTACGCCAAGCCGTACCATCTAGCCTCCGTCGAATCGTGGTCGCCGTCGTTGATCACAGCGCCTCAGTCATTTGTAGAAGGCCATTGTCGCCTAGTTGACCGTTCGTCGTCTACCGGGCACTGTAAGTGCGTCAGGCGTGAGCAGCGAAAAAGAATCAGTCGCGCGAGTGAAGATATCGGATAACGTGAAGGAAGAGACATGAGCAAAACAGCCAATCGACGAATGAAGATTGGGCTCATCCTGCCGGTCGCTGAGTACCGGATGGACGGAGAGACGCCGCGTTGGAGCGATTTGCTGGGCATGTCACTCCGGGCTGAAGAGGTTGGCTTCGATTCGATCTGGATCGTGGACCACTTGATCGTTGCTTCGGAAGGTAAGGAGACGATCGGAGTCTGGGAGTCCTGGTCGCTCCTCTCGGCTCTTGCGTCGGCAACTCGACGTGTTGAGCTTGGCACTCTTGTCGTCTGTTCGAGCTTCAGGAACCCGGCGCTGCTGGCCAAGATGGCTGACACGGTGGACGAGATCAGTGGAGGTCGACTCATTCTTGGACTCGGAGCCGGGAACCACGAGCCGGAGTATCGGGCATTTGGCTTCCCATTTGATCATCGGGTGAGTCGCTTCGAGGAAGCTATCCAGATCGTTCATCCCCTGCTTCGGACTGGCCACGCCGATTTTCAAGGACAGTATTATCAAGCCAACAATTGCATCCTCCGGCCCCGTGGCCCGCGATCCGAAGGTCCGCCTATCCTGATTGGAACGACCGGAGAACGGATGCTGCGGCTCACCGCTCGTTATGCTGATGCGTGGAACGTGTACTTCTCCGGAACCGGAAATCGCGCGACTGGGATCGCACCGTTGCGAGAGAAGGTCGATTCGGCCTGCAGAGCGGAGGGCCGTGATCCTGCAACTCTTGAACGCACCGCGTCAGTGCTGATCGGTGTGCGCGGGCAGGAGCGGATCGAAGGGATCGCGGTCCCGCCACTTACTGGAACTCCAGAGCAGATGGCAGCCGAACTCAATGCATACTCGGTAGAGGGTGTCAGCCACATCCAGATTCGGGTGGAGCCGAATACCGTCGCCGGGATCGAGGCGCTTGAGCCGGTTTTGCGTATTCTCGATCGCGGATGACGAGGTTTGTGGAGTAGGTCGTCGAGCCACTAGTGCGGCGTAAGCACGCAAACCTATCGACGTCGCCGCGCTCGTCGTCGCCACGACTGCACGCCGGGCGATTTGCAGAATGACACCGCGCATGATCGATACTGGCTTCGATCATTCACGCGGTGATCTCTCGTGCTAATCAGATAGGAAGGAGATCGACGAAAGAATCTGCTACATCAGTCCTGGGATGTTGATTCCACCAGTGATGGCGCCCATCTTCTGGGACGCGAGATCTTCGGCCGATTTCATTGCTTCTTGAATCGCGGCGAGAACCATGTCTTCAAGCATCTCGATGTCCTGAGGATCGACCGCGTCTGGATCAATCTTCACCGACTGCACCGCTCGAAGTCCGTTAACAGAGACTTTTACCGCTCCGCCACCGGCCGTTCCCTCAACCGTCGTCTCTTCGAGCTCCTGCTGCATTTTCTGAATCCGATTCTGCATTTGCTGGAGCATTTTCATATTCGGCTGCATACATTCCTCCGGGTGGATAATCTTCTACACACTGATCGTTTCGCGTTCATCTGGCGAGTATACCATCGCCGAAATTGGGTTCAGACGACCGTCGTTGTGGCCAATCGATCCTGTTTCCATTGATCTATGCGGTCGAGCATAGCGCGAGCATTCTCTCGTGATTCAGCTGTCGGAGGATGACCATCGAGCATCGCGGCAAGTTCATCGAGCCGGTCAGTTGAGTCGAGTTGGTCGATACGGGTCTCAGTTCTGCCGTCTTCCTCGAGTTTAGAAATCTTGAAATGCGACTGTGCAAAAGCGGCGACCTGCGCCAGGTGGCTAATCACCAGCACCTGGTGTTGCTGACCGAGTGTCCACAGCTTTTCACCGACTGGCTGACCGCTGCGACCACCAACACCGACGTCGATCTCGTCGAACACGAGCGTGGGTGTTTCATCTTCCGATGAGAGTATCGACTTCAGCGCGAGCATGAGTCGAGCCATCTCACCACCCGAAGCGATTCGCCCGAGCGGTTTCGGCGTCTCACCAGCGTTCGGCGCGATCAGGAACTCGACCCGATCAGAACCAGTTGCATCAAATGGCTTATTGCTGACCTGTCCGCCAACCGTAACGGCGATCGACTCTTTTCCGGAGTGCTCGCCAAATTCCACCTCGAATTGGGCTCGTCCCATATTGAGGTCGAGCATAGCCCGTTCGACCTGATGTTTGAGCTCTGGAGCAGCTGCTCTCCGACGCTCAGACAGCTTGCTTGCTATCGCGCCCATATTCACTCGGATTGCGTCGGCTTCATCTCGCAACCCTTCCAGGTGCTGGTCGCTATTCTCAAGCTGGTGTAGCTCGTCTGACGCTTGATCCAGGTAGTCAAGCACCTCAGCGATCGTTGCGCCGTACTTCCGTTTAAGCTGTTTCATCAATGCGAGCCGGTCTTCTATCGCCTCGAGACGTTCAGGATTGGCTTCAACACGATCAGCGTACGAGCGAATGGCTAGCGCGTACTCTTCGAGCAAAAATTGGACTTCTCGCATCTGGCTCGCGAGCGTTTCGTTCTCCCGGTCAATCCGGGCAAGTTCGTCGACCCGCTCCACAGCTATACGTAGGTTATCGAGCGCTCCGTGGATCGGATCGGCGCTGGCCTCATCGCCGCCGTCAAGTAATTGGTAGGACTCGGCCGCGAGTAACGCGAGCCGCTCGGAGTTTGCCAGCACGATGCGCTCTTGCTCGAGTTCTTCTTCCTCGTTCGGACTCAGCTGCGCTGCTTCAATTTCTTCTGCTTGAAAGCGGAGCATATCAAGTCGCTGCGCCCTCTCCCGCTCGGTCGTCTGAATCTCGGCGATCCTTCGCGCGATCGTCTCATATTGATGGTTCAGGTCTGCGAATTGAAGCCGAAGCTCGCCAGCGTCCGCGAAATGGTCCAGCAACCCCAAGTGGACAGTCGGTCGTAACAAAGACAAGTGTTCGCTCTGGCCGTGAATGTCGACAAGGTATCCGCCGATGGCTGCCAACGTCCCAGCGGTTACCGTGCGTCCGTTGATCCTTGCGACACTTCGACCATTAGGATTGATGTCTCGGCTCAGAATCAGGCAACCGTCTTCAGTTTCCAGGCCGCTGTCTGTGAGGATCTTTCGGAAGTCATCACGATCGTGAACTGAATGGACATCGAACAGTGCCTCTACCCATGCATTCGATGCGCCCGAACGAACGAGGTCTGATGAGACACGTGCCCCAAGCACCGCTCCGAGGGCGTCAATAATGATCGACTTGCCAGCGCCAGTCTCGCCCGTCAAAGCGTTGAAACCGGGTGCAAAACCGATCCGCAGATCGCGAATGATGGCAAAGTCGCGGATAGCTAGTTCGAGAAGCATGATCGTGTAGTGATCCCTCCGGATTACGGATTTGGCGACTTGCCAGTCGATTCAACGGACAGCGCAATTATACCGTCGGGTGACGATTGTCGATTCTCGCGCGTCGCCGAGCGAGGTGTACGTGTGTATTGAATTCCCAATTCCAGGGCAACACACCTTGATGCTCTAGTGGCACAATTGCCTGCGGAAACGATTATGGAGGAGACACGGCTTGTTTCACTTTACTATCGGGATGGACCCAAATCTTTTCGAGATCGGGCAGTTCGTCATCGCCTGGCATGCGATCGCAATTCTGGTCGCGATCGTCATGTCGGTCGTCATAACGCGACTCGAGTTCGTTCGTAAACACATTACGCTCAACCATTGGGATAACATGGTCTACTGGACCGTGGCCGGTGGGATCATCGGAGCAAGAGTCTTCTACGTGATCGACCACCCGATCTATCACTTCCATCACCCTCTCGAAATTTTTGCGCTGCAACAGGGCGGACTGGCGATCTACGGGGCGGTATTCGGCGGGTTCGTCACGGTTCTCCTCCTGTGCCACCATTACAAGCTGCCGACGTTGCGGGTCATCGATGCCATCGCGCCTGGGTTGCTTCTGGCACAGGCATTTGGGCGAATTGGGTGCCTGATCAATGGAGACGCCTGGGGAGGGCCGACATCCTCTTTCTTCTCGGTCACCTATACGAATGCCAAGGATCTACTGCCGGCCAATCTGATCGGCGTACGTACCTATCCTTACCCGGTCTATGATGCAATCATCAACATGGCGATCTTCACTATCATCTGGCAATTGCGGAAACGTGGTCTGCCAAATGGTGTCTCGTTTGCCCTCTTCGGCGCCATGTACGCTGGGTCTCGCTTTCTCATCAGCTACATGAGGCAGGAGCGAATTTGGTTCTGGGGATTGCAGGAGGCGCAGGTCGTGGCGATCCTGGCGCTGGTTGCCTCCATCATCGCGATCATCATTCTTCTGCGACGGCCCAGTGACTCGGTAACGGTCGCCTCTGCGTCGTAGTGAGTTGAACCGGGTAGGGCCTTCGTCTCGCGCCTGGTTCACCGTCTTAGCCAAAGTATCGTCGGAAATCTACGCCCTGAAGGGTCACCTGTCACCCAGTCACCGGCAGACTCTTGTCGTACGTCGCGTTGGCGTTCCCCCGCTGTGCTGTCCTTTACGCCCAGGCAGTCTCGTCGAGGAAACGATCCCGATCGTGCGGCGCGGCCCAATTAATATCCGGTCCTTTCGGCACGATACGGGTCGGATTTAGCTGGGGATGCGTGCCGTAATAATGTCGTTTTATGTGGTCAAAGTTGACGGTATCGCCAAATCCTGGGCGCCGAAACAGGTCGCGCGTGTAGCTCCACAAATTTGGATAATCCATCAGGCGCCGCAGATTGCACTTGAAGTGGCTGTAGTAGACAGCGTCGAAGCGGACAAGCGTTGGGAAGAGTCGTATATCGGCTTCGGTAATCTGATTGCCGACCAAGAATCGTTGCCGCGACAGACGATCCTCGAGCCAGTCCAGCCGCGCGAACAGTGAATCGAATGCCACTTCATATGCGGCCTGATCAGTTGAGAATCCCGCTTTGTAAACGCCGTTGTTGACATCGTGATAGACGAAATTGTTGATCTCGTCGATCTCATCACGCACCGCGTCAGGATAGAGGTCAATGCCGGGTCTCACGTATTCAGTGAACTGAGTCTCGAAATCGATGGTGATGTCGGGAAAGTTATTGGTCACGAGCCTGGTTGTCTTGCGGTCCCAAATACATGGAACCGTGTATCGACCGGTGTAGTCTGGGTCGGTGGCATCGTATGCCTGGGACAAGAACGAGAAACCGTTGACTGGGTCCTTGCTGTGGCCAGGACCTTCGCTGAACGCCCACCCTCGCTCGTCGCGAATCGGATCCACTACTGACATTGAGATCACCGGCTCCAGCCCAAGTAACCGCCTGACAATGATCGAACGATGTGCCCAAGGGCACGCCAGAGAAACGTATAGATGGTAGCGGCCCGACTCTGCCTTGAATCCCGAGCTTCCATCGGCCGTGATACGGTCCCGAATGCTGTATTCCTGTCGCACGAACTTCCCGTCGTCGCTGATCTCATCCTTGAGTTGCGGGTCAGGCGTCGTATATGCTGCGCTCATCGTTGTAAGTCCTCTCCTGTAACGAACGTGACCAGAATAGTGCATGCAGACGGTGCGCGTTCTCGGCGGATGGGATATTCAGGTATTACATCGGTCAAATAGTGTTGGGTATTCCCGGCACATCAGCGTAAGGGTTTCGATGGAATTCGCGTTGGACGAAGCGCAACAGAATCTGGTTCGGGACGCTACCGAATTGGCAGGCCGATTTTCGATCGATTACTGGCGTGACAAAGACCGTACTGACTCCTATCCCACCGAGTTTGTCGACGCCTTTGCTGAAGCGGGATGGTTCGGGACGATCATCCCGGAGCAATTCGGTGGCCAAGGGACTGGGCATCACCGAAGCAGCGCTCCTCCTTCATGCCATCTGCGCCAGCGGAGCCGGCACGAGCGGTGCGTCCCCCATTCATCTCGCGATCTTTCCGCCCTATCCGATCATCAAGCACGGATCCCCGGATATGCGCGCACGCTATCTGTCCAAGCTCGCAACCGGTGAACTCCGCATGTCGTTCGGAGTTACCGAAGCAGAAGCCGGGTTGGATACGTCGCGCATCGACACCCGGGCGGAACGGAGAGGAGACCGGTGGATCATCAACGGCACCAAGGCATGGCTGTCGAACGCTCAGCATGCACAGAAAGCGTTGATCCTGGCACGGACCTCACCGCGCGACGAAGCCAGGCCGTTCCTTGGCCTCACTCTCTTCTTCGTGGATCTCGATAGTGAAGCGTGCAGTCTGGAGATCATCGACAAGCTCGGCCGCAACACCGTTGATTCCAACCAACTGGTGATGACTGATCTCGAAGTTCCCGACGATGACGTTATCGGTGAAATCGGACTTGGCTTTTACCATCTTCTCGGAGGCCTGAACGCCGAGCGGATCGTGATCGCAATGGAGGCTATCGGCATCGGCCGCGCCGCGCTCGATCTCGCGGTTGGCTACGCGCGAGGGCGTTCGGTCTTCGGCCGTCCGATCGGGCAGAATCAGGCGATCGCACATCCTCTATCCCGAATCTGGGCCGACCTCTATGCGGCTGAGCTGCTGGCGATGAAGGCTGCCTGGATGTTTGATCGCGGAGAGTCGTGTGGTGCCGAGGCCAACGCGGCGAAGTTGCTGGCAGCTGAGGCGGGATTCGCCGCATGTGATATGGCGCTCCAGACCTTCGGAGGCCGTGGTTATCGCAAGGACTTTCACGTTGAACGCTTGTGGCGCGAGGTTCGACTCTACAAGATTGCGCCGATCACCCAGGAGATGGTCCTCAATTACCTGTCCGAGCACGTACTGCGGCTACCCAAGTCATATTGAGTAGTTGACCAACGTGAATATGTCATTCCGAGCCATGCGAGGAATCTCTTCGTTTGGCGTGAGCGTGAGAGATTCTTCGGCTGCGGCCTCAGAATGACTCCTGACAAATCCACTGTGGTGGCCTATTGAGTTAGCGATTTGGTCTCAGATAGGTTCGATAATTGCAGACGGGTTCGAAACCCATTTTCAGGTAAACCGGATAGCCCATCTCAGTTGCCGTCAAGACGATGGCGGTGCAGCCTCGCTTTGCCCCTTCGGCGATCGCGGCCCAGGTCATCTCAGTTCCGAAACCTCGTCTCCGGTAATCCGGATCAGTCACGATCCCATTGATTTCACCAACGGTACCCAGACAGTTGAGGCGAGAGGTCGCAACCGGTCTTTTCTCGAAGTAGCCGACGAACAGGCCAACGTTCGGGTCGGTCGCGGCTTCCAACGTTGGAACCCAGCGACGTCCAGTTTGTGAAATGTGCATGAAGTCCTCGTACTCGACTTCAGAAGTGACCAGACGGACTTCGAGACTCGTTGACGCCTCGGGCCGAGCGGGAATCGGCGTAAGAAAAAGTGCCGGGACATCTTCATCGATCGGCCACCCTTGGCCCAGCAGAAGTTCCTCGAGCGCGCTGGCAGTTCCAGACTCGATCACGATCGAGTACTCGTCTGATCCAAAAAATGATCGAGCCAGACTAAACACCCGTTCAGGATCGATCGTCCCGAAGACCAGAGCGTAATTCTCTTCGATACTGTCACCACCGAGTGCCGCGAGCAGTAGGCATTCATGCGACTCCATGCGCACCGAGCCGGGCATGTATTGCTGAAGTGGCGACGGCACCAGCATAGGATGACGAACGAGTTCCCGAGCTCCAAATGAACCTGTCACCTAATCTCCAATGCGAAGCGATCTCGAAACAGAATCGTGATTCTATCCGATTTCTGCCAAATAGTGATCGAAATCCCGCTAACGGGCCAAATCTGATCGAGTGGCAGTGAGCTGGAGATTTCCAGACGTCGCGAAGATCATAGGATGGCTCGCCATGGACGTATCGGAGAGAATCCATAAAACGACAGATACGTCAGAGATTGACGCGGGCGATCTTCGAATTCGGGCGACCTGCAATCTGCTGAGGCAATCCAGGAGCACGATGATCGATGTGTTTACAGGCCCGCGCTCGCGCCGGTTAGCATAGGTTGATCTGTTCGAAAGGCGGGGATGGCGAACAGGCTGATTACGTGTGCAACGCTGGCAGACGAGATGATGACCAGGGTTGGAACTAACCCTGGACCTCCAAGGAGTAGGCCGCCAATCATCGTGCCGAACGGCAAGGTGCCAGCCCCGATTGCGCTGAATGCGCCGAAAACACGCCCCCGCAGACCGGCTGTCGTACGCTCCTGCAACAGCGATGTCACGAGCGGATTGATCGGCTCGAAACAGATCGCGTCGAACATGATTGATCCGAGGAGCAGGGGCAGTGTCGGCAAGGTCACCAGTATCCAGAAGCTAACGGCGCGAACCGCAAATCCTCCCAGCAGTACAACACGGTATGGGATTCTGGGACCGAAGACACTGTAAAGCGCGAGTCCGATGAGTGATCCGATTGCAAGTGACGAGTACATGAGGCCGAGGACGACAGCGCTTCCGTAGACCTTCCGAGCGTAAACCGGGTAGACGATCGTATAAAGAGGCTCGGCAATCAAACTGCCGACCGCGAACGTAATCATGATCGCGAGAAGTAACCGATCGCGCGCAATATAGCGCAGTCCGGCCATGATGCCGCCCGCAGCTGTTGGTTGGGTTGGTTGACAGGTGGGACCAGCCCCTGTCACGCCGACGGCGACGATTGCCGCAGAAAGAAGAAAGCTTGCCGCGTCAATCCAGAGCACATTGGTCGCGCCGATGAGTGCGACCAGCATGCCCGCGACAGGCGGTCCGAACAGCAATGCGAATCGGGGAATCGCTTGGGCGATGCTGTTTACTCGCACAAGAGGCATACCCACTTGGTCGGCGAGATTTGGAATTAGGCTGAGTCTGGCCGTTCTGCCCGGTTGATTGACCGACGCTCCAAGGAATACGAACACGAGAAGCTGCCAAAACGTGATTCCGACGGTCAGGTACAGGAGGGGTATGGCGCCGACCATGAGCGCGCTCGCGAGATCGGCGAATACGCTACTCGGTTTGTATCCGATTCGATCGACGAGGACTCCGCCAAACAGGCCGGCGAAGACAATTGGCACGCTGTCGACAGCGAGAGTGATCCCTGCCCTGGACGCGCTTCCCGTTGTCTGGAGCACAAACCAGGGGAGCGCGATCATGGTCAGCATCGAGCCGAAAAGCGACACGGCGTTTGCGCCGAGCAGCGAAGTGATCGGGATTCGCGAGTGTATGGCGGACGGATCCCGACGCGGTTCCACAGCAATGCTTCCCTTCAAATCTTGACCAGTCGGACACAGACGTCCCAGAAACTCTCACATCGGAGGTCCCAGTACGGTTCGATGAAATTCAGTTGAGAAGATTTCAACGGGATCGGTGGCTAAATCGATCAGTAGAGCTCTAGCTCACCGTTGCGGCGGGCCGCGCGTTCCAGCAACTGAAAGACTGTCGCTCCAGCTACGGGAAGCACGATCGCGAAACCGAGCAATGGCAACAGGGAAGCGCGAACATCATAGATTGACGCACCGTTTAGCGCGGCATCCGAGAGTGCCTGAAAGCCGTAGCCAAGTGGCAGCGCGCGAGCCATATCGTGGAGCCACCAGGGAAGTTGGTTGATCGGATAGTAAACGCCGCCAAGCAGAGTCAGGACTGGGAGACCACGATTCGCATAGCTCGTTCGAGCGTTTGGTGATCAAGCCGAGCCCGCTCATGATCAGGCCGATCCCCACTAACGACGCGACGAACAGAGACAGTGCTACCAGGAGCGTGACGTAATTCGGATGGAATCGCACCCCGAATAGGAGCATCCCGCCGAGTCCGACCGTCAGTGCTCCCGCTGCGGTCTCAACGATGCCCGATCCAGCGAAGCCGATCAACCAGCTAAGTCTGGAGCACGGCGCCATGAAGAGAGACATCAGGGTGCCTTTGAGTCGCTCTCGATCGAGTATCTCACCGATCCAGAAAATGCTATTCCAAACCAGCGAGTTGGCGGTCATTGCAACGACGATGTACGGGATGAGGTCCTTGCGACCTCCCGCGTAGATCAATGCCGCGATAACTAGATCAAAGACCGGGCGAATTGCCCAGACGGCAAGTCTCCCCTGGCGCGCGAATTCGTCGAGACGCTCCTTGGTCATCGCCAACCATGCGGCATAAACCGCGTTGATCTCAGTCAAAATCGAGTTCTCCACCACGTTTCGCGACATTTTCGACTCTCCGTAGCATGAACAGACCGAAAACAAATAGCACGCTCGAGAGAACCATCAACCGGACCAGATCACCGGAAACCTCCGCTAATCCTGCGCCCTTCAGTAGGCTCATTCTCAAAGCGTCCATGCCTGCGCTCAAAGGGAAGAAGGCGGCTGCTACACGCAGCGCACCAGGCAATGCCGAGATCGGCACAATCATTCCGCTCAAGAGATAGATGGGGCTTTGAAAAAAATTCGCCAGTAGATTCGCCCGGCGCGAGAGTACGAAGATCCCCGCTACGGCAAACCCGAGCGCAAAGGTGGCCCCAATCAGGCAAAGCATTGATGCCATGACCGCGAACGGATCACCCACGTTCGCATTGGCGTGAACGGCGAAGGCGACACCGGCGAGGATCAGCGAGTTGGGAATGATCCAGACGGTGAGTGATCCAAGCGCGTAACCGAGTACCACCGCGGCGCGGCTGGCCGGCGTCAAGAAGAGCGCGTTGATTGTCCCACCGGAGCGCTCGAATTCGATGGCGTAGCCTCCCGCCCAGAGATTCGATTGCCACAACACCACGCCGATGGTTCCCACCAACAGGTAGCCAGGCACGTCGAAACCATCAACGCTCGTTCGTCCGGCAATTCGATAAGCTAGTATCAACGTGAGAAGGTAGAAGGTCGGGTACATCGGCCATCGGATCACATCCACGATGTAGGCGGTCTGGCGAATGATGTAGGATCGGGCGGTCCAGAGAGAGACGCGCCACGCGTCGCGAATCTCTTCACCGAGGGACTGTCGTGCGAGTCACTCCAACGCGAGACGTTGCGTGTTGCATAGCGACACCGGCGGATTCATTGACCGTCAACGGATCCGTTGAGACGTGGTCGTTGTGACGATTGTTGGTCATCACTTGCCTCCCGACGTCAGGGCAAGAAAGGCGTCTTCCAGAGTCGGTTCCATCGACTGAATCGATTCGATCCGAACGCCCTGGTGATGGAATACACGCACCGTGCCATCGAGCACCGCACTCTGTTCGGACGACGTGATGGTGAATTGCGTGAATCCATCGATGGATTCGCCCGCCACGACGTCGTTGACTGCGGATAATTCGCGGAGAGACGCGATCGTCGTCCCGTTCGTGTGGCCGTGAACCTTTACAAGGTAGCGGTGACCGGAGCCGACACGACGCTTGATATTCTCCGGAGTGTCTTCAAGTAGGATCGATCCGCGGTCAATGATGGCGATGCGATCGCACAGCTCGTCCGCTTCTTGAAGATAGTGCGTGGTGAGCAAGACTGTGTGATCAGGCATCAGTGATTTGACAATCTCACGCAGATTGACCGCGGAGGCCGGATCCAGACCGATTGTTGGTTCGTCGAGGAAAATAACGGGCGGATTGTGGAGCAGCGCGCGAGCTAGATGCAGACGCTGCTTCATGCCGCGAGAAAACCCTTCGACTCGATCGTCCGATCTGTCGGCTAATCCCACGAGTTCAAGCATTTCCTTTGCGCGGCCGCTGATAAGGTGCCGAGGCATCCCATAGAGATTGCCGAAGTAGATGAGATTGTCGCGCGCAGACAACTTCCCATAGAGGCCCCGGTCGCCGCCAAAGACCACGCCGAGCCGTCGCCGAACCTCTCGTTCCTCTCGGCCAACGTCGAACCCTGCGACACGAGCAGACCCACCGGATGGGATGAGCAGAGTCGAGAGCATCTTGATGGTGGTCGTTTTGCCGGCACCGTTTGGTCCGAGAAGACCGAAAATGGTACCGGTCTTGACGGCGAGATTGACCTGTTCAACGGCCACGAACTCGGGTGATTTTTGAAAGAGCCGCGTCGAGCGACGGAACGTTCGTCGAAGCTCATTTGCTTCAATTGCATACATCGCTAAACTCCGCTCGCATCGAGCCCAGAGTGATCGATCGCATCGAGCAGTCTTCCTGCCTCTTGCACCGAGAGAGCGCCGTCAGCCAGCGCCGAGAGGATGGCGCGCTTACGGTCGTCTCCCTCAGACGTGTGGTTCGCGCTGGTCTCACCGCTGACCGGCGGCTGAGCCTTGGATTCGAATGACGCTGGTTCGTGGATCGTCGGATCAGCTGTATCGATATTCGCGTCCCAGCGCACATCAATGTCACCGCTCGAGGTCCGTAGCGTAACTTCGGCGCGATCGGTCTCGTCGTTGGTGCTCCCGACGAGTCGCTTTCCATGAGGATTGCGCGGTCCACGTTGGTTGATGGCAATCAGAGGGAGGTCAGTTGTCACGCTGCCGCGTGTGGTGGCGGCGTCGACCCGCGCCGCGAGACCTCGTGGGATTGAGACCGAGATGTCGCCGGACGAGGCGGTGAAATCGTAGCTCTCAATTGAGAGAGACGCATGACACCGAATGTCGCCGGAAGCAGTGCTGACGCTCCCTCGGCCCATGCGACCTCCCGCGATCGTTACGTCTCCGCTCGCACCCGCAATGGTGAACTCGTCGCAGTCACGATTCCGAATGCGGACATCGCCGGACCCGACGGCGACCGTCGTCTGGCCTTGACCGCCCGTGAGACCGATGTCTCCTTTCCCCGAGCGAACCGTGACCGTACCAAGGATTTCGTTCAGCGATTTGTCTCCCGACCCACTGTTGAGAATGACTTCCCCGGCGAAGGTTTCGATGTTCACGTCACCATTCCCGGACGCGACAACAAGCGATCCAGATCCAGCCCGCACGCTGACGTCTCCGCTATCGGCACGAATCTCAACTTTGCCCATCGAGTTGGACAGGCGAACGTCGCCACGCTCGGTTTTGAATTCACAGCCGATCGGCTGTGACGGAATCTCGAGTTGAATGGAGCCAGAACCGTTTCGGCGGCCCCCTTCAGCAGTGAGGAAAAGCTCTCCGGCCTCAACAATTGCGTCGAAATCGGCACCGCGTACAAGAATCTCTTTGGTGTCGTTCCAGGTTGCGACGATGTCGCAGCTGCCGACCTCAACGTTAATACGGAGAACATCTTCGACCGAGAATCGTTTTTCGGCATTCATCATTGGGATCCTCCTCATGAGTCCAGGTGTTTGAGTCGCGCTAGACCATGGTCGACACTCAACCGACCTTCTGCGATCTGCCGGAGAACGTCATCGCGAGTCTCAGCGGCGGGCTGTTCCTGTGATATCGGTTCGTCGAGGAGTCCGATGATCTCCTCCAGTTTTGCCCGCACGGTGGGATACGAAACGCCGAGAGACCGTTCGACTTCGCTCAGGTTGCCGCGGCTCTTTACGAAAATACGCAAGAAGTTCTGCTGATCACCCGTTAGTTGCCCAAATACACCCGGCGACCAGCGACCTCGAACAGTTGTGGCGCACGCTGGGCAGCCCAGCTCTCTCACTTCTAGGTTGTGGCCACAGGTCGGGCAGCTCGATGGAGACGTATACACTCGTTGACCTCCTAACGATCCAGATATTAGCCCAGTTGTGGTCTGATGTCAATAGAATAGTAAGAGATAGCAATCATAATGATACTCTTGGGATCTAATTCCGAGGTATTCCGCTTAAATCAAGGAAGGACCTGGGATTCTATCTGTTTAGTCGAGGTTTGACCATTGTGAAATTGGTGGCTTCGATTATGCGAGCATGTTGGAGGTAATCAAGGTTAGGTGACGTAACGACAAGTCAAGACTGTCGCGGTGGTCGACGGAGAGGTGCCGACTATGAATCGCCACTCACTACACCGGCAACGAATTGGACCCGCGATTCGCCGCATGCGCCGTTCACGAGGAATGACGCTGGACGAGCTTGCGTTTACTGCAGTCGTTTCACCGTCACATCTGAGTCGTCTGGAGCGTACCCGCACATTGCCGAGTTTTTCGGTGTTGGCGAGAATCGCCGACGCTCTTGACGTAGATATCAACGAGTTCGTGCAACTCGAGCAAGACGTCGCGCAGATCGATGAGGAGCTCTCGCTTATTGCGAACAATTGGGCGCTGGAAGACGAGGCGCAAGGAGAGCTTTTCGACCTATCCATAGAGGCGCGCCGAAGTCTTGTGCAGCGCATAGAACAACTCGCCCGCGTAGCTCCGACGCCCTATGAGGTTCAGGATCAGGTGGTACGGGCACTTTCATCGAGTCACGTCGACGCACCGTTTGAGGCGGTCGGCACGTTGATCGAACGACGTGGTCTTGCGCCTGCGGGCCTCCCTCGTGTGCTCCACTTTCTCGATCTCCTGTACGGCCGACGAACCGCGATCATCGCTGGACCAAGTTTGCTTCCGATCCCACCCGGTCAAGATCTGGTCGGTGCGTATCGCAGCACCTTCCCGCGAAGTCCAATCGACCCGGTAGTGGCCCGATGGTGGCAGCGTTCACCGGACGAGATCGCGTCTAGTCTGCCCGCCGATAGGTCCATTCGGGCCATCATCACTGAGCAGGCGTTGGGCTCTTCACTGGGGCCGACAATCGCTCGCTCGTTTCTGTCGAAGTCAATGTCTTTGTCGACGTTGGAAGTGGCAATAACGAAGCGACCGCTTGGCGGCGTGAACCTGTTGAGCGTGGCAGGTGGATACGGAGTTTTAGAGCAGTTGGCGGATCGCAGCGGAAACGCCGAACCGAGCCATGTTGCCCTCTGGCTGACCGGCCCGAGTCGAGTTGGCCCGTGTGAAGAAATCGTGGACCGGTTATGGGGCACGCTTTCAGAACACGAGCGAGATTCCGCCGCCGTTCAATCTCAGCTTGTAGCGGCTTCCGCTTAGGCTGGCGAACTATCGAGGTGGTCGGCGGCCCCTGTCCGTTTCGCGATTTCATTCAAGCGACTCAGCGGTTCGCTCTTGCCCACCACGATAAGCGTGTCACTCGCGAACAGCTTTAGTTCGGGCGGCGGGCTGGGTACAAGGCCGGCCGCTCCGATGATCGCCAGTATCGTGACACCGGAGCCAACCATCCGGTGAACCTCCTGCACAGTCAGTCCTTCCAGCACCGACAGTTCCGGTATGGTGAATTCTTCCAAGTTGAACTCGATGTTGCCGCGTAGCAGAGTCGTCTCGATGAAATCGATTACACCCGGGCGAGCAAAGAGTGCTGCCATTCGCTGTCCGCTCATCGAGTATGGAGAGACAACCCGATGCGCGCCGGCCTGGATGAGCTTTGCTTCCGACTCACGGAGGCCGGATCGGGCGACGATGACGAGCTTGGGATTGAGGGCACGTCCGGTGAGCGCGATAAAGACGTTCTTGGCATCGTCGTCGAGCGCAATCGCAAGTCCGCGCGCCCGTTCAATTCCGGCTTCGATTAATGCCGCGTCCTGGGTCGCGTCTCCCTGTACGGCGAGAATATGTTCTTGCTGGCAGCGTTCGCACCGTTGAGGGTCCGCTTCAATCACGACGATCGGGATATTATCGCCCGTTAATTCCTCCGCGATGCTTTGGCCGACGCGGCCAAAGCCGCAGACAATAACGTGGTTTTCAAGTTCTTTGATCCGGTTGCGAATTTGCTGCTGCGAACGCCGTCCGCTCATCTGCGTCTCAACAATCCATGCCCATAGGTTGGTCACGCTAAAAAACAGCACGCCAACGCCGAGTAAGATCAGGAATGAGGTCAGGATTCGTCCGGGACCGTCGAGGTCATGGACTTCCCGGTAGCCAACGGTCGACATGGTGACGATCGTCATATAGAGGGCGTCGCCAAGTGACCAGCCTTCGACGACCATGTATCCAATCGTGCCGAAAGCGATCATCAGCGCTAGCAGAATCAATGGCAAGACCTGACGCCGGAACTGCTGGTCGCGTGCGATCAGTTTGAGGCGATTGGTCATCTGGCCCCTTGATTTGGAAGTAGTCTTCGAAGGAACGACAGCCTGATCCTGCCTCGGTCGCGGAACGATTGATCGTTGACCACCGTCGCTATCGGATGGTAGCATAGCAGCCGTTTTCCTGAACGAGAAACCGAGAAATGTCTACGGCCTGGCTGTGTTGTCGCCGGTCGTGAGCAGATCACGGATTTCAGCGGCATCGATGGAATCACTGAGACAACTGGTATTGCCACCTAGTTCTCGATACATGGATATCAATGATGAAACATGATGCGATCCCCGACGTGGTGATTCGGCGGTTGCCGGTCTACGTGCGTACGCTGCGGCAAATGGTTAATGAGGGAGTCTCGACCGCCTCTTCGGAAGGACTTGGAGAGAGAATCGGCGTGTCGGCTGCTCAGATTCGGCGTGACCTTTCATATTTCGGGCGTTTCGGCAAGCAGGGAAAAGGCTACGATCTTGCCCGTTTGGAACACGCCATTATGCAGATCCTGCACCTAGATCGTCAATGGGATGCCGCGCTGGTGGGTTTCGGTCATCTCGGACAGGCGATTGCCCGCTATCATGGCTTCGAAGAAAACTCGTTCAGAATCTCCGCGATCTTTGCCCGCAATCCAGATCACATTGGACAACAGGTAAACGGCGTGGTGATTCTTGATAAGACCGAGATCAGAGAAGTCGTTCGTGAGATGGGGATCCGCATCGGAATTGTCGCGGTTCCGGCTTCGGCCGCGCAGGACGTTGCCGATCAGCTTATCGAAGCGGGTGTGCGCGCGATCCTCAATTACGCTCCCGTGGTTTTGCGGGTGCCAGCCAATGTCTGGACGCGCGAAATCGACCCGACCAGCGCGCTGCAGAGCCTGACGTACTATCTTTCGTCTACAAACCCGGCGATTTGAATACCCGCATCAAAGCGCGTCACGCGTGGATTCGTTCAGGCCCACACTCGCTGATGAAATCGAATTGGGATCGAATCTGCTGATTCACAATACTGAAGTCAGGACTGAGGAGCGTCACGGAAGAATGGAACGAAGGCTGCTCGGGAAGATCTGAATTAAGGCGATCATCAGCAAAAGGTCCGCCATGACCAGGACGATCAGTAGTGACAGCGGGGCGACGATGCCGCTACTTTCAAGGTATTCGCCGATGCCGCCGAGGTCGATGGTGGTCGCCAAAAATAGCAGCCAGCCGATGATGATGAAAATGGTTCCAAGCAACAACGTGTTGCTATACGGCAGATCCTTCCAGACGAGCACGGCCAGATTTAGAATGGTCAATACGAGTCCAGGCAACACGAGCATGGCGACCGCGACCCAAAGTCCGCGTGAGCTGCCAAGCACGTCGAAATATCCCGACGAGCGGCGCATCTGTGGCCACGCGCCATCAGTGAAATCCTCAATGGCCTCAATGGTGAAGAGCATGGCGATACTCAGGCCGATAAGCAACCAAAGCCGTCCGTCGATGATCAAGGGGTGGTTCCTCCCACCGTCATTTTCCTACAGAGGAATCGCACTTCATGGCTGTAAAGAGCGTAGCAGAGCCGGGAAATCCTGACAACAAACGGTATATTTTTGCGTGAGCCGTGCCATAAAGTGCGGAAACACGAATGTCGTGAAGGTGTTCTCTGCGCTTTGACCAGCGCGACAAGCTGCGCATAGAATGGCGTCACTCGTTCATAGAAGTAGGAAACAGCCGCGTCGTCTGGATTACGTGCCTCAAACGTCGGTTGATGTGGCGGCGCGCGTCTTAGGAAAGGGCAAGGAAATCGATGAACCAGGCCAAACCGGGGATCCTGCCGTCTTTCGATGATTTACCGCTTGCACCGGGTTCTCCACAAAACTCAGATTGGGGTCTCTGGGGAGAAGGCGACGAGGTCGGCACCATCAACCTGTTGACTGCGGAACGCGTGCTGGCGGCATCCAGTCTGATCCGTACGGGAAAGACTTTCCCGTTGAATTGGAAACTGGAGTTGCCCGATCCTCCTCTTTTCCATCGAGAGCGACTGGCGCACACGATCAAGAACAAGCGTGCCTTTGTACATGATGATGTCTACAACGACTTTAATACGCAATCGTCAACTCACTGGGACGGGCTCACGCATATGGGGAATGCGCAATGTCAGTGTTTCTACGGTGAGGTAGATGAGTCGGAGATAACCGGAGTGACTGGCACCCGTAACGGCATTCAGGCTTGGGCACGACGCGGCATCGCCGGTCGTGCGGTGTTGCTCGACTACCAGCGGTGGGCTGCTCAGCGAGGGACTCACCACGTCGCTGGAAATCGGGTCGAGATCACGGTCGACGAGCTTCGGCAGATCGCCGAAGCCCAGGGCACGCTCTTCGAGACGGGCGACATCCTCATCGTTCGGAGTGGCTGGACTGCGTGGTACGACGGGCTAGATCAGCAGCAACGCGCCGAGGTCGCGGAGGGTGGGCACACGTTTATCGGTGTCGCTCAAGGACCTGAGACCCTTCGATTTCTCTGGGACAATCATTTCTCGGCGGTTGCAGGTGACGCACCGAGCTTCGAAGCCTGGCCACCTGATCGGGATCGCGGGTCGTTGCACACGACGCTTTTACCGTTATGGGGTATGCCTATTGGAGAAATGTTCTATCTTGAGGACTTAGCGGCCGATTGCGCTGAGGACGGTGTCTACGAATTCATGTTGACCTCCGCTCCATTGAACAAGTTGGGTGGTGTGGCGTCGCCGGCAAACGCGTTGGCAATTAAATGATCTGTGCCGAGTGAGTTTGTCTTCATCACTGGTTGAGAGGAAGCCCAGCCGCAATCAACGTCCATTTTCCGGACCAAATGCCGGGATCGTTGGTGCTGTCGCGGGTGAAGCGGGCTGCGAAAGCCGCCCAGTCCCAGTTGGTTCCCTGCCCCATGGCCGGATAGCCGCCGCGGTCGGACGAGATTGTCCAGGGGTCGAAAACCGTCACCGACGTCGGAGGCGCATCGACCCCTCCTGGTCCGAGAACGGCTCCCGACACGAGCACATAATGCGTGCCGTCATCAACCAGGGCGATCAGCGGTTGGTGATCGACGGCAAGGCTTTGAGAGATAGCAATTCCAGCACTGAACATGTCGTTGAAAGCTGCGTCTCCGACCGGTCGGGTTGCACCGAACGCATTGAGCGCTTCCGCCACCGCGTAGGGAGACGCGTGCCATTGTTGTAACGTGAATCCGTCATTGTGACTGATCTCGTAATTCCAGATACTGCTCTGAATTGTCGCGTCCGAACTTCCGGCCAGCGTGACGCCGACCGACTGTAGCCACATTTGCACGTCAGCAGGGTCACACCAGTCGGGATCCTGCTGCGCGTGGAACTCGATCGGCACCTCATACGAAAGCGTCCCCGAATTGAAGAGTTCTGGAGCGTAGGGAGGGACTCCGGGTGTCGCTGGCTCCCCCAACTGATTGACCTTGTCTTTTGATGCGGCGTCACGACCGAGGAGTCCGAGTAGCACGGCGAAAGGGGTCCCCTGATTCTCTGGATGCCACTCGAATCGCGCACGTTCGAAGTATTGGACCGTGTAATCGCCCTCGGTAAACGCCTCACTCAATGGATAGCCAAATATTGGAAGTCCGCCGTTTGATTCCCAGTAGTTCAAGAAATGGCGGCATAGTTGGTGGCCGGTCTCCACGTAGAAAACGCAACCAGGTTCGCCCGACGCCAGCGGTCGAAATGGTAGTTCGGCTTCCCGTCCGCCTACGATTTCAGCACCAAGTCGCCGAAGCTGAATTTGCCAGGAGGGTGGCGCATCCGGGTGCCATTCAAAGACCGCTCGCTCGAAATATTGCTCTGTAAAACCGGTATTCGGGTCCTGCATCTCGTCGGTTATCGGATAGCCGAACTGGGCGATGTCGCCGTGATGCCGCCAGTAGTCGAGGAATCCATAGCTGAGATAGTGCCCGGTCTGCGGGAAGAAGACCCGATCAGGCGAATCGCTCGCCTTAGCGAAAGCGGGCGCGAATTGGGAGATCAGCAGGGGGAGGATGAACAACATGGCGCGTACGTATCGGGTGACGGTTACTGGCGAATTCGGGAGACACCGACTTTCCATTTTGTGTGAGTCCTTTGATGCCGCGAATCCCACGTTCGACAATGGGAACCAGAGCCATTATAGGGATCGAGCGCAGTTGTGACTTTAACCGTACTTCGGGCGCGACGGAGGGCGTATATACCGTCTCAGTTCGACCCTCGTTAGTCGAACCATCGGCGAAGAGCGAACTGTATAAGCGCTGGCGGCTTTAGCGCCAAATATTGAACGTTGTTCGAGAACTCCCAGTGACGTCCGCGCTATCGGTCAGGTTTGTTGAGCTTCATCGCGGTCAGGCGTCTGACCAGTTTCCAGACTCACGGAAGTCTCACTGATGACCTCGCCCAGGATGAAAGCCTCGATCTCTTCCAAGTGACGCAGCATTGCGATTCGTGCAGCCGCCGGTTCACGCGCTTGGACGGCGTCAAGAATGTCACGGTGCGCCAGATATGCGCGGAAGCGACGATCGTTGGATGTGATGAAGTGACGGCGCCCTTCTGTCAGAAGCTCGCCGATCAACATCAGAACACGAACTGCCACCTGATTGCCGGACGCGGCTGCGAGCCCGTTGTGAAAATCTCGATCGATTTGGATGACAGTGTCGTCGGATGCGCCATCCGTTGCGGAGTTCTCAAGCCGTGAGACCAAACGTTGCAGCGGCGCAGTTGAGTCTGGCGTCGCCCGTGCAGCGGCACGAGCGGCAATCGCGGGCTCGAAGATGATGCGCATCTCCCAAAGATCACCAACGGTGTCACCGGTGGCCTCGAGCAACAACGACAATGGTGAAACGATACCGGTTGGAAACATGTCGAGAATGAAGGTTCCTCCACCGTGCCTGGACTCAACGATCCCGTTCATTTCAAGAACACGTAGCGCTTCCCGAAGCGAGGGCCGGCTGACCTCGAGCCGATCCGCAAGCTCGCGCTCCGCAGGCAATTGATCTCCTGCCTTGTATACGCCCTGCCGGACGAGTCGACAGATTTCGGTCACGACTTGTTGGGAAACACGTGAGCGTCGCGCAGGTTCAGCAGCCATGGACCTTCCAATTCGTCGTCACCAAACGTGCCGGAAAATGTCGATTCGACGGTTACCACGGGAAAAGCGATACTGCAGTCGTCAACGAAGCGGAAAACGCTTTTCGTGATAATACGTCAGTCTACTTCGTTGAGCTTCGAAGCATCTGTAAGTTTGACGAAGATGCGGCGCGGTCACGTGAACTGCGGAATCTACTGAGAAATGTGCTTCTGCATAAGAATGCCGTGACGATTGCGGCCGTAGTAATTCCGGAGATCGCTGACCGGCAGATAACCATGAAGGCGATACAGCGCCTGAGCTCCGAGATTCTTGTCTTCAACCATCAACGTGACGTAAGGGGCGTCGAGCCGACCTTCAATTGATCGAAGCAGTGTGGATCCTAAGCCGCGTCGCCGAAAGTTGGGATCGACGCAGAGATTGAGCACCCGTGCTTGAACGCCATCAGTGTCGCCGGCAACACAGGCGACGATGTAGTCACCGGCACAAGCGACCAGGATCTGAGATCGTGGCCAGAAATAAAGGACCATTAGAGTCGCCAGTCCATAGGCCTGACTACCCGAGAAGCAACGTCGTTGAAGTCCGCGCAGGAGAACCACGTCTCTCAACGTGGCGGAGCGGAACTGGATCGTCCCGTCGCTGCTTTCCGTCGCTGTTCGCACGTCAAGGACTCGGCCGGCCACCACAGATCCCTTCGGGTCTGACTGATTGACGCATCATTACGAACTATTGTTGTGCGTTTTATTTTCGACACGGCGCGGTCGAGCACCGCGCAGCTCCTGATCTAAACTTTTCGCAATCCTAGCACTCCGGAACGTTCTCGACTGCCCTCGATCTAAGCCACACCGCCTTAGACCAACCCACCACCATGTCAAACCTCCACCAGCGTGAGCTCCACTTCGGAGCTCGCGATCGAAACGTCCGTCAGCTTCTTGATAACCTCCCGGATGCCGGCAATCCGCACGTTGTAGCTGGTCGTCGTCTGGTCGTAGTCGACGTCCTTGAACGTCACCACCGACCCGTTGTCCCACACGTCCCACAGGTTGATCGCCAGCGTACGAGCTCCCGTCGAATCCACCGACGAGTCCCGCTTGATCACCTGGTCAGTCATCTCCACCGTGAAACGCCAGCGACGCCGCCTGGTCGGCAGGTCCATCGTCTCGTGTTCCGCCCACAGCCCCACCACCACCGGACACCACGCCGAGACGGAGGACACCGCGAGCTTCAGCTGGATGAAGCGGGATTCCGGCCGAGCCGACGAGCGCCGCCGAGACGGTATTCAGCCGGCCGGAAGCGTTCGTCAGGTTCGACGAGGCCACCGACGTCCACGTTCGCGCCGCCGTCCACGCTGTACGAGAGCGCCACCGTCACCGAGTCCGCCGTTGCCCGAGCGTCCGGTGTCGCTATCTCAACGCCGGCACGACGCCACACCTTGTCCAAATCTCGCTCACCAGCGTCCAACAGCGCCGTGATGAGCTCGTAGGACGAACGGATCGCCGGAGCCCCGGAGCGATCGAAAAACTGCCACGTCGCCGCGTGTTGGTTGGTCGTCCCGCGCCCGCTCAGCATGTCCGCGTCATCGCAGCTGCCGAAGATCGAAACCGGCCGGTCGTACGCCGTCGAGCCATCTTCCAGCTGCCACCAGCCGCGACCGTCGTAGGCCCACATCTCCGGATCACCGCTGACCAGGTCGTCGATCACCGTCACCAGCCAGGAGCCGACCGTGCACGCGCCCCGCGTTGCCTGACCCCGTACGCCAGTGCCGACGAACTCGTTGTTGGCCGTGTCGTAGTAGACAACCTCTTTGCCCGCCCACGTCCAGAGCTTGCCGAAGTGATTGATCGCCCAATCGAAGTCGTCGTCCGCCGCGAAGTCCGGCATGGTGGCCTCCCCGACCACCGTGGCCGTCGTGGCCGACGCCGTTGTGTAGCGCACGATGCTGCGAGCCGACATCGCCCACAGGTGGCCCCCGACCTGCACCAAGCGCTTCCACTTGCCCTGACCCGCCGTCGAGATCCACGAGCCCGTGTTGACGATCTTCCACGGCTCAGCCGACCGCACCCACAGCACGATCCCGTTCTCAATCCCGATCAGATCCGCCGAGTCCGCGTAGAACGACGAGTCGTAGGTCGAGGTCGAGAAGTCGTAACTGGCGATGTCGTTGCCGGTCCCGAGCGCCACGTAGACCGTCGAGTCCTCGAACACGCAGTCGAGGATGGTGCCCGCGAACGTCTGCACCAGCGTCAGGTCCGAGAAGGAGCCGCCCGACGTCGCCACGCTGTAGAGCCCCGTCCCACACAGCACGTACCACGTGCCGTTGAAACTGAACGACCAGCGCCGAGCCGTCGGCACGAACGCCGTAGCCGGAGTCAGTGTCCGGTCCGTCTCAGCCGGCCCCGCGATCACGCCCTGGCTGTCCAGCGTCGGCCACGCGCCCACCCCCGACCAGAAGCGATCGCGTTCCAGTTGCGCCGCCCGCTTGCCGCCACCGTAGAAGTCGAAGAGCCGCACGCGGCCGACACGCCCTTCGCTCTGTCCATCCTGAAACCGCTGGTAGGCCCCAGGCTTGACCATGTAGCCCGTACCGTCCAGCGTGACGTCGAAGGTTTCCGTCATTCCTTGCCCCTTGCCAACGATCTAGTTAAGCGTCGGAATCCACCCAAACCCGCAAGTAATCAACGCCCGATGCCAAAATCCGTCCTCGATTGAGGCGCAGCGCGCGGGGCGCTTACAGCTGCCGTCGGTGCGCCGCCGGCATTCGCGCGGCCCGCGCTACTGCGCCCGACCACCCTTCTCCCATGTGCCGTCTGACTGGTAGCAGTCCCACCACACCACGATCCGCTTACACCGGCAGTTATCGTGCAGCGGAGGCACCGGCCCTTTCCCCTGCTCGTACCACTGGTGATCCAGCGGCGAGCACTCCGGGCAGACCTTTTCGTCCTCGGCGGTGTGCCATTCGTCCCACCACACGATCTTCGCGCAGGCTCGATCCGACTTGCCGGAGCCCGATTCCGCGCCTGGTGCATCGACCCCACCGCCGACGTCGACCGACTGGTAGCGCGCGCCGCTCGAATCCCCGCGAGCAGCATCGGCACGCGCCGTGGCGTCCGGCCTGGTCGAACTGTTGCCGCTGGTATCGGTGATGCTCACCTGGCCGGCTTTCGCTCGCGCAGCGTTGCTGGCGAGCCGACGTACTTGGCGTAGCAGCGAGCACAGAGACGCCCTTCAGCGTCCGCGTGAACCACGCCGAACCCTTCAACGTGCAGCCAGGTCCCCCATTTGCCGGTATAGGCCGTCGTGCCGGCCGGAAACTCCTTGCCGCACTCGTCGCAGTTCCATTCCTTGCGCGTGGTCGTCTCTTTCATCGGCCTACAGCCCCTCTAGGACGCCAGTCCTGCTCGTCGAGCACCGCGCACAGCGCCGCGCTCAGTAACAAATCGTCGTGCGTTTTTGGATCCGGCACCGCCCACGACATCAGCCGGTTCGGCCCAGGTCGCACGTCATAGGTACATTCGCGTACCTGCTTCCAGAAGACTTCCGCCAATGTGGCGGATTCCGAGTCGATCGAGCTCGGGATCTCGACGGATTCCGCCGTTCGCGGCTCGTGCGTGATCGGATTCCGCCGTTTCTAGTGCGTAGTCCTTGAATCGCCCCGAGTCGATGATGCCGAGGAAATTCCAGCCGAGCTCAGACTTCGAGCTCAGCGAGAACGTGAAGGGCAGCACCACCCGATCACCCAGGGCAGCGCGGAGGAAGGACGACAGGCCAGCGCCGACGCCGGTGGAGTCCACGACCACATACCGCGCGTGCCAAACGTCCGTAGCCAGGTCGAGCAGCTGGTGATAGAGGCTGGTGTGCTTCACCCCGGTCCAGAGATAGCGTCGTACGACCTCGTAGCGTGGCCGGGTTTCACCAGTGACGTTGTCGAAGCGCTGCACCACACGCACCACCGTGAGCGCAGTCGAGTCCCGACGGGCCGTCGGATCGTATTGCACCACTCCTTCCACTTGATCTTCTTCTTCGCCGGCAACGTCCAGCAGTAAGCAGTAGGTGTGACCAGTCACGCCGCTGGTCATCGGCGAGTGTTCGCCCACCATCTGACCCTGACGCGACGGTGGGAACAGACCGCCCGCGGCGTCGAGCTCAACGAGCTCGTATTCGGTCTTGATGAAGGGATGATCCGGCCCCAACAGCCGAATTTGGCCCTCCACGTACCGGCCATAGGTCGGAAGGTCCTCTGAAACGCGCGCCCAGGGCACCAAAAATAGCCGCTGGTGGCCGTCTTTCGCCTCCAACGACCGTAAGTACCGCATCTGGCGCGCAAGCAGCGTCTGTGCCGTCCAGACCGTTCCCATGTAGAGCGAGATGGCGTTGGTCGAGGCCCCCATCGGCGCGAAGACCGAGTCCCAACGGTCCGGTTCGATGTCCTGACACTCGTTGGCGACCAAAAGCAGCGACGCCGTCTGACCGCGAGCCGACGATTGCGGACCCGCCGACAGGAAATGCACCGAGGCCTCGCCCAACTGCACGATCGAGCCGTCTCTGACCCGCGCTTTGCCGAGCGCACGGAAGCTCGACTGTTGCGTACCCGGGCAGCCAGTCGATCGACCGCGATCTGACCCTGGGGACGCATCGTCGGGAGCGCCACCACCACCTGCCCGCCGACCTTGCTGAAAATGAGCAAGAGATACGCGCAGATTTGCGCGAGCATTTCGTCCTTGCCCGCCTGGCGGGAGAAGACCACGCCGAACTCGCCGGCAGTCTCACGTCCAGCACGTCGATCGATCACTGCCTGCACGATGACCCGCGCCGGATCGGCCTGGTAGGAGCGGAGCACCCGCCCAGGCATGAAGACGTTGGAGAACTCCCCGACGTCGGACAGCACCGCGCGCAGCTTGTCAGCAGTCATAGAGCACCCGAGCCGCAGAGATGAGCCGCGCAGCGAGCGCCAGCCGGCAACCAGCACGCCCGTTACCGCGAGGCGAGAGCCCGAACGCCCCGTAGATGCCCGACGCGTGCCAGCGAGCCGTCCCTTCACCGATGAACAGCCGTTCGCCGATTTCAGCGTTGCTCAGCCCCGAGCGATGAGCATGGCGACCTCCTGCTGCCGCTCGGAGAGCCGCGAGAACCGGAAGACCGTCTCAGCCGCTTCGATCACTTCACGCCCCTCGGCGCACAACGGCTGAACCGCGCGATCAGCTTCGGAACGTCGTTGATCGGTGACGCCCCTGATGAGACATCCCAGACTCAGCAGCAGCGTTGAACGCAGCCAGGCATCGAGCTCGTCGAGCTCGTCATCCGACAGCGGCGATCATCCACCATCTTCAGCCATCCCCGTACCTCTTCAGCAGTCATGTCCAGCCAGGTCACTGCGCTCCTTACCGACGAGACACGGATCACGCGCCGGCGCTGCGCCCACTCCCGATCGCGCTCGGCCCGCGCCTGCTGCAATGGCTGCATGTACCTCGATGGCAGCGCCCCCCGCTTGTGCTCCTGGATCATCCGCACTTGAAGCACGAAGACCACCGCCGAGGCGATGAGCAGCGAGACGTCCGTGTCCGGAACGGGGAAGACCGTGGCATCAGTCGCGGGGAAGGTCCGAGGCGTGTAGTACCAGACCGTGTAGTCGCCGGCGATCAGCGGCCTGGTGAAGCGGAAGGAGTCGGCGAAGATGTACCAGCTGAGCTCCAGGTCGGCGACGTACCGGAGCGGATCACCGACGAGCTCCGGAATCACCCACCCGTTGGGATCGGTGATGCGCTCAATCCGGACCCAACTGGTCGGCACCGCGGCCGTCAGGTCGCCGGCAGTCGCCGTGAACGTGTCCGTCGCCTGGCTCGGGCTCCACAGGCTGTAGTCGTCGAGCGCCCTGGTCAGCCCTTCGTCCAGTGTCCCGTCCGCCCACAAATCCGTGCCAGACGAGTCTTCCAGCGCGATCCTGAGTCGCGTGCGAGCGTCCGCTAATGTCGTCGTCACTCTCTTCTCCTTCGATTTCGCCGAGGCCTCGGCACAGCCGGCAGCGGATGAGCTTTTCCTCGTAGCCGACCACGTGCGCTATCTCGTTGCGAATCTCAACGCCTTGCCGACTGGTGTTCTTGGGAGCGAGCACCCACACCCACAGATGGCCCTTGCACTGCGGACACCTACGCATGGCGCGTCTGCCGTGGAAATGTGGACAACTGTCGGCACTTGACCACATTCCCACACCACTAAGCGCGGTTCTATTCATCGCTCGATCCGTTCGATCGCCGCGACAGTTCGGCGTCCATGCGTGCGATCGCGCCTTCCAGCGCCAACACAGCCTGCTCGATGTCGCCGGCAGGATCTTTCCGCTCCCACCGCGTGATGAGATTCCGCGCGTACACGATGACGTCGTTGCGAGCCTCGTCGAACTTCCGCGTGCTCAGCTGCCTAGGCACCGCTCGCCACCCTTGTCTGTAAGCCAGCCGACGTCGTCTGCTGGGCGTCGTGCGCGTTCGCGCCGGCTGAAGCAGCCTGCGGCGCGAGCCCCATCGTCTGTTCCTCCTTGATGAGCGCGACTTCCCGCTCCTGGTCGACGTCGCCGAGCAGGTTCATCGCCGTGCGCCGGCTGTGTATGTTCTGCGCCACCAGCTGGACCTCGTCGAGCACCAACGCCTGCCGATCGTTCGGCAGGACCGAGCCCCACACCACTTCGGAGCGACGCACGCCGCCGAGCGGTTCGTTGCCGAAGCGTTCGAGCAATTCGAGGATCATGGCGTTCCGCTGGCGGTAGACCGCGTCCCAGACGCGACGTCGCCGCTGGACCTTCTGCACCAGCGGTTGGATTTCGACCTCGAGCGCAGCGCCGGAGACGTTGCGGCCGGAGTCACCGAACGCCGTACGCGGAGTCTCAGCCAGGTCGTACAGCGCTCGGTACAGCTGATCGATGTAGTCGATGTGCAGCTGCACGCCACCGCCCGACAGCATGTCGAGCAGGTAGGCCTTGCTGCCTTCCGGAATCTCCCAGATCGCGCCGGCATCGACGTGAATGCCGGTCGAGCCGGTGACGTTCTCGAGCACCGCGATCGGATTGCCGGAGACTTGCAGGATGCGCGAGATGACCGTGAGCCGGCGGTTGAGCTCCTTGCAGGTGTCCATCAGGTCGACCAGGTCGGAATCGCCCCAGAGCTCGTGAGGACGTGGCTGGTTGGGGAAGATCACGTACGGTATCCAGCCGTAAGGG
This sequence comes from uncultured Chloroflexia bacterium, assembly GCA_963785465.1. Classification (GTDB taxonomy): domain Bacteria; phylum Chloroflexota; class Chloroflexia; order Thermomicrobiales; family Thermomicrobiaceae; genus CALAGB01. Next base: position 278,019 of record CAWAVM010000012.1, on the reverse strand, counting down.
TTCGGTGCGATCGTCCGTCGTCTGGCCGGCGACTTCGATGACCATGCGCTCCGCCGTCCAGTCTTCGACGACCGGGACCGACCCGGCCCCGTTGATCGTGCCGACGCCGAACAGCTGGAACGCTTCGGGTGCCGTCAGGTAGTAGCGCTGCACGACGCGCTGGACCTTGCGGACGTTGTCTGGTCGCGTCCACGCCCACAGGCCGGCAGGATCGACCGACGTGACTTGTGGCGTCTGCTCGTCGACGTCCCACGTGATCTTGAACGCACCGTCACCGACGACAGCAGCATCGACCATCGTGTTGAAGTCGAGCGAGTGAAGGTCCTGCTCGATCGCGAGCTCGTTGAGCCGTGTTTCGACGGTGGCCGCGAGCTCTTCGGTGACGCCGTCCGACGTCGAAGGCGAGATGGAGAAGCTAACGGGCTCGCTGTAGACGTACGAGACGGTCTTTCGCACGAGCGCACGAGCGTAGTTGACGGTGAGTCGTGTTTCGCCCGGGCGACGTCGGCGATCCCACTGGTTGCCGCCGTAGAAGTCGAGCATTTCGCGGTAGCGATTCATCCGATCGACGTCTTGACCGTTCAGCCAGTCAGCTAAGGCGTCGGGATGAAGCCGCCAGCCGTTGGGACTAAAGGCATGCGTCCTCCCTTCAGTTGCCGAGCGTGACCACGACCGTGACGGTCGCGTGCGCGCCGCCCTCGTTGTAGTAGTAGACGCCGATCTTCGACAGCGCAGCGACGTTGACCATCACGCCGACCGGAGACGAGCTACCGGACACGCTGGACTGCGTGAGCCGCGTGTTGCCGTCCCAATAGTCAGCGTGGTAGTCGACCTCGGCCCGGCCAGCGCACTTGACGTAGTAGTCGAACGCCTGGTCGCTGGTGATCTCGATGAAGGCCCACGAGAAGCCTTCGCAGCTGGCGTAGACCTCGAGGTCGCCACCACCGTTGGCGATGTCCACAGCGTCGGCGAGTACGACACTCGGCCGAGACGGATAGCCAGATACAGTCATGTGTCCTCCTAGTGCCCGAGGCCGACGTGAACGCTCAGCGTCGCGTTGAACGCTTCGTTGTTCTGCACGTAGATCGCGAGCTTACGTAGGCCGGAGACCGGCAGGCGATAGACCCGACCTTGCGCGGTGGACGACTGGCCGGCGTCCTTCAGCTGCGTCGTGCCGTCGAATATCTCGGATGGCGTCGCAGTCGTCGTCGAGCACCGAGCCACGGAAGTAGAGCGTGTGGTCCTTGTCGATCGCGACATCCACCCACGCCCAGGCGAAGCCGGAGACGTCGACGGTGTACGTCGTGTTGGAGCTTGCGTTCAGCGTCACGCCGTCAGCACAGGTGATCGTCGGTTGTGCTGGCCCACCGGAAACAGTCATCGAGTCCTCCTAAACGAATGGCGGCGCTCACGCGCCGCCACTGTGTGTGCAGTGGGGTTGACTCTGCCACGACGCCAAGCCCACCAGAGAGAGAGCGTGAGAACCTAGGACCCGTTGATGCCCTTGAGGCGTGCGAGTCCGTAGTCAGAGAAGATCGCCAGGCCGGTGTACCACTTGATGCGATGGCGCGTGGCGTCCTGATCCTGGACTTCACCGACGAGCTCCACCTGGATGCCGCCGTTTTCCAGACCCATGACACCATCGGCACCGAACTTCACGGCCCAGATGCTGGACGCAGCGGACTCACTGCCTTGCGTCTCGTCGATCGGCAGCCAGTCGTCGGTGATGCAAGGGATGCCGTCGTACGAGATGACGTGTCGACCGAAGGCGTCGAGCGACGTTTCGAGGATGTTGCCCGACGCACGACGCAGCGACGACAGCTTGCGCCTGGTGCGCTTCGCCATGAGCAGTGCTTCCGGCCGGCCAGGCTTCACCGTGTCGATCAGCTCATCGACCATGTCCAGCGTGAGCGCAGCACCGTTAGCACCAGCGGTGATCTCCTGACCCGAGATGACCTGGTTGACCAGGCCATCGAAGCTGTTAGCGTCACGATGCCAGTGTCACCGTTGAAGAAGGTGTCACTGAACTTGTGGGCGACAGCTTTGGCGCGGGACTCGATCACGACCGCTTCGAGGTCGTTCGGATCGGCGTAGGTCTGCTGCAAGAAGTTGTCGACGTCGGCGTCACCACCGAGGATCTTGAGCGCAGCGGTCTTCTGGGTGAAGGTCGGCGCGGCCTCCGTCCACGTGTCGAGCGGAGCGTAGAAGGCAGCGGCAGGCATGGTCGACTCACGGTTGTACGTGATCGCAGTGCCCGTAACCTCCATGAAGGGCAGCATCATCAGGATCGGCGACTCGTAGATGATCGTCTCGATGACACCGCGAAGAAACATGTCGTTGGTAAGTTTCGCGGCTTCGGCTTTCGTGAGATGCCATTCGCTGTTACCTCCCTTCAAGCCCACCCATCGAGCGGGCAGATAACCCACGTTGGTTGGCGCCCACCCTCACTCGCTTGGAGCTTCGGCAGCCTGCGGGTAGGCGTGCGCACCAGGGCTAGGCCCGCTTGATCGCTGGCGTAGTCCCTCGGCGATCTTGGCGCTCGGACTCAGCTCCTCGATGTTCACGACGAACTGACGTTGTCCGCCACCAGCTGGCACGCGTGGCGCGTGTCGCCCGGTTGGCGACTCATGCCATCGACGATGCGCTTGTACGCGTCGCGCGCGGGACCGACCGACGCCATCATCGCGTCGAAGGAGTCACCGGCGATCATCTCGGGGATGACGTCCGGGTTCGCCTTCAGCACAAGATCGCGTACGGCGTTGAGGTCCACGCTGGGCGACTGCGCCGACGACGACCCAGACGAGGCGTCCATACCTGATGGTTCTCGCGGGCCCGACGTTGTGTTGCCAATTTGTTCGTTTGCGGTCGACTGGTTGGGTGCGTTGAAGATAGCGTCGGAATCAGTCATACCTTCGACTCCAATCGTTGAGTGGGTGATTGTCGACATTGAGCGTTACAGAGGATGAAACTCGGGTGGTCCGCGTGGGAGTGTGGAGCGCCTGGCGGTCAGCGCCATCCGGCCAGGCGCATCAGAAGATCGAGGATTATCGCGCCAACGACGACGGAGAAGAGGGAATCAATTCGTGTCCGGAGTGAATGGATTTCGTTGACAAGGTCGACAACCATCTGACGCGTAACCGCTTCGAACGCATTCGCGGGTTCCATGTCCGTAACCTTCGCCTCGCGACGCTGGCTAATGATCTGTCTCAGTGCTGTCCCGTCGCGGAACGTGGTGCGATCATCGTGGGGTGCGTTCATCGGTCACCGCCGAGACCAAGCTCGATCAAGACTTGGGTAACCGCGTCGGTGAGTCCTTCTGCCATCGCGCCGTCAATTGCGCGTTGCGTTCTCACGGCTCGTACAACGGCGTCAACGACTCGAGGAATCGAAGTTGCCAACCTTGCCGGATCGTCTTCCTCCGCCAGAAGTCTCGCCAGCACAATCCTGAGCGCGCCGATCTCCTCCGTGAGCGACTCTCGTTCAAGACCGGTGGCGGCTGCGTATCGCGAGACCGCTTCATCGATCCGTCGCTCCAGAGCAGCATGCGCCTGAGACAATCCCTTGTTATGGCCTCCGTTCTGACTTCCGGTCGACGCACGCTCCTGCTGGGTCAGATGAGCCTGACATAGCGTCTTCCCGCGGACCGCCCATGCCCTACAGCCGTAGTGCTCACAGGGCTTTCCTTTCTTCACACATCACCTCCCGCCGATACAAAACAGAACATATGTTCTGTTCGCAATAGTTCGAACCGGCAGAGAGGGGCGAAACGTGACAGGAGTGTTGACCGTTTTGAGATCCTTGCAACGGAGAACAGCGAAGGCGCGGTGATCTGGAGGGCCCGCGTTGAGGCAGTCTGTGATGCGACCTTGACGGGTAGTGGATAGACTAAAGATCCAGAAAGTGACTGACCCGGATTTGGCACACTGTTCAGTAATTCGTTGCGCGCACGGGCCAATGCTCCCCCGGCGGCCCGACTTTGATCCACTAACAGTCGTGTGACATCCACCGGAGAGATGAGATGAAGGACCCTGGCACCGAGATTATCCGTAGGAACGCAGAGGCGTTCGTCCATCAGATCAAGGCACAGTTCGGAGTTGACCTGGACTTCGGTGTCTCGTCATTGGCGAGTCTCGACGCGTACCTATCCGAATTGCTCGACATGGCGCTGGTTTACGACGCGATGGACGATGCAGTTGTTGAGTCTTTGGCAGGACCGATCGCAAGCTACGTCGGAGAAGTGCTGATCAGATGCCTCGCTGCCGAATGGACTGAATCGTTGACCGACTCAACACACCTCCCGATTTTGCGGCTGAGTACGGGCCAGCAGATCGATTTAGAGGAGTCGGTCAAGGGCGTGATGCGAGGGGTCGCCAGCCCCTCATTTCATGAGCTTGCCATTATGGTTGACGGATCGCGTCGTGGGAAAAGTGGCGAATCGTGATGTCGGTGGAGGAATTTGAGTGGTCCAGCACGGACGAGTCCACTCGACAGCGAAGACTCGATCTTTACCAGCAGGATATTGCGCAATGCCGGCTCTGCGTTGACGCGGGTCACATCAAGTCTGCTTTGCCTATCTTCCACGGACACGCGTCCGCTCGAGTAATGGTTGTCGGTCAGGCACCGGCAGCACCAGTTTCCGAGCGACCTCTGCCATATTCAGGGGCAACTGGCCGGACGCTGAAAGACTGGTTGGAGCGGGCAGGATTCGATCCGGCGAAATTCTACTCGTCATTCTATTTGACCGCGTTGACGAAGTGCTTTCCGGGAACGAACCCGGGTGGTGACGGAGACCGAGCGCCTTCACGCCATGAGATCAGTCTTTGCGTGCCGCATCTGAAGCGAGAGATCGAATCTGGTTCTTCCGGCGCTCATTCTGCCATTGGGTCGCCTGTCTATCACGTTCTTTGTTGGCAAGGCGCCGCTCAGCGATCTGGTCGGAAACGTCTATCATCGCGGCGACGCCTATGTTCTGCCACTGCCGCATCCATCGGGCGTGAGTCGCTGGCTGAACCAGCCCATGCATCGTGACCTGCTGGCCAAAGCGATCGAACATCTTCAACGACTGCGGGAAACGCTCGATCTCGACTAGTCGCCGAAATGCCCATGCTTGCCCGATTGACGGTAGGCGTCACGAGAACTGGCGATCATATCCCACGCTTCCTCGCACGTGTGCCACCCAATGACCTCGGTCATCTTCTGTTCAAGTAACTTGTAGGTACTGAAGAATGTCTCTATCTCCCGGAGCCAGTGCTGTTCGAGGTCCTTTAGCTCTGAGATAGTCTCGAAGCGCGGATCGCCGGTCGGCACGGCCAGGACCTTGAAGTCACTCCCTTTTTCGTCCACCATATCGAGCCCGCCTATCGGTTGAGCTTCCACCCAGCAGCCAGGAAAGGTCGGCTCGTGCGTAATCACCAGAATGTCGAGGTGGTCACCGTCCGGCGCGAGTGTTTCCGGAATGAAGCCGTAATCGGTCGGATAATGAACAGACGAGTAGAGCACACGGTCAAGGCGGAGGTGACCGGTGGCTTCGTCGTATTCATACTTGTTCCGGCTTCCACGCGGAATCTCGATTAACGCCTCTACCGTTCGGTTCCCGTTCGTCATTGAGCCTCCTGAAAGCTAACGAGTCTTGTAATCATCGATGAGTCGGAGTTCGCTTCAGACTGAAGGCGGCAGTTCCTGGAAAAGCTCCAAAAATAGCCGCAAGGATTCCGGCAACGTATCCAGTATTACCCGCATCATGCGCGGATGCGAGTTGATAGCCTGGACGATGCCTCATCCGAAGCCATTGCCTACCATGACCACACTTCCACTGAAACGTATTTGTAACATCCTTTTCAATCTTGTCAGTGCGAACGTCATCTGACACGACGTATGGTGAATTGGAATCGAGGTTGGATGTGGGGCTTGTCGGAATCGGAATTGCGTAGTGAGGTCCTGACGGCCGATTTCAATCCGGTGAGCAGCCCTTGAAGATGCTCCAAGGCGGCAGCGAGGATAGTTGATCAAGCGCCCTCAATCTCGGCAGATCGAATCTATCACGCCGGGTGAGGAGACAATGAACACGCAACCTCAACCCACAAAATTACATGACCCCTCATCGGACTCGCATCTTGGGCGGGTTGTTTCGGTTCATGGTGTCGTGCTTGACGTGGAATTCCCCGCCGGATCTCTTCCCCCAATCAATAATGCTTTGGATCTTGAGCTCAAGGGTGGCAAGACGTTGGTGCTCGAGGTCCAGTCACACCTGAACGAGACGACGGTCCGCTGTATCAGCCTAGGCCCCGGTTCCGGTCTGCGTCGTGGGCTAGTCGTACGGGACACTGGTCTTCCAGTGTTGATTCCGGTAGGGTCCGCCACGTTGGGACATGTCTTCAATGTGTTGGGCGAGCCGCTCGACGAGGGATTCACGGCAGACCCTATCGAGCGACGCCCACTACACAGTCATTCACCAGCCTTGACCGAGCAGGTTCCGGGCACAAAACCGTTCCTGACCGGCATCAAAGTGCTCGACCTCCTCATACCGATGCCGCAGGGAGGAAAGATAGGCCTTTTTGGCGGGGCAGGGGTCGGCAAGACAGTCCTCGTTATCGAGCTAATGCTACGAACGATTCAAGCACATCACGGCGTGGCGGTGTTCGCTGGTGTCGGTGAACGGATCCGAGAGGCAAATGATCTCTACCTGCAGGTGCGTGACAGCGGGGTACTTTCCCGTTCGGTTTTGATCTTCGCGCAAATGGATGAGCCAGCCGGGGCACGGTTTCGGGTGGCTCACACGGCGTTGACCATGGCGGAGTTCTTTCGCGATCACGAGCAGGCCAATGTCCTTTTATTTATTGACAACATTTATCGTTTTGCCCAGGCGGGCATGGAGGTCAGTACCCTCCTGGGGCGCATCCCATCAGAAGGAGGCTATCAACCCACGCTGCAGCGCGAGATGGGGGAACTGCAGGAGCGGATTACGAACACGACTGTCGGCTCGGTAACGTCGGTGCAGGCGATTTATGTTCCCGCCGATGACATCACCGACCCAGGCACAGCTTCGGCGTTTCGCCATCTCGATGCGACCGCGGTTCTCTCCCGATCACTGGCGAGTGAAGGTATTTATCCAGCGCTGGATGTGCTTGCCTCCTCGTCTGCACTGCTCAATCCACGATTTGTGGGAGAGGAGCATTACCGCGTGGCGCGAATGGTTCGTGAAGCGTTGGGCCACTATGAGGAACTGCGCGACATCATCGCCATTTTGGGCATCGATGAACTGTCAGAAGACGAACGACAGATAGCGATGCGGGCGCGCCGGCTCCAGCGCTTTCTGACACAGCCCTTCTTTGCCACTGAACGCTTTTCTGACACGGCTGGCACGTTCGTTTCTCTGCCGGAGACGATTCGTGGTTGCCGGGAAATACTGGAGGGGAAGCACGATTCTGTACCGGAACAGGCGTTTTACATGATCGGGAGTATCGATGAGATCCGAGCCTCGACCGGGCAAGTCGAAGTGGACGGATCGTCGTGAGCACCATTCGGCTTACGATTCGAACGCCACAGGACACGGTCTTTGACGACGGAGTTGAGGAAGTGGTAGTCCCGCTTTCCGACGGCTGGATTGGGATACTTCCGGGCCACGCCGACTTCGTCGCTCGGCTGATGGCAGGGAACTTCGTAATCAGAATGGTTGGCCACGATCGACACGGCGCTACGGTAGGTGGGACGATGCACGTGCGTGGCGACAGGGTCTTGATACTTACCGGGGCGGCCACGATCGATCATGATTTCGTCCAACTTGAAAGTGACGTCAGTGAACAGTTCGAACGATCCATCTCCGCTGAAGAAGAGGCGGAGAAGCACTTTGATCGAGTCTACCGACAGATGGCCCGTGCCTTCCGCGGAGGACGATCGAGAGACTGAGCAACGACGAGTGCGAGAGCGCTCTTTCTGGCGCGCATTCGCCTATTTTACGTCGTTGGGGTGGTTCATGGCACTCCCAATTGCAGTCTGTTTGCTGCTTGGCCACACCCTCGACCGGCACTTCGGAACTGGACACGATTGGACATTGACGCTGCTTGGAGCCGGTATTGGTATTGCGTGCCTGGAAGGCTACCTTGCCGCGCGCGCGGCGCTGCGCAAGGTTGAGCGGCATGACTAGCGTCTTCGCATTCTCAGTAGCAGTGTTGCTGGCCCTGGTGCAGTTGCGCGTTGCGCAACGCGTCTCGAGTCTCGTCATTCTTCACGGGTGGTCGCCCGCAACGGGGATCTCGGCGCTCACACTTTTGCGAGTTCCACTCGCGCTTCTCGTGGTGCTGGTAATTCGCGGCTGGGGCTTGGAGGTTGGGATGATGGGATTGCTTGGCTATCATCTTGGATTCATGCAGACGCTCTACGTCAGCGCTCGCCGGGGAACTGGTTAACTAATGGAACTTGAGCGGCAGGTAGTCTTTCGCCTCTTCGGTCTTCCGGTGACGACGACTGTTATTGCAACCTGGGGCATGATAGTCGTGCTGAGTCTGCTTGGCATCATCGCCGGTCGTCACCTCCAATTTCGTCCAGCCCGGTGGCAGGCGGCGCTGGAATGGGGTGTGAGCGCTATCCAGCGCATGATTGACGAGGTCGTTGGCCAGCCGGGACACCGCTACCTTCCGATCGTCGCGACCATCGGAATGTTTGTCCTCGTTGCCAACACGATGGCGATTCTCCCCTTCGTCGACGCGCCAACAGCGGACCTCAATACGCCACTGGCGCTAGCGTTGGTTGTGTTCTTTTCTATCCATTATTTCGGGATTCGTGAGCGAGGCTTGCGTGGGTACCTGAAGCACTATTTTGAACCGATCCCGTTACTGTTTCCTATCAACATCCTCCATTATTTATCTCAGACCTTCTCGCTCACGGTACGTCTGTTCGGCAACATGCTGACCCACCAGCTCATCGTGGCGATTCTGCTTCTTATCCTGCCACTCGTCGTTCCCGCACTGCTTGAAATCCTCGGTCTATTCGTCGGAATTTTGCAGGCGTACATCTTCACCGTGCTAACGATCGTCTATATCGGTGCGGCAGTGCAGGCAGAGAAAGGGATGGATTGAATGTCTAGTGCAGTTTTCTACACTGTTATTGTCATTGCCGCTGGAGTATCGATAGGGTTGGGAGTAATCTTCCCGGCGCTCGGTCAAGCGCGGGCCAGTTCTCGCGCCATGGAGTCGATCGCGCGGCAGCCGGATCAGGGGCCTGTGATCAGCCGCAATCTCTTCGTCGGGCTGGCCATGATCGAGTCACAAGCGCTCTATGTCCTCATCATTGGTTTAGTCTTGTTATTTGCCAATCCACTCCAGAGTGATGTCGATCGGGCTGCTGCCAAGGGAAGTAGTGCGCTCCTGTTCCTTGCGGCCTCCGCCGCGATCGCCGCGCTCGCGGTAACGGTGGGCACGATGCTGACGTCGCTGGGACAAGGTCGTGTGACTGGAAAAGCGCTCGAGTCGATCGCCGAACAACCCGGGGCGAGTGACCAGATCTCGACGGCTCTGTTCATCAGTCTGGCGTTACTGGAATCGCTCGCCTTGTATGCGCTCATCGTGGCGCTCATTCTCCTGTTCGCCAATCCGCTCACGAGCACGGTTTTGGCGACGGGATGATGGGATCACGGAATTCGAGTCATGCTGCATCTTGAATCAGCCACTATCATCTTTCAGGTGATCAACTTCCTCATTTTGCTTGGTGTGCTGAGTTGGTTCTTCTATCGGCCACTCACCGGCATGATGCGTCGTCGCGAAGAGGAGATTCAGGACAGGTTGCGCGTGACTGAGGAGCGGGCAGCGAGTGCAGATGCGGAGCGGGAAAAACTGGCCGCTCAGGTAGCGGAAGCGAAGTCGCGGACGGAAGAGTTGCTCGCCTCTGCGCGTGAGCAGGCAACGAAAGAACGTGACCAAGTCCTTGAGATGGCGCGGCGTGACGCTCAGCAGATACGTGACGACGCGGTTGCTCTCACACGAATCTCAAGCGCGATCGGCCGCGTCTCGCGTGGAAGTCGAGACTCGTCGGGCAGCGGTTGATACTGCCGCGGCGTTGATTCGAGCAGTTGCCGGACCTCAAATGCATCAAAGTCTTCTCGCGCACCTGAGTGCTCGGGATTTGTCCTTTGCGAATGGTGGTGAGAACGAGCGAATACGTCGCGCGATGGAGGACGCCAGACACCGGGTAACCGTTGAAGTTGCCTGCCCGACCGAGGCGGAGCGAATTGAAGCGTTGCGCGAGGCATTGTGTGAAGTGCTTGGGAAAAACTCGGAGCCCGTTCAGATGACTATCCAGATCGTTCCTGAATTGATCGCAGGAGCACGACTGCTCATCGGGACCTTGGTCGTCGACCTGAGTTTAAGGCACATGCTGGTGCAGCTAGCAGATAACCGGCAACCCATTATGAATGAGGATTCGGATGACCGTGAACCATCAGGGTAATGCTGGCTTGGACCATTTGGTCGAGCAGGCAGAACGTGCTCGACCCATCCCCGCGATTGAGGAAGTCGGTCGTGTTCGTCGCCTCGAAAGCGGCGTGGTGCTGATCGAGGGCCTGACCGAAGCCTTCGTCGATGAGCTGGTCGAATTCCAAAATGGGACTTTTGCCCAGGTGTTCGATTTGGACCGAACTCTTGCGCGTTGCGTCCTGCTAGGACAAGAGCAAGGAATTGGGGCGGGTAGTATAGCAGTTCGGACCGGCCACGCTCTCTCGATCCCGGTCGGCCCGGAAGTTCTCGGCCGCGTCCTCGATGCCCTTGGAGATCCGCGTGATGACGCGGGACCTCTGCATTCCGACGAAGAGCGCGAGATAGAGCAATCCGCTCCTGGGCCATTGGATCGTCAACCTGTATCGACCCCCCTTTTTACGGGACTGAAAGCGATCGACGCGACGGTCCCCATTGGGCGCGGGCAGCGGCAGTTGATTCTCGGAGATCGGGAGACGGGCAAGACGAGCCTGGCACTCGATACCATCATTAATCAACGGGATTCCGGAGTCATCTGTGTCTACGTCAGCATCGGGGCTAAACGATCGTCTCTTGCCCAGGTTATTGAGGAACTGCGTCAGGTTCAGGCACTGGCATATACGACGATTGTTACCGCGGACGCGGAAGAGCCAGCATCATTACGCTATCTCGCGCCATACGCCGGATGCGCCATCGCTGAGTGGTTCGCAGCCGCGGGGCGCGATGCACTAATCGTGTACGACGACCTTACCCGTCACGCCGAGAGTTACCGCGAGCTTTCCCTGCTCTTGCGCCGGCCGCCGAGCCGCGAGGCCTACCCGGGGGATATCTTTTCAATCCACGCGCGCTTGCTGGAGCGGTCATTCCAGCTCAGTGACGCGCTCGGCGGGGGCTCGGTCACCGCGCTCCCGATCGCCGAAACTCAACGTGGAAATATCGCGTCATTCATACCGACCAACCTTATCTCGATGACCGACGGTCAGATCTATCTGAGCGCCGAACTCTTCACCGGTGGTCAGTTGCCGGCCATCGATATTGGTCTGTCAGTCTCACGGGTCGGCCGTGATGCCCAGCCCGCGACGATGCAGGATGCTGGAGCCAACCTCCGGCTCGAATTGGCGCAGTATGACGATGTCAAGGGGTTCGCTCGATTCGGCGCTATCCTCGATGAGGATACCAAGCGTCAGATTGGTCGTGGTGAGCGATTGCTCCAGGTGTTGAGCCAGCGGGAGCGTTCCCCAGCCCCGCCCGCGCTGCAGGTGGTGCTTCTCTGGGCCCTGCGCCAGGGTTGGCTAGACGGAATGGCAACCGCCGACATTCCTGATTTTGAGCAGCGCTTGAAGGATCTACTTCCGCGGTATGCGCACCTCGAACAGGACATCGCCGCTGCGCCGAGCATCACGCCGGAGCTCTCACTTGCACTGTTGAAGTGGGTCACGGACGCAGGTGGCGGCCCGGGAGGCCAATCGTGAGTGACATTGCGAGTCTCGCTGGTCGTCAGCACACGATTTCGCAGCTCGTCCCGCTGCTCGATGCCATTCGATCGGTGGCGGAAATTGCGTGGCGCCGGGCGGAACAGGCGAACGGGCCGATCCAACAGTACAACTCCGATCTGCATGAAATCCTTTCTCTCCTCACCGGATCGTTGAGCCGCGACGAACGCGCGGCGATCTCGGGCCGCTGGGAACAGTCTAGCCCCGTGGGATTGCTGCTCGTGACTGCGGAACGAGGGCTCTGCGGGCGGTTCAGTCAGCGCGCTGTTGATGGTGGTCTACGTTACGCGGAGAAACTTGTCGAACAAGGGAACAGCGTGCGTTTCCTGTCACTCGGCGCGCGCGGCGAGCGTCTGCTCGAAGCCGCTGGTCACCAGGTGATCTATCGCCACGGTCTGCCGACACTTGGCCTTCCCCCCTATCTGGAGATCGAGCGCTTGGCCATCGACTTGTTGGATCTGACCGAAGCCGGACAGATTAAACGCTTGATCGCCGTTCATAACGCACCGGCTGGAAAATTCGATTCTCGACTTTCCATCCAGTCGTTGCTGCCGCCCCAACTGCCCGCCGCCGAGTCGAACGCGAGGCCGATCTCGATCAAGCCTCCTGGTGATCTGACTGTTCTGATAACGCACGTTCTGACCGAGGCACTTCTTCTCGATCTTTACCGGGTCATTATTGAGTCGTCGGTAAGTGAGCAGTTGTCCCGTATCTACAGCATGCGCCTAGCTGCCGAAAACGCTGACGGCCTGTTGGGCGAACTCACCCGAAACCTGATCGTGGCGCGACGCCATGAGGAGACCAGTGCCTTGCTGGAAGTCGTCTCCGGTTATCAGCTTGCAACGGAAACTGAAGATACGGATACAGAGTGACAGTAAGGTGATCACTGTGCGGGGTGGGTATCCCGACCTGGTTGCCGCTCGGGTGCCTGTGCAACGCCCATGACACCACGACGCACCTCGGTGACTTCGGAGTCGCAATTTCGTGCTGGTTGACCGATGTCACAGCGAATGCACTGGAAGACCAATCGGCGTTTCCTCGAACCGACCCTCGTCGGCGGATCAGACCCGGTCGCGGACGAGCGGAAGGGTTGAGCAGTGGATGCCGCCTCCGTTCTTCAGAATCTCGTCATATGGAATCTCAATAGTCTCGACTCCGGCCACGTTCAGGCGCTCGATTGTTCGTGGACACCCGGTCGGTATGATGACCCGTCCAGGGCGCACAGCCAGGCAGTTGATCGCTTTGCGATCGGTCGGCCAGATGTGGATCGGCTGGATGTTGAGTTCCTTCAGTGTGTCCAGGAACCAGTATGGGAGTTGCGGTACGTTGATCAGCGCTTTGTCGTGATCGACCATCATGAAGGCTCCGTCGAGGTGCATGGCGAAGCCGGTCAACGGCACCCGAATGACCCGAACGCCCTGCTCGGCCAGCACGTTCTCTAGCTGACGCACGCCGGATTCGTTCTGACGCGGGGCCATGCCGACGGCGCCGGTCGACTCGTTGAGGAAAGTGAACGAGCCACCTTCCATCAGCCCGGTTCCTTGTATCGTCAGTAGGATCGGCATCCCGAGCGAGGCCAGCAGACGAGTGGCATGAGCCTCTTCGCCGCGACGGCCGTAATCAGCACTCTTGCTCACGAGCCCCATCCGCGTGATCACCGCGCCACCCTTGATCGCGATGGCCGTGTCACGCTGAAAGACCGCGTGGGAATCGTGCGCCGGACAATCGTTGTATATAACTTCGACGCCTTCACCACGAAGCGTCTCGACCAGGCGATCGTGTTCCTCTTGCATCAGCGTCAGGTTCGGCGCGTTACTGTCCCGCCAGTACCACTGCTCGTCATCATCGATAAAGGCGCCGATGGTCGCGTCGAATCGTTTCAGATCGATGACGTCTATCTCATCTCCTGGGCGGTGGACGACGCAGACACGGAGCCGTCCTACGTCGTTGTGGACTCCCCAGGACCGGCCCCAAACCCGCTGTTGCATTTCAGGTGTGTCGAACGCCGGCTCCGCGCGAGGCGGAACGCGTTCAAGAATGAGATGGTAATACGCTTCGGTATTTTTCAACTGATCTGGCGGCGTCGTTGACATCCTCACTCCTCATATCATCCCGTTTTGCTCGTCGCCGGGGATATTCTCACGTTTCGAGATGCCTCGGCAAGGCAGGATTATCGGATGGGGATCTGTGCCGGTGGGTCAGACGTTGTCAGCGTAGAGTTGCTCGCGGATGGCGAGGATTTCGCTACGAAGCTGGGAATCGTTCTCGACCTGTCGCTCCATCTTTTCTATTCCGTGCATCACGGTGCTGTGATCCCGGCCGCCGAGGAGCTGTCCGATCTGGACGAGGGAGGATTCGGTCTCTTCTCGGAGGAGGAGCATGGCGACCTGGCGTGGAACGACGACCGAACGACGCCGGCCCGGGCCGATCATTTCGACGTGGGCAACCTGATAGAACTCGGAGACCGCGTCGACCACGCGATCGGGGGTGATCAGGCGGCGCCGGTTCTCGAGCTGGGAGTCGGTCAGCGCCAGAATCGTCAGTTCGAGCGAGAGCGGTCGCTGGTAGAGCTGCGCTAGAGCGATGATCTTATTCAGTGCTCCCTCGAGTTCCCGAATATTGCTCTGGACCCGGCGGGCAACGTATTCGAGCACGTCCGTCGGAACCGACACGTTCAACTCGCGGCCCTTTTCGGCCAGAATTGCTTCGCGCGTTTCGAGGTCCGGTGGCTGGATGTCGGCCAGCAGCCCACCTTCGAAACGGGAACGGAGACGATCGGTCATAGTCGGAATCGCCTTGGGCGGGCGGTCGCTGCTGATGATGATCTGCTTTCCAGCCTGATACAGAGCGTTGAAGGTATGGAAAAACTCCTCCTGGGTTCCTTCCTTCCCAGCAATGAACTGGATGTCATCGATCATCAGGATATCGATGGTTCGATAGCGGCCGCGAAACTCTTCGTTTCGATTCTGCCGGATGGCGTTTACCATGTCGTTGGTGAACGTCTCGGACGAGACGTACCGAACCAATAGCCCTGGATTGCGCGCGAGGGCGCGGTGGCCAACCGCGTGCAGCAAGTGTGTCTTGCCGAGCCCCACTCCCCCATAAATGAATAATGGATTGAAGGTCGCGGCGGGTTTGTCCGCCACCGCAAGAGCGGCCGCGTGGGCCAGCCGGTTGTTCGCACCAACCACGAACTTCTCGAAAACGTAGCGGGGGTTAAGTCCGTTTTCGGGAGTCGCACTGAGCTCCAGTTGCTGTGGTCCAGAATCAGTCGGGATCTCACGCACCGCTGTCGCGACCGAGCTATTGGCGCGCTGGGCAGGAGTGCGCCGGTTGGAATGGGGCCGGGCCGGCCGCTCGCTGTTGAGCAACGAGAATTGAACCGCGACCGTGTTACCGGTGATGGTCGAGAGTGCCTGCTGAATTTGCGCGGCGAATTTGTTTCGCAGTTGATCGACCGCAAATGTGTTAGGCGCGCCGATCGTCGCTGATTCGCCATCCCAGCTGGTGATTTGCGTATTGCGGAGCCAGGTCTCGAAATTGGCGCGTGAGAGCTGGGTCTGCAGTTCCCCGAGTGCGGCTTGCCAGATCTGGTTGGGTTGCATCGTGCGATTCCCCCGGTTGCCATCGCCGATCGTGACCGGTGTACGTACGCCCAGCTTTACTCATATTAACAAGGCACCGTGACGATAGCAAGTATGCCGTCTGGGGACATCTGATGCCAAAGACGTAGATCGGGCCTATGGGCCCGATCTACGCTGGGAAGGGAAGGGCGGAGCGATGAAGCTCCATTTGTCGGATGTCGAGAGATGCATTGTCGGGGGACTCATCTCTCTTACTATTTATACGTAACCGTTTAGGAATTGGTTCTATGTGGACCCGACCTTGGTATCTCAACCCAATTCGCAGTCCATCGACTGTGTCAAATACCTTGACGTCATCGAACTATTGCCGTATCATCACGCGATGTTTGGAAGGACAAAGACACAATGACGGTATCAAGCACATCACGAGCGACCGAGATCGTCGAGGCGTTTGAGCTCATTTCACGTTCTCTGCGTGGCCAAACGGTGGGTGACTGGGTCGAACTCGACCTGACGATGGCTCAGCTCAAAACGCTCTTTACGCTTGAATATGGTGGCGTTGCGACCATCGGTCAGACTGCTGAACGATTGGGTATCTCGTTGCCAACGGCCAGTCATCTCATCGATCGTTTGGTCAACGGTGGCTTCGTCGATCGCACTGAGGACCCTGCTGATCGCCGTCGCACGCTGGCGGCCGTGACGGTAAAGGGATCGGAGCTTACGAAGCGTCTGCGCCAGGGTGGGCGCGAATCGCTGCTTGATTGGCTTGCGCTATTGGATGAGGATTCGCTGATCGCGTTGGCACGCGGGATCACCAATCTGGCACGTGTTGCCGCAACGCCTGGCGATTGTGCTGGCATAAGCAAGATGTCTTCGGCTGAGGCACAGTAGACGGAATTTGAAGGATTTTTAGAGGAGAAGTATGGCGAATAGAGTTTCGTCGCCCGTGCAGGACGATGCCGTAGAAGAGTTTGATATACGACTCGTACTTCCGATTGTCGCGAGCGTGATGTTGGGCATTCTGCTTGCCGCGCTCGACCAGACGATTGTGGGCACGGCCATGCCGAGAATCGTCGCCGATCTTGGTGGCTTGTCGCATTACGCCTGGGTCTTCACAGCCTACATGCTTGCTTCAACCGTGACTGTACCGATCTACGGGAAACTTTCGGACATCTATGGTCGCCGTTGGTTCTTCATCGGCGGCATGATGTTGTTCCTGATCGGGTCGGCGCTGTCCGGTATGTCGACGAGCATGACTCAGTTGATCGTTTTCCGCGCGGTTCAGGGTCTTGGCGCTGGCGCAATGATGCCAATCGCCTTTGCGATTATCGGTGACGTCTTCCCACCGTCGGAACGCGGTAAATGGCAAGGTCTGACCTCAGGCATGTTCGGAATCGCCTCAATTATCGGTCCGACACTCGGTGGTTGGCTGACTGACAATCTCGGCTGGCGCTGGGTCTTCTACGTCAACATGCCGGTCGGAGCAATCGCGATCGCGACGGCGTTCTTTGGGCTGCCCAAACTTCGCTCGTCACGGAAGCACTCGATCGATTACTACGGCGCCACAGCGCTGGTCGCGGGCGCCGTTCCGATGTTGCTGGCCTTCTCCTGGGCGGGCGACAAATACGCCTGGCTCTCGACGCAGATTATGGGTCTGCTGGCATTCTCGGCCGTGATGATCGTGGTTTTCCTGTTCATCGAGTCGCGCGCGGCAGAACCAATTTTGAGCCCGAAGCTCTTCCGGAATCGCACGTTCGCGGTTTCGAACCTGGCATCGTTTCTGATCGCCGGAGGCATGTTCGGCGCAATCATGTATCTGCCGCTCTTCGTGCAGGGTGTGATGGGCGACAGTGCGACGAATTCCGGTGCGATCCTGACCCCTATGATGCTCGGTTTCGTCGTGAGCAGCATCATTGGCGGGCAAATCATGTCCCGTACCGGCCGCTACAAGGTGCTCGCTCTGTCGAGTCTCGTGCTGGCGGTCGTTGGTATGTTCCTCTTCTCGCGGTTGGGGGTCAACGCGGGTAAGGGCGAACTCGTGCGTGACATGATTCTGACCGGGCTCGGCATCGGTACCACCATGAGCCTGTTTACGATCGTGGTGCAGAACGCCTTCCCGTTGCGCCAGATGGGAGAGGTCACCGCGAGTCTGCAATTCTTCCGAAACATTGGCAGCACCATGGGCGTGGCAATTCTCGGATCATTGATGACCAGCCGGTTTAGCACTGTCTTCTACGCGAAGCTGCCCGCGGATGTGACGGCCGTCGTGCCGAAGGAGCAGCTGGCGCAGCTGGATAACCCGCAGTTGCTCTTGTCGCCAGATGCGGTGGCGCAAGTCAAGCAAGGGTTTGCTGCGTTTGGCGGACAAGGTGATCAGTTGTTCAATCAGGTGCTGCTCACCGTTCGCGGCGCACTGTCCGTGGCGATCACCGATCTGTTCGTGATCGGCATGGTCTTCATGCTCCTCTCGCTGGCCGTGACCTTCTTCCTGCACGAAGTTCCGCTGCGACGAACGCTTGCGGACGCCGCCGAAACACCGGCGATGGAAGGCGCGTCGAGTGCTCTGGAAGAGTCGGGCGGAACCTTGACTGGTGTTAGAGAACCCTCCGCCGACTAGTCGTTCACAGCATCGAAACGCTAAGCGGGCCACTGCATCACGTAGTGGCCCGTTTCTGCTTCCGGTTGACCTGACGAGTGCGAGTCGGCTGCCGGCGTTACTCACGGCTTGCGCTACTGACGCAGACACGGACCATATCTGTTTCTGACGGGGATTCTTGTGGACTATTCCGCAGCAGCGGCAACTCACGGTGGACAGAGAAACGCTCCCGCACATGACAGCGGGAGCGTTGAGAATGGTCGCGGTGAATGCCTGCTTAGAGGGCTTGTGCCAGCTGAATCAGAATCGCCTTCTGCTGGCGGGACAGACCGCGCTGCAGGTTGACGAGGTAGATGTACGTGTTGACAAACGAGGCTTTCAACTGCTGGTTCCCCATGGCCTCGGCCCACTTGATACCGGTGAGGGGCGAGCAGAGACGGCTGGCATCCCGCCGGGTGGAGACGAACTGCCCAGTGAGGGCACAGAGGCTGTCGGGAGTCACGCCCACGACAAAACTGGTTGAGCCCGTGCCGACATTGCCAACGTTGTCGGTGGCAGTGGCGGAGAAAGTATGGCTGCCCAAACCGAAACTGTAGGCGGGACCGGTAATGTCGGCGCAGGTGGTGGAGGCGACGCCGGACAGGTCGTCACTGGCAGTGCAAGTGATGTTCACCATCTGGTCGACGGTGTAGGTCCCCTGATTGCCGACGTAAGTGACGGTCGGGCCGGTGAGGTCGATCATGACGTGAACGAACTGCGCCGTCTCGGTGTTCCCGGCGGTGTCGACACTCCAGAAGGTGACGGTGTGATCGCCCTCAGCGGAGATGACAAATGGTGTGGTGTAAGTCTGTTGCGCTCCCGCGTCCATCTGGTAATAGATACCGGCCACACTCGAGCCACTGGGGTCGCTGGCGGACAACGTCACCGTCACAGACTGGTTGGTCCAATCCCCGAAAGTGTACGTGGTGTTGTCCGCGTTCTTGGCCGTAGCGATGGTCGTCGGCACCGTCGTGTCGATCTTGACGTGGACGGTCTGTACCGGCTCTGTGTTTCCGACGGTATCGACACTCCAGAAGGTGATGGTGTGATCGCCTTCGCCAGTGACGGTGAACGGGGCTGAGTAGGCCTGGGTGCTTCCGCCGTCGAGGGTGTAAGAGGTACTGGCCACGCCGGAGCCACCGGTGTCACTGGCCGACAAGGTAACGGTGACGTTCTGGTTGGTCCAATCCCCGAAAGTGTACGTGGTGTTGTCCGCGTTCTTGGCCGTAGCGATGGTCGTCGGCACCGTCGTGTCGATCTTGACGTGGACGGTCTGTACCGGCTCTGTGTTTCCGACGGTATCGACACTCCAGAAGGTGACGGTGTGATCGCCTTCGCCAGTGACGGTGAACGGGGCTGAGTAGGCCTCGGTGCCGCCGCCATCGAGGGTGTAGGAGGTGCTGGCCACGCCGGAGAGATCATCTGTAGCTGACAGCGACACGGTGACGTCCTGGTTGGTCCAGGTGCCGAAGGAATAGCTGGACGCGTCGGTGTTGGTGGCCGTGGCGGTGGTGACGGGCGGGGTGGTGTCGGTGACCAGGGCGAGTTCCCAGGTGTCCCCGAGCCAGCCGTTGTTAAATCCGCCGAAGAGGAGGAGTTGACCGGTGGCGGGATCGAAGGCCAGGCCGGCGGAATGGCGAGCAGAAGGACTGGTGTTTGGGGAGACGTCGTGCCAGGATGTCCCATCCCAGGCCCAGGTGTCGTTGAGGTAGCCTCTGATGGTCTTAAATCCCCCGAACAGGATGAGCTGGCCGGTGGCGGGATCGAAGGCCGCAGTGGCGTCATACCTGGCCGAGGGGTTGGAGCTGGGGAAAAGCTGAGTCCACGTGGTGCTATCCCAGACCCAGGTGTCGTTGAGGTTGCCTCTAACGTCATTACCCCCGAACAGGATGAGCTGACCGGTGGCGGGATCGAAGGCCATACTTGCCTTACTGAGGGCTGGGGGACTGGTGACGGGGCTGAGCTGGGTCCAGATGGTGCCATCCCAGGCCCACGTGTCGTTAAGGTAGCCACTGTCTCCGTAGCCGCCGAAGAGGATGATCTCGCCATTGGCGGGATCGAAGGCCATGCTCGCGTTATAACGGGCCGGTGGACTGGTGCTGGGACTGAGCTGGGTCCAGGTGGTGCCATCCCAGGCCCAGGTGTCGTTGAGGTTGCCGCCGTTGCCGTCGTTGCCGCCGAAGAGGATGATCTGGCCAGTGGCGGGGTCGAAGTCCATGCTCGCGAAATAGCGAGCCGGGGGGCTGGCGGTAGGGCTGAGTTGAACCCAGGTGGTGCCATCCCAGGTCCAGGTGTCGTTCAGGATACCGCTGTCGCCGTAGCCGCCGAAGAGGACGAGCTTGCCAATGGCGGGGTCGAAGACCGCGCTGGGGTGAGAGCGTGCCGATGGGCTGGTGTGCGGGTCCAGTTGACTCCATTCAGTGCCGAACGACGGAATCGCGTAGGCCCAGGTGTCATCGCGGTAGCCGGCGTGCCAGCCCCCGAACAGGATGATCTGTCCGGTTGCAGGATCGAACGCCATGCCGGCGCCGTAGCGTGTCGTGGGGCTGCTGGCAGGCGAAAGCCGGGTCCAGGTCGATCCATCCCATACCCAGGTGCCATTTTGATAGCCGCTACCGATTCCCCCGACGAGGACGAGCTGGCCGGTGGCGGGGTCGAAGTCCATACTCGCGCTATCCAGGGCAGCGGGGCTGGTGGCGGGCGAGAGTTGGGTCCAGGCGGCTCCATCCCATTTCCAGGTGTCACCGAACTCGCCACCACCGTTCTTACCCCCAAAGAGAATCATCTGAGCAGAGGCCGGATCGAAGGCCATGCTGGCGCTATCTCGGGCCGGTGGGTTACCGGAGGCCGGGCTGGCATCGGTCCAGTTCGATCCATCCCAGGCCCAGGTGTCATTGTGATAGCCGCTGCCGCCACCGCCAAAGAGGATCAACTTACCGGTCGCGGGATCGAAGGCCATACTGGCACCATAGCGCGCCGAAGGGCTGGTGGAGGGTGAGCGCTGAGTCCAGGTAGATCCATCCCAGGCCCAGGTGTCATCGAGAGCGCTGCTGCCGTCGTATCCCCCGAAGAGGATGAGCTCGCCCGTCGCGGGATCGAAAGCCATGCTGGCATCTTCTCGGGCCGGTGGGTTGCCGGAGCCGGGGGTGACATCGTGCCAGGTGGACCCATCCCAGGACCAGGTGTCGTTGGCATAGCCGAGGCCGCTGATCTTGCCCCCGAAAAGGATCATCTGACCAGTGGCTGGGTCGAAGGCCATGCTGGGGAATTCTCGGGCTGTTGGACTGGTGGCAGGAGAGAGTTGCGTCCAGGTGGCCTGGTCGCCGGCGGCGGCCGTCGCGCCCGCGGTCAGCGGCAGGCTGGCCAGAATAAGCATCAGGCTGAGGGTCATGGCCAGCAGCCGCGGTGTCACTCCGCGCCCTTGACCGGATCTGGTCCGGTACGTTC
Source organism: uncultured Chloroflexia bacterium (assembly GCA_963785465.1). Classification (GTDB taxonomy): domain Bacteria; phylum Chloroflexota; class Chloroflexia; order Thermomicrobiales; family Thermomicrobiaceae; genus CALAGB01. Next base: position 256,397 of record CAWAVM010000012.1, on the reverse strand, counting down.
GTCTCCGGTCGAACCCATTGCTGCTGCCGTCAGTGATGCTCGGTCGGTCCGCCATCAGGATCTCCTCTGCGGGTTAGCACAATGCGCTAGTCGTGGGTCACGCAGCAGGAGGAGGATGGTGAGATGAGAAGGCTGGAACCACAGCGAACGCTGGTCTTCGATCAATTGCGGCATGGCTAGCGTACGTCTACAGCGCGTAACGAACGTAGCGATGCCAGGGTGAATGGAAACGTAGCATAGAGGTAACGGGACGGCAAGACGCACGAGCATCAAACTGAACATTCATCACTGTAGGGTAATCATGGGAAGGCAATCATGCGAGTGGTAGTCGAATCTCGTCATTGGCAAGTAGGCGCGACGCGGCGGAGACCTGAAAGAGCGAGTCCCTTCCAGGTCACGAGCGTGCTTAGAGGGCCTGAGCCAACTGAATCAGGATCGCCTTCTGCTGGCGGGACAGACCGCGCTGCAGGTTGACGAGATAGATGTAGCTGTTGACGAAGGAAGCCTTCAACTGCTGGCTCCCCATAGCCTCGGCCCACTTGATACCGGTGAGTGGCGAGCAGAGGCGGCTGGCATCCCGCCGGTTGGAGACGAACTGTTTGGTCAGGGCACAGAGGCTGTCGGGAGTCACGCCGACGGTAAAGGAGGTCGAGCCGACGCCGACGTTCCCGGCGTAGTCAGTCGCAGTGGCACTGTACGTATTGACACCCAGTGCGAACGAATAGGCAGGTCCGGTAATGTCGGCACAGGTGGTGGAGGCGACGCCAGACAGGTCGTCAGTGGCGGTGCAGGTGATGTTCACCGTCTGGTCGACGGTATAGGTCCCCTGATTGCCGGAGTAGGTGACGCTCGGCGGGGTGGTGTCGATGACGAGCTCGAGTTCCCACGTGTCATCGAGGTAGTTACCATCGTTCTTTCCGCCGAAGAGGATCATCTGGCCCGTGGCGGGATCGAAGGCCATGCTGGCGCCCTCACGGGCCGGTGGACTGGTTGCGGGGGTGACATCGTGCCAGATCGACCCATCCCAGGCCCAGGTGTCATGGAGATTGCCACTGCTCCCGCCGTATCCGCCGAACAAAATGAGCTGGCCAGTGGCTTGGTCAAAGGCCAGACCGGCTAAATATCGTGCTGCAGGGTTGCCAGACACGGGGGTGACATCGTGCCAGGTCGACCCATCCCAGGACCAGGTGTCATCGAGGTAGTTGCCGTTGATGTTTCCGCCGAAGAGGATCATCTGGCCCGTGGCGGGATCGAAGGCCATGCTGGCGCCCTCACGGGCTGGTGGACTCGTTGCGGGGGTGACATCGTGCCAGGTCGACCCATCCCAGGCCCAGGTATCATGGAGATTGCCACTGCTGCTGCCGTATCCGCCGAACAAAATGAGCCGGCCCGTGGCGGGATCGAAGGCCATGCTGGCGCGAGATCGGGCTGAGGGGCTGGCGCTGGGCGAGATTTGGGTCCAGGTCGACCCATCCCAGGACCAGGTGTCATCGAAGTAGCTGCCGTGCCAGCCTCCGAAGAGGATGAGTTGGCCAGTAGCCGGGTCGAAGGCCATGCTGGCACCAGAGCGTGCCGTAGGGCTGGTGGCGGGTGAGAGCTTGGTCCAGGTGGTCCCATTCCAGGTCCAGGTGTCGTCATGTCTTACCGAGCTGGCGGAGTTGAATCCCCCGAAGAGGATCATCTGGCCGGTGGCCGGATCGAAGGCCAGACTCGCATTTTCCCGGGCCGAAGGGCTGGTGACCGGATTAAGCTGGCTCCAGTCAGTGCCGAACGACGGGATGGCATAGACCCAGGTGTCCCCGTAGCTGCCGCTGTTGTCTTGTCCTCCGAAAAGGACGATCTGCCCGGTTGCGGGGTCGAAGGCCATGCTGGCGAGGTAGCGGGCTGAGGGGCTGGTGCTGAGGCTAAGCTGGGTCCAGGTGGAGCCATCCCAGGACCAGGTGTCATTGCGGTAGCCACTGCTGCCCGAACCCCCGAAGAGGATCATCTGACCGGTCGCGGGATCGAAGGCCATGTTCGCTCCGTTGCGGGCTGAGGGACTGGTGGTCGCGGCAAGTTCGCTCCAACTGGTTCCATCCCACCCCCAGGTATCGTCGAGGTCCCCGTTGTGGTAGCCGCCAAAAAGGAGCAGCTGGCCGGTTGCGGGATCGAAGGCCATGCTCGCTCCGTTGCGGGCTGAGGGACTCGTGGTCGGAGAGAGTTGGGTCCAGGTGGATCCATCCCAACTCCAAGTTTCGTTGAGGTAGCCACTGTTGCGGAAACCCCCGAAGAGAATGAGCTGGCCAGTGGCCGGGTCGAAGGCCATGCTGGCGCCAAATTGTGCCGAGGGACTGGTGCTGGGGCTGAGATGAGTCCAGGTGGTTCCATCCCAGACCCAGGTGTCATTGAGGAAGATACCGTTATATCCGCCGGAGAGGATGAGCTGGCCGGTCGCGGGATCGAAGGCCATGCTCGCTCCATTGCGGGCTGAGGGACTGGTGCTGGGGCTGAGATGAGTCCAGGTGGTTCCGTCCCAGGTCCAGGTGTCATTGAGCCGGCCGCTGCCGCTGAGGCCTCCGAAGAGGATGAACTGGCCGGTCGCGGGATCGAAGGCCATGCTGGCGGCAACGCGGGCTGAAGGACTGGTGCTGGGGGAGAGTTGACTCCAGTCAGGCTGGCTGCTTGCGGCAGCGGTGACCGCGGCAGTGAGAGGCAGGCTGGCCAGGATAAGCACTAAACTGAGGGTCACGGCCAGCAGGCGCGGCGCCGCCCAACGCCGCCGACCGGTTCTATTCCAGTACGCTCGTCGTCGGTCGGACCCATCGCTGCTGCCGTCGGCAGTCGTCAGAATGTCCGCCATCAGGATCTCCTCCTCAGGTGAGCAAAGCGCGCGGGATGTGGGTCACACAGCGGGAGGATGATGGCGAAATGACAAAGCTGGAACCACAACGAGCGCTGGTCTTCGATCAGCCGCAACATGGCCAGCGCACGTCTGCAGAGCGTGACGAACGTAGCGATGCCGGGGTGGATGGAAACGTAGCATAGAGATGACGGGACGGCAAGGGATAGCCGCATCAATCTGAAGATTCATCACAGTAGGGTAATCACGGGAAGGCAACTCACGGGCGATGTTGGAATCTCCCATTGGTGACACGGGAGGAAGCTACGGTGACCTGAAAGGGTGAGTCCCTTCCAGGTCACGAGCGTGCTTAAAGCGCCTGTGCCAGCTGGATCAGGATCGCCTTCTGCTGATGGGACAGACCGCGCAGCAGGTTGACGAGGTAGATGTAGCTGCTGACGAAGGAGGCCTTCAGCTGCTGGCTCCCCATGGCCTCGGCCCACTTGACGCCGGTGAGTGGTGAGCAGAGACGGCTGGCATCCCGCCGGTTGGAGACGAACTGTTTCGTCAGGGCACAGAGGCTGTCGGGAGTCACGCCGACGGTGAAGGTTGTCGAGCCGATGCCGACATTGCCGGCGTTGTCGGTGGCCGTAGCGGAGAAGGTATTGACACCGAGCGCGAAGGAGTAGGCGGGACCGGAGATAGTCTGACAGGTGGTCGAGGCCACGCCGGAGAGTGCGTCACTGGCCGAGCAGGTGATGTTCACCGTCTGGTCGATGATGTAGGTACCCGCATTACCGGAGTATGTGACGGTTGGAGCGGTCTTATCGATGTTGACGGCCGGGCTGCTGGTGGCGGTGGCGCTATTACCCGCCGCGTCGCTTGCTGCGCCGTTCACCGTCTGGTTGGTGCCCTCGCCGCTGATGGACTGGTCAGCAGGGCAGGTTGCGACACCGGAGAGGGCATCGCCGCAGGTCCAGTGGATGGTGACGGAGGCGTTGTACCAGCCGTTGCCATTCGGAGAGGAGGTCGGCGCACCGGCGATGGTCGGGTTCGTCAGGTCGATCATGACGTGAACGGTCTGCGCCGTTCGGTATTGCCGGCGGTATTGACACTCCAATAGGTGACGGTGTGATCGCCTTCAGCGGAGATGATCAACGGTGTCTGAGTAGGACTTGAGTGCCGCCGCCGTCGAGCGTGTAGGAGGTACTGGCGACGCCGGAGCCACCGCTATCATCGTGGCCGACAACGTCACCGTCACCGACTGGTTGGTCCAGGTGCCGAAGGTATAGCTGGACGTGTCGGCATTGGTGGCCGTGGCGGACGTGGTCGGGTCAGTTAGGTCGATCAAGACGTGGACGGTCTCCGCCGACTCGGTATTGCCGTCGGTACTGACACTCCAGAAGGTGACCGTATGATCGCCCTCACCACTGACAGTGAACGGGACTGAATAGGACTGGGTGCTCCCGCCATCGACCGTGTAGGAAGTGGAGGCGACGCCGGAGCCACCGCTCTCATCGGTGGCAGAGAGCGTCACCGTCACGGATTGGTTGGTCCAATCGCCGAAGGTATAGCTGGACGTGTCGGCATTGGTGGCCGTGGCGGTGGTGACTGGCGGGGTGGTGTCGGCGACCACGGTGAGTTCCCAGGTGTCATTGAGTAAGCTGCCGCTGCTCCCCACACCCCCGAAGAGGATAAGCTGACCGGTCGCGGGATCGAAGGCCATGCTGGCGAGATACCGAGCTAATGGGCTAGTTACGGGGGAGAGCTGAGTCCAGGTAGATCCATCCCAGGCCCAGGTGTCCCCGAGGAAGCCACTGTTGCCGTATCCCCTGAAGCTGTATCCCCCGAAGAGGATGAGCTGGCCGATAGCGGGGTTGAAGGCCAAGCTCCTAGCTCTTCGAGCCGAAGGGCTGGTGGCGGGCGAGAGCGTGGTCCAGGTGGACCCATCCCAGGCCCAGGTGTCATTGAGGTAGCTGTCGTTGTCGGTGCCCCCGAAGAGGATGAACTGGCCGGTGGCGGGGTCGAAGGCCATGCTGGAACCCTGGCGCACCGAAGGGCTGGCAGCCGGGTTGAGTGGAATCCAGCTCGACCCATCCCAAGCCCAGGTGTCATTAAGGTAGCCGCCGTTGTACCCCCCGAAGAGGATGAGCTGTCCGGTCAAGGGATCGAAGGCCATGCTGGCGTATCCTCGGACTGCTGGGCTACCTGAGGCAGGGGTGAAATTGGTCCAGGAAGTACCATCCCAGCTCCACGTGTCATTGAAGTAACTGCTGTAGCCGTTGTTGCCGCCGAAGAGGATGAGTTGACCGGTGGCGGGATCGAAGGCCATGCTGGCACCAGAGCGTGCGGGAGGATTGCCAGATGTGGGAGTGACGTCGTGCCAGGTGGACCCATCCCAGGCCCAGGTGTCATTGCGGGCGCCGGATTTGGTGCCTCCAAAGAGGACGAGCTGGCCGGTGGCGGGGTCGAAAGCCATACTGGCAACAGCGCGCGCTGTGGGGCTGGTGGCTGGGTTAAGCTGACTCCAGTCAACGCCCACCGATGGAATCGTGTAGGCCCAGGTGTCACTGAGCCTGCCGCTGCTGCCGTTGTAGCCGCCGAAAAGAATGATTTGGCCGGTCTCGGGATCGAAGGCCATGTTGGCGCCATCTCGGGCTGTCGGGTTCCGCTCGCGGTGGGGTAACGTGGTCCAGGTAGAGCCATCCCAGATCCAGGTGTCACTGAAGTAACTGCTATTGCCGCGCCCCCGAAGAGGACGAGTTGCCCGGTGGCGGGATCGAAGGCCATGCTGGCGGACCTTGTCCGTCTACTGGGTGGCCGGTGGCTGGCGTTGACGTCGATGCCAGGTAGACCCGTCCCAGGCCCAGGTGTCATTGAGCTACTGCCGCCTTGCTGCCCCCCAAAGAGGATGAGCTGGCCGGTCGCGGGATCGAAGGCCATGCTGGCACGATAACGCGCCGCAGGGCTGGTGCCGGGCGAGAGCTGGGTCCAGGTAGAGCCATCCCAGATCCAGGTGTCATTGAAGTAACTGCTATTGCCGACGCCCCCGAAGAGGATGAACTGTCCGGTGGCGGGATCGAAGGCCATGCTGGCACCTTGTCGGGCTACCGGGTTGCCGGAGGCTGGCGTGACATCGTGCCAGGTAGACCCGTCCCAGGACCAGGTGTCATTGAGCTTGCCGCCGATGCTGACGCCCCCGAAGAGGATGAGTTGGCCGGTGGCGGGATCGAAGGCCATGCTGGCGTCCGCCCGGGCCGGGGGCTTGCCGGAAGTGGGCGTGACATTGTGCCAGGTGGATCCATCCCAGGCCCAGGTGTCATTGAGGTAGCCGACGTAGCTGCCTCCAAAGAGGACGAGTTGACCGGTGGCGGGATCAAAGGCCATGCTCGCGAGTTGTCTGGCTGAGGGGCTGGCGCTGGGGGAGAGTTGACTCCAGTCAGCCTGGCTGCTTGCGGCGGCGGTCACGCCGGCGGTCAGGGGCAGACTCGCCAGGACCAGGATAAGGCTGAACGTAAGCGTGAGTAGGCGTGGTGTCGAGTTGTGACGATGATTCGGTTGTCCTGCTTGGTGAGCTATCCCTCTTCGGCGGACAGGCTCAAGGCTACCGCCGGTCGTCGTTGGCGGGTTCGTCATCTGGCGCTCCTCTGCGTCTGAACACAGCAGGCTGGGCGCGGGCCACACAGCGAGCAATCGATGGTGAAATGGCGTGGCGGAAAGCGCAACAAGCGCAGGTCGTGGTTCAGTCGAGGCAGAGCCAGAGCACGTCACCCGAGCGCACTGATCTGGCAGATGCCAGGGTGAATTGAAATGTAGCATAGTGGTGATGGAACGACAAGCGTGAACGATCGCGAACTGAACCTTCGCCAGAATAATCGACCATCTCCAGAGGTAACTTTTGAACGATGTGAATCTCGTCTGGGCAAGTAGGCGCGACGGTCGAGCGACCTGAAGGGGGAGTCCCTTCCAGGTCACGAGCGTCGCTCAGAGGGCCTGTGCCAGCTGAATCAGGATCGCCTTCAGCTGGCTGACGAGGCCAGGCGTTAGATTCACCACCTGACCGACGATTTCTGTGGCTAAAGCGGACTGCAACGTTGTTGGCCATGAAATGGAGAGCCATCTCTCGGTCATGCTGAGTAGGTTGCCACCGGGGATGTGTCATCCCGAGGCCACAGCCGGGGGATCTCTCCATGTTTTGTCGAATCGAAACGAGGAGATTCTTCGCTGTGGCCCAGAATGACAAATTCACGTTGGTCGCCCACTGAGGCCACTGCCGAAGGATCTCCTCCATGCTCCCTTGATCTCGAACCGAAACGGGGAGATCCTTCGCTACGACTCAGGACGACAAGGCGTTCCCCGACCACCGTTGACCAATCTTCATGCAATTTGCTGTAGGAAAGGTCAAACTGTCTTCGGCAGGGCGAACGAAAAACGAGCACCGGTCGCATTTTGCGCTGCCCAGATGCGGCCACCATGGGCCTCGACGATACCGCGCGCTATCGCTAATCCCAATCCGGCACCGCCGTCGTCGTGACGGGATCGATCCGCCCTGTAGAATCGTTCGAATACGTGCGGCAGATCGGCCTCATCAATCCCAGGACCCGTGTCCTCGATGCTGAAGACGACCTCCTGCCCCGACTCGACTGCGTGGACGGTGACCCTTCCGCCCTGCGGCGTATAGCGGATAGCGTTGTCGACAAGGTTATAAAAGACTCGCTGAATCTGAGAACTGTCCGCGAGAACATGCAAGCTCTCGCAATCATGTTCAGAGTCGAGCGTGATCTCTCGCTTGGTTGCTTTGGGCTGCATCGTGTCGAGCGCGTCTCGAATCAGCATCGAAGCTGGGCTCGATTCCAATTGCAGCCGTAACGCCCCGGCGTCGATGCGGGAGAGTTCGAACAAATCGTTGATCAGTTCCGTCAAACCACGGGCTTCATCGAGAATCTGCGACAAATAGAAGCGGGAGGTTTCACCGTCTACCACCTCATCCTGGATCGCTTCGACCATGGCTTGAATGGATGAGAGCGGGGTCCGAAGATCGTGGGAGATGGCCGCGATCATCTGACGCCGGGACGCCTCAGTTTCGAACTGTAGGCGATTGGCTTCTTCAAGACGTCTCGCCATGCTATTAAAGGAAACCGCAAGTCGATCTATCTCATCGGTTCCTTGAACGCGGACCCGGGTGTCCAGATGGCCATCGGCCATCGCCTGAGCGGCGCGACCAAACACGGCGACGCGATCGGCCAACGATCGCGCCGCGAACATCGCGAACGGAATCGAAACTCCGACCGCGAACACAAGCAGCAATGTCAGCAGAATCAGATCGTGGGACGAGATGAACATAAGCTGGGCGGTGATGACAATGCTCGCGAGCGCTGTGAGGACGCCGATCAACGCAGGAAGGAACACCTTCGTCCAGAGGTTTCCCCAGCGGACTGCATGGAGAAGAGCCAGGCTTGCGTATCCGAACAACCAGGCGACCGCGCCCGATGCCCCAACCGTTAAGGCGAGCGTCTGAAGATCGGGCCCACCTGCGTGAAGATAATGATGTGCCAGCACGAGTATCAGAGCGAGCGTCAGGATCGGTGGGAGCAGAAGCGTTGCCGCGGCCCTCAGCATCAGCTTGAGCATTATTCGAGATTGGTTGTCGCTATCCTTCAAGTTTGTAGCCAACGCCCCAAACCGTCTTGAGAAACTGTGGTCGAACCGGGTCCGGCTCGATCTTCGATCGTAACCTGTGAATGTGCACCGTCACGGTGCTTTCGTCCCCGAAATATTCGTAATCCCAGACCTGATCGAGGAGCTGTGTGCGGGTGAACACTTGCCCAGCGTTCCTTATAAGAAACCAGAGCAGGTCGAATTCTTTGGCGGTAAGCTCGACCGGCTCGTTCCTCACTGTCGCCTGACGACCTGCCGGGTCGACGGTAATAGGACCGACGCGAACAGTCCCATCGATTGGCGGGGCCGACGGCTGGCGAGTCCGGCGAAGCACCGCGCGAACCCGGGCAACGAGCTCTCGAGGGCTAAATGGCTTGGAGACGTAGTCGTCAGCACCGAGTTCGAGCCCCACGATTCGGTCGGCCTCGTCTCCCTTGGCTGTCACGACAATAATCGGGACCGTTGATTCGGCCCTCAATCGTCGACACACTTCCAGGCCGTCGATTTTTGGAAGCATGAGATCCAGCAGAATAAGGTCGGGTGACCATTCGTGGGCCATATCGAGTGCTGCCTGCCCATCGATCGCGGTCATGACCTCAAACCCATCTCGTCGGAGGTAGCGGCTCACCACGTCGGCAACCATCGGCTCATCTTCAACGATGAGGATCTTTGGAGCGTCGTAAGTCTGTATTGTCATTCCCTGCCCCACGCTGCCGTCCGTGAAAAGTACCTCTGGCGATGTTTGCTGCTGTCGACTGCTCGACCAAGCCCAAATCGATGTGACAATTCGCGCACGATTGTCGACAGGTGATCTACCTACAACGAAGCCGGCAGACCACTACATCAATACTACGTGATCATATCGTCGTGTTCCTTAAGTTTATTACGGAAGCGAACGTCTGCCGGATGTCAGCATTGAATCCTGTCTCGACCGGCCGTACAGGTGCGTGATCGTCGCGAGCCGTGCGGCCACGATTTTTCCGGGCGCTTCGAAGGCAGTACGGAGTTCAGCGGGTCGATGAACCGTATCCTCCGTTAATTCTAGTCAGAAATTGTGAGGAAACGACGTGCGCGTTTACGGCTGGTTTACATTGGAGGCGTACGATTTCAGGAACATAGATGACCGGAGGGCGATCACTGAACCGCTACACGACGTGCTTGTAGCGTGATTCGTGCAGATGTCGCGGACTGAACGCTTGTGATGAATGTGGCGCCAGGAGCTGTCATTGGACCGAGACCAGATTCGTACGTCATTGACTCGACGAAATGCAATTGCAGGGATCACACTAGCCGGCGTTGGCGCGCTCCTTGCCGCGTGTCACGTTGATTCAAGTTCGACTGCTTTGAGATCCGTGAGCACCTCCGTGCCGTCACGGTCCACCCCGACAAGTTCGCTTCGCGACGTCATATCGGGCACTCCGTCCGGCGCTGCGACGAACTCGATCACGCTACCTTCAACAACGCTCAACGATCGGCAGCGATACGGCCATTTGCTGCGCAGAGCCGGATTTGGTGCTTCACACGCCGAACTTGATCGGATGATGTCCCTTGGATGGTCCGGAGCCGTTAACTCGTTGGTGGACTATGAGTCGATCTCCAATGAATCTTTCGATCTTTATCTAGCCACTCTTAAACTCGATCTCTCAAAGGCAGCCGATATCCAACGCTGGTGGCTCATCAGGATGACCGCGAGTGCCCGTCCGCTCGAAGAGAAGATGACGCTCTTCTGGCATGGACTCTTGACCTCGGCTCTTTCAAGCGCGAAGCCGCCGATGATGCTCACCCAGAATCAATTTCTTCGTACCCACGCGCTCGACACCTACAGCACGATCCTGAAGGGAATCACACGCGATCCGGCGATGATGCGCTGGCTCAACACGCTTCAAAACCGAAAGGGGCGGGCTAACGAGAATTATGCACGGGAACTCATGGAACTATTTACCCTTGGGCCAGGGAATTACACGGAGGTAGATGTCCGAGAGAGTGCCCGCGCGTTTACGGGATTGGTCGTACGGCCGAAGACCGGGGAAACGGTTCTCGCGCCGGCTCTCCACGATGATGGCGAGAAAACGTTCCTAGGTGAAACCGGGAACTTTGGTCCCGACGACATCATCGAAATTATCCTCAAGCAGCCATCGGCGGCCCCGTTCCTGGCGAAGAAGTTACTAACGTTCTTCCTTACCCCGAGTCCAAACCCGGCAACCATTCGCACGATCGCGGACGTACTCACGCGCACCAACTTCAGCGTCAAGGACGCGATGCGAACGCTCTTTAATCTTTCCGAGTTTCAGGACCCGGCGAACTATCGTTGTTTGATCAAGAGTCCGGCTGAGTTCCTGGCGGGCACAATTCGAACGTTGGGTGCGCGGACCGATGCCCGGCTTTTTCCGTATGCAATGGTCCCGATGGGGCAAATCCTGTTTGACCCGCCGAACGTCGCAGGCTGGCCGGGCGGCACTGCGTGGCTAAATAGCGGAACGTGGCTTGCCAGGCTGAACGTGAATAACGCCCTCACCACAAACCAAACATTGGTGCAATTTGACATCAATTCCCTTTGGGGAAATCAGGTCGAAGGATCGACTCAGCAATTTGTTGACAGCCTGATCGAACTCCTGCTGGACGGCGATCTGAACAATGATCAGCGAAAGATTCTCCACGCATTTGCGTCGACAGACGGTTCAGCAACCGTAACGGAAAACTGGCTCGACAGCCGAGGGCGAGCAGTTATCTACCTGCTGTTGGGCCTGCCGGAATATCACTTGAACTGATTGGGAGCAGATTCATGTTCACGCGTCGGGACGTTCTACGGGGGTCACTGGTGGCTGTGACCGGCGGTATCTTCATGCCGGGGATTTTCGAGCGAGCGCTGAACATCGCGGCTGCGGATCATGCGTTAGCGGCAGGAAGCGAGGCCAGTCAACGAACCCTGATCATCATTCAACTGGCTGGCGGCAATGACGGACTGAATACCGTCGTGCCATACCAGGACGGGCAGTATCATTCCCTTCGTCCAACAATCGGCCTAAAACAGGAAGATGCTATCCCGCTCAACGATCGACTCGCTTTTCATCCAAACCTGAAGGAACTTAAAGGGATCTGGGATAACGGCAAACTCGCGATCGTCGAGAGTGTCGGGTACGACCACCCCAGCCTGTCCCATTTCCAGGCAATGGATATTTGGCAGACTGCCGATCCTGCTCAGGGGCGCCACTCGGGCTGGCTTTCGACGTTGGTCGAGGGCACCGTAGATAACCAGGGCCATCCGCTGGGCGCCATCGCCCTCGGTCCATCTCTGCCACCGGCCCTCTGCTGTCCTCCAATTCCGCCGCCAGTAATTTCTAAGGTAGATAACTACCGGCTGCTACCAGATCCTCGCAATAAGCAGCTTAGCGCTCAGCGATCTGACACACTGAAAACACTGTACAGCAGCTATCGGGCGCCAGCCCCTTACGCCGCGCTCCTTGAATCAACGTCCGAAAGTGCGGCGATGAGTTCAAGCGTGCTACAACAAGTTTCGTCAAATTATCAGACATCGATCCAGTACCCGTCCACGCCACTAGGTGACGGCCTCAAACTGTTTGCCGCGATGATCAACGGAAACCAGAATCTTCGAATTGGCTATATACTGCTCGGCGGTTTCGACACTCATGCAAATCAGCTGCAACACCATCCACAGTTGATGACGACACTCTCCCAGGCGGTGAGCGCATTTTCTTCAGACCTCGAGGCGCATGGCACCGACGAAGAGACTCTTATTTTGACCTGGTCCGAGTTTGGCCGCCGCGTTGCCGAAAATTCCAGTGGCGGGACCGATCATGGGATGGCCGCGCCGCTCTTTATACTCGGCGGAAAAGTCAAGGGCGGAATATACGGAGAGCCGCCTAACTTGCAGGATCTCGACGACGGGAACCTCAAATTCGCCGTTGACTTTCGGAGCGTCTACGCCACAGTGCTCCAACAATGGCTCGAGGCTGACCCGACCGCCGTTCTGGGCCAGACGTTTAGTCAGATCCCTCTTCTATGAACGAGATCGCGGAGAATTCATAAACTGTCGCCCGTCTCATCCCCGGGTGTCAAACACCGCGCGGGGCTCGCAATGTCTGGTGCCGCTAACACTGTATGCGACCTGTTCAATACCTCCCCGAACGATCTAACGTCCTACCTGACCCTATAGACAGGTTGATTCGGAACCAAGGGACGTTCAGAAGTCTCTGGCACGCCGCCATACTGATGACGGTTCGAATTCGGATGGACGAATCCGAGGCCAAAGAGCGGGGAATACCGTTCGACAGACTTCAGGTCAAGGCGTCGGAAAATTCTAACGAGCCGGAGGACGCCCAAACAGGACCTTTTCAGTCGCGCGGCTTAGAAGCTGGCTGATGTATCGGATGGTCTCGGCAGCGAGGCAGCACGGGAGGACGCCCAATGACATCTTGGTTCTCAACGGAGGGACTCGCGCGCGCAAGTGCTCGACATCCCTGGCGAATGATCGGACTTTGGCTGGCGATACTCGCGTTCGGAGTGGTTGCGGCGTCCGGTCTGGGGGATGCGCTCTCGACCGACGCAAATTTCACCAACAAACCGGAGTCTGTGAAGGGTACCGATCTTCTCGATGCCCGCTTCAACAATTCGGCTCCAGTCACCGAGACGGTTATCGTTCGATCCAAGACCGCAACGGTCGATGATCCAGCCTTTGAACAGGCGGTCAAACAAGACGCCACCGCTCTCGCGAATCTCAAGGGCGTGGTCACGTCAGTCGCGAATTATTACGACGCCAAAGCGGCCAACTCTCCTCAAGCCGATCAGATGGTTTCCCCGGATCGCCACACCACGATCATGCAGGTTGCCCTGGGAACCGACCCCAACACCGCAAACGATCACGCTGCCGAGTATATGAGCACCGTCAAAAGCTTGAGCAAAGACGGCTTTGAGGTCTTGACCGTCGGAAATATTAGCGCCAACCAGGAATTCAATAACATCTCCTCCAACGACCTGCAAAAGGCCGAGGTATTCACGCTTCCATTGATGATCCTGATCTTGATTGTCGTATTCGGCGCACTCATCGCCGCGTCCGTTCCACTCATCCTCTCAATTGCGTCGATCGTCGTCGCTCTTGGCTTGACGGCCCTGGTCGGACGAGTGATGGGTCTTTCGTTCTACGTCGAGAATATGATCTTCATGATCGGATTCGCGGTCGGCATAGACTACGCCCTGTTCATCATTTCTCGTTACCGTGAGGAGCGTAGCCACGGCGTGCAGAAGCACGAGGCGATTGCCGCAACAGGCCGAACCGCAAGCAAGGCGGTCCTTTTCTCAGGTATGACGGTCGTTTTTGCCTTGTCCGGTATGCTGCTGATGCCGTCCACCATCTTCCGGAGCCTTGGTACCGGAGCGGTGCTGGTCGTCGTCGTTGCGGTCCTTGCGATGCTGACACTCGTTCCCGCAGTGCTGAGCCTACTGGGTGACCGCATCGACTGGCCGCGACGCAGAAAATACAGCGAGGTGCCGGTCCAGACGACGGCGCGGTGGGACGATGACACCGTTCACAAGGGATTTTGGGGACGGGTCACTCGGGTTGTCATGCACCACCCGGCCATGGCCGCAATTCTGGCAATCCTGCTCCTAGGGAGCGCCGCGATCCCATTCTTCCAGCTGAATCGCGGCCAGGCTGGTGTTGAGACACTGCCAGAGAGTCAGGTCAAGACCGCCTACCAGATTCTGAATACAGAATTCTCAGCCGGTCTGCTGGCTCCATACGAAATTGTTGTCGACGGAAAGCAAGGTCCTGAGGTACAGGCTGGCATCGATCGGCTCACCGCCGCAATCCAGCAGAACAGTTCGTTCGTTCCGACAACCGAAATCACCTGGAATCAAAACGGCGACTTGGCGCTTGTCAAGGCTACGTTAAAGGCGGACTCGAACTCGCCGGTCGCTTACGATACGCTGAAGCAGCTTCGCGGACAAATGATCCCGGCCGCATTTTCGGGTACTGGCGCGAAGGTCTACGTCACTGGTGCCACGGCCTTCAACGCTGACTTCTTCCACATGGTCGACGTGTATACACCGATTATTTTCGTCTGGGTGCTGGGACTGAGCTTCTTGCTCCTGCTCCTCGCCTTCCGCTCGATCATCGTGCCGTTGAAGGCGATCCTGCTCAACCTTCTCTCGGTCGGCGCGACCTACGGACTTATGGTGCTGGTCTTCCAGAAGGGCTACCTGCACTCACTGTTCGGGTTTCAGACATCGCCAACCATCGAAGCCTGGGTGCCGATCTTCCTCTTCTGTGTCCTGTTTGGCTTGAGCATGGACTATCACGTGTTCTTGATTAGCCGAATTCGAGAGCACTTCGATCTCACTCACCGGAATCGCGAGTCGGTCGCCGTGGGTCTCCAGTCGACAGCGCGACTGATTACCGGTGCGGCGCTGATCATGGTGGTGGTCTTTAGCGGATTCGCGGCGGGTCAACTCGTTGCGTTCCAGCAGATGGGCTTCGGCCTGGCAGTCGCGGTCTTCCTGGATGCCACCGTCGTTCGTTCGGTTCTGGTTCCATCGATGATGGCGCTGCTCGGTAACGCGAACTGGTATCTTCCGGCATGGTTGAACTGGCTTCCGGACCTTCGTATCGAAGGTGAACCCGCTCTTCAACCGCAGGAGATCGTGGCACCAGAGCTTGTACTGAACAGCGCAGACTGACAACGCGTCAGTCACCCCAATCACTATGAACGAGGGTCGGCACTGTGCCGGCCCTCGCGGATTAATCGACGATAGTCTGTAAATTCATGGGTGCTGCAGTGCAATCGCGCTCAGGGCAGGAAGACACGCCCGGACGACATCGGAGATCCTGCCGACCGTAAAATGAAGGTTGGACTGGAATCTCCCAATGCTCGCGACGACTTCATGAACCAGGCGGTGAAGCCAAAGTTGTCATCTGCATGGTGCGATCCTGATAATGAAGATCCGTTAGGTCCGCGATTCCCATCGACGACGAGGAGAAGCTGACGTGGAGGTGACGTTTCCGAATGGGGTCTCTGTTCGCGCTGTCGGGCTTGCTGAACGAGATTCAAATCTAAACTGGCGGGCGTTCGGACTCTACCTCGACAACCGATGGGCTCCGACCTGGCCGGCAACGGTTCTTGACTGGCCGGATTTTGGGGTTCCAGCAGACAGATCCGTAGCGTCGCTCTCAATTCGGCAAGCATATGAACGTGCCGAGACCGGAGAGCATGTCGAGGTCGGGTGCGCCGGTGGTCTCGGCCGAACCGGCACGGTGCTCGCGTGCATGGCGGTCTTGTCGGGAGTTGCAGCTTCTGATGCTGTGGCCTGGGTTCGCAGCCACTACGACCATCGCGCTGTCGAGACCGACGAGCAGGCAGATTGGGTGCAATGGTTTGCAATGGAGATGAGCTGATTTGAAGCGTTGAACGGACGAACGGCCTCTGAGTGTTCTGGCGCGTTTCCCAACTGCCCAGGACGCCGAGGACGCGACATTGCCGCGGAGAATAGTCTCCACAGCAACGCTATTTCCCGTCTCTCGACTCGAATTCGGCGCTTGCACTTTTCAGATCGGACGTGAAGTGGTACGATGTGCGGACTGACGTCCGAGACGGCAGATGGGGTAGCTATGTATTTCATGCAGGTCCAACAATTGACTGGCCGGCATAACGTGGATCGCGAAGCGGTTCGCGGATTTGGCCTGTTGGTTGCTCCTGAGCCTACGTGGAAACCCGCACCTAGGTACGGGCTTGCTCCCGTTTGTCTCGGATTTCAAGGGGGGTGTCGCTCCTAACGACACTAAGACTTGAGAGGCCCGAGCGGCGGTGAGCGAAAAAGGCTCACCGCCGTATTGTTTTGTGGCGAAGTGTTTTTGGCTTATGAGCACAGGGAGATCGAAAGACGATGGGTACGTGTCCTGAATGCGGTGGAGATCTTGGTTTGGAGTCTGTTGAAGCTGGTGAGATCGTTCAGTGTCCAGATTGCGGGGTAGAACTCGAGATTCTGGAGACCGATCCCCTGAGCCTTGGTCTGGCTCCGGCTGAAGAAGAAGACTGGGGCGAATAGGTTATCCGAT
This sequence comes from uncultured Chloroflexia bacterium, assembly GCA_963785465.1. Classification (GTDB taxonomy): domain Bacteria; phylum Chloroflexota; class Chloroflexia; order Thermomicrobiales; family Thermomicrobiaceae; genus CALAGB01. The sequence continues at coordinate 239,853 of CAWAVM010000012.1, read as the reverse complement.
GCGGATTGCGTTACTCGCTGAGAGACTAAGAGTCGAAGAACGCCTGCTGACCGAAGCGTTTGATGCCCGTGGACATAGCACGGTTCTCGTCAGCCCGTCGTCGACGCACGTCGCGTTCACCGGTGACGGCAGCGCCGAGATCGAGATCACCGGCTCATCTGGCACGGAGCCATTCTCGGTAGGATTGGCGTTGGATCGTGGTGTCGCGACGACTGAGCGGGCAGCGCTCGCGGCACTGATCGCCAGTGGTGGTACAGCCGTCGTAAACCGTCCGGCCACTACAAGACTACTCGCTGATCGACTGGCCGCGGTGCGGCACCTGACATTCGCTCAAATTCCGGTAGCTTCGACCGTCGCGAGCTTTGGCGAAGCTGCGACCTTTGACGCCATTTCTTCCCTTGGATATCCGGTTCTTCTCAAGTCGCTCACGACCGATCGTGGCTATCCAACTGCGATCATTGAGGATCGGGACGCGGCTGAGGCGATCGTTGAACATCGCGTCATGCTCGGAGATGAGCGTGGGGTGCTGGTTCAACGCTTTGTCACCGGGCCGAACCACTCGGTCCGGCTTGTCGTCGTGGGTCAGGACATCATCGCGATCGAACAGCGCGAGCTTCGTGGCTGGCGTCCGTCGCCCGACGCGCCGTATGAGCCCTACGAGGGGGAGGCGGCCGCACTTCGCGGACTTGGCGAGCGGGTTGTCGAACGGCTTGGCAGCGGCACATACAGCATCGAGCTCGTTGAGGGCGAGAGCGGTCCAATCCTCGTGGGCGTCGAAAACTTGATCGATTTTCGCTCCATAGCGGCACGGGGTGTCGATATCGCAGGGAAGATCGCCGAATTCGCGCTTTCTCAGATAACCGTGTTGTCGGGAGGGGAGCGCGTTGTCTAGCGACGTGAGCCAATCGACGGCCCGAACTATCGATATTCTCGAAGGGCTGGTGAGGATACCGAGCGTATCGCGGGATGAGCGGAACGCTGTGGAATGGCTTTGCCAGCGAACGCGGGAGCTCGGGTTTACGTCAAGCGTGGATGAAGCCGGCAACGCGGTAGCCACGCGCGGAAACGGGCCGCTCGAGATCATGTTGCTGGGGCACATCGATACGGTACCGGGCGATCTCCCCGTCAAGATTCGCGACGGTGCGCTCTACGGCCGCGGTTCGGTCGATGCCAAGGCGCCGTTGGCGACGTTCGTCGCGGCAGCAGCGCGTGCGAATCTAGCCGAGAAGACGCGAGTCACCGTTGTTGGCGCTGTCGAGGAAGAGGTCATGAGCTCACGTGGAGCCCACTGGCTGGTCGATAACGTCGTGGCGCCGGCTGCCGTCATCATCGGGGAGCCGAGCGGCTGGGATAGCGTCGTGATCGGTTACAAAGGCTCGCTTGCGGTGCGATACGCCGTCTCCTGTCCGATGTCGCACTCGGCAGGTCCGGAGCCGACTGCGGGTGAACTGGCAGTCGATTACTGGAACCGGCTCACGGCGTGGTGCACGTCGCGGAATGGTGACGAGTCGGGCGGTTTTTACTCGATCGATCCGACATTGAACTCGATCAATACGAGTTCGGACGGTATCACCGGGACAGCGGAACTCAACGTTGGTCTTCGGTTACCACCGGCACTCGGGCCAGACGCGGTAATTCCGGTGTTGGAGAGCCTGACGGAACTCGGAGGCGTGCAGATCAGCGTGAACGCGGCGGCGTTTCGCTCCGACAAGCGCTCGCCGCTGGTGGGAAGCTTCCTCTCGGGTATCCGGGCTGTGGGTGGAACGCCACGTATCAAGGTCAAGACAGGGACGTCGGACATGAATCTGGTCGGACCTGCGTGGCGATGCCCAATCGTCGCCTACGGACCGGGGGATTCACGGCTCGATCATCAGCCGGACGAGCATGTACTGCTTGAAGACGTGGAACGAGCAACCGATGTCTTGACGTCGGTCATCGAACGGATATCGGCGCAGCTTGCGTCAGGTCGCTGGGGAGGCGAATCGTGAACGAGGTTCGAATCGGCGTGCTTATGTCGCACGTCAGGGCAGAGGAGAAACATCTGCTTGCGGCGATGGTCAAACGTGGTGTTGAGCCGGTTCGCTTGCTTGACCGAACACTGGCCTTCGACCTTACTGATCTCTCCAGCCCCCAGCCTGGTCACCTCGACTTGATGCTCGACCGCTGCATGGCTCACGGCCGCGCGGCGGTGGCGCTCCAGATCTTTGACGCGTATGGCGTTCGCTGTGTCAACAACTCGCAGGCCTCCGGCATCGCGGATGACAAAGTCGCGACTACTCTTGCACTGGCCGTGGCTGGTGTCCCGACCATTCGGACAGCGGCGGCATTCGATATCGAATCGGCGCTGCGAGTTCTTGACGAGAAGATTGGCTATCCGGCCGTGCTGAAGCCGGTTACCGGCTCCTGGGGACGGCTACTGGCAAAAGTCAATTCACCGAATGCCGCACGCAACTTGCTGGAGCATAAGCGGGCGCTTGGCTCATATCATCACGGTGTCTTTTACGTTCAGGAGTACATTGAGAAACCGGGGCGGGACCTCCGTATTTTCGTTGTGGGGGATGAGGTTATTGCTGCCTCCTACCGAATGAATGAGCACTGGATCACGAACGTTGCCCGTGGCGCGGTTTCGAAGCCGTGTCCGATCACACCGGAGATCGAAGATATCTCGCTTCGGGCGGCTAAGGCCGTCGGTCTCGAATTGGCTGGCATCGATCTGGTCGAGACATCCGAGGGCATGATGGTCATCGAGGTTAACACCGGTGCTGAATTCAAAGGACTGATCCAGACGACCGACGTCGACATCCCCGGCCGGATCGTCGACTACGTGGTCGGCTGCGCGATTACCGAACGTGAGAAGCAGCACGCTCACGCCTTGTTGAACGGCATGTAGCTCGGAAGCGACGACACCCACGACCGCATCGCGAATCTTTAAACAGGGGAGAAACGTTATCTAATGACTCTGAACGCAGCGATTCTTGGCGGTTCGGGATATGCCGGCGGCGAGCTACTACGCCTGCTTTTGAGCCACCCTGAAGTAAACGTCACCCAGGTCACATCTCGTGGTCGGGCCGGAAAATTCGTACACACAGTGCACCCGAATCTGCGCAAGCGGACACAGTTGAAGTTTGTTGCTCCGGATCAGCTCCAGAAAGTCGACATCCTGTTTGCCAGCATGCCCCACGGTGCGACCGCGCCTCAGGTGGAATCGCTCATGGATCTTGGCTCGATCGTGATCGATCTGGGCGCCGATTTCCGCCTGCGCAACCCTGACGACTACGAATCCTGGTACAGATGGACACATCCGCACCCTGACATGATCCCTGCCACTGTTTATGGCATGCCGGAGCTGCATCGAGACGAAATTCGTCAGGCTCGTTACATCGCGAGTCCTGGCTGTACCGCGACGGCATCGATACTCGGGCTGGCGCCGCTATTCAGCGCGGGCGTGGTCGATCCAAATTATCCAGTGGTGATCGACGCCAAGACCGGATCGTCGGGGGCCGGCGCCGATACCAGTCTGTCGGGCCACCATCCCGAACGAAGCGGGGTAATTCGACCGTTCAAGCCGACCGGTCACCGTCACAGCGCGGAGATCATTCAAGAGTTGACCGTAGACGGCTGCCGGCCAGACATCGCCTTCGGGGTTACTAGCGTCGAGGCGGTGCGAGGGATTCTGGCGACGTCCCACGTTGTGCTCAAGGAGCCGCTGGCCGATAAAGATCTGTGGAAGATCTACCGGGGCATGTACGGCCAGGAGCCGTTCATTCGCCTGGTTAAAGAAGCCGGCGGTGTGCACCGCTTTCCGGAACCGAAGATCCTTTCAGGAACGAACTATTGCGATGTCGGTTGGGATCTTGACAGTAGTGGCCAGCGTGTCGTTGTACTGGCGGCAATCGACAACCTCATGAAAGGTGCCGCCGGCCAGGCGGTACAGTCAATGAATATACGCTGCGGCTTCGAGGAGACTCTTGGTCTCGAGTTCGCGGGTCTGCATCCGATCTAGCATCCGGCTCAGACCGGGTTTCCAAGCCGACAGTAGGAAACTGTCAACAGGAGGTAATGGCGTAGCATGCTTGTCGTCAAACTAGGCGGTAGCGCCGGAATTGATCCCGGACCAACGCTCGATAATCTTGCTGATCTGGTGAAGACTGAACGTATCGTCTTCATTCACGGAGCCAATGCTCGTATGGATGATTTCGAGCGCCAGCTCGGTCGCGAGCCGCGATTGGTACAGTCGGCTAGCGGCCAGGTAAGTCGCTTTACCGATTCTGAGACGATGGACACCATGCTGGCGATCTATGCGGGCATGGTCAATAAGCGGCTCGTCGAGGCGCTCCAATCTCGCGGCGTCAATGCCGTCGGCATCAGCGCGCTTGATGGTCGAATCGCTCGTGGACGGCGTAAAGACACCCTGCGCGCCATCGAGAACGGGAAGCCGAAGATACTACGCGGTGACTACGCCGGCAGCATCGAAGAGATCGACACGACTCTGCTCGATCTGTTGCTGGATAGCGGCTATCTGCCGGTTCTGACGCCGCCCGCCCTTAGCTTTGATGGCGAAGCAATCAACGTTGACGGTGACAAGCTTTCGCTCCGGGTCGCAATAGCGGTCAAAGCCGACGCCCTGGTCATTCTGTCGAATACCGCCGGTCTCCTGGCAGACGTGGACGATCCTGAATCGCTGGTTCGCCACATCGACGTCAGCAGCGGCGAGAGCGTGGAATCCGCCATGACCGCGGCAGGCGGTCGTATGAAAAAGAAGGTTCAGGCAGGCTGTGATGCGGTCATGGCCGGAATCGGGCAGGTCGTCTTTGCCGATGCTCGTCGGTTGCAGCCTATCAGCAGTGCGCTTGCCGGTGAGGGAACGGTGCTGCAGGCCAGCGCCTTGATAGGAGTACCTGAATGAGTCAACTCGCCACCGCCGAGATCGTGCAGCGCGATCGTAATCTTCAGCCGCCGCTTTACGCCAAGCGCGATATCGCCCTCGTTCGCGGAGATGGCGCCTACCTCTGGGACAGTGACGGTAAGCAATATCTCGATTTGATGAGTAACTACGGCGTGAACATTTTGGGGCACAATCATCCCAACGTGACAGAGGCAATCACCCGGCAAGCGTCGACCTTGCTCAACTGCCATCAGTCGTTTGCCAACGACGTGCGTGTCGAATTGCTTGAGGCGCTGATCGGTGCCGCTCCGGCCGGTTTGAACTATGCCTTCTTATCCAACTCCGGTACCGAAGCAGTTGAAGCTGCCCTGAAGTTCGCGTGGATCGCTACCGGTCGGACCAAGATTGTTGCCGCCAAGCGCGGCTATCACGGCCGTACTATGGGTTCCCTTGCGGCTACCGCCGAGAAGAAATATCGCGAACCATTTGAAGCAGAGCTGGCTCAAGCGACCCACGTGAGCTATGGAGATGCCGATGGTCTGGCCGAAGCCATTGACGAGCAGACGGCTGCGGTCGTGCTTGAGCCCATACAGGGCGAGGGTGGGGTCTACATACCTTCGGATGACTACCTGCAGACCGTTCGCGAGATCGTGTCGGCAAAGGGCGCGCTGCTCATTCTGGACGAGGTACAAACGAGTTTCCGCACGGGAGCGTATTTCGCGTGCCAGCATGTGGGCGTTGTTCCTGATCTGCTGGTGACTTCAAAGGGGCTTGGCAACGGCGTGCCAGTCGGCGCGACTCTGATGTCTGCCCAAATCGCGGAATCGCTCTCGGGTGGGGTCCACGGCACGACGTTTGGCGGCAACCCGCTGGCCTGCGCGGCGGCGTTAGCGACGCTGCGGACACTGGAGCAAGAGAACCTCCTCGACCAGAGCGCCGAGATGGGTGCTTATCTCGTCGATCAGATTCGTGGCCTCAATCACCCGAAGATTCGCGAAGTGCGCGGCAAGGGGATGATGATAGGCGTCGAACTCAAGATGCGTGCGACACCGGTGCTGCGTGGATTACAGGAGCGGGGCGTGCTGGCATTGATGGCTGGGAGTCTGGTTATTCGGCTGCTACCGCCACTGATCCTGACCAAAGAGCAGGCCGATGTCGCCGTGTCAACCTTGGCGGAGGTACTGGGCTAAACGTGGTGGCGGGCGTCTCTGCCCGCCACCGTCGCCAGTCCGAGGCCAGTTCAGAACTATGGTAGTGGCGGGACCTGTGCCCGCCATGGCTCTACGTTTGCTGACCGCCTGCCCGACCGATTGGGCAACGAAGGCGGGTACAAGCCCCGCCACTACACCTGTTGACCGTAGGGTACAGTTTGGGGCTAGCCGCTGTGGGCAATGTCGCGGCGGGACCTGTGCCCGCCGGCGGCATCCGCCCGCGACCAACGAACGATGATCCGATCAGGTTGACGCGAACGGTCTCCAGACACAGCCTCGTCACCCGCCACCGCGGTAGCGGACAGCGTCGAATTGCGGCACCAGATCATTTCGGATGTACACTCGAAAGTTGGTTGACTGCACCGGCGAGGGTAGCTCTCGAAACGCTACCAGCCTGAAGAGCTTGGCCTGCTCCTGAGGCAGTCTCAGCGATTCCAGCGTGTGAACTACGCTCAACGCCACGTCACCGACGCTAAACGGTGGCTTGCGGCTATCCTGATAATTCTGCCTTGCTTCCGAAATGATGTCCGGCGCGTACGCAAAGCGACGGTAAGTCTGCTCCTCCGGGAACCACCAGCGCATCGGGTACTCCTGCATCGTGTAGTTATCTTTGAGTTTGGCAGTGATATCCGCGTTGACGGAATCAGAACCAATCAGGATGATCGGCGCATCGACTTTGGTCGGAAGGTCGGTGCCGAAGTAGTGCCGCTGCGGAAAATCTCGCAAATACCAGTTGAAAGGCCAGGATGTGACTGCGTCGAACCAGACGTTGAGAGACATGTCGCCGGTCTGCTGAAGGGAAAACTGGGTCATCTCCTGCGTGAGCCGCGGCACATACGGGCTGGTCTGGACGTAGATCAGCATGTCCTTCGGCACATCACCTTCGCGATACGTGAGTCGCCACTCGGCGTGGACCTGGAGCACGAGCAGCCCAACGACGGCAGCAATTAGCGCGCCAGTCAGGGAACCGCGTCTGCCGAGCCTGATCGAGCCGAGAATGATGACAACGATGAAGCCGATGACCGGTAGACTGAGCAGGAACCACCAATGGGCAGCTGCCTCTGGTCGAATTTGGCGCGCCATCGCGTTTCCGGTGCCCGTGATCACGCCGTCCGACATCCAGGCGATCAACGAGAAGCCAATCCCGCCGATGGCAAGTAATGATCCTCCATAGAGCAGCAGATCGTGACGTAGTGCAGGACGCCATTCCCGACAGGTCCTTTCCAGCCAGTCAACCGCATTCCCGATTAACATTGCGCTCATCAAGATAAGCGGCAACGCAATATGGACGGTAAGCCAGGGCATCTTCTCGCCGGCCCAGGAGAGAATGGCGAACATCATGACTGCCCAGAATGCGATGAACGCGCGCATCCACCAGCGGTGATCGAACGGGATCCGGCGACGCCATCCTATTACGGTGTCCTTGCCCAAAAGCATTAGCCCGATCGGGAACAGTATGACGCCGACAAACTCGTATTGCGGCAGCATGAGGAGATAGTAGAACCAGGGCTCTTGACCGCGCTGCACGTTTTGCTGACCGAGCCAGTATCCGAGCGCCCCGACGCTTCCGGTCGCCAGGCCGATTGGATTGGTAAACAAGCTCGTGTAGAGCACCGCATAGATCGCCACCGCAGCACCGATACTGGCAAACAGGAGGCGGCGATCGGAGAGCAGTTCCCGCAATGCCGCTGAGGTCGAACCGGATGGAGCTGCTCCCATTAGTCCGTCAATCCAGCCTGCACCAATTTCTCTCCGGCGATTCAATAGCCAAATCGAAACGACCAGGGCAAGCAATCCGACACCGATTGCGGAGATAACGAGCGGATGAACCAGCAGTTGGAAGGTGAAAGTTCGTATTTGCGCGCCAGTCGGGTTCGACCAGGGAATGCTCGGCAACGGCGGAGCACCCAGTGCCGCCAGCGCTTTGGCAATCACGAGGAAACCGGCACCGGCGGCCGGCACCGACTGCCAGCAAAATTGGGGCGATTCGCCAGATCGCAGCCACAATCAAAAAGATACCGAAGATGAAGAAAACGATGAAGCACACCTCTTTCGTCGTCAGCAGGAAGCCGACGGAGGCTGCGCCGATCAGCGCCCAGCGTGCCTGAGGCGCTTCGACATAACGTGCAATGGCGACGAAAAGGAGCAGCGTGCCAAACAGGGTATATACATCATGCCGGATGAAGCGGCTGTAGTAGAGGATGGATGGCGACAGGAGCAATAAGACACTGGCAGCCAGCGCTCCCCATCTACCGAGAACTCTTGATCCGCGCAAGAACCACGGCAGCATCACGATCGCGACACCGGTCGCCGCGGGCATGAATCGCGATGTCGCGTCGGTCGCGCCAAAGAGGAGTGAGATTAGCGCGTTGGCGTGAAACAGGAAGGGACCGTGGAGCAGAGGATCGTGGACATAGCCACCTCCGATGGCGTAGATCCAGGAGAAGTAGGCGTGCTGAGCTTCGTCGTGGTGCAGCGCGCGCGAGCCGAGATCCCAGAAGCGAGTCAGCATCGCAACCAGGAAGATCAAGCCGTACGCAAGTTGCTCGACGCTCAGTCGTCTCGGTTGCCGCAGAGTGCGGGAGCCATCGACGATAGCAACGCCGTCCTCGCCTTGAACGCGTGAGGTCCGGCCCGGTGCCTGTGAGATCGAATCCAATCAAAGCCCCAGTGAACAATTCGTCAAAAGAAACAGCGTGGCGGTACCTGGTTATGAAATTCGATCCTTCGTCGTTTCGACTCGAACCGGCCCGTTAGATGGAGTTCGCCACTGTCGACTGGTTGATCAATCAGGTCAACCTGACGCCACGGTTCCAAATGATAGCATCGGCGCCCGTTGCGAATCGCCAAAAGCGATTGGCGAGATTAGCGACGTCAAGTCCGTCGACCATCTGCTATAAACGAGAATGGACACGCTGTGCCAGGGATGGAGAACTTCATCCTTTCAACGCTCGATTCAGTCAGGAGATCGCGAGATGGTCGTTCCGGACTTCCAATCTGTCATGTTGCCGTTGCTCGAGCTCGCTGGCGATGGACAGGAACACGTGGTGGCCGAAGCGGTCGATCGCCTGGCCGAACACTTCAACCTGAGTGACGAGGATCGGCGCGAGATGTTGCCGAGTGGCGCGCAGCGTCGCTTCGACAATCGAGTCGCGTGGGCTCGAACGTATCTAAAACAGGCCTGTCTCTTCGATTATCCAGGGCGCGGTCGATTCCGACTTACGGATCGTGGCCGTGAAGTACTCCGCCAGAACCCAGACCATATTGACGTCCCATTCTTGATGCAGTTTCCCGAATTCGTCGCATCTAGATCGAGCAAGCGGTCTTCTTCGAGCCAGACCTCCCCGCCAACACCCGATGACGCCGTCAACGAGCAAACTCCTGAAGAAGATCTCGAATCAGCCTATTCGCGTCTGAAGCAAGACCTTGCTCAGGAGATTTTGACGCGGGTCAAAGCGGCTCCACCGAGTTTCTTCGAACAAACAGTCGTCGATCTGCTGGTTGCGATGGGGTATGGTGGCTCGCGGCGTGACGCAGGACAGGCGGTCGGTCGTTCCGGCGATCAGGGCATTGACGGGATCATCAAAGAGGACAGGTTGGGTCTCGACACCGTGCTGCTCCAGGCCAAACGCTGGGAGAGCCCGGTCGGGCGGCCAGTGGTGCAGGCGTTTGCCGGTAGCCTCGCCGGTTTTCATGCGAGCAAAGGCATCCTGATCACGACCTCACGGTTTTCCGATGACGCCCGGAATTACGTCCGGAACCTTGGGATGCGGATAGTTCTGATCGATGGAGATGAGTTAGCGGACCTGATGATCGAATATGGGGTCGGTGTGACGGAAGTGACACGCTACTCGGTCAAACGCGTCGATCTGGACTACTTCGACGCTGAGTAGCTGAACGTTTCAACAGCTCGATGTCGGACCTGTCCTGATCGAACCTCGTTTACTTCCCCGCTGGGGGTGGATAATCTGCCCGACGGCTTCTGAACTCGCTGGCGTTCGAGCCTGACTGTTGAGCCAGCGGTCGGAATTTGATTACAACGTATCATTGTAGTGAGGATGGCAAGATTACGCGCCCCGTTGGACGTTTCCATGTTCTCTTCGCTGACAAAGCAACCATCATGGGTGCTGATCTGGTCCTATACGGCCTCACCGACTTGTTGTGCTCCGGTTCCACCTCGATAATTCGTGGTCTGATCCGTGCAAACCGGGTCAAGTCTGTACTTGTTCGAAAAGTAGATTCGCAGCTCGTCATAGCTGCTAGACACCCAGGGTGAATTGGAGATAGAGACGGCCCGGGCGATTCGTCGGCCTGGGATGCGAACTTTTCTTCTTGGATTGACCTTCGTAGGCCAGGTACTTGCCATCTTCCTCGTGAGACGGACCAACTCATTCTGGCCCGTCGCGACCCCCTGGCTCATAAGTTTGTTGGCCGCGGTAGGTCTGTGCGCCTTGCCATTTGTCTCTGCCCGCCGGTGGCGTGGGTTGCAAGCCCGGCTGCCGGAATACCTGCCTGAGATCGCGCTTGTCGTGGGTCTCGTCATTTTGGCCGGAGCGTTACGGCTGCCGTTCCTTGAAAGTCTGCCGAGCGGAATTCATGGGGATGAAGGCGAGTTCGGAACGATTGCCGCGGCAGTGGCCCATCACCATGGCCCAGCCCCATTCGGGGTCGCGTTTCTTGGCGACCCGGCGATGTATCTCTACGTTGTCGCTCCATTTGTGGCCGCGCTTGGCTCGACAATGGAGGCAATTCGGCTGCCGTCGGCACTCGCCGGAGTTGCGACCATTCCGATCCTGTACTTCCAAACGAGGGATTTGTTCGGGCGCCGCGCGGCGGCAATCGCCACCTTCTTGTTGGTGACGTCGACGGTACATATCCACTTTAGCCGACTGGCAATCAACGTAATCGAGGTACCGCTCTTCGCTTCGCTCAGCCTGTGGCTGCTGGCGCGTGGCATCTGTCGTCGAGACGATCGCTGGTATTTGCTGGCAGGCATGGCCGGCGGGCTTGGATTCTATTTCCACTTCGGTGCGCGGCTGATCGCACCAATTCTCGTGTTGGTGTTGCTCGGGCAATTTGTATTTGCGCGATCAGCCTGGCGACATTGGTTGCGAGGGACGATGATCACGGGCGTCGGCGGAGTGCTGGCACTGTCACCGTTGATCATGCATATTGCGGGTAATCCAGAAGAGTTCACCGGTCACATGGCGGAGCGGGGGATCTGGCACCATTGGCAGGATCTGGCGAATCTGTTTCACACGGTGCCGTCAGACAAGGCCGGGATTCTCTGGGGGCAAACACAGCGGACCTTTGAAGCATTCTATTCGCGACCCGATCCCGCCTACGGGGCGTTCTTCTACACGTTTATGAATGCGCCGTTGCTCGGCGCTATCATAACGCTGTTTGCTCTGGCCGGACTGTTCATATTTCTGTTGCACGCGCGCGAAATGCGTGCGCGGCTGATCTTGATCTGGTTCATCATCCCGATCATCTTTGCGAGCATCGTAACGGACACGGCTGGGCAGGCTCACCGTCTGATCCACCCGCTGGTGCCCGCGATCATCGCGGCTGCGGTCGCGATCGACGAGTTGAATCGGTTTGCGTCACGCAGATTGCCGCGACAGATCGCGCGGGGGGCGGCGGTGGTCGTGCTCGTGGTGCCGCTCATCTCGTTCTTACCGACAACGTTCCGCTATTTCGAGTCAGACGTGACCGCGCGACTCAACCCGGATCTTACGGCTCAGGCTCGGTGCATGGAGGGACTGCCTCCGGCGACGATTGCGCTGGTGGTCGGGAACCCCAGGGAGATTGCTAATTTCGGATCGAGCCGCTTTCTCGCGCCAGAAGTCGATCGGCGTGATCTGAAGGACCCGAGAATCGGTCTGCCCGTGCAGACTGGCGGTCACTCGCTCGTCATCATGGTCCATGAGTGGGACCACGATTTGCTGCCGCTGATCCGCTCGTATTATCCCAACGCACCGTCAATTGAGATCTACCGTCCAGCTGGACAACGCGTGCTGACCGTGCTGGCGGTTCCGGCTCAAGGTCAGACTGCCGGTGCGCTGCTGGCTGAGTGCCGTGCCTACGAGTCGAACTAATGCGCGTGTGCTATTCCGCGTTCGTCGTCGGATCCTGGATATGGCGGATGTAGCGCTCAGCCGAGCGGCGCACCTTCGCCTTGGCGTCGTTCATGATGTTGCGGCCGAAGGCGCCATAGACGTGCTCATAGCCGAATGGCTCAAGCACGTCAACGATGTGTTGTACTGAACCGGGATCGAGCGGGATCGAGTTTGGATAGCTGTACATAAAGCTGGCCCAGTCGCGATCCGCGATTACCTGGATGGTGTCGCCGGAGAAGAGGACGCCCTTGCCCTCGGCGCCGCCGGCCCAGTGGAGTACGGCCGCGCCTGGGAAATGTCCGGCGCAGCGGATGACGGTTAGTCCCGGTAGTACCTCGAGTGTGTCGCCTTTCCAGAATTTGATGTTCGGTCCAGTGTGCATGACGTAGCGTCTGTCCGCTTCGGGCAGGTGGATTGATACGTTTCCGAGTGCATGGCTCCACTCATTCATAGTCGAGTAGTAGTGCGGGTGTGAGAGTGAGATGGCCTCGATGCCGCCGTGTCGTTCGATCTCGGCAACAGTTGTCTCATCCAGGTAGGTGAGTGTCTCCCACAGCATGTTGCCATGGTCAGTCTCGATCAGGAAGGCACGCTGGCCGATGGCGAAGCCTGGCTCAGTGATGATGCCAGTGACGCCCGGTTCAACTGGATAGAAGTTGTTGTGGTAGTGGCCGCGCATTTGGGCGAGCGTCGTCCACTGTTGACCGTTTGGGTTTACGTATTGCCGGTCGTCCTGACAGATCGGGCAGCCAGCAGGTGGGTTGGCGCTCGGAGGGAATTGAGTCCCGCAGGTCACGCAGATGTAGGCGGCGTTGCCCGATTCCGGGCCATTAAGTGCGGTATTTGACAGTGGCATGGTCGTCCCTTCCCTCTTCGCCTGGTTGATAGTTCTGCGCTTGAGCATACCCGATTGTGGCTCGACCCCGTACTCGAGGGGAACAAATCTCGTGGCATCGTCGTCTTTGTTGCAGCGCACAAAGGCGTGCGCGGCGAACTGAACGGAGAGGTTTCGGATGTGTGGGTGGATTCGTCTGATCGAGATTATTGGAATCGTATTGCTGCTGGCAGTGTCGGTCGTGGTCGGTAGCCGGGTATCGGCGGGGAGCGGCCCTGCGGCGGGTGAATCTGGCGGCCCACCGGTCGACGGCTTTGGGGCCTCCAGCCTGACCGGGCTGGTCAATCGGTTGCGAGAATCAGGTAATCCGGTGACCGTCGCGGGCGGAGTGCACCAGCCGTTGTTGTCGATTGATGGCCGTATCGTCTATCTCGATGGCGAGTCGCTTCAGGTATTCGAATATTCCGATGTCGCGTCCGCTGCTGCCGATACCGCCCGGATCTGGTCCAATGGGAGTGGAAGCGATTCGGTGATTGTCGACTGGGTCGATTCACCTCACCTGTATCGGAATGGCCGGTTATTGGTCATCTATGTCGGCGAATCGAGCCGGATTCAGTCGCTCGTCAGCGCGCTGCTTGGCCCGCAGTTTGCCGGTCGCCGTTAGTGTCAGCGCCGATCTGCTCAATCGCCTCATGTCACACTCTGAAATAGAACATGTGTTCGCATTGATAGAGCGAGGTACGTTCGCTGGCTGTGCTGTTGACTCTTGCTTGCCAGTCAATGTAGTGGCGGGACCTGTGCCCGCCTGCGTCGAGTAAGGGTGAGCCTCTCGATCGGCACCGATTGACAATTGGGATCATTTGTGAGGCCGCGGTCAACGACTATCATGAATCGAGGGAGATTCCGGACGCCTCACAAAGGCGGGCACAGGTCCCGCCACTACGTTATGCGAATGATTTTAGACGCTCTGGTGCTCGTCTTCACACCTCGTCGAAGGGGATGTGAATGCGTTTGTGAGGTCGCGGTCAACGACTATCATGAATTGAGGAAGATTCCGGACGCCTCACAAAGGCGGGCACAGGTCCCGCCACTACGTTATGCGAATGATTTTAGACGCTCTGGTGCTCGTCTTCACACCTCGTCGAAGGGGATGTGAATGCGTTTGTGAGGCCGCGGTCAACGACTATCATGAATTGAGGAAGATTCCGGGTGCCCCATACAGGCGGGCAGAACGCCCGCCACCTACGCTATACGATTGATTTTAGGTGCTCTGGTCCTCGTCTTCACCCCTCGTCGAAGGTGGATGGGAATGCGACTGTTCCACGGATGCCCTCGAGTGCGCCAGAGATGAGTTCCAGCACCATGAAGACCTCCTCGCGAATGGGGGTCGGGTAGTCGATCCCGAGCGGACGAGCCGGCTTGAACCCGAAGCGGGGATAGTACCAGGGATGTCCAACGAGAACGACGATCTTTTCTTCCAATTCCCGCGCGCGCTCCAGTCCCGCCTGGATCAGCTTTGAACCGATCCCCTGGTTCTGGAGTTGCGGCACGACCGCGATCGGTGCCAGCACCAGCACCGGGATGTTCCGGCTCTCGGTGCGGATAGCAGCCCGGCTGAAGAGGACGTGACCGACGATCTGGCCGTCCTGCTCGGCCACCAGCGAGAGATCGGGAATGAATCCGTCTGAGGCGCGAATGGCGTCGACCAGCTTCGGCTCACCTTCGCCGTTGAATGCCAGTCGGTTGACTTCATAGATCGCCGCTTCGTCACCGGAACGCTCCGGCCGGATCGATACGTCGCTGCTCATCGACACCCCTTTCAACGCATACCACCGGAATTCGGACTCATGCGGTCTCCCCGGCAGGCTTCGTTCGTGTAGTCTGCCATGACTGCTCGACACATGGATATGCCTATGGCCAGCTACGTGGAGCTTCATCTCCACACCGCCTACTCGTTTCTCGATGGCGCGTCGCTGCCGGAGGAAATGATCGCCAGAGCCGCGGATCTCGGCTACACCGCCCTGGCGAGCACCGACCACGATGGTCTCTACGGCGCGATGGAGTTTGCCCAGGCCGCGCACGCGGCCGATATCCAGCCGATCACCGGTGCCGAGCTCACACTTGACAATGAGTCACATTTGACTTTCCTCGCCGAGACCTCGGCTGGCTACGGAAATCTCTCCCGGCTAATCACTGCCGCGTACCACAGTGGCGAACGCCACGGCCGCATCCTCCCCCCACCACGACTCAATCCCGATCTGCTCCCACAACATGCTGATGGACTAATCTTGCTGACCGGTTGCCGCCAGAGCGATCTGTCGCGACTGATCGATGCTGGGCGATTGCGCGAGGCCGAGGATCTGCTGCGTCGCTATAGCGACTGGTTTGGGCCGCGCAACGTCGTCGTCGAGCTGCAGCAGAATCTGGTCTATGGTGACACCCGGCGTATTGAACTGCTGGTGCAGCTCGCCGAGCATCTCAACCTGCGCTATGCCGCGACCGGGAATGTCCACTACCACGACCGCACGCGCCACCGGTTGCAGGACGTGCTGGTCGCGATTCACAGCCACACGACGCTGGATGGATCGCATCGCGAGCGACGGCCGAACTCCGAGTTCTACCTGCGCTCTCCCGCGGAGATGGCCGAACTCTTTAGCCGCTATCCGGCTGCGCTCACAACCACGCTTGAGATCGCCGAGCGCTGTGAGTCCTTCGATCTCACGCGCAATCTGTCCTATCGCTTTCCCGATTACCCGACCGAGCCGAACGAGACGCCGGACGACGTGCTGGCACGTGTCTGTCGTGGGGCCCTCAACGAACGCTATGCCGAAAATCGGACCGAGGCGGAAGCTCGCCTCAATCAGGAGTTGGCGCTGATCGCCCAGCACAAGCTGGCCGGCTTCTTCCTGCTCTATCGCGATTTACTTCTGCTGGCGCGCGAGGTGGCCAAGGAGGTGCGAGGCGTTGGAACGGTACGCGCTGCCGGAAACCTGCCGCCCGGCCGTGGGCGTGGCTCATCGGTTAGCTCGATTGTCTGCTATCTGATCGGTCTTTCCCACGTCGATCCACTGGCGCACGGACTCTTTCTCGGCCGTTTCCTCAACGATGAGATGTCCTCGGTGCCCGATATCGACCTCGACTTCCCTCGCGACATTCGCGAGCGCCTGATTGAACGGGTCTACGAAGCCTACGGACCCGATCGCGCGGCGCTGGTCTGTGCCTTTGCTACCTACAAGCTGCGGAGTGCAGTGCGCGATGTCGGTAAGACGCTCGGCGTGCCGCTGACCGACCTCGACCAGATCGCCAAACTGAGTGGCTCGCGATCGGCTCGCGATCTCTACGAGGAGCTTGGTCGTATCCCGGCCTACGTCACGCGGCGCGATTCGCCACCCTGGACCCATCTGGTCGAGTTGGCGGCTGAGCTCGCTCGCTTCCCACGGCATGTCACGCAGCACGTCGGTGGGATGATCGTCTCGTCCGAGCCCCTGGTTGAGCTCGTGCCGGTGCAGCCGGCCTCGATGGAGGGACGCTACATCTGTCACTGGGACAAGGATTCATGTGACGACGCCCGCTTTATCAAGATCGACTTCCTGGCGCTCGGCATGCTCTCGCTTGTCGAGGAGAATCTGGAGTTGATTGTCACCTCAGGGAAGGAGCCGGTCGATCTCAGTCGGATTGATTTCAACGACGCGAATGTCTACGACATGATCTGCGCCGGTGATACGATCGGCGTTTTCCAGATCGAGAGCCGGGCGCAGATCCAGATGCTGCCGCGAACGCTGCCCCGCAATCTGGAGGATCTGGTGATTCAGGTGGCGATCATCCGGCCGGGTCCGATCGTCGGGGGTGCGGTGACCAGCTATGTCCAGAGTCGGGCGCGCTCACTCCGCTACCGGAACTTCCGCCCAAGCTACGACCATCCCTCGCTCGAGCCGATCCTACGGGAGACGCTCGGTGTGATCCTGTATCAAGAGCAGGTACTGGAGGTATCGATGGCGCTGGCCGGTTTCTCGGCCGGTCAGGCCGAAGGACTGCGCCGCGCCATGAGCCGCAAGCGCTCGCACGAGGCAATGGCTTTTTTCTGGACCCGATTTCGTGAGGGTGCGTTGGAACGCGGTGTGTCGCTGCCAGTGGCCAAAGAGGTCTTCCGCAAGCTGCTCGGGTTTGCCGAATATGGTTTTCCCAAGAGCCATTCGGCTGCGTTCGCCGTGCTCGCCTACCAGTCGGCCTGGCTCAAGCAGTATCACCCCGCCGAATTCGCGTGCGCCCTCTTCAATAACCAGC
This sequence comes from uncultured Chloroflexia bacterium, assembly GCA_963785465.1. GTDB lineage: Bacteria > Chloroflexota > Chloroflexia > Thermomicrobiales > Thermomicrobiaceae > CALAGB01. Next base: position 222,519 of record CAWAVM010000012.1, on the reverse strand, counting down.
CAATGGGCTTCTACCCGCCGCATGTGCTGACGAACGACGCCAAGCGCCATGGTGTGCGCGTGCTGCCGCCCGATATCAACCGGAGCAACGCTCGGTGCACCGTCGAAGGGAACGCGGTGCGGATCGGCCTCGCCTTCGTCGATGGCCTGGGAGAAGACGTCGCGTTGGCCATTCAGCAGGAACGGGAGCAACATGGCGATTTTCGTGCGTTATCCGACTTCGTCCGGCGCCTGCCAGTCCGCCGTGAATCGGCTGAGAGCCTCTGTGTCGTAGGCGCTTTTGATTGTTTTGGCTTGGGACGACGCGAGGCACTCTGGCAGCTCGGGCTTTTCATCCCGGCGCAACGACGTGGAAAGGCCGAAGAGGCCGCGAGCCAGCTCTCGCTGGCACTGCCAGTCGAACAGGACATGGTCAATCTTCCACCGATGAGCCCCTGGGAACAGATGGCGGCCGATTACCACACGCTTAAGCTTTCACCCCACTATCATCCGCTGGGGTTGCTCCGGTCGCATTTGCCCGAGGAGATCGTTACCACCGAGGAACTTGAAACGCTACGGGACGGCGCCGAGATCCGGATCGCCGGACTGGTTGTCTGTCGCCAGCGACCCGGCACGGCCAAAGGAATCACTTTCTTGTTGCTGGAGGACGAACGAGGTTTGGTCAACGTCATCGTTTTCCCGGCTCTATATGAGGAGCAGAGACTGCTGGTGCGTTCTGAGCCGTTCCTGGTAGTCGAGGGAAGGCTGCAGAGCCGTCACGGGACGATCAATGTCATTGCCAACCGGCTGCATACGCTTGAAATGGCTCGTCAGGCTTTCGTCAATGCACCGGCACGCGACTTCATTATTGGCAGCCGCCCACTGCACCCACCGGCCAAGATCCAGGAGCGGCGGTCGCTACGCGAACTGTCCCCTATCTCGCACGACTTTCGTTAGCCCGAGCCGGTCCTTCACAACTTGACACGTGACTGTCGCACTTAGGCCTCTGGTTTTGTTGCCGCTGTCGCTTGATTCAGGGTTTGCTAGAAACTGAGACGTATCTCCATACCCTGAAACACGCGAGATACGTCTGGTCGACGCAACCGGGCGCTGTTCGGTACACCGTACCAATACCCAGAATCGAGCTACACATGCCGAACTGGGAATCCATGGCGGCCAACCAGACAAGGCGCGAGGAAATCACCATCTGGTGGGCCGACCTGAATCAGACCCAATCCCAGCTTGGTCTCCAGGAGCACCTGCTGTCGCACGACGAGTTTTGCCGAGCCGCCAGGATGTCGAGCGCCCGAGCGCGCGATCGATGGATAACCGGCCGGGTGTCACTTCGCTCGATCCTTTCCGGCTATCTCGGAGTTCAGGCTCTGGCGGTGCCGATCACCTATAGCGCCATGGGAAAACCAAAGCTCGGGAGTCTCAGCCCGGTTCGATTCAACCTATCGCACTCGGCCGACCTGGCGGCGTTTGCCGTTTCATGGCGGAAGCCGGTTGGAATCGACATCCAGCGACAACGCGACGACACGCTCATGATCGACCTCGCACCCTGGACTTTTTCCGAGAAGGCGTACCGCGACTGGCTCAAACTCTCGGAACCTGATCGACGGAAAAGCTTCGAGCGCACCTGGGTTCGCAAAGAGGCCTATCTCAAAGGGTGTGGCATGGGGCTCGTCCATCCGATGCGCGATCTCGAGATCGTTGAATCGCAGACCGCCGGAGTGCTTCAGATTGTTGACAAGCACGACGATGCGGCCAATGACACCTGGCGCATCTTTGATGTGCACACCCCGGATGCTGAATTTGTGGCGGCCCTCGCGGTTGAAGGCGAAGTCAGCAGCTTGATCTCGCGAAATTGGCCCGGTGGCTCGGTGCAAACGACTTGGAGGCGGACATGACCTTGGGCGCTGAACTCACAACCTGGAAGACGATCGAGAAACCGCGAACTTGGAATGTCGAGCCAAATCTGGCCGACTACGAAGAAGCCCGGTCCACTTTCTCCTGGGATGATGCGATGCACGAACTCGACGGATTGCCAGATGACCAGGGTTTGAACATCGCCTTCGAGGCTGTCGACCGTCATGCCGATGGCAATCTGGCCGGACATCTGGCGATTCGCTGGCTGGGTCGAAATGGGGAGATAAAGGACTTCACGTACGCCGACCTTCGAGATCAAACAAACCGGTTCGCCAACCTACTCAATTCGCTCGGCGTCAGCAAAGGCGACCGTGTCTTCACGCTATTGGGTCGAATACCGGAACTCTACCTGACCGCCCTCGGCACGCTCAAATTTGGCGCCGTCTTCTGTCCACTCTTTTCGGCCTTCGGTCCGGAACCGGTGCAACAAAGGCTGAGCCGGGGCGAAGGGAAAGTCCTGGTCACCACCCCGCTCCTGTACAAGAGAAAGGTGGCACCAATTCGCGAGTCACTCCCATTGCTCGAACACGTCCTGCTCGTCGGGCCTATTGACGAAGCTCATCCAGTACCCGGAACCGGTAGCTTCGACGCGCATATGAGCGCCGCGAGTGACAAGTTCGTGATTCGGCCGACCGATCCCGAGGACATGGCCCTGCTCCACTTTACGAGCGGCACCACTGGCATGCCCAAGGGTGCGGTTCACGTTCATCGAGCCGTTGTCGCCCACTACATTACCGGAAAATACGCGCTCGACTTCCACCCGGATGATGTCTTCTGGTGCACAGCCGATCCTGGCTGGGTGACTGGTACATCCTACGGAATCATCGCGCCCCTCACGCACGGCATTACGAGCATCGTCGACGAGGCCGAATTTGACGCTGAACGCTGGTATCGGATTCTTCAAGAGCAGCGCGTGACAATCTGGTACACGGCGCCAACGGCGGTACGCATGCTCATGCGTATCGGACCCGACCTGCCTCATCAGTTTGACCTGAACAGTCTTCGCTTCATCGCCAGTGTGGGCGAGCCACTCAACCCGGAAGGCGTTGTCTGGGGCCAGGAAGTGTTCGATCTTCCGATCCATGACAACTGGTGGCAGACCGAGACCGGCGGGATCATGATTGCCAACTTCCGTTCGATGGACATCCGACCAGGGTCGATGGGTCGACCGCTGCCAGGTATCGCGGCGGGTATTGTCCACCGAACCGAGAACGGGGATGTGCTCGAAGTGACCGAGTCAGATACAGAAGGGGAACTCGCGTTGAGGCCTGGCTGGCCGTCGATGTTCCGGGGATATCTGCATGAAGAGGCAAGGTACAACAAATGCTTCGCCGGCGGCTGGTATCTCACCGGCGATCTCGCCCGCCGTGATCAGGATGGTTACTACTGGTTCGTCGGTCGTGCCGACGACATCATCAAATCGTCTGGCCACCTGATCGGGCCGTTCGAGGTCGAGAGCTGTCTAATGGAGCACGATGCGATCGCCGAGGCCGGCGTCATCGGCAAACCGGATCCCGTAGCCGGCGAGATCGTGAAAGCCTTTGTGCTGCTTGCTCCTGGCTGGCTGCCATCTGAAGACCTGAGACGAGATATTCAGGCGTTCGCGCGTAAACGGCTCGGTGCCGTAGTGGCACCAAAGGAGATCGACTTCGCGGTCGATCTGCCCAGGACACGGAGCGGAAAGATCATGCGCCGCCTGCTCAAAGCCCGTGAGCTTGGACTTCCCGAGGGAGATCTATCAACCCTTGAAAGTGAGCTTCGCGGTCCGGAGCCGGCAGGAACGGAGCAGTCATCATGAGCCTTCAGGAGACCGTGATTCGTCCAACGCTACTGCGTGAGCACGCACTGGAGCTTCTCCAGAGAATGGTGCTGGTCAGGCGATTCGAAGAAAAATGCGCCGAGCTATACAGCGCCACCAAGATTCGCGGATTTCTGCATCTTTGCATTGGCGAGGAGGCCATTGCTGCGGGGGCGATTCCGTTGCTGCGGCCTGAGGATGCCATCGTCGCGACGTATCGCGAACATGGCCACGCTCTGGCGCGAGGTATCTCGCCCCGCGCGATCATGGCCGAGATGTTCGGTAAGGTCGAGGGATGCAGTCGCGGACGCGGCGGATCGATGCATATCTTCGATGCCGATACGAGGTTTTTCGGTGGTAACGCAATCGTTGGCGGAGGCATACCGGTCGCGGTTGGCTTGGCGATGGCGGACAAACTCGTCGCTCGCACGTCGGTGACCGCCTGCTTCTTCGGCGATGGTGCCGTCGCCGAAGGCGAGTTTCACGAATCGATGAACCTCGCCTCTCTCTGGAACCTTCCGGTCCTCTTCGCCTGCGAGAACAACCTCTATGCCATGGGCACCGCACTCGATCGCTCGCAGGTCGAAACCGACCTGTACCTAAGAGCCAAGAGCTACAAGATCGTGGCTGAGTCGGTCGACGGCATGGACGTGCTGGAGGTCGAGCGGGCTATGAATCGAGGCTTGAACGCGATTCGGAACGGCGACGGTCCGTATTTCATCGAGTTCAGAACCTATCGCTTCCGGGCACATTCGATGTATGACCCGGAGCTGTATCGCGAGAAGGCAGAGGTCGAACTCTGGAAAGAGCGGGATCCGATCGATTTGTTTGTTGCACGCCTGCTGGCGGATGAAATCGTTAGCCAGGCAGATATCGATCAGATCGAGACAAGCGTGGCAGCAACGGTCGACGACGCGGTGGCATTTGCAGACGCAGGCGAACTCGAGCCGGTTGAGGAACTGACCCGCTTCGTCTACTCGGAGGTGCGGTGATGGTAGCGACAGCGGTTGAAACGATTCATCTCACCTACCGTGAGGCGGTCCGGGCGGCAATTCGCGACGCTCTGGAGCGAGATGAACGTGTTTTCCTGATGGGTGAGGATGTCGGCCGATACGGCGGCTGCTATGCAGTGAGCCACGGATTGCTCGCCGACTTCGGCCCGGAGCGCATTCGCGATACTCCGTTGTCGGAATCGAGTTTTGTCGGCGCCGGAATCGGAGCTGCGTTGGGCGGCATGCGCCCGATCGTTGAAGTGATGACCGTCAATTTCAGCATGCTGGCGCTGGACCAGATTTTGAACAATGCGGCGACCTACCTCCATATGTCCGGCGGACAGTTCAATGTACCGATCGTTATCCGTATGGCGACCGGAGCCGGGCGGCAACTGGCGGCACAACACTCACACAGCCTCGAAGGGTGGTACGCGCACATCCCCGGCATCAAGGTGCTCACGCCAGCGACGCTGGAAGACGCGCGCGGCATGCTCTGGACGGCACTGCAGGATCCAGATCCGGTCCTTATCTTCGAACACGCCATGCTTTATCCCATGGAAGGCGATCTTCGGGTCGATGCGGGAGCAGTCGATATCGAGAAAGCGGCCGTGCGTCGAGAGGGCAACGATGTCTCGCTAATTACCTATGGTGGGACGCTTCGCGCCACACTCCGGGCGGCGGAACTCCTCGGTAAAGAGGGGATTCAAGCCGAGGTAGTGGATCTTCGCGTACTGCGTCCGCTCGACACCCGAACCATCCTCGAATCAGTCGTCAAGACGCGACGCGTAGTGATCGTTGATGAGGGGTGGCGTAGCGGGAGTCTCGCGGCCGAGATCAGCGCGCGAATCATGGAACAGGCCTTCTACGAGCTCGATGCTCCAGTCCAGCGAGTCTGCAGCGCCGAAGTGCCAATGCCGTATGCACAGCACCTCGAGCAGGCGGCTATCCCACAAGCTGAGACCATAGCAGAGACTGCTCGATCATTGATGGGAGGCGAACGTGGCTGAGTTTCGCATGCCGTCACTCGGCGCTGATATGGAGTCGGGCCGCGTTGTCAAATGGAACATCAAACCTGGTGATCAGGTCAAACGCGGGGACATCGTCGCCGAGGTTGAAACCCAGAAAGGTATCATCGACGTAGAGATTTTCGAAAGCGGCGAGGTGACCCGGTTGCTTGTTCCTGAAGGGGACGAAGTCCCAGTTGGAACTCCGCTAGCTCTGCTGAACGGTGCCGGAATAGTTGCACCCGAAACTCTGAACGTGTCTGCGGTCGGCACCCAAAGAAGCGGCCGCAGCCTCAGCGGATGAGCCAGTTCCACAAGCTGCGCCGGTGGTTGCAACGCGACGAACTCGGATATCACCGGCGGCACGACGACTGGCAGAAGAGTTCGGGCTCTCGATCGAGAAGATCGCTGGCACTGGACTCGGCGGCGCCATCACTCGTGACGATGTTCGAGCGGCCGCTGAGCAACGTCCTGCTGACACAACGCCAGATCGCATGGACGCCATGCGAGAAGCGATCGCCGCGGCGATGGCTCGTTCCAAGCGGGAGATTCCTCACTATTATCTCGGTACCGACATCGATATGAAACGCGCACTGGAATGGCTCGAGGCAGAGAATGTCAAGCGTCCGGTAACGGATCGCCTGCTGCCGGCGGTACTGTTGTTGAAGGCGGTCGCGCTAGCGATCCGTGATGTGCCGGAGATGAACGGATTCTGGCGTGATGGGGGCTTCGAACAGAGTGAGGCTGTCCACGTTGGTGTCGCGATCTCGCTGCGAAGAGGTGGCCTCGTCGCTCCGGCACTCCATGATGCGGACAAGCAGAGTCTGTCGGAGATCATGGTCGGACTTCTCGATCTGGTGCAGCGGGCACGAACTGGTAAGTTGAGAAGTTCCGAACTGAGCGATCCGACCATAACCGTGTCGAACCTTGGAGAGCAGGGTGTTGGAACCGTATATGGGGTCATCTACCCGCCACAAGTCGCGCTCGTTGGATTTGGCGCGATCCAGGAACGACCCTGGGCCGAGGACGGTATGCTCGGCGTACGCCCGGTGGTGACCGCGACGCTCTCCGCCGATCACCGGGCTAGCGTCGGTCATCGAGGTGGGCTGTTTCTGGCGCGGATTGCTGATCTGCTGCAAAAGCCGGAGGACCTATGAATCAGGAGAGACTGAGAACGGTCACACTGCACGTCCTGTCTCGCATCGCGCCGGAAGCTGATCCCGACGACATCGATCCGGCCGTCAGTTTGCGGGATCAGCTTGATATCGACTCAATGGATTTCCTGAATTTTGTTATCGGACTGCACAAAGAGCTCGGTGTGGAGATTCCGGAGGTCGACTATCCTAAACTGGCAACGCTAAACGGGTGTGTCGATTACCTTTCGGCTGTGGCAGCCGGATGACCGAATCTGGCTCTCACGAGGATCGTGCTCCTCTTCCTCGCGAGGTCGAATAGAGAAGTGCACCGATTAGCAGGGGAACCCAGAGGTCCCACAGTCGGTAGACCAGCGTTGCCGCGGCTGCCTCCGACAGCGCGACGCCAAGCTGGTTCAGGGCGACCGTGATGGACAGATCGGCGATCCCGATTCCCTGAAAGAGCGGTGTTATCACATTGAAGAGCATTTCTACCTGGTAGCCCGCAAAGGCCGCGAGAACCTGTGATGCCTGCCCAACGGATAACAGGGACGCATAGAGCATGGCACCTCCGCACAGATCGACTCCGAATGAGTAAAGGAATGGCCGACGAAGATCGTTCAAGCGGATGTGGTGACTGTGGGCTCGCTCCAAAAACTTGCCGATCATTTCCGGTAAATAGCGGGTAATCCATGAAGGAATTCTCTTCCACCGCAGCGGGATGATAACGGCACTGGCGGCCACTAAAAAGATGATTGCGAGAGCTAGCGTCGCTCCAACTATGATTGTTGGCAGTTGACCAGTAATGAACAGAGCTGCCAGGACAATCAGAAGCACCAGGAGAAACGAAGCAAACCCAGAAAGACTGGCGAGTGTTGATGCGAATACCGCGTCGTTTGCTGGTACGCCGAGTTGTGTGAGTGAACGAATGAACACGATCATCGCGGCTGGTCCGCCGAACGGTACGACCGTCCCAACGGCCAGCGCTTTGAGGTAGGACGACATTATCGAGTGCAGCGGCAGTCGCTGTCCGAGGCTGATGAGAATCGACTGGTAGGTTTTCGTCATCAAGATGAGTATGGCAAGTTCGATGATTCCGGCGACAACAATCCAACGACGATCTGCCGCCGACAATACGCCCCCGATATCACTGAGCTCGTGACGCTTGGTGACCACAAACACCAAAACCAAGGAGGCGATGACCGCAAGCCAGAGAAGGCTGATAGTTCGCCTCCACCGGTGACCTTCGATCTGTAGATCCTGCGCGTCCTCATTCGGCAACTGAACCACAAGCACCGTCCACATCGCGCGCGGCGATACGTTACCTGAAACGGCACGAGAACTCGTGAGCATCGCACGCCCGAAGTCTTCAAAGGTTACTCTGCCGCGAAAAGACGCGGCGAACCCGCCTCTACCAACTCCGTGTGAAGGTCATTCAACTTACCGGCTATGGCACTCCATTGATACCGGTCCCGCACCAGAGCCAGGGCGTTTTCCGTTAAACGGGCGCGAAGCTGAGCGTCATTTGAAAGTTCAATAGCACGGGCGGCGAATTCTTTTGGATTATTGGCGATCAATAAGTGTTGCCGGTCCTCAACGTCGATCCCTTCAGCGCCAACGGCTGTCGCCACGACCGGCCGTCCTACGGCAAAGGCTTCGAGGATTTTGATCCGCGTCCCGCCGCCGGTTAGAAGCGGCGCGACGACCAGTTGAGCGGACTGTAGCCAAGGACGCACGTCAGGGACGGTGCCCGTAACTGTCACACCAGGCACGTTATCCAACGCGCGGATGAGTGCGGGCGGGTCGGCTCCGACTATGGTGAACTGGGCCTCCGGGATCGCTCGCCGCACAATCGGGAAGATCTCCTCGACGAAAAAGATTGCGGCTTCCGCGTTGGGACGATATCGCATCGCGCCGACGAATGTGATCGATCCTGGCGCGGGATTCGAATCGGTAGCAGGACGGAAGAAATCAAGATCGACGCCATTCGGGATGACTGGGACTTTGTTCCGGGTATGCACGGCCACCGCTGTGGCGTCCTTGGCTGATGTGGCAATGCAGCAGGTTACGCTCTTCCAATTTGCGATTTCTTCGCGACGGAACTTACGGTACTCAATCATGTTGAACAGTCGCCGAGCGGACGATCCCGTGGCGGCTATCTGCCTCAAGAGTTCATGTTCCACATTGTGTACATCGAGTACGGTCGATCGTCCAGCCGCGACCTTGTATGAGCCCATTTGGGAGAACTCGAACTGGACCAGATCCGCGTCTGTCGATTCAACCTGACGATCAAGCGTCTCTTGAAAGGCCGGGCTGTAATAGAGTCTATGTTGTGACGACCGAGGCGAGGCGAGTGACCGCAGTTGGAGCATTCGACGTACACGAGTCGAAGCCGTTCGCGCCGTGAACGGGACCCGGACTCCAACCATCGGGCCGATTTGACTTTCCGCCGATTTCGTATCCACGCCTGGGTCCACGAGGCTGACCGTACTGACATCCTGAGACTGTCGCGCTCCTCGGATCAACTCATACATGCGTCGAGCCCCGCCGAAATCAGGCGGCACCGGAAGATAAGGCGTTGCAAAGACCACCTTCACTGGCCGAAGTCCGGTGTTTCGAACGTGGTCATTGACCTGACCATCCGGCTCTCGCAGGGGCAGGGGCAGAGACGGATGGTCGACCGATTCGGGGACGCTCTTCGTGATGCTTTACAGGATCCCGTCGAGCTACAGCGCTCTGAGCCGAGAAACGGCTTAGACAACGCGATTGGCCCGGCCCCAGTGATGCTCGATGAATCGTTCCTGTTTGCTCTCCTTGAGCCGTGCTTCGATCTCCTGCTGATCGAACCGCTCACCGGGAAAGTCTGGATCGTTCGCCACTGCTGCTGCCACGCGAGCAACGACCATTGAAGCTGATTGCAGTCCTCGCAGGTTCACCTTGTCGACCGTGTCAGCTTCAGTGTGGCCGTAGCCGCGGCCGATCATTCCGGCGGTGGCATCCCGGCTGTTGAGCCCGACCGATGGGAAACCGGCCATGAAATAGGGAAAGTGATCGGAATGGACCGAGAGTGATGACCGGGTGTCAAGTTTCAGGTTCCGCTCTGACGCGAGGCGAGCGAAATAGGCAGCCAGCGCTGGGTCCGCGGTGGCCGTCATCTGTTCCTGTCCACCTTGTCCACGACCTGCACCGTCGAGGTTGATCATGAGTCGAAGCGTCTCACCACTCTTCCCTGAGGAGTAGGACTCGGAGTTGTACCAGGACCCCAGCAGACCGATTTCTTCACAGCCAAAACAGACGACTCGCACCGTGCGGCGCAGTTGACCGGCAAATTGAGCCAGCAACCTACCGACTTCCACGGCAACCACCGCGCCCGCGGCGTTATCGCTTGCTCCTTGCGAGATGTCATGCCCGTCGTAATGCCCGCCAAGGAGGATCACCTCGTTCGCGAGGTCCCCGCCCGGGATCTCGCCGACCACATTGGCTGAGTGAGAGAGAAACGTGGAGTTCTCGACGCGAATGCGGACGTGTGGCGTTCCGCGCAGTGCGAGCCGACGAATGGCGGATCCGGCCTCAAAGGAAATGCCGATACCTGGTATCGCTGCCTCGTGATCGGTCGCTTCGCTTCCCCCTGGATTCTGCGCGTAAAGTGCACCACTGATGTGCAGCATGCCGGGATTCTGATTAAGGAAGATACAGGCGATGGCCCCCGCGTCAATCGCGCGCTGATATTTATCGGTTCGATGACTCTTGGATTCTCCGGGTCGATTCGTCTCCGCGTCAGTCAGAACGATCTTGCCACGGGCAAGATCACCGATGCGGGCGAAATCCTGTTCCTCGCCTTCACCGACGTCGATGACCTCACCTTCGTAGGTCCCACTGCCGGTGTATGGCATTGCGATGGCCGAGAAGCTGCGTTCAACTGGCTCGGTCATGGCCAGAAAGCAGTTCCCGCGCGACCAGCTGTACATTGGGAATTGCTGGCGCTCCACGTTTTGCAGACCGTATTCGTTCATCTTCTGTTCAAGGTACTCTGCTGCCCGGTGTTCGCGGTCACTACCGCCGAACCGATGACCGAAGTCATCGCATAGCCGCAGAAGGTTCTGGTAAGTCCGATCTGAAGTCCAGGAGTCTCCAGCGATTTGCTTTTCGATCTCTTGAAGGGTTGCCATCTGGCCGCCTTTCTGGGAGTAATTGAGGTCCGATCGGTAATGAGCTTGGCTAGCGATCGGGCCTAGCGTCAGGGTACGCCAATCACGAAGCCACGCTCCGAAGTCTCATTGTCGTCCAGGAATCTGGAATTCTCAACGAGGGAATACAACTTTAGAGTTCGAACCGGATATGGTTTAGCGCCCGATTTGCCGGTTTGTGACCGGCCTGGGATGAGCCAGACGCGTCTGGATCCATCCCGACGGAGACGCAAGAATGGCAGCTGTGACAAAGACTAAACGATGCTCTAGGCGGCTGACTCGGTTGAGTTCGACTCGGCAGGTTCCGCAGGCGGCGGCAATCTATCAGGTGTTGGCGTTGCTTCCGCGAACGAACCGAAATCCGCTAATGGATCACTCTTGCTCGGGCGGGAACCAACCGTATTTGAATTTCGGACGTACGACGGAGTCGAGGCAGGGCTCAGTATGCTCCGCGGCAGGGCCGAGCGCGGATCACCGGCTTCGAGCATCGATCGGGTAGTATCCTGAATCTCCTCAGTTACTTGTCGGATTTCCCCGCCAACTTGCTGAAATTCGTTCATCGCCTGCTGAAATTCACCAGTCAGGCCGCCGGACATTGACCGAAACTCGCGGACGAATTTGCCCACGGAGCCTGCGACCTCGGTGAACTTTTCGGGACCGAAGATGATAAACGCAATGACTGCGATGACGAGAAATTCTGTCGGCCCCATGCCGAAGAAACTCATAGCGTCTCTCCGTAATTCAACGTGATGCGCGCCTGGCCAAGTCTCACATAACTCATCGTGCTCGTATCTGCTTGTGCGCTCTCATCAGGGATTCGAGCGCACGTCAGCGAAGCTATGCTGCCTGCTTGGCGCCACAGCTTGCGCAAAAATGCGCACCCGCTGGCAGACTTGCACCGCAGGAGGCACAGGTAGTCGACGAGGCCTGCATCGGCTTCGGCGCGGCTGGCGAGGCGGACGGCTCGTTCTCCGGCTCATCGCCGGTCGACGCTTCCCGGACGCCCTTGCGGAACTCGGTAATGCTCTTTCCGAGACCTCCGCCGACTTCCGGAAGCTTGCCCGCTCCGAAGACGATCATGATGATGACGAGAATGATCACGAGATGCGTTGGCTGCAACAAGCCTTCGAACATATTTCTCTCCTGTTACACGGAATAGGGGTACTACTCTCCTCGCCCCGAAGACTAACCCAAGATTTCAGTCGAAACTATACGCCAAAAAGCGTATCGTTTCATCTGGCGAGTCAAAACAGGACGTAACGCTTACTCTGGGAATGCCAATTTCCCTGATTTCGTCAGTTGCGGTCTCACATGCGGACGTTAAGATTGTCTTCCGGCTAGATGAAATTGCGTCCCATCGTCGGGGCATATTCTCGAATCTGGAGGACGAGGCGTGACCGACTCCCTTGATCGAATCATCAGGCTGTCGATTGAACGAAATTTCCCCGATGCTACCAGCGTCGCAATCCTTGATCTGCGGCAGTCTCGTAACGACATTCGATTCCCACAGATTGCTCGAGTCCGGTGGACGACGGGTGATTTGACGCGAATCGAGCAGGTTTTGGTGAAGTTCGTTCCGGCGGACGTGGCCGCCGAACAGCAGGCACTCGCGGCGGCGCTCGCCGATCAGAAGATTCCCACGCAGCGATTGCTGTTGGCTGAGACAGTCGACGTGGGCGCCTTTCTCGTCTACCAGCACGTGCCAGGCGTGTCTATGTCGCAAATGCTTGTCGACGCGTCGATGAGATGGGAACTTTCCGCTCATGGTTTCACGTTCTCCCGGACGTTGGCCCGGATTCACAACATTGATTGGCGCAAAGTTGTGCCGTGGATGGGCGATCCGGAGTCGCTGCCCGAGGATTTGGTCGATTTTCAGGTGGATGAATGGTTGACCAGGTGGGAGGAGGGGTCCTCCCGTTGCCCGGCACGCTATCAGGGTGATGTTGAAGCTGCGATCAATTGGGTTGAGGACAATCGCCCAACCGACGTTTCAGTGTCACTTTGCCACGGAGATTTTCGTCCGGCCAACGTCATCATAGCCGAAGACGAGGTCCAGGCAGTCGATGGCTGGGAACATGCACTGGTATCGGACGCGTCCTACGATCTCGCACTCCTTCCCTTTGAAGTGCGCCAGATGGGTCTGCCTGATCAGGATGCCGACCTACTCTCACAGGCGATTATTGGCTCATATCTTCAGAGTTCGTCTCGGTCGCTCGGAAACCTCCAATTCTTCGCCGTCGCCCGGCTGCTCACTGCTGGATTGGAAGCTCTAAATCTTGGCGAGACTTCGCTGGATCAGATCGCGGCATTCACGTCGGACCCGGACGAATTATTTGCCGACATGCGGCACGCAATGGCCGGCGACCGGAAGGCATTCTGGAAACCGTGACAATCAGCTCGTTGCTCGCTCCACTCGATATGCTGACTTGTTGCGTGACTTGCGATGCTTGAAAAGCTTGTCTATGAACCCCCGATTGTTGCCGGCTACTCGCTGATCGACCGACAGCGGATTCCGATTCGTCGTGTGGCGTTAATTGGACTTGTCTCGGTACCTGTCTGGGCAGTGATCTTTGTCGCGACTGTCCGCGCGATTGGTGGAACGCTGTCGATTGCGCTGCATGTGACTGTTCTCGGGGTTCTCATTGCGGTCGTCAATTTGACGTTTATCATGCCGGCCATGCACGAGGCGGTACACGGAATCGTGGCTCGTCTCTTCGGCGCGCGACCCAAGTACGGAGTTGGCGCAGGGTTTGCCTACACCACGTTTCGAGAACCGGTCCGTCCGGTTCCGTACCTGGCAATCGGATTGGCTCCATTACTTGCGATATCAATCGTGGGAGTGCTGATTCTTTGTGCGTGGCCGTTCGCACCCGGACAGACAATCATCTTTCTTGTTGGGAACGGAGCCGGCGCTTTTGGAGATCTATGGGTAGCCATGAAGGTCTTGCAGTTGCCACGAGAATGCCTTATCTGCGACTTGGCTGATGGTTTCGCCTACTACCTACCGGTCGGATCATCGTCACCGTCGTCATTTGCATCGTCCTCTGATCGTGTCGATTCCTGAGAATCATCCTTTCTTTATGCCTGGTCAGCCTGCCATCTCTGCTGCAAGCCTCAAGAAATCGCCAGGGCACGATGTGCCCTGGCGATCGTCCGATGAGGAGGAGCGCATCAGACGCACGTTTGTCAGGCGACCAGCGTTGGAAGCGGTGCCAGAAGTGAACTGATCGCCGTGCATTGGGCCACGATCCCGGCAAGGGTGTCGGCCGTTATCGATTGTGGTCCATCGCAGAGAGCGTTGTTGGGATCGTCATGTACCTCGAGGATAAGCCCGTGAGCGCCGGCAGCGATCGATGCCATCGACATGGGAGTGACGAGTTCGCGTCGACCGGTACCATGGCTTGGGTCGACGATAATCGGAAGATGCGTGAGCTCACGCACTAATGGAACGGCGTTCAGATCAAGGGTGAATCGTGTCGATGCGTCGAAGCTGCGGATTCCACGCTCGCAGAGAACAACTTGGTCATTCCCGGCGGCCAGGATGTATTCGGCGGAAAGGAGCCACTCTTCAATCGTAGAGGCGAAACCGCGTTTCAGCAGGATCGGTTTACCACTGGCCGCTGCTCGTCGGAGAAGTGGCACGTTCATCATATTGCGACTGCCGATCTGCAACATGTCGGCGTATTGGGCGACGAGATCAACCTGCTCCGGCTCGAGCACTTCCGTCACGATCGGTAGACCGGTCCGCCCCCGAGCTTCGGCCAAAATCTCCAACCCTTCAACGCCGAGTCCCTGAAAACTGTAGGGTGAGGATCGGGGCTTGAAAGCTCCACCTCGCAACATGACAGCACCAGAAGCCGCAACCTGTTCCGCCGTGCGTAGCACCTGATCGCGAGATTCGGCGGCGCAGGGACCGGCGATGATCGCGGGCAGACAGCGCCCGAACTCCACGTTCCCGACCCGGACGATTGTGCCTTCGGGCCGGACACCGCGAGAAGCAAGTTTGTAGGGCCCTTTGCCCTGATGAACGTGCGATACGCCAGGCATCTCACACAGCGAGGAGGGCAGATCTTCGCTGACTGGTCTGCCGTTTATGCCAATGGCAACTGGACCAGCATCGCGAATGAGATGGAGTTCGTAGCCATTTCCGCGAAGCAGAGACACGACATCGTCTGCTTCTTCGTCGCTGGCATCCCGTCGCATCGACACGATCATTGGACTTTCCCTCCCCTTTACTCCAAAGCAAACCTGCGGACGATTCTGAACCCATTTTTCGGGAAACAAAAAAGCAGAGGTGTTGCCTCTGCTTCCTCCGACGCTGCTGGTTGGTTATCTGGCTACCGGCTCAAGACCGATCGCCCCACCAGCGGCGCCGGAGGGGTAAAATAATAGTAATACCAGTCTTGCTGTTGATGGTGGCCAGTTACCTCACTCATAGTGGACGCATCGTAACCCGAAGATGTGGCTGAAGTCAAGCGCCTCGAAAGATGACGCAGGGCTTATGCGTTCCAGGGCATCTGCAAGGTGCGCAGGTGGGGGGAATCGTCAGGATCGCCCTGAAGCCCAAGTGCATGTGGCTTCGTGGACGCCCGATCACCGCCGCGTTTGTCTGGCGTGTAACACACGGATTCCCGGTTCGGGATGATCACGCTGCCGGATTCAGCCGCCGTCAGCGAGTGGGCCAGCGTCGACTAAGCTGTCTATTATTCGGGCTAGATTGCTGAATCAGCGAGAGAGGGTTGTGTTCGATGGCGAGTGTTCAGGTTCGATATATCGTAAACGACGTTGACGCGGCGATTCAGTTCTACTGTGAACTCCTCGGTTTTCACCTGGAGATGCATCCCGCGCCGCCATTCGCCATGCTCTCCCGCGGCGATCTCAGGCTCGTGCTCAGCCAGCCAGGTCATGGGCCAGGCGGTGGCAGTGCGGCGATGCCGGACGGCACTCTGCCGTCACCGGGAGGGTGGAATCGATTCGCGCTCGAGGTCGACGATGTTGACGCCACTGTGGCGCAGTTGAGTCAAGCGGGCGCCAATTTTCGCAGTGACGTGATTACGGGAGTTGGTGGCAAACAAGCGATCGTCGAAGATCCGTCGGGCAATCCGGTCGAGCTGTTCCAGCCACTTCGCCGTGAGGCTCGCCTCGACACGGCGTCAGCTTAGCGGCGCTCCGGGTTCAGTCCACTCGTTCTTTCTCAACCGCAATCCCAGAGTCGTGGCCGGGCCGTCGACCCTTCCGCGAGTTCTTCTCTGAGCAGGTGGGCCGAGGTCTGGTTGTCGCTTTCCGTGGGATTGAGACAGGCCATGCCCCGCGATAAGAGGACGCGCAGCGCCGGTGTTGCGATGGGCTCCATGACACTCTTCTGGTGACGGCTGCGGGCGTTCACCTTCCCACAGGGTAGCCGACAGAGTTCTGTTCATCCTCGCTCAATGGGATGCCTTATAAGCCCCAAAGCATGACGAGACGGGATCGTGGTGAAATGCGATACATCACGATCCCGTAATTTCGTCGAGAGATGGCGTCCCGCTAGATATCAATACCCGAACCGAGCGTTTCTTCTCCGTCGTCGGTAACCGACAGTTCGCCTCCCTCGATCTCTGCGAAACACTCGTCGCATACGAGGAGCAGCCGTTCGGCGACGGATGGGGACGTACCCCGACCTCTGGTCAATACGTGCGTTCCTATCATCGGTCTCCCGCATACGTCGCAATACTTCGCTGGGGACCCAGTGAGCTCAGCGAGTTGAGCCTGACTTTCGTCGTCATACATTGGTAGCCCCTCTCTGCGTGAATGGTCTATCGACGATCGGACCGCTCCAATCAAGCATCCACCATTGGATGTGTCAGCAACGCGACAGCAACACGATTGATCTGACGACTTCGTGTCAACTGTCGCTTTGGTGAATAACGCCAGACGGCGCGTTCCTCCGTGTATCACCAGATACCGCACATAACGCGCCAAGCCACTCTCGAGGTAGCTTCTAATGGCATGGGTGGACGTCCTGGCAGACGACGTCGTCTGCCGTCTGGACCCGACATTCATACGCGGTTTCATCGTCGGTCCAGTCGTGAACTCGTTGCGTGACCATCGCGGATCGTTGTAAAGTCTATGGTTGACGCACGAGATTCCGATCCAAGAATTTGGCGCGGTAAGGAGCGAGGCTGATCAGTTTCGTTCAAAACGCCGAAATATGTGCGATTCTGGTGTGCAGCAGATATTGACGAACTACAAACAGAAACGAGCATACACATGCAGCGGGAGCGCGTTCCCATCACGCCCGAAGGTTTAGTCAAGCTACGCGAAGAGTATGACGATCTGGTGAACCGGCGCCGGCCGGAGGTCGTGCGCGCTATTCAGCAGGCACGCGAAGAAGGGGACCTTCGAGAAAACGCCGGATACGATGCGGCGAAGCACGATCAAGGCTTCATCGAGGCACGCATTCGGGAAATCGAGCAATTGCTGCGCCGTGTCGACATAATCAGCAGTGATCAGACGGCCGGGCGAGATGGAGCCGTGGTACGGCTCGGATCGACCGTGACGGTCGAGATCGACGGCGTCCAGGAGACATATACCATCGTTGGTCACGTCGAGGCCAAGCCCCGGGAAGGTAGGATTTCGAACGAGTCGCCGGTTGGTCGCGCGCTTCTTGGGCACCGCCCGGGACAGACGGTGACGATTCAGACACCGAGCGCAACGATGTCGGCGCGCGTCGTCTCTATCAATGGGTGAGAATCAGGATCCGACCGTCAAAATGGACGACGGCGGTTCAACGACGGTCCCCCTCCACGACCCGGTCGAGAGACTGAGGACGTATCTGGTAGATGCCGGCAGCGAAGCTGAGATCGTTGAACCTCCTGCCGATGCGTCCACTGTTGCGGCGGCTGCCCAGGCCCTCGGCGTTCTCCCGTCCCAGATCGTGAAATCGCTGCTCTTTCAAAGTCGCCGAGGTGATGTCGTGCTGGTCGTTGCTGGAGGCGGCCACCGCGTCAATCGCCATCGACTCGCAGAGGTCGCCGGACTCGGTCATCTCAAACTTGCTTCCCCAGCAACCGTACTGGAGTCCACAGGGTTCGCTGTCGGCGGAATGCCTCCCGTTGGTCACAGTTCCTCCCTACAGGTGATCGTCGATCAGTCGGTGCTGGACGAGACGGTCGTGTTTGGCGGAGGTGGGCGGAGCGATCTCCTGATTCGGATAGATCCGGATGAGATTGTGCGACTCACTGGAGCCACCGTCGCAGACGTCGCCGACCCAGAGAGCTAACACGTCCTCGCTCAAATTGAACGCTGCCGGAATTGCGTATTTCAGGAGTCAGCAACTCGGCGAGCAACGTTTCGAGACGGGAGAATCGACACTGGAGTCGATCGGAGGGTGTTTCTGAATCCGTCAATCGCAGTCATCAGCTTCGTGCGAAGTCGGGTTTCTGAAGACCCGGAACAGATTCCGCTCACGTCATTCGCACCCACTTCCCAGCGACTGAATCGCTGTGTTAACTGATCGCGCAGATGGATCAAAGGTTCCTCTGACCGGTGACCCACCGGACATCACTCCTGGCCGGCACAAATGGCTCGTGCTCTCAGCGGTGTCGCTTGGCACCTTCATGGCCACGCTCGATGGCAGCATCGTCAACATATCGCTTCCCAAGATCCAGCAAGCGTTTGGCGTCAATCTTTCGGCGGTAGAGTGGATTGTCGTCGCCTATCTGCTTGTCATCGGCGCCCTGTTGCTGCCGTTCGGGAGGCTTGGCGACATCGTTGGCTATAAATGGGTCTACTTGTCCGGGTTCACACTTTTTGCGGGTGCCAGCGCTCTGTGTGGGAGTTCACAGAGTGTCTGGATACTGGTCGGATTTCGCGCGTTGCAGGGCATCGGGGCGGCCATGCTTCAGGCGATGGGACCGGCTATCGTGACCCACACGTTTGGGTCACGGGAACGGGGAAAAGCCCTCGGGCTCAACTCAGTGAGCGTATCAATCGGGTTGTCTCTTGGCCCGGCGCTTGGTGGATTGCTCACCGAGTTCGGGTCGTGGCGGTGGATTTTCTTTGTGAACGTGCCGGTTGGCGTGATCGCCATCTTCTGGGCTTGGCGGGTGCTGGACAACGAACGTCGGGACGTGCGGCAGCAGTTCGACCCAGCCGGTGCGATTCTGGCCTCCGGCGGTCTGTTCTCGCTGCTTCTCGGCTTGATTCAAGGAGCAAGCTGGGGATGGACCAGCCCCGCCGTGATATTCCTATTCGCCTCTAGCGTTGTTCTGATGAGTGCGTTTGCGTGGGTTGAGCTTCACTCGAATCACCCGATGCTTGACCTTCGCCTGTTCCGAATTCGGCCATTCACCGCCGGAAACACCAGTCTATTGATTGCGTTCGCCGGCCTGTTCGTCGCGACGTTCTTACTGCCATTCCTACTCGAGCGCGGACAAGGGTTTTCTCCGCTCAAGGCTGGTCTACTGCTGACCCCAATACCGTTGACGACGATGATCGTCGCGCCTTTTTCCGGAATATTTTCAGATCGAATCGGGCCGCGGCTTCCGGCGACGCTGGGAATCGGTGTGATGGCCGTCGGTTTGTTCACGTTAACTCAACTGCACCAAGATTCAAGCAATTTGGATCTTATCTGGCGACTGATGATCATCGGCGTTGGGCAAGGGCTGTTCAACAGCCCGAACAGCAGTGCGATCCTCGGTTCGGTTCCTCGACCGAGACTCGGAGTGGCGTCAGGGACGCTGGCGCAAATGCGCATTAATGGTCAGGTCCTTGGTATCGCTGCTGGTGGCGCGATCATCGCGAGTCGTGTGACGTACCACGCCGCGCGTCTGAGCGCACAATTACCCCCACAGGCTGTCCAGACGGAAGCATTCGTGCTGGCACTTCACGATGCATTTTACGTCTCCGCCGCGGTCGTGGCGCTCGGTGTGGTGACAAGTATGGTTCGCGGCAAGAGTAATGTGCATCCGTGACAGGGGCATGTTCGGCGTCTATTTGCCGATACAGAATCGACTGAAGATCTCATCCAGCACGCTTTCGCTCACTTGTTCGCCGGTGATCTCACCGATGTGGAGTAACGCGTCTCGGACGTCGATGGCAATCAGGTCGAGCGGCGTGGCAGTATCTATCGCGGAAAGCGCAGATCGCACACTCTCGAGTGCCGCCTTGACGGCATTGTGTTGTCGCAACGAAACCGTTGCGGGTTGACGTGCTTCACCGGCGAATGCAGCGGCTCTCTCATAAAGCGTCTGTTCAAGTAACTCAATCCCCTCGCCGCTGAATGTTGAGATCTCGATCACCGGCACATCGGGAAGCGCACCTCTTATGGAGTCAGTATCGAATCGTCGCTGCAGGTCGATCTTGTTAATGGTCGCGACAATTCGTCCGGAACCGTCTCGATCGAGCCTCGCCGCCAGGATATTTGCCACTGCCAGATCTTCGGATTGCGATGGTTGGCTCCCGTCCAGCATAAACAAGACGAGGCCGGCTGATTCAAGCGCCTTGCGCGACCGATCGATGCCAATCTGTTCGACGATGTCCAGTGTCTCGGTAATTCCGGCGGTGTCGAGGAGTGTGGCTGGGATGCCCTGCAGATTGATAGATTCGGTGATGACGTCTCTCGTCGTGCCTGCGATAGGCGTAACGATGGCACGGTCGGATCTGAGAAGCTTATTCATGAGACTCGATTTACCAACGTTCGGGCGACCGACAATTGCGATCTGAACGCCCTCGTGGAAGAGGATTCCGAGGTTTGAGGCATCCAGCACGTCACAGAGTGAACGCTCCGCGACCACTAGCGATGCCGCCAGATCAATCGGTGGAACTTCATCTTCCGGGAAATCCGCCGACGCATCGAGAAATGCCAGCGTTTCGATCAATGTTCTGCGAACTGGGGTGAGGCGGTTGGTAAGCCCGCCGCGTAGTTCGTCGATAGCCAGTTCCAGCGATTCTGAGGTTCGGGAAGAGACAACTGCCATCACCGCTTCGGCCTGTGACAGATCGATACGACCATTGAGAAAGGCACGCAGCGTAAATTCGCCTGCCTCGGCCAGGCGTGCGCCACCCAGGACGACGAGTTCGAGGATTCGTCTCACCGGGATCATCCCGCCGTGGCAATGGATCTCGACCACGTCCTCGCGAGTGTACGTGCGAGGCGCCGCCATTCTGACGAGCATCACCTCGTCGATCGCGCGATCTCGTTCCGGGTCAAGAATCCGTCCATAGTAGAGCCGGTGCGACTTAAGCCCGGAGACGTCCACCACGTGATCACGACTACCGCGCCGAAATATCCTGCTGGCGATGCGCGCCGCGTCAGGGCCGCTCAGTCTGATGACACCGATCCCACCTTCTCCCGACGGAGTCGCGATTGCAGCAATAGTGTCGTCATACATCGGTTTGATTCCGGTTTTCGATTTCGCGGCTGGTCAATGGGTGGTCAGAATGATCGGGCGCGCTTGCCCTGTCTCGGCGGATGAAGTTTGAGGTATTTCTCGACAGCTTCGCGGGTGGGGACGGCATCCGGACCATTGCCCTGAACGCGGAGTCCTGCTGCGACGGCAGCCGTGCGAGCGGCGGAGATCGTTGACTCATGATTGGCACGCATGATAAACAGCGTTGAAGCAAACACGTCACCGGCACCCGCGTCATCAACCGATCGCGCTGAAATCGACGGAACCTCTATGAGTCGGCCACGATCAAAGACTTGGGCTCCTTGCGATCCTTGGGTGATCGCGACTAGTCCACGAGACGAGATGGCCTCGACCTCGTCACGAGCAAGCGAGCGTTCCTCAGCATTGAGCACCATTGCGTCAATTCGACTCAGCACCTCTGTTGGGAGACGGAGTGCTGTGAGTGCAACTGGGCCATGATGTGTCGGTGGCCAACGGCGCATCCACCCTTGCGGTGTGACACCGAGAAATGCTGGGTTCAACCCAACGGCCTGTCGAGGATCGACCTCTTGAGCCACCGGAGCGATATGGACAATTTCCGCTGCACGCCAGTGGGCTGGAATGCCGGTGAGATCGATTCGGCCTGCCCAAGCATGGATGGTCTGCGACCGGCGGCCGGCCGCGCTTGAATTCGTGAATACCGTGGGCTGCTGGGAGCTTTGAAGGATGATGTCAATCTCTTCAGCGTAGCGATTCAGGGCGGCTGTGACAGCATCTCCATGCTTGGTGAAATTGCCCCGCGTTAGAACGGCCGTCCGCAATCCGAAACGAGCCGCGACCAGCGCAGAGTAGAGAGCCGTGCCACCGAGGACAGGCGAGCCGTCTGGAAGCAGGTCAATGGTGATGTGTCCGACAGCCAAGTACTCGGGGGCCAGGTGGGCAGTCATACTCTCCAACCAATTTCATCGATCTTGGGAGTAGCGAGAACCACTATCATGGCGAATGGTCTTCACTCTGAGCAGCACTTGGTCAAACCCACGATTGTATTTCCCGTTTGAGTTGATCGCGCCGCCGGGAATATTGTGGGCCTATAAAACCCGTGACCGCATTTCAGTCTATCGTTGTTTTGGATAAATTGTGACGCGCCGCAGCGCCGCCTCGCCGGCACTCTGTGTGGTGACGTTTTGATCATCACGAAGGGCCACGTGGACAACACGGCGCTCGTTCGGTGGCATTGGCTCCAACGAGATTGGACGACGATTGCGCGCCACTTGTCGGGCAACCCGTTGTGCTAGTCCGATCAATGATTCTTCACGCCGGGAGCGATAGCCTTCCACGTCGATAATGACTCTCGTCCAGGTTTCGAAGCGCCTGTTCGCGATCACATTGACCATGTATTGCAACTGGGCGAGATGTTCCCCGCGCCGGCCAATGAGCATGCCGAGGTCGCGCCCCGTGATGTCGATGAAAATTGTCGGTGGTTCTTCCCGCCCAACCTCGATCGCTGAAGGATTATCGACGGCGATGACGTTACATTGAAACCCCATCTTGGCCAACAACTCAATAACAATCGACTTTGCCAACTGTTCTGATTCCGGAGACGCTTGGCTCGCTCGTGGAGCAGTTGGAAGAGCAGACGGCTTGACCGGTGCCTGACCCTGACCTTTGGCGGTTACGCGAACAAGTGCCTCACCATCTTCGAGGTCACTCGTGTCCATCAATACTTCGACATTGACCTCATCGCGACTGCGCCCCATCTGTTCGAGGGCGAGCCGCAAAGCTTCGTCAACAGATCGCGCCTGGATCTCGACTGCGTTCATCGGAGTCATGCTCAATTTGCTCGCCTTTCTCCACCCACCCGTATAGTCAGCATATTCTCAACCGCAATGTCGACACATCGGAAGCGGCTCGTAGTGACAATACCGCCCCTGGATAAGCGCATGCTGAAATCGCGAGCGCAAAATGATCCAGGTACTTGGTCGATGCGAACAACCTACAAACGACGCCGAGAAATCCAGGTCGGCCGTGGTCGTGAAATGCGCCACGCGACCAACCGCTACCGGTCTCGGCCAACCGTTGAGACGTCACCAAGCACGCGTTGCGTTGAGTCGACATCAAAACTCACACGGGAAATTGAGAACGCGGTCATCGGTGCCGCAGTGAGCCTGAACACTTGAGTATAGCATCGGCCTTGTGGACGAACGAAATGGTAAATCATGGCCATGCTACAGGAATCGAAATCTAACCGCAAATGTCGTTTGATCCGGGACGATTCCCGTCGGTTCCAGTATCACCCGACCGTAGGTCGGTTTCACGACTTGTGCGGTCGATCCAGCAAACGGGTCCAAACTCGCCAAACAAACGAAGCCCGGTGTTATTCCACCGGGTCGTATCCGCCTCGACCAAACGGGTTGCAACGCATTACGCGCCAAACCGCTTTGCCGCCACCTTTGATGATACCGTACTTTTCAATAGCCTGGTAGCCATATTCGGAACACGTCGGTTGGAAGCGGCATGTTGAGGGCAGTCCAGGAGAAACGAACCGCTGATAGAAGCGAATAGCCCAGAGGAAAAGGATCTTCATTCCGAACGACTCCCTGAGGAATCTGGGGGGACCTGCTGACTTCGATCGCTCGCGTCCATCAGTCCGGCCTTGTGAGCGAGTGTGCGCACCGCTTTGCGTACCTGCTCGAAGTTTACACCCTCTCGCGCAAGTGACCCACGGGCGATAAAGACAATGTCGTGACCTTGTTGGAGTGTAGGATGTAACTCGTGCACCGATTCGCGAAGCCAGCGTTTTATTCGGTTGCGATCAACCGCACCGCCGACGCGGCGCCCGACAGCAAATCCGTATCGATTGTGATGAAGATCATTGGGTAAGACCGCGAGCACAACGAGGCGAGTCGTCCATGATCTGCCTCGCTTGCGCACTCGCTCGAACTCGAACGACCGGCGCAAGCGAAGCGGACGAGCGATCATAGAAGAGGATTAACGCTGTGTCGGCTTCTTCTCGTCGGAAACAGTCAGATGCCATCGGCCGCGTCGTCGTCGTGCGGCCAGTACCGCTCGGCCCCCGCGCGTGTGCATCCGCTTGCGAAAACCGTGCTCGCGTTTGCGCGGAATTCGCTTTGGCTGGTACGTCCTCTTCACTCTCGTCCACCTCCCAGATGTCAGAAAAAAAGCCCTGCGGAGCGCAACGACGCACGCAGCCGCAACGGCTGGCACGATTATACGTTTGTATTCTGAGGCATGTCAAACGGGGAGATTCGAAAACTGCCTCGCATCACGCAATACTTCTTTCTGTATTTCGTCACGATTGCTGGAATGGTGATCTCACCCCTATGCGACATTGGTTACGGACATGGTCCAAGCGTGACTGGCTGATCCACCATTGTTGGCTCGAGCCTACGAGTCCGGTTGCTCATTGTCGGTGCATAGTAAGCCGGCCTCAATGCAGCTAGTCGACGCGGGTCGCCTGGGCCGTCTTTTCCTTGTATTCCTGTTTGCGGTAATTCCCTTTGGGAATGAATCGTCAGCGGCTGGGCTTGCGCCGGCAATTAGCTCGCCGAGCGCCGGCATTTCAAACACTGTTCTGGTTCGCTTCCGGGTGCCGGCGCTTGCGCCTGGGGCTCCATCGCTTGTCCAACGGCAATTGTTGGATCGAGCGGGCGCAACAGGAATGGCCGAACCGCTGGGCGAGCCAGGCTTCTTCTGTGTCACCCTCCCCGTGGGTACGAACGCGGACGGAGTTGCGGCTTTACTGCAGCATGACCCCAGCGTGATTTTTGCCGAGCCGGATCGAAGTATCCAATTGCAAGATCCGGTCGCGCGATACGAAAACTCTGCCGCCACGACTTCGATTACGAAAAATGATTGGGCATTGACCGCAATTCACGCTCGCGAAGCATGGCGCCTCGGCAACGGAAATGGCGTTGTGGTCGCAGTTCTTGATACAGGAGTCAGTGATTCACATCCAGATCTCGCCAACCGCGTGCTGCCGGGATGGAATTTCGTCCGGAACAACTCCGACGCATCGGACGATGACGGTCATGGAACCTTCGTCGCGGGTTTGATCGCCGCGTCATCGTCGCAATCTGGTCCAATCGGCGTGGCGCCAGGCGCCTCGATTCTGCCGGTGAAGATTCTGGATAGCTCGGGCGTGGGATCGACCTCCAGCTTCGTCGCCGGGATCATCTATGCCGTTAACTCAGGCGCTCGCATCATTAACATCAGTGCCAGCGGAGCAAGTGACTCCGCCGCGCTTAACGATGCGCTCGCTTATGCGGAATCCCATAGCGTCGTGGTCGTTGCGTCATCTGGGAACGATGCGAATGAACAGGCTCCGTATCCGGCCGCGGTCACCACGGTCCTTGCTGTTAGCGCGACCGACCACGACAACAAACTGGCAAGTTTTTCGTCGTTCGGCCCGTACGTTGATCTCGCCGCCCCGGGCGTCGACGTTTCAAGTACCTGGTGGAGCCTGACCGGAGGCAACGGATATTTGACCGCAAGCGGCTCCTCGGCTTCCGCGCCACTCGTTTCAGGGGTTGCTGCAATAGTGGCTGGATTGCGCCCTGACGCCACGGCTGCAACGTTGCGTGAGATCATCACCGAATCGGCACAAGACATTGGGAGCCCGGGAATCGACGCCCAGACCGGTTTTGGACTGATCGACGCCTATGCCTCAGCGCTTATCGGAAGTTCTCCGGTCGCTGCAGTTGGTGGGTCGATTACCATGGCCAAAGCGAACGGAAATGAGCACCTTATGCTCCAGGCGGGCGGTTTCACGCCGGGTGAAGCGCTCACCATCTGGACGAGCGACGAAAGCGGATACCGCGTGAGCCGATCGGTAGCGGCTGACGACGTCGGTAATCTGTCAGCCGACCTTGGGCCGGCGTGGCGATTCCCGCAGGGTACTCTGATCGCGTATGCCGTCGGTAACGCGTCACATCATGTTGTCAAGTCGGTTTATTCGGTGGCCGTTGCACCGGCGGTCGATGCGTTTAAGCCGGTTGGCCCGATTGATACGACTTCAGATCGAATCTATTTCGCGGCGACGGGTCACACCTTGGCCTATGGCTTCAAGCAGTTTTGGGAATCCCAAGGCGGGTTGGCAGTATTCGGTTATCCAATCAGCGAAGAGTTTAGCGAGAGGAATCCGGATACCGGAAAGATCTACACGGTTCAGTATTTCGAGCGGAACCGGTTCGAATACCACCCCGAGTATTCGGGCACGCCCTGGGAGGTGTCACTCGGTCGACTCGGTATTCAAGTCGCGTCACATCCCTTCCCGATCGCTCCAGCCCCCTCTGGAGCGAATGTTCTCTATTTTGATACGACGGAGCACACGCTAAGCGGTTCGTTCAGATCGTACTGGGAATCCCACGGCGGCCTCGCAATCTTTGGGTACCCGACGAGTGAGCCGTTTGAACAGGGGGGATTACTCGTTCAGTACTTTGAGCGAAGCCGCTTCGAGCTGCATCCTGACCTGCCGTCGGGTTCGCAAGTGTTATTGTCGCGACTCGGTGTAGACCTCGCGCGTGAAGAAGGGTACCTTCAATAACGCATCACAGAGCGCTGCGACAGATGCCCCACTGTGCGTAGGAAATATCGTTTGAGGTAACAAAGTACTCAGAAACTATGTGCCTATGATGTCTAATGCAGTACTCGTGGCCCTTTAGGGTTCTAACGGGGCGTGCTAGCCTGAAAGTACTACATCGGCGGTTCGGTAAGTAGCCTTCGCCCACTGGGACGGCGCGATCTTAAAGTTTGCCGCGGACCGCAGCGGTATGGGTGATAAGCGCAAGGATAGTTATGCGCCGCCGCCTGAAGGCATTTGATCCACTTCGGCAAAATCGGAGCTTTGCGGCTATCTGGGCATCCCAGTTGATCTCCACACTCGGGGATCGTGTCCATCACGTGGCACTCGCCGCCCTCGTCTTTCAACTGACTGGGTCGCTGACTAAAACCGGATTTGCGCTTGTTGCCACCGCGCTGCCAGATCTTCTTCTAGGCCTCATCGCGGGCGTCGTTGTGGATCGTATGGATCGGCGCGTGGTGATGATCACGACCGATTTCCTGCGAGTTCCCTTTGTCGCACTCGTGCCGTTCCTTGCCTACCATTCACTTCCACTCGCCTTTGTCGATCTCTTTGTGGTTAACACTCTTTCAATCGCCAACCGCCCAGCATCCAATGCGATCATTCCGTCGATCGTTCCCCCGGAGGAACTTACGGCGGCAAATTCACTGACTTCCGTAAGCGAGAACACGAGTGACATCATTGGCTACCCGCTGGCAGGTGTCGTGATCGGAATCTTTGCCGGCTGGCTTGGTACGAAGCAGGGACTTCAAGCGGCGTTCGCCTTCGACGCTCTGACGTTCCTCATGTCAGGGTTGCTCGTCGTAAGCGTCAAAACGACCGCGTTCCAGCGAATTCAGGCAGGTATCGTCTCGATTCGGACAGAGTTGCTCGAAGGCGTTCGTTTCGTGCACTCTTCTCCGGTTTTGAGGGCGAACACGTTGGTGATGCTTCTTGGCCCGCTCATGCTTGGCGCGACGACGCCGCTTCTCGTCGGTTACGCGTGGAATGTTCTCGGCGGGGGCCAGTGGGAGTACGCAATGATGGGAACTGGGATTAGTGCCGGGAGTATCGCTGGCGGACTCTGGCTTGGAACCGAGAATCGGATTCGCCCCGGCGTGCTTATCGTGAGCGGCTTGGCATTGATGGGGGTAGGAATCATGGCGACGGCCATCGTCGCGCATCTATGGATGGCCGTGGCGACCATTGCAATTAGCGGTGTCGGGAGCATGATGGTGTTGATCCCGAGTGTCACATTGGTGCAGCTTCACACGCCGGAACACCTTCTTGGTCGTGTATTTAGCGTTCGGTCAACACTGATCTTTGGAGCGATCATCCTCTCCAACGCTGTTGGGGGATGGTCCGGACAGCAGTTCGGCGTTCGGCAATCGTTTTTCGCCTGTGGGGCCCTTCTATTCGTTTTCACGGCGGTCGCCGCGCTCTTTCCCTCGGTACGGAGTGTCGGGCTCGCTCCAAACGTTCCGCCTCAACCTGAGTTCACGGATTGACAGCTTCATCTTGTTGATGGCGCGGTTAATGGTGTTGCCTGCGACTGCTTGGTAACCTGTTTGCAGAGTTCATCCAACATGCCGTCTATGGTTCCACGTGATCCGCCGGACATGGCACGGAGTTGGAACCGTGGGTCACGAATTTCCCGACGACACGGCGTTCATTCTCCGGCCCTCGATGGCCAACGAGCTCTATTTGGCCGCACCTGGCCCCTACATCTTCGACGTTGACGAGAGGCCGGAGGTTGTTACCAGGGCAGCGAGTGATACTGTCTTTCAGACGGTCGTCTGATCGTCGGAGGCATTGATCCGAGGCGACGAGTCGGGATCTCGCAATCCAAATGATATTGACAGTAGCGGAACGCGAGGCACGAAGCATCTCGTCGGTCGAATGCAGCGCCGTAGAACTGATTTTGGCTATACTCTATTCGTTCCGCGAAGCTCGGACGCTGTCGATATTGCGTGAGGTTTGACCGGGTGGCTTCTCAAAGCCATGAAGAACTGCTATGCGAAATTCTTATCCGAGAAGGGCTGTCGATCTCGACGGCCGAATCTTGCACCGGTGGCCTCGTTTCACACCGAATCACCAGTGTTCCGGGAAGTTCCGCCTACTTCCTTGGCGGCGTGGTTGCTTATAGCAACTTGATCAAGATGTCTCTGCTCGATGTGCCTGAGGAAGTGTTGCAGCGAGTTGGTGCGGTGAGCGCCGAGTGTGCGCTGGCGATGGCTCGCGGCGTCCGGCAGCGTATCGGCGCGGATATCGGTGTCTCGACGACCGGTATTGCCGGTCCGGGCGGCGCAACGGCGACGAAGCCCGTTGGTCTCGTGTATATCGGGTGTGCGACTCCATGGGGGGACGTCTTCGAGGAGCACTTCTTCAACGGAAGCCGAATTCAGACGATTCAGGCCTCAGCGGATGCAGCATTGAGTTGTGTTCTAGAGCAGATCTTGAAACGCCGGTCGACTGACGGCGTGGTAGATGTCGATTGATTGGGCGCGCGGCGGCCGTCATCGGCGATGCGCGTTGTTTTTGAAATGAGTTAGCTCTTGTTCGACAAATCGGAATTATCCAACGGTGTTCGCGTTGTCACAAGCCGCATGGATCATGTGAAATCCGCGAGCCTGATTGTTTATGTTGGTGCCGGGTCTCGACACGAATCCGACGAACAAGCAGGGATTTCTCACTTTCTCGAGCACATGGTCTTCAAGGGCACGAGCCTGCGCCCAGATCCGGTCGAGATCACTCAAGAGGTCGAGAGCGTCGGCGGTATGCTCAATGCTGCTACAAGCCGTGAGAACACGAACTACTGGGTTAAGGTTCCGAGCGCACACCTGGAGCGAGCCTTCGACGTTATGGGCGACATGCTCAGGAACTCCGTGTTCGACCCGGTAGAGATCGACAAGGAGCGGGGTGTGATCGTCGAGGAGATTCGTGGAATCGACGACACGCCGGACGATCTGATTCACGATGTCATCGATGACCTTGTTTGGAATGGGCAGACCGTCGGTCGATCAGTGATCGGGTCTGAAAAAACCGTTCGTGCCGTCACCCGGCAGGAATTGTTTGACTACCTACACGCTCAATATCGTCCGGATCGAATCGTGATCTCCGCCGCGGGCGACGTTGATCACGAGATGGTTCTGCGCCTCACGGAACGATACTTTGGCGATCTCCCTGTGAGTAGTGTCGACACCTTTTTGCACGCTGAATCGGCGCAGGACAAACCCCGCGTGCGACTTGTGCAGCGTCAGACCAATGAAGCCCACCTATGTCTTGGCTTGCCGGCACTTCCCTACACCGATGAACGCCGCTACACACAGGACATGATCGATGCCATTTTGAGCTCCGGAATGAGCTCGCGATTATTCCGTGAAATTCGGGAACGGCGCGGGCTGGCGTACGAAGTCTATTCCTATTTCCGTGAATATTCCGACGTCGGGCAGGGTGTCGTCTATGCCGGAATCGAGCCACAGCGGACGCCTGAGACGGTGAAGGCGGTACTGCACGAGTTCAGTAAACTTCGCGACGAGCGTGTCTCTGATGAGGAGCTTGGCCGAACGAAAGAGCTCCGAAAGGGCCGCATTGAAATGGGCCTCGAAGATAGCCGTTCGGTGGCGGGCTGGATTGGGAGCCAGGAGTTGATCTTCGGTGACATTCTCACTCCTGATGAAGTGATCGAGCGGATCCAAACCGTGACGAGCGAAGATATCTTGGATTTGTCGCAGTGTCTCTTCGTCCCGGAGCATCTCAGCTTGGCTGTCGTTGGGCCGATTGCATCCGAGTCAGAGCTTCAGTCGTTATTGGAGATGTGAAGTAAAGTTGATTGATGGTTGGTAGTAGTCACATTCTAGTCGTAGAGGATGAGCGAGCAATTGCCTCGTTCCTTCGTCGTGGCCTGAGCTACGAAGGCTACCGAGTGACCGTCGCGGATTCCGGAAAGCAGGCTCTCGAATCGGCTCGCGATGACACTCCAAACCTTGTGATTCTCGACATCATGCTGCCAGACGGGATCGACGGCATCGAAGTCTGCCGGAGATTGCGGGCTGCCGGAGATGAGTTTCCAATCCTGATGCTCACGGCACGTGACGAAGTGGCCGATCGTGTCGCCGGTCTCGATGCCGGGGCGGACGACTATTTGGTCAAGCCATTCGCCTTCGAAGAACTCCTCGCCCGCGTGCGCGCGCTCATGCGCCGACAGGATCGGCGCGACGAATCGATCGACGAGACGGTTTACGATTTTGCCGACCTGAAACTCGACACCTCATCTCGCTTTGCTTACCGCGGCGATCGACGCATTGATCTCACCACTCGCGAGTACGAACTGCTCCTTCTCTTTATTCGGCACCCGAATCAGGTGCTGACCAGGGACGTCATCATGGAGCGAATTTGGGGTTACGATTTCCCCGGAGAATCGAACGTGCTCGAGGTCTATATCAGTAACCTGCGTCGCCAGCTTGAAGCTGGCGACGAACCACGACTCCTTCAGACCGTTCGTGGCGCCGGCTACGCGTTGAGAATTCCCTCCGCCTGATCGAGGAGATCCATGTCCATCCGCCTTCGCATTGCACTCTTATCCGCCATCCTTACCGCCGTGATTCTTGCGGGAATCGGCGCCGGTGTCTATTTCACCTTGCGGCGATCCATGAATCAGGAGATTGACAACCGGCTTAGCGGAGTTGTGTCAAACGTTGCCAGCCACGCCGATACCCTTCGCTCGTCGGATGGAAGACTGATCGTTCCGATCCCCGATCTTGATCCGTTCGCATCCCCCGGACTCTATATTCAGATAACCAAGACTGACGGCACTGGAGTGTCGCAAGCTCCCGATTTGAAAAGCGATTACATGCCGCTGTCTCAAGACGTGTTAACGAAAAACCTGAACAGCGTCCCCAAGATCTACTCGACGAGGTTCCGAAACGTGCCGGTCAGGGTGCTCAGCGCCCCTCTTATCGACCTCCAAACCGGTCAGGTGGTTGGCACAATTCAGGCCGCTCAGTCGTTGACATCGACGCTCAACACGATGCGGACGCTGCGACTGTTATTTCTTGCCGGACTCGGTTTTGGATTGCTGACCGCCGCGGTCGGAGCCTACGTGCTATCAGGTCGGTCGCTTCACCCGCTGTCGCGCATCACGAATACCGCACGGCGGATCGGGCGCTCGCGCGATCTCAGTGAGCGCATTGAGCTTCCGCGCACCGGTGATGAAGTACAGGATCTGGCCGAGACCTTCAATGCCATGCTGGATCGTCTGGACGACGCGTTCACTGCAGAGCGCAGGTTCGTGTCGGATGCGTCACACGAGCTTCGTACGCCGCTCACGGCACTCCGTGGGAACGCTGAAATCCTGCTGCGGCAGGTCGAAGCGGGATCAGTTGAAACGGAAGACGCCGTCGAGATTCTGACCGATATCAGGGACGAGTCCGAACGCATGAGTCGTCTTGTTCAGAACCTGCTGACACTGGCTCGCGCCGATGTCGGATGGAGACCCGAACTTGCGCTCGTACCGCTCGATCAGGTAGCCGTCGATGCCTCTCGCCTGGCAACAAGAATCGCTGGGTCCCACCCGTTTGACCTTGAGATCGGCGATGAGGTTGACGTAATTGGCAACTCCGATCAGCTGAAACAGCTGCTTCTCATCCTTCTGGACAACGCGTTCAACTACACGCCTGAGGGCACCAACGTGTCGCTGTCTGTTTGTGCCGTCGACGACATGGCTCAAATCGTCGTCGAGGATTCCGGGCCGGGCATACCAGCAAATCAACTCGAACGCATTTTTGATCGATTCTACCGAGGCGATGCGGCGCGTGATAAGCGTGCCGTCGGAGCCGGACTGGGACTGCCAATCGCACGCTGGATCGTCGAGTGTCACAACGGGAAGATCGAGGCGTCCAGCGAGATTGGCCAAGGGACTTCTATCACCGTGACATTGCCGCGAGCGATCGACACTACCAGTCTCGACCTCGACGTGAGGACCGATCACGTGCAACAGCCTGCTACAGTCGGTGCCAGAGGTTGACTGACCCTCTTCTCAGGCGAACTGCTTTCCGATCTGATCCATGTCGGGCAGACCGATCATGTCCAAGAACTCGCGAAACGGCATGGCCTGATTGAGGCCACCTTGAGGCGTTCCCTCGCGCTTGATTACTTCGAGTAGCCGTTGGATCGCGGCAGTCGCCGCGAGCAGCGCGCCGACCGGAAAGATCACAATCCGGAAACCGAAACTCTGAAGTAGGCTCAAGGGAACTGGTGGCGTCTTCCCGCCTTCGGCCCAGTTGAACAGCAGCGGCACACCGCTCAGCTTTCTTGAGACTATCTCGATCTCCTCTTCGCTCTGAGGAGCCTCGACGAACAGCATATCGGCGCCAGCCAGGTAGTAACGTCTCGCTCGCGCGATAGCACTGTCTATCCCTTCGACCTCGCGCGCGTCTGTGCGGGCAATAATCACCAGATCACGTGAACGGCGGGAGGCTACTGCCGCACGAATCTTTCCCTCCATCTCTTCCGGGCTGATCAATTGCCTGCCTGTCATGTGTCCGCAGCGCTTTGGCGCCACCTGGTCCTCAAGCTGGATTCCCGCCACTCCAGCCGCCTCGTATTCACGGACAGTGCGTACGACGTTGAGGGCGTTACCGTACCCGGTGTCGGCATCGGCGATCACGGGTACGCTGACAGCTTGAACGAGACGACGAGCGCTGTCGACCATCTCGCTCATTGTGGTGAGTCCAACGTCCGGTCGGCCCAGCATCGATGCCGCGATGCCGAACCCGGTCATGTAGACTACTGGGAAGCCAGCCGATTCGATGAGTCGCGCCGACAATGCGTCGTAGGCTCCGGGCGCAAGTATCGTCTCGTGCTGCGCCATCAGTTTACGCAGTTGCTGCGCGCCGCTATTTGACTCATTGAGAAACCCGGTCATCGAGCGTTCCTTTCGAGATTTGATCGAGGTGGTCCGGTGGCTGACACAGTGTCCGTGCCGTTACTGTTGATAGTTTGGAATCATAGCCGCTGTAATTGCGTTGCGGAGATAATAGGGAGGTATGCATGGCAGGACCAACGAACGGTAAGAATCCGCCGGCTAACGAGATGAACTTCGGTCTGGTGACCGGGCAGCATTGGCGGAGTTGGGAAGAGATTAAGGCACAATGGCTTTGGGCGGAGGAAACGGGGTGGGATTCGGCCTGGGCCTTCGACCACTTTTTCTCGCTCTATGACGGGGACACCGGGCCATGCTTTGAGGGCTGGACGCTCCTAGGTGGATTAGCCCCGATTACATCACGGATTCAGCTTGGCCTCATGGTGACCAGCATTACGCACCGCTACCCGACAGTTCTGGCCAAAGAAGCCGTAACCGTCGACGTCATGTCGGGCGGGCGCCTGATCCTGGGGGTAGGCGCGGGCTGGAACGAGCGGGAACACGAGGCCTTTGGCATTGACTTTCCGTCGCCGCGCGAACGGGTTGACCGTTTCGGCGAGGCGATGGAGATATATCGGAGACTTGAAACGGAAGAGCGGGCATCGTTCGATGGAGACTATTACTCCATCAAGGATGTGCCCTTCGAGCCGAAGCCGGTCTTTGGCCACGTTCCCGTTCTGATTGGATCGCGTGGACGACGGATGATGCATCACATCGCTCGTTACGCCGACCAGTGGGATGGTGGCGGGACGCCCGAAGAGTACCTCGAGACGGGTAAGCAGCTTGATCGTCTGTGCCGCGAGATTGGACGAAATCCAGCCGACATTCGGTGGGTGCTGTCCGCGGGAGGCGATCCACTCGCGTCCGAGGATGCGTTCCGGACGCACGTGCGGAGCTACGCCGAGATAGGTGTGCGGTCTTTCTTCTTCGATTTTCCTCGTGGAGACGCGACGAAGGAGATGCAGATCATCGCGGATCGGGTCATTCCGGAGCTACGGCAGGAGTTCAACCGACCTCGTTTTTCGTAGGCGGGTATCGTCCTAGAACAAGAATAGACCGCGACGGGATTTAATCCCGTCGCGGTTTCTTATTTCCGTCTATGTCGAACTGAGTCTGGATCCAATTTGACGCAAGTCGTCAAATTGGAGCAGGCGCGCCTGGAGGTGATACATACATATCAATGGGCGCGCCGGCCCCGGACTCAACTTCTCATCAGGACTTTACGACTTTCCGGAGAAACCCTGTCCTTCGAGAAAGTTCAACACTGCCTTGCGCGCCTCGATGCTGAGACCAAAGAGTTCAGGCCAGACGGCGCCTGGAATCTGTGTCCGCCCAAGGGACTTCTCGAGCATCTCATCAACGGACTGTGCTTCACGCTCGGTCTCTACGAAGAACCCGATGTCGACACCAAGCTCCTGACCAAGCCGCGAGAGCAGCGTGAACGAAGGAACGCTACGTCCCTTCTCGAGTCGCGACAAATACGAAACGGATATATCCGTTCGCTGGGCCAAATCAGACAGCGACAGGCCCTGCTGCTGTCGCAGCCGTCGAATGGCCGGACCGATTCGCTGTCGCACTTCGGTCGGGGAAACGCGTCGCTCTTGAGTTGCCTTTTCCATCAAAACGTCCTTAAACCTTTCCACCGCTTCTCGGCCTGCCCTCCGACTGCGGTGCCAGCGAATTGATTGCTCATAGCAATCCTCGCAGCAAAATGTAGATGGCCAGCCTCGCTATTCTTGCGTGCCCGTATATTGGATTCTTTCATTCCTGCCGTCTTGGACGGTCCTGCCGGCATCGAATGTGACTCTCTGCTTTCGCCGTGATAACGCTCTCGAGTCGGAAATCCAAATTGTGTCGTGTCAAGTTTAGAAAACAAGGCTCGCACTATGCAGTCGTTTGGAATCGGTGGCGCCTCACGGCGCCATCTTCAAACCATTCTCCCGTATCCGCGTGAAACCGGATCAAAGGCAGGATCAACGATACGCATCCGGTGACCGCCAATACGTCAGAACATGTGATCTCGCTATTTCTCTCCCATCGCTTACCGCGGCAAACTCCAGTTACTGCGTTCGTCTGGCTCGCTACCTCATGCGACGCTTTGTGGCTTCCTACGCGTGACGTTTGATCGCCTCCGCATTCCGCCAAAAGCGCCGATGTCCCCGCAACTTACCAAGTAACACGATTTCACGATCATGTGGAACCGTGGCACGACGCTGTAAACTTTCACTTCGCCGACGCGGCTACTACCACCCCTTACGCCGGATGCCAAGTGCACGACCGAACGCACTTACACATTACCGTATAACTCTTGTTTTGTAAACATGGTGACGTGAGCAATCTAAAGCCATTCGCGGAATTGATTTCATTCCCATCATATGCGAATCCGTCTCTCACGTCTCCATCTGTGCAATTGTTTCACACAGGCGCGGTAATGTTGTCGTCGTCGGAACGCACCTTTCGGCACTCCGTTGAACCATGATTGGCGTAATCCTACTATTGTTTGGTTGAAAACAACACTGAGTCTCACGAAATGCAATACGTGATCGATTCATTCGTAACACAAGACGTGACGACACACTATTCATCAACCAAATGCGATTCGAAGTCCGAAGTGCACGTATCGGTCTTACCGGCTGCTCAACTGCTCAGAACGGGTGAAGCCCTTGGGGTTTGTTGGTTCGCTGTTCGACGCGGTTAGGTCCATTGTCGGAACGGCGCACATGGTTTGCAAACTACGTTGATCGCCGGGCAGGTGCTCAGAATTCTTCTCTGGAAAATATCCATCCCAGACAGCGGTGTTAGGTCGTGTATCTACCTGTTGGGGTAGGGCAGATGAAAAGCCCACCCTTTCAGGTAGGACTCGAGACTGTCCAGCGGCGGAATAGAAACTACCCAACACTGGGTGTTGGATTCTGTGACCAAAAATTAACATTATGAAAACGGAGGGCAGCATTCACTAGATTGTAGGATGAGATGAAATTGTCACAGATAATGTCACAACCGACCAGCCGACGAGCGTTTCTTGCCCGCGCGTCAGTGGCCGGCCTTGCGATCCCGGCCAGTGGATCAATTCTCGGGGCGTGCAATTCGAGTAAGGGCGACATCGCCGCCAATCTCGCGGCGGCAGCGACCGCGGCTCCGACGCAGGCTCCGGCCGCGGCTCCGGTCGCGACTCCGGTCGCGACGATTGCCGCTCCGCCATTCACTCTCTACGATCCAGTGCTTCCGCCCGCCGGAACCGAAACGACCAAGCAGATTACGTTGACGACCAAGGACGTCACGATCTCGGTCGCTGACGGAGTGGCGATGAAAGCATGGACGTTCGACGGCACCGTGCCTGGTCCGACACCACGCGTGCGGGTTGGCGACACGGTTGAATTCACGTTGAAAAACGAAGGAACGACTGAGCACTCTATCGACTTTCACGCCGCGCAGATTGACTGGAAGACAGCTTACAAGTCGATTGCGCCCGGTGAATCGCTGTCGTTCACGTTCAAGCCGAAATATCCCGGGGCATTCATGTATCACTGCGGCACGCCCCCCATTCTGCACCACATCAGCAGCGGAATGTTCGGGGCACTCGTGGTTGATCCAGTTCAACCACTTCCTCCGGCGAAAGAATTCATCCTGGTGGAGAATGAGTACTACATCACAGACTCCGCTCCGGATATGAGCAAGATGCTGGCGGTTGCTCCTGACTACGTTACCTTCAACGGGTATGCGTTCCAGTACAAGACGAATCCGATCAAGGTCAAACTGGGGGATCTCTGTCGCTTCTACGTGGTCAACGTTGGCCCGACGCTAACATGTGCCTTTCACATCGTCGGCGAGCAATTCGACACGGTCTATCTTGGGGCGCCTCCGGATAACGCGATCCACGGAGTGCAAACATTCAACGTTGCGCCCGGTGGTGGCATGATCTTCGAACTGGAAGCGGACGTGGTTGGGTCTTTCCCGATCGTGACCCATGCGTTCGGATATACCGAGAAGGGTGCCGTCGGAATCCTCCAGGTGGACGAGTAGACCCTGCGAAACGCTCCTCGAAATTTACGCTGGCAGCCGGGACCGGATTACCGTCCCGGCTTTCGTCCTGTTCGATCGGAAGAGTTCAGGAGTCGTCAGTGGGATCGACCAAGCCATGTCGCACGGCATAGGCAATGACTTGAGCCCGGTTTTGGACGTGAAGCTTGTCGAGGATGTTTCGCAGGTGGTACTTCACCGTGTTCTCGCTCACGAACAACCGTTTAGCAAGTTCTCGATTGGAGGTTACTCCCTGGACCAAGAACTCAAGAACTTCCCGTTCACGTTCGGTAAGCTCGTCTGCTGTTCGTTCCTGAGGACGCGAGGAGGGATGGGCAAACTCGCTCAACACCTTTCTCGCCAATCCCGCGGTCAGGGCCGGCTCACCTCGAGTGACCCCATTCAGGTGCTCGAAGAAGCGTTCAGCTTCGAGATCCTTGGGGAGAAATCCTTGCGCACCCGATTTGATGGCGTCGAACAGATCTGCATCCTCTTCTGATGCAGTAAGAAC
Source organism: uncultured Chloroflexia bacterium (assembly GCA_963785465.1). GTDB lineage: Bacteria > Chloroflexota > Chloroflexia > Thermomicrobiales > Thermomicrobiaceae > CALAGB01. The sequence continues at coordinate 184,097 of CAWAVM010000012.1, read as the reverse complement.
GACAACCTTAACACCTGGCATCTCGGCACTGATGATGCGAGTTGCCGCCAATCCGTCCAATACCGGCATCGTCAGATCCATGAGAACGACGTCCGGGTGGAGCGAACGGGAAAGTTCGACCGCCTCTCGGCCGTTCGCTGCTTCACCGACCACCTGAATTTGACGAGCCTCGAGAAGGCTGCGCAATCCATCTCGAAACAGTGCGTGATCGTCAGCGATGAGTACGCGCAATATTCACCTCATCTGAGCTTTGCAGCGCCGACTGCACAGGAATGCTCACGTTGACGCATGTCCCTTCGCCGGAGCGAGATGTGATTTCGAGCGAACCGCCGACCGATTCCGCTCGCTCGCGCATCGTCGACATCCCGAATCGCGGGAAGCCGGAGTGTCCCAACGCTCGTGGATCAAACCCTCGTCCGTCATCAGATATTTGCGCCTCGGTCCTGTCGTTGTGACGGTGAATTGAGACGATAACGTTGCTGGCGTTCGAATGCTTGCGCACGTTCGAGAGTGCTTCCTGAATGATGCGTAGTAACTGAAGTTCGGCCAGTGGCGAAAGACCAAGATGCAGTGTCTCGCTGCCGGCGACGGACAACATAGCCTGGATCCCGCTCTGGTCCTGCCACGACGACAGGTAACTACCTACGGTGTCGACGAATGAGGTCGTTTCGTCGTGCGAAATTCGAAGACCCATTATGTTTTCGCGAACGTCGGCGTACGCCTCTCTAGCGGCCTTTGACAGCTGGGCTATCTGAGCTTCGGCACGTTCCGTCTGCCCCACCCGCAACAACTCCTGGGCAGCCTGGCCTTTCGTGTTCACGTATCCGAGGACTTGAGCAATGCTGTCATGCATTTCGCGAGCGATGCGCTCCCGTTCTTCAGTGATTGCCAGCGCCCGAACTTGCTGGTGAAGGTGCGCGTTCTCAATGGCGAGAGCGGACTGCGTCGCGAACCGTTCAAGCCTCTGCTGGTCCGCCGCGTCAAATTCGGGTTGAGACTGCTTCTCAGTCAGATACAGGCTCCCGAGCACCCTCCCGTGCGACAAAATGGGTACCGCCAGTAAAGAATGCATTTCAGGGTGGTGGGGTGGAAATCCGATAGATTGCGGATCCTTTCCCAGATCCGGCAAGCGCAACGGTTGCGCGCCTTCCAAAACTACCCCGAGTAGTCCGTGACCCTGAGGGATCGGCCCGAGGCTCGCTCTGAGTTCGGCGGAGATCCCCGACGTCAGAAAGGCCTCCATTTCAGATTGTGCGTTCAGTAGTGCTAGTGCTCCGTATCGTGCACCTACGAGCTCACGTGCTTCGTTGACGACGTTCTGCAGCACGAGCTGCAAATCAAGCGCGCTGGTGACGGCCAATCCGGCCTCGTGCAGGGCGAGTAGCTCCTGATTCTGCTGCGTGAGTCGTTCCTGCATCCTCCCGACCAGTCCGAAGATCGAACTGGAGAAGATGCTTACACCGGCAAGAATCAAGGCAGCAACAATCAAATATCCGGGAAAGCTTCGAAAGAAGCTAGGGTAGACGAGCAATCTGAACAGTTCGATAGCTGCGAGAAAGGTTAGCGGAACGAGAACCGCAATGCGTTTAAGCAGCGGTAAATCGAGGTTGAATTCCGACGTGGCATCTGTACGCCTGCCGCCGCGCACCATGGCCGCGCTCCAGTCGTCCACCAAGGATAACGATCCTCTTGAGGATACCGGTGATCCAGAGACGGCGCAATTGCGCAAGCAATCTCGAACCTTCGTTGTATCTTGCCGGCGCACTCGGCGCGTGATTCACTACTTTCTTGTGTCAACAGTAGTGAACGAACCAGTTCCAGATCAAGCTAAACCAACGTTCGACTCAATTATCGAACGATGGTCGCGGCAGCGCGTGCTCATCCACATTTCGGTATTCCTTCTCTTCTGTCTGTGGGCCGTTCTGATGACCTGGCCCCTGGCGACTGACCTCTCCCATCGTCTGGCAAGCTGGGGTGATCCAGTCTTTCAGGCATGGACTCTCGCCTGGGACCTGCACGCTCTTCGTACCCATCCACTGAACATCTTCAATGCCAACATCTTCTATCCGTATCGAAATACCCTCGCGTATTCTGATTACCTGTTCGGTCAAGCCGCACTGATCGCACCGCTCCTAGTCAAGACTGGGAATGCGATTCTGGCGGACAACGTGTCGTTGCTTCTGTCCTATGCGTTGAGTGGCTTCGCGATGTATCTGCTGGTGCTCGATCTGACCGGCAGTCGCCTGGCCGGAATTGTGGCCGGGTTTGCCTATGCATTCGCGCCCGCCCGTATCGCCCAGTTCGAGCATCTCCATCTGACTTCGGCGGAATGGCTGCCCCTGGCTGTGTTCGCGGCGCGCCGAGCGTTGGTCCGTCGATCGTTGCGATGGGCGGTGATCCTCGGATTGATCGTCATCTTGCAGGGATTATTTGGGGTCTATTACTTCTACTTCCTCGCTATATTGCTCGGGATTGTCTTTGGCGCTTACCTGATCGCCCGACGTGACCGTGATTCGCTGATCGGAGTGATGCAGGCTGGCCTGGCCTGTTTGATCGGTGCCGCATTCCTCATTCCAATTCTAATCCCGTATCAGGTCGTGCACGACGACCTCGGAATCGAGCGGACCGTGGCGGAAATGAACAAATGGCGGGCGGTCCCGTCCGACTACCTCGCGGTTTCCCCCAGAAATCGATACTACGGGGACACTTTGGGGTCGACCAATTCGCGCGATCTGGAAAGAGACCTTTTCCCCGGCGCTATCCTCATTGCGCTGGCCCTGGTGGGCCTCTTCCAAAGGCGTCTTGGTTGGGAGCGCTGGACGCTCTTTGCGGTCGCGATAATCTCAATCATTCTGAGTTTCGGCCTCACGGGTCACGTCCTTGGGCATGATGTTCCGCTCCCGTATCGGTTTTTTTACTACCTGGTGCCAGGATTCAGGGCGATTCGTGTGCCGGCCCGTCTCGGTCTTCTTGCGTTAGTCGGGCTCGGGGGGCTCGCCGGTCTTGGTGTTGATCTCATCTTACGGCGAGTTGCTGGGATCTCTCGTCAAGCATTTACTCAACTCGCGGTCGGCGGAAGTCTCTCGATTCTGCTGATTTTCGGGATGTCGGTGGAATACACGACGCGAATTCCGCTGCCGGGTCCACTTCCGGCGACGCTTGCCGAGGCTAACCGGCCGGACTATGCCTGGCTCGCGGCGCATCCGGCACCTGCGATCGAGCTCCCGATGGGGGACGGTATCATCGCTTCGGCTTGGCCGAACTTCTGGTCCACATTTCATTGGAACCCGACAGTGAACGGGTACAGCGGGATCGCACCGCCCGTCTACTACATCTTCCGGGACGAAATGAAGGCCTTCCCATCGGAGCGGACGATTAGGTTGCTACAGGGGATCGGGGTACGAAATGTCGTCTACCATGCCGATCCCCGAATCGATCCTTCCACTGATCCAGTTCTGACGGCTGTCCGAAGTACTCCTCAGTTGACTCAGGTTGTCGGCGGTCCCGACTATGTCTTTGAGCTCGAACCTGACCCCTGGATGTGGAATCTCGTCAGTGCTGTTCCGAACGGAAGAGCGGTGACACTCCCTGCCGCGGACACCGATCGCGCAACATTTGGTATGCTGGCCGCTATTTTCCAGCGACAAGGTCATACGGTGTACGGTAACGGTACGATCGACTACTGGACGCTACCGATCGCACCGTCGTCCGTCTGCTTTGCGGTCGTCTCAAATAGCAGTGACCTGCCGCCCGGTGAATTCGGTTCCGCCGACCCTGTCCTGACCGATGGAGGCCTTACGCTCTCCAAGCGTCAGGCCTGCGAATAACCGCCGTGCACGTCGGTGGAAACCATCCGCAACTCGCGAGCGACGTGCAACCGGTACTTAATCCTCACTGGAATCCACAATTGAGACTGGTCCCGCGTTGGCCTGCCTCAATCGCTGAACGATATACTCACCACGCTGAACTGTGAAATCGTTGAACGTCTATTCTCAATGTACTGACGATCGTGAATGGTAAGGCGAGAACGTGCGAAAACTTCGAGTGTGGATCGGTCTCGCGGGAAGTGTGCTCTTCCTGTACCTGGCGTTTCGGGGGCAGGACCTCGGCACGATCTGGTCCGCGCTTAGACGTGCCAATTACTGGTATGTCATCCCGGCGGTGGCGATCTATTTCGCGGGAGTTTGGGTTCGCTCGCTTCGCTGGTCCTTCATACTCCGACCAGTGCAGCGATTTAGCGGCCGAGAGCTCTTTCGTGTCGTCGTCATCGGCTTCACGGCAAACAACGTTCTTCCGCTTCGAACCGGAGAACTAGTTCGTTCATATGTGCTTTCGACTCGCGCGGGAGTAAAGAACGCATCGATCCTCGCGACGATTGCGGTGGAACGCATTTTCGACGGCTTGACGATGTTGATCTTTGTACTCATCGCGTCGCTTTCAATCGGGCTGACGTCGCAGGTGCGCAATGTCACCGTCGTCGGTGGAATTCTCTTCTGTACGATCTTAGTCGGTCTGGTGGTGGTGAGCTCCGTTGCCGCACGCAGATGGCTCATTGAGACCGCGACCAGATTGTTGCCGGAACGGATCGGGAATCCAGTTGGGCGTGTGGCACATGCTTTTCTCGACGGTCTGGGAATCCTGCGAAGTCGCGAGGACTTGATTCTCGTTTGCCTCACGTCGGTCGCCGCCTGGGTGCTTGAGGCGTCCGTCTATGCGCTCATCAGCATCGGCTTTGGCCTTGGATTGAGCCCAGCGGCGGTTCTTCTGGTAACGGCGGTTGCCAATCTCGCGACCTTGGTTCCCTCGTCACCGGGATACGTTGGCGCATTCGAAGCGGGCGTCGTCCTGGCATTGACGGGCGCCGTCGGCATTCAGCATGATCTCGCGCTGTCGTATGCCATCGCGGTACATGCCGCTCTGTACTTCCCAATCACGCTGATCGGCCTCTATTTCTGGGGACGCGAGAGTCTTTCCTGGAACGATATGCGAACCCGTCTCACACCCGATCAGGTTGGAGACTGAGTGACGATCTGGCATGCCATTTTGCTCGGTGTCGTGCAGGGCCTAACCGAGTTTCTTCCGATCAGCAGCTCAGCCCACTTGATTGTGGTCCCGTGGCTCGCCGGTTGGCCGGAGCCGGGCCTCGAATTCGACGTCGCGCTTCACCTCGGAACGCTCCTCGCGGTCCTCATCTACTTTTGGCGGGATCTCATTCGCATGGCGATAGCTTTTCTGGTTGGGATCAAGATACGGAAGCCCTTTGTTGATCATAATTCGCGTCTGGCCTGGATCATTCTCCTTGGTTCAATCCCGGCTGCGATCGTCGGCTATACATTCAACGATGCGATCGATAGCTACTTCCATCAGGGCAGCGGTGGCCATCGTTCAATAGTGTTGATCGCGGTGCTCCTGATCATTCTTGGCTTGATTCTGTTTGTAGCAGAGCGAATTGCGAGCCACGTTCGACCGATGGAGGACCTGCGCTGGAAAGATGGCCTAATAATTGGATCTGCTCAGGCTCTCGCGCTACTGCCCGGAGTGTCACGTTCCGGCAGTACCATAACCGCGGGGCTGATGACCGGCCTCAAGCGTGATTCCGCGGCCCGTTTCTCGTTTCTACTCGGAGTGCCTGCAATCGTCGGTGCCGGCGCACTCGAAACCAAAAAGGTCCTTGACGCGGGACTCGATGCGGATCAACTCACGATGTTTCTGGCGGGTGGGATAACGGCGGCGATCGTTGGATATCTGACTATCGCGTTTCTGCTCAGATTTCTTCGCACGAACTCTACGCTCATCTTTGTTGGCTATCGCCTGATCATCGGTGCTGCATTGCTGGTGCTTGTTGCCATCGGGTTCCGTTGACCCGTCAGAAACACGTTTCGCAGGGACATCTGCTATGCAATTGGGCTGCCCAGTTCTGATTCCGCATCGGGATTCAAGAGAATAATTCGACCGTCCTCCTGAGTCGCTCCAAGCACCAGCACTTCGGAAGAGAATCCGGCGATGCGCCGCGGAGGGAAATTGACGACACAAACTACCTGGCGGCCGATCAGTTCCTCTGGTTTGTAGTAGTGCTTGAGTCCGGCCGATGACCGGCGCGTTCCAAGTGACCCGAAATCGATAGTCAACTTCAAAGATGGCTTCCGTGCTTCAGGAAACTCCTCAACCTGAATGATGCGGCCTACCCGCATATCGACCTTCTGAAAGTCGTCGATCGTGATCGTCATTTCTTGTCACCCCCCTAGTCGTCGACTGCGAACCGTCTGTACCGGTCGTTGCTGATTCTATCCGGACGTGACAATCGTGCGGATCATTTTCTTGTTCTGCAAGGCGGACGGGGTGTGCTACGATGCCGGTTGACCCGGATATCGGCAATAAGATCATGAACGTCTCGCGAGTCAATAACATGAAGGGAACGGATGGAGATGGTGATCACGCCTGACGATCTCGCGGATGCGCTGCCTGATGTCAAGAGTTCGCTGAGGCTCAAGGGGTTAGACGGAGCGGTCGACGTTTATCGCGATGAACTGGGGATTCCCCACATGCGGGCCGGATCAATGCACGATGCATTCTTCGCCCAGGGCTTCGTACACGCTCAAGATCGCCTCTGGCAGATGGATTACGACCGGCGACGTGCATACGGACGATGGGCTGAGTTTGCCGGTCCGGTTGGTGTTGAGCAGGACATTCTCATGCGCCGTCTCGGGCTGGGTGACACGGCGCGAGCTGACTATGATGCGTTCGATGACGAAACACGATCGATGCTTGATGCCTACACCGCTGGCGTAAACGCGTTTATCATATCGACGAAGACGCTTCCGATCGAATACGAGCTTGTTAGAGGGCGACCCGAGCCCTGGCAGCCATGGGATCCTTGCGCGGCATTCAAGGTCCGCCACGTACTGATGGGCGTTTGGCATCGTAAGCTTTGGCGTACCCGGCAACTGAAGACAGTTGGTCAGGCTCTTCTGCTCAAGCTGCGAGCAGGCTCCCACGATCCTGATCCGCTCATCGTCCCTCCGGGTGTCGATTACCAGCAAATGCCGGACGGCATGAAGGATTCTCAACTGCACGCCGAAGCCGTCTCGGGCAGCCGCGAGTGGCTGGACGGCAGCAACAATTGGGCTGTTCACGGCAGTCGAACCGCATCGGGTCGGCCACTCGTCGCGGGCGATCCACATCGAGCTATCGACGTTCCCAATGTGTACTACCAGAATCATCTCTCGTGTCCTGAGTTCGACGTGATCGGCATGTCGTTTTCCGGTATTCCCGGGTTTCCGCACTTCGGCCACAACAAATGGGTTGCCTGGTGCATTACCCATGCTGGGGCGGATTATCAGGATCTCTACATCGAGCGGTTCGATTCGAACGACCCAACTCGGTACATGTTCAAAGGTTCGTGGGAAAAGGCCGAATTGCGAACCGAGCGCATTGAAGTTCGTGGAGCGTCCCCGATTGACATCGACGTCACGGTTACTCGTCACGGACCGGTGATCGTAGGTGATCCGTCCAGCGGCCATGCCCTTGCGGCACGCTATTCTTCCACCGAACGGCCGAACACCGGTTTTCGGTCTTTGCTCCCGATGCTCAAAGCCCGAAACATCGACGAACTGGATGAATCGATGCGAAACTGGGTCGATCCCTGTAACAACCTCGTTATGGCCGATGTTGACGGGAATATCGGGTACCTGATGCGCGGCAAGGTTCCGATTCGGTCACGAGTCAACGGTTGGTTGCCGGTTCCTGGTTGGACCGGTAGGCATGAGTGGGAAGGGTACATTCCGTTCGAGGAGCAGCCCCGCTCGCGTAATCCAGATACCGGCTACGTCATCACTGCGAACAACCGGATTGTCGGTGACGATTATCCGCATTACATCGCAACTGATTGGGCTCCCGGCCATCGTGCCGCACGAATACGCGAACGCCTGAGCTCGATCCCGAAGGCAACGGTCGAGGATATGATGTCGGTCCACGCGGATAAAATCTCGATCCCGAGTCGCTCGTTTGTGGCCATGCTCGACACGCTTGGAGACCTCAACGAGCGAGATGCTAGAGCTGCCGATTTGCTTCGGAGCTGGAATGGATCGATGGATCCGGACAGCGTCGCAGCCAGCATCTATTCGGTTTGGCGAGAGCAGACGGTGCGAGCCCTTCTGCAGGGCGCGCCGCTCAGTCCGTTGATCGACGACTCAGAAAGTTGGGCCCCGGCTCCTATGTCCGTGATGTCGCTCTCCGCGCGTCTACGCCAGCCACTGCTGTCGTTGATGGATTCGGACGATTCATCGGTCCTTCCTGAGGGAGAGACGTGGCCATCGCTACTCTCAAAGTCTTTCTCGAACGCGCTCGACTGGCTCACCGAGCGGCTTGGTCCGGATATGAGCGGCTGGCAATGGAAAGAAATCCACCGAACGGGACCAAAGCACTCGCTGTCGCCTAGCTTCCCCGAGATGGCAGATTTACTCGATCCTCCGACTTTCGGCATGGGTGGCGACGCTGACACACCTCAGGCAGGGGGATACGGTGGATTTGGTGCAGGCGATTTCCGTTTGTCGAGTTCATCGGTGGCGCGTTATTTGTTCGATCTCTCCAATTGGGAGCAGAGTGGTTGGGTTGTTCCACTTGGCTCTTCCGGTCACCCAGGGAGCGAGCATTTCGCTGATCAGGGCGAAGCTTGGAGCCAGCAGCGTCTCTTCCCAATGCGCTACGACTGGTCCAACGTAGAGCAGGCGGCTGAATCCCATCAGCGTCTCGAACCTGGGGATTAGCCGACCTCGTTCACCTCATGACTGTTGTAAGATCAACGTCTCGATATGCAAGCGGGAGGACACCCGGTCCTCCCGCTCAGCTTGTTATCTACGCAGATCTCTTTCAGATTGAAAGACTCTATCCTGCGAGCTTGGCGTTGAGTGTAATTTCCACGTTCCCTTTGAGCGCCCCGGCAACTGGGCAGCCAGTCTTTGCCTCTTGAGCGAAGCGCTCAAAATCCTCGGCCGAAAGGCCAGGGACTTTGCCAACAAGATCGAGATGAATGGACGAGATCTTCACGCCGCCGCTACCGACCTCGAACGTCGCGGTCGCCGTGGTGCTCAGCTCGTCTGGCGGAGTTCCGTTGCCGCCGAGACCATTGGCGAGTCCCATTTCGAAACAGCTCGCCAGCGCGCCGGCAATCAACTCCTCTGGACTGGTCTTGGCTGCGTTTGCGCCATCGCGCTCCGTGCGAGCCGCCCAGCTCACCGGCTGATTCTTGATGACGCCACTGGCGAGACTGACTTCGCCGCTGCCCTTCATGAGATCGCCATGCCAAATTGCTGTTGCCTTACTATGTGCTGTTGGCATTTCGTTCCTTCTCTCGCTACGCTTCATCTCGTAAACGAAGCGCTCTGGTATTCCATCATTGACATACTACGGGTAGGCTGAGGCTACGTGCAAACCATTTGGTTGAGAAACGTGCTCAGTCGGCGATGAGGGAATTGCCACGATTAATGTCTTGCCCGTTTGAATCATCCATCATCCGGTACCATTGCGATTCGTCGACCTATTCGCGAATTCGTATCACCGACGAGATTGTGTCACTCAAATGCAATCAGTGCCAACGGCCTGGAAACTACGATCAATAGAAATCGCGATCGGTTGCGTGATGATGGTTCTCCCGTGGCGACGCCGCTGGAGCCGTCGCAGTGTGGGTGTGCTTGCCACGGCCGGAATCACTCTCGTCGGCACCGGCATTCCCGTGCCCAAATCAACAGGGCCTTTTGGTCGACTGACAGGTTTCTTTTCGAGTAATCGCGACTTCATCGTTGGCACGATGTTGTTCTTAATCCAGTATCAACTCACCGAAGAAGAGTCAACTGTGCGCGCTGCGGTGGCCGGCCTGGGCGGCGTTCTGGTGGTTTTTGGGATATTGGCTCGGCGGTTTTCTATCGGGCGAGATCGGTTCTGGACTATTCAATGACCACACGCCAATCGACTGACCCAGCCGACGAGTTGTTCGATATCGTGAGTGAAGATGGCAATGCCACGGGAGAGGTCAAGCGCCGAGCGGACGTGCACCGCGATGGTGACTGGCATCGTTCCTTCCACCTGTGGGTCGTGGCGGGATCATCGGATGGGGACGATCGGGTTCTCTTTCAGCGGCGCTCCTCCGGGAAGGACACCTGGCCCAATCACCTTGATGTGGCTGTTGGTGGTCACTTTCGCGCCGGCGAATCCATTGCGGACGTTATTCGAGAGATCGACGAGGAGATTGGCATTCAGCCCGATCTGTCGTCGCTCGTCTATGCTGGGCGCCGGCGTACCGTGAGTATTCGCCCAGACTGGCATGACCGCGAATTGCAGGAGGTGTACTTTCTGGCATTCCTCGATCATTTCCCGGTTTTCATGCCGAACTCGACCGAAATCGAAAGTCTTGTCCACATATCCATCGACGACTTGTTGGGACTATTCAACGGCGAAACGACTTTGGCGCCAGCGCTGGCTGCAGCGGTTGTAGCGGATCGCACGCTTGGGGACTGGAAAGGGACGACGGTTTCATCCTCCGACTTCGTGCCGGTTCGCGACAATTATTGGATCCGTGGCTCGCTCGCCGCGAAGTCGCTCCTATCCGGTGCCCCGACGATTTCGATCGAAATCCACTAGGGGCATCGGCCGGCGAACCGGCTGTCGATTCGTCTCGTGCTATTTGTCGTGCTTGATCTCAACCCCACCAAACAGGACCGTTCCACGGACCAGTAGATGAGGCGCATCCTCGCCGACTGCTTCGCTCGCCGTCTTGTTGTCGAAGCCTCCGAAGATCGGCAAACCGTTGGTGACGACCTCCCAACCGTGGGGCACGATAATGTTCGTCCCCCCAAAGGCAACGGTCACGTCAACGATCCCACCCTCGGGCGCCAGAGTCGCCTGGGTAAGGTCGAGCGTTACCCCGCCAAAGAGCGCCGTGATATCTGCACCGACAAAGCGTCTGGAATGACTGATGACGTTGCTGCCGCTGAAGATTGAAAACGCATGTGCTCGTTCGCTCGTGTCCTTTCGATCCGCTGTTCCGATGCGGCTCCCGTGGCCGAATATGACTGAGAAGCCAACGAAGATGATGATCGCCGGCCAGATTAACGCCCACACATTGACGTCATACAGATCGAGCGTCGAACCGAGCAAAAGAACCCCGGCGAGCATGATAATGGTCGGGCCCACAAACGCTCGTGGGCTCACTATTAATTGGGCCAATCCGATCGCAACGATAACGAGTGGCCACCAGCGTGACATCACTGATCCGGCATCAACTGATCCTGCCTGATCCAGCAGGTACAGGGCTCCGACGGTGACCAGCGCAAGACCGGCGACGAGCCGTCCCGTATTGATGGATGTTGTTGACATTCCCTTTCTCCTCTCTTCGCGCCCTATCGACCACAACGTATCTGGGCAGGTAACGCGGGCGCTAGGAACTCCGGACGGGTCGAGTGACGCACCGTCCTAATAACATTGTTCGCAGAACGCGTTAGTATGATGTGGAGATTGGGTCATGGTTATCACAATTTCGTAACGATGATCGAGAAGACGCCTACGAGACCGACCCAATGAATGGAGCACCGCATGGCGAATCATAATCCTGACGTATTGAGAGACAAGTACCGGGGTTGTCTGCTGGGGCTGGCTGTGGGAGACGCGCTCGGCGCGCCATTAGAGTTCCTCGACCGAGATCAGATCGTAGAACGCTTCGGCGAAGTGCGAGACATGATCGGTGGCGGCTGGCTCAATACACAGCCCGGTGAGTTTACGGATGACACCCAGATGGCGCTCGCCATTGCTCGAAGCATCGTGCGCTCCAGCGGAGTTGATCCCGCCGACATTGCGACGCTATTTGTGGATTGGCTCCAAAGCGATCCCAAGGATATCGGTAACACCACGGTCCGGTCATTGAGTCTCCTGGAAGCCGGAGTGCCCTGGAACGAGGCGGGTGCGCAGACGCTTGAGGAACGTGGGGGTTCGGCCCCGGCGAACGGATCGCTCATGCGTAGCGCTCCGATCGCGTTAGCATGTCGCAATGATCGGGACGCTCTCATTCGGTCCAGTATCGACGTGTCACGAATCACCCACGCCGACCCGCTGGCCTGTTGGTCCTGTGTCGCACTGAACCAGGCGATTGCGGCTCTGCTGTCCGAGACGGGAGACGCTATTGAGGCCGCCGCAGACGTGCCGGAGGCGGAGGTGAAAAGTGCGATTATCCAGTCGTCAGCGGACCGTCAGGATATTCGCAGCGGCGGATTCGTGCTGGCTACGCTGCAAGCCGCGTTCTGGGCGTTCCGTAAACACGATGGGTTCGAGAATGTGGTCGTCGCCGCCGTCAACCTGGGAGGGGACGCTGACACGACCGGTGCGGTGGCAGGATCTTTAGCTGGGGCGCGGTACGGAGCTTCTTCGATACCGGAGCGATGGGTTGAGACGCTTCAAGGACGAAACGAGTTGATCGAACTCGCCGACCGCTTACTCGAGCTTTCATGATCGGTTGATTTAGCTATCGAACAGGGTTCGCTGCTCAGCGTCCGGTGCAGTTGGCAGTTCCCTGTGCTCGATCTCTAACATCTCCATAAGTCGAAACGCATTTCTCGGTCCCTGATCCGCGTAATTGGTGTTGAAGAAGATGTGAACTGATTCAGCAGCTTCCATCGCCGATTCGAGCTTCTCGCGCCACTCCTGGAGTTCCTCGGTTTTGTACTCCCAATTGAATCTATCGCGGCTTGATCCCGTGAATCTGTACCACGTTTCGTAGTTGCGCCCGTGAAAGCGGATGATGGCAAGTTTTGGGTTAGTGATGCCATATACTGGCGGAACGCTTCCCGATCCCATCTGTGGTTCGTCTGCCATCGTGTAGCTGAGTCCCGACTCCTGAAGCATCTGAATTGTCTCGTCGGCATGCTCTTTGTCCAGCCAATCTCGCCGTCGAAACTCGACCGAGATGAGTAGCCCAGGCATCAGCTCAGGCAACAGCCGAATGTACTCTTGGTGTTCCTCGGTATTGCGATACGAAGGCGGGAACTGAAACGTGACTGCGCCGAGCTTGCCGGCGTCGGCGAGCGGCTCGATGGCGTCGGCAAACGCCGCGGCCAGGTCGGCGTCGGGCTGGGGAGCTTCGCCGCGCGGTGTCTCAGGCGTGCTGGTAAGCTCTCGCGGGGGCTTCACGTCGAAGATAAAGCCGTCAGGTGTCCGGCTCACCCAGTTCTCGACCATGCGACGTGTCGGCACGCGATAGTACGTCGTGTTCACTTCAACGATGGGGAAATATTTTGCGTAAAAAGGGAGCTGTTCGGCAGGCTTAAGACCCGGTGGATAGAACGGATCATGATCGCTCCAGGCCGAGGTTCCGATCAACAGGTTTGACACAATGCCCCCTTTGCGAATTTTTCTAGGTTTGCAATTAGATTATCTCATCCTCGAACCGGAGGAACGCGTGCGCCAAGATCTTTGGTGAGTTCATAGCCGAGTGAACATCGTAGCTCTGAGGCGTTGGCATTGGAAGAAGTGATCCAAACATCTCTTCGGCCGCCCGATCGACCTGATCCTTCACCTCATAATCACCGTAGAGGACGACCAGAAGATCGTCTCCCTCTCTTCTGGCAAGCAATGCAGCCGCATGCTTAGTACTACCGTCCATGTCACGTGTGTCGAACGTTCCCTGCCGGCTGGAGTACTGGCCCGCTGGCGCAACTTCGATGGCGCCCATAGACGTGATCTGATTGCCGTCAGATTCCTCGACGATTCGTAAAACCCGTTGGAAGTAATCATCGCTGATCGCTTGTTGTCGCACGCTTATCTTTGACGCTGCGATCAGAAGGTGGAGATGCACGCTATCGTCCGTCTCATACCACCAGTTACCTCCGTCGGCATTGACATAGGCGGATGTCAGTCTGATTCCCGCCGGGAGGGACATCTCAACCGAAGGGCCCGAGATCAGAATTTGCGACTTGAAGATGATGCTGGTTGTCACAATCGAGTGATTCTGGTGTGAACGATGAAATGCGAAAAACACGCCACCGGCGAATAGAAGATTGGCTATCGCTCCGACGAGCAGTAGCACGACCGAAGCTGCATACCCCCATCCATTCATCGTCATTTTCTGGTCATTGCTCGTTGAGTTGGGTTCAGTCATATTCTCCACGAGATCGTGTTCAACGCATCCGACAATCGGGCTGCCTGCGATAAGTTCTTGGCACGGTCATCCGTAGTTGCTGTTACGCTAATGTAACATTGAGTCGTTCGCCGCCTCTGTTGCGATCACGATTCGTCTGCTACCGTCTACGCAAAAGTCGAAGGTGTGTTGGCGAAACGACGTAACAAATCACTCGAAAGGAGACTGGCTCATGCCAATCATCCCCCAAGAGGATCAAGACTACATCAGGAATCTGTTTGATGAGAAGTTCGAAAACGATGTCACGCTGCGTTTCTATACGCAACGCCAATCAGGATTAAGCGTGCCCGGACAGGAGTGCGCGACGTGCAAAGATACGCACGAACTGCTCAACGAGCTAGTGGATCTGTCCGACAAGCTCTCGCTTGATGTGCGCGATTACTACAATGAGCTTGACGCGGCCATGGCGGATGGGATCAACGAAATTCCGGCGATTGTTCTCGAAGGAGAAAACAAAGGGAAGGTCCGTTTCATCGGGGTACCGTCCGGCTACGAGTTTGCCACTCTAATCGAAGATCTGATCGACGTTTCTCGCGGCACGACCAGCCTCGAGCTTCACAGCCGGGAGACACTCGGAGCCCTGACCGAACCGGTCCACATCAAAGTCTTCGTTACCCCTACCTGACCACATTGTCCAGGTGCCGCCAGGATGGCGCACATGATGGCTGTCGAGAGCGATCTCGTGACCGCGGACGTGTTTGAGGTTGGTGAGTATCCGCACATCGCTCAGCAATATCAGGTTTACGCAGTTCCCAAGGTCGTCTTCAACGAGACGGTTTCATTTGATGGTAACCGCCCGGAAGCCGCGTTCATCGGCGCGATCGAGTCCGTAACGCAAAAGAAAGACGAGTAAGGGTCGACGTCGGATTCCGAGAAGTCAATACGGTTGGTCATGCGAGAAAGTCGATCTGAGCTTTCATCTCAACGGGAAGAAGAAACCGGGCCGTCGCAGTACCCACGACGGCCCGGTGCGACAGTATTGTGAGGCTGGTTAGTCCGCCGCCAGGGCAACCTCGTCGTCGAGCGCGAGATCTCGCTCGAA
Organism: uncultured Chloroflexia bacterium; assembly: GCA_963785465.1. GTDB lineage: Bacteria > Chloroflexota > Chloroflexia > Thermomicrobiales > Thermomicrobiaceae > CALAGB01. The sequence continues at coordinate 168,876 of CAWAVM010000012.1, read as the reverse complement.
TGCGATTTGAGGTTTTGTCATTGTGCTTGCGGCAAGCTTATCCGATACGAAGAATGCTGCCCCAATCGCGACTGCTGATATGACAGTAGCGACGATGAACGCATCGTGGAACGCAAGCACCGCACCCGATTGAGTTGCCACGTCACCCATCAACGCGTTGTGAGCGCTCAGTCGCGCCGTCAGAACGGTTGCGACGAGTGCGACACCGAAACTGGAAGCCACCTGCCGGATTACGTTGAAGGCCGCGCTGGCCTGTCCAGTTTCTTCACTGGTAATCTGAGCAAAGGTAGCCGCTTGAAGCGGAACCAGCGCCAGTCCAAAGGCCGCTCCGCGCACCAGCAATATCCCGCTCACCGCCAGATCCGTGGTATTCAGGCCAATCAGGATGAAGGCGAACGTCGAGATCGCAGAGAGCGTCATGCCGGTGATCATCAAACGGCGCGGACCGACAGTGTTGTAGAGCTTGCCGGAGAGCGTCGCGGTGATCATCACACCAATCGCTTGCGGGAAGGTTGTCAGACCCGAATGCAGCGGCGAGAGGCCTCGCTCGGCCTGCAGCAGGAGGGGAAGCAAGAAGATCACGCCTCCGAACGCCGCGCTACTGAAGAACAAAACCCCGTTGCCAGACGAGAAGAGACGATAGCGGAAAAGCCGAACGTCGATCATCGGTCGTGCCGCCCGTAGTTCGGCGAAGACGAAGATCGTTAGCAAAGCAAGTCCGAGGATTCCGAATCCGCTGACGACCAGGTTGCCGAAACCTCGAGATCCGGCCTGGGATAACGCGTAGATCAGTGACGCCAACCCAGCAGCGCCGAAAACGAATCCGGGAACGTCGAGTCGCCCCGCTTTAAGTTCTCGATGTTCCTTGAGGAACATCCCTGCCACAACCAGCGCGATCAACCCGATCGGCACATTGATCAGGAAGATCGACTGCCAGCTGTGATATTCGACCAGGTACCCGCCGATTATTGGTCCGCTGGCCGGAGCAACGATCGTTGGGATGGCGATCAACGCGGAGACGCGTGCCCGCTCATTCTGCGGGAATGCGCGAAACATCATCGTCGTGCCGACCGGAGTCAACATGCCGCCCCCGATTCCCTGCAAGACACGGAAGGCGATCAAGCTCTCAATGCTCCAGGACAGCGAGCAAAGGATCGATGCAAGCGTGAAAGTGACCAGAGCGAACATGAAGGTACGCTTGGTACCAAATCGGTCACCGACCCAACCGCTGACCGGTATGAAGACTGCCAGGCTCAGCAGATAGCCCGTAACGATCCATTCGATGCCAGTCGTCCCAGCGTGAAACGTCGCGCCGAGCACCGGCAAAGCAACGTTGGTGATCGTCATATCGAGCAGTTCCATGAACAGCCCGAAGACGAACACGATAGCCACAATCCATTTGTATTCCAGTCTTGCCATCCGCGCCATCTACTTTCTTTGACAGTCGAATCCGCCAGTGTTGGTAGCAGTTTGCGCGTGTGGCGAGGTTCTAAGAACTGTTCAACGAGTCAGCGGGCACAGGTCAATGGGTCAGGACCAAGCCTGCCCTTGCGTCAGTACCGACAGGGAAGCGCAGTGGTGGCGATATTTGCGACGTGTTCATGTATCGACGCACAAATTCATACGCGACGTCTCGCTGGCGGCCGTACCAGCAGACGCTATCTCGATAGTGACTCAAACGTTATATGGCGTGCTAATTGAGGTCAGAGAGACAGGTCACAGCTTCCAGAATCGTTCGGCCGGTTCGCCGTCACCGACGACCAAGGCGTAGTCCCGAACAGCCGTTTCCGGGTCGCCTTGATGGCGGAAGATGATATCGAGCTGCGATCCGTAACAGAGAACCGCGCTGACCTTGCGGTCGACTTGACTGGCTGAAAGACGAATGAGCCGCGCTTCCCCCAACGTGGCTGACATCACGCGCTGATCAATACGGTCACGCCAATCTGGGTCGCCTGCGTATGGAAAATCTTCGTAGGCCCATACCTCGTAACCGGCGGATGCAAGCGCGATTCCGGCCTTCAGCGTGTGCTGGTGGTCCACGTGGTTGCCGATCGCGAGCGGGACGTAGAAGATGTGCGATCGGTCGTAATCGAGTGAGAAGCTTCGCGCCAGCGTTGTCAGGACCTCGTCAGCGAGTCCCGTCTCATCCCGATGTATTTCGCCGAAGATGTCCGGATCAGACACATAGCGGTCGCTTCGATAAATGGCGTCAAGAAACTCGAACCAGACTGACGTGGCGCCGAGGGCTTTTTCCGCGCATCGTTCCTCACGGCGTCGCAAGGCAACGGCGTCCCTCGGACCAACGCCCCAACGATCATGCATGTCTCGCGCGAATTCGGTGAGTGGTCCGCTCGGCGTGCCTCCGAAAATCGTGACAATGAGCGGTTCGATGCCGCTCTCGGCCAGGCTTGCCACCGTACCGCCACACGAGAGCGCGACATCATCGTAATGGGGAGCGAGAAAGACGTTCCGTCGTACCTGATCAGCCACTGGAATAGCGCACCCGTTCATCTCCGATCCGGCGAGTTATTCTTCGATCATCGAGATACTCGAGAACCGCCTGGGCGTACTTTCGGCTGCTGCCAAAGTGATCGCGAAACTGCGACAAGGTGATATTTCCCTGCCGGTCGATGATCTCCAGCACTTGCCCTTGAATATCGTCGAATGTGTCTCGCGCAAATACGATGTTGTCATCGACGCGAACGACTTCGCCGACCTCAGCCAGCGCAATCGCCAGTTCCGGCTCGATCCCGAACAGTGAAGGCGGTGGTGGCGTGTGCGGGTCGGCTCTCATGGCCTGAACGTAGCGGTCAATGCGTCCGCGCTGTTCTGGAGTGAAGCGCACTTCATGAGTCGGCAGCCGCAGAATATCCCCGTCTGCAACGAGTAGGCCATCGCTGGCAGCGCGAGCGACAATCTCCTCAAACGCGCGTCCAGTCAGACCAATTCGACTGCGCACTTCTTCTTTGGCCATACCGCGTCGTAGCTGGTTACGCAGGTGAAACGAATCGAGCATCCGCTGAATCTCGCGTGTCGTAACCGCGAACGCGTCGTCACGCATCAAGATCGTTGTCGGTGCCAGTGGACCATCTGTTTGCGACCGCTTCAACACCAGTACCGACCCTTCAGCGATGAGTTCATCGATGGCCGAGCGCAACTCTGGGTCGGACAACGCGACCGCGTGGGCCAGGGTTCGCAGTTCGATCGGTCCACTTTCCATGGCCTGAAAAACGATCTCCGAGGGGGTGCCCTCTGCCAGCACTTCGAGCGACTGAATGACATCCGCTCGGAAACGGCGGTGCCGGCGCGGATGCGGGTCGACCACGACTCCGCCACCGATGGTGATACTTGGAGAAGGCTGTCGAATAATGAACCTGTCCCCCTTGGCAACGGCGACCGGCTCCGCGACGCGAATCTGGACCCACGTCTCGTCTCCCGGAGCGATTCGGTCGTCGTTCAGCAGTGTCACGCGAGCCAGGGATTCAGAAGACCCGACGAAGAACCCGACTTCGGTATTCTGCTCGATGGATATTGGCGACGACTTGGTCAGCCTCAGTTGCGCGTCGATAAGCTGCGTCGGTTTGAGCCAGCCTGGGGTGGTGAGTACCTGCCCACGCTGGATCTCGTCGACCGCAAGGCCCGATAGGTTTACGGCCGTCCGCGACCCGGGGTTCGCTCGTTCTACTTTGGCTCGATGGCTTTGCAGGCCGCGGATTCGTGTACGCATGCTGCCCGGCTGAATTTCGACCTCTTGTCCGATCTCGAGAGGCCCCTCGATCAGCGTCCCGGTCACGACTGTACCGAATCCGGAGATCGTGAAGACGCGATCGATCGGGAGGCGCGGTCGGCCATGCTCGGTATGCGGTGGGACTTCACTCAACATGTCGTCGATTGCCGCTCGGAGTGTGTCCAGGCCGTCGCCGGTGAGCGCAGAAACCGGTATGATCGGAGCGTTCGCCAGCAGCGATCCGCCCAATGCATCGCGAATTTCCTCGGTAACCAACTCGCGCCAGTCTTCATCGACCGTGTCGATCTTGGTGAGGACAATAATGCCCCGGTTGATCTGAAGCAGGTCCAGGATCGCCAGATGCTCGTTTGTCTGCGGCATTGGTCCTTCATCGGCGGCGATGATCAACAACGCGGCGTCGATGCCCCCAACGCCTGCCAGCATGTTCTTGATGAAGCGCTCGTGGCCCGGCACATCGACGATACTGACCAGCCTGCCGCTTGGCAGGCTGAGCCAGGCAAATCCCAGATCGATCGTCATCTCGCGCTCTTTCTCCTCACGGAGTCGATCGGGATCGATTCCGGTGAGCGCTTTGACGAGCGTAGATTTTCCGTGATCAACATGACCGGCCGTGCCGATCACGAAGGTCTGTGGTCGATCGTCCATGTCATTTCATTTCGTTAAGTGGCGAGGGTCTTGTCTATCACCTGATTATACCGGCGACTGTGAACCGGAGGCGCCATGGAAGAGGCACCTCCGCAGTTGCCAGAGCCCATCGAGTGGAAGAGCGACAGCTAGACAGCCGCCCTGGCGATCGAATCCCAATTCTGGAATTCCTCTTTGGCTCCCGAAAGCATCGACTCGTCGGTCATCAGATCGAATGCGGTCAGCGCCATCGCCTTCGAGACTCTGATCAGTTGCTCGTAGCCGAACTCGGAGCCGGACGCGTCGACGACCTGCTGCGAATGGCCAGGAATCTGCTCGTGACTAATGGCGAAGCTGCCGGTAATCGATGGCAGTTTATGGCTGATGTTGCCGAAGTCGGTCGAGTGCATGCCCCGTCCTTGTCGAGGCTTGATCTCCATGCCCATCTCGCGCATGTTTTCGGTGTAGCGCTTACCCATGAGATAGTTTGGGCGCATGTCGTAGCAGACATTGTCCTCGGTGATCTTATACTCGCAGCCCGTCATGAGTGCGGCGCCCTCCGCGATCTTGCGCACCTTCTCCATCACCTCGGTGAGGTATTCAAGCGAGGCTGCGCGCACGTAGAAACGAGCCTTTGTGTACTTGGGGACGACGTTCGGTTGCTCACCACCATCGGTGATAATGCCATGAAGGCGGGTCTCCATATGTACATGTTGCCTCAGCGCGTCAACCCCGGTGAAGAATTTAATTACCGCGTTCAGTGCGTTGATGCCGTTATACGGATCGCCACCAGAATGTGCCGGGCGACCGATGTATTCGAGGTCGAAATGAGCGACGGCCAGGCAGGTGCCGTCAGGCCATTCAGTGGCCGCGCCAGTCGAATCACCGGCATGATGAATCATGAGTGCTGCATCGACGTCGTCGAAGATTCCTGCCTGTTCCAGCTTGATCTTGCCGCCGCCACCCTCTTCGGCCGGTGTTCCTATGACCTCGAAGATGCCATTGATCTCCGGCATCACGGCGCTCATGCCGATCGCCGCCGCCAATCCTGAGGCGCCGATCAGATTATGTCCGCAGCCGTGACCGATTCCGGCCAGAGCGTCGTACTCCGCCAGCACTGCTACGATCGGACCCTCACCACGTCCGTGCATCGAAGCGCGAAACGCGGTTTCGAGACCGCCGGCCGGTTTCTCGACTTCGTACCCCCACTCGCGGATATTTGTTGCCAGAAGTTGAGACGCCTTGAATTCCTTATAGCCGAGTTCTGGGTTCTGGCGGATCGTCTCCGCGACTTCGAGGATCTTGTCACGGTTCTGGTCTATCGCGTCGATGATTCGCTGGCGTAGCTCCTCTCGACTTGCCATATTCGCTCCTTTCCCATTTGCCAGATTCACATTGTTGACATTACCACCCGCGAGATGAGCCCGCACGTTGCTGTGAGGCGTCACCCAGACACTTGTCGGGCAAGCCGGGGGAGAACGACCCTACGTCACTCGTTCGTAAGCCATGTCTCTCGGATTCCTTGCTCTGTGCGAATTTGGTTCACCGCGTTGCTGCGTTCTTCGTGGTCGCATTGCCTTGAACTCGTTTCAACCTCGCGATGATTGAAACCAACCTCCGTGTGCCAATTGTCAGATTCTCGATCGACAATCCGCCATATCCAAGTAAGAGTCCGTTTAGCACGACTGGACCCTGATAGTGCTCGTCGACTGCTTCGACCCCGACACCCTGTGCCCGGGCAATTCGAACGACTTCCGCGGAGCTTATGGACGGATCGAGTTCGACGAAAACGTGTAGGCCGGCGTCGAGCCCACGGAGCCGTGCCAAATGCTTCACCGGTTGGAACTCATCAGTGACGATCCGCCGCTTCTCGGCGTAGTGACGTCGAGCGCGTCGAATATGACGCTCGAGATCTCCTGACTCCATGAAGCTGGCCAGTGCGCGTTGAACAGGCCACGGCGTGTGGTAATCGCTGAGCTGCTTGAGACGTACGATCCGCTCTCGCAGACGTGGGGGAGCCACCACGTAGCCGACACGCAGCGCAGGCGACAGTGTCTTCGAGAATGTGCCGACATAGACGACACGACCGGCCTGGTCGAGTCCCGCCAGCGCAGGGAGCGGCGGCGAGTCGAAGCGAAACTCGCTGTCGTAGTCATCTTCGACGATCAGCCCATCGCATTGTTCAGCCCAATCGAGCAATGCCAGCCGTCGAGCAATGGAGAGCCGGGCTCCGATCGGGTATTGGTGCGATGGGGTGGTATAGACCAGCAGCGGGGCATTCGGTCCCGCGGGGATCTCCTCAACGCGCAACCCGTCCTCGTCGACTCGGATCGGAACCGTTCTGGCGCCCCTGGCGGCGAGCACGCGACGCGCGGAGGGATAACCTGGCTCCTCTAGCGCGACTGGGTCTCCTGCTTGAAGCGTCGCGCGTGCGATCAGATCGATGGCCTGTAATGCTCCGGACGTGACGACGACGTCATCGACTCCGCATGCCACGCCACGCGAACGACCGAGATAATCGGAGATCGATGTTCGTAGGCCCGGATCACCAGCGGGTTGACCGTACGAAGCCGGAGGCGCCTCGTGCGCAACCTCGTTCCAGGCTCGCCGCCAGGCATCGGGCGCGATAAGTTCCGTGAATGGTCGACCGAGCTTGAATTCGATAAGTCCAGGAACATCAGGTTCAATGTCATCCTTCTCCAAATTGAGAGGCTTGAGCCAGCGGGGTGCGCCGGCTAGCTTCGGGCCGGGTTCGTTTCGGGAGTTTGGGCAGGTCGATCGTAACGAACGTGCCAGAGCCGTGCCTTCCCTCTACGTAGCCCTCGGCATACAGCTCATCGTAGGCCGCTACCGCCACGTTTCGTGAGACCCTGGCTGCCTCAGCGAGCAGGCGTGTCGACGTGAGCCTGGTTCCAGCCGGAAGGCGACCGTCCAGAATGGCGGAGCGCAGCTGATCAGTCAGCTGGCGCTGAAGGGAGAGTGATGATGACCGGTCAAGCGAAAGGGGCAGGTCCATCTATGCCTCCGAAAGTGGACTGGTCGAAGTTGCCCCGATCGGCAATATCCATTGATCCACTTGAAGGACGATTATAACGATACGGTGGCTCGATTCGTCGACTCCGCGCGGTGAACATCCAGTACGAGTCGCTGACGCGAACACGCCGAGAACGACGTTCCCACCTCAGGAGCAAAGCTGGTCCTGTGCGGTACGTTTCTGAAGGGGCAGGAGTTGTAGCGGTGATCATGACCTGTCCCGCGCATTCGCATCGCCGTCGCCTTGGCGATCCAAGCTCAACCTGCGGGGCAGGTTCAGAATCACTTTTCTTGCTCAGGTTGGCATTTCGTTCGCCCAAACCCGGGCCACCGATAGCCCAAGCGGCAAGGCGTGACCGATTCAATTCAGAACGTCAAGGTGAGTAGGACCTCACGACTACAGACGCTCTCGCTGTCCATTTGCTTGTTTGAGCATAGGGGTCGCTCACGCAACACGGAATATGTTTTGTTCTTCAGTCGCCCGTGACGCCCAGTTGTATCGCCAGTTCGTCCGGCGTTCGTGACCGGGAGCTGGCACACGTAATTCTGGCAGACGTACGCAGCGGGCTGGCCATCGACCTCAGTTCGGCCCTCAAGAAGTGGGATCACGTCGCTGTCTACTGTTCCGGGTTGCGCCAGCGCGACGACCTTCCACGGAAGATAGTTGGCACGGAGTACGTCGAGCAGCGTCTGAGTCTCAGCTTTTTCGGGACTCCCAACCACTGCGACCTCACGCACGTCGCCGAGCGCAAAATCGTAGGCGCATAACAGACGTCCCATTCCGTTGGGTCGATCGGTAGCAAACACTCCGTATTGTTCGAGAATGTCGGATGCGCGCCGTCTATACTCCTGGTTGCCGGTGAGCAATGCAAGTTTCAGCAACGCCTCGGCGGCAACCGAATTGCCGCTTGGAGCGGCATTGTCGAAGACGTTCTTGGGGCGGGCGATCAACGATTCTCCGGTGGCGGCGGTGTCAAAAAATGCGCCCTGTTCGTCATCCCAAAACTCGGCAATCATCCGATCCGCCAATTCTCGTGCCCACGCGATCCAGTCCGAGTCGAACGTCGCTTCGTAGAGGGAGATCAGGCCATCAATAAGATACGAATAATCCTCGAGATAACCGTCCAAATGCGCGTAACCGTCCTTGTAGGAGCGAAGGAGACGGCCGTCGACGAACAGGCTCTGCCGAATGAACCTGGCACTGCGTTCCGCCATCTGTACGAAATCGTCTCGCCCTAAAATGACGCCACCCTCGGCCAGGGAGCGGAGCATCAAGGCATTCCATGCGGTCAGAATCTTCTCGTCTCGTCCCGGCCAGATGCGTTGCGTGCGTGCGTCATACAGCTTGGCTCGCGCATTGACTATGCGTTCTTCAAGTTCCTTAGCGCCGATACCGAATTCGAGTGCGATCTGGGCAGATTCGCGCGGCACGCTCAGAATGTTCGAGCCCTCGAAATTACCTTTTGGGACGACGCTGAAGTAGCGAACGATAAGTGGGCTCTCCTCCGGACCAAGTATCGCTTCGATCTCGTCAGGCGTCCAAACATAGAACTTTCCCTCTTCGCCCTCGCTGTCGGCGTCCTGCGACGAATAAAACCCGCCCTCGGGTGAAGTCATCTCGCGACGGATATATTCGAATGTTTCGGTTGCCGTTCTCTTGTAGAGATCATTGCCGGTTGCTTGCCACGCGAGCGCGTAGTCACGGGAGAGCAAGGCGTTGTCGTAGAGCATTTTCTCAAAATGAGGTACGAGCCAAATCGCGTCGACCGTATACCGGTGAAAGCCGCCGCCGATTTGATCGAATATGCCCCCACGTGCCATGCGATCGAGTGTGGTCGTCAGCATCTCATTGGCACGCCACGAGCCGGTTCGATGCAGTCGACGTAGCAAGAATTCGATCACCATGCTCGGTGGAAACTTCGGCGCGCCGCCGAATCCGCCGTGGGCGGTATCGAAGTGCTGATAGAGGGCCTGCTCTGCCTCACCCAAAGCTGACAGCGTCAACTGCGTCGATTTGAGCGTCGATTCAAAGTGATTGGTGATCTGAGCGCGAATTTGATCGGCCGAGCCCTCCACTTCCTCACGCCGATGCTCGTACGCGTCCGCCACTGCCAGTAGCACTTTCGGAAAGCCCGGCATGACCTGATCTGGCCCTGCCTGACGGTCTTCGGGCGGGAAGTAGGTCCCACCGTAAAATGGCTTGCCGTCAGGCGTAAGGAACATTGTCATCGGCCAGCCGCCCTGCCCGGTCAACATTTGCACCGCTAGCATGTAAATGCTGTCGAGATCGGGACGTTCCTCACGGTCGACCTTGATGTTGATGAAGTGCTGGTTCATGAGTTCCGCGATGGCCGGATTCTCGAACGACTCGTGAGCCATCACGTGACACCAATGACAGGCCGCATATCCAATGCTGAGGAGGATCGGCTTATTCTCGTCCTGAGCTTTGGACAGTGCCTCCTCTCCCCATGGATACCAATCAACTGGATTCTCGGCATGCTGACGAAGATAGGGACTTGTCTGGTTGGAAAGGTGATTTGGCATGGTCACTCCTGGGATCACGTTTGGAGGTGAGAAATGTCGGTAGAGTCGATGGTTGCGGTTCAGAAGCAATTCAAAAGTCAACAATTCGAACAGCATAGCAGACTCGGCGTCTGGCATCGACATGCTGGTCGCAAGGTCAGAGTTTATCGACGCGAGCCGACCCATGTCTTTCAGGTCGTGAGAGGATCCCGCGACAACTCAGCCGGGGATGCCGCAAGTTAGCGAGCGGATTGGTGGCAGACCGTCGGCCAATGTTGCCCAAGTATTGCCTGTGTCGTAGCTGCACCAAATTGTCCCATCGCTGGTGCCGAAATAGACGCCAGCAGGATCGAGATGATCCGTCGTCATGCCCTCCCGGTACAGTGTCAATCGATCGACTTGTGGCAAACCGTTTGTTAGTGGCTCCCAGGTATTGCCTCCATCGGTCGTGCGATAGATCGTTAGTTGACCGGTCAGGCGAATATTGTTTTCATCCTGCGGTACGACGAAGACGGCCGGAGGATGCTGCTGCGTAATCGCGATCACGAAACCGAAGTTGCTAGACAGTCCCTGTGTGATGTCGATCCAGTTGTCGCCACTATCGTCGCTGCGGTAAACGCCCATATGGTTTTGCTGGTAGATAACGCGACTGTCGTGCGTATCGAGCACCGCGGAGTGAATGCATCGATGCACATCGTGATGCCGCTTCTCCAAGTCTCCCTCGTGGAAGTTGAAGACGCCGTCATTTCGTGGGTTCCAGCTTCGACCGCCGTCGTCGGTCCGGAACATGCCTGCCACCGAAATACCGGCATAGACTCGCTCAGGACGTTCGGGGTCGACCATGATCCGATGCAGATAGATTCCTCCGGCGCCGCCCTCCCACCACTCCTCGCGAGTTGTATGGTCATTGATACCGGGAACTGGTCGCCATGTATCGCCACCGTTATCAGTCACGAATAGCGCGGCCGGCATGGTGCCGGCATAGACTCGTCCCGGTTGCAATGGGTGTCCGGGCTCGACGTGCCAGACCTGATCGACCTCGAATGGTTTGCCGGCCATCTCCCAAGTTTGTGCGAGATCTCGACTGCGATAGACTGCAGTCGAACCGTTGCCGGTCGCAGCAGCGTAGAGTGTGCGCCCGTCGCGCGGATCGAGCGTTGCATGGCTTACATCCAGGCCTTCAAGGAATGGGCCTGTTCTTTTCCAGTCGGTCCCGAGCTCGTCCCGCTCGAAAGTGTAGAGACCATCACGCGTTCCGACGGCGAGCAGAAGTCGTTGAGAGAGCTTGACCGCAGGTTGCATGCATTGCTCCTTCGTTCAGTTGTTCTGTACGTACACATCATTACAACAGAAAATCGAACGGTTGGCAAGACACTTTCGTATGATAATTCGGCAATCGCTCGTGCCACGAGTCTAGGCCGCTCGCGTCAGTCTTTTGGAGAGGAATCTGGGTGGACGCGCTTCAATTCAGCGATAGCATTCCGCGGTATGCACTGACCAAAATGCTGGGCACCGGAAGCTCACGCGCTTTCTGGAGTGAGCTCGCCTGCCTCCGACTCAAGGATGTGCCGCCACCGACGCTCCCATCTTCGGAATGGGTCCGCATTCAGACTCGTTACGGTGGCATCTGCGGGTCGGACGTGGGCCTTGTGACGCTTCATAGCAGCACCTCCACGTCGGCATACACATCGTTTCCGTTTACCGTCGGGCACGAGAATGTTGGACGAGTAGCCGAACTCGGACAAGAGGTCCAGGGAATCGACATCGGGCAAAGAGTGGTTGTTGACCCACTCCTCGGATGTCGCGCACGCGGATTTACAGACCTGTGTTCCAAGTGCGCTCAAGGCGACTACAATCTCTGTCTCCGATTTCGTGAGGGAACGGTTTCGGCAGGAATAATGACCGGGTTCTGTCGAGACACCGGCGGTAGCTGGTCACCGTCGTTTGTTGCCCATCAATCACAGCTGGTCGCCTTACCGGACAACGTATCGGACGAGAATGGGGTGCTGGTCGAGCCGTTCGCGGTCGCTTTGCACGCGGTGCTGCGCAATCGGCCCCAAGATCATCAAACAGTCCTGATCATCGGCGCGGGAGTAATCGGATTGGCGACGCTTGCCGCAATTCGCGCCATCGGTTCACGAGCGCGAGTCATCATCACAGCGCGGCATCCGTTCCAGGTTGAAATGGCTAAGCGACTCAAAGCTGACGAAGTTATCAAACCGCTGCGGGGAGCGGCCTTCTACCGTCAGGTCGCGGAAGCGACTGGGGCTTCGATCTACAAGCCGGTCATTGGCAAGGATGTGGTCAGTGGCGGCGCGGATCTGGTTTTCGAGTGCGTCGGATCCAATAGTACGGTCGATGACGCGTTGCGGCTCACGACTGGGAGCGGGCGTATGGTGCTGGTTGGATTGGCTGGCATTCCGCGCGGGATCGATTGGAGCCCGATCTGGCTCTCTGAGGTCGAGGTTCGCGGCAGTTTCTGCTACGCGATGGAGGAGTTTTCAGGGGAACGAATCTCGACCATGCAACTCGCGGTCAAGATGATGGCTAGCGGAACGGTCGATCTTGCACCCTTACTCACACATAGATTCTCGCTGAGCGACTATCGCAATGCGCTGGAGACGGTTACGAGCAAGGGAAAGAGCGGCGTTATCAAGGCTGTGTTCGAGTTTGCGGAACCGGGGGCGTAGTTCCGGAATGGGTTAATACAGCCGATAGAGAAGTGTGCTCGAAGATCGTCGCATCTGTGTTTTGGAAGATCATGACGTAATCTGGATCGTTCTTCATGAGTTCCACCAACCCGGTGCAGCACGGGACGTGGTTATCAAACATGCCGTGCTGGATTTCGCGCCGTGCCACGTAAACGTAGTCGAATGTCACTCCTGTTGAACGACTCCAGTCGGTGATACAGCTTGGCGTTTCGGTTGAGCATTCCTGTAACGTCTTGTAGACCTCTTTCTGTTGCTTGAACCCGTCATGGGGAACCCATTCGTATCCCTGCACTGTGGCGACGCTAACGCGGTCCGACAATACCGGAAACCACTCGCTCGATCTGTCAAGAGCCCAGGTATCACCGGTAACAACGGCAAACCGTGCGTTCGCCGGAGTTGAAGCTTGTACCCACGCCATTGCATCTCTTTCATCCGGAGAGAGTGCCGTGAAAGATCCTCCGCCAGCTGCCACCGCTGAGATCCAGCCATAGCTCAGCATCATCGCTACGAATATGGGGGAGAGCCACCTCGTAAACCGATCGGAACGCTGGTCATAGTCTTGAAGCCCTGAATTGATATGCGGCGATGATCCGACTGTCTCAGACATCAAAGGGATGAGGAATTGGGCCACGACTATCCCAACGAGAATGGAAAGAGGCACCATGACCTCGGTTTGGAAGTTTCGCGGGTCCAGGATCATGGTCACGAGTACCCAGAGTGGCAGCAAGCGTCTGCCACCCCGCAGGCTAAGGACAATGCCGAGAGCGGCTAAGGCTCCGAAGAGAGGAAACCATGTCTCCTCACCCAAGTTGAAGATTAGTAGAAGGGGAACAGCGTTCTGTAGCGCATCTGCTCCAGCATGACCGGCACTAAAAAAGGCTGATATCCCGTTATGGAGTAGCACTGTGGCCCACCAAGGGCCTGTAAGGACAAGAACCCCTGTACCAGCGATGAGCGAATTCCGAAGTGCAAGACGAGATCGCCCTATCGCCAGGAAGAAGATGACGGCACTGAAGGCTACGAACCAGGCGAACTCGATGTGGCTGAGGCATGTTACCGCCCCGAAGACGGTCGTTAACACGAGGGTTCTCCTCGATTGGACCGTGAAGAGACGATATGCCTGCCAGAGCGTCAGGATGCCAAAGAAGAAGCCCAAACCACGAGTCAGACCGCCTCCCATAATCTCCCAACGGTCAGCACGTGGAACGAGCGCGAAGGCGAGCGAGGCAGCAATGACCGTCGTTCGATCACGAGAATACTCATTCGCGAATGCCATGAAGGCAACGATCGTCGCCCCACTAAAAATCAGCGGAAGTATCCGTAGGAGTTGAACGAGACTGGCGCCGGTTGAGGACGAAATCAGTCCGGCGACGTAGAAACTAAGTGGTGGATACGCGAAGGGGATTGTCAGGCCGTTATAGTGAAGTTCGGACGGTAGATGAAAATGGGCCGCTTGAATCTGTGTGATCGCCCGATAGAACATGCCGCCATCGTTGATCGGGAAGTCGGAGCCAGCGATCGCGATGAGACGCACGGACATGCCAACGAGCAAAACCAATCCGAGCGCTGCCAGAAATGCCACGCGTTCCTTGGTATCTGATCTCTGAGCCTGTCGAGCATCCAGCCGGTCGACCGAGCCCAGGAATGTATCCTTGCGTGGCACCTGTAGTAGGCTCGATTGTCTCACAGCGTCCTCCGATCCGCGGGCCAATGATCCTGATTCTTGATCGGAATCAACTGTATAGACTGCCTCGGAGTCGGACCTGCCCAGAAAGTCCCAATTGCGTGCATACGGTAACTGTCCCAGACTCGTCGGGAGCAAAAAGCGGCGAGCCAGTCAGGCTCGCCGCTTTGCTGTTTACGTTGTGGAACGGCTAGGACATCGGCACCTGTGGAATGATCTTCCCGTCGATGCGTTCGAAGATTTCATCCATGCTCGTTCCGGTAATTGTTACGCCGTGATTCTTCAGACCGATGACCGCCTGGTTGGGATTTGGCTGTTGCCGCACGAGCTCGGCCACCGCGCGCGCCAATTCGATCGTGCCGCACGGATAATTGATTTCGGTCGAAATGATACCGTCTATCCACGCGTGGACGTGAACGATCGCCCCTACTCCCGGATGCTCTTGATAGATCATCCAATGCTCGATCGCGTCGACTGAAACGCGTCTCGGCTGTACATCGTCCGGTACGCTTAGCAATATGGCCGGCTCGACCGGATCGAATCCTGACACGAGTAAGATGTCTTGACCGATGACATCCAGTTTCCCCTTGTTGACACCGCTAGCGCTCATCCAGTAGCGCGTGTCGTCTTTGCGCGCACTGAGGTTACCGTAGCTGAGGCCACCGATTCCGTAGAGCCGTTTCACGTGCCGCAGTTCGCGCGGAGCCAGAATCTCGTGAATTGGAAACGGGGCCGGCAGCAAATTCATCGCGTCGAGCTTTCGGCCCGCTCGCTTGATCTGCTCGGTAATCTCGTCGCCGTCCCAAAGGTCCTTTTCAAGATCGGTGTTGTAAACGTTGTTGATCACGAGCTGAGACGACGCAAGTGGCTCGATTCGCCCGTAGATCTCGTCAAAGAACTCGTCATCATGCCCCTCGCGATGACGGACAACGTAATGACCTTGCTCCAACGTCATGAAGTGCGCCTCGATGCCCTCCTTGCCGTGGACGAGGAGAATCACGAGATTGGCAAGCGCGC
Organism: uncultured Chloroflexia bacterium; assembly: GCA_963785465.1. Lineage (GTDB taxonomy): Bacteria > Chloroflexota > Chloroflexia > Thermomicrobiales > Thermomicrobiaceae > CALAGB01. Next base: position 153,536 of record CAWAVM010000012.1, on the reverse strand, counting down.
GGACGAGGTATGGATAGCCGGTGCGCAGGTAGTTCTCCGGCACTTCGTCGAGTTCAACGATGGCCGTAGCAAATGTCGCCTGAGCCTTACGGCGATAAGCCGTTGGATTCTCACGGTCGACCATGTTCAGCACAAGTCGAATATCAGGGACCGGCTGATCGCTGAATAAATGCCCCGTCGCGATGAGCCGTTGCTTGATCCCGGAGGCAAACCACTGAATAGTGGGCGTGCCAAGCTCACCGATCATCGTGAAATTCTCGGACTCCGATCGTCCGGTACTGATAACGGCGGAATCAGATTGAAGATTCGGCTGACCGTTCATGCCGTTAACCCCTGACTTTCATTGGTGGCGACCATTTTCAATCGTGCTTGGGGGTTGCTAATACTCTACCTATCGCCGAAGACCCAACAGGGCGATGTTCGTCGACCGTACATTTGCATTCTTATCAGACTGTTAAGCGCTGGTCAAATGTTGACTCTTAGGACGCGGTCGCAGCACGTGGCGCACGGATTTTTACAGAGCCGCCGCGCAGATTCGCGAAGATATCCGTCGAGCCCGGCTGTTCGCCATCGACCTCGAACGGTAATGAGTCTGGCGATTGGATTTCAACTGTGACACCCCGATAGTGATGGACGGCAGGATGTCCCACATGTTTGCCCCTATAAACCTTTGGTAACAGCGACAGAAGTAGAGTGTACTTCGGCACGTCATCGAGTACGAATACATCGAATTTCCCGTCGCAGATCGACGCCTCCGGCGCGATCAGCATTCCTCCGGCAAAGTACTTTCCATTGGCTAACACCACCATACCGACTGGACCATCATGGACCACGGTGCCGTCAATCGTTACGCGGGCCGGGCGCCCTCTGAAGACCAGAATTGTTCGAGTGGCAGCCACGAGGTAACCGAGAAAACCACCGAGACGCTTGGAAGATTGATTCATCCACGCGGCCGTTTCCGCGCCCAGGCCGACATCGGCGACGTTGACAAAAAAACGTCGAGTCTGAACCCCTGACTGGGAGAAGGAAATCGAGCCAATGTCCACGGCTTTCACCGATCCGCTGGCGATCACTTCAACCGCATGTTCTGGATCTCGGATGCCCAATGTGCGAGCAAAATCGCGTCCCGTTCCGCATGGAATCAGGGAGAGGACAACATCGGCGGTCGTTACTTCGTCCTCATTGAGTATGCCGTTGACAACTTCGTTCAGCGTTCCATCCCCACCAACGACTACGAGATCGCGAACTCCTTCCGCCACAATTCGACGTGCAATACTGGTTGCGTCGCCGACCCCAGACGTCTCATGAAGGTGGAGTCGGAAGCCGGTTCTCCGCATGTGCTCGGCAATCTGAGGCCAAATCTTTCGAGTCCTACCTCCTCCGGAAACTGGATTGACGATCACGTGCAATTCGTAGTCCATCCGGCCCTCGCTTGTGAGACACAGCTGTTTGCGCTGGGTCACGAGCGCGCTTGCATCTGCGCGCGTCCACCTAGAACCCGACACAGGATTCCGGCATACATGATCCGCCGAATCGCGGCAATGGACGCCTGAGTTCGATTCTTGAAGGCGACTTCGGATATGAGAGTATAGCCTACACCATGACCTATGTTAATTGATGCCGTCCGGAGAGCCGCGATCCTTCGTTGGACCACTTCCCAGCCCGCGTCTCGACGGTGAATTACAGAACGAGTCTGAACTGTTGCATGGTATAATCCGGCGACTTCAGAGCCCGGAGAGAACGTACCGACAACCGTTTGGCGGTGCACCGGGCTGGTGCGTGACGAGCAAACTTCTAAATGGGTTGGGAGCTCCATCCAGCATGATCAGACCCCTGAGCGCGCTATTCGGGCTCTTCAGCCGAGATCTGGGAATCGACCTGGGTACGGCGAACACGCTCGTCTACGTCCGTGGTAAGGGGATTGTGATCTCTGAGCCATCGGTGGTCGCGGTCGATCAGAAGACACGTCGAGCGCTGGCGGTCGGTGTCGAGGCGAAAGCGATGGTCGGTAAGACGCCGGAGACCATCGTCGCGGTGCGCCCGTTGAAGGACGGCGTGATCGCCGATTTTGACACTGTCGAAATGATGCTCCACTACTTCATTCGTAAGGTTCATGTGCAGCGTTTCATGGCTCCCCACCCGCGAGTTGTTATCGGAATCCCGAGCGGAGTGACTGAAGTCGAAAAGCGTGCCGCAAAAGATGCGGCATTGAGTGCCGGCGCGCGTGAGGCCTACACGGTTGAAGAACCCATGGCCGCCGCGATTGGCGCAGGCTTGCCCATCAACGAGGCAATTGGAAGTATGATCGTCGACATCGGTGGAGGAACGACAGAGGTTGCCGTCATCTCGCTTGGTGGCATCGTCGTGAATCACTCGATTCGGGTGGCTGGTGACGAGATCGATGAGGCGATCATTCAGTACGCTCGAAGAGATCATAACCTCGTTATCGGTGAGCGTACTGCCGAGAACGCCAAGATCGCAGCTGGATCGGCCTATCCACTCGAAGAAGAGCGCACCGTGGTCCTGCGAGGACGCGATCTTTTGACTGGACTTCCAAAATCCATTGAAGTAAGTAGCGTTGAGATACGCGATGCCATTTCAGGTCCTGTCAACACCATCGTAGACCTGGTGAAAACGTGTATCGAGGAGACCCCTCCGGAACTCGTCGCCGACATCATGGAGCGGGGCATTACACTGGCCGGCGGCGGTGCGTTGTTGCTCGGTCTTGACAAACGCCTGCAGGCGGAACTTCGCATGCCGGTCTATCGCGCCGATGACCCCCTGACTTGCGTCGCAAGAGGGACCGGTCGAGTCGCTGAAGCTCTTCATCTTTACCAACGAGCCCTTGCCGGAGGACAGGAACTTCGTCGGTCGGCGAGGTAGGTCAGGGTCCGGATCGTGTGTGACCGGCGACGTGGATACCGCATGTGATTTCCCTCTCAACACGACAAACTATTGTCCTGATCGCGATCTTCGTTGTTACATCCATCAGTCTCGTGGCCCTCGATCAGCAGCATCGACTCGACGCCGTGCGCGCGCCGGCTGAGGCTCTGATCCATCCGTTTGAAGTGGTGCTGAACCGCGCTGGGAAGTCCATCAGAGGTCTGAGTCACGGTTCATCTACAACGACTGAGCAGCAGCTTCAGCAGGTAACAGCGGAGCGAGATAGGCTGCTGGCTGAAAACGCCCGCTTGAAGGATCTTCAGGAGCAGGTCAATGAGTTGCAAAAACAGTTGGACTTCAAGCAATCCCGGCCGGGGCTGACGGTCGTCACCGCGAGCGTGGTCGGACAAGACCCTAACGGGACCAAACGAATTTTCATCATCAATCGTGGGTCAGATGATGGTATTCAGACCGGGATGGCGGTAATCAGTCCAGATTTTTTTGTCGGTCAGGTAACCGATGTCAGCCCAAATCGCGCACGTGTTACGCTGGACATCGATTCGTCGTCTCAGGTTGGCGCCATGCTCCAGTCGAATGGAGCTACCGGTGTGCTGGTGGGGGAGTGGCAATCCGGTGGTAGCATGCAATTGAGGTATCTCGACCCCTCGATCACCGTCAATACCGGTGATGTCGTAGTGACCTCGGGGCGGACGCAGAAAGTTCCCAAGGGGTTGGTTGTCGGCAAGGTGAGTGGTATCCATCGCAACGTGCAGTCCGCCGAGCTCAACGTCGATGTGGCGCCATTGATCGAATTTAATTCGCTGCAGACCGTAATGGTGATCCTGTCGGATGGATCTCAACCGTGACTCGTTCGGGTAGGGTGGATTTTCGCCTAGCGGCCAGCGTGACGGCTGGCAAGCTGAGCGCGAGCGCCATTCGCCTTCTTGGGCGCGGCGGCGGAACCGCTGCACCGGGGGTCCTTGCTAACAAGATCGACGCCAAAGTCCTCGACAAACTGGCCACCAAGGTTCCGGGCGGGTGCGTGGTTGTTGCCGGTACCAATGGCAAGACAACAACCTCGCGTATGTTGGCCGATGTTCTCGAATCAGCGGGTCTTCGCGTCATTCATAATCGGACAGGCTCTAACCTTGTGCGCGGCATTAGCGCAGCCTTCGCAGCCCAAAGCTCTTGGACCGGCGATCCGAACGGTGATATTGCCGTCCTCGAAGCAGACGAGGCGGCCTTCCCGGAAGTCGTTCGACGATCGAATCCACGAGTTATCTTGTTACTTAACCTGTTTCGTGACCAACTCGATCGTTATGGCGAACTCGACACGATTGCACGTCACTGGCGCGACGTTTTCTTGGCCTTGGGTGAGGATCAGCTACTACTGGTAAATGGGGACGATCCGGCGCTTACAGCGATCACGGACGACGTTCCGGCCCGCCGACTGGTGTTTGGCCTCCAGGAGTCACGTTACCAACTGTCTGAGTTGCCGCATGCTGTCGATTCCGCGATTTGTCGTCGTTGCGGCTCATCCCTGCGTTACCAACAACTCTTCCTGTCCCATCTGGGCGACTACGTGTGTGACCACTGTGGCTTCCGCCGTCCGGAGCTGGATTATGCTGCGACCGGCGTTGCGCTACATTCGCTTGAATCCCTCTCCCTGAGGCTGGCTGGACCTGAAGCGGAAATGGATCTCCACGTTGCAATTCCGGGTCTGTACAACGTGTATAACGTGCTGGCCGCCGCGAGTGCAGCGCTCGCGATCGGAGTTGCGCCGAGGCTAATTGCCTCGTCACTATCCGGATTTAGTTCGGCATTCGGGCGGATCGAGCGATTACGCTACCGGGACCGTGAAATCGTCATTGTGCTGATCAAGAATCCGGTCGGCTTCGATGAAGTGCTGCGCATGCTGGCCGACGGGGGCGAGAAAGAGCCGACGATGATCGTTATCAACGATCTCGACGCTGATGGCCGTGACGTTTCCTGGTTGTGGGACGTGAATGTCGAACAGCTGGCGACCGGTTCCGCGCCGATATACACGAGTGGTATTCGCGGACCAGATATGGCAACCCGTCTCAAATACTCGGGAGTCGCTTTCGAACGCATCCACCCGCTAGGGCAATTGCGTGATGCCTTCGACCAGTTTGTCGATGCGATTTCGCCTGGGGAAACTGGATATATACTCCCGACCTACACTGCGATGCTTGAGTTGCGACAAATGCTCACTGATCTGGGCGCGGTTGCCGCATTTTGGCAGCAATGAGACTTCCATCGAATGACTGCGAAAGGGTTATGCCGTGAAGCTCACGATCTGCTGGCTCTACGGGAAATCTATGAACATTTATGGAGATCGCGGAAACATCCTGGCTCTGTCACAACGTTGTCGTTGGCGTGGAATCGAATCGGAAGTTGTCATTGCCGGTATTGGCGATCCGCTCGAGCCCGGCCGCTTTGATATCTTTTTTTGGGGTGGAGGTCAGGACCGCGAGCAGATCAACGTCTCGTTCGATATCCAGGGCGAGAAGGGCGATCGGCTGAAGGCTGAGATTGCGGATGGAGCACCTCTACTTTCTGTGTGCGGTGGATATCAACTGCTCGGCAACTACTATCGTCCGCACGATGGTGACGAGCTTCCAGGTATCAGCTTGTTCGACGCCTGGAGCATTGCTGGAAACGAGCGGTTTATTGGAAACGTGGTGATTGACTCAGACGAATTCGGTGAGTTGGTCGGTTTTGAGAACCATAGCGGACTGACGTACCTTGGCCCAAACGCGCTCCCACTTGGTCGCGTCCGAATAGGGCATGGCAACAACGGTGGCGACGGTTTCGAAGGCTGCCACTATAAGAACGCGATCGGCTGCTACATGCACGGCGCGTTACTTCCCAAGAACCCAGTCCTGTCCGATTATCTGATTCGGGCGGCACTGCGCCGTCGCTACGGAATTGACCAACTTGAAGCCCTCGACGACACGCTTGAACTTGCATCTCATGCGTCAGCCGTGCACCGGGCTATGACTCGCCGATGAGTCGATCCGTGTGCCAGACTGGTTTCTGAACGCTCGTACATGAAGGAGGAACTCCATGCGCATCGCGATGATCTCCGACGTACACGGCAACCTCCACGCCTTCGATGCGGTCTTGGCCAACGTCGACAAATCGGGGCCATTTGACGAGGTCATCTACGGCGGCGACCTGGTGTTCAACGGTGCTTTCCCTTCCGAGTGTGTCGACCGGCTCCGCGCCAGCGGGTGTCGCGCGGTCAGGGGTAACACCGACGAGTTTGTGGTCGAGATGGCCAGAAACGGCGACTATGAGACGTCGATAACGTCCGAAGAACAGCGACATTCGCCGTCGCTCAAGTTGTTGGATCGGTGGGCAAACGAGCGTCTTACTTCTGAGCAGATCGACTACATGGCGACTTTCCCGCTCCGCATTGACGTCTCAGGGCCCGATGGAAACAAGCTGACCATCGTTCATGCGACGCCGTGGAGCGCTCACCCGGCAGTATTGCCCGACTCCGATGAAGACACGGCAACAAAGATGCTCGATGCTGCTGAGGCTCAGACCGTCGCCTACGGGCACATTCATGTCCAGTACCGGCGTGAGTTGGGACGGCGAATTCTGTGTGCTGTGGGGAGTGTTGGCGCTCCATTTGACCACGATCCACGTGCAGCCTACGCAGTTCTCACGAACTCCGGCAATGGATGGGATGTTGAATTCCACCGCGTTGAATATGACGTCGAAGCTGCCGCTGCGGGTTTGATGGCGTCTACTTTGCCGAATCGTGAATTGGTCGCGGCAGGCATTCGAACTGGAAGTCGTGGTGTCTGATGAGAGAATCATCATGCGGAATCGACATAACTGGCTCTGTGATAGGATTCTTCCGGTGACACGGACGAATCTGAATTGGACGACACTCAGTCAGTGACACGCCTCATTTTCGCTATCGCGATCGCGACGATGGCTATCGCGCAGGCATCATTTATCCCCGCGATCAACCTGTCGAGCATTGGCCCGAACGTAGTGCTCGTGTTGATTCTGGTTTGGAGCGCTGAACGCGGTATCGCTGAAGGTGTGATCTGGACACTTCCCGTCGGAATTCTTCTTGACTTGCTTGCACTTGATCCTCTCGGATCTAACACGCTGGCGCTCATTCCGGTCGCTGTCATCGGCGGATTGGCGCTGCGTCGCTTGTTTCACAGCGGTGTCATCATTCCGATGCTGCTCGTTGTGGTCGCGACCGTGGTTCACCAGGCAATTAGTGCCATCGTTTCGTCAGCAACGGGATCGAGTTATCCGCTCGGAGTGACGATGCGACTCTCTGTCCTTACCGCATTGCTCAATGTCGCGATGGTGCCGATTCTCTACATCGGTATAGCGATTCTCGATCGATTGGGGGTTATTCGTGCGTCGCGCGCGTAAGCGAATGGAACTCGTTCGATTTGCCGATCGAAAGCGGCAACGTGTCGACGAGCGCGCCGACGATGAGGTGTTTATCTCGCGCCGGATGCTGTTGTTCAAAGGCATGGTCGTGGCTGGGTTTGGCGGCCTGGTCGGCAAACTCGCCAAGATGCAGATGTTGGACAGCAAACAGTACGACAACCAGGTCAAGGGAAACAGCCAGCGGTTTGAGGTGCTCAACGCTCCGCGAGGCCTGATCGTCGACCGAAACGGAAACGTGCTGGCCGAAAACCGCATTAGCTGGACTGTGTTAATCCTGCCACCGAAGGTTCCGAGCGACGCAGGTAAGGTGAGCTACATCCGAGATCAGCTTACGGCTACCTTGGACCTGAAGCAGATGCTGGTTGTACGCAAGAACGGTCTTCCGCTGGGGTCCGAGGACTACGTGATCGAGTCACTCGCGAAATCAATTGGTGCAGACCCGAAACAGCTTACGCAGCAGGTATTGAGTGATTCGCCGGACAACCTGGTGGCGGTGAAAACGGATTTATCCCAGGTCGACGCCGACAAGTACAAGCCACTCGAAAAGCAGCTTCCCGGCGTTCATGTCATGGGTGAATTTGATTATCTGATGGAACTGCATGCGGACAGTGTTCTGCCTGTCACGGTCAAAGAGGACGTTCCCAAAGATGTTGCGGTTGCGCTGCAGGCAAATTCAGTTTATCTCCCGGGTGTAGAAGTCAGTGATCAGAAGCTGGTGCGTCGCTATCTGGCGGGACCGGAATTTTCGCACATTCTTGGCTATGTCGGGCCAATCACCCTGGATGAGTACGATTCCTACAAACAAAAAGGAAACAATCCCTATATCGCCACCGACTACGTCGGACGCGGCGGACTTGAGGAAGCGTTCGAGACGTATTTGCGAGGAGAGCACGGCGGGCGGTGGGTTCAAACCGATGCCCGTGGCGTCGAGATTTCCGAGATCGCGTCGATGCGGCGAGACCCTCAGCCAGGTCATACGGCGATTCTTACGATCGATAGAGACTTCCAGAAGTCGGTCGCAGTCGCACTGCAGGAAGGGATCAACAAGGCCAGCGAAGGAGCTATCAAGGACGGTAAGACGCCCGTTGGAGCCGGGGTAGCAATCGCGATTAACCCGCAAAACGGCGAAATCCTGGCGCAAGTTTCATTGCCATCATACGATAACCAACTGTTTGTGGACGGCATTTCTGAGGCGCAGTACCAGGCATATTTGAATGACCCATACAAGCCATTGACCGACAATTCGATCAGTGGAGAGTTCCCGCCTGGCTCCACTATCAAGCCGCTTCTGGCCTGTGGGGCTTTGCAGGACGGAACGCTCGACTTGCAAACTGAATATCGGTGTGCGGGTTCAATCCGTGTTCCAACCGTGACGAACGAAAACGCAGGGAATACCTATGTCTGCTGGCTCGCGTCTGGTCACGGGCCGATCTCTATTGAGAACGCAATCGCTCAGTCCTGCGATGTCTTCTTCTATAACGTTGGCGCGCCAGGGCAGATACCGGATGGCGCGACAGAGCCGCTGCACTACTACATCCCGGGAGATCCCAAGCCACACAACTTCGAGGGACTTGGCATCGATCAGATCGATAAATACTTACGGGGCTCCTTTGGATTTGGCGGCCCAACGGGAGTCGAGCTTGCTGGCGAGGCTTCCGGGGTCGTGCCGGATGCCAAGTGGCTTTTCCAATCCCCTTTGCACGAATACTGGTCCGTCGGCGATACTATAAACGTCTCGATCGGTCAGGGGCACGTGTCGTGCACTCCACTTCAACTCGCGTGCGCGCACGCGGCAATCGCCAACGGCGGGACATATTACCGGCCGCGATTGGTCAAACAGTTGCGCGATGCTGATGGTCAGGTTTATCGCGACTTCCAGCCCGACAAGCGCTGGTCACTTTCAGTCGCTTCAGATCACATTCAGGCGGTTCGGACCGGGATGCGGAAAACGGTGACCGAGGGAACGGCTAAAGGGAAGTTTGTTCTCACAGGAAACGATTTCCCGATTGCCGGCAAAACCGGAACGGCCGAATTTGGAGAGATGATCGACGGCAAATATCGGCGGTCACATGCCTGGTTTGCCGCGTGGGCACCTTACGACAAGCCGGAAATCGCGGTCATTGTTCTTATTGAAAAGGGCGGCGAAGGCTCTACGTATGCGGTACCGGTAGCTGATGCGATTCTGGCCGCTCACTTTGGAAAGACGCAGATAAAAGCCTAGACTTGGGCAGCCTATAGGTATAGTACGGACGCCCATGGGTTTTCTGGGACGAAACATCGCGCGATGACGGTTGGTTGGGGGAAGGAGCGCGTGACTCATGGCTGAGCGGTATCACGAGAGCTATGAGCAAGTTCGCGTACGGGGGACACGCGATGGCTTGATTCTTCAGTTGCCGTTGGAAGCACCGCTGCCTGTCTTGCTTGGATTGGTACGTGGATGCATTGACGGTGGTGGAGATTTCTTTCAACGATCTGAACTGGTGATCGACTACGGAGCGCGTGTTCCGAACGTTGAAGAGATCGTCGCGTTGCGCGCTCTGCTCGAGGAACGAGGAGTCCGCCTACGCACCGTGATTTCCGGGAATCCGACCCACGGAGAAATTCTGAGATCCTGGGGTTACCATCCCCTCAGAGTCGTCGCCCAAACCATGGGCGAGGGTGGCAACGAGGAGAATAGCCAGTCGGGATCCGATGGCGAACGGACCGCCCGTTACGTTCGTCGAACGCTCCGGTCGGGCTCGTCAGTGCAATCTGACGGAGATGTGGTGGTGATTGGTGACATCAATGCGGGCGCCGAAGTCATGGCGGCTGGCGACGTGCTCGTGTGGGGGGCAATTCGTGGAACTGTCCACGCTGGTACGAGCGGGGATTTTGGATCCATAATTTGCGCGCTTCGGCTCACGCCGACACAGCTTCGTATCGCCAGTATTTTTGCACGGCCTCCAGATCAACGTGATGTTGGACCCGATGGCCCCATGGTCGCTCGTGTTCATAACGGTGAGATTATCGTCGAGCCATGGAAGAACGACCGCCGCTCAAATCGATCGTGATTGGCCCAAATGTGTCGTGGTTAGCTCACGCATTGCGGCGCCATCAGGCATTGAGGTAGGGATATGGGAGAAGACCGACAGAATGGGGCACTCGGACGGATCATTACGATCACGTCCGGTAAGGGCGGCGTGGGAAAGACGACCACGACCGCGAACCTGGGCGCGGCCCTTGCTTCGCTCGGCAAATCAGTCGTATTGATCGACGCCGACATTGGTTTACGTAACCTTGACATCGTTCTCGGCCTTGAGAATCGAATCGTCTATGATCTTGTCGACATCGTCGAAGGGACCTGCCGCCTGCGACAGGCGATGATTCGAGACAAGCGCCTCAACAACTTGTACCTGATCCCGGCGGCGCAAACCCGTGAGAAAGAGGCGGTCTCTCCGCAACAGATGAAGACCTTGTGCGAAGAACTGAGACGCCAGTTTGACTTCACATTAATTGATTCACCAGCCGGAATAGAACAAGGTTTCCGTAACTCGATCGCGGGTGCTGACGATGTGGTCGTGGTCACGAACCCGGAAGTCTCGTCGGTTCGAGACGCGGATCGCATTGTGGGGCTCGTCGAAGCATCGGAGCTCGCGACGCCGAAATTGATTGTGAATCGTATCGATCCTGCGCTCGTTCGACGTGGCGATATGATGAGCGTCGACGACGTAACCGAGATCTTATCGATTCCGCTCATCGGTGTCGTCCCGAGTGACGAGTCGATTGTAACTTCAACCAACCGGGGTGAGCCGGCCGCGCTCGACCCGGAATCCAAGGCGGGGCGTGCCTTCCGCAATATCGCCGCGCGTCTCACAGGTGAAGAGGTTCCATTCATGCCGCTCGAAGAGCCGGACGGAGCCTGGCGTAGACTGTTGCGAACGATCGGATTTCGAAGCAGCCGCGGGGAGCCGGTGCGTGGGGGAGGGGCGAATTAGATGGGATTTTTTGACACACTGCTTGGGCGTAGATCATCGAGGCATGCAGACTCCAGTGCCAATATCGCCAAGCAGCGGCTTGTCGAGGTGCTGGTTCAGGATCACGTCAAGATCACCCCTGATGTGATGGAAGCGATTCGAGCGGACATTTTGAAGATTCTCTCTCGCCACCTCGATGTTGATGCCGACCAGCTCCAGATTAATCTCACCCGAACGGATCGTGGCGAGAATCTGGTTGCCAACGTTCCGGTCCGGCGCGGCGCCGGATCTCGTCACTAAAAGCACGTGATTGAGCAATTACCTGGCGCAGGGCGAGAGCTTCATCACGTAGGCATCGTGGTTCGTGATCTGCCGGCAGCGATCGCGCACTATCGAACGCTCGGGTTCGCCGAGCCGATTCAGGCTGATCTTCATGACCAGGGGGTTCGCGTGGCGACCTTCGTCGCCGGAGCGGGCTATCTCGAGCTATTGATGCCAATTGCTGAAGATACGGGGGTCACACGTTTCCTGGAGTCGCGCGGTGAGGGGATTCATCACGTGGCTCTGAAAGTTCGTGATCTGGAACGCGAATTGCGCCGGCTTGAATCGGAGGGCCTTGAACTCATCGATCAGCATCCCCGTATTGGTGCTCACGGCTGGCTGGTCGCGTTTATTCACCCTCGGTCGTGCGGCGGCGTTTTGACGGAACTCGTTGAGGTCTGACGGTCGCCGAGAAGGGCTCCATGGTGACTAAGACAGGCACCGATAGAGTGACAACGACATCGGATATTGAAATCGATCCGGTCTATCGTCAAACCGAGAGACCAGTCCAGCCTGATCCTGGCGAATATCCGTACACCCGCGGTGTCTACCCGACGATGTATCGAGGCCGGCGCTGGACCATGCGTCAGTATGCTGGATTCTCGTCCGCCGAGGAAAGCAATCAGCGGTACCGGCTATTGCTCGAACGCGGACAAACGGGCCTCAGCGTGGCCTTTGATCTCCCGACTCAGCTTGGATATGACTCTGACGACCCGATTGCTCGCGCGGAAGTTGGGAGAGTTGGCGTTGCCATCAGCACGGTTGATGACATGCGGCGGCTGCTTGATCAAATCGACCTTTCGCAAGTAACCACGTCGATGACGATTAACGCGCCGGCCGCGTTGCTCCTGCTGATGTATCAAATCATCGCGGAGGAGCAAGGCGTCGATACCAGGCGCTTGGGCGGAACGATTCAAAACGACATTCTCAAAGAATACGCAGCCCGGGGAACATACATTTTCCCACCTCGCCCTTCGATGCGACTAGTTACCGATACCTTCGCATATTGTCGCGATAACCTGCCGCACTGGAATGTGATTAGCATCAGTGGCTACCACATTCGGGAGGCTGGCTCGACCGCTGTGCAAGAAGTTGGATTTACGCTGGCCAACGCTATCGCCTACGTGAATGCGGCGATCGATGCCGGACTCGAGGTCGATGAGTTCGCACCTCGCCTGAGCTTCTTTTTCAACGCACATAGCGATTTCTTTGAGGAAATCGCCAAATTCCGTGCTGCCCGGCGCATGTGGGCCAAAATCATGAAGGAACGATTCGGAGCGACCGACCCCAAGTCCTTAAGTTTGCGCTTTCACACGCAGACCGCCGGTTGTTCGCTCACTGCACAGCAACCACTGAACAATGTTGTGCGTGTCGCCTTTCAAGCGCTAAGCGCGGTGCTTGGTGGAACTCAGAGTCTCCACACCAACGGCTTCGACGAGGCGCTCGGACTCCCGACCGAAGACGCCGCCACGCTCGCTCTTCGTACCCAGCAGATCATAAGCGACGAGACGGGCGTCGCCGACACGGCCGATCCTCTCGGCGGATCATGGTTCGTTGAATCGCTGACCGACGAAGTTGAGCGGCGTGCCTGGGAGTTGATCGACGAAGTCGAGCAGCATGGCGGTGCCGTTGCCGCGATCGAGTCGGGCTTCATGCAGCAATCGATCGCCGACAGCGCCTATCGCTGGGAACTCGAAGTGCTCAGCGGAGATCGGCCCATCGTCGGCGTAAACAAATACCAGTCCGAGGATGAGGTTGGAGTACCGATTTCGCGTATTGACGGCGAAGCTGTGCGACGTCAAATCGAACGGGTAACCGCGTATCGCGCGCGCCAGGATCGTGAGCGTGTCGATTCCGCACTGGTTGCGGTTGAAGATGCGGCACGAGGTACAGACAACCTTCTGGTGGTCATGAAGGAAGCATTGCAATCAGGAGCAACGCTTGGCGAGATCTGCGGCAGACTCCGGGCTGCCTGGGGGGAGTATCGTCCCACCACCTAGTCATAGATGAGGCATACGTTGCCTTGTTGTCGAGCAAATTGAGTCCATGTAGCGATTTCGCCGATCAGTTTTGCTGGATCAGTGGCATAACGCTTCATAGACGGGCGCAGAGTGAGAAGGCGACGTCGGTTCAGGTCGGAATCGTTCCCTAGCCGAAGGCAAACTCCGCCCCGGACGATCTGCTCGATACCAGCCGTGGATCCTGCCGAAGAGCGTCCACGTTCATTGCGCCGACACTGAACATTGTGATGCGAAGAATGTCGATAAACCCCTCCGCCAGTTCGTGGCTGGCTTGTGTTCCTTCGGCTGCGGCTCGCAGAAATGGCCCGGCAGCTCCGACCAAATTTGCCCCGAGCGCGATAGCTTTCGCGGCGTCCATGCCATTACGAATTCCACCGCTGGCGAATATGGTCGCCTCAGGCGCCACCTTTCTTGCCAGCCGTACCGCATCGGCAGTCGGTAGTCCCCAATCGGCGAATGCCGCCGCGGTGCGCTGGCGCACCGGATCGTCGATTCTGTAGCGCTCCACCTCGCTCCAGGACGTACCACCCGCGCCAGCCACGTCAACGGCTGATACGCCAGCATCCATAAGTGCGGCCACGTCGTCCGGCGGAATTCCCCAGCCAACCTCTTTTGCAATTACCGGAACCTCGATCTGACTGCAGAGCTGCTGGATTCTCCCGAGCAGCCCCTTGAATTCAGTATCGCCTTCTGGCTGCAAGGCTTCTTGCAATGCGTTGAGATGCAGCACGAGGGCATCGGCGGCGAGAAGATTAACCAGGTAGCGGCATTGATCGACTGTCACTCCTTTGTTGAGTTGAATCGCACCGATGTTGGCAAAGATGACGCAGTCTGGGGCGTATGGACGAATGTTGAACGTCGGCAGCAATTCCGGGTGCTCGAGCAGAGCTCTACCGGAGCCTAACCCAATCGCCAGACCATAATGCTGTGCCGTCTCTGCGAGCTGAATATTGACCGCTCGTGCTTCGTGAACACCACCGGTCATGCACGAGATGAAGATCGGTGCTCCAAGACGATGGCCGAACAGAGTTGTCTCCGTGCTCACGTCGTGAAGATTGACGTCAGGAAGCGAGCGCGGCACAAATCGGTAGTTCTCAAATCCGGCGGTTACCCCCTTCGCCGATACGTCTTCGTCGAGGTTAATGCGCAAATGGTCCGCCTTGCGCCTAGATGTCCCGGCCGTCTGCTCGTCTGGAGGTCCGGATTCAGCCAACACGTACTCCTTACGGCGAACGCTTCTATTCAGCAGTTTTTCGCAGTCGAATCTCGGTCGATCACTGCCTGTGTCAAAGTCTACCGTTACCGGTCGAGGATCGTGGACAGGTCAACCGGACGCTGATCATGAGATGGCTGACGGATCTGATCTTGCTACATGATGACGCGTACATTCAGCGCAGCCAAAAGAGATAGCCGTCCGTGATACCAGCGAGCCAAGTGACGACAAACTTTCTTGGTGGCGCCATGCGGTGCGCATTGACGCAGTTCTGGCCAAAGCGCGCGGTGCGTGTACCAATTCGTTGACGTCGGACTGCGGAACAATTGCGACGATGTCACCTTGCCAGCGCTCCGTATTGATCGATTTCCGCGTACAATCGGAGACTGGCTGGACTAATCCGGCCAAAATAGCACAGGACGTCAGTGGTGTAATCGGTGGCGGACCCAATGTCACAAGGACTCACCTCAGGATAGGATGACGCGATGGCTGTCGAACAACATGCCGATCACCCCAGGCTGGAGCGGGCGCGTGAAGAGATTGTCAAACAAGAATCAACGGCCATCGAGCGACAACATGCGCGCGGCAAGCTATCGGCACGCGAACGTGTGAGTCTGCTGCTCGACGAGGGCAGTTTCGTTGAACTCGATCCCTTTGTTCGGCACCGGTCGACGTACTTCGGGATGGCCGCGCGCCGGCCCCTCGGTGACGGCGTGGTAACTGGATATGGAACTGTCGACGGGCGCACGGTCGCGGTATTTTCTCACGACTTCACTATCTTCGGTGGCAGTCTCGGAGAGGCATTTGCCGAGAAGATGGTCAAGGTCATGGACTTCGCGACCAAAGTCGGCTGTCCAGTAATTGGAATCAATGATTCGGCTGGCGCACGTATCCAGGAAGGCGTGGAGGGGCTAGCCGGGTACGGTGACGTCTTCTACCGCAACGTCCAGGCATCGGGTGTTGTGCCGCAGATTTCAGTGATTGCCGGGCCATGTGCTGGAGGTGCCGTCTATTCGCCCGCCATGACTGATTTTGTCTTCATGGTCGACGGTGTTAGCCAGATGTTTATCACCGGACCAGACGTTATTCGAACCGTGACCGGTGAAGAAGTAACGCATGAAGAGCTCGGCGGAGCAGGAACGCACATGTCGCGCAGTGGTGTCGCACACTTTGCCGCGGTGGATGAAGAAGACCTGTTCGAGCAGGTGCGAGCGCTGCTGAGCTTCATACCATCGAACAATCTGGAAGATCCGCCGTCCTTCCCGCCCGATGAGGACCCTGATCTTGCCAATCCAGAACTAGACGGGATCGTGCCCGAGGTAAGCACCAAGCCGTACGACGTGCACGACGTTATCGGCTTGATTGTCGATCATGGCGAGTTTCTCGAGGTCCAACGAGATTGGGCGCAGAACATCGTGGTTGGTTTCGCGCGACTTGACGGTCACACGATCGGAGTCGTCGCCAATCAGCCGATGGTCTTGGCTGGCACGCTCGACATCGATGCATCGAGCAAGGCGGCCCGCTTCGTCCGTTTCTGCGACGCGTTCAACATCCCGTTGGTGACGTTTGTAGACGTCCCCGGCTTCCTGCCCGGCACAAATCAGGAATACGGCGGGATCATCCGTCACGGCTCGAAGCTGCTGTACGCTTATTGCGAGGCAACGGTGCCGAAGATGACTGTGATTACGCGAAAAGCGTATGGAGGCGCCTACGTGGTGATGTGCTCAAAGGCCTTGCATGCGGATTTCACCGTTGCCTGGCCCACCGCCGAGGTAGCGGTGATGGGCCCGAGTGCGGCAGTCGCGGTCATCTCACGTCGCGAGATTGCCGAAGCGGTGGATCCGGAAGCGCGACGTCAGGAGCTTGTTGCCGATTACGAACGAGAATTCGCCAACCCATTCCAGGTCGCCTCTCGCGGCTACGTCGATGACGTGATCATGCCGAGCCAGACACGCGGATGGCTGATACGAGCGCTGCGGGCCACTCGTTCTAAGCGTGAGAGTGTGCCGAAGCGCAAGCACGGAAACATTCCGCTGTGACGAGAAGTGACCAAGGGATTGACTTCGATAGAGAGCGCGTCGAGGTTCGACCCGTTCCGACTCACGACGAGGCCTCGGCTATCGTTGCGGCCATACGATCCGCGAAACGACGAGAACGTGCGGTCGATGTTGCTCCTCCGTCAGGTTGGCGTGTTGCGGCACGGCATGAGGCCATTCACAGCGAACTGGACGTAGGCCGCGACGGGTGGCGACTGACTGCGAGACTTGAGCCATAGAACGTTTGGGGGAAAGTTTGGTCGGAGAAGCGAGGATGTTCAAGAAGGTACTCATCGCGAATCGCGGCGAGATCGCGCTGAGAATCATGCGTGCATGCCACGAACTTGGCGTCGGCACCGTCGCCGTCTACGGTGAAGGCGAGCTGAACGCCCCGCACGTCCGCTACGCTGATGAGGCATATCGCATCCCGTCCGATCGACCACTTCCGTACCTCGACATTCTTGCCCTAATAGACGTTGCCAAGAAATCGGAGAGTGAAGCGGTACATCCCGGGTATGGCTTCCTCGCGGAGAACGCTGATTTCGCTGCCGCTTGTTTGAGTGCGGGAATCGTCTTCATCGGACCGTCGTCCAGTTCGATTGCCGCGATGGGTGACAAAGTTGCCGCACGCCGGGTAGCGGTGGAGGTAGGTGCTCCATTAGTTCCCGGCAGTGATGGACCGGTTGACGCTGCCGCGGCGCGATCGTTTGGCGACCAGTTCGGATTCCCGATGGCGATCAAGGCGGCCGCGGGTGGCGGTGGACGAGGTTTTCGGGTGGCGCGGTCGGCCGCCGAAGTAGATGCCGCATTTCGCGGGGCATCGGGCGAGGCCGAGCGATATTTTTCGGATGGACGCGTCTATGTCGAGCGTTATCTTGATCATCCAAGGCACATTGAAATCCAGGTCTTTGCAGATGGTCAAGGGAACTGCGTTGCAATTGGAGAGAGGGACTGTTCGATTCAAAGACGCCACCAAAAGTTGATCGAGGAAAGTCCCTCTCCGGGCATAGATGATTCGATCCGACGGCGCATGGAAGAGACCGCGGTGCGATTGGCGAGAGAGGTCGATTATCTGGGGGCCGGCACTGTCGAGTTTCTGTTTCAGGATGGCGACTTCTATTTCCTTGAAATGAATACTCGGATTCAGGTTGAGCATCCGGTTACTGAGATGGTCTCAGGCATTGACCTGGTCGCGGAACAAATCCGTGTGGCCGCTGGTGCACCACTTTCATTTGATCAGAAGATCGATTTCCGTGGACATGCGATCGAGTGCCGGATTAACGCAGAAGACCCGACGAGGGGGTTCGCTCCGGCGCCTGGGACGGTGGTCGATTACCGTCCACCCTTTGGGTTCGGTATTCGCGTCGAGAGCGCGGCCGAGTCAGGCTATACCATCCTGCCGAATTACGATTCTCTTGTGGCAAAGCTGATCGCTTGGGGCCGTGATCGAGAGGAGGCGTTGCACCGAATCCGACGCGCGCTGCACGATTTTTATGTGACTGGCGTTCCGACGACAATTCCATTCTATCTGGGAGTGATCAAGCACCCTGAATTCGCTGCAGGCAACTACGACACACGCTTCCTTGAAAAGTATCCGGACTTGCTGACCGTTCCCGGCGATCCGGTGGACGGTGACGTCGCAAAAGACAGTTTGGATGGTTTCGATTCCGAGCGCTTCATCGTCGAAGTCTCCGGCAAACGCTTTGATGTCGTCTTGCACGGATCAGCGGCTCCGAATGCGCGTCGCCGCCCGCGGCTTGAGAGCAATCGTCGTGGACCAGCAGTAAGTGGTGCGCGAGGCAGCATCGTCAGCCCCATTCAGGGAACCGTGCTCCGTGTTGCAGCCAAATTGGGGGACAGAGTCAAGGCAGGCGATCTGATCTGCGTGGTTGAAGCCATGAAGATGGAGAATGAGATCGGCGCGCCTCAGGACGGCGTAGTCAGTCAAATTAACGTGGTCGAAGGGGAGACAGTACGAACAGGCGCCGTCCTCGCTGTCGTCGAATCGGACTCTGAATAGGTGTCAATCACAATCTTTCTCCGGACAGACAAAGCGACCACTATCGTTCAAGAAGGTGATCACTAACCAAACCGACTCGGATCTCTAGCAATCTCCCGGTGGCGACCTCAGAGACCTCCCGAACGTTGCCTGAGTTGTTGGCTGGTTAGCCCGCACCGTCAGCCAGAACAATTCGAGTACCTCCTGGCAGATGTTGTAGCGGCAGATACCGCACCGACTGCAAAGTCGGCCCTGAATCGATCACATGTCATTGCCCAGGCAACCTCGCGGTGCGAAGAGATCTCCCTGAACTTCGAATTTCTCTCCATTTTGTTGACGCAGCAGCGAAAACCGACTGGCCTCACCCGTTGAGGGTGCGAACGAACGCGGGTTCGTCGGACATAACGACGTTGCCATCGGGGTGTACGTATGTATAATGTGGATAACGGTGGGGCTGAGTGGGGATAAGTGGGGTCCATTGTGGACAAATCGTCACTTCTCCTCGGTCAAGTGGGGAATCGGGTCGATTGACCGGGGGTCCCGCCTAACGCGAAACCCGTTTAGGCGGGATGCGGATCCAACCACGTTGGCACTGAAGCAGACCGAAAAGAGCGATGCAGTGTTTCTTGGGCGCTACAGCCACAGTCTTGACGACAAGGGGAGGGTTGCAGTCCCGGCACGATTTCGTGATCTTATTGGGTCTGACGCGGTTATCACGCGTGGCATCGATCGCTGCCTATCGCTTTACCCGATGAACGCCTGGACCCCGTTGGCCGAGAAAGTTTCAAGCCTGTCGATAAGCGATCCGGATGCCCGGGCATTTCGTCGCATGGTCTTTGCCGAGGCAGCCAACGTCGAGTTCGATCGACAAGGACGTATCCGCATCCCGCCAGATTTGCGCCAATATGCCGGGCTCGGTGGGGAAGTACTCATCGTCGGAATGCACACCTATGTCGAATTCTGGAGTCCCGACGCTTGGGCGTCTCAATCCGAAATGATGGATCAAGAAGGGTCCAGCATCGCCCAACGGCTTGCGTCTTTAATCTAGCAGAGAGTCAGGAATCCGCGTGGCGCTTGATTCCCAAGAGGGTTTTCCTCACATTGATCGTGACTTTCAGTCACAAATTGGACATATACCAGTCCTCTTTAGCGAGGTTCTGGAACTGCTGCACCCCCGATCTGACGGGTGCTATATCGACGCGACGTTTGGTGGTGGAGGTCATACCGCCGCGCTTCTCGAGCAGTCGGCTCCGCATGGTCAGGTGTTGGCAATTGACGCCGACCCGGACGCAATAGCGCGGGCTGGAGATCTTGCGGCGCTGTTTCCCGGTCGCCTCACCCTGGCTCAAGGTAACTTTCGAGACATCGAGATGCTCGCGAGAGAAAGCCTGTTTGACGCCGTCGACGGGATCCTGATGGATCTCGGTCTCTCCTCTTTCCAATTGAGTCGTCCCGAGCGCGGCTTTTCCTTTCAGCGCTCAGGGCCGCTCGATATGCGGTTCGATACCACCTCTGGGATAAGTGCGTCGCACATTGTCAATGGTTGGTCCGAAGAGGATCTTGCCCGCCTGTTCTTCGAATATGGCGAGGATCACCGATCACGTCCGATCGCACGAGCGATTGTCAACGAACGAATTTCCGCACCAATCACGACAACTGACCGGCTTGCCAGCGTCGTCGAACGCGCGGTCGGAGGACGGCGCGGACGGGCAATTCATCCCGCGACGCGGACCTTTCAGGCGTTGCGGATCGCTGTGAATGACGAGCTCGGAGCGTTGCGTTCCGGTCTCGATGGGGCGATCAATTTACTGGCAGCCGGTGGTCGAATCGCGATCATTTCGTTCCATTCATTGGAAGATCGCATCGTGAAGACATTCCTCCGTCACGAATCGACGGATTGCATCTGTCCGCCAGAAACGCCGGTCTGTATCTGTGGACATAAGGCACGAATGAAGCTTGTCACACGAAAAGCAGTTCGACCATCTGCAGCTGAAGAGCAGAGCAATCCACGTAGCCGTAGCGCTCGGCTCCGAGTGGCGGAACGACTGTCATGACGACGACGACCAAACCTCGGCGACCAGAGGTCGTTGTGCAGGAGGTCATTCAGGATCGGCCTACCGTGCCGGAGAGACGACGTCCGCGGGGGCAATACCTAGCCCTAAACGGGGTCGCGATGGTCATCATTGCAGCCGTGGCCCTTACCGCGATCGGGATTCTCTATCTCGTCCAAACCGCCAAGGTGGCCGGGCTCGGATACGAATTTAGCCGGTTGCAGAATCAATATTATTCACTGTCACTGGAGAACTCGAAGCTCGGTTATGACGTTGCGCGCGATCAATCGCTTGACCAGGTGAGCCAGATCGCAACCCAGCAACTCGGCATGACACCGCTGAAGAATTTTCAGTTTCTACAGGTACAGCGGCCGGCGAACGACAATCTACCGCCACTTCCGCCTGATGTTGAGCCTCAGAAATCGTTGGTCGAACGCATTAAAGGCGGCGATCATTGGGGAAAGCAGCGTTCGTGTTTTCGAGAATGCCAGCGCGACGCCACAAACCAATTCCAGCTCCTCTACCCAGGAGAATGCTACGGTGACGCCAGCGAATGATAGTGTCGCGACACCTCAAAGCACGGCCACGGCGGCACCATAATGATGAATTATCAAATCCAACGACGCCGGATCATTTCACTCTTTGCGGGCTTCCTGATGTTCTGCCTTGCAATTGGTTATCGCGTATTCTCATTCCAGATCGTGAGCGGCCAGTCTCTGAGCGAGCAGGCAGTTGCCACGCGTTTCCGCGAAAACGAAGTGGCCGCTCAGCGGGGCAACATTTACGACGCTCGAGGCATTGAATTGGCAACAAACGTGCCGGCCGACACGATTTCCGCGATCGTCAATCAACTCGACGATCCTCAGAAGACTGCATCACTATTGGCGCCGTTGATCGGCCGCACATCGGATGACATCTATACGGCAATCACCGAGCCTGATAAGGAATGGGTCGTTCTGAAGCGCCGCCTTAGTGATGACGCGTCACAGAAAGTCAACGATCTCAAACTGCCGGGAATCGTTCTCCAGCCTGAGCCGCGCAGAATCTACCCAATGGGAGATTTCGCTTCACAAGTACTTGGATTCGTGAATTACGACTACGTCGGTTCCTACGGCGTCGAAGGTGAATACGACAAGGTCATCGGGGGCACCCCTGGGAAACTTATCGGCGAACGAGATGGCTCAGGGAATGTGATTGCGCTGGCCAAGAGTGCCTGGGATCCGCCGATTGACGGGGCCAACGTCACCCTCACACTCGACGCCTCTGTGCAGTGGATCATCGAAAAGGCTCTCGATCAGGCGATTGCCATCCAACAGGCGGCGGGTGGAACGATCCTTGTGCAAAATCCGAAGACTGGCGAAATTCTTGGAATGGCCAACCGGGCCTCGTTCAATCCGAACACGTTCGACACCGTGAAAGATGCGAAGCTGTTCGACAATCCCGCGATCAGCACTGCCTACGAGCCGGGATCGACATTCAAGTCGGTGATCATGTCGATTGGGTTGGAAACGGGTGTGGTGTCACCTGGAACCGTTCATAATGGCGGCTCCTACAAGATCATTCCGGGTGGTGCCGAAGTTCACAATGCACTAGACGTCGACTTCGGTCCCGAGACCATGACCGAGGTTCTTCAACATTCGAGCAACCTTGGCGCAATGTGGGTCGCCGAGATGGTCGGCGAGGACCGCTTCTATCGCGGCCTTGTCTCATTTGGACTTGGACAGCCGACCGGAATCGATCTTCAAGGTGAATCCGCCGGTATCCTGCCGCTTCCAGGTCAGTCCAATTGGTCGGTGGCCAACTTCTATACCAACGCCTTCGGACAAGGGCTTGCCGTTACTCCAATGCAATTGGTGAACGCCGTATCCGTACTGGCCAATGGCGGTATTTTGATGAAACCCCACGTCGTCAAGGAGTTCCGCGAAAAATCCGGTACCAGGATCGTTGACCCGGAACCTCTGCACCGCGTGATTTCAGCGCAGACTGCACGCACGATCAATCAAATGCTGACCATCGTAATGAACACGACCTACGAGAAGTATTCCGTGCCTGGGTACGACATCGCGGCAAAATCGGGGACGGCGCAGATTCCATCTCCCACGGGAGGATATGAAGACAATGCGACGATTGGTTCTCTGCTCGGCTTCGGCCCGTCAAATGATCCTCAGTTCGCCGTTCTCGTGAAGATCGACCAACCGCAGAAGTCTCCGTGGGGGGAGAGCGCGGCGGGGCCAGCGTTTCAACAGGTGTTCCAACAATTATTCCTGCTCTATGGCATTCCGCCAACGAAGCAGGTAAAGGCGACTGCAACGACGCAACCTTAGTCGCCCATTGATCGACCAGGCTTGGGCACGGACCTCGTTGAAAACAGCTTGCGTAGATAGAGCCGGGTTAATCGAGTGGTGGTGGCAAGTCAATCCACGACGTTGGACGCTACAATTCACCTTCGGTGCGTGGCTTCGAGCCAATTGAAATGTGGTGACGCGCTGATTAGAACTGATGGTTGAGCCGGTCAAGCGATGTCATGAAAGAGTGCCGTTTTGGTGTTAGGGACTGAAATTCTGGTAGGTGGTCACGGTGCCGACGTGAGACCGCGTGGAGTCGCCGTGAGGTTGTTCGACAGCTTCCGCCAGAGCCGAAGTGGGAATGAAAGGTTCACTGTTGATCGTCATGGTTAATAAGACGACCGTGCCCGGCACATGGGATACGGGAGCATGAGTAGTTTGGCCGATCTCATCATGCACATTGGGCGTATTCTTCGCGATCACAGCATTCTTACGCGAGACCCGCTCCACAATCTGGCGCTGTCGCTGGCGATATCTGCAGTCGCCTTCATGCTGACGGTAGTTGCCGGACGTCCATACATCAGGTTTCTCAAAAGTAGGGGAATCGGTAAGCAGATTCGCGTCGATGGACCTGAGGGACATCAATACAAGATCGGCACCCCGACTATGGGGGGCGTTCTGTTCACCGTAACGGCTCTGGTACTTACGTTGATATTCAACCTAATGGGCCGACTATCAATGCTGCTCCCGATCTCGGTGTTGATTGGATCCGCAATTCTGGGCGGAATCGATGACAAGCTGAACCTCGTCGGCGGAGCTAGTACCGGTCTAACCGCGCGGTTCAAGATGGCGTGGCTCCTTTTGTTTGCGACCGCGACTGCTCTCGTTCTTTATTTTCCGCTGCAGCTGCGTAGTATCTACGTCCCAGGTGTCGGCAAGTTCGACATAGGCTTGATCTACATTCCAATTGCGATAATGGTCATTGCGGGATCGGCCAACGCCGTGAATTTGACCGACGGCCTCGACTCCCTTGCGGGTGGAACGGCTGCGGTCGCATTCGTCGCCTATGGCATCATCGCCTTTCTCCAGGGACAGATTCAGGTCGTCACTTTCTGCTTCACTATGGCAGGGGCGGTGCTTGGTTTCCTTTGGTACAACGCTCATCCTGCGCAGATCTTCATGGGAGATACGGGCTCACTGGCGATCGGTGCCGCCTTGGCGACAGCCGCGTTTATGACTGGTCAATGGCTCCTATTACCTGTCGTGGGAATTGTTTTCATGGCCGAAACGATCTCGGTCATGCTCCAGGTCGGATATTTCAAACTGAGCGGTGGGAAGCGTATCTTCCGCATGACACCGTTGCACCATCATTTTGAATTGCTCGGTTGGTCCGAGACTCAGATTACGTTGCGTTTCTGGTTGTTCGGCATGATGGCCGGTCTTCTGGGAGTCGCGCTCGCGCTCATTTAAAGGGGCTAACTTGTCTTCGTCACTTCGGACATCTGACTGGCTTAAAGATAGACAGGTCCTTGTGATGGGCATTGGCACCCGGCAGGGCGGCCTCGGCGTGACTCGTTATCTGGTCGACGTTGGTGCGAAGGTGACCGTGACTGACTTGAGAACCGAATCGGATCTCGAGATGACGTTACGCCAGCTCGAAGGTCTTCCGATTCGCTACCGTCTGGGCGAACATCGCGAGGAGGATTTTGTCGAGGCGGACATCGTCGTGAGAAATCCAGGTGTGCCGATCGATTCGCCATGGCTGGCGATCGCGCGGCAGCATGGCGCCACAATTGAAATGGAGATGTCCCTGTTTTTCCGCGCCTGTCCGGCGCCGATCATCGGAATCACCGGTACCAAAGGCAAGACGACAACCTCGATTCTGTGTGCTGCGATCTTATCCCAGCTCCGAAGCGACACGGTGATGGCTGGCAATATGGGTCGCTCCGCGCTCGACTGTCTGTCTCGTATTTGTCCCGACACGCCAACAATAATTGAACTCTCGAGCTGGCAGCTTGAGGGACTTGGCGAGCATCAGCTGAGTCCACACATCGCCGTTTTCACGAATCTTAGCCCGGATCATCTCAATCGGTACCCGTCAATGGATGCGTATCTCAATGCTAAGTTGAACATCGCCCGTTTCCAACGGCCGGGCGACTGGTTCGTAGTGAACGCGGATGATTCAGGAGTCTGGTCGCATCGAGAATCAGGGCAAGGCGATCACGTCAAATTTTCATCTCACGACGAAGCAACCGACGGTGCTTATCTGGATGACGGCTGGCTGGTTTGGCGATGGATGGGTCAAGAGACTCGCCTCGCACCGCAAAGTGAGTTCGCGCTGCAGGGAGACCATAACGCCATGAACGCGCTTGCGGCATCGGCCGCGGCGATGCTTGCGGGGGCGAGTCCCGAGCACGTTCGACTTGGATTGCGCTCGGCAAGCGCTGTGCCGGATCGACAAGAGTACGTGGCGGAGATCGACGACGTTCTGTACATCAATGACACGACTGCGACGACGCCCGCGGCCGTCTACGCAGCTCTCGATCGGTTTGGGGATCGACCAATCATCCTCATCGCCGGCGGATCACACAAAGGTGTTGACCTCGACGAGTTTGCCGAACGGATCGCCGGCACGGTTCAGGGCGTCATCCTTCTCGCCGGCGCCGCAACCAATGAGCTTCGCGACAAGCTGGAACGTCTTGGAGTTTCCAACCTTTTCGGACCATTCGGCTCGATGGAGGATGCGGTCTACCAGGCGCGTCAAGATGCAGCCCGAGGATCGGTCGTGCTTCTTTCACCGGGTTGTGCCAGTTTCGGCATGTTTCGAGATGAATTTCATCGCGGTCAGTCGTTCCGTGACGCCGTGTATCAGGTGCAACAGGTCCGGGTTGGGGAGGAAAGACCATGATCGCGGTCGCGCGAGATTTCGGTGGAAGCGTTGTGACCGCCATAACGGGCGGACGCTCTCGAGCGCGAGCTCGCATTCATGAGCCTGACTATTGGTTTATCGCGATCATCCTCACACTGGTGATGTTCGGTCTGGTTATGGTCTTTAGCGCGAGCATCGCGATCGGCTTACAACAAGAGGGGGGCAATAGCTATTACTTCCTGACTCGACAGGCGATCTGGGCGGCCATCGGTTTCGCCGGGATGCTCGCGACAGCCTTCATCGATTACCATTTCTGGCGCAAGCTCTCGTTGCCGGCGATGGTGGGAATCCTCATCTTGCTGGCGGCGCTCGTCTTCGTTCCTGGTCTCGGGGCGGGCGCTGATTCATGGGGTGCCAAACGTTGGATCGGCCTCGGGCCGCTTTCGTTCCAGCCAAGTGAAGTGGCCAAGGTTGTCCTGGTCATTTACCTGGCCGATTGGCTTGGGCAAAAGGGCAACAAGATTCGTAACTTCAGCTACGGGTTGATCCCGTTCGCTCTTGTTCTCGGAACACTCATTGGGCTCGTGATGCTGCAGCCCGATCTCGGAACCGCAACGCTCATGGCCGCGATCGGCATCAGCATGTTCCTGGTCGCGGGTGCGGATCTGATCCAGCTCGGCGCTCTGATGGCGCTTGGATCAGTCTCGTTTTTGATGCTGGCGCTCGGAGCGTCATATCGCCGTGCCAGAATCCTGATCTTCCTGAATCCCGATTCCGATCCTCTCAACAAAGGGTATCAGCTTGTTCAGGCACGTTTGGCACTCGGCAGCGGTGGGCTGTTTGGTCTTGGTCTCGGGGCCAGCAGAGAGAAATTCACCTGGCTTCCGGCCGCTCAGAATGACGCCATCTTCGCCGTCATTGGAGAAGAGTTGGGACTCATCGGCTGTGCCTTCGTCTTGTTGCTCTTTGCGCTTTTGGCTTGGCGCGGCTATCGAATTGCAATGAAGGCCCCCGATTCTTTCGGGGCGTTGGTTGCCGTCGGAATCGTCACATGGATCATCTTCCAGGCCGCCATCAACATCGGCGGAATAACCCTGACGATTCCGTTCACTGGCATTCCGCTGCCATTCATCAGCTACGGTGGTACGGCGCTGGCGGTGTCACTGACGGCGATGGGTATCCTGCTAAACATTTCGAAACAAACGGTTGAACAGAGATTGGCCCCGGTCTCCGACGGCGCGGTGCATCGTAAGACGTTGCGACGGCCGCGATCCGAGAGCACGGCGAAGCGCGTCGGGAATCGATCCGACCGGAGCAAAGCGTCACGGCAGCCGCAGACGCATGAAACGCGGCATGTGCGCAAGTCGGTGGTGCGTGATCGGAATCCTGAGGGGACAGTACGAGCACGTTCTGGTTCGTTTGGTCGCGGCAGGCGACATACTGCCAAACCTGACGGTAAGTAGGGAGCGTCGTGCCAGATCTTCGAATGTTCGACGCACAACAGTTGCCCGCACCTCCGGCGACACTCCACTTCGTCGGCATAGGCGGAGTCGGTATGAGCGGCCTTGCGCGGATGCTCGTGCGGCGGGGCTATCGGGTCACCGGATCCGATATGTCAGAGTCTCCGATCTTGGAACAGCTGGCTGCCGAGGGGTTGCCTGTTTGGATTGGGCATTCAGCCGAAAACATAGGGCTAGCCGATCTGGTCATTACGACGGCTGCGGCGCCAAGCTCCAATCCGGAGCTCGTGAGAGCGCGCGAGCGCGGAATCCCGATTATCAAGCGGGCCGCGGTTCTTGGTCTCCTGTGCGATTCCCGTACGTGCATCGCCGTTGCCGGAACTCACGGCAAATCCACGACGAGTGGAATGCTCGCCTATGCGCTGGATCGAGCGGGATTTGCTCCATCGTTCGCGGTCGGTGCGACTGTGTCGCAACTCGGAACGAACGCCAGGTCTGGCGATGGAGCGATCTTCGTGGCCGAGGCAGATGAATATGACTATAGCTTCCTCTGGCTCAAGCCGGAAGTCGCCATCATCACCAATATTGAGCACGATCATCCCGATCTCTTCCCTCGGTTAGATGATGTTGAAGAAGCCTTCGACCTATTC
Source organism: uncultured Chloroflexia bacterium (assembly GCA_963785465.1). Lineage (GTDB taxonomy): Bacteria > Chloroflexota > Chloroflexia > Thermomicrobiales > Thermomicrobiaceae > CALAGB01. The sequence continues at coordinate 125,346 of CAWAVM010000012.1, read as the reverse complement.
GTATCCCGGATCAAGCCGGCCGGCACACTCGTAATCTCGGCGGACGACCCGGGCTGCCGCATGTTGGTTGCACGACTGACGAATCTGCCGGTCAACGTGATCACGTTTGGATTCTCTGAGTGGGCTGATTTGCAGATTGAACGGGTCGCAGGTCGGGATCATTTTCATGTTCCGGGAGGCGGGACCTTGCGCACAAAACTGCGCATTCCCGGCGGGCACAATCGTCTCAACGCAGCCGCGTGCCTTGCAGCAGCGATTGCTGCTGGAATCGATCCCGCCACGTTGCTTTCCGGGCTCGAAGACTTCGATGGCGTCGGACGACGCTTTGAGGTGAAAGGCGAGGTTGGCGGCGTTACAGTCGTCGAGGACTACGCACATCACCCGACCGAGATTCGGGCGACGATTACCGCCGCCCGCGAGCGTTTTCCCGCGGCGCAAATCGTTGCGGTATTCCAGCCGCACACGTACAGTCGCACGCGCGCCTTGCTCGATGATTTCGCACGTGCCCTGTCGCTCGCCGACCGCGTGGTACTTGCTCCGATCTATGCCGCACGTGAGGCGGACGACCTCGGGGTAAACTCTCACGATATTGCCGAGCGAATCTTAGATCTTCCGGTAGCGAGCGTCGATTCTCTTGACGAGGCGGTTGTAACGTCGGTCGCGGACACAACACCGGGAGACGTGATATTGATTATTGGTGCGGGGGACGTCTGGAAGGTTAGCCCCGCGGCAATCTCTCTCCTTGAAAAGCGATCGGCTGGGTTGTGACCGAGAACACGCTAATTCAACTCGACACCGGTACCCTGACGATCCGCAAGGATCGACCTCTCTCCCTGCACACGACTTTTCGCATCGGCGGCCCGGCGGACTTTCTTGTGCGCGCGTCGAATGCCAATGAAGTGTCGGTTGCCGTCGAGTGGGCTCGAGAGCGCGATCTGCCGGTGACGGTAATCGGAGGCGGCAGTAACCTGTTGGTTAGGGACGGCGGTATTCGCGGACTCGTGATCCTCGTGCGCGCGCCAGGCAAGCAGGTGGAAGACGCCTATCAGGTCGAGGATCTGGATGGGGCCGTTCGCCTCACCGTACCGGCTCAGGCTCCGATTTCATGGCTAGGACATTTGACAGCGGAGCACGGCTGGGAGGGCATGGAATGGGCAGCCGGATTACCCGGAGTCGTCGGCGGCGCCATTGTCAACAACGCGGGAGCTCACGGAACCGAAACGCAGGATCATCTCGAGACGCTGGAGGTTCTGGATCTTGACGGAGACATGATGATCTGGGCGCGCGAGCGCCTGGAGCCTGCATACCGGCACACCGTGCTTAAGGTCGCGCCTCGTCCGCGCCGTTGGATTGTCCTTACGGCTACCTTTGTCCTCCCCAAGGGTGATCGGGATGAGTTGGCCGCTCGGGCGATCGAATATTCGCGGTGGCGCCGCCAGGCTCAGCCAACTGGCGCCTGTGCCGGATCGGTTTTCACCAACCCGGAAGGATCATATGCCGGGTATCTCATTGAGCAGGCCGGGCTCAAGGGACGTCAGGTTGGCGGAGTGATGATCTCCGATCTCCACGGAAATTTTCTCGTGAACACAGGTGGCGCGACCGCGGCGGACGTGCTCGAGCTTATCTCAATCGTCCAGGAAGAGGTGCGCCGTCAATTCGCGATCGACCTGCACCCCGAGATCGAGCAGATTGGAGAGCCGTAGCATGCCGAGACGCGTCCGAATTGGAGTCATCTTCGGCGGTCGCTCGGGCGAGCACGATGTATCGCTGAGGTCGGCGGAGGCCATCATGAACGCGATCGATCCGGATCGGTTTGATGTTGTGCCGATTGGAATAACAAGGGATGGTCGCTGGATTACTGGCGGAAATCCGTTGCACCAGCTTGCGACTTGCTCGCACCTTCCACTCGCCGAATCCGACGTGGCCGTCGACTCCGAGGATTCGATGGTGCTCATGCGCGAGGAGAATATCGCGCTCGACGTGCGATCGTCATACTGGGCCCGTGACGTTGATGTTCTGTTCCCGGCACTGCACGGACCATGGGGTGAAGATGGAACCGTTCAGGGCCTGCTTGAGCTCGCCAACGTGCCTTACGTTGGTGCCGGTGTGCTGGCATCGGCCGTTGGCATGGACAAGATCACCTCGAAGCAGATCTTTGAGCAGGCTGGGCTCCCGATCTCGCCGTGGGTCTGGATTCTCCGGCGCGATTGGCGGCGAGACCCCGATTCAGTCGTCGAAAAGATCGGTCGGGAGATCGGATATCCGTGTTTCGTGAAGCCGGCTAATCTGGGTTCCAGCGTCGGCATCTCGAAGGTGCACCACGCCGGAGAATTGGCTGATGCTTTAATCGAGGCGTGTCAATATGATCGCAAAATCGTGATCGAGAAAGGTCTGGATGCCAGAGAGCTTGAGGTCAGCGTGCTCGGCAACGACGATCCGGTCACGTCGGTTGTTGGTGAGATCATTCCAGCGAACGAGTTTTATGATTTTGATGCAAAGTACGTCGACGATGACTCGAAGCTCGTTATACCCGCGGCAGTCACGCAGGAGCAGTCTGAGGAAATCCGCACCGTCGCGGTGCAGTCGTTCAGGGCGATCGACGCGGCCGGAATGGCTCGAGTGGATTTCTTCCTTGAGCGATCGACTGATCGCATCTATTTGAACGAGATCAACACGATTCCAGGCTTCACTCAGGCGAGCATGTATCCGCTCCTTTGGGAAGCGAGTGGGTTGCCGTTTCGCGATCTCGTGACACGATTGGTTGAGCTCGCGATCGAGCGACACGGTGAACGGCAGGGGTGGCCTGGATGAAAGCGCGAAGGCCGACGCCGGTTGCGCCTCCCGCCAAGCGGCGCAAGCCAAAACGAGCACGCGCCCGACTCTATTTTAAGACCGTGTCGATCAACGGTCGACTGCCGGCGTTTTTGTTGAGCGTCGGACTGTCGGTCCTGGTGTTTGGCTTTCTTTTTTCGAGCGATTTCCCGGTTCGCGTCGTCGTGGTCGAGGGAAACAAGGTGGCTTACGCCGATTCGATCGTCGAGCGAAGTGGCGCAATGGGTCAATCGGTCTTTACCCTCGATACCGGTGAGGTCGCCCGGCGGGTCGCCGCGCACCCGGCAGTCGCCTCTGCCGATGTGCACGCGGAATTGCCGGATAGGATCGTCGTGAAGGTTACCGAACGGCTCCCCGCAATTGTGTGGCAAACCGGAGATCAGCCGGTTCTCGTGGACGCGCGTGGAGGAGTGATCGCGACAGGCGACGACGCGGCACTCCCTCATGTGATTCAGACAAGCGGCGAAGGTCCGGTGCCCGGTGCACGAGAGCCGTCGGATATCGTCCAGGCGGCAATCTATCTTGCGAAGGAACTTGGGTCGTCGCTCACGGCGCTCGGATACGATGCGAACACTGGTCTCACGGCTCAACTTTCGGGTGGCCGGACAGTAGTGATTGGAAGCGGGGACCGAATTCCACTCAAGCTCAGTGTCGTATCAGCCGCCCTCAAGATGTCCGAACGTTGGTCAACGCTCGACGTACGTGAGCCGGACCGCCCATTCTATCAGTAGATTAGGACCAAATTTATCGATTCTTCCAGCAGCGTGTCCGAACAAGTCGAGGATGAACGTACAAGGTGTCTGATCGACCTGTGCTATAATCTGCCAAGCCCGATTTGACTCGTTGGCACCACCTCCGGACAGCTTGATAGAAGGAAAGCGGCATCGGAATGCGGTTGTGCGCTTGGTTTGCTGGCATTGACCTAGAATCGCGCTACCTCACAGCTAGCCTTGGTGTTTCGAGCGGCGGCGAGGCGCCGCGCATTCTCGGAAGCAAGGTGTTTGGAGTTCAATCCGGCGACATCCAGCCCCTCGATAATCAGTCCTTCTTGCAAGAATGTATGTCGGATATCGGAGAGTGGTTCCATCTTGAAACCGGAGGAACGCTGACCGACGTTGCCGTCGCGGTACCTGGCGGGACGATTAGCGAGTTTCCTTCGTCGGGGGTGTTCGAATTTGGCGCACCATCCCTTATTAGTGACGCTGTCATTGAAACCGCTCGACAACGTGCCCTTGCCGGTCCCGGCAAGCTTGGAACCGTCGTGAGTTCCACAATCAGAGGCTACGAAGTGGACGGTCGACCTCTGGTCGAATCTCCGGTGGGAGACTACGCGACCTCGTTGCGGGTTGCGACAACGTCGTGGGTTGCTCGAACCGCGGCTATTCAAACGGCAATTGATGCGGTTCGCCAAATTGGGTTGGACATTAACATGGTTGTGCCTCGTGCTGTTGCCGGAGCAGAATCGACGGTGACGCCGATCGAGCGACGCGATGGGGCAACGGTAGTCATGATCGGAAATGAAACGACCGAGTGTGCCACTTTCATCGATTCATCGCTTTGTGACCTATTCACCGTGCCGTTGGGACAGAGGCCACTCAGACACGAGCTTTCACGTGCCTGTAACGTTTCAGCGGACGTTTTCGATCGTCTTGACCTGGGTTTGATGATGGAACGTGTACCGTCTGACCCAATGGTACAGCGTGTCCGTACAGTGATGTCCGCGTGGGCAACCGCGCTCTTCTCGGCGATTCGTCGCCGCATGCAGGAGCGAGATCTGGGCTGGCGACAGCAGCCAGGAATTGTGATCGCGAATTCTCCTACGGCGTTTCCAATGCTCGAAGATCGAGCGACAAGAGTCATAGGTTCGCCGGCGCGCTTTGCTCCGACGAGTCGGCTGTTTGACCGCGTGGCTGGAGTATCTCACGGATCGTTCGCGGCATTGGGCCTGATCCCGATGCAGTGGAGCGCTCGCCGGATGGAAGGTCAGCGACCATTTGTCCACCATCCCGAGTCGTTGAGCGCATCGACGATTCGGTTCGCGGAATCCGCTGGGCGAGAGGGGCTGGGACACGCGATTGGTCGGTGGCTCCGCGAATTCGTGCCGGCCGATCACCACCAACAATACTGAGCGGATCGATACCACTTTGCTGACACGCTCGCAGGTGGTGCATACTGTCCTAACACCTTCTGTTTCGGGGAGCATCTTTGGTGAAGCTGTGGAAACTTGAGGGCGGGCCGTGGGGAGGCTAACTGCATGTTCAACGTACATGATGAAGAATTCGTAAACTCATTTGCGAGGATCAAGGTCATCGGCGTCGGCGGCGGCGGCGGCAACGCCGTTAATCGAATGATCGCTGCGGGTGTTGAGGGTGTTGAGTTCGTCGCCGTCAATACCGACGCTCAGTCACTCGTATCACAACTGAGTCCGCTCACGGTGCGTATCGGCGACAAGCTGACCAAAGGTCTGGGCGCTGGGGGGCGCCCCGAGATCGGCGAACGTGCCGCGGAAGAGAGCATAGAAGATCTCTCCGAGATTATCCGCGGTGCGGATATGGTCTTCATTACGGCTGGTATGGGCGGTGGAACTGGAACCGGCGCATCGCCGATCGTCGCGCGATTGGCGCGTGAATCCGGGTCGCTGACCGTGGGTGTGGTCACCAAACCGTTCGATTTTGAAGGCGCCAAGCGCCGACGCGTTGCCGACGAGGGAGTCGCAGCACTCAAGGAACACGTTGACGCACTCATTACCATTCCGAACCAGCGCTTGATATCGCTCGTCGATCCGAAGACGCCGTTTTCTGAAGCGTTCCGATTGGCGGACGATGTGCTGCGACAAGGTATTCAGGGCATCTCTGATCTCATTACGAAACCTGGACTCATCAATCTCGACTTCGCCGATGTCAAGACGATCATGCGGGATGCCGGATCTGCCTTAATGGCAATCGGTCGCGGTACTGGCGAGGCGCGCTGTGTGGACGCGGCCCGCATGGCCATCGAAAGCCCACTTCTCGAGATGAGCATCGATGGTGCGGTTGGTGTCCTCTATAACATCATCGGTGGACCGGATCTGACCCTGGCCGAGATATCTGAAGCGGCGGAAGTGATCCGTGCAGCGGCCGATGACGAAGCAGAGATTATATTTGGGGCAACGACCGACGAAGCCATGGGTCGAGACGTGCAGATTACCCTTATAGCGACTGGTTTCCAAGGCGGGGCATCCCCACGTCGAGCCTCCCGTCCAGAGCGCCGGTTCCGATCTCAGCCTGAAGTAAATTCGGGCGGGCAGGCGGCTCCCTCGCGAATTCCAATGGCTCCAGATGACGAATGGTCTGAGCCGGCCATTTTGCGGTTTCTCCGCGAACGCTAGCCGGCGAGTGCGTTTATGAGGTGTCCATTTTGCCAGGGACGTGAAAGCCGGGTGGTCGATTCCCGTGAATTGAGCAATGGAACGGGAATTCGACGGCGACGGGAATGTGTCTCGTGTAACCGGCGATTTACCACCTATGAGCGTGTCGAGTCAGGCGCTCTGATTGTTGTCAAGCGAGATGGGCGACGAGAGGAGTTCGATCCACGCAAGCTTCGGGATAAGCTCCGTATCGCACTAACAAAGCGCCCTGTTTCCCAGGAGGAGATCGACCGAATCGTTGCTGGGGTCGAGGCACAGCTACTCGAACTTGGGACCGTCGAAGTGCCGAGTACCTCGATCGGGGAGATCGCGCTACACGAGTTACGTAAGATCGATGAGGTGGCGTACATTCGGTTTGCGTCGGTCTATCTCTCATTTGAGGACCTCGAAGATCTGCGACGCGAAATTGACGTGCTCACCACCAATGCTGCGACCCGAGGCGCTGGCACGAACGGCCAACGCTGACAGAACGGGGGCGGCCCCTATGGATTGCCCGATCATTTCAGTCGACGCTGATGGCGATCATCCTTTACAGATCGTTTGGACAAACGAGTCGACTGGACGGTTTCGCTATCTTCCGGAGCAGTTCAATATTAGGGTTGACGTCGTTTTGTGGCGAGCTAGCGCGCCAACGATCGACGCGGTGCGGCTTCACATTCCCCCAACCTGGGTGAGCGATCTCCCGACCTGGAGACGGGTGTGCGCCGGCACCACGTCAATTGAGTGGCAAGTCACCGCGCATGAGCCACCAAAGTCATTCGATGAGTCGATATCCGTCAGTGCCTTATTGGCCGATGATGAAGTGGACACGGTTACCTGCTCGGTGGGGGTAGAGATTCGAGCCTTCAGTCAGTTTGACGCGAGCAAGTACGTGATTCCGAGATCGAACAGCGTCGATGAATGGGGAACCGTTCAGCCGCGATCGGACGTATTTGACAGAACGTACGCTTTCACGTTCTTCCCTGTGCGGTTCTTCAATGGTCTGTACCGCTCGATCGTCTTTATGGGAGCGATAGGGGATCGGTACCAGGGCGGCATCTGCACCGGGATGGCTCGTGTCGCGTTGGAGCGAAGCCTATCGGCGGATCTTGAAGAGGTATCGGTTAGTGAGATCTTGCTGTGGCACGGTCGCCAACTTACGGATCGCGCGTTGCTCGCATCGGCTCGTTGGTTCCTAGCGCCCAGCCCGCGACGCGCATTCAACGCATTCCAACGTGACGTCCTGAATAGCGGCATCAGCCGACGCTGCTTCGATATCGCTGTTCCACGCCCATGGCGTCGCGACGTCTATTCAGCCTTGCAGCAAGAGGGGCACACGGTCGTGCCGTTTGGGATTCGTCAGTCGTCAAGCGACTCTGCCAGCGTAATGATTTATGATCCAAACGATCCGGTGAAATCTAGACAGGGATCGGCGAGTATTACCTTCCTGTTGGACGAGAATTCGTATCTCTATCCACCACTTGGTGGACTTGATCTGAAGAAGACGTCCGTCATCGCGGTTGAACAACAGGCCTATCGAGATGGACGAACCGCCATTCTGGCGAGTCTCGCGAGTTGCATCCTCGGTGTCGGTGAGTCAATGCGACATGGTTTGTCTTCTCTCATGGTGGTCGTTTGTAGACTCGGTAGCGGACTATCTGGGCTCGTTCGAAACTCGCCTCTCGGTCCCTCTGCATTTCTCAAAAAGGACGTGCCTCATTAAGTCGGATCGAGAATTCTGAGAAGTGCCTTAAATACAAAACCCTCGGCCGAGATCTCAGCCGAGGGTTTAGTTTCTTGCGTCTTGGTTGTGGTCCAACCGAAGATGAATACCGCCGGGCTGGAACCCAGCAACGTGAATTAGTTGAGGTGCTTGTCGATCTGCTGCAACAGACGTTGCTTCGGCTGCGCCCCAATGATGCGTTCGACCGCCGCGCCGTCTTTGTACAGCATCAAGGTCGGAATACTGGTAATCCCAAGCGATGCCGCAGTGCGCATGTTCTCGTCGACATTAAGCTTGGCGATCTTAATCTTGCCTGCTTTCTCGTCGGCGATCTCGTCGAGAATCGGCGCGACCATTCGACACGGTCCGCACCATTCCGCCCAAAAATCGACGAGTACGGGAATACTCGATTTCAATACCTCTTGCTCGAACGTCGCGTCACTAATCTTGGTGGCCTTGGCCATTGTGAAAACTCCTTGTTCTCGACACGTTTCGCTTGATCTATCGGCGTTCGTTCACCTAGCTTGCAACGATGAATCTGTCTGACAGGCTCTGTCTGCCGAATCAAATCATAGCAGGCGCCGTACACCCGTGGGTATAGTAACGCGCGATACCTCTGTTATAATCCGTGCTGTCATGGATTCTCCACCCGTTCGCGTCAGCCTCGACGGATTCTTTCTTTCTCAGCCAACAACCGGCAGCGGTCAATACACGCTGCATTTGTGGCACGAGCTATCGCACACAATTGGCCAGATCGAAGTCAGTGTGATACGACCGTCCGGCTCCAGCGAACAACCGGCGGATGGGCGAGTCGTTGAGATTCGACCTCCCGGGATTGTTCGATCTCCTAAGGCGCTTAAACTTTGGTGGGAGCAGATTGGGGTGCTCCAGGCATTACGACGGAGCCACGGAGATCTCTTGCATATTCCGTATATGGCGGCGCCACGATTAGGCCATCACCGGGCTGTGGTTACAATCCACGACGTCATACCGATGATCTATCCGCAATATGGCGGATCGGTCGCGATGCGCCTCTACTTGCGGCTCGTGATACCGGCTGCTCGCAGGGCGTCAATGATTCTGACAGACTCTGACTATTCCCAGCGTGACATAGTTCGCCTTCTCGGCGTCGATCAGGACAAGGTCAGATCAATTCCGCTCGCGGTTTCCGATGAGTTTCAGCCACAGGCCAATCCTGAAGGAGCGGAAGAGATACGCCGGAGATGGGGCCTGAATGGACCGGTGATCTTCAACGTCGGCGGGCTGGATCTCCGAAAAAACGTTGTCGCGCTCATCGAGGCATTTGGGAAAGCGCTTCCAAGTCTTGATCCCGGCACTCGACTGGTCATTGGTGGTCGCGCCCATACAGGAAATCAGCGTCTGTATCCTCCGCTTGAACCGGTCATCCGTAAATTCGGCCTCGGAGACAAGGTCAAACTGTTGGGCCGAATCAGCGATGATGAAAAGCGGCTGCTTTATCAGATCTCCTCTGTCTACGTCTATCCATCCCTGTATGAGGGCTTTGGGTTCACTCCGTTGGAAGCGATGGCGTGTGGATTGCCAGTCGTAGTGTCAAACCGATCGAGTCTTCCGGAGGTGGTTGGCACGGGCGGACTGCTTGTTGATCCATCACCTGCACGACTTGCGGCTGCGATGGTCTCTATCCTCACCGACGAGCATCTGCATCGCGAACTGAGTCAACGCGCTCTGGATCAGGCGGCGCGGTTCACTTGGGAGCGCACGGCCAACCTGACGCGTGAAGCGTATCGAGACGCACTTGCATAAGCCTGACCTTCTCCAGCAAACAGTGAGCGAGCCATGAAAATTCTCATGTTGTCCAAGGCGCTCGTTGTGGGTGTCTATCAACGAAAACTAGAAGAGCTTGCGCGCATTCCAGGTGTCGATCTCGTCGCGATCGTGCCACCTCATTGGCATGAAGAGCGGGTCGGCGTGCAGCGGCTCGAGCGCCTCCACACCATCGGTTACCGGCTCTTTGAGGAGCCGATGAAATTCAATGGTCACCACCACATTCACTTCTATCCGCGCCTAGGTCGTCATATTCGTCGCTTCAAACCTGACGTCGTTCACGTCGATGAAGAACCGTACAACCTCGTAACGTTTCATGCGACCATCCTGGCGCGCCTCCACCGGGCACGGGTTGTCTTCTTCAGTTGGCAGAATCTCGATCGAAGCTACCCTCCGCCGTTCAATCTGTTCGAAAAAATCAACTATCGGCTGGCGGCGGCGGCGGTTGCAGGTAATCAAGAGGCGGGCGACGTTCTGCGACACAAAGGTTACAAGGGGAAGCTCGAGATTATCCCCCAATTTGGGGTCGATCCAGAATTCTACCGCGCTCATCTGACGTCCCCAACCGATGTCCCGGTAATCGGGTACGTCGGCCGCTTGGTGCCAGAGAAGGGAGTCAGTGACCTCGTGGCGGCATTTGCCCGCATGCGGCAGCGCGCCGTGCTCCAAATCGTCGGAAATGGCTCTGAGCGGACGAGATTGGAGCTTCAGTGCTCGTATCTCGGTGTGCGCGATCGGGTCATCTTTCGCGGAGCAATCGCGGCAGTGTCGATGCCGGAGACGTATAGCCAGTTCGATGTTCTGGTCGTGCCATCCAAAACCCAATCGAACTGGAAAGAGCAATTTGGGCGTGTCATCGTGGAAGCGATGTCCTGCGAGGTTCCGGTAGTCGGTTCTGATTCGGGCGAGATCCCCAACGTAATTGGAAGTGCTGGGATCATCTATCCCGAGGGCGATATCGATGGACTGGCTCACAAGCTTGACGAGATTCTCGAGAATGAAGAACGACGTCTTGCAATGGGAAGGCGGGCCCGTGAACGGGTTCTGTCGGAATTCACGCAGGCTCGCATTGCTCAGCGCTACTATGACGTATATCGCTCGACGTTGCCGGTGAACAAAGGTGGATTTGACGAACGACCGGTCAATCATGGGTCGCGGCAGGCGAGGTGATTGTTGACAGATAAACGACCGATCGAACGTCGTCTCGCTGCGCGGCTACTCCAGCCGGGATCGCTCGCTCTCGTCACGACCTTGTTTCGATCCCAGCATAATGTGATGACCGCCGCATGGCTGATGCCGATCGGACTTGACCCGATGCTGATCGGCGTGGCAATCAACCCGGAGCGACTGACACACGAGTTTGTAAGCCGTAGCGAGATCTTTGGCCTCAGTATTCCAACCATCGATCTGCTCAATTCCGTGCACCGGTGCGGCATCGAATCGGGTCGCGATCGGGACAAATTCGTGTCCGCCCATTTGACACCTATGGATGCCATTGAGATCGACGTCCCGCTCGTTGAGGAGTGTGTGGCTCACATCGAGTGCGGCGTCGTTGAGCGTCTAAGCCTTACCGATCACGATCTCTTCATCGGAGAGGTACTGGCCGCTTCGGCTATCGATGAACTATTCACCGATCGCTGGCAGATTCGAGACGGTTCGGAGCTTCTTCACCACATTGCCGCCGACGAGTATGCCGCGCTCGGACGTGTCTATCGCGCTAAGAATCCCGCTGAGGACGAATAGTCGGTCGACCAACTTATCTAGTTCGTTTGGGCTCCCGCAAAAGGTAGCACCACGCGGATCTTTCCTTGCTCAATCGTTCCGTTCCCGCCTTCGTAGAACTCAGTGAGCGCAATATGAGTCAGTCGTGCTTCGCGCGGAAACTCGCCGTTGAGACATGCTTCCGCGGCACGAGCAAAGGTCGTTTGGGAAAGCTCGCTGGCAATCGTGCAATGGGGGACCCAGTTATTGGGGAGATACAGATCGTACTGGCGTCGAGCGAGAGACTCGAACGCTCGATGAAAATGATCGTGGAGAGACATCAGCTCAGCTGGTGACGACCGGCGCCAGGAAGAGAATCCGTTCCTCGCCTGGGAACACTCCGAAACTGCCGAATCTCACCGTGATGGCGGGCGTTTGCTCGGCGAGTTCGGTCAGCAACTGCTCGACGCTGAACGCGTTGACCTCGTCCGCGATGGCGAACGTCAAATGGGGCGGAGCCTCGCTCACGTGGCAGGAATCGGGGAACGTCGCCAAGAGCACGCGATTCGACAGGTTCTTGATTTTCGCAGCCGCGGCTGAATCAATGATCACTGCGACCGAAAATGGCATGATTGAACCATCCCCTTGATCCTCGTTGACCTACAGACCGAGTAGTGAACCCAACATCTTCGTTGATTGGCATCTCAATCTCATGGCTCGGAGGACTCCAATCACAGCGGGATCGGTCAAGATCCCCAAGTGCTCTCACGCTGGCGAATGTGCCAGCATATCCATTTCGTCAAGATGAGGAGCACGCCAACGATTAGTGGCTCAAGCAGCTAACTTTCGTCTGTCTCCGACTCCGGTTCACCAACGGTAACGAACCTAATGACATCCGGCTGAGGGAGGCCCATTGGACGGCCGACCCGCCTCATGAGATCGAGCCAGCCCTTTCGGGACGTCTTACTGAGTGAGATCGTCTGTTCGTTGTGGAAGACGACAAGTTGATCGCGATCGACCGGATACAAGGCGTGCATGTTCCGGCGAATCTCTCGACGCCGAGAGATTCCGGTGCGCGCAGCCTCTTTGAGGTGCTCGACGATCTGAGCTACTTGCTGCGGATCATTCTCGATGATCTGGTTTGGAACGACCAACGCGTGGGTTACGATGGGAAGTCCCGAAAGGATGAACCAGCCGCGCACCAGGTCGTTAAGAACCCCGTCCTCGATTTCCATAATCGCATCTTGATGCTCGCGCACGACCGCCAGCCCTTCCGGTTGATCACGGTTCCAGCCTCGTAGTGTCATGCCGAAGAACCGAGAAATAGTCGCCCGAGCGATCGCCTCAGCCGTTCGAGAAACGCCATCGAGGTCGACCGGAACGTCGTCGACTTCGTCAGGGCGATCCGGAGTCCAGAGCGCGACTGCTCCGGAGTGCCACGATGCGAGTCCAACATCCGTGACAACCGAATATCGATCAGCGAGGAGTGCCGCGTCCATGCTGCCGACTAAGGCGCTGATGCCCCGTTGCGACACGATCTCGGCGGTGAGTCCCTGTATCAGTTCGACGTTGTCATCGCCAGAAACCCAGTTCTGGCGCAAAGGTTCGGCGATCATCGCCGTCGTCATGTTGTCGTCCACCAGGCAATAGGTCACGTTCTACCCTTCTTCGATCGATCTTCGTCGATCGTCGGATTACGCTCGCGTGTCAATGGCTAGCTCAGGTCTCCGGCGCCGTCGGCCCAGAACCGATCAACCTGTTCGCGAATCAACTGGTTGGCCGCGGACTCCAGGAGTGGATCGTTCTCAAGCATGCGATGGGCCTCATCGCGTGCCTTTTGAAGCGTCGTGATATCACCGAGTGAGGCGAGCTTAAGGTCGGGTATACCACTCTGTCGCTTTCCGAAGAATTCGCCTGGTCCGCGCAACTCAAGATCGATTTCCGATAGCCTGAACCCATCCTGAGTATCCACCATCGCGTCGAGTCGCTTATTGCTGTTGTCGCCGCCTTCATCGGCAACCAGCAGACAGTACGAGTGCGCGGCCCCTCGTCCAATTCTGCCGCGGAACTGATGTAACTGCGACAGCCCAAACCGCTCTGCGCCTTCGATTACCATAACGGTAGCGTTCGGAATATCTATGCCGACCTCAATGACCGACGTGGATACGAGGATATCGATCTCGTTGTTCCGAAATGCGGTCATCACATCGTTCTTGTCTCGCGGCTTCATTTTTCCGTGGAGAAGTCCGAGTCGAAGATCAGGGAAGATGTCGGTTGAAAGTCGCTCGTACTCAACGGTCGCTGCGCGAGCATCAATCGCTTCTGATTCTTCCACGAGAGGATAAATGATGAAGGCTTGGTGACCAGTCGAGATTTGCTCCCGAAGAAATTCGTAAACCTGGTGTCGCATGGTGGTGTCGATGCGGCGAGTCGCGATGGGTTGCCGGCCCGGAGGAAGCTCGTCAATAATCGAGACATCCAGGTCACCGTGAAGCACCAACGCCAGGCTACGTGGAATCGGGGTGGCCGTCATTATGAGTACGTCCGGGTTGAAGCCCTTCTCCCGCATCGTGGCCCGCTGGCCAACGCCGAAACGATGCTGCTCGTCGATGATGGCAAGCCCAAGCCGATCAAACTCGACGTGCTCTTCGAGAATTGCGTGTGTTCCTACCAGCAGATCGATCTGACCCGATCGCAGTTCATCGTCGATTGCCGCTCGTGCGGCGGATGCGGTGTTCCCGGTCAACAGGGCCAATCGCGGTCGATCTGGCACGGGCAGTCGTTCAAGGAGATCGCTTAGATTGCGGAAATGTTGCTCTGCCAGTATCTCGGTTGGTGCGAGCAAAGCCACCTGGAAGCCATCGGCGATGGCTGTCAGCGCGGCCGCGGCCGCGACGACCGTTTTGCCAGATCCGACGTCGCCCTGAAGTAACCGGCTCATCGGGCGTGGCAGGGACATATCCCTTAAGATCTCATCGAGTGCTCGCTGCTGTGCATTGGTCAGGCTGAAGGGGAGCACATGATAGAAGCGTTCCAACATCGGTGAATTGATTTCAAAGCCATGGCCTTCAGCCGCCTGCCACTCGACTTTGCGCCGCACCAATCCAAGCTGGAGCACGAGGAACTCGTCGAATGCCAGCCGGTTGCGCGCGGCTTGGAGTTCCTCGACCGAATCGGGGTAGTGAGCGCCCGCGATTGCTTGCGCCAGTTTCGTAAGGTTATTCCTGGATCGAATTTCTTCGTTCAGCGGATCGTCCAAAAGAGCTATGGCGCCATCGAGGGCCATTCGCGTCAGATTACGGACCTGTTTCTGGTAAAGATTGCGAGTTAGCGGATAAACCGGCACGAGCCGGCCGGTGTGGAGCATCTCGGCATCAAGGAGCTCCCACTCGGGATTTCGAAAGCAGAGCATCCCTCTTTGCTGTTCGACGCGGCCACTAATCGCGATTTCGGAACCTATCGGAAGCTGCCGTGCTACATACGGGTTGAACCAAATTGCCTTTACTCGGCCAGTTCCATCACTGACCTCGACCATCACGATAGGCTTCCCCGTCTTCGTCCGCTGTTCGTCGACCGAAACGACCTCGCCACGAACGGTGCATTCTCGACGGAAGAGGATACTGGTGATCGACTGTACCTGGCTGTAATCCTTATGGAGACGTGGAAGCAGGTAGAGTAGGTCGCGTATCGTGCTGACACCGAGAGCCGCCAATTGGCGCGACCGTCCGTCACCAACGCCTTGGAGAATTGTCACGGGATCGTCGAGCGACGTGATCGGAACGCGAGCAGCGGTTCGACGTGGCCGGCTCTTCGGTTTGGCAGGGGCAGGCTGCGAATTCTTACGCACGTCTTTGGCTGATCCGGTCGAGAGTGATGCTGAACTGGTCGCCGACCCGAGCACGGACAAAGCCCGCTCTACACGTTGTTGACGATCGGAAGGCTCCAGCGACCCGTATCCACCGAAGAGGGCAATGAGGCCCGAGATACGGGCAGATGGTGACCCAGCACCGGAAATTCGATGTTCGAGGCTTACGAAGTAGCGCTCGAAACCACCCGATACTGCCGTGTCTTGAAATCCTTTGCGGGCTTCCAGTGCCAACATCTTCCGGATGATGACGATTTGGTCGGCTAGGTTGTCAACACGTGATGTGCTCATGGGAACAAGTCAACCCGTGCGGGAATCGAGTGTCAAGTTGAAGGCTCTCGCGACATGACGAGCCCGGCAAGTCCGATGATCCCCGGCCCACCATAAGTACCAACCACCGTTCCCATTTGGCCGATCATAACATCGAGGTCCGCCTGAATTGTCCGAAGCTGCTCTGCGACCCGGGCGGCACCATCCGGCGCTCCAAGGTGCATCACCGCCAGGCGGTCAAACGGAGCCTGCTCGGTGGCCAACGCAAGAAGACGTTCGAGCACCCGCCTGGACGTACGAACTCGTTCGAGCGGAAGGATCTCTCCGTCTAATATCTGAATGATCGGTTTGATTTGCAGCGCGGATCCGAGGAAGGCGGCGGTTGGTCCGATTCGTCCGCCACGCCGCAAATTCTCGAGCGTCTCGAAAGCTGCCACGACCCAGATGTCTTTGGCGCGGCGCGCGACCCGTGCGACGATCTCATCCCCTGCGTTACCGTTCCGAATGAGGTCGGCTGCTTCAAGAACCAGCATACCTGTTCCGATGGAGACCGATCCTGAGTCGATCAGGGAGATGCGATCCATCGAAACATTTCGCGCTGCAGTAGAGGCGGCGTTGAACGTTCCGGATAGCTTCGATGAAAGATGAATAGAGACGACGTCAAATCCTCGGTTGACAAGATCGCTGTAAACCGTTTGAAACTCGCCGACCGAAGGCTGAGACGTCTTGGGCATTTCGCCAGAGCGCAGGTGTTCGAGGAACTCTTCTCGCGTAAGATCTATGAGGTCACGGTAGGCCTTGCCTTTGATCTCCACCTTCAACGGAACGACGGTCACCGGTAGCCCTTGCAACACCTCAGACGGGATATCCGATGTGCTGTCGGTCACGATGTGAACGGGTCGAGTCATTTGCGCTTCAGGCATGACAGATTTTCTCTCCATCCGGCGAACCTTGTGTCTGTTTAGTCTTACCGATGAAACGCAAACCCGTATGAGGCATCGCAAGGCCCCAACGAACGGAGCAAACGTTGTCGTTATCGATGAGCAATGCGTTCCGGTTTTCGTTGACTTTGGCTATTTCGACGATTCTGGAGACTCCTGACGCCGGTGCATTCAATGTCATTCGACCGCGATTATCAGATCGTAGTGTGGCTGGCCTCCCTCAACCATCTCGACCGTCAAATGTGGATAGGCAGCCTCGATCTGCTTGAAAAAGGAATCCACGAGCTCTGCCTCCGCGGATTCGCCTGTGAAGACAGTGAGTAACTCCGCCATATTGGCGTTCGAACGTTCGAGAGCCGCAATCCCTACGTCAACGAAATCGGTTCCGGCGGTCACCATGCGACCTTCCAGCAGCCCGATGTACTCACCCTGCCTAGCCATTACTCCGTCGATGTGGGCGTCGCGCGATGCACGCGTCACCGAGACCGTCCTGACGAGATCCAGCGCGTCGGTCATGGACGACACGTTTTCGTCAACGTCTTCTCTAAGGTTGAATGCGGAAAGAGCGCTAATGCCTTGTGGAACGCTTCTGGAAGGCACGACCTGGACTGTCTTCGTCGAAAGGTTCGCAACGTGATTTGCAGCCGCGATAATGTTGGAATCGTTCGGCAGAATGATCACGAATTCGCTCGGTGCTCGCTCCACCTTGGCGAGGATCTCCTGGGTGCTCGGGTTGGTCGTGCGACCTCCTTGTACGATTAATGTTGCGCCCATCCCAGTCAACGCGCGGGCAAGGCCCTCGCCACTTGCAACCGCGACGATCGAGATCGCGATTGGTGGCGCATGCTCGGCAACCGCCAGTCCATGGATCGACCGATCAGCGAGAAGTTTTCGCGTTTGCGCAGCCATATTGTCGATGCGCACTTCCTCGAGTTCTCCGAAAACCAGAGCAGACTCAAGAATCTCGCCGGGATGCTCACTGTGTACGTGAACCTTTAGGGCGCGATCAGTTCCGACGACGACCGCCGATTTTCCGAGTTCGTTCATTTTGTCGCGAATGCGATCGATCTCGAGCGCGTCTCCGACGACAATAAAGTTTGTGCAGTAGCCGAACTCGTCGACTCCGTGGACAAGATCGACCTGATCGAGGAAGGTCATCGCAGAGGCAACGTCCTGGACCTCACCAACCGGCGACTGAGTTGGTTTATCTCCGTGACAGAAGCGCATCAAGCCGTCCAGGATGACCACCAGGCCACGTCCGCCGGCGTCCACCACACCCGCCTGCCGCAGAATCGGCAACTGATCAGGCGTCTGTTCGAGTGCGTCGCTGGCGCCGTCGAGTGCTCTGCGTAAAACGTCCTGCACAGCAAGAGGTGGTTCCACGGCGTACTCCGCGGCATCGGCCGCAGCCCGAATCACCGTGAGCATCGTTCCCTCGACTGGGTTGATGACGGCTTGATAGGCGAGTTCTGCTGCTCGCCGAAGACCGACGATCAGTTCGGATCCGTCAATCTCAGCTGTCGTGGGGGCTGTTTCGGCGAGCCCCTCCAGGATCTGATAGAGGATGACTCCGGAATTTCCACGGGCGCCCATCAGAGCTCCGTGCGCGGCCGCCCGCAAGACGTCCGCAATCGTCCCATGCTCTGACTCTTGGAACTGGCGAGCTGCGCGCGCGCTCGCCTGCAAGGTAAGGAACATGTTCGTACCGGTGTCGCCATCCGGAACTGGAAATACGTTCAGAGCGTTAATCTCCGGAACGAAAGGCTCAAAGTTGATTGCCGTAAAAGACAATCCGTCAACCAGATCTTGGCACGACCAATTGGCGGGTCGAGAGTCATCGCTGCCGGTTTGTTGGATCTGTGGGCTCGCTACGTCTTCGACTTTAACCTCCTTCAGCATCACCGATCGACGGTCAAGTCTTGCAAAGCCGGTGACACAGGCCCCGCCGGCGGGAGTTTGCGCGTCCAGCGCGACCAGAATCTACTCGTAAACCTTTGTCGTGCGGCGCTACGCGCGGAATGAGTGAGATTGATCCTTTGCTGAGCGTAGGCTGAACTTGAGTCAACATGCCGGCTCGTGATATCCTAAGCGTTCGTGGGCAGGTAGCCGACGGCAAATGTTGACCTGCGCAACGTGTGGACAATCTTAGTATTTGATGAGTCTCTGGTAAAGGGGGCGCGGTGGCCGGTAAATGTGACCTTTGTGGACGAGGTCCGGGCTTCGGACACAATGTAAGCCACTCCAAACGCCGGACCAACCGAATGTTCCGGCTGAATATCCAGCGTACGACCATTTATAACGAAGGCAAGCCTCGCAAGATGGACATCTGTACCCGTTGCTTGCGTACGCTTCACAAGGAAGCCCGCTTGGCCTAACATAAGGCCAATCAGCAGAATGTTCACGCCGCTCGATTTTCGGGCGGCGTTCCTGTTGTATCTGGAAGCAGTGCCTTCGAGCGCACGTTCTTAAACAGGTTGGGGCGCCACAACCAATAGTGCAAGCTTTGATCAATTACGCCGCTTTATCGACTATCAGGTAGCGATCTCTCCCTGACAGATCCGGCTCGACCCGAATGGCAGCACCTGAAAACGCGTGTTGAGCAGTAGCGAGAGCTGTCTCCCGCTGGTCAGGATCGATTTCGCACATCAGCGCGCCACGTGTCGAGAGTAGTTCTGCAACCTGAGGAATCAACGCTGAGTAGAGCGCGAAACCACCATCGGCGGCAAAGAGCGCCCCACCTGGCTCCTGCGCGATTCCAGCGTGGCGCTGACTCTCCCGCAGGTAGGGGAGGTTCGCGACGACCAGGTCGAGTGACGCCGAGCACCAATCGAGCAAATCTCCCTGGACCAAGTTGACGCCCGTGGCTTTCAGGCATGTCGCGTTCTCACGCGCGACCGCGAGCGCTTCACCTGAAATATCGCTACCTACGACCGTGAGCGGTCGGTCGAGTTGGGATAGACGTTGAATGCTGATGGCGATAGCTCCGCTGCCGGTTCCCACATCGACGACACGCCGTGCCTCTAGATGGCGCGACAACCAAGAGAAGGCGCGTTCAACCAGACCTTCGGTCTCCGGACGAGGGATCAGAACTCTCGGATCGACATGAAATTCGAGGCCCATGAATTCGCGTTGGCCAGTGATGTACGCAATTGGCTCCCCGTTCAATCGCCGGGTCACCTGATCAATGAGATGTTGCGTAACATCCTGCGGCACAATCTCAGGAAAGCTGAGAAACAAGCGCGCACGATCGATTCCGAGCAGGCTCATCAACAGCACTTCAACGTCGAGTCGTCCGCCATCGATTCCGGCGTCAGTTAGCCGCCGGACCTCACCTGCGATTAGAGACTGATATGTCTCCGGAACTGCAGGACTACCGCTCAGTTGACACCGGCCTCCTGAAGCTTCGCTGCTTGTTCCGCGGCTCGCAGCTCGCTTACGAAGCCATCGATGTCACCTTCGAGAATGCCCGGCAGATTACTCAGACTGAGCTTCAGCCGGTGGTCGGTCACTCGGTCCTGCGGAACGTTGTAGGTGCGGATTTTTTCGGAACGTTCGCCCGTCCCGACCTGTGAACGTCGCATTCCGCTGCGCTCCTCGTGTAGACGCTGCTGTTCTATGTCATAGAGGCGGGCGCGCAGCACTGCCATGGACTTCGCGCGATTCTTGAGCTGGGATTTCTCGTCCTGGCATGTCACTACGATTCCGGTCGGAATGTGGGTGATTCGCACAGCGGAGTCGGTCGTGTTGACGCTCTGTCCGCCATGCCCGGTCGAACGGTATACATCGACTCTCAGGTCCCGATCGTCGATGGCGACCTCGACTTCTTCAACTTCTGGAAGTACCGCGACCGTCGCTGTCGACGTGTGGATCCGGCCACTTGATTCCGTTACGGGCACACGTTGGACACGATGAACGCCGCTCTCAAATTTGAGGTGACTGTAGGCGCCTCGGCCATTGACCTCAAAGATAATCTCGCGGAATCCGCCCACGCCACTGTCGCTCGAGGACATGATGTCGATCTTCCAGCCATTTCGCGTCGCATATTGAGAGTACATTCGGAAGAGATCGGCCGCGAACAAAGCAGCTTCCTCTCCCCCGGTCCCAGCACGGATTTCAACGATGACGCTCTTGTCATCGTTGGGATCTTTCGGGACGAGGAGCAGTTTGATTTCGTCGACGAGCTTATCTCGTCTCTCGCTCAACGTGGCGATCTCCTCATCGGCCAAATCCGTCAATTCGGGATCGCCGCTGGCTTTCATGACTTCGGCTTCGTCGATCTGTTGGCCCACCGTACGCATCTCGCGGTAAGCGTTGACCAGACTCTCGAGTTCGGCGCGTTCGCGGCCCAACTCCATGAGACGTTCGGGATCGGTGGCAATCGACGGATCGGCCATCAAATGTTCCAGCTCGATGAAGTGCTGGTCGATGTCGTTGAGTTTTTTCTCCATGGTCAGCATTCGGTATCTCCTTCAAACGAATAGCAACGGAATCTGTGATCGCAGATAAAGTCGCTAGCCGTGTCCAGATCCACTCGATCCGGAAGGGAGATCGCCCTTGATCGCCATTACCGCCATGGCAACTGCCTGGTTGGCTGTATCGGCCGGGGCATAGGACGCTTCTCCGGCAAAGTGCTCGACACGTGCCGGGTCGAGGTTCCAGCTACCGATATTGATGACCTGCTTTCCCATCTTCAACGCCAGGCCAATCTCCGAGAGCGTTCCAAAGCCGCCACCAATCGCGATTACGGCGTCCCCCGATGCGACCACGATCGCGTTCCGCGCGTGGCCAATCCCGGTCGGAATTCGGTGATCGACCCACTCGTTGGCCTCGTTTGGATCGTAGCCGGGAAGAATGCCGATCGTGACGCCACCGGCGCTCTTTGCGCCGCGACAAGCCGCGGCCATGACACCACCGCGGCCACCGCAAACCAACGTAGCACCTGTCCGCGCAATTTCGCGCCCGACCTGCTCTGCCATGCGGAGTTCGTCGGGACTTGGTTCGTTTGGTCCACAAACGGCAATCATCATGACTCGGTTCCGAGACTAAATCGCGCGACGACGTTATATATCGGCCCACCGCGTCGTAGATCGCTGCGGTAAAGGGTCATATGGTCAACATCAAATTGAATTGGCTGCACTCGTCCCAATTCGTCAAAATGCTCCTGAACGCCCTGGACTCGACTCCCTCTGTTCGGGACGCACGCGTGCGATCGTCAAATGTGGGCGAAATGGCTTTTCTTCGGGATCGATTCCGAGTCTACGGCTCTCCGATTCAATAGCGGCGGCAATCCGCGTCAACGCACCGGAACGATCTTGAATGCCGAGCCAGATCACGCGTGGGCGGCGCCAATTCGGAAACACACCCATCTCGGCTGTCCGAAGTTCGAAGCGCCGCTCGCTAGTAAGAACCGAGCGTATGCCCGCCTCTAGTCTCTCGACTGACTCGACCGGGCGGTTGCCGAAAAATCTCAACGTGAGGTGCGCCCTTTCCGGCTCCGTCCAGCGTGCCTGCCACCCAGCGGTTTGAAGTACCTTCTGAATCGTCTCCAGCCTGACCCTCACGTCGTCCGGTAGATCAACAGCGATAAAAAGCCGCCAGACTTCGTGCTTGGCGGTACCCACCGAACTCATGCGCGCTCCCTACGTTCATGAAATTATACTCGCACATGTGAGAGACTCGTCGTGTATCCAGTCTCCATATGGTCAACCCAACTAAGTAGGCCGCGACGCAATGTCTCCCGAATTGTCAACTAGCGTGTGGGAGTTCTTGATGCCAGTCATTCCTGTTGTTCTCGACGCCATCCGCACAGCGGTTCACGGGCTCGAATTGAGCAACCGTCCGCTGTGCGTTCACTCGTCACTGCGTTCATTCGGTTGGGTGGAAGGTGGAGCGCCCGCCGTCGTAGATGGGCTGCTGTCTGAAGGGTGCTCGGTGATGGTGCCGAGCTTCACTTCCAACTTCGAAGTCGCTCCACCGCCGGGCCGTCGTGTCGAGCGCAACGGGTTGTCGTATGAATCTGCAATCTGGCCCGGAGAGAACCGTCCCGATTGTTTCTCGACAGATTCGACACTTGTCGATGCGGACCTCGGAAGAATTCCGTCGGCGGTGGTGTCGATGCCAGGACGGGTCAGAGGCGATCACCCGCTGAACTCCTTCACCGCGGTCGGTCCGCTGGCCGCGGAGCTGATCGATGATCAACGTCCCATGCATGTGTACGCTCCGCTTGAAGAGCTGGCCGAACGAGGTGGTTGGATCGTGTTGATGGGCGTGGATCTGACGAGCATGACCCTTCTTCACCTTGCGGAAGCACGCGCCGGCCGAACGCTGTTTCGTCGCTGGGCGCGTGATTGCTCGGGCAAAATAGTCGAATCGCAGCTTGGAAGCTGCTCGGTGGGCTTCGAGCGGTTGCAGCCCTTCATCGCTCCGGTCATGCGCGAAATCGACGTCGGCACTAGCCATTGGCGTGCCTACCTCGCCGCCGATGTGCTCGAAATTGCTTCGGTCACCATTCGTCTGAATCCGCGCATCACACACTGTCCTGATCCAGATTGCATTCGTTGTCGGGATGCAATCCTGGGTGGACCGATCATCGATGCAGAATAGCGGTCGCGAGAGACTATCGGCACGTTTATGACTGGGGATACGGCCATCGAGTCGACGACCGACCGTGGTAATGGGACTAGACTGACCGAGTTAGTTGCCCTGATCGCCGCGGACGGACTGTCCAGGTTCGGTACTGTAATGACCGTCACCGCGATTCCTTGGTTCGTGCTGGTGTCAACAGGGAGCGCGACGCGGACCGGATTGGCGGTTTTCGCCGCGGGCCTCGGCGTTGTGCTCGCTCTGTTATTCGGGGGCGCCGTTGTCGATCGACTGACGTTCAAGCGGGCCAGTATCACTGCAGATATCCTCGCCGGTCTGGTCATTGGCTTTATCCCGCTCTCCTATCTGACGATCGGATTACCGTTCTGGTTGCTGCTGATTCTTGTGTTCATCGGAACGTTACTCGACACACCGGCACAGGTCGCACGCTATAGCGCGCTCCCGGACATGTCCCGCAGAGCAAACGTTCGATTCGAGCGGGCGAACGCGATATTTGACGGAGTGCTGACTTCAGCTAGTCTAGTCGGTCCTGCAATCGCGGGTGTACTGATCGCTGTCATCGGTGCTCGCAACGTCCTGTGGATCGATGCCGCTACATTCTGGGCGTCGGCGCTGATCGTTCGCACGCTGTTGCCGTCGATTCGGAACGTTGACGGAGATGCCGAGCAGATCGAGGGATACCTGTCTCAACTGTCTGCTGCGGTGAGATTTGTACTGCGTGAGCCGGTTCTCTTGCCTCTCGTTGTGGTGTTGGCCATCATGAATCTTGCGATCGGACCCATCGAGTCGGTGATACTGCCGATCGTCGCACACGACGTCTATCACAGTTCCTTTGCACTCGGATTGATGACCTCTTCGATTGCTCTCGG
Source organism: uncultured Chloroflexia bacterium (assembly GCA_963785465.1). Taxonomy (GTDB): domain Bacteria; phylum Chloroflexota; class Chloroflexia; order Thermomicrobiales; family Thermomicrobiaceae; genus CALAGB01. The sequence goes on along the minus strand of CAWAVM010000012.1, from coordinate 101,351 downwards.
GGCACTGACCGGCAACGTCGTCTTTGGCACCATTGGACATCGAATTTCCCGGCAATCAGTATTTGGAATCGGGTTTCTGGTCGTGCCGCTCGCCTACGGCGTACTGGTGTTCGAACCGGCTCTTGCCATATCGTTTGGTCTGCTCATCATTGTTGGTTTGGGCGGGAGTCTCACCAACCTCCTCGAGTACACAATCTATTTTGAGCGGATTCCGAGAGGAATGAGAGCGCGAGGCCTCGGGATCACCGGCGCAATGAATTGGGGCACGGTCCCGGTCGGGCGGATTCTGGCAGGTGTTGGCGTCACAGCCATTGGATTGACGGCGACGCTGGGAGCATTCGCACTGGTCTTCATCCCGATTCCGATCATGATTCTTGGTGGAGCCGCATTTCGGGGACTGAACACGATGCCGGCAGTCAACGAGGTCGATGCGTGAGTCAAGCCACCGCTGATATGGGATGCTGAAACATTACTTGAAATATCAGGTGCGATGCTGTGCATGTATAGAATCCTGACCTTTCGTCACGTTGAGGACGTTGACCCTGACATCCGAGGCACCATATACTCCGTGAGATGCGACTTGAAACCGTGGAGGACGTGATGCGAATCGCCTATCTCGGGCCTGAAGGAACGTTCAGCGAAGAAGCGGCGCTCATGCAGGCGCGGCTGGACGACGCGACCCTCATGCCATTTTCTTCGATTCCGGCGCTTGTTTCGGCGGTTGAAACCGGTCTGACCGAGCGCGCCGTCCTTCCAATCGAGAATTCGCTCGAAGGTTCTGTGAGTTTCACGTTGGATCTGTTGATTGACGAGACCGATCTAAAGATCCGAAATGAACTGGTCGTGCCAGTTCGTCACAATCTCGTGGTCGTGCCTGGCGCAACACTCAATGACATCAAAACCGTGACCTCCCATCCGCAGGGTCTGGGACAGTGCCGCCGATTTCTCGAGCGGTGCCTGCCGGGTGTCAATCAGGTTGCGGCATTGAGCACCGCGACGGCAGTGGAGAAGACGATTGAGGCAGGTGAGCGAAGTCAGGCAGCGATCGGCACTGAGCGAGCCGCCCAATTGTATGGGGGCGAGATACTTGCTCGGGACATTCAGGACAATCGGAGCAACGTCACGCGGTTCTTCGTCCTGGCGCAATCCGATGCGGAACCAACCGGATCTGATCGAACGTCGTTCTGCTTCAATGTGAAGCAGAATGTCCCCGGTGCTGTGCACCAGGTGTTGACCGATCTGGCCGAGGCCCACATTCAGATGACGAAGATTGAGAGTCGTCCGACGAAATCGGCTCTCGGAGACTACACCTTCTTGCTCGATGTCGAAGGTCACCGACTTGATCCGGTGATCGCTGACGCGCTGAATCGGATCAGGGCGAAAACGGCTCGGCTCAAGGTTTTCGGTTCGTATCCTCGGTTCGACCTCGTTCAGGCGCATGGCGAGGCTGGTTCGCTAGAGTGAGCTGGTGCCGCGCAATTCAGGTGGTCGCGTGTCACGTATGGACAGTTCATGCGTGTGATTAGCGGCACTGCTCGCGGTCATCGTCTGAAGGCTCCACCCGGGATGCGGACGCGTCCGATGGCGGATAAGATACGGGAAGCGGCGTTTTCGATGCTCGCCTCTCTCGGAATCGAACCGATCCGCGTTCTGGATCTGTATGCGGGAAGCGGTAGCGTCGGAATTGAAGCCCTTTCGCGGGGAGCGGAGTCGGCCGACTTCGTGGACCAGAACAGCACCGCCTGCGGCGTGATTCGAGAGAATCTGAAATCGACCAAGTTGGACGACCGGGGACGAGTCCTTCAAGCAAGTGTGGCAAGCTACATCACGCACGTAGATCGCGCCTATGATTTCGTCATTATGGACCCTCCCTATGCCGATCCTGATATTGTCGATACACTTGCATCATTGGCGTCGTCCCGCGCGATCGAGAACGAGACAATCTTATTGATCGGCCATTCGCCGAGAGTTGTTCTCCCGGAGCAAGTAGGGAGATTTCAGCAGATTCGGCACCGATGTCATGGAGATAGCTGCTTCTCGATTTACGAGGCGGATTTGACTGATTGTGATGCGCAGGCGACATGAACGGAGCTAAGGCGGTGCCGAACATCGCGATCTATCCTGGCTCATTTGATCCCATTACCAATGGGCATCTGGACGTCGCCAGACGCGCTGCGCGCATCTTCGACCAGCTTATTCTTGCCATCTACGCGGGAGGCGAGCAGGCTCAGAAACGGCCTCTATTTTCGGCCTCTGAGCGCCTTGAATTCGCGGAACATGCCTTGCGAGACACTCCCAACGTACGCATCGAGGTTTATCATGGCCTAAGTGTGGACTACGCGCGGGTGGTCGGAGCGGGTACCATCGTTCGAGGTCTGCGTGCCGTTTCCGATTTCGAATATGAATTCAAGTTTGCGCACATGAACCGACACCTTGCGCCAGAGGTCGACGTCGTCTGTTTGATGACGAGCTCGCAGCATTCTTTCGTGAGCTCGAGCTTCATTCGCGAGGTGGCGTCCCTCGGAGGCGATGTGCGCGGGCTCGTTCCGGAGCTAGTTGGAGATGCGTTGGAGCAGCGATTCGGCGCGTTCGTGCGTGAGTGAGATTGGCGGCATATTGTGAGTAATGTTCGCTCGGGGTCCCAGACTGTTCAAGTCGCCGATATCATGCACCTCGTCGATCGACTCGAGGAGTTGGTCACAGCTGGTATGCGCGTGCCTTTGAGCAATCGAATTATGGTCGAAGAGGAAGAGTTCCTCGCTATCATCGATCAGCTCCGACTTTCAATTCCTCAGGAGATCAAGCAGGCACGACGGGTGGTGCAGGAGCGTCAACAAGTGATCGCCTCGGCGCAGGCGGAAGCTGACAAGATCCTGTCGGTTGCGAAAGAGCGGGCCGAATATCTCATGAATGAGCAGGGTCTGATAAACGAGGCAAAGGCTCGCAGTGAAGAGATCCTGCGCCAAACCAAGGACAACTCGAAACGGTCAATGGGTGAGGTCGACGTCTACGCACTTCAGATGCTCACACAGTTGGAGAAGGTTCTTCAGGAGAACTTGCAGCAAATCCAGAAGGCGAGAGAAGTCGTCGCGCACTGATCTCGCTTGACGCCGCCACCCGCTTCCGTGCCGTTAGCCCCGACCCCATTCACGTCTCACTCGACCAGGAGGACCCATGTCGCCGAACTCGAATGTGTTCAGGCCGCCATCGGGAGTCTCCTGGAGCCACTTCCGGGACGAACGGCCCGAGATGGCAGTTGCTGGTCAAGAATTGCTCTATCAATTCGGCGTCGGACTTGCATTCCTGGGAACAGTCAGGGCGGACGGCGGTCCGCGCCTCCATCCAATCTGCCCGCTCCTGACTGATGAGTCGATGTACGCTTTCATCATCTCGTCGCCAAAGCTGAATGATCTAGTGCGTGATGGGCGCTACGCGCTGCACTCTTATCCGAGGGAGAATGACGAAGACGCCTTCTACGTTACCGGCACGTCGTCCGAGGTCGTCAATCAGGAACTCCGGAATGCTCTGGAGCGGCAGTTCTTTGAAGAACGACCGACGATTGAACTACCGGATGGCTCGTTGGACGAGCAGACGCTGATCGAGTTCTTTATCGATACGTGTCTGGTGACTCGCACGGTCGGACACGGAGATCCGAACCCGCGTCACGAGATCTGGCACTCTGGCGAAACGCTGACTCAAAGCTAAGCGTTGCGTGGGTGTCGGATGATTGTCGCGCTTCCCGTCATTTCTACACACGCATGAGATTGACAGAACCTTGACGGTCTGTTACGCTGCCTCACGACAACTGAATAGATTGAACAGCGATGAGCGGAACGAGTACGCATCTGAGCGAGGCCCAGAGAGCCGGCGGTAGGTGAGAGTCCGGCGCCAACGTAGATGCTGAATGGATCCGGGAGCTGTGCCCCAAAAGTGTGAGCGAGTAGGCGGCAACGGAGACTCCACCGTTATCTGGGAGCTAGGTATCGGATCAACTGTATTGGTCCCGTACTTGTAGAGTGGGACACGTTGTACGTGTCCAACAAGGGTGGTACCGCGGAGTGAGCTATTTCACCTCCGTCCCTTCTGGGACGGGGGTTTTTTGTTTGTCCGCGGTTCATTCAGCAGGGCCGGGGATTCTGGAGGACGTAAGCAATGCTCGACACGGTGCAGGTGACTGATGGGGCCACTACGTCAGATACGAATCGCTATCGTCCGACGTTGGAAGAGGTAGCGGCCCTTCGGGAGCGCGGGAATATCATCCCGATCTACCGAGAAATCTTTGCTGATCTCGAAACACCGGTTTCGGCTTACCTCAAGGTGGCTCAAGGGGCATATTCATTCCTGCTCGAGAGCATCGAAGGGGGTGAGCGTCTGGCCCGCTTCTCGTTCATTGGAACCGACCCGTATCTGACGCTCAAGATGAACGACGGAGTTGCCGAGGCGAACCTCCATGGCTATCTCCAACACGCCAATTTCGACGATCCGCTCGTGGCTCTGCGTGAGTACCTCGCACCCTACCAGACCGTAGAGCTTCCAGGACTGCCCCGCTTCCTGGGAGGCGCGGTCGGCTTCCTCAGCTATGAAGCGGTTCGCTACTTCGAGCGGCTGCCCGCGGCTCCGGGCAACGAGATCGATTTTCCCGACGGTTTGTTCATGTTCGTCGATACCATGCTCGTCTTCGATCACCTCGAGCACACGATCAAGGTCGTAAGCCATGTCCATGTTGATGAGCACACGCCGTTGGAGACCTCCTACGCGGAGGCAATTGGCCGGATAGAACGGATCGTTGCCAGGCTCTCCCGAAAACCCGAGCTTCCGATGGGAGATCGCCCGCTTGCTGACGTGCAGGTGGCGGAGCGCATGCGGCGGCACACTGATCCCGATACGTATTACAGCATGGTCAACCGGGCCAAGGAGTATATCTCGGCTGGTGACATTATTCAGGTGGTGCTGTCGCAGCGAGTCTCTGTCGAGACAGGCGCGCATCCCTTCACCATCTATCGGGCGCTGCGTCGCGTGAACCCATCGCCATACATGTTCTTCCTTCAGGTCGGCGATGCACAGATTATCGGTGCTTCACCTGAGCTACTCGTTCGTCTGGACGGGCAGACGCTGATGACTCATCCGATCGCCGGCACGCGTCATCGTGGGGCAACTGAGTCCGAAGATGACGCGCTGGCCGAAGAGCTGGCTGGCGACGACAAGGAGCGGGCCGAGCACATCATGCTGGTCGATCTTGGGCGGAACGACATCGGTCGAGTGGCAAGCCCGGGCACGGTCTCTGTGCCACAGCTCATGGATATTGAGCGCTACAGTCATGTCATGCATCTGGTAAGTCATGTCACCGGTACGATCCGCGAGGATCTGGTAGGGGTCGACGCGCTGCGGTCATGCTTCCCAGCCGGAACGGTCAGTGGTGCGCCGAAGATTCGAGCCATGGAGATCATCGCCGAGCTTGAGCCGGAACGACGCGGACCCTATGCAGGTACCGTCGGCTACGTTGACTTTAGCGGAAATCTCGACACGGCAATAACGCTCAGAACCCTGGTGATGCGTGATGGTATTGCCTATCTCCAGGCCGGCGGGGGAATCGTCGCGGACAGCTCTCCCGAGTTCGAAGACAACGAGTGTTTCCACAAGATGCGTGCGCTTGTGCGTGCGATCGACGTAGCCGAGCGCATTGAACGCTCAATGCGAGACGAGGCGCAGGCATGATTCTGCTGATCGATAATTACGATTCGTTCACCTTCAACCTGTATCAGTATCTGGCTGAGCTGGGTGCCGTCGTGCTGGTACGTCGCAACGATGCGATCACTCTTGAAGAAATCGAGCAAATGGCTCCGGAGCGAATTGTCGTCTCTCCGGGTCCGTGTACTCCCGCTGAGGCCGGCATCTCAGTCGATATCTTTCGACGCTTTTCGGGCGAGATTCCGCTGCTCGGGGTTTGCCTCGGTCATCAGTCCATGGCGGTCGCCTTTGGCGGTTCGGTGGTCCGTGCTCCAAGTCTGATGCATGGGAAGATCTCGTCGATTTCTCACGACGGTAGAGGGATGTATAGCGGGATCCCGAGCCCATTTATCGCCACGCGGTATCACTCGCTGATCGTGGATGAAGAGACGCTTCCCGATTGCCTGGAGGTAACCGCGCGGAGCGAGCACGATTTGATCATGGGCTTGAGGCATCGAGATTACGATGTTGAAGGCGTTCAGTTTCACCCGGAGTCAATCCTGACGACAGTTGGCAAAGATCTGCTTTCGAATTTTCTTCGCCGGCCAGCAGCGGTTCTCGCAACGAGGGGGTACTAAAATGACTATCGCGACAGCAGATCGCGTCGACTTGAACGCGAGCGGTCAGGATGTCATCCGGGAAGCGATCCGGCTGGTCACTGACGGAAAACTTCTTACCCGACAGCAGGCGGCGGCATCCATGGATTCGGTGATGTCGGGCGCGGCAACTGGTGCCCAGATCGGATCGCTCATGACCGCTCTGCGCATGCGCGGTGAGACCGACGATGAAATTGCCGGTTTTGCGGAGACGATGCGCCGTCACGCGCTCCCCGTATGCCTCAAACACGATGGTCCTGTTGTCGACACCTGCGGCACCGGCGGCGACGGCGCCAACACATTCAACATTTCCACGGCCGCTGCCTTCGTTGTTGCGGGTGCTGGTGTGCGGGTGGCAAAGCATGGCAACCGGGCGATGTCGAGCCGCTGCGGGTCAGCCGACGTGCTTGAAGGACTGGGCGTTCGGATTGACCTCGATCCCGACGCGGTGGCGACCTGTATTGACGAGGTTGGCATTGGCTTCATGTTCGCGCAAATCTTTCATCCAGCGATGCGTTTCGCGGGTCCCGCCCGGCGCGAGATCGGCATTCGCACCGTCTTCAACTTGCTCGGTCCGCTGACTAATCCAGCCGGTGCAAAGCACCAAGTAGTGGGTGTGCCCAACGCTGAAGCAGCTGGAAGAGTCGCCCGTGTTCTCGCGCTTCTGGGTACACAGCACGCGGTTGTCGTCTGTTCGAACGACGGACTCGATGAATTGAGCATTTCCTCCGAAAATGTGGTCCACGATGTCGTGGTCAACGGTAAAGTCGAGGTGACGAGTTTCAAACTGAGCGTTGAATCGCTTGGGTTGACCTCGGCGCCGCTTTCGGCCGTACGAGGTGGTTCGGTCGAAGAGAACGCCAGGCTGGTGCGCGACGTGCTTGGCGGCGTTCATGGCGCCGCGCGAACCATCACCGTATTCAATGCGGCTGCCGCGCTCTATGCCGCTGACGCGGTGTCATCTATTCGTGATGGAGTAGCGATGGCCTCGGACTCGATCGATAGCGGCGCCGCACTCGGCAAGCTCGACGCGTTGATTGCGATTTCGCAGCGATTGGGTGGGTGCAAATGACGATTCGCACCGACACGTTTCTCGACCGAATCGTCGCGCGGACGCTCAGCGATCTCCCTGCACGAAAAGCGGCCGTGCCAATCACAGTCCTCGAGCAGCGCATCACTGAGCGCTCGGTTCCACTTTCGTTCGAACGGGCATTGAGATCCGATTCGTTGGGAATCATCGCGGAGATCAAGCGAGCGTCGCCTTCTAAGGGCGTAATCGCTGAGGGTATCGATGCGGCCGTCGTCGCCAACGATTATCTTTCGGCCGGAGCGTCGGCGATCTCGGTGTTGACCGACGGTCCTTTCTTTTCGGGCAGTCTCGACGACCTCGAATTGGCCGGATCGATCGCTCACGGACATGCGGTTCCACGACCGGTCCTGCGCAAAGACTTCTTAGTTGATCCTTATCAGGTCGCCGAGGCGCGTGCTTTCGGTGCGGATGCAGTACTGTTGATCGTCTCGTTGCTCAAGGGGGCTCGACTGCGACAGATGCTCAGTGAAGTGCACCAGTTCGGTATGCAGGCGCTGGTCGAAGTACACGACGAAAACGAGTTGGATGACGCGGTTGAAGCCGGTGCGCGCGTCATTGGGATCAACAATCGAAATCTCAAGGCGTTTACAGTCGATCTGGCAACCACCGAGCGACTTGCGCCACGCGTTCCAGGAGATCGAACGATCGTCGCGGAAAGCGGCATTCACACTCGAGAGGACGCACGGCGGGTATCCGCGGCCGGTGCCCATGCTTTGTTGGTGGGAGAGTCGCTCATGCTGGCAAATGACCGGACGGCGGCTATACGAAGTCTGCGATCATGACGGGCACGTTGGTTAAGATCTGCGGCATTCGGACTCCTGAAATTGCTTGCACGGTCGCGGAACTGGGGGCCGACCTGATAGGCCTCATCTTTGCACCGAGTAGACGACAGGTTAGTCCTGAGCAGGCACAAGAGATTCTTGACGGGACTCAAGGGCTCGAGTCGGAGCCGCCGAAGGCGGTTGGAGTGTTCGTGAATGAATCCGTGGAACGCATGAACGAGATCGCGGACCAGGTGGACCTCGGCTTCATTCAGCTGAGTGGCGACGAACCAGTCGAGATCCAAGCCAGGCTATGTCGTCCGGTGATACGTGTGTTGCGCCTGCCATCTGGGCTTGCTTTTTCGGATGCTCGCCGCACCGCTGAGCGCTATCTCGACTGTGCGTCACCGGCGCGGGCGTTGTTGCTCGACACGTATTTACCGGGCGTCTACGGCGGGACCGGCATGCAGGGCGATTGGAAGATGGCCGCGAAGTTGGCTGAGCATTATCCGGTCATTCTCTCCGGGGGACTTCGACCAGACACGGTCGGTCGGGCTCTGCTAACGGTCAGGCCGTTCGGAGTCGATGTCTCTAGCGGGGTAGAAACTGACGGAGAAAAGGACCCGGCCAGGATCAAGCAGTTTGTCGAGGCAGTGCGACACGGCGATCAGCAGCGAGTCGTCCAACCGAACACGATCGACATGGTCCGTCCTCATGGATGAAGGAGCCAGCATGACCACTACAGGAGTCGAACGACCCAGCGCGCTCGATCTTCCCGATAGTCAGGGACGGTTTGGTGAATTTGGCGGTGCGTATGCCCCGGTCACGCTTGTTCCTGCGATCGACGAGCTGACGAACGCATATAGGGAGGCCCAAAACGACCCCGCATTTCAACAGGAACTGGACTATCTGCTGAAAGACTACGTGGGTAGGCCAACTCCCCTGTATCATGCAAAGGCGCTCACAAAACACGTTGGTGGTGCGCAGATCTACTTGAAACGGGAAGACCTGGCACATACCGGCGCGCACAAGATCAACAATGCGATAGGACAGGGCCTCCTCGCCAAACGGATGGGTAAACCGCGGATTATCGCTGAGACCGGAGCCGGTCAGCACGGAGTCGCGACAGCGACGGTCTGTGCGATGCTCGGGCTGGAGTGCATCGTCTATATGGGCGAGGTCGATATTGCCCGCCAGTCGCTCAATGTCTTTCGCATGAAACTTCTCGGTGCCGAGGTGCGCTCGGTGACGTCCGGCAGCCGCACGCTCAAGGACGCGATGAACGAGGCGATCCGTGACTGGGTCACCAACGTGCGAAACACCTACTATCTGATCGGCTCAGTCGGAGGTATGCATCCGTATCCGATGATCGTTCGAGATTTCCAATCGGTCATCGGCAGGGAGGCACGGAAGCAGATCCTGGAGGCGTCTGGAAAGCTTCCAAACGCGATCGTTGCCTGCATCGGTGGAGGCTCGAACGCGATCGGGATCTTTCATCCTTTCATCGATGACGCGGGAGTGGATCTTTACGGTGCGGAGGCGGCCGGCCTTGGAATTGAAACAGGAAAGCACGCTGCATCTTTGAGCGCTGGGCGCATTGGAGTCCTTCACGGTTCCCGCTCGTACGTTTTACAGGACGACGACGGGCAGATCATCGAAGCGCATAGCATTTCAGCGGGCCTTGACTACCCGGGGGTTGGCCCAGAGCACAGCTATCTGAAGGACAGTGGTCGGGCCAGCTACCACGGTGTGACCGATGAGGAAGCACTTGAAGGCTTCAAGCTCCTGTGTGTGACCGAGGGGATCATCCCTGCGCTCGAGTCAGCGCACGCTGTCCATTTAGCCACGAAAATCGCCGCAGAACGCAGCGCCGATGAGATCGTGCTGATCAACCTGTCAGGCCGTGGCGATAAAGATATGCACACTGTTGCCGAAGCGTTGGGGGTGGAGCTGTGACGGTCGCAACATCGGAAAGCCGAATCGCCAAGACTTTCGCGAGGCTCAAGGCGGAGAAGCAGACAGGCGTCATCCCGTATCTAACGGTTGGCTATCCGGAATTGGACACCGTCCAACGTGTCGCCCCGGCGATGGTTGCCGGCGGAGCCACCATGATCGAACTGGGTATCCCGTTTTCTGATCCTTTGGCCGACGGAGCGACTGTCCAGCACTCAAGCTATGAGGCGCTGAAGAATGGCGTCACGGTTGATTACTGCCTCGAAACGGCAAGGCAGCTGCGCGAGGCCGGCGTTGACGTTCCGCTTGCCTTCATGGGATACTTCAACCCCATTTTCAACTTCGGAGTGGACCGTTTTGCGGAAAAATGCGCCGAGGTTGGGGTTGATGGTTTGATTGTTCCCGACTTGCCGGTCGCGGAGAGCGGTGAAATGCTTGACGCATGCCGTCGCAATGGACGGGATCTGATTTTCATGCTCGCGCCGACCAGCACCGATGAGCTGATCAGTGCGACAGTGCAACAGGCGAGCGGATTCATCTATTGCGTGTCGCTGACGGGAACCACTGGCGCCCGCTCCTCACTTTCGGAGGGGCTAGGGGAGTTTCTCTCCCGTGTCAGGAACCAGACCGACCTGCCGCTGGCGGTCGGATTCGGCATTTCCCAGCCGGAGCACGTCGCGGAAGTCGGCAAGGTTGCCGAAGCCGCGGTTGTCGGCAGCGCCGTAATCGATCGGCTTGGTTCAACGCCGCGGGAGCGCCAACCGGACGTCATGCGGAAGTTTGTCCGCTATCTTCGGGGGGTGTGATCGGACGACGGCGGCCGGCTAAGCGACGAAATGGTACCGCTCGTGAGGAGGAATCATCACAATGATGCGGTGCCGGGGAATTCGCGGCGCAACGACTGTCGAACGCAACACGGCCGAAGACATTCTTGAGGCTACTCGCGAACTGTTGACGGCGATTGTGGATGCGAACGGCATAGAGTTGGAAGACGTGGCTAGCGCGATCTTCACGACGTCGCCGGATTTAAACGCGACCTTTCCGGCTGTGGCAGCTCGCGAGTTTGGTTGGGATTCGATCGCGCTTATGTGCATGCATGAAATGGGAGTTCCAGGGGCGCTCGATCGGGCGATTCGAGTGCTGGTTCACTACAACACAGAAAAGGCGGTACATCAGATCCGCCATGTGTATCTGCGTCGAGCAGTAGGTTTGCGCCCGGAGTGGGCCTACCAGCCAGCAGAGTCTGTTTAGGATCACGTGCAAAGCCTTGTATCGTTTATTGAGGAGCAACAGAAATGATCATCGTGCTGGAGCCGACTGCGTCGAAAGAGCAGCTGAACGATGTGGTCCGACGTGTCGGTGAAGCAGGGTTCGGAACCCGGCAGATTGTCGGGCAGGATCAGTCAATCATCGGCGTGCTCGGCGCGCCTCTTCCGGACGCCTTGTACGAGACGATGGGGCTTCTCCCAGGTGTCCAGCAGGTGATTCGAGTGAGCAAACGCTACAAACTGGTTAGTCGTGATTTTCATCCATCAGACACCATTGTGGATGTCGGTGGCGTCAAAGTTGGCGGCAACGAGGTCGTAGTGATTGCCGGCCCGTGTTCGGTCGAAAGCGAGGATCAACTGCTTCGCACCGCTTATGCGGTGAAAGAAGCAGGTGCTTCAATGCTGCGTGGAGGAGCGTTCAAGCCGAGGACATCTCCCTACGAATTTCGCGGTCTGGGAGAAGAGGGCCTCCAGATTTTGGCGAAGGCACGCGAGGAGACCGGCCTGAAGATCGTCACTGAAGTGCTCAGTCCAACGGACATCGATCTTGTTTCATCCTACACGGACGTCCTTCAAATCGGCGCGCGCAACATGCAGAACTTTCTGCTCCTTGAAGTTGCGGGCCAGTCAGGCAAGCCAGTGCTGCTGAAGCGTGGGATGTCAGCCCAGATTGAAGAGTGGCTGCTCGCGGCCGAGTACGTTATGGCGCAGGGCAACGAGCAGGTCATTCTGTGCGAGCGGGGAATTCGCACGTACGAGACGATCACGCGGAACACGTTCGATATCAGCGCCGTGCCGGTCGTGAAGCGACTTAGCCATCTACCAATAGTTGTCGACCCGAGTCACGGTACCGGCAAATGGTATCTCGTGCCTTCAATGATGCTCGCCGGGGTCGCGGCTGGAGCCGATGGGTTAATCGTTGAGGTACATCCGAACCCGGATCACGCCCTGTCGGACGGCGGACAGTCGCTTACGTTTGAGAACTTTGCCGCGGCGATGCCAGGCGTCGCCAAAGTCGCCCAGGCCGTTGGCCGGACGGCCAAGGGTGGCACGGTCGGTGCATCGGTGGTGATGGCCGATTGAGCGAGCCGACACGGTTGTGTTCGGTGAACGGTGAACTCGATGAATGCACCGGGGGCAGGAATGCCCCCATTCTCTTGTGACGAAGTAAAAAGGCAGCCTGTGTTTGTCCGCTGTTCGGCGATGGTCAAGCGAATCTCGGACAAAAGCAGCATTGGCCGGTCCAGATCGGGCTTGACTATTGGGAAGATGGGTCACCAAATCTCCTGTTTGTCACTTTCACACCTTGCGATCCCGACGTGCGATGAGCTACACGGGCCCTGGCACTTGCAAATATCAGATGATTGGCGAAAAGGTTGAACAGCGAATCGACGAAGACGGACGACATACTCTCCGGCATTAACTTCGATGTTCGTGGTTTGATACCGGCCATCGTTCAAGATGCGCGTTCCGGCGATGTGCGCATGATGGGGTACATGAACCATGAAGCGTTCAAACTCACGGTTCAAACGGGAAAGCTCCATTTCTGGAGTCGAAGCCGTGACAAGCTCTGGATGAAAGGTGAGACGTCCGGAAACGTGCATCATGTGCTGGAAATCCGGAGCGATTGTGACTCGGATACGCTGCTCATTCAGGTTCGTGCCGAAGGTCCGACATGCCACCTCGGAACCGAAACCTGCTTCAGCGGCGATGCGCTCGCTGAATTTGGCACGGTTCCAACCTCAAGTCGGGTGGTTGATGAGGTTTCGTCGGTCGTTGCCGACCGGAGCCGCCATCCTGTCGCTGGTTCGTACACGAACTACTTGCTGGCACAGGGCGTCGACAAGATTGGTAAGAAGATCGGCGAAGAGGCGGCTGAGGTGATCATCGCCGCGAAAAATGCAGATCCGGAGACGATCGCCACCGAATCTTCAGATCTTGTCTATCATTTGCTGGTGATGCTTGAGGCCACTGGAGTGCCGGTGGAGAAGGTGTGGGATGTCCTGGCGACGCGTCGAGGTCGGCCCATGCCGGATCAGCCATCCCAATAGTGAAGCGGCCTCACCGTCATCTTGCGATGTTCGAGGTCGATCTCTGGCACGACGTCGTTTAACGCCGGAAAGAGCGTCTCTTTTCCTTCGTCGTCTCGTACGACATAGACATCGTTCGCTCCAGTTTCGATGATCTCGACCAGGCTTCCGATTCGATCGCCTTCTTCAGTAAAGACGTCCAGACCGATGAGCTCGAAGTGGTAATACTCGCCTTCCTCGAGCGGAATGGCTTGCTCACGATCGATACGGACGACCTTTCCCTTTAGTTCGTCAGCCGCTTCACGACTCGTAACGCCCTGCAGCGAAAGTACGGCAAGTCCCCGGCTGATCCGCACGTGACGGAGACGAACGGGTTGTGTTTCGTCATCAAGGAAGATCGAACTCAAGTCCTGAATATGTTCGGGGAAGTGCGTCCAAATCTGCATGCGGATTTCTCCGCGCGTTCCGTGGGGACCAACGATGACGCCAATCGCCAGTCGTTCCGGGTTGAGAGATGCGCTCTCAGCCATTGATGTCCAGACTGGCTCTGAACCCCTGGCGCGATGCAGCAATCGTCAGGAGCGTGCGCATCGATCGTGCAATCCGGCCCTGTCGACCGATGACCTTGCCCATATCGTCTGGAGGAACGGTCAACGTAACTGTGACGATCCGGCCGCGCTGCTGCGATGCAACTTGAATATCGTCCGGACTATCAACCAGATTCTGCGCCATGAATGTCACGAGGCCCTCGAGCTCTTCCACCGTGATAATCCTCTCACATCCTTGTTGTAGACAAACTGGCTACCGGTAAAGGTAGCCAGCGTCAAACGTCATCGTTGTACCGAGTATGTCCGCTAACCGTCACTCCGTCGCGGGTGCCGATGAGGCTCCCTCGCCAGTCGCCGTAAACGTTCTCGCTGGAAGGACGCCACACTTCACCAGCAAAGACCGAACTGTTTCGGTCGGCTGCGCACCGTGATCGATCCAGTACTTTGCGCGCTCCTCGTTGACTTGCAGAGTGTATGGATCGGTTTGCGGATTATAGAATCCCACGATCTCAATGAAACGACCGTCACGGGGAGACCGCACGTCCGCGGCCACAATTCGATAGCTCGGCTGCTTTTTCGCTCCCATGCGCCGCAGTCGGAGTTTGATCACGCTCGCGAGCTCCCTATCCTGATTTGCGTACGTTCAAATGTTCAAAAACTTCAGAACAATTCAAGGCACAATCTTCCTGCCAGGCAACGCCGGGCGGGAACTGACTATAGCACGGCGGCGACGTAAGCGTCAAACCGAGCACAACAAAGGCCCAACGATTCACACTCCTAACGGTGGTCAAGAAGCGACTGATTCCGGGGTCGCCGCCTGACCTCTTCGCACCGCCTTCCTTGCCGCGATCTGAGTTGGATCCCACACCGGAGAAAATGGCGGCGCATAGCTCAGATCCAAGTATTCAAATTCATCCACGGTCATGCCGGCGGTGATGGCGGTGGCGAATGTGTCGATCCGTTTGCCAGAGCCCTCAGCGCCAACTATCTGAGCCCCGAGAATGCGTCCCGTGGCGGATTCACTTACGACTTTGACCGTGATCTTTCCGCTGCCTGGATAGTATCCGGCGCGAGTTGAACTGGTGATCGTGGTCGCCGAAAAGTCAAATCCGGCTTTGCGCGCTTCCGACTCGTTCAGACCGGTACGAGCGACTTCGGTGCTGCAGATCTTGGTGATGGCCGTCCCCAGAACCCCGGGAAACCGCGCCGAACCACCACCCAGATTGATGCCGCAGATTCGTCCCTGCTTGTTTGCGACCGTTCCGAGGGCAATATGAATGGGTTGATGGCTGACTAAATGCACGCTCTCGGCGCAGTCCCCCGCGGCCCATATGTGGTCAATCTTCGTATGCTGTCGTTCATCGACCCAGATAGCGCCGGTGATGCCCAGTGGGATGCCAGACTCCGCAGCCAACTGTGAGTTGGGTCGAACACCGACACCAAGCACGACGATGTCCGCCTTGATCGACCTTCGATCGGTCACGACCCCAACAACTCGATCACTCGTTGTCTCGAATGCCTCAACCTTCTCGTTGAGGAGCAGATCGACTCCGGATGCCCGCACGGCCGCTGAAACGAGACGCCCCATGTCCGCGTCGAGCGTCGACATTACCTCGGGCATCATCTCGACCATCGTTGTCGCTATGCCGCGCTGGAGAAAAGCCTCGGCCATCTCGAGACCGATGTATCCTCCGCCAACTACGACCGCTTGTTTCGGTTCGTGGTCGTCGACGAATTGCCTTAGCCGGATGCCGTCCCGCAGCATCGCTAGTGTGAAGACGTTGGACGCGTCAATTCCTGGAATGTTCGGCTTGACTGGAAACGCCCCAGTTGCGATCACCAGCTCGTCGTAAGGTTCTAGCCAGACGTCACCTGATTCTAGCGATCGAACGCGAACCTGACGATTCTTGACGTCGATCTCTTCAACTTCATGCAGCACACGAGCGTCGATTCCGTTCGCTCGGAATGCGGCTGGGCTGCGCGCGATCAGGGAGCGTTCTTCATGAACCAGACCGCCAATGAAATAGGGCATTCCACACGCCGCATACGAAGTATGTGGACCGCGCTCGAACGCGATCACGTCGAAATTTTTGTTAAGGCGCTTTGCCTGGGACGCAGCGCTCATTCCCGCTGCGTCGCCGCCGATCACGACCAGTCTCTGCCGCGTGGACATGACGAACTCCCTCTTTCTCGAGGCGTCGGCGCGTCGTAGCGGCAGACTCTGAGTCTGTTCACCACTCCATATCTATTAAAGCGGATCCTTCGTTGGAATTCCCGGTCTTCGTGGATACTGCGCGGGCGGCCTGGCAACCTGCTCGACTATCACGTACGAGGTGCCGCTCAATTCTGGAACCATCATCGTCTCAGAACCGAGAATCTTGCATCGAAGCTGCTCGGCGGCACGGGACGCATCGGAGATCTCGTGATCAATATCGCGGCCTTTCGGAAAGATTCCCCTTCCACCCACGCGACAGAACGGCATGCAGATCTCGATCAGTGCAGGGAGCTTGGCCACAGCCCGAGCGGTGACGACGTCAAATTTCGCTCGGTATTGATCGTCATTCGCCAGTTCTTCGGCCCGTCCGTGGACGGCGGTGACATCGCTCAACCCGAGAACCCGAATGGCTTCGACTAAGAAGCCAACCTTTTTCGCCGTTGATTCGATCAGGACGACGCTGATATCGGGGTCCACAATCTTGAGCGGTAATCCTGGGAAACCCGCTCCAGTGCCAACATCGACCATCTTGATCGTTGAAGTGGACGCCAAGTTCGGAGTCGATCGTCGAACGAGCCTCAGCATCGCAAGGGAATCGAGATAGAGGCGCGTTTCGATCTCGGCCGGCTCGGTAACTCGCGTAAGGTTAAATCTCCGATTCCAGTCGATAAGAAGTTCACGCAACTTCCGCAATTGATCGACTGCGGTTGGATCGAGACGATATCCGAGTTCGGACTGATACTGGCTGAGAATTGGAAAAGGATCCATGGTGAGCACGTGCCTTCACATGACGAAGCCGCGACCTTCAGGCCGCGGCTTTATCGTCGTCGGTTAGATTAGTCTGCGACGGTTGACATCTCTTGTCCTGTCTTGACCAGTGCCTGAACCCGAGCTGCAATACTCTCGGCGTCGATGCCGGCCAAACGTCGCAGTGAATTCTGCGACGCGTGATCAAAGAATCGATCCGCCAGACCGATGCGGTCTGTCGGAATGTTCATTTGCTCACGACTGAGGACTTCGAGTACAGCGCTACCAAACCCTCCGGCCAGCATCGCTTCCTCGACCGTGATTACCATCCCCGTCTTCCGCGCGGAGCTGAGTATCAGTTCTTCGTCAAGCGGTTTGACGAATCGAGCGTTGATTACCTCGGCGTCGATACCATGTTCGACAAGGATTTCGGCTGCTCGGGTCGCCCACAGGACGGTCGAGCCAATGGCCACGATGGAAATGTCGCTGCCCTCTCGGATGACCTCGCCGCGACCGATTGGGAGCGTGTGTGGATCAGCGAGCATCGAGACACCGACTCCCGCGCCACGAGGGTAGCGAATTGCGATCGGTCCGGTATCGTGCCCAATAGCAGTCGCGACCATATGGCGTAGCTCGTCTTCATCTTTCGGCGCCATCAAGACCATATTCGGAAGGCAGCGTAAGTAGGCAAGATCGAACACGCCGTGATGAGTACGTCCGTCATCTCCGACCAACCCGGCACGGTCCATCGCGAAAACGACGGGCAGATTCTGAATGCAGACATCATGGATCACTTGATCGTATGCCCGCTGAAGAAACGTCGAATAGATGGTTGCGACTGGACGCATACCCTGGGTCGCAAGCCCTGCGGCAAATGTGACGGCGTGCTGTTCCGCAATCCCTACGTCGAAGAATCGCGCTGGATGCTCTTTCGCAAATGGCAGCAATCCGGTTCCGTCCGGCATCGCCGCGGTAATCGCGACGATACGGTCATTCTGCCTGGCCAATTCGGTCAATGTGTTGCCGAAGACATCCTGATATTTTGGTGGTGTCGGCGGCGCGCCTGGAGTCTTGATTGATGCACTGTGATGCTTGAATGGGTCGTTCTCAGCGGGCTCGTAGCCCTTACCTTTTACGGTAACCGCATGCACGAAGACGGGACCGGGTATCGTCTTGGCCTGTTCAAATGCTTCGATCAGATCCCGGATATTGTGACCGTCAACCGGCCCAATATAGGTGAAGCCGAGCTCTTCCCAGATCATTGTGTGATAGACGACTTCTTTCAGGCCATCCTTCATGCGTTTCCCGAGCTCCAGCAAAAGGTCGCCCTGCGGAACCCGAGATAATAGTCGTTCAACTTCTGCCTTGGCCTGGCCGTATCGTTCATCAGTTCGGATGCGGCTCAGGTACTTGGGGAGTGCGCCGACGTTGGGAGCGATCGACATTTCGTTGTCGTTCAGCACCACAATCAGCGGGACTTTGAGGCTGCCCGCATTGTTGAGAGCTTCATACGCCATGCCGCCCGTCAATGCGCCGTCGCCAATGACCGCGATCGAATGAAAATGCTCCCCCTTTAAGCTGCCCGGCGACTGCCATACCCAGAGCCGCTGAAATTGAAGTACTGGCGTGGCCGGCTCCGAATTGATCGTGCTCGCTCTCTTCACGCTGAAGGAAACCGCTGAGACCTCCCTCTTGGCGAATCGTTGAGAACCGATCTCGCCGCCCTGTCAGAATCTTGTGTGGATAAGCTTGATGTCCAACATCCCACACAATCTTGTCCTCGGGCGATTCGAAGACGTAATGCAGTGCGAGGGCCAGTTCAACTGAGCCAAGGTTGGACGCGAAATGTCCACCGGTCTGACGAACAACGACATCTAAGATGAGATCTCGAATTTCACGCGCGACCGTTTCGATCTCTGGCATTGTCAAAGACTTCAGATCTTGCGGACCATTGATGCGCTCAAGCAGCATGGACATGTCCTCCAAAAGAACGGACCTTGCGGCTCGCGGTGAGCGAGCCTTCGGTCATCGTATCAGTGTCCACGTCCAAACGTCAAACTTTCCCTAATTTCTATTAGGCCGAATCTTTGGTCCTTCTCTCGACCCGTTGGCAACTTGAATCGGGTTATCGGCCCGATCAACTACGGCCGGTTATGCCACAGGTTTTCCACCATTCAGCGACTGTGCGGCCAGTGAACCGGGTAGATCTATGAAGAATGTGGTGCCTTTGCCAAGCTCGCTGTCAACTCCAACCGAACCGCCGTGAGCCGTGGCGATCTCGCGCACGATGGAAAGGCCGAGTCCGAAACCGTGGTCACCGGGGTTTTCCGGGCTCTCGTTGCCATTGGCACGATAGAAACGATCGAATATGTGCGGCAGTGCGTCGTTGGGAATCCCAATGCCGGTGTCGGATACGCTTATTCGCACTCCGGCGTGGCTGCGAGATGCGTCCGGCGGTGCCAATACATTCACGATTACATTGCCGCCCTGCGGCGTGTGTCGGATCGCGTTGCGTACGAGGTTATCAATGGCCTGATCAATCAGCCCCTCGTCTCCGCGCACTGTATGAGTGCCACTAGGTGGCCCAGCGAGGTTGATACCACGTCGATCTGCCTCCACGCGATGGCGTCGGAGAACTCGCCCAACGATATCCTCGGTGTCGACCTCGCGAACGCGGGGGCCCGATTGCCCCGACTCGAGCCGAGCCAGTTCAAGAATCTGGATCAGCAGCTCGTTAACCCGTTCCGATTCTTCGCCGATCGTGTCGAGTGCCTCTTGACGCTGCTCTTCAGTAACGAAAACTCCATCGCTAAGTCCCTGAGCGTACCCCTGAATTGATGTAAGCGGAGTACGGAGTTCATGTGCAATGTTCGCGAGCAGGCGTCGCTGGCTTTCGTAGGTCACTCGTAGCCGGGTGACCATCTCGTTAAAGCTTGTGACGAGACGGCCGACATCATCGTCACCCTGACCGGAGACCTTGCGTTTCAAATCTCCGCCAGCAACGGCATCGGCGGCCTCCGTCAGGCGAGAAATCGGCAAGGCGATAGAGCGACTGAGAAACAGTGTGGCAATCAACGCGCCGATAAAACCGATCGTGAGGGCCAGCAAGAGTGGCACGAAGAGTTCGCGCAGGACAGGCGAACCCTTGGGAGCCAGGATAGCGATATAACGCCCATCGACCTGGGACAGAAGAGTGAGCACGATGCGCTCTCCACCAATCGCCCCAACGTAGATGCTGCGGGTCTCCACCGGGAGGCGAGTGGCTTCCCCATAACTACGAACGCGCTGATCTAGTTTCGATCCAGCAAGACGTAGCTGATCCATCGTGGTGGTGTCGAGTGGTTGGCTCGGCCGTGTATCGTGAAGGATTTTTCCATTCCGGTCAAGGAGTACCAGCCGGACATTCAACTGGGTGGCTTGTGCGTCAAGTATTTCAGTCGCCGACGTCGACAGGGCTGGACGCCCAAGCAGGAACCCGGATTGAACCGCAACCGGCGCTGCCAGCGCTTCGAGGCGCCGAATTTCCAACCGGTTCTGCGTGTTTCGGATCGGGATGAATGCCACGACGAAGGTCAGGCCGAAGACGAGTAGGATGACGGCGAGGTGGGAGACGAGAATTCGCGCTCTCAGGCTCTTGAGCATTGCTGAGACCTCGTGATCCAACCAGGAGAGACGATTGGGTCGTCTCCTCGGCGCTCACTATGACGGCCGAATTTGGAAGAGATCCAGAACACGGACAAGGCGACGAAGTTTTGAAGCAGGCAGCGCGAAGCGACCATGGTCAGTCCCGTGTCACGGCGCAAAAGCTAGGCGATAACCAACGCCACGCACTGTCTCGATTTCGGTATCGCTTCCGGCGAGCCGCGCCCGCAACCGATTGATGTGCACGTCAATCGTGCGGGTATCAACATCGTATTCACGGCCCCAAACCTGCCGCAGCAGACTCTCTCGGGTGAGGACGACGCCCGGCCGCGCAGCCAGCGTCAGCAACAGATCATATTCTTTGGTGCGGAGATCGAGTTCGCTACCATTTATGGAAGCGATGCGCTCTTCCGGCCGGATTACCAGGTTTCCGACGGTGATCTCCTGGACCAAATTTGTCGGTCCGCTGGAGCGACGAAGCGCGGAACGAACGCGTGCCATGAGCACAGGTGGTTTGAATGGCTTCGTAATGTAGTCATCGGCTCCAAGATCGAGGCCATCTACCACGTCCCGTTCGTCATCGAGCGCCGTCAACATCAAGATCGGTGTTGGGCTGCGCATGCGGATTGCACGGCAGACGTCGCGACCGTGGAGACCGGGCAGCATCAAATCAAGAATGACGAGATCCGGGTCGATTTCGCCGTATAGCCTGAGACCCTCCCGTCCGTCTCGCGCTACGTGCGTCTCAAAGCCCTCACGCTCCAGATAGACGCGTAGCAGTTGGGCAATATGGTGGTCGTCTTCAATGACGAGAATACGATCTGCCAAACGGAATTCCTTCGTTAGCGATACTCGATCATCGAATGCCAGAATGCTCGAAAGATTGGCGTTGCGAACACTACATCATCAGAATGTTCTTGGCATATCATATGCGACCTACCAATTTTCGATGGCCCATCAAATGATATCAGGGCCGGGGACAGATCAGAGCGAGAGCTCCCAACGATGTGTAGTAGCTGGCGTTTTGGAAAAATGGATGACTCAATGACCGTCGCTGAACGCGGACGAAAAGCACTGGTAGTTGAGGACGATCAAGCAATAGCCGATCTCATTTCGTGGGTGTTGGAGGATGCCGGCTTTGAGGTTTACACGGCCAGTGTGATTGCCGCCGCACAGCGTATCTTTCGTGAGTGTCAGCCATGTGTCGTGATTACTGATCTGGTGCTACCTGACGGTCTCGGTTCCGATTTCATCAATAATCTAAAGCCAGGGTTGGAACGGGATAAGGTAGCCAGTGTTTTGATCTCGGCTCATCCTCATGCCTTGTCTGTCGCAAAGGCATCAAAAGCGGATGCCTATCTTCCCAAACCCTTTGACCTCGACGATCTCAACCGTGTAGTGGAAGATCTGGTCGGTACCGGGCACTCACTTCGAACGTGAAGACTTCTTACCTGCTAACTTTAAGTTGGTCAACTCGTCTACGGACTCGGTGGCGGCGTGGATCCGTACATCTGCGTCACGACATCCTGCCGGTACGAAACCAAGAAATGAGTTGGGTCTGATGGTAGATCCACCCTCCGGTCGAGTAGGAATTCAGGGAATCGCTGCCATCTACCAGGATGCAGTAGCGATTGCACCAACTCCCCGAAATCCGGATGAGTCAATGCAATAGGCGCCGTGCTCTCAAACGGGAGCGTACGCTGTAGCCGGTCCGCTGGAGATGCGAGCATCGACGCGTGATCAGATCGAGCGATGAGCACCTGCGGCTCCTGATTGGCCGGAATCTGCTGGCTGGGATCGAGAAACTGGACATTGGGAAAATCGCGGAAATACCAGCGAAAAGGCTCATCGATCGACGAATCAATTACGATCGTTAGCCCGTGACCGCCTGTTGGATCCCGAACATCTTGCTCGAAGGTCGTCATATCGCGACTGACGCTTCTGATCTGGTTGACCGTCGATGCGACAGCTGGCTGGCTGAGGCCGACCATGAGTGGCTCACCTGGTCGGCCGTTGACGGTATCGCCTAGCAGGACGCTACTGCGTATTGTGATGCCGGCCAGCAATATTGCTACAAACAAGACCAGCACCGAGCCCCATCCGCTGAGCGACCGTCGAAGCCAAATCGTCAATGCCAGCAGGGGTGCAAAGACGATGATTGCCACGAGGACAAACGTGAAGAGCCACGCCCACGGGTCTGAACCGACATCGCTCGAAAGCAGACCATATGTGCTTACCCCAGCGAAAAACGTAATGGGTATCAGAATAAGAAACAAGATTCCGCGTGGGGTGGAATAGTCGGGCCAGTGTATGTGGCTGAGGATCTTGTTAAGGCTCCATCCAGCTAGCAGTGCGAGCGGGAGCGAGGTGAGGGAGTAGAGCGACGTTCCCTTTCCTCCGAGCAACGATGCGAACAGCAGTGCCAATCCTGTCCAAACCATCAATCCAGCGGCAAACGGACTAGAATGCTCGCCACGGGCCTGCGTTCGAATCCAGGCAACAATCGCCACAACCGCCAGCAGCACGGCGAGCGTTTCGTCGATCAGTACCTGAAATACTGCAAGATGCCATGCGGATCCCGCTTGGCTGAGTTGCTGATTCCAGAGTGCTCGGAGACTTGAACGAAAGAAATCGGAGAAACCGGCCGGGTGAACAAACAGACTGGTCGTCACGATTAGGATCGTCGCGGCGGCGCCAAGCATCATCAGAGGGATGTCACGAATAGGAGCATTGTGTTCATCGGAGATCAGTAGGACAACGATCGCGACGATCGGAAGCGTTATCCAGCCGATGGGTGAAGACAGAACGGTCATTGCTCCGGCAATTCCGAAGAGCACGGCGATTCCGCCCGAGCGTCCATGAAGCCAATGCAACCCAACCGCAAACACGAACAATGTACTCAAGACAAGGAGCCCTCCATCGTTCGCTTGCCGCGACGCCGCGACCAGGGTCGGAGAGACTGCGAAAATCGATGCGGCTGCCAGGAGTGTTCCCTTACTCGCAAAGGGCCGCAGCCAGGCGATGAGCGCGATCGATCCGAGGCCGGCCACCAAGGGCACGATTCGCACGATGCCGTCGCTGGATCCGAACAGAAACAGGGCCAGGGCGGTTAGTGCGGTTGGCAGCGGCGACGTTGAAGCTGACGCTGGTAGAGAGCCACCCTGAACGATCGAGAGCGCATCAGATGCTAGTCGTGCCTCGTTTGTCGCCAGTGGCCAAGCCGAAAAATTCGCAATACGCAGCAGAAAGGCGACGATGGCGACCGCAACCCAGCCAACGTTGAGCCATGAGAGTGACTCCAGGCTGATGGAATGGTCGAGGAGCGAGGGCTTCTCGAGATCGTCCGCCTGCCCATCGTCTATATTGGCACTTTCGTGCACGTCACTCTCCTCTTCGTATTCGAAAGTCGTGTTGCTGGAGACTTTTCAGCGAACATTTCGATCAAGCGCGTCAGTACCGAATCTGGTCGAAGTATGGCAGCAGATCCTTGCGCACGTATACCCGGAACTTGACCGATCCAAATCCACTTGGAACCTCGCGGTAGGCAACCGTGCGGAAAATCTTCCCTTGCTCGGTCGGGTGACGCATAGACCAGACGCTCGACCAGACACTTCGGGCCACGTCCAGCAGAGTGAACGGCGGCTTCTGGCTATCCTGATAGTTCTGGCGTGCTTCATCTTTGATGTCGGGTGCATAGGCAAAGCGCCGGTACGTATTTTCCTCGGGGAACCACCAGCGCATCGGATACTCTTGGAAGGCATAATTCGCGTTCAGTCGATTCTCCATATCGCTCGTCAAGACGTCATCGGAAATGATGATCACTTGAGCGTCCAGCGTGGCCGGCAGCTCCCGCCCAATATAGCGGCGATTGGGAAAATCTTTGAGATACCAATTGAACGGCCATTGCGTCACGTCGTCGTACCAGATGGTCAGACTCATGCCATCAGTAACCTGCTGTGACATTTGCTGAAGTTGTGCGGTAACAAGTGGAACGTCGGGCGTGGTCTGAACATATACGAGCATATCCCTCGGTATGTCGCCCTCACGATAGGTAAGCCGCCATTCGGCGTGAACCTGAGCCAGAGAGAACGCAAAGACTCCAGCGATAAGCGTGGCGCTCATTGCGCGCCGTGCACCGATGCGGATTATGCCGAGCAATATGACCGCGATCGCCAGCAGCCACGGTAGATAGACATACGCCCACCAGTGGTCCGCAACGCCTGCCCGCAAAGAACGTACATAGGCACTACCGACGAGTTTGTACGGACCGTCGCTTGCCCACGCGATTGACAGGAAAGCTGTCCCAGTAAGGAGCAAAATCAACCCACCTGCCATCAGCGTATCTATTCGAGTTCGTCGCGACCAGGTAGACCAGCGGCGCTCAAGATACTCGATAGCGTCTCCCGTGAAGCTCGCGGCGAGTAAGGTCATAGGGAGCGCGATGTGGATCACGTTCCAAGGCATCTTCTCGCCAGCCCACGATAGGACGGCAAGCATTCCCAGGGCCCAGAAGAGCAGAAACCCGCGAACGAAGGATTTTGAGTCGAGCGTCAGATGTTGTCGCCAACCTCGAAACAATCTCCACAGTAAAGCAACTGCGGCGAGCGGAACGAGCAACACCGCCACGTATTCGTACTGGGGCAGGAGGATGAGATAGTAGAACCAGGGCTCCTGACCTCGCTGCACGCCCTGCTGACCCAGCCAGTAGCCGAGCGCGCCGAATGTTCCGCTTGCGAGACCCGACATGTTCGTAAACAGGGACGTGTAGAAGACCGTGAAGAAGACGAGGGCTGTGGCAACGCTGATCCATAACGCTCGCCGCTCACTGAGGAGTTCGTAGAGCGCCGCGGCTGGCGAGCCGGGTGGTGCATCTCCAAGAATGCCGTCGACCCAGCCCAATTCTTTGGGCCGCCGCCGATCGAGCAGCCACAACGCAACAATCACGGTGAGGATCGTGATACCGCCGCCCGCGATGATGACCGGATGCTTGATGAGTTGAACGACGAAATGTTCGATCTGTGGGAACGTGGGTTGGCTCCAGGGAATGCCTGGTAGTGGCGGCGCACCGAGCACGTGCAACATCTTGCTCGTCAACAGGAACGTTACCGCGGCGGTAGCGGCCACCGCCAAAAGGAATGGCGCCACACGCACGGAGATCGCGACGCCGAGGAACATCACGAACACAAATAGAACGATAAAGCTGACTTCTTTGGTTGTCAGCAGATAGCCGATCGCCAGTCCGCCAAGAATTGCCCATCTAGGTTCCGGGGTCTCGATGTACCGGACAATCGCGATGAACAGGAGCAATGCACCGGTTGCCGCAAAGATGTCGTGACGGATGAATCGACTGTAGTAGAGGATCGAGGGCGAGATCAAAATGAGCGCGGAGGCGCTGAGTGCTCCCCAGCGACCAAGTAGGCGATCACCGCGAAGGAACCAGGGAAGCATTACCAGGATGACGCCGAATAGAGCAGGGGAGAAACGCGAAACCGCGTCAGTCGCCCCGAATAACAGGTACATAAAGGCGGTCGCATGGAAGAGGAACGGACCGTGCATTAGCGGATCATGAATATATCCGTTACCGGCCTCGTAAATCCAGGAGAAATAGGAGTGCAACGACTCATCGTGGTGGAGCGCTCTGGACCCGAGGTCCCAGAAGCGGGTAAGAACTGCCAGGACAAAGAACACGGCATAGAAGACATGCTCCAGTCGCAATCCTGTTTGAAGGCGCGCACCGAGCGTCATCTGAAACCGATCGATGGATGTGGCTGAGGATTGCTGGGTAACCAAACCGGCTTCGACAGATGCGATATCGGGGCTACGTTGCATGAAGCGGAATATCCGTTCAGATCGGCGGAATCCCCCGAGCTATCGGGCCGGTCGATGCGGCCGATTCTACACCGCCGGTTGTCCCGGTATCCAATCACAGTCGCGCTGAGTAGGTTGCCACACTGGATGTGTCATCCCGAGGCCGCAGCTGAGGGATCTCTCCGTGCTTCGTCGAATCAAACGAAGAGATTCTTCGCTGTCGCTCAGAGTGACAAATTCACGATGGTCGCCTACTGAGGCTCACAACGGCCACGTGCCACACGCGAAAGAGTGACACGGGTCCCGATCGCCATCGGGACCCGTGTCGACATCGCTATTGTTTCGGGGACCAACTCGCGTCCTTGTCGAGCGGGTAGATCGGACGTCGCAAGTGCTGATAGTTGAAACTGTGTAGATCTGGACTGCTGATCCCAGGTGCTTTGACTTCGATGACTTTGGTCGCGATCGGCTCGAATGCCGCTCGGAAATGCGCGGCGCTCTTGAGCACAAGAATTCGGCGTAGAGTCGGCTCGATACCGAACGCACGGAAGAAGTTCAAGTCACTCGGATGGCCACGCAGATCGGTGAGTTGAAGCTCTATCCCATTTCGTCCGTTGATTTCGAGTACGACGGTCCGGCCTCGACTCGCAAGCGTTCCGGCGCCCATCGGGCCAGCGATTACGAACGTACCTTCATGAATCAGTCTGACCATACCGGTCACCTCGACCGGATCTCCGTGCAAGCCGTCGTGCTTGCCTCCTACGGTCAGCGTAACAGTGCTCCCGACTCCCGCGTCGATACAGGCGTCGACCGCTGCCCGGTCCATGATCTGAGCCACTGACGCGGATGTCGCGTTTGCCTCAAGCAAGCCCTTCAACACCGCGGTTCCGTCACCGGCAGTGCCACTGGCACCCGAGTCGGAGATGTCCGCCAGCACATAAACGGAGCCTGGCTCACCAGCTAGAGCTTCTGCGATCGCGTCCTTGATCGGAGTCGGATGAATCGTGAAATCTTCGCGAAGATCCCAGCAGATCGAGGCAAGTTCGTTGGCGTATTTCTGCGCCAGCGCCCGGTCGTTATTGGTTACAACGATGGTCGCGACGCTGGTATACGGAATGTCAGAGAAAGGAAACCCACCCAGGACCGTGGCAGCAACGACTCCTGGCTCCTTCTCGATCTCTCGAGCACGGTCGATGGCCGTCTTCATCGGTGACTGCCAGGTCGTGACCATCGACTGATTCGGAGCGATCAATGGCAGCTTTACGTGTGCCATCGTCGGTACGATTTCCCCTCTTATCGTGCTCAGCAGAATCTGCATGGCCCGGGCGCCGGTCTCTGGCGTGTCGACGTGTGGGTACTCTTTGTAGCCGACGAACGCCGTTGCCTCCTCCATCATCTCGTCGGAGAGGTTCGTATGTAGATCAAGGGGGGCGACAATCGGAACATCTGGCCCAACCACCTCGCGTACCGCCGTGATCAACGGTCCCTCGCCGTCATCGTTATGCTCCAGGGCCATGGCACCATGAATGCCAAGGAGAACACCATCAACCGGCATGGCCGCGCGGATCCCGTCGACAATCTCGTTCTTCATCGTCTCGAACGCTTCGCGGCTGACGCGACCTCCCGGTACGGCCCGGCCGTATGTCGTTGGAATCAGCTCAACGTCGTTCGCCTTTGATTCGGCTATGATCCCACCGTAGATGGTGCCGGTACCTTCAAGAGCGAGGATTGCCTCGCCCCGGTCGATGTGACTCGAGCCCTTCTCGAAATCCTCGAGCGTGGTTGCTTCCCACTGAAACGTGTTGGTCTCTTGAGCGATTCCACCGGTCACGATTCGAATTGTCATATCATCACTCCATCGCGTGTTCGATTTTCCCTGTATTCGTCAGTATCAGATCGAATGGGTTGGACGGCAAGGGTTTCGCGATTTGTTTATCTGTTCCGGTGTACTATCCTGATCGACATGAGACACGATCAACGAGCCATTGCACTTGGAGGATAATCGATGTCGTTGAGTGGCAGCAGTGCGCCGAAGAAGGCAGTTATTCATATCGTTTCGGATGGCAGCGGTGCCACGTCCGAGGCAGTGGTCGACGCCGCGGTGGTGCAATTCCCCGGAGTCGACTTCGAACTCAATCGTCATCCTGGAATTCGAACTCGGGAGCAGGTGCTTCAGGTCGTCGCTCAGGCGCAACGCGATCACGGGATCATCGTCCATACGATCGTCATCACTGGCATTCGGCGGTTGCTTCTGAGGGAGTGTCGACAGCGAGTCATTGACCATGTTGATCTGACCGGTCCGTTGCTCGGCAAAGTTTCGCAGCACGTCGAAATGCGTCCCATCTTGCGTCCCGGTGCTTCCCGTGGCCTGAGTGATGAGTATTTCCGGCGAATCGAAGCCATTCAGTTCACCGTTCGTCACGACGACGGTCAGGGACTCGAAACGCTGGGTGACGCCGATATCGTGCTCGTCGGAGTTTCGCGCGCGTCGAAGACACCTCTAAGCATTTTCCTGTCTCTCAGGGGTTGGCGAGTCGCGAATATTCCCGTGGTCTTGGGAGTGAATCCGCCGAAGCAACTCTATGAGATCGACCAGACGAATGTGGTCGCCCTGATGATCAGCGTCGATGAACTGACCAGGATTCGTCAACACAGGGTCAAAGCGCTGGGTAGCTACACGACCGGCGAATATGCGGATCCGGACAAAGTCCAAGAGGAACTCGAGTATTGCCGGCGGTTAGTGCGGCGCGGATACCCATGGCCGATCGTAGAGGTCACCGGCAAATCGATTGAGGAATCGGCGAAGGAAGTTATTGCGCTGGTCGAGAGCCAGCGAGCAAGGGCTCACTTCGATGAAATCGATCTGCCGTCTCCGTTGGACGACCTCTACCCGTTTTTGCGGGAGTGATTCGCGAGTCGATCCTTACGCGCAGAGCCAGTCGCCTTATTCTGACGTCTGAATTTTTCGCCACCAGGCTGGAATGGCGTAGGCGTCCTCCTCGCCATGGGCGTATCCAGCCCACTCCACCAGGCCGGTGGCGCGCAGTAACTCAGGAATAATCTGACCATGCACGACCATCTTCGCCAGCGTCTCGTCTGACTCCGGCCAGCGATCAACGGCCTTAACGTAGGCAGACTTGCAGCTATCATCCTGCTGCATCACCTCAACGAATTCCACCGTTGTGAACTCGTCGACATTGACCCTGCCCACGATGGATGCGACGTGGGGGCGCAACAATTCCGTCGCTTCGGCGATCGGCTCTTCTTTCGAATCTCTCAACGAGGAATCTCTACCTCCCTATTCTGTCTTGTCGTCCGTCCCTTCGTCCTGCGGCGGTGTGCTTTCTTCGATTGTCGGGGCTGGTTCAAAGCTTGTCTCGAATTTCGGCGCCATCGTGCTAAGGAATGGCGTAATGAGATCGATTGGCAACGGAAAGACGATCGTGCTATTCCGCTCTGCGGCAATCTCGTTGAGTGTCTGAAGGTAACGAAGCTGCAGGGCACCGGGCGAGGCAGAGATAACGCGCGCGGCATTTCCCAGCTGTGCCGAGGCCGAGAACTCGCCTTCCGCATGAATAATCTTGGCCCGCTTTTCACGTTCTGCCTCTGCCTGTCGCGCCATCGCACGTTGCATAGAGTCGGGCAACTCGACGTCTTTGACTTCGACGATGCTCACCTTGACGCCCCACGGCTCGGTCTGCTCGTCGATGATCGTCTGTAGCTCCTGATTAATTTTGTCACGTGCTGACAGGAGTTCGTCGAGCTCCGCCTGGCCCAGAACGCTACGTAGCGTTGTTTGCGCGATCTGCGAAGTGGCACGAATGTGGTCGGCGACGTTGACAATCGACGCGTTCGGATCCATTACCCGGAAGTAGGCAACCGCGTTGACACGAATCGTGACGTTGTCACGCGTGATCACTTCCTGTGCCGGAATGTCGAGAGTCAGAGTTCGTAGATCGACCTTTACCATTCGCTCAATAAACGGAATCAGCAGGATGATTCCCGGTCCGCGAGGTCCCATCAATCGTCCCACCCGGAAGACGACGCCCCGCTCATACTCTTGCACGATCTTGACTGTCGAAGTCAAAACCATCAATAGAAACAGCACGATGATCCCGATGACTACAAGTGGCCCCACTTTTTACCTCTCCTTCAGCGTCCCGTGATTTGTTGAGACGCGGTAGACGTTGGGTTCACAGCGAGTTGTCGAACGTTGGGCAAATTCCCGGCGCCGTTTGATCCTCCGTTCGCATCGGGTCCAGCCGTACTCGTCTTAGGCTCAACAATGACCATCAATCCGTCAACATCCACCACGCGTATCTCGGTGTCAACCGGCAGATCGCCATTAAGCGACCGCGCGTGCCAGAGTTCTCCGTCAATGAACACGTAGCCTTCTGGATCAAGTAGCGTGCGAACGATTCCTGTCGCACCATGAAGTCCCTCGTTGCCGGTGCTGCTCCGCTTGAGGCGCGTCCGTACCACGGCACCGACCGCGAAGACGAAGAATCCGGAAATCAGTGCCGTGATCGTGACGATTGCAATTCGCGAGATGCCCGTGGCGGGAGTGTCTACTGAGTTTGACAACATGAATGACCCAAGGACAAATGACCCAATGCCTCCAACTGTGAGAGCGCCATGACTTGGGACATAGAGATCTACCAAGAACAAGACGAACGCGAAGCCCATCATCAGGATTCCAGCCCAGTTGGCATCGAGGCTGCCGAGTGATGACAACCCCAGAAGAATCGAAATCCCTCCAGCGACGCCCGGAAGAATCGAACCCGGATTGGCGAGTTCCAGGAATATGCCCAGCATTCCAATGCTAAGCAAGATGTAGGCGATCGTTGGATCGCTAATTGTCTGAAGAAGTTCTTCTGGAAGGGTCATATTCTCTGTCCGAATTCCCGCTCCCGCCGTCGCCAGCGTGATCGTTCCCTGAGTCGTCTGAACCTGCCTTCCGTCTGCCTGGCTGAGTAGGCTTGGAAGATCCGTGGCAATCAGATCAATGACGTTTTGCTGCTTCGCCTCGTCCGCGGTGATGTTCACTGCATCGCGCACGGCCAACTCGGCCCAGTCGGCATTACGACCTCGAAGCGTGGCGAGTCCGCGAATCCTGGCAACCGCGTCGTTCACGACTTTGCGTGTGAGTGTGTCGTCGGCGGTCGTGACCTGTCCGCCTTGATCTAGGAAGATTGGCGTTGCCGAACCGATGTTTGTCGACGGCGCCATGGCGGCAATGTGTGCGGCGTATGTGATGTAGACACCCGCGGAGGCCGCTCTGGCTCCCGGTGGATCGACGTAGACAATTACCGGAACTTTACTGTTCAGAATGTCCTGAATAATGTCATCGGTCGCCGAGCTTAGTCCGCCGGGAGTATTCATGCGCAGCACAACCGCGCTCGCGTTTGACTTCTCAGCGTCGCTGATCCCACGATGAATATAGTTTCGCATAACGGGGGTAATCGTCCCGTCCACGGTGAGCACGTCGACATGGTTTCCGGCTGCCGCGGCGCCGGGAATTCCCGCTACGGTGAGAACGACTAACCAGAGGAGTCCAGCGAAGACGATTCTGTGTGGGCTGGCCGGGTGGAGTGAGCGGATCATGGCCGTTCCTCTCAGATCAGATTAATTATACGGAATCCGTCGATCTCTCCGTTGGTGACGCTCGCAGGGTTGATTCACGGTCCGCGCTCGATCCGCACTTGGTCTCGCTGGCATCTCCCTGATTCGGGCCGGTCGCGCACTCTTCGGAGGGTGCCACCAACTAACAAGCTGAAATAGGCATATTGGGCTACTGAAACCATGACTGTAATGATCTAGGTTTGAGTATCAGGATAGCCGTGATGCAGGGCGTCCAAACGGTGATGGATGGGTGCCAATTAGATCCTGGAGCTCAAATCATGGGGGTCATTCGCCGGGCGTTTCAGTTGGTTCTAATCGTCGCCTTCTGGCTTATCCCAGCCATTCCAGCGGTCCGTCCAGTCTCCGCAAACGACATCGGTTCGTATGCTTTTCAGCGAATCTGGAATCGCACCGACCAGCCTGTCGAGACACACACCGTAAATCGAACCTGGATGTGGGGACCTCAGCCGTTCACCGACGTGTTGCTGGAGCCCTACGTGGAGGGCAACGTTGCCGGACAACAGGGCGTCCGTCGGGTCCAGTACTTTGACAAAAGCCGTATGGAAATCACCGATTCGACGGCCGACCCCAGTTCGGACTGGTACGTCACGAACGGGCTCCTGGCGAAAGAAATGATCACCGGGAGAATGCAGGTTGGCGATAATTCCTACGTAGATTACGGCCCGGCTGAAATAAACGTCGCCGGTGACGAGAATGACGTGAATGCTCCGACGTACGCCACCTTCGCGAAATTGATGGACTTCCAGGCTCTACCTGATGGCTGGACGATCACTCAGACGGTGGACCGCAACGGAAATGTCGGCAGTGACCCAACAGTGGCAGCCTTCAATGTTACCGCCGGGCACTACGTACCGGAGTCCAAGCACGACATCGCGTCGGTCTTTTGGGATTTCATCAACGCATCCGGACCGACTTTCAACGGCTACGAAACCACGGACGCAAGGCTTTTCAGCAATCCGTTCTTTGCCACTGGTCTGCCGATCACCGAACCATACTGGACGACGGTCAATCTCGCCGGCACTCCGACCAAGGTGCTGGTTCAGGCATTTGAACGACGCGTGCTGACCTATACTCCGTCGAACTCTGACGGGTGGAAGGTTGAAGCCGGCAACGTCGGGCGGCATTACTATGAATGGCGTTACGGGTCGGATCTGTCCAGTGCATTGGTGACATCCAACATCTCTGCATCCAAAGATATGAACGGCAACTGGATATTTCTCGGAGAGATCACGAACAAAGCCAAGGTCTCATACTCAAACGTTTCAGTGACAGTCAAGCTGATCTCTCGACAGGGGAATGTGGTCGCGTCGCAGTCGGATTTCCTCGACTTTACGTCGATAGAACCGGCCGCTTTTGTTCCGTTCCGCGTCTGGTTCGATTCTGGTCAGAGCTACGATCACGCTGAAACGACCGTGATTGGCAACATCAATCCGATTGCGCAAACGTCACAGCTGACAGTTGTGTTGACCACATCTGAGTATTTGGCTAGTGGTGATTACCACATCCAAGCTATTGTTCGAAATGATTCCGGCCAGGCAATTTCCCGACCGTCATACGTGGTTGCAATGTTCCAATCGGGTGGCGACATATTCGACTACAATGCCGGATTCCTTACGCTGGGCACGTTGCAGCCCGGCCAATCGGGCAAGGTGGATGCAACGTTCTACGACCCACCAATCGGTTTCAGCCGCTACCGAATCTTTGTGGCAAACTGAACGAATTCTGCTCGGGATTCAGCTTTACGCGGGCAATGTAATTGGGAAATCCTGCTCGATTCTGGTGTAGGCAAGTGTATCGACCAGATCGGAGATCGTGCCTTCATCGAGTTTCGGACCAGGATGACGCACGACTGCATGATCGATCAATCCGCGCCGACGCAGGATCTCTTTTCGAACGGCGACTCCAAGCCGAGGCTGTCCCTCGAATACGAGCACGGGCAGATACTTGTAGTACAGTGCCGCCGCTGTCTTTCGATCACCGGAACTCCAGGCGTTCCAGATCGCAACCAATAACTCGGGAAATGCGAAACCGGTCATTGCACCGCTGCCGCCTCGCCGCAGTTCGTCCAGTAAGTACATCCCGCCGAGTCCCCCGACGATCGTCACACGATCGCCAGTTAGCGCCAGTGTCTGGGCAAAGCGTTGCGGCGTAGGCGGATCCTCCAGTTTGATCGTCGTGATGCTGGGCGCCGCTTCGACAAGATCGGCCATCGCACGCGGAGAGAGCGTGACACCGTTGACTGGTGGGTAGTCTTGCAAAGTTATTGGGACGCCTATAGCGGCGCCAACTCGCCGAAAGTGCTCGATCATGCCGGCCCCTGGTTGGGAGAAGGTAGGAGGCGCAACCATTACCCCGGACGCACCAAAGCCCTCAGCATCACGACACGCGGCAATCGTCGTGTCAGTGCCATCACGTGACGCGCCAACGATGATCGGTACGCGGTCGTGATTAGTCTCCATAACGATCTCAATCAGGCGACGCTTCTCCGGTTCGGTCAGCTTTTGGGCTTCGCCCGCCACACCGAGAATCGTTATGCCGGAGACGCCCATGCTGATTACAGCGTCAGTGAGGCGACGGAGACTTCGCTCGTCGATCGATCCATCCGGCATAAACGGGGTGGTCAAGATATTGTAGATGCCTCGCAGGTTTTCCACGTCACAACCCCTCTGTCTGACTCCGAACTCACAGTAAGTTCTCGATTTCCATGATCGCATATGTGGGTTGGTTGATCGCGTGCTGGATCGATCGGCGTCGCTAGGTCGACTAGTTGATCGTTACCAGAGAGCCGTCGACTCCTTTGACTACTTCGATGCGAGTGGGAAACACGTCCTTGAGATCAGCGATATGAGTGATCACCAAAATCATGCGGAATTCGGGCTCGACCGCGCGAATGGCCTCGATGAGCCCGTCGCGACCGCGCGAGTCCTGCGTTCCAAAACCTTCGTCGATGACGAGCGTCTGTAACCGTGCTCCAGATCGCTTTGCCAGAAGCATGCTAAGCGCCACCCGGATCGCGAAATTAACACGGAATGCCTCGCCTCCGCTGTAGAGCTCGTAGCTGCGACTACCTACCTCATCGCTGATAACGATGTCGAGCGTCTCAATGGTCCCCTCACCGCGAACCGCCTGTCGCTGTGTCCGGAATTCCACACGCATAGTGTTGCCCGGCATCTTGTCCAAGATGCGATTGGCTTCATCCTGCAATTCGGGCACGACGTTCTCAATGATCATCGCCTGAATGCCGCGCTTCCCGAAGGCCAGCGCGAGCTCATCGAACGTTGTTACTTCATCAGCTTCCTGTCGTCGCTCCCGTTCGTAAGCTTCCCGTTGCTCCTGAAGTCTTTCGAGGTCCTGCACTCTTTGCTGTGCGGCGCCAAATCGTTCTTGCAGAATTCCTCGTTGTCGCTCGACCCGCTGGAGCTCGGCCGCGAGCGAATCGTAATCTGACCGGACTTGGTCCAGTCCCTTGATTTGCCGAGAAAGTTCTAATTCTAGTAAGGATTTCTCACCCCGGGTGGCGGTCCGTTGAGTAACGGAATCATCGATCGTAACGAGGTGCTGACGATCTGATGCGACAGACGCACTAGCGGTGAGAAGCGCTCCGACTTCCTGCTCAACTCCAGCCAATTCGGCCAGACGACTTTGAATCGATCGATGGTGTGCTTCGTCGAACGGAACCTGAGTCAATTGCTCGTTGATATCCTTGAGCATGGCGCGTTCTTTGGCTGCTACCGATCCACCGGACAACGCGGCTACAAGTACCTGTTCCTGATCGCGCAGCTCTGAAATCTTGTTGTCCGCGCGATCGCACGCGGCGAGTCGCTCAAGCAGTGACACTTCTTGCTTCGACAATTGCTCCGCGCGCGCTCGAAGTCGCTCGAGCCGAAGTCTCTCTTGTTTATTCTTCTCAAGAGCGGAGTCTATTTGCTTCAACGCGGCGTTGTTCTCTCGATAGCGGTCGCCGAGCGCTTTCCCCTCGTTGCGGTATTCACTTCCGATCCGGATGCGCTCTGCGGACCCTAATTCGCGACGGCAGACGGGGCACACCGCACCGGCCTGCTCAATCTGGTCCATTCTGTTCTTGAGGTCTTGCATTTCTATCTTTAGCTGGCGGTTGGCCGCGTTGAGTTCGCCACGTTGGGACTCAAGTGTTGATTGGGCGGTTCGCAACGCTTCAAGGCTTCGGCTGTCGTGCTCCGCGGTGTCGATTTGCGCTCGCACTTTCGATCGATCCGCCTCCAACTGCGCGCGGCCGCTGGCGACCTGACTTTCGTGCTCTTTGCGGTCCCGCACGGATTGCAGCTGACTTTGGATCGCATTGGTCGCGCGTTGAATCTCGACCTCTACCGAGCGTTGTTCCTGCAGAAGTGTCTGTCGTCGCGCAAGCGTGATTCCAACCTGCTCCTGTTCCCGTCGAAGTTCAGTAAGTTCGCGACGTCGAGACTCGATCTCTTCGTGACGTGCAAGGATTGCCTGATGCGCTTCAATCCGACTTGCCGTTTTCCGTCGCTCCTGGTCGAGTTTTTCGATCTCGTCGTTGAGAGCCATAATCTCGCGCTGAGTCTGAGCCCGCTGCTTGGCGGCGATCTCCAGCAAATGAAGCCGCTGTTGAATCCCAGCGGAGCGTTCCGTCGCTTCTTCGACGCGGTCGGCGATATCAATGAGTTCACGACTAAGAGCCTCAACTTCACCACGTCTTGCGGGAAGCTCAGTTAATCGCTGTTCGATTCGCTGAATGTCGGCATCGAATTCGCGTAGTTTGCGTTCGTGGTCCTTGAAGAGTTGCCTGGCAAGGTCCTCGAAACGATCATAGTCGGACAGATTCAGGATTTCGGCGAGGGTTTGCTTGCGCAAAGCGGGTGTCTTGGTGGTGAATTCGTCCGCCCGACCTTGCAGAATGAAAGCCGAATTGATGAACGTGTCGTAATCCATTTTAAGGAGCCGGTCGATCGCACGTTGTGTTTCGCGGACCGTCGTACCACTTATCGTGCGCCAGCGATCTTCGTCGAGCGTTTGAATATCGAGTGACAACGGTCCTGATCCACTACGAGTGCGGCGTCGAGTGACGCGAAACTCCTGGTGATTAAGTTCGAAGCCAAACGTCACTTCCATCTCGGTCGCATTCAGGGCGATGAGATCACGATCGCTATTGACTCGGGCTTTACCCCAGAGCGCCCACGTTATACAGTCGAGAAGGGCGGATTTGCCGGCGCCGTTATCTCCCGACAGACACGCGATTCGAACGCCGCGCAAGTCGAGATCGACACCAGCGCGATAGCACATAAAATTGCGGACGCTCAATATAGTTGGAATCATATTTCGCCAATACGACAGGGCTAAATCGACCGACAGAAACAGGTACAGGGATTTCGTAAGCGTCTAATTATAGCTGCCGTTCCGTCGCAATCGTGGTTTAGTGTGGAGTTAGATAAGATCACAGCCGTTGCTCAGATCCTGCGATCAAAGAATTGACGCAGAACGGGACTCGCCGCGAAGCAGGTGGGAATTATGGTTATTTCGAGATTGGGAGCATTCGTCGTTGATGGCCGAACCACAAGAAGAGCGAGTTGAAACAGAGCACACGGAAGGCGAGCTAGACGCGTCTCGTCAGCCGGTTCCTGAATCGGGCGGGGGTCAAGAGGACTCGAGCCTTGATTTGTATCGACCGGATGAGGATCTCGAACAGCTCACTCGTTACGATCCGACGGTCGCGACCGATCCGGTTCGCCTTTACCTGCGCGAAATCTCAAAAGTACCACTCCTGACCGCGGAGCAAGAGGTCGATCTCGCCAAGCGAATCGAGCAGGGGGACATGGATGCCGTGCAGCGTTTTGTGCGCTCCAACCTCAGGCTGGTTGTTAGTATCGCCAAGCGATATCTCGGACGAGGTCTTTCGTTGCTTGACCTAGTCCAGGAGGGCAATCTGGGGCTCATGCGCGCTGTCGAGAAGTACGATTGGCGCCGTGGGTATCGATTCAGTACCTACGCAACGTGGTGGATCAGGCAGGCAATTTCACGAGCAGTTGCCGATCAAGGGCGAACGATTCGACTGCCGGTTCATGTGGCAGACAGCATCACGAAGTACCGGCGTGCATTGGCGCAACTGACTCAGGAGCTTGGCAGGCCCCCCAGGCCGGAAGAACTTGCCGAGGCGATGAGCATCCAACCCGAGCGAGTTGAGCAGATCATCCAGGCGGCGCAGCGTACGATTTCCCTGGATTCACCCATCAACGGCGAAGATGAGACTAATCTCGGCGACATCATCGCGGACGAGGTAGCCCGTAGCCCGCAACAGATAGCCGAGGAAGTGCTGCTTCAACGGGATGTGGCTGAAGTCCTTGAGTGTCTGAATCCGCGGCAACGGCTGGTGCTGCAGCTGCGGTTCGGGTTGGGGAATGGAACGCCGCACACACTGGCCGAAGTCGGCAGCCAACTCAATATCAGCCGTGAACGCGTGCGCCAGCTTGAGAACGAGGCATTGCGGAGGTTGCGACGGGTAGGAAAGCAGCGCCTCGCGGCGTATGCGTCCGAGCTCTAGGCCCGCCGCGCGTAATATCGTCGGTTACTGATCCTCGCTAAGCAGCCAGTCCAGAATAGCCATCCGAACGTAGACGCCGTTACGGGCCTGGCGGAAATAAGCAGCCCTGGGGTCCATGTCTACCGCTGGATCGATCTCGTCGACGCGCGGCAGCGGATGCATCACGATCGCGTTGGGGCTGAGCGCATTCATTGCATTCGTATCGATAACGTATTTCCCTCTCGCTTCCTCGTACTCTGCTTCTGAGGAGAACCGCTCGTGCTGAATTCTGGTCTGGTAGACCACATCGACATCTGGCAAAACCCGATTCAGGTCTGACTCCTCGCTGAACTTGATGCCTTTGGACAGTAACTCCGACTTGACGTCGTCGCCCATGCCGACATTTGAGGGCGAGATGAAGATCATCTCAACTCCGGTCGACTGAGTTAGCAGCAGTGCGAGTGATCGTGGAGCTCGACCATATTTAAGATCACCGACGAGAGCGATACGGAGATCGTCGACGCGCCCAAGTTCGTGCCCGATCGTATAGAGGTCGAGCAACGCCTGCGTCGGATGCTCGCGAGCACCATCGCCTGCGTTGATTACCGGAATGTTGATCACGGCCGAAGCGCGGGTCGGGAAACCGGCCAGGGGGTGACGCATGACGATCGCGTCGGCATACGATTCCACAATTCGGGCTGTGTCTTCAATGGTTTCGCCCTTGGCCCACGAGGATGTTTCGATGGCGTTCTCTGCGGTGAGCACCGACCCCCCTAGACGAGTCATGGCCGATTCGAAGCTCAACCTGGTGCGCGTACTCGGTTCGAAGAAGAGAGTCGCCAGAATCTTTCCACTCAGGCGGTTCGAGCCACCCGCTTCGGCAATGATTCGCATCTCGTCTGCTCGGGTAAACAGCGAGTTCAGATGCGGTCGATCAAACTGCCGAACTTCGAGCACGTTCCGCAGGTTCCTCATTCCGCCTCCCAATCGTGATAAATAAATTGGCCGGGAGCATTATACTCCCGGCCATGTACGGTCACATCTGAAAATGACGTTTTTAGCGCATCGTGCTCGGCAGGATATTAAGCTCGGCTCGGTACTTGGCGACCGTACGGCGAGCGATTCGGATGCCTGTGTTTCCAAGCATGTCGCAGATCTGTCGGTCGGTGAGAGGCTCACGTTCGTTACCGATCATCTCCTTGATCACATCCTTGACGCTCAATGATGGAGTGAAGAAATCGCTGAACGCGATGACTCTCCGGTTCGGCAGCATCACGAACTTGTTGGCCGTCGCGCGACTTACGGTCGATTCGTGAACCCCGACCTGTTGTGCCACGATCGCGCGAGTCAGCGGACGAAGTTCCCGCACGCCACCGCGCAGGAAATCTTCCTGGAGTTCGACAATGCACTTGGAGATCTTGAAGAGAGTTTCGCGCCTTTGACTAATATTTGACATGAAAAGCTTTGCGCGGTTAACGAACTCGCGAATGTGCTGCCGCTCATCGTCGCTAAAATCGCCACGAGTCTGACTGCGACCGATCTCTCTGGCAATTCGATTGTAGAGTGGATTCGGTCGCAAGTGGAACTGCCTAGTGTCGACGACCTCCACGTGCAGGTCGTCATCCCGCAGGCTGACCGTCACATCCGGGGCAACATAGGGGGAACGAAGTGGCGTCTTCCAGGAGCGCGCTTCTTGATTCTGCAACGGGAATGGATTGAGGTGCGTTCGAATAAATTCACGAGCCGTTTCGACTTCCTCATGTGAAATGTTCAGTTCTTTCGCGATTTGTCCAAACTTATGAGAGCCGAGTTCGTTGATATACTTGCCGACGATCTCCTGCACCGTGAGAGGCACATCAACTCCGATGCTCAAGAGATAGGCGATTTGCAGTAGGAGGCACTCCCGCAAGTTCCGTGCACCAACTCCGACCGGTGCGACTGACTGAATCTTGTTGACAACTTCGTCGACGTATTCGGAAGAAACGCTGAAGAGCGCGCATACCTCATCGTTGGATGCCGAAATGAAACCTCGTTCGTCGATCGACCCCACCAAATACGCTGCGACCCTGAGATCTCCGTTGTGACACAGAGTTGAGACGTCTGACAGAATCTGCTCCTCGAGGGTCTGCTCGGAGGCGACCAGGGTCATTGGATCAAAATCGTCCGAATCACCTCGGCTCGGTGAAGGAGGGCTGTAGAGTTGTTCGGGAAAATCCTCGAACGGCTCATCGTTTCTCTCTTCGTTCTGAGTGAGCAAGCAGTTGGAGCAGACAGATCCTTCCATTATCCCCCCACAAACGGGACAGACGTGATGCTCTTCCATCTCAAGTGCGGGATTTTCATTTAGCTCTTGTTCGATGACCTCCTGCAACTCCATGC
Organism: uncultured Chloroflexia bacterium; assembly: GCA_963785465.1. Lineage (GTDB taxonomy): Bacteria > Chloroflexota > Chloroflexia > Thermomicrobiales > Thermomicrobiaceae > CALAGB01. The sequence continues at coordinate 60,427 of CAWAVM010000012.1, read as the reverse complement.
GAGAAAGGCTCAAAATATAGTTTGCCTCAATGAGGCTCGGGGACACCCAGAGCTTCATATCTGGACTGAATTCGTATCCAACATCCATTCGTGACATCGATGTTTGCTCCGCTCCGCTGCTAGTTCAATCGGGATCCAACTGCCCAAACTCAACTATGAGCGCGTTGGACCTCGGCTGCAGGATCGAGATGTCGTTCTCGACCTGGGCTGGTTGGCAGCTCTCTTCCAGTATAGTGATGTCAAAAATCGGTGGCAAGATTCTTGCTGAATATTGTAAAACGCGGCATCAAACCGACCGCGGGCCACTTTGGATTTCTCACTGAAGATCACGCCGACAACGCATAACGCAATCGACATGCCATCGTCGGCGCCGGCGAAGGTAATTTCGTGAAAAAGTTGTGCCTGTTGTCGATGGCTGCTGGTTTCGGTGATATGATCTTCACTCAAGATCGCCCTGAGCTTGCGACGCTGCCAGGAGATTTCCGGTTCGTCTCGCGAGGTCGGTGGGCAGTGACGGGGTCAAATGACTTGGTCACCTCGGAAAGGGACCGTGTTTGAAGTCAGGGGTGCGGGCCGCGACCATTCGTGGCATTGAGATTCGAATCCACCCGACCTTGCTCATCGCCGTCCTGTGGGCGATTTGGTACTGGGGAATTTCCATGCGAGAGGGAGTCCACGGTGCCGTGTTCGGCGTCTTCATTCTGGTCGAAATCTTCGTGTGCGTCGTTGGCCATGAGCTTGCTCATGCGTTTCTTGCACTTCGTTATGGGTTGGTCGTTCACGACATCACGCTGCTGCCGATTGGCGGGGTTGCTCGTATCGAGCACGCCCCAATAAGTCCGCGGCGAGAAGCCATGATCGCGCTCGCCGGCCCGATGTTGAATTTGATCGTGGCGGCAGGACTTCTCCCCGTCGTCGTGGCCGTAATAATCTCGCGTCATCTCTTCAGTCCTCAATTAATACTAGGATTGGTGCAGGAGACTGGGTTTAGCGGAATGCTGATCCATCTGCTTGCCGCGAACATCATGTTGGCAATCTTCAACTTGATTCCGGCATTTCCCATGGATGGCGGTCGTGTGCTCCGCGCCGGACTTTCGTTGGTGAGTACACGCGTAATTGCAACTCGAATCGCCGTCACGTTGGGTCAGGCATTTGCCGTGCTTCTCGTCATCGGCGGCATTTATGCCCGGGACGTGGTTCTGCCACTTGTTGCCATTTTCATTGTGGCGGCGGCGTACGTGGAATCGCAGGTGATCCAGCTCGAGTCGAAATTGCGCGATCTTCGAGTTGGACAGTTCGCTCTATGGGATTTTGGTGGTATCTCGCCCGATTCGCCGTTGAACTACGCCATACGAGGCGGATCCCGTGATTTGGCTGTTACGGAGAACGGCGCCGTGGTTGGGATGCTCTGGCGAGATGACGTCCTCGCGAAGCTCGGCAAGTCTCGCGATCTCAAGGTCCGGGACCTTATGGACCAAGATATTATCCCGATGAGCGTTGAAAGCTCGGTCTACGCGGTTCACCGTCGCATGATCTCGACACAGCGTCCCGCCATTCCGCTGGTCGATGGTGGTGTCTATCGCGGCATCTTCACGTCTGACCGCTTGACCCACGTTCATCGCTACATTCAGGAGCGACCAGGCGGACGTGATCGCTATCGTGGAATTGCCGTGGCACTCGGACTGATCGGACGCTGACGTCCGCCATTCGCCGCGGGCGGACACAATCGCTGCCGAACAACTTCAGAAGTGACGAGCAGGCGAATTCAGTTGGCTGGTTCAATATCTGGTGAGGCGGTTGCCGCAGACGAGCATGTCTAGGTTGTCTGTGCGGCGCGTTTGTTTTCAATCGGCTCGGCGGCATTCTCAACTTGATGGATCGATTCTTCGCTTTCATCGACCCACCGGCCGATTTGCCGATATTTATCGTAACGCGCTGAGACGACTGATTCGATGCCTGATTCAGCGATCGACTGTTCGATTGCCGCGAGGTGGCGCTCGATAACGTCCCCAACTCGTTGGATCGTCGTGGCAGGCTGTTGATGGGCGGGAACCGGTTCGTCAATCACCTCGTCAGCAATCCCGAATTCCTTCAGATCGCGAGCAGTGATCCGCAAAATCTCGGCTGCCGCCGGCGCCTGAGCCGCGTCCTTCCACAGAATCGTGGCGCATGCCTCGGGTGATGCGACAGCGTAGATCGCGTTCTCTAACATCAGAATTCGATCAGCAACGCTGATCGCCAATGCTCCGCCACTTCCACCCTCACCGATGACCGTTGCGATAGCTGGAATGCGCATGGCTGCCATCTCGAAAAGATTCTCCGCGATCGCGGTGGACTGACCACGTTCCTCGGATGCAAGGCCGGGATCCGCCGCTGGAGTGTCGATAAAGGCCAGAATAGGAAGCTCGAACTTCTGCGCCAGCCGCATGAGTCGTCGGGCCTTACGATAGCCTTCCGGCTTCGGCATCCCGAAATTCCGTTCAATATTTTCGCGTGTGTTGGTACCTTTTTGGTGGCCGATGGCCATGACAGTGCGCCCGCGGAAATTGCCAATCCCGCCTATCAGCGCACGATCGTCGCCGAACAGCCGGTCTCCATGTAGTTCAACGAATCCGCGAACGAGATCATGAATGTAATCCAGCGTGTGTGGCCGGCCAGCGTGGCGCGCGAGCTGGACGCGATCCCAGGCTGTCAATTGATCAGTCACGTGCTTTGCCGTTCGGTACGGTTCGGCCCGCGCCGTTCCTGCTGACGTTCGTACTGGATTGCCCCACGGCGTTGACGACAGAGAAATGTTGGAGCAACGTGCTTATTCGCTCTGGAAGCTGAGATCGAGCCACGACGAGATCGACCATTCCGTGATGCAACAAGAATTCAGCAGTTTGGAACCCGTCAGGAAGTTTTTGTCTCGTCACTTGCTCAATAACACGGGGACCTGCGAATCCGATAAGAGCGCCCGGCTCGGCGATAATGACGTCAGCAACCGTGGCATAACTCGCCGTGACGCCGCCATAGCACGGATCCGTGAGAAGAGCGATGTGCGGGAGTTTGGCGTCGCCAAGATGCGCCAGAGCCGCAGTCGTCTTCGCCATTTGCATGAGCGAGAACATGCTTTCGTGCATGCGGGCTCCACCAGACGACGATACGGTAACCAGCGCCCGTCGCTCGTCGATCGCACGCTCAATTGCCCGTACGAGTTTTTCGCCGTAGACTGAACCCATGCTTGCCCCGAGAAACCCAAACTCGGTCACCGCGATGGAAATCGGTTGATCGCCAATCGTCGCGGATCCACAGATAAGCGCTTCATTCGAGCCCGTCTTTCGGGCCGCCGACGCCGTCTTATCTCGATAAGCGTCTCCATTTGCCACGAACCCCAGTGGATCAGCCGGTCTAAGCTGCGAATCAAATTCGATGAAGGTGTTCGGGTCGACGAGTGTTTCGATTCGTTGCCTGGCGGTCAAACGAGCATGGTGATGACAGCGAGGGCAGACGAAGAGATGGCGTTCGGCATCTTTCGAGTACTGAAGCTCGTGACACTTGGGACACTTGGCCCACAGGTCATCCGGAATGGAGACCGTTTCTTCACCTCGCACCGGTGGCGAGAATTTCGGCTGTCGTCGGAAAAGTTCGCGCATACCACCTCGACGAGTCCTGTAGGGTACTCGTACTAACGGCGAGCTTCATGCAATACTGGCGAGTATAGCACAGCCCATACGGTCATTTTGGTGCGCGGTGTGCTGTGCGCGCGTGAGAGATTTCAGGGTCACTGGGTTACAAAAGCGGCTTCGGAACACGATTCAACGGCCTACATCGCGTTCAACGGCTGCACCGAAAGGAGATCCGCTTGAATCAAGTCGCGGTCATGATTTTAGCGGGCGGTCAGGGAGAACGACTGAGCATTCTCTCGAGGCAGCGGGCCAAACCAGCAGTTCCATTCGCCGGAAAATACCGTATCATCGACTTTGCTCTCAGCAACTGCGTCAACTCCGGCTTGTACGATGTTGCGGTGCTCACGCAGTACCGTCCCCATTCTCTCAATGATCATATTGGTCACGGGCGCCCGTGGGACCTGGACCGGGAACGCAACGGTGGCATCGTGATTCTGCAGCCCTACTTGGGTCGATCACACTCTGGCTGGTATCGAGGGACCGCAGACGCGATCTATCACAACCTCTTCTACGTGACACGCAGGCAATTTTCCGACGTTCTCATTCTTTCAGGCGATCACATCTATGCGATGGACTACGGGCCGATGATTGCTCGGCACCGGGAGCTCGATGCCGACGTTACAATTGCGGTTCAGCCCGTTCCCTGGGAGGATGCTAGCCGCTTCGGCCTTGTCTCGTTGACCGGGAACGACGTTGTGACCGACTTTGACGAGAAGCCGTCCGAACCGCGCAGCAACCTCGCCTCAATGGGGATTTACGTATTCAAACGAGATGTCCTGCTCAAGGTCTTTGACGAGGCGTCGGATGAGATGACGGATTTCGGGCATCAGGTCATACCGTATCTCATTCGAAACGGCCGAACCTGCGCCTACCGATTCGACGGTTATTGGCAGGATGTTGGCACGCTCCAATCATATTGGGAAGCGAACATGGAATTGCTCGATGATGTGCCACGTCTAAACCTTTACGATCCTACCTGGCGCGTTCATACCCGAAGTGAGGAGCGGCCTCCAGTCAAGGTTATGGAAGGTTCGCATGTGTCCCGCAGTCTTCTGTCGCATGGCTGCATCGTCATCGGTGGTTCAGTCGAGCGATCGATCCTATCGCCTGGTGTGGTCGTCCATCGTGGGGCGGTCATACGTGATTCGATCATCATGGCGGACACTGAGATCGGACCGGGCACCATTATCGATCGCTGTATCATTGATAAAGAAGTGCGTATCGGATCTGGATGCCATCTGGGCTTTGGCGACGACTACGGTTCGAATTGGTTGGAACCGAATCGGCTGAATACCGGCATTACATTGGTAGGACGTGGCGCGATGGTACCGGATAACGTCCGGGCGGGCCGGAACGTATTGATCGGAACTGATGTGAAACCGGGGGAGTACAGCGTTCTGGATATTCCGAGCGGAGACACGGTAGATTCACATGTCGCCACTCTCTGGTCGTGAGCAAGACGGGGAACTCGTGCGGATTTTGTGCTGCGTTGGAGTGACAAAATGCGTAAGGTTGTCGAGACAATTTCTTCGCACGATACCGAGTTGAAAGTGAAATCGTAGTCGAACTCTGCTCGAATTTTGGATACCCCGTGTGTGATATGCTGTGACGCCCTCGCGACAGCTTTAGATCCCCGCGAAGGCAGACGTTGGTATGGAGAGGAGAACGTGCGCTGTGACAGATAGAAGCTGGCCCACCACGATCTTGCAACAGCGCGCGATCATCGATCTGATAGATATCGTCGAGTCGCTTTCGCCTGAAGATCGTGACCGATTCGGACGTCTATTTCACGTTGAGGCGTCGGTAGGACACTTATTCCCACCCGAGCACATGAGCCGATGGATCGATCGCTATTTTGGATCCGTGGAACGCGTTTCGACCCAGAAGGTCATAAAAGTGACAAATCGCGAGACGCTCGAAGAAACGCTGTTCAATGAGCTCCGATCGCGGCGTCCGCTCGAAGCGCGCATCCCAACCGAACTTGCCAACGAAATCGTGAAGACTGCGCCTGACCCGTTTTGTGAGCCCGAACTCAATACGCCCGAGGATACATTCGGACGGATTCGAGGCAAGCACACCATCACTGCGAGCAATATCGCCAAGTACGACGGCCACCACGGGGTGATTATCTTTGACGAACACGATCCACTTTCGTTCACACGCGATATTGTCTTAGACGCTATATCGGTGGCTCAGCAATGGTACTCGCGCTCTAATGCCGAGGATTCCTCCGCAGTATATCCATTGTTTATGTGGAATTGTTTGTGGAAGAGTGGCGCGTCAATCCCACATGGTCACGCTCAGGTCAGCCTTACACGCGGCCATCACTACGGCAAAGTCGAGATTCATAGGCGGGCCGCCCAACGCTACCGTCAAGAATTTAACTCCAACTACTTTCACGACCTGTTTCGCGTACACGAGAGTTTGGGGCTCGGACGTCAAATCGACGAAGTCAGGGTTATGGCGACAATCACTCCGCTGAAAGAGAAAGAGATTATCCTTTTCGCGGATTCGGTCAACGAGGAATTGGCGACCGCAGTATTCCGGATTCTACAGTGTATCGTCGAGGATCTGAACGTGGTCTCGTTTAATCTCGTGATGGCCCAGCCGCCACTTGCTGAGACAACCGAGGATTGGTCAGATGTGCCGGTAACGGTTCGCATCGTCGATCGTGGCGATCCCCTCAACCGGACGTCAGATTTCGGTGCGATGGAACTTTATGCGGCGAGCGTCGTTTCGAGTGATCCATTTCGTGTCGCCGAAGCGCTCTGGTCCAACCTTGACCGTCACTAGGACGACAGCGCAGATCCACTCGTAATGTCGCTGTCGCCGCAGGTCATATTGCGTCCTCCGTCTGACACCCCTATACTGCCGGACTCGTTGGTTGCAAACGAAGGCCATGCCTCGTTGAATCTCATCGTGCCTTGTGCACAATAATTCTGGAGCAAACGTGGAACTCACGAAGGATATTCGAATTGGCGTTGACATTGGCGGTACGTTTACCGATCTCCTGATTCTCGATCCGTCCTCTGGGTCCTTTTACGTCGGCAAGACGCTGACGACACCCGATGATCCATCGCGTGCTGTTCGCAACGGCTTGTCGGAAATGCTGCAGCGGCATTCGATTGATCCAGGGCGGGTGCGTCAAATCATTCACGGTACCACGCTGGTTACAAACGCACTTATCGAACGACGTGGGGTGCCGACAGCTCTGATCACTACCAAAGGATTCCGAGATGCCGTCGAAATCGGTCATGAGCACCGCTACGATCTGTACGACTTATTCCTTGAGCTTCCGCAGCCGCTCGTGCGTCGACGCTGGCGTCTCGAGGTAGACGAACGGGTGCTGTCAGATGGCGTGATCGAGCAGCCTGTTACGCCGGATCAGGTTACGGAATTGGTTGGAGAGATGCGTTCTGGCGGAATCGAAGCGGTAGCGGTGGCGCTGCTCCACAGCTATCGATTCCCCGACCACGAGCGACAGATCGGGGAGATCCTGCATCGCGAGGCACCCGAGATGACCGTCTCGCTCTCCTCCGATGTCGTACCTGAAATACGAGAGTACGAACGAACCTCGACCACCATCTGCAATGTTTATGTGCGTCCTGTAGTTGACCGTTACCTTGCGCATCTAGAGGAGTCGCTTCACGAACTCGGGATCGATTCGAGTTTGCTCATTATGCTGTCGTCTGGAGGAATCTGTACGATCGACACGGCGAGGCGCTATCCGATCAGACTCGTGGAGTCCGGTCCGGCCGCTGGTGCGTTGGCGGCGGCGCACCTGGGTGGAGGCATTGGCGTCAACGACCTGCTGTCGTTCGACATGGGTGGCACAACTGCCAAGGCATGTCTCATCGACGGGGGCAAGCCGCTCACTTCTTCGGAGTTCGAGGTCAGCCGGGTCTACCGCTTCAAAAAAGGAAGCGGATTCCCGGTAAGTGTGCCGGTAATCGAGATGATCGAGATCGGTGCTGGTGGTGGGAGTGTCGCCTCGGTCGACAGTCTGGGACTGCTGAAGATTGGACCGCGTAGCTCGGGTGCGGTTCCCGGCCCAGCCTGCTACGGACAGGGTGGGATCGAGCCAACGGTGACCGACGCTGATCTGCTGCTCGGTTATCTCGACCCGAACTTCTTTCTTGGTGGCAGCATGACGCTAGATCGTTCCGCGGCGGCAAAGGCCATTGAGGAACAGGTGGCGAAGCCGCTCGGGTTGAGCGTGATTGAAGCGGCCTGGGGTATTCACAAACTTGTCAACGAGAACATGGCGAGCGCCGCCCGTGTTCATTCCGTGGAACGTGGCAAGGACCCCCGGCGCTATCCGATCTTTGCTTTTGGGGGTGCGGGCCCAGTTCATGCTTTCGGCGTCGCCAGCATCTTGCACGCGCCCGGTCTGATCATTCCGACCGGCGCCGGTGTGGCATCGACGATCGGATTTCTTGTTGCTCCGATCGCGTTCGATTTCGTCCGCTCATCGATTGACCGACTCAATCGTATCGATTGGCATCAAGTGAATCAGATGTTCGACGAAATGGAAGATGAGGGCCGGGATCTGCTTTCACGGGCTGGGGTCGCGACAGATGACATACGGGTTCTACGCACGACTGAGCTGCGATACGTCGGGCAAGGACATCAGGTTGCGGTATTAGTGCCCGACGGAATCCTGAGCGAAGCGTCGGGCCAGGTGATCCAGCGGACGTTCGAAGATCAGTACCGGTTGCTCTACCAGCGCACGGCCCCCGGCAACCCGATAGAGACAGTGAATTGTCGTGTGGTGGTCACCGGTCCAACACCGACGATTCCGTCAATAGCTCTCGAGGGTGATCACCTCAACCCTGGTGATGGCGCGATAAAAGGGCATCGAGACGTCTACGATCCAGAGTTCGGGAGCCTTTTCGGTCTACTCCCGTGTACGATCGATACCGGCTGCGTCCAGGTGACAGTATCGACGGCCCGGCGATCGTTGAAGAACGCGAATCGACCTTCGTGCTTGGTGCACATGCGACCGCAAAGGTTGACGAGTTCCGGAATCTCGTGATCGACATGACAGAGCGTTGACGCCTAAATCCAACGGTCGGACAAATTAAGGAGACACGGTGTCTCGACATTCTTTCCTTGGAGGACATTGGTGGTGAACGCGACGACAGGGGAAACGCGAATCGATCCGATCACGCTTGAAGTGTTGTGGAACCGGCTGGTCGCGACCGTCAACGAACAGGCCGCGGCGCTCATGCGTACATCCTTCACGACGATCGTCCGTGAGTCGGGTGACCTCTCGGCTGGCGTGTTTGACACGCGCGGCAACATGATCGCGCAGGCCGTCACCGGTACGCCCGGTCACATCAACTCGATGGCGACCTGCATTCACCATTTCCTCGCTGTTTACCCCCCAGAGACACTCGCTCCCGGTGACGTGATGATCACCAATGACCCACAGAAGACTTCTGGTCATCTTCACGATTTCACAGTGATAACTCCAATTTTCAAGGATAAGAGGCTGGTTGCCTTCTTTGGGAACACCTGTCACGTGCTCGACATTGGCGGGCGTGTGTACGGCACCGATGCACATTCGATGTTTGAAGAAGGACTCTATGTCCCAATCACCAAGTTGTTTATCGCCGGTCAACCAAATTCAGAACTCAGCAAGATTCTGGCTGCCAACGTCCGCACTCCTGAGCCAGTGCTGGGCGACATTCATGCTCAGGTTGCTGCCAATGATGTTGGCGGGCGCCACCTGATCGAGTTTATGGATGAGTTTGACCTGGATGACATCACCGATCTGGCCGATGAGATTATCGATCGCTCGGAGCGAGCGATGCGCGCTGCGATCAGCCAGGTACCAGACGGAGAGTACGAGAATGAAGTCTTTTCGGATGGATACGAGGGCCCGGTCCGTCTGCACGTGAAGATTACCAAGTCAGGTGATTCGATTCACGTTGACTGGTCCGGCAGCAGTATGGAGAGTAAACGCGGCATAAACGTCGTGCTCAACTATACACATGCCTATACCACTTACGCACTGAAATGTGCTTTAGCGCCCGACGTCCCGAACAACGAAGGAAGCTTCCGCCCGGTGACCGTGTCGGCTCCGCCGCGTTCGATTCTTAACGCTCTGCCGCCAGCTCCGGTCGCCGGACGTCATGTCATCGGCCATTTTCTCCCCGGAGCGATTTTCGGCGCCCTTGCACCGGTTCTGCCCAATCGCGTGATGGCGGAAGGCGCCGCCAACATCTGGTCGATGCAATTCACCGGCACGAGTGACGAGGGTGAAACCTGGACCTATATCTGGTTCTCATCCGGTGGAACCGGGGCGCGCCCGACCAAGGATGGAATTAGCGCGACCGCGTTCCCGAGCGGAGTGGCCGGAGTGCCGACTGAGGTCATAGAGAGCCTGTCGCCGGTCGTTTTCCGTTCGCGCGAACTCGTCATCGATTCCGGGGGCGCTGGAAAGTTTCGCGGTGGATGCGGGCAGGAGATGCGCGTCACGGTCCGTACCGATCGTCCGTTCACGTTGTCTCCGTTGTTCGATCGGACCAAGTTTCAGGCGGAAGGCTACGATGGCGGACAACCTGGCGCGTTTGGCGCGATCGAAATCAATGACGGAACGTGCTTTGACACAAAGGGTGCTCGAGAATACCAGCCCGACGCCGTGATAACCTTCAGACTTCCCGGCGGTGGCGGGTACTTCGATCCATCTCTACGCGACCCTGAACGCGTCCGAGATGACGTGATTGACGGTCTGGTGTCAATTGAGGCTGCCGCCGAGCTCTACCGCGTTGCGATCCAATCTGACACTTTCGACGTAGATCTTGATAAGACTCGGACACTTCGCCGGCAATGACGTCCCCTGTCCTGTTTGGGTTTCGATCACGTCGGAACAGGGTCAGATCGCGCACATGTAGATTCCTAATGCCGTACTTGCCATAGCCCGAGAACGTACACGCACTTGACATACGAATTGACGAAAACTAGAATACGTCCGTTGTTCTCCGTGCAATCAGGACACCTAAGCAATTTCGCCGAGCTGTGATGGTTAGGCCGCGAGCAGAGACGTGACCTTCCGGCAGCACAGCTGAACGTGACGGAAAAGGTAAGGAGGTGCGGTTCCTCAGCCCGTCGTACTACGTGGAAATAACTTGATACGTCATGAGTCTTTATCCAGTGGGTTGTGGCGCATTTGCCACCGCTGTAGGAGGAGAACCCGAATGGAAGACCAGGGCCTTCGAAGCCTGTACGAGCAGGCCATTTCCGGCGCTATGTCGCGTCGCCAGGTACTCAAACGCGCGGCCGCTATGGGTTTGGCAGCTCCGGCAATTGCCGCACTGTTAGCCGCTTGTGGCAGCTCGTCGAAGTCAACGCCTACGACAGCACCTGCCTCGACGTCGGCGGCGACAGCGACCACGAGCAGTGGCGGCGCCACGACTCCAGCGGCGACATCGGCGGCGACTTCAGCCGCTACCACTGCCGCCACCTCAGCCGCAACCACGGCGGCATCGGGTGGGCGCGGCAAGGGCGATAAGCTCAATTTGCTCTGGTGGCAGGCGCCTACAATTCTCAACTCCCATCTGGCGCAAGGCACGAAAGATTATGATGCCTCCCGCCTGGTTCTCGAGCCGCTGGCGGACTTTGATCCAGACGGGAACATGGCCGCTATACTCGGCGCCGAAATTCCGAGTCTCGACAACGGTGGCGTTTCCAAGGACGGCATGAGTGTCACCTGGAAGCTGAAGCAGGGCGTTACCTGGTCTGACGGAGAACCGTTCACGGCTGATGACGTCAAGTTCACCTACGACTACATTAGCAATGAGGCAACCGCTGCCACGACAAGTGGCAACTACGTGGTTATCGACGCGGTCGAGTCCGTTGACGCGAACACGGTCAAGATCAGCTTCAAGAAGCCGACTCCGGGGTGGTTCGGCGTGTTCTGTGGTGACTATGGACGCATCCTGCCACAGCACGTTCTGAAGGACTCGGTTGGCGCGAACGCGCGAACATCGCCCTTCAACCTCAAGCCGATCGGCACTGGGCCCTATGTTGTCGACGAATTTCAGTCTGGTGACCACGTTTCATATTCGATGAACGAGAAGTTCCGAGATGCAGATAAGCCGTTCTTCAAGTCGGTTTATCTGAAGGGTGGCGGAGACGCCGGCAGTGCTGCCCGGGCCGCCATTCAGACCGGTGAGGTCGACTACGCCTGGAATCTGCAGGTTCAGTGGGACGTGCTTCAATCGCTCCGAGCAGACTCCAACCCTGGTGATGTCAACGTTTCGCCGGGAACTGGCGTCGAGCGCATTCTCGTCAACATGACCGACCCGAACAAGGACGTCAATGGCGAGAAGTCGAGCGTCGAAGCGCCGCATCCATTCCAAGCCGATCTGAAGGTGCGTCAGGCCTACGCGCTGGCTATTCAGCGCGATGTCATGGCGACCAAACTCTACGGTGAAACAGGCAACGCGACATCAAACATTCTTGTTGCCCCAACTGCCTTCGCGTCGAAGAACACCAGTTGGAAGTTTGACGTTGCAGCCGCGAATCAGCTGATGGATGACGCTGGCTGGGCGAAAAACGGCAGCGTTCGTGAGAAGGGTGGCGTCCAGACGAAGATCGTCTACCAGACGTCGGTTAACTCCCTTCGACAGAACGAGCAGGAGATCGTCAAGCAGGGCTTTGCTCAGATCGGTGTTGATGTCACCATCAAATCGATCGACGCGAGTGTCTACTTCTCGTCGGATGCCGGAAATGTTGAGACGGCCTCGCATTTCTACGCCGACATCGAGATGTACACCAACGGCCCGACGACGCCATATCCACTCGACTATATGGTCTCGTGGTACGGCGATTCGAAGAACCTGGCGCAGAAGTCGAACTCATGGGCCGGGAGCAACGTCGAACGTTGGACGAACGCCGACTACGACACCGCATATACAGCTGCTCAGACAGAGCTCGATCCCGCGAAGCAAGCGCCCCTCTTTACCACCATGAATGACCTTGTCGTCAATCAGGTGGTCGAGATCCCGTTGATTCAGCGTAACAACGCACAGGGTGTGAGCAAGAAGCTCAAGAATTTGAACCTCTCGCCGTGGGTATCGCAGCTTTGGAATATCGCGAACTGGACGATGGATAGCTAGCGCTCCCGCGCAAGCCGTTTTAGACCAGTGGTCAATGACGGCGTGGGATTCGGTCCCGCGCCGTCATTGTTTCCGACAAATCCATGACCTGGAGCCACCCCGCACTGTGTTTGCGCGATACTACCGGCAAAGTTCGATCTGATTCTAGAATGAGATGATCTCACGAGAACGTGAATCAGACGGAGTTTCGAGGGGGTGACGACCGGTCTTCGCGCATGATATGATGGCCTGCATTGGCGAGCGATAACCGATGCACTCTGATCAAGACTCGTCTCACACCCGTGAGTCGTCAGGCAATCTGGCATTAGCACAAGTGGGGAGAAGAGAGATCCATGACAAGGTACCTGATTCGGCGCACCCTCGTGGCCGTGCCTACCTTGATTGCCATAAGCATGGTTATCTTCACCGTGCTGGCACTCGCCCCCGGTGATCCGCTGGCAGAATTTGCCCAGAACCCGTCGATCCCCCCAGCGGTTCGACAGAGGATCCGGCATAGCATGGGATTGGATGATCCGATTCCAGTGCGCTACGCGAAATGGTTTACATCAGTTCTCCACGGTGACTTTGGTTATTCCTTCCGCAGCCGCTCCCCAGTTATGGATCAGATCAAGCAACGACTACCTATCACGTTGGCGATCATCGGAACGTCGTATGTGATTTCCATCTTGCTGGCCATACCAGTCGGGATCCTTGGGGCGGTGAAGCAATACTCGTTATTTGACAACATCGCCACGACGGTCTCGTTTATTGGATTCTCGTTACCGACGTTCTTCACCGGCCTGTTGTTCATCCTGTTTTTCACCATCAAATTAGGGTGGTTCCCGATGATCTACAGGTCGAATATAGACACGCCCGGATTACTCGGTGCGTGGGAGCATGTTAAACAGGCGTTGATGCCGATCACGGTGCTCGCCCTGTTCCAAACTGCTACCCTCGCCCGCTATATTCGGGCGTCGATGCTCGAGGTCATCCACCAGGACTACGTCCGCACGGCGCGCGCAAAGGGCCTGCATGAGGGTTCGGTGATTAATCGCCACGCCCTACGGAATGCGTTGATCCCGGTCATTACGATCATCGCCCTTGGTGTCCCAGGGGTCTTCACCGGCGCAGTCGTGACCGAGCAGATTTTCCGTGTTCCGGGAATTGGCTCATTGCTCATCACCGCGATCCACGATAGTGATACACCCGTAGTGATGGCGATCGCGTTCATATTCTCGGTTCTCGTAGTGGTGTTCAACCTTGTTGCGGACATCTTGTACGGAGTGTTCGATCCACGTATCAAATACTCGTAGGCCGCTGGGTTTGGCTGTGAGGAGGCGTTCGTAATGTCAGAGGTCACGGAGCATACAGCCCAGTCGTCTTCGGAGGCAGGTGCTGCGAGTATTGCGGCTCTCACCGAGCTGCGTTCGAAAAAGGCGCGATCTCTTTGGAGTGACGCGTTCCGGCAGTTTCGCCGTCATCGTCTTGCCATGGGCGGACTTGTGGTCCTGCTCCTAATCGTGTTGGCGACTCTCATCGGGTATCCGTTGTGGGGACACAACTACCTGGCCTTCAGTTTCGCTGATGCGTACAAAGGGCCATCGTTCGCTCATCCAATGGGCACCGACGATCTTGGCCATGATGGTTTCGCTCGCGTGCTCTGGGGCGGTCGAGTATCGATCGCAGTCGGGCTCGTTTCCGCGTTGGTGGCCATTACGCTCGGCACGTTGGTGGGTGCCATCGCGGGCTACTTCGGCGGATTCATGGATTCGGTCCTGATGCGTATCACCGACATGTTCATTTCGCTTCCGACCCTGCCGCTGTTGCTCTTGGTCATTTACTTGTTCCAGGATTCGATGCGGGCGCGGTTCGGAATCGTGATGGGCACCTTCTTGTTGATCGTGTTTATCATTGGCGCGCTCAACTGGATGCCGGTGTCGCGTCTCGTGCGCGGTTCATTCCTCTCGATCAAAGAGAAAGAGTTCATCGAGGCGGCGCGTAGCGTCGGAGTGTCTACTCCTTCGATCATCTTCAAGCACATTCTGCCGAACGTGCTGAGCCCAGTCATCGTGGCCGCGACGCTCGGTGTCGCCCAGGCGATCATCACCGAGTCCACTCTTTCCTTCCTGGGTCTCGGTTTCCCGCCCGACACCCCGACTTGGGGCCGTCTGCTAAACAACGCGCAGGACTTCGTTCAGATCGCGCCGTACATGGTTATCTTCCCTGGTATGGCGATCTTCTTGACGGTGCTCTGTATCAACTATGTTGGAGACGGGTTGCGCGATGCGCTCGACCCACGGCGAATGAGCTAGGCGCCCAGTCGCCATTCAAGAGATCTGAACCGAGATGGCACAGGCACAGCCTGTGCCATCTTGCTGCGAGTTCCCGGCGCCGTGAAAGGACCATGCGTGTTTCTTCGGTGTATTGATTGCGGACGGCAATTTCCGGCCAACGAAGTGCGAAACCGATGTGATTGCGGAGGCTTGCTCGATGTCGACCTCGCGCTGACCGGCGCGATCTCAACCGAGCGGTTTGACAAGCGCTTGGGAAGCCGGGAGCGCCTGGACCGGAGCGGCGTCTGGCGTTTTCGTGAGCTACTCCCGACCATCCCCGATGATTTCGTGGTCTCGAAGCCGGAAGGCAACACCAATCTTTACGAATCCAGCGACCTTGCAGGCTGGGCAGGCGTCGACCGGTTGGTGTTGAAGCACGAGGGTGAGAACCCGACCGGGTCCTTCAAAGATCGGGGCATGACCGTTGCCACGAGCCATGCCTGTTGGGTCGGCGCGAAACTCGTCGCCTGTGCCTCGACCGGCAACACGTCAGCGTCAGTGGCGTCGTACGCGGCGCTTGCCGGAATCCCGGCGATCGTTTTCATCCCCGAGGGAAAGATTTCAGCCGCCAAGCTTGGTCAAACGATCGCCTACGGAGCGAAAATCGTTCAGGTGCGGGGTGATTTCGACGCGGCGATGAAGCTTGTGCAGGAAGCGAGCACGGCCTACGACATCTATCTGCTCAACTCGATCAACCCATTCCGGCTTGAGGGACAGAAGACC
This sequence comes from uncultured Chloroflexia bacterium, assembly GCA_963785465.1. Taxonomy (GTDB): domain Bacteria; phylum Chloroflexota; class Chloroflexia; order Thermomicrobiales; family Thermomicrobiaceae; genus CALAGB01. Next base: position 44,599 of record CAWAVM010000012.1, on the reverse strand, counting down.
ATCTTCTACGATCTGCTGCAGCAGCTTGAGTGGAAGCTGCCTGACTGGATCGTACTTCCGGGCGGAAACCTGGGGAACTCGAGCGCGCTCGGACGCGCGCTTACCGACCTCACCACGGCCGGCATTATCGCGTCGCCACCACGCGTTGCGGTCATTCAGGCGGCCGGTGCTGCGCCGTTTTACGAGGCGTACATTAGCGGGTTTCGGAGCTATGAACCGGTGCAGGCAGAAACCGTCGCCTCCGCGATCCGAATCGGTGACCCGGTCAGCTATACGCGGGCGAAACGGACGATCGAACAGACCGACGGCGTGGTTGAAGCGGTGACCGATGATGAGCTTCTGGACGCCAAGGCGATGATTGATCGTGCTGGGATCGGCTGTGAACCGGCCTCAGCCGCCACGCTGGCGGGTCTGCGAAAGCTCCGTCTGGCGGGTGTGATTCCACAGTCCGCCTTTGTCGCGGGCATTCTGACTGGTCACTTGATGAAGGACGCTGACGTCGTCATTGACTATCATCTGGGGAGCGGCTCCGAAAACCGGCCGCTCGCCAACCATCCGGTTGTCATTGATCCAACACTCGCGGCGCTAGAGGGGGTGCTCGCCAGTGCGCTTCAACGTTAAGGTTCCCGCCTCGAGCGCGAATCTCGGCTCAGGATTCGATACGCTGGCCGTCGCGCTGAACTATTTCACCGAGCTGCATGTCGAATCGGTGGGATCGGGGATCAGCATCGAAGGGGGTCCTGACCTTGGTGGTGGCGACAATCTGATCGCCCGTGGGATCCAGATCGCCGCGGAGGCGGCCGGACGGCCTGAACCGGGTTGCCGAGTCCACGTCACGTCCGACATCCCGGTCGCTCGGGGCCTGGGAAGCTCCGCGACCGCACTGGTTGCCGGATTGGTTGCCGGGAACCAACTGATGGATCAACCGCTTTCCGATCAACGCCTGTTCGAGCTCGCGACCGGAGTTGAAGGTCATGGTGACAACGTCTCGGCGTCGCTGTTTGGCGGAGTCACGCTGTCGCTGATGACCGATCGAGGCGTCCTGTTTCGTCGGGTTCCGGTAAGCGGCGACCTGCGCGTCGTCGTCTTCATTCCGGACGCGTTGGCCTTCACGGCCGATGCGCGTGCGGTCGTTCCGGATCTGATCCCACGGCGTGATGCCGTTGGCAACGTTGGGCGCGCCGCGCTTTTGGTCCTGTCGCTTATGCAAGGTGATTTTGCAGCCTTCGGAGAGGCCATGCACGACTCGTTGCACCAGCCGTATCGGTCCGCACTCTTTCCGCACGTTGAGCCAATGATGGAGGCGGCTGTCGATGCCGGAGCGTATGGAGCTTGCCTGAGTGGCGCCGGACCGTCGGTCCTTTCATTTGTCGATGCGGAGCACGCGACTGCGGTGATGGCGGCGCTTGATCGAGTTGCCGCGGACATTCATGTGCCGGGCAGCGCCCATCTGCTTGATATCGAGTATGAAGGTGCGACCGTCCTTCAACCGGTTGGTCAGCCCGACAACCGCTGACTCTATGAATGGCCGGCAGTAGATTCACGAAGCGCCGGTGCCTCAGCCACGTCGCACCGAGCTTTGGCCAGTGCGCCGTCATTCCCGGGCGGCCCCACTCGCTCGGGATCCTGATGCACATCGAACGGACGCTAAAGCGGTTTGCCAAACCGTTGGCCAGAAAATGGCGACCCACATCCCGATCATTCTATGTCGGTCGCCACAAAGGATGTGTCATCCCGAGGCCACAGCCGAGGGATCTCCCCATGCTTTGTTGAATCGAAACGAGGAGATTCTTCGCTGTCGCTCAGACTGACAAATTCACATTGGACGTCTACTGAGGCTGCGGCTCAGAATGACCAGGCGCACCCCGACGAGTGTTGGTCGAGTCTTATGCAATTCGCCGCAATAGGTACCGCGGAATGCTTCGGGCATATCTGGCGATGTGGGATTTCGGCTCGTCCTTGTTGACGGAGATGCTGGTGCTACCTAGCACCAAGATTGGCGCCATGATCGCACGCGGATGGCCAGGCCCCTCTACGGCCCCGCTTCGTTCCGGTCTACCCACCAATCTTCAACGTTCCACCAAAGACCGGATATTGCCCCCGGCTGGAGCCCATTCACGTATGACCGGCTGGCATCTACCTCGAAGTGATCGTAGATCGGAATCACCGGGAGATCCCGGAAGATGGATCGCTGTGCGGCGTAGATGAACTCGAGTCGCGACTGTTGATCGACGGCCCGGCTCTGCCCTTCGATCGCGGAATCAACGACAAGACTGGTATAGCCCATCACGTTGCCACCCACCGGTTTGAGCTGAGACGGGATGTTCAGGCTGCTGAAACGCCAGATGAAATTGGGCAGTTCGGAGCGTTGATCCTCCTCGAGCGAGACCACATCGAAGGCGCGGTTGGCGAGAATGCCTTGTGACTTGAGGTCCGCGTTGAGCTCAGTGGCTGACACCGCGCGCAGCTCCACCTGAATCCCGATCAATGCCATATCGGAGATGAACGCCTTCTCGATCCGCTGTTCGAGCACGGCCTGCGGACTGTCACCTTGCACCCCGGTGAGCGTGAAGCTCAGTCGGAGACCGTCCTTTGCCCGCACGCCATCACTCTGGGTTTTCCACCCTGCGACGTCTAACGCGGTGCGAGCCTCGGCCGGGTCATAGGCGACGGGTTTGAGATCGGTCGCGGCCCACCGTGTGAAGTCGAGCGGAGTAGTGGCGACCGAGGTTTGACCGTTCAGGAAGTCGTCGACAATCTTTTGCCGGTCGAATCCGAGGATCATCGCGCGTCGCACTCCGAGATCCGACAGGATCGGATTCGCGCGAGTCAGGTTTTCCGGGTCGTTCAGATTGATCGCAAGAATGTCGACCGCGCCGGCTTTGGTTGTGATCTCCTCATTGATGTTGGGTATCTGACGAAGATCCACCACCGACGTCTCGGGCAGATCAACCCCGAGGTCAAGTTCACCGGTCGAAAGACTCGACATAACATCTCGGGAATCGGAGACAAACCGGAGTACGAGCTTGTCGAGTCGAGCCGCGGTCCCGAAGTAGTGATCGTTTCGCTCCATGGCGATCTGGTCGCCCTGGGCCCATTTCGAGATCACGAACGGCCCGCTGCCGACATGGTTGGTGTCGCCGTAGGTGGAGCGTGCGATCTCAGCTACCGGGATATTCTCGAAGATGTGTGCGGGCAACAGGAAACCGGCAGGGGATTCGCTTCCGCCGGCCAAAATCGTGTCGAGAAGCTCCCCGGACGGCTGACTGAGCGAAAGGGTAGCAGTGAGGTTATCCGGGCTGAGCGCGATGCCGGCGATATCACTCCAACCGTCGCGCCGAATCGCGGGATAGCTCGTGTTTATGATCGTCTTCCAGGTGAAGAGGAAATCACGCGCGTCCAGCGGCTTTCCATCGGACCATTCCAGTTTTGGCTTGAAATGAATGGTCCAGGTGAGCCCATCCGGGGAGACGTCATTGTTGCCGAGCGTTGGTACATCGGTAAGAAGCTGTGGCTCGTAGGTCCCGTCATCTCGGATCCGGATCATGCGTGCGTCGAGAGCGCTCAGAATGTCGAGCGTGGACGGATTGTTGCTCAGGGTGAAATTGAGGATATCCGGCTCAACCGGCATCGCCACCACGAGGGTGCCGCCCTTTTCGGGCTTGATGGTTGGTTCGGCTGTGCCTGGGGTCGCCGCGCTCGGGCTGGCCGTCGCGCTGGGTGTGGAGGAACCGATCACGCACCCAGGCAGCAACAGGAGGAGGCTGAGAAGCCACGCGGCAGCTCTCACCGACCGGTGGGAGGGATGCACCTATGCTCCTAGCGCGAGGAACCAAGATCCGGACGTCACTCGTTTACCGCGGTGAAGAACGGGCAGCGCCAGCGGACGGACTGGTTACAAGTATAGGAACCCCCTGCAACGAGCGCCAATGCGGAGGGGGGTTATGACGCGCCCCAGGATTGTTGTGGCCACTTGCCGGAATCTTCGACCGCATACACCTTCAGCACCTCGTCGCCGTAGTGGTTGATGACCTTGACGGCGATCTTGCCGGTGGCTGGCGGGTCGAACGGGCGGCTGATGGTTGAGTAGAGCGCGAGCCAGGCGTCTTCGTCGATCTCGGCGCGCAGGGCGCGTTTGAGCTTGTCGTAGGGCTGTCGGCTCCGGTGAAGTAGGCGTGGCGCACGAAGAAGCTCTCGCCGTTGTAGTCGGTGTCGATGAACCAGCAGGCGATGTCGTCGGTTGAGGCGCTGCGGATCGCACCGGTCGTCGGGTCGTAGACATCCACGCCCTTGATCTCGACGACGATCTGACCGTCGCTCTGTTTCTGAATTTCCACGTCCGGCTCGCCGAAGACCATGAAGAGGTTGCCAGCGCCGGTCTTCTTGAGCAGTTCGTCGCCCATCGCCAGGTCGGGGTTCATCTTGGTGGGGAGCACCGTCAACTTGCCGTAGCGCGTCGACCTCTTCGTCGACGTGCGGATCGAAGGCGAAGCCGCAGACGACGAGCATGTCGAAGCCGATGCCCTGCACCGCCTCCTTGGCCGCCTCTTTCACCTGCTCCGGGCCGACCGTGCCGTGCTCGGGACCGATCGAGACGGCGACGCGCATGGTCTTGCCCTCGGCGTTGGTGTACTCGCCCGGCGGCCTGCAACCAGCGCCCGGCGTATGGATCGAGCCGGTCGAATGTGAGCCGTTCGGCCTTGCGCGTGTTCTGCACGCCTGCCTTCTTCAGGTTGTCCAGGATCATGGTCGCGAAGTCCTGCTGCTTCTGGGCTTCCTGCTCGGACACCGTGCCGTTCTGATCGTCGTCGGCGGTGGAGAGCACGCGATGCGGCGAGAGGCTTTCGACCGAGAACGGGCCGGTCACACGCACGCGCTTGTTGTCCTCGTACGGCTGGTCGTAGAGCGTTTCGGTGTCGGCGTGGCGGGCGATGGCCGCGTCGATCTGCTCGCGCGACATCCCTTCGTGGATATCAGGGTTGTTGGCGATCGACTTGAGCGTGACGTGCGGCACGCGCTTGTAGACGAAGCCTTTGCGGATGTCGTTGCCGGTCGCATAGCTCGGTGGCGTCGTGCCGGTCAGTTCCGTTTCCTTCTTGATCCCCTCGGGCGAGTCGGCCAGCAGATAGTAGGGATATTTGGCGCCCATCAGCCGCGTGCGTGCCAGCGCCAGCGCCACGCGGCTGGTGTCGCAGGTGATCCAGCGCCGTCCCCACTGCTCGGCGACATAGGCGGTCGTGCCGCTGCCGCAGGTCGGGTCGAGCACGAGGTCGCCGGGGTCGGTGGTCATGAGGAGGCAGCGCTCGATGACCTTCGGTAGTGTCTGAACCACGTAGATCTTGTCGCCGCGAAGCTGCCTGTAACGGTGTCGTCCCACAGGTTGTTGAATCGGATGACCGGGAAGTCGTCGACGATACCGCACGTAGCGAGATGCGTCTGCCACGTCGCATCAATGCGACTCAGCGATCAGCTCAGACGTTCGCATGCCTCTAGGCTTGGTCTTCCAGTACGTCCTGTGACTGGTCGATACGTCTTGCCCTCGAACTCGAATGCGAAGGTCGGGTTGCTCTGCGTCGCCTTGTGAGACTGAGCGATGCAGCTTCGGAACGTCATGCGCTGGTCGGAAGTCCAGCTATCGTCGATCTCTGCATCGTCAAGCGTCGACATTCGCCATCTCGGCGAACTCCACCATGTTGTATTCGCCGATCGCCTTCGTCACCGATCTTCTCGTCGAAACAGTCTGCCGATACTTGACGATCGTTCTCGTCCTTCGCATACCAAAGCAAGTAGTCGACAGCACCGGTCGAGCTAGTTCGCTGCCGATGCCGCTAGTCTTCGCGAAACGTGATCTGCGCCACGAAATTCTCGCTCCCAAACACCTCGTCCAGCACGCAGCGCACCAGATGCACGTTCTCGTCGCCGATCTGCACGAAGATGCTGCCGGTCTCGGTGAGCAGGTCGCGGGCGACGACCGAGGCGGTCGCGCAGGTAGGCGAGGTACGAGTGGATGCCGAGCTTCCAGGTGTCGCGGAAGGCGCGCACCTGCTCGGGCTGGCGGGTGGCGTCCTCGGCCTTGCCGTCCTTCACGTCGCGCTTGCGCGTGCTCACCTGCCAGTTGGAGCCGAACTTGATGCCGTAGGGCGGGTCGAGGTAGATCGTCTGGACCTTGCCCTTGAGCCCTTCCTTCTCGGCCAGCGAGGTCATCACCAGCAGCGAGTCGCCGAGGATCATGCGGTTGGTCCAGTTCTGCTCGTGGTGGTAGAAGTCGATCTTCTCGGCGAAGTCGTCCGGGCCGCCGTTGAAGTCGCCGAAGAGTTCGGTCTGATAGAGCGCGGCTTCTTCGCCGATGCGGCTGCCGTCCGCCTGCGTCGCGTGCGCCAGCAGGTCGTCGATGATCGCCTGCGGGTGAATCTTCTCCTGGATGTAGATCGGCACGACCGGCACGGCGAGGTCTTCGCGGTCCTGCTCGTCCTTGCCCTTCCAGACAAGCTGCGGATCGAGCGACGGATCGCGCGGGTAGAGCATGGTCGAAGGGGCGACCTCATCGTCGGTCACGAAGTCGCGCAGTTCCTCGGTCGGGATGTTGGCGCGCTTGTCCTGGTGACGGATCGACTCGACCTTCGGCGGTGTGCTTTCCTTCTTAGGCATGTTGAAGATCCTTTGCTGCCGCTTCCTGCATTTGTTTGAGATAACCGCGAATAAGGTTTTGAGCGTCCCACGGATCGGCGACCTCGATGAATGCCCAGCGACCGAAGCCGCCGTGATTGTTGACGGCCGGGACCCACAGCGTGCGTGCCGTGGCGACCTTGGCAGCCTTGTCCTTCCGCTGTTCGCCAGATACTTCGACGATCAGATTCAACAGGTTGTGAGACCCACGCCCGTCGTCGATGCAGGCGATGAAATCGGGGATGTAGTTACGCTCTTCGCCGTTCAGAGCGTACGGGATGGTGAAGCTCAGGTTGTGGTTCTTGACGTAGCGGACAACCTCGGGCATGTTCTCCAGCGTCTCGGCCATCTTCTGCTCCCACGAACCGGTGTCCGCCACCACATGCGAGATCTGGCACTTGTCGGCGCGCGTGGCATAGACCGGGCGGGTCGTGTCGAAATCGACGTAGCGCGTCGAGCCGAGCGTGTCGTACGGTTGCAGGATCGGTTTGAGCGCGGCTGTGCCGTCCGTCGAGGCGACGATCGCCTTGTAGATTCGGTCGGCGGCGTCGTGGGCGAGACCGATCAGCAGCAGCAGTTGCGGGAAGGTGTTGTCCTTCAGCGTCACGCACTCGTCGAGCCAGCGCTTGGCGATGCCGAGGATCTGCGGGAAGAGCCACGGTTTGTCGTTGCCGTCGTCGTCGCGGAAGTACTTCTCCAGCGTCAGCTTCGCCAGCAGAAACGCGACCTCGTTGGGCCGGTGGCGTTTGAGATCGTCCAGCGTATGGATGCTCGACTCACCGACGATCGGCGCGTTCTCGGTTCGGGTCGGGACATCGGCGGTCGAGAGCGCCAGTTGCGATTCGGCTGTGAAGTTGGCCGTGAGCCGTTCACCGGACACGTCATAGCGATATCCGAGCAGGCGCGGAAAGGTGATCTCGCAGGCGATGCGGTTTTCGAGCGCGCGCACTCGGGTCGGAAGCGGCCCTGGCTTAGGGTCGGCGGTCGCGCCGCTGCACGGGATGAATGAAAAGGGCACCCCGTAGACCTCGGCGTACTCCGGCTCGAAATAGCCGTCGTCGTTGGCCGCATAGCTCATGCGGCGTAGGGCACGCCCGACCACCTGCTCGCAAAGCAGTTGCGTGCCGAAGGCGCGCACGCCGAGCACGTGGGTGACGGTATTGGCATCCCAGCCTTCGGTCAGCATCGAGACGCTGACGACGCATTTGACCTGTTCGCCCAGCTTGCCTGGCTTGCCGACGGTGTTCATCACCTCGCGCAGCAGGTCTTCATCGGTCAGGTTTTCGGCATCGCGACCGGGGAAGCGAGCGCGGTAGTCCGCCTTGAACTCGTCGATCTCTCGCGCCGCGATCTTTTTGAATGCGGCGCTCATCGCCCCGCCCGATTCAAGCTGCTGGCTATCGACCAGGATCGTGTTCGGCCGTTGCAACCAGCCGCCGTCGCCGTCGTCGTTGCGGAAGATTTCCAACTGTCCCGCCTGGGCAATCGTCGCGTCGCCGATCTGCTTCTCCCAACCGGCGATGAAATCGAAGACCAGTTTGGAGACATTGGTGTTGTTGCAGACGACGATGAAGACCGGCGGCGTAAGGCCGCGCTCGCGTGCCTCGGCGTTCTGCTGCCAGAGGCGGTAGTAGGACTCGTAGTTGCTATAGAGGCTGTGCAGCGCGCCCTGCAATTCGACCGGCAGGTTCGGCTCGCCACCGACCGCGTCGGTCTTGCGTCCCTTCTTGGGGAGTTGATCGCGGATGCGCAGCCAGAGATCGCGGTAGGTCGGCTGATCGCCGGTCATCGAATCATCCGCCACCGGCACGCGCGGCACTTTGACGATGCCCGCCTCGATGGAGTCGATCAGCGAGAAATCGGAGACGACCCACGGGAAGAGCGTGCCTTCGGAATATCCGGAGCCACGCAGGAAGAACGGCGTCGCCGACAGATCGTAGATCGCCTTCACGCCGATCTTGGCCTTCACCGCTTCGACGCCCGAGATCCAGATGCGGGCCTCTTCCTCGCGGCTCTTGGCCTCGACCCGATCGTCGCCAGTCAGTTTTTCGACCTCAGCATCTGGTTTTCGCCGGTAGCAGTGATGTGCCTCATCGTTAATGACGACGATGTTCTTCTTCTTGCCGAGTTCGCGGCAGACGCGGCGCACCATCTGATCGGGCGTTTCGGTAAACGGGCTTCTCCTGCCCGTCAGCCAGGATCGCCTTGGTGAGCTTGCCGGCCGATACGGTCTCGCGCAGTTGAAAAGCGTGGAAGTTGGTGATCAGGATATTCGCTTGCCCGAGCTGCTCCAGCAGTTGCGCCGGAAGGATGTCGCGCTGGCGGTAGTAGTTGTCGGGATCATTCGGCAGCAGCACGCGCAGCCGGTCGCGGATGGTGATGCCGGGCGTCACGATAAGAAACGTATCTGAGAAACGCGCATCCTGTGAGTTGGCTCGTTTGTTGAGCGTGTGCCAGGCGATCAGCATAGCCATGACTACGGTCTTGCCGGAGCCGGTGGCCATCTTGAACGCCGTTCGTGGCAGGCCTGGATTCGACGTATCGTTCGCCTCGCGGATCTTATTCTCGATCCAGGCATCGCCGTACTTCCGAGCGACCTCGGTGATGTAGATGGCGGTTTCGAGCGCCTCGATCTGGCAGAAGAACAGCTTCTTCTCGCGTTCGGGATCGGTCCAGTATTCGAGCAAGCGCGCCGTTGTCGGCGTGACACCGACGTAGCCACCCTGGCGCCACATCGCAACCCGTCGGCGGATGTCGTTGACGAGTCGGTTTTCCTCGATGCGGTCTTGAGTCCAGTCACCGGGTAACGCCTGTTGTGTTGCTCGCTTCTTCTTTGGCCGCGCGATGGGAACAAAGTAGGAGCTTATTCGGCGGCCTTCATCTATTTGATCTGTGATGCCGTCATCGTCGAATCGAAAATGGCGTGTCGGTTCAGAAAAGGGCGAGTTGATAATCGGATTCTCGATGACGACCTGGGGCATCGCGTCCTCCTTGCAGTCGTAACATCGTAGCATCAATACCATTTCGGTGTTAGTGCTGCTTTCGGTCCTGACACCTATGACATCTGCGAGTTGGCGGCGCAAGGCGTCGTACTGAATCTCCGAGGCTTCCCCGCTGGTGTTCCCGCCCGCCACCTTGGTCAACGCTCCCGAATTGACCGCCTCATTGCACGTTGTATGATTTCGTCAAGGATACGATTACGAATCGTGGCGCTCGTGCATGGAAGCGGAAGATGACTGCACCAGAAACGACGGCCGCTCCTTCCACTGTTGAGCCAACCCGCCGGTATTACGGGTGGGTGCTTGCGCTCCTTGCCTGCGGCGTGGTGTTCGGCATCGCTGCGATGATGTTCGACAACAACACCGGGCCGGATGGAACGTCGGAGATCGGAGCGCTCGGAACGGTGGGAGCGTTTGTCTATCTGGCCGTCTACGTCAGCCTGGCTGCTTTGAATTGGCGCGGCTTCGTGCGGGCGATCTCGGCTCACCGTTTGATCGGGCGGGGCCAGAGTCAAGAAATTGGATGCGTTATCGCCGTACTTTTCTTTTTCTGTGCCTTTCCGTTCATCTTCCTGTTCTATCCGCTGTATGGAGTCTTTCAGTACGGTCGTGGCTATCTCGAGCAACGGAAGAAATATCCATTGGAGCATCAACGTCGAATCGCGGAGCTTGAAGCGCAACTGGGAATCCAACCGGGTGTTGAGGGAACCTGTCCCTACTGTGGCAAGCCGCTTCAGGTGGATGCGGAGTTCTGCGCCTTCTGTGGCAAGCGAGTCGAGGAGGAAATGCGGGTCTGTCCGAAATGTGGCACGGTGACGCTGCCGGGTGCGAAATGGTGCCCCAAGTGCGGTGTGGCGTTAGACTCTGGACCAGCCACTTCGTAGAATCGGCCCGCGATCGGTGCGATTCACGGTGAATTGAGATTCCGGGTAAAGCGCGGGTTTGTCGCTCGTTCTGTCCCATCGCATTCCTCGATGTTATAATCGACCAGTTTCCGGCCAATGCAGTTGCCGGATGCGCCGGGCGATTTGTCCCGGCTTGTGGCCTTTCTGCGCTGCGTCCAACCCGGATAGCAACGGTCCGGCGGCGAACCAGCGCGAACCCGTAGAAAGGGGGAATCGTTGCGAGAGTTCCAGCGTGCGCCTCGTGGTTACGAATTGATGATCCTCATCAACCCAGAAGTGACCGATGAGGCTTTGACCGCCGCCATCGACGAAGTCGGCGGATACATCACCGCTCCCGGGGCCGAGATCACCTATATCAAACGTGACACACCTTGGGGACGACGACGCCTCGCGTATCCTATCCAGCGATTTCGTGACGCAACCTATGTGCTCTTCCAGTTTCTTGCCGCTCCCTCGATCTTGACCGAGATGGAGCGCGAGTTGAAACTAGACTCACGCATCATTCGTTATCTCCTCGTCCGGCAGGACAAGCTCCATGTCGAAGAGGACGACGAGTCTCCTGAGGAGTCTGGGGCAGAATCCGAAGCCGAAGAGTCCAGTGCCGATTCTGAGTCTGAAACAGGCGAGACAGAGTCGGATGAATCCGAGGATTCTGAATCGGAAGAACCTGATGATTCTGAGGAAGACGACGAGAGCGAAGACGACGAGGAAGACAACAAGAAGGACGAAGAGTCAGAAGAGACTGACTAGCGTGCTGTCCGTTTAGCGCGTGCCGCTCAGCCCTTTCAGATTGGAGTGACAACATGTCGCGGGGTCTCAATAAAATCATGCTCATCGGCAATCTCGGCCGCGACCCTGAAATGCGTTTCACTCCGAGTGGTACACCAGTAACCGACTTCTCCCTGGCGGTGAATCGCCGCCGACGATCGTCGGAAGGCGAGATGACCGACGAGACGGAGTGGTTTCGCATCGTCTGCTGGAATAAATTGGCGGAGATCACCGATCAGTACCTGAGCAAAGGTACGCAGATCTACGTCGAAGGTCGACTGCAGACCCGCCGTTACACTGGTAACGATGGCACCGAGCGAACCTCGGTGGATGTTATCGCGAACGAGCTCATTATTCTGACGCCGCGTGGCGAGCGAGCCAGTGGCGGCGCCCGCGAGCCCTCGTCGCGAGGGCAGGAGTCGCAAACATCCGACCGATTTGACGAGGATTTCGACGACGTACCGTTCTAACGCGAATGTCCTGTAGGTTATCGCGTTGAAGCATGGAGAGAGATTTAATGTCTGCAGATCGACGAAGTTCGGGACCGCGAGGGCGCTCTGACCGGGAAGGTTCGGATGACCGTCCACGCCGCCGATTTGGTAGTGGTGGTGGCGGCGGCGGAGGTGGCGGAAGGTACTACCCACGCCGCAAGGTTTGCAATTTCTGCATGGACCAGGTCGAGGATATCGACTACAAGGACATCGGCCGGATGCGTCGCTACGTATCCGATCGTGGGAAGATCGAACCCCGCCGGCAGACAGGCACTTGCGCCAAGCACCAGCGAGCGCTGGCGGTGGCAATCAAGCGAGCGCGCCACGTCGCCCTGGTCTCATTCGCCCAATAATTTGTGTGATGAAGCGGGCAGAAACTGGTTGAGGAAAGCCTCGTGCGGCCGAACCGGCAAGCATGAGTTGCGTCTCCTTCACCAGTTGCCCGCCAGTGGTTAGCAGAGAGACGAAAGCATCGGAATGTTCGACCGTTTCCGTATTTGGTTTGCGACGTTAACCGGGAGAAGTAACCCAACTCGTCGGGTCTCTCGTCGAGAGCGCGAGGAGGCGCAGCGCCGGCTTCTCATCGTAGGGATTTCGATTACCGCTATTGTGCTGGTGGTCGTTCTCTCCGGTGGTGCCTTCTATCAATATATCTATTATCCGGGCCAGGCGATGGCCTCGGTAAACGGGGTCAAGATCAGCCGCACCGACTATTGGAAAGTGCGGAAGGTAGACCTCATCAATCAGATCTCGCAATATAATCAGATCGCGCAATACTCTACCGGTAGTCAGGCGACTCAGTATCAGAAACTGGCACAACAAGCTCAGGCGCAGCTGAAGACTGTTGAGTCCGACCCGATCGATGCGACCACGCTCAAACAGATGGTCGACGACCAGCTGGTCCTCGCTGGAATGTCGGAGTTGGGTCTGTCGATCTCCACTGCTGAGCTCGACCAATACCAGACTCAGCAGTTCTCGCCTGCACCGATCGGAAGCCCCACTCCAACGTTGCCGATCGACCCGACTGCTGCGGCGTGGGCAACTGCCACGGCGGAGGCACAGGCGACCACGGCGGCGGAGTCTCAGGCCACGGCCGCCGCGCAAGCCACGGCCGCGGCACAAGCAACGGCCGCAGCATCCGGGTCCCCGACCGAAGCCGCAGCGGCTACGTCCACTGAATCTGCGGCGGCGACGGCCGTAGCGACTGAAAGCAGCACGAGCACGGCTACGCAGACGGCGAACGGTACGCCATCCGCTTCTCCATCAGCCGGAACGCCGGCCCCGCCATCACCAACACCGACACTTGCGCCGGACGCGGCGAAAGCCACCGCCGAATCGAATTTCTCGCAGTACACGAGCGTCGTGCTCAAGCAGGCCGGCATGAACGTCTCCGACTTCCGCCGGCTGGTGTTGAAGCCCAATCTCGCCCGCCAGAAGATTTCCCAAAAGCTGGAAGCTGAGGTACCGACTCGTACCGTTCAGATTCACGCGGCACACATTCTGGTGGCAACACAGGAAGCCGCGAACGCGATCGTGAACGATGCGCTAAAGAGCAAGAGCTTCGCCGAAGTAGCCAAGGCGCAGAGTGCCGACGCGACGACTGCCGTCAATGGTGGTGATCTCGGCTGGATTCCCGAAGGCGTCATGACGTCGGATTTCGACAAGGTCGCCTTCGCGCTCAAAGTCGGTGAAGTGAGCCAGCCATTCCAGGATAAATTCGGCTGGGAGATCGTGACCGTGCTCGATCGGCAAGATAGTCGACCTGTTACGGCCGAGACGTTGACGAAGCTTCGCAATAACAAGCTCAACGACTGGCTCGATCAGCAGCGGAAAAACGCCAAGATCGACTGGAACATCAGTGCGGCCGTACCGTCTCCGACACCGCAGACGCAGTTCGCTCCGCCGCCGGATGCGCCACCGACGCCGACGCCGCTTCCGACGCCAACGCCAACTCCGGCACCGCCGGCAACACCTGGCGCGGCAACACCAGGGGCAGCTACCCCGACGCCGTAGAAGCTCTGTGACACCCGTCATCGCGACGGGTGTCACGTTCATTTCGAGACAGACAGAGCCCGGACTTTTTGAGAAGACCGAAGGGAGGATCGTGTGAGCGAAGCCATGGTCTGCTACTTCAACGATGAGTTCGTTCCATTGAGCGAGGCCAAGGTTGGCGTTATGACGCACGCCTTCAACTACGGAACGGGTTGTTTCGAAGGTATTCGGGCCTACTGGTCTCCTGAACTGAATCAGCTAAACGTATTCCGGTTGCGTGAGCATTTGGAGCGATTCGCGCACAGCCGTCGGGTGCTGATGATCGACCTGGAATACACCGTCGACCAACTGAGCGAGATCTGTGTTGATCTGCTGCGCCGCAACGGATTCAAAACCGACGTCTATGTGCGCCCACTGGCCTACAAGTCATCCGAGTTGATTGGCGTCCGGCTGCACAATCTCACTGACGCCTTTGTCATGTTCTCGGTCCCCTTTGGCGACTACGTCGAGACATCGGGCGGCCTGAGTGTGGGCGTTAGCTCGTGGCGGCGGATCGATGACAACGCGGCCCCGGCGCGCGCCAAGCTGACCGGTATCTACGTTAACTCGGCATTGGCGAAATCTGAAGCAGTGTTAAATGGATTCGACGAATCGATCATGTTGACGGATGATGGGCATGTCTCCGAAGGTAGTGCTGAAAACATCTTCCTGGTGTCGAATGGGCGCCTGGTGACACCGCCACCGACTGATAACATCTTGATGGGAATTACGCGCGACACCATCATGACGATCGCCAGAAATGAGCTGGGAATCGAGACGGTCGAGCGTTCGATCGACCGAAGCGAACTGTACGGCGCGGATGAGATCTTCTTCTGCGGTACTGGAGCCCAGGTTCTGCCTGTGATAAAGGTTGACCATCGGCCGATCGGTTCGGGTGACATCGGCGAAACGACACAGGCGCTGGTGAATACGTACATGGACATCGTTCATGGCAAGGTTTCAGCCTACCGTGATTGGCTTACTCCGGTCTGACGGTAGGGGACCCAACGGGAAATTTCCGTGAACACGACGACCGCACCCAGAACGGACATTGCTACGCGCTGGCAAGCGGCTGCATCGCCAGGCGGGCTTATTGGTGTCTTCGGTATGGTGCTGTCACTGATTCTGGCCGGAGGCAGTGCGCTGCTCATCACCGGCCATTCCTCGCTGCCACTCCCTTTGCTCGTTGCCTGGTTCGGTCTGATCATGTCCATCGCGCTTCTTGGTGTGCTGGCCTACTTGATCTACGGCTACGTTACGATCACCTATGAGTTTTCGGCTGACCACCTGAAGATTCGCTGGGCGGGACAGCAGCATCTTGTCGATCTCGCCTCGGTTCAGCAAATACTTCCTGCCGTCGATCGACTGGGAGACAATCCGGGCCGGTGGCGCCGGTTCTGGACTGGCTATTACGTCAGTTCCGAGATTGGTCCCTCCGGGCCTATCACCGTGATTGCGACATTGCCGGTGCGACGGCAACTCCTGATCGTCACCGCGGATCGCCAGTTTGCGATCTCGCCGGAGCGTCCTGTCCTGTTCGTCGAAGAATATGGACGTTTGCGACGCGCTCTCGACTACGCCCGAACCGGTGAGTCAATCGGTCCAGGTCAGGGTGACAGCGTGGAGCGATTGGCTCAGGCCGGCTGGACGATGCAGCATCCCACTGTGACGCCGCAATCGAGTATCCCGATTGAGGCCACTGAAGTCGGAATCACTGATCCGGTAGACCCGACTCCTCAACAACGATATGCCTCTCGACGTAATCCCTCGGACTTGCAGGCGCGCCCACATATCTTGAATGACACCGTTGCGTTGAGCCTTCTCGGAATCGCGGTCCTGTTGAACGTGGCCATGATTCTCTTCATCCTTGTACGCTTCAATAGCCTGCCTTCGTCGATCGTGTTGCATTGGAATGTCAATGGGGATCCCGACCGGATCGGATCACCACGAGAAATCTGGATCATCCCGATTATTACGTCGTTGGTGGCGATCGGAAACTTCATTCTTTCGTGGAGTATCGAGACGTTTGACCGCTTCGCTGCCCGATTTTTGCTGGCGGCCTCTTGCCTGGTTCAGGTCGTCGCCTGGATCGCGCTCTTCACGTTGATCAAGTAGTCAACGCTGGCACCGCCACAATATGTGAATGCTCGTCGTGTGCGGGTGACCGGTTCCCAACTTGGTGCGAAAACATCGCGAAAGAGTAGCCGAAATCGCCGATTTAGCTTTGTTATAATGGCTCGGGCATTGTTGCTTCGCGCCGAACCGCCGTGCGACGCTGACGTATGGATTAGCGGTCGGGGTTTTCATCAGAACCGGGCGGGAGGGCCATGGCGAACCTGATCACGTTTGGTCGGTTGCTCCTCCTGTTTGTTTCGATCGCCTTAATCTACACTCGCTCGTTCTCGGTGGTCGCATGGTGCACGTTGTTGATTGGCATTATCTTTGCGAGCGATGGCCTTGATGGCTTCGTGGCGCGGAAACGTCAGTCGGAGAGCGAATTCGGAGCGGTCATTGACATCGCCGGTGATCGTGTCGTGGAGAACGCACTTTGGATCGTCTTTGCCCAGCTTGGTCTGATCGGAATCTGGGCGCCGTTGCTCGTTCTGACCCGGGGTTTCCTTGTAGATGCAATGCGGGGCATGAGCTATACGGCCGGGAAGACGGCGTTCGGTGAAAAAACCATGATGCGTACCCCACTCTCACAATTCATCGCCGCATCTCGTTTTATGCGTTCGTTCTATGGTTTTGCCAAGGCGCTCGGATTCGTCTTCCTGACGAGCCTATTTGCCGCGCATATCGCGCCAGTTAGCTGGCTGGGCAGGTTTTACTCGCACGAATCAGTTCGATTCCTCGGGTGGATCATGGTCTACTCAGCGCTCTCGCTCACCGTCATTCGCGGCGTGCCCGTTCTGATCGATGCGATGTACTACATTGGTCAGCCAAAGAAGAGTGTCGAATGATTGCCGCCGTTTTCGATGTCGACCGGACCTTGCTTCCTGATACGACAGCTGAGCGCCTATTCCTGAGTTTTCTCATCAAGGAACGGGTGCTTGGGATGCGTTCCATTTTGGAGACGTTGCGTTTCATTGCCGTGAAGGGACGCAATAGTCCTATCGTGGCGACCCGGCGCCATCGCCCATACTTTCGTGGAGCCCCGGTTGAACTGATTTCCGAACTGGGAAGCCGGTGCTTCGAGGAGAAGATTCGTCCCCGGCTTTCAAGCAGTGGTGTTGAGCGTATTCAGCGGCATCTTGGTGATGGGCATCATCCCGTCCTGCTTTCTGGATCGATACCGCAGGTTATTGGGCCGATGGCCGCGGCGCTCGGCGTCGAGCATGTCATTTGCAGCAATCTTGAATCTCGTGGAGAACGATTTACGGGACGACTCATAGGACCTCATCCCTACGGTAGTGGTAAGGTCTTACTGATTCAACGATTTGCGAGCGAGTTCAAGATCGAGCTACAGCGATCGTTCTGCTACGCGGATCATGATTCCGACGAGCCGGTGTTGAGTCTGTTTGGTCATCCCGTTTGCATCAATCCCAACGAGCGACTACGACTTATTGCTCAGCGACTCGGCTGGCCGATCGAAGAATTCCGTTGAGCGCTTGATTCACGAGGTACGGGCATGGGTGCACGCTGGGTAGATCGTCGGCCAAGTATCAAGGCCCGTGTAGCACTTAGATTCGCGACGACTCTCGGCAGAGTCGGAGAACTACTTCCGGTTGCAGTTGGATACTGGCTGGCGGATCGCTGCGGCGATCTCATTTTTCTGCTCACGCCCAAATATCGCTTGAACGTCCGACTGAACCTTTCGCACGTCACCGGACTTTCCGCCACGAGCCCTGAAGTTCGCCGTCTCTCCAGGCGAGTCTTCCACTATAGCGCCCGTAATTTTTTCGATCTCATGCGTGTGTCGCATCTCACCGACGACGACCTTCGTGCCGCGATTTATGGCTCGAAGGAGAGTTGGGAACGCCTTGATCGAGTACGTGCGGAGGGCAAGGGAGGCATTGTCGTCAGCGCGCATCTTGGCGCTTTCGACTATACCGGCCAGGCGATACACACGAATGGATATCCGATTATCCCGCTCACGACACGAACCGTGCCCGAGTTCGTCTATCAAGTGGTGTCGTTGCTTCGTCGAAGTCACGGGCAGGTGATCGAGGAGGCCAACTCACGTGGAGTGAGACTCATGCTCACCGCGATTCGGCGGGGCGAGTTCGCCGGGCTTCTGGCCGATCGCGACTTCTTTCACAACGGCATTCCGATTGAGTTTTTCGGCACGATGACGACGCTCCCGTCCGGGCCGGCGAGAATCGCCCGCGACAGCGGAGCACCGATAATGCTGGTCTTCACCAAACGGTTGTCGAGCGGTTACGTGCTTACGGTCGAGGAACCGTTCTTCGTCGAGCGGACGGATAACGCTGATCGCGATATCAGTCTGGCAATGGCCCATGTCGTTCAGGTCTTCGAGCGCGAAATCCGTGAAACTCCCGAACAGTGGGTCATGTTTCAGCGCGTTTGGCCTGATGCCGATGAGACTTCATCGGCGCCCGACCATCCCACGCTCGAGTCAAGACTTCCTGCTGCAATTCTCGAGACGGAATCACCTCGGGTTTCGGTAGGCCCGTCAGTTGCTGGAGCGGCAATGCCGGTCGCTCTAAACTCAGATCAACCCGGCCTGGTCGAACCTCAAGAATAGAGCGATTGCGATTGTTCGTGGCGGTGCGACGTTTTCAGCGTCGCTCACCGGGCCTACCGGTAGTTCACGAATTGGAGCGCGACATCGAGATCGGCCGATTTCAGCGCCTGAATAACAGACTGTAGCTCGTCTTTGTTCTTTGAAGTCACTCGCACGGCATCACCCTGAATCTGCGGAGTCACCTTCTTGTGGTCGGCTCGAATATCCTTTACGAGCTGCTTGGCCAGCACCTCTGGAATTCCACGCCGCAGTTTGACAACCTGCCGTACACGACCACCACTCGAGTCCTCTTCAGGCTGGTAATCGAGAATCTTGAGTGACAGTCCGCGACGAACTACGCGGGTCTCCAGGATGTCGGTCACCGAGCTCAGCGTGAATTCGCTTGACGTCGAAATGACCAGTTGATCCTTTTCCTGAGAGATCTCGGTCTTCGAGTCCTTCAGGTCGTAGCGGGTCGTGATCTCGCGCACAGCCTGGTCAACGGCGTTACGCAGTTCTTGCTGGTCGAAGTCCGATACGATATCGAACGAGAATGATGAGGCCAAAGGTGAAACCCTCCCTTCACAGTCTTCAAGTATGATGGACTTCACATCGGATCGGCAAATCGGGAGTCAGCCGATCATATTAGAGTGAAATGCGCTGGCAGACGGTCAGCTGAGAATATTGATGTGCAAGTAGAACCGAGATTGGGGCCAACGTGCCAGACGTCTATGCAAGTGTGAACAGCCTTTTGGCCGTTGAGGCACCTTACATCAAGATCGATTGGCGCACCTCCGAGCAAAGTCGTCTTGCCGTCATCGCCCCACATGCGGGCCGAATCGAACCCGCAACTGGTGAGCTCGCGTTTGCCATCGCCGGAGCCGAACATCGATTCTATCGCTTCGTCGGAAACGCGCGTTCAAACAACAACCGACTGCACGTGACCTCAACTCGATTCTCCGAACAAATTCTTGAGAAGGTCTTGCGCGACGTGGAAGCAATTGTGGCTGTTCACGGATGTCGACGCCCTAACGAGCCGGTGACCCTGATCGGCGGCAAGAACTTCGCCCTGCGCCGCAACGTCGCGGAGTCCCTGACGAAGTGCGGATTTCGCGTCGGCAGAGCCAAGGCGCCACTGGAGGGCCGTCATCCACGAAACGTTACCAATCGTGCGTTGGCGGGTGGTGTTCAGTTAGAAATCTCGCGAGTGCAGCGAGATGATCTGGTTCTGGCACGCTCAGACGAAGCTGATAATCACCATAACGGGTGCGTTTGCGCATTCTGTCGCTACGTCGGCGCGATACGCTCAGCACTGGATCGGTATGGGCGGGCGAGTATCAGCGAACACTGATCGATCCCAAATATCGTGAAACAGCCAGTCAAGGTGGGCGCTAGGTACTCGCGGATGGATCAGGCGGGGCGGCCGGAGTCCCGTCGATCTCTTCACCCATGTCACGGTCTCCGCTCGCCGGCACGACATGCAACACTCCCGCGTCGATTGATTCCACACGCACATGATCGCCCTCGTTCGCGGCCTTACCTTGAGTAATGGCTGTCCATTCTTGCCCTCGAACACGAATCACACCTCGCGGCTGCAGCGCTTGCAGCACGATGCCGTCCGCCCCGATTAGCCATGATGCTGTGGCTGGCGTCATGCCGTGTCGTACCCGGAAGATGGCACGCATCATCAGCAACAAGATAACGACTATCGTTACGGTAGTGAGTACGATGACCCAGATAGAGACGCCGACTGATGGCACGATCGCCGACGTCTGCCGTACCGGTCGATAGAGGGTGAAGGAGCCCACGAGAAACAACACGACCCCGATTGGTCCAACGACGGTCAGCTTCGGCGTGAAGAGTTCACGAACAAAGAGAAGAAATGCCGTGGCCATGAGTCCTACCCCGAGCCACGAGACCGGCATATTGCCGAACGCAACAAAGGCAGCGGCCAGTGCAACGATGGCTGGAATCCCGGCGATCAGTCTTCCTGGGTTGAACAGTTCAACGAGGAGTAACATTGCTCCAAGACTGAATAGAATGTAGGCGACATTCGGGTCGGTTATTTTCTGTAGGATGAGCTCACGCCAGGACGCCTTCTGCCAGACAATTCGCGCGCTTTCGGATTGGATCGTCGCGGGACCGGCGAGGGTTTGAACTTCCTTACCGTTCACCTGGGTGAGGACTCCCTCCATGCTCGACGCGACCAGGTCAATGACCCCCTGTGACTTGGCTTCGTCCGCTGTAAGGACGGAGTTCTTTTCAATCATCGCCGTGACTGAATCGGTGTTGCGGTCGCGGGCCGACGCGGTGTTGGTGGCAATCTGGAGAATCTGGGCTAATCTGTCTTGCTGGTCAGTCGTGGAAGCCGCGTCCGTCAGGCTCTCAGGGTTGCCGGCTCCAATAGACGTGCCAGGACCCATCGCCGAGATATTCGCGGCCAAAGTGATCAACATAGCACCGGAGAGCGCTACTGCCTGCGGATCGCCATCGACATAGACGATGATGGGAACCGTTGCCGCGAGCAGGCTGCGCGTGATTTCCTGCACCGAACTCTCGGTGCCCCCCGGCGAGTTGATCTGGATCAAAACCGCTGTCGCATGATTCGACTCAGCAGATTGGACTGTCTGCGTGACTCTGTTTGCAGACAGAGAATTGATGATCCCGTTGACGTGAACCGCGTAGATCTGAGGCGTCTCGGCCGACGTTTTTGCTTGCGAGACAACGCCAAGGAGGATGATCGCCAGCGCCGCAACAATCATCCGATTCACTGTCCGACTGACACAGTAAGAAGAAGTGTACGAATTCACGCGACGGTGCCCCGATGTGTGCCGTCAACTGCAACATTCTGCGTGGCGTTGGTCTGCATTCAACCTATTCTAATCCTAGCACGAGGTTGTCGCTGTGATGGCCGATTCTGGTGATCGGAACACGATCGGTGGGCCTTACATTCTTTTGACACGAATTTGCGCACTGTGATAGCATTTTCGCGGTGGAGGGCCTGTGCTCTCCACATATTTCATAGTGGATTCGGCAACGACCGGGAGTAGTAGACCGGATACGCAGAGAACTGCTGGACGGTGCGAAGCAGTGGAATCGGTCGAACTCGCCCGTGAGCCGTGCCCGTGAACGTCAACGTTGTCGAAGCGGGCGCCGGTTAACCTCCGTTATCGGGTCACAAGCGGATAGGCATGGGGCTGTAGCTCAGCTGGGAGAGCACAACACTGGCAGTGTTGGGGTCAGGGGTTCGAGTCCCCTCAGCTCCACCAACGTGACCTATCAAGCGGGGTGGTACCGCGGAAGCCGAGCTTTCGTCCCTGGATTGGGATGAGGGCTCTTTTTCGTTTCTTGGTTCGAAACGATTCATCTCCTTGAGAGTATGAGCGGCATCGGAGGATGAAATGGCCACGACCCAGCCGACCGTGCGGTCTGAGCGTTACGACCCAGGTACGATCGAAAAGAAATGGCAGCAGGTCTGGGAAGAATCTCGCCTCTACGAAGTCTCCCGGGATCCGGACCGACCCAAGTGGTATCACCTGACGATGTTCCCATATCCGTCAGGCGATCTGCATGTCGGACATTGGTACGCGATGACTCCATCGGACGCCGCGGCGCGTTTCCGTCGCATGCAAGGCTACAATGTCCTCTTCCCGATGGGTTTTGATGCCTTTGGGCTGCCGGCTGAAAACGCGGCCATCAAACGCAATATTCATCCCTACACCTGGACGAATACCAGCATCCCGCGCATGAAAGAGCAAATGCGCACGATGGGCACGATGATTGACTGGACACGTGAGGTCGTTACCTGTACGCCGGAATACTATCGCTGGAACCAGTGGATGTTCTTGCAACTCTTGAAGAACGACCTGGCTTACCGCGCCAAGGCTGCCGTCTGGTGGTGCCCACATTGCCAGACGGTGCTCGCCAACGAGCAGGTTATCGCCGGACGGTGTGAGCGCTGTGACACTGAAGTCTTCAAGCGTGACCTCGAGCAATGGTTTTACCGCATTACGCGATATGCTGATGAGTTATTGGACTTCGAGGGAATGGACTGGCCCGAGCGCGTCATGACTATGCAGCGCAACTGGATCGGCCGCTCGGAGGGTGCTCGAGTGCGATTTACCGCCGCATCGGGCGACGACATCGAGATCTTCACAACCCGTCCCGACACGCTCTGGGGTGCCACGTTCATGGTGCTGGCCCCGGAGCATGCGCTCGTCGAAAAGTTGACCACGGATGATCGTCGCGCTGAGGTTGAAGCCTACGTCGATCAAGCTCGCCGGCAGTCTGAGATTGAGCGAACGTCCACTGATAAAGAGAAGACGGGCGTCTTCATCGGTTCATATGCCGTGAACCCGGTCAATAACGAGCGAGTGCCGATCTGGATTGCCGACTACGTGCTGACCGGCTATGGCACCGGCGCCATCATGGCCGTACCCGCTCACGACCAGCGCGACTTCGAGTTTGCTCGAAAATTCGATTTGCCGATCACGGTTGTCATTCAACCTGTAGGCGAAACGCTCGAAGCGTCGACTATGATCGATGCATACGCCGGCGAAGGCGTGATGGCCAATTCAGCTCAGTTCGACGGCACGCCAACCGCAGATGGCGGAGCGGTCAAGACCGTCATTGCGTGGCTAAAAGAACAATCAATAGGCAATGGAGAGGTCGGCTATCGTTTGCGCGACTGGCTAATCTCACGCCAGCGTTACTGGGGAACACCAATCCCGATCATCTATTGTGATGCCTGCGGCATTGTGCCTGTACCGGAAGACCAATTGCCGGTCATCTTGCCAGCAGACGCCGAGTTCAAGCCCACTGGACAGTCGCCGTTGCTGACGCACGAGGCGTTCGTAAATGTCACCTGTCCTGAGTGTGGCGGGCAGGCGCGGCGTGAAACCGACACGATGGACACCTTCGTCGATTCCTCCTGGTACATGTACCGGTTCCTGAGCCCGCATGACGATCAGAAGGCGGTAGACCCGGACGAGGTCGCATACTGGGGCCCGGTTGATCGATATACCGGCGGGATCGAACACGCGATTTTGCATTTGATGTATGCGCGCTTCTACACCAAGGCCATGCGTGACCTCGGATTACTCAAATTCAACGAACCTTTCGTCCGACTCTTCAACCAGGGAATGATCCTTGGCGAGAACAACGAAAAGATGTCGAAAAGCCGTGGCAACGTGGTCGATCCTGACGAACTGGTGGCCGAGTTGGGTGCCGACATCGTGCGTCTGTACCTCATGTTCATTGGTCCGTGGGACCAAGGAGGGCCGTGGAACTCACGTAATATCGCGGGCGTCGAACGTTTCGTCCGGCGGGCCTGGACAGTCGTCACCGAGACTGCGGACAACTTGATCGAAGATGAAGAACCGGTGCAGGAGTTCGAGTTGCGGCGAGTCACTCACCGAACCATCAAGGCGGTAACCGAAGATCTCGAGGGCTTCCGTTTCAACACCATGATCTCGCGTTTGATGGAGATGGTGAATGAACTGACGCCGCGTATGGATCAGCCAGTCGCGCGCACGAGCGCGTGGCGAGAAGCGATGGAGTCGCTGACGTTGATGATGGCGCCGAGCACGCCGCACCTGGCTGAAGAACTTTGGCATCGGCTTGGGCTGCCGTTCAGCGTTCACACTCAGAGCTGGCCGGAGTACGATCCGGACTTGGCCAAGCAAGAGGTATTCGACCTGGTGCTGCAGGTAAACGGCAAAATCCGCGACCGGGTTCAGGTGGATGTCGGCATCTCCGAAGAACAAGCCGTCGAGATTGCCAGTGCCAGCGCGCGTGTCAAGGAGTTCACCGAGGGCAAGGAGATTCGACGCATTATTTTCGTGCCTGATAAGCTCGTAAACATTGTCGTCGGCTGATTCCGGGAAGCGATTCAACAATCCGTCTCAAATATTGCTCAGATTGACGGCCGCTACGTGCGGCCGTTTCGCTCTATTCGCCTTCACTGGTCTTGCTAGAATCCTCATAGCGGACGATGGAGATCACGACAAGCAGGGGGTGACATGAAGATTGAGACGTTTGCGCTCGAGCGATGGATGACGCGCTGGGAGACTCAGGTTCAGTTCGATTTGGCAGAGAGCGGTATCAAGCCGCTTACCGTGAATGAACTCCTCGATCTCGGCGGTCGGGAGAAATCCCTCGAATCCATGCTGCAGATATCACTTGGCTACAGCGAAGCCCGCGGCACCGAAGATCTCCGAGAGCTCATTTCAAGTCTGTATCGCGACGTCACCCCCGAGGACGTCCTGGTGACAACTGGCGCGATAGAAGCGAATTTCTTGCTGTTCAACGTACTGCTCAATCCGGGCGATCACGTCGTGGTCGTCGACCCGGCCTATCAGCAGCTTCAGAGTGTGCCGAAAGCTATCGGGTGCGATGTCTCATTGTGGCGACTTCGACCTGAAAAAGACTTTCGATACGATTTGAACGAGCTCAGAAGTCTTGTTACGTCTCAAACCCGGCTTATCGTCATCAATACTCCGCACAATCCGACCGGATCGATTCTGACGGAAGACGAGCAGCGAGCGGTTTACCAGATGGCGGAAGCTGTTGGCGCCCTCGTGATGGGGGATGAGGCCTACCGATGGCTCACCCTTCCAGGGCGGGAACCGTTCGCGGGACCGGTGCGGGATTTGGGCACACGAGGTATCAGTGTCGGGACACTGTCCAAACCGTTTGGATTGCCAGGCTTGCGCATTGGATGGATCGCCGCTACGTCAGATATCGTGCAGGACTGCTGGTCGCAACGGGATTACGTCTCGCTAAGCCCAGGCAAGCTCAATGATTACCTGGCCACCATCGCTATCCGATCGCGTGAACAGGTCTTTCAGCGCACCCAGGCTATCGCAGCGAAAAATCTCAAATTCTTGGAAGGCTGGATCCATCAGCGTGAAGACTTGGTGACCTGGGTGCCTCCGCGTGGCGGACTGCTCGGGCTATTGCATTACAATATCGACGTTCCCTCGCTTGAACTTGCCGACAAGCTTGCCGATGAGGCCAGCGTGATGCTGGCGCCGGGTTCGGCGTTTGGCTACGAGAACTTCCTTCGGATCGGCATTGGCGGGGATCCCGAGATCCTACGAGAGGGTTTGGCTCGCGCGGCGTCGGTGCTTGAACAAGCTTATTCGGATCGTGGGCCAATCAAGTAAGCCAGCCTGATCATCGTTGCACAAACAGGTACGCGAGATAGGCGACGCACTCGCGGGCGACGAATCGGTATTCCAGCGGCGTGTTCGGACGAATCGGACTGGTCAACGTCGGTGAAGTGAATGCGACCAATCCAAGATCCTCGGCCATACGCTTGACGCGGAACATGTGGAACGGATCACTCACCAGAATCACTCGTTCGCCGTCCCGTAACTGCGCCGCGCGTGCCTCCTGGAGATTCTGCCAGCTCGACAGTCCGCCGACGGTCCTCATCGCGCTCTCCGGAACGCCGCGTTGCTTCAGGTAGTCGAGCGAGACGCCGGACTCAGAGTAGGCGTCTCCTTGGCCAGTGCCCCCGGTCAGTACAATCATCGGCGCAAATCCGTCATGATAAAGATCGTAGGCGTGATCGAGACGGGCTTGAAGGTCGGGCGACGGTCGTCCATTCCACTGAGACGCGCCGAGCACCACGATGACATCGGCCGGGGCGCGTTCATCCACCCGTGCCTGATGCAGGATGGCAAAAACCAAAATCGCGAGAGACACGATCGCCAGGCATGCAACGATAACGACCATCACAATGATGATCCGGATGACTCTCCGGAATGTCAGCGCAGCTGCGCTGCTACGTCGTGAGATTGTGCGGATAGCCAACCTGGAATTCCGATCGACGGCTAAGTACGCGAACTCCTAGATCTTACACACCAGCGAGTCGGTCGCCGAGATCAATCTGCGCTTATACTTCGGACATGAACGAGCCGAACATCCGTTCCGGTATGATCACGGCGATCGAACCGCAGTTGAGGCGTCCTGATCGTGTTAACGTCTTCATCGAGGGCGAGTTCGCCTTCGGTCTGGCCGCGACTGTCGCCGTCGAGCATAGCATCGCTGTCGGCCGGCAGCTTTCTGAAAGCGACGTGAGAGACGTCCTGCTGGCGGAAGAATCGCGAGGCGCGACTGAATCGGCGATCCGCCTGATTTCTTATCGGGCGCGATCGGAGGTGGAGCTTCGCCAACGGCTTGGCCGGAAGGGATTCTCGCGGCAGTCGGTCGATGCCGCAATTGTGAGAATGCACGAGTGGAGCTACATCAACGACGAGGAGTTTGCTCGCCAATGGGTGGAAAGCCGGGAGAGTCATCGACCGCGGTCCTCTCGTCTGATCAAACGTGAGTTGACCGTCAAGGGGATCGAAGCAGAGACCGCCGAGCGGATTGTGGATGCTGCAGACATTGACGATCATGCCGTTGCGCTCGACCTCGCGCAAAAGTGGTTGCCACGACTGGAGAAGGAAGACCGACAGACTCAGCGACGGCGCCTGACTGGCTATCTTCAACGCCGTGGATTTGGATGGGACGTCGTCCGTCGTGTGCTGGATGAAACGCTGACGGACGAATTAGGCCCGACACCGAGCGGAGAGAATGGTTGAGCGCTGACGAAGCGATGTTCCCGTTCTGGCATCACGAGCGAGTGCGGTTTCGTGATGTAGATTTGCAGCGGATCGTCTATTACGGGAAGTATCTCGACTGGTTCGACAACGCGCTCTATGAATACCTACGGTCGTTCGGGTTCGAGTCGGCCGAACTCAACGATCGGCATGGATTCGACACCTCCGTCGTGCGTGCCGAGATCGACTACTTGGCTCCGGCCCGATTTGATGAATTGCTCGAGATTGGCGTGCGGGTGATGCGCGTGGGTCGTTCAAGTTTCGACGTTCACTTCGAGGTGCGAAATCCAGCCGGTGTCGTCTGCCGCTCCAAGCTGGTGCTTGTGAACTACGATGCCGAGCGCGCTCGCGCCCGGCCCATACCTGATCGGATTCGGGATGTGTTCGCGAGTTCGGGCATCGCCGTGAACGAATCAGATGGAACAAGTGACCGGACTCTGGAAGGTAATCCTGAAGCCTGATATACTCGTCTAGGCCGCAGGAGGCTTCCTCCACGTTTTGCCCAATCTTACAGTCGAATGATGAATCGAGCAGGTCGGCGAAAATGGCTGAGATTACCTGGTTGGGCCATGCGTGTTTTCGTATTCGAGGGCGGGAAGCCGTCGTGCTAACTGATCCGGTCGGGCCGGACAGCGGTTACGATATGGGCAATCCCTCGGCTGACATCGTCACTATAAGCCACGATCATAAGAATCACTCCGCACTTGATCTGGTGAAACCCGGGTATCATGCGATCACCGGCCCTGGTGAATACGAGATTCGCGACATCTTCATCAGAGGCATTCGAACCTATCACGATGCTGAGAAAGGCGCGAAACTCGGCAAGAATACGGTTTACCTCCTGGAAATGGATGACTTGCTCATTTGTCACCTCGGTGACCTCGGCCATCCCTTGACCGAAGAGCAGTCTGAGAGCATGAGTTCAGTCGACGTGCTGATTATTCCGGTTGGCGGTGGACCGACGATCGATTCCACTGCCGCGGCAGAACTGGTGGGACAGATCGAGCCCTCCGTCGTAATTCCAATGCAATACCGAACCGAATTTGGCGATTTTGACAGGGAGACGCTCGAACAGTTCCTGAAGAAGTTTGGGATCACCGATATCGAGGTCAGAGATCGCGCGAACATACGGAAAAGCGACCTGAGCGAGTCCGTGGAAGTGGTGGTGTTAAAACCACAACAATAACTGGATTCTTGCCGTGACCGCACAGGCTATTTCGGGAAATGGCTGGCGCCGACGCCGGGAAGGCACACTGAGAATGCCAAATTACATTTTCGTGACCGGAGGGGTCGTCTCCTCGGTCGGCAAGGGTATAACAACGGCGTCGATTGGCCGTCTGATCAAAAGTCGGGGTCTCAGCGTCAGTATCATGAAGCTGGATCCGTATCTCAATGTCGACCCCGGAACGATGTCCCCATATCAGCACGGCGAGGTTTTCGTCACCGACGATGGCGCCGAGACCGACCTCGATCTTGGTCACTACGAGCGTTTTATTGATGAAAACCTCAGTCGTGCGTCAAACGTCACGACCGGACAGATCTACTCGTCAGTCATCGCGAACGAGCGTCGCGGCGACTATCTTGGCGGAACTGTTCAGGTTATTCCGCACATCACAAATGAGATCAAAGACCGCATCCGATTGGTGGCAAATCAAGAAGGACTCGACGTCGTGATTGTCGAGGTTGGCGGCACGGTCGGAGATATTGAGAGTCAACCGTTCCTTGAGGCCATTCGGCAAATGCGTAAAGAAGAGGGACGCCGCAACGTCCTCTACATTCACGTCACCCTCTTGCCAATGATTGGCAGCACCGGTGAGCTCAAGACCAAGCCGACTCAGCACAGCGTGAAAGAACTCCGGGCGATCGGTATTCAGCCCGATGTCATCGCTGTTCGAGCTGACCATCCGGTCCCGGATGAAGTTCGAGCCAAGATCTCTCTCTTTTGCGATGTCGACGAAGACGCCGTGATTCCGCTAACGACGGCTGAGACGATCTACGAGGTGCCGCTGGTGCTCGAAGGTTCAGGTCTTGGTCGATACGTCGCCGACCATTTCGGTTGGCATGAAGCGGTTCCTGACCTGAGCGACTGGGAACGACTCGTCGAGCGAATCAAGACGCCGAGGCGTCGGGTTGAAATAGCGCTGGTTGGCAAGTATGTCGAGCTTCATGACGCGTACATGAGTGTGTCGGAGTCGTTGTCGCACGCGGCGCTCGCGCACGACGTTGACGTGTCTATCACCTGGGTGAATTCAGAGAAGTCGAGTTTGAAGGAGATCGAGGAACAGCTTCGCACTGCTTCGGGAATTCTTGTTCCAGGTGGGTTCGGCCCTCGCGGTGTTGAAGGCAAAATTTTTGCCGCACGCTACGCCCGAGAACACCAGGTGCCGTATCTCGGGCTATGTTATGGACTGCACATGGCGGTCATCGAGTTTGCGCGCGACGTGCTCGGTCTCGAGAAGGCGAATAGCACGGAAATCGACGAACGGACGCCCGATCCGGTGATTGACCTGATGCCCGACCAACGAGATGTTGATATGGGTGGCACGATGCGCCTTGGTCTGTACCCGTGCAAGCTCGTGCCGGGCACCAGGGCGGCGGAGTGCTATAAAGTTCCGTTGGTGGAAGAACGTCATCGACATCGATGGGAATTCAACAACGCGTATCGTGAG
The DNA here is from genome assembly GCA_963785465.1 of uncultured Chloroflexia bacterium. GTDB lineage: Bacteria > Chloroflexota > Chloroflexia > Thermomicrobiales > Thermomicrobiaceae > CALAGB01. The sequence goes on along the minus strand of CAWAVM010000012.1, from coordinate 14,777 downwards.
ATGATGGACGAAGTTGGGTTGATCGTCAGCGGAACTTCACCTGACGGGAAGCTTGCTGAGATCATGGAGCTCTACGATCATCCGTGGTTTGTGGGCGTTCAGTTCCATCCAGAGTTCAAATCACGTCCAACGCGGCCACATCCCTTGTTCGCGGGATTTCTTGGTGCGGCGAAAGATATCCTCCATGAAGGAGATCAGCGACCGCTCCCAATGGAGCAGGTGGTCGCGCAGCGGGCGAGCGATTGATACGATTGCGTCACTTCCGGAGATTGTGATAGTATTCGCAATCGACAGGAGGGAAGATGAGTCTCTCTCCTCGGGGCCAACAAGACTGGCGAGCAATCGGCGCGGCATCCGGAATGGGTTGCTCAGTTGTAGCCAGTCTTTTATTATGCATCGGGGGAGGCATTCTTCTCGACAAGTGGCTGGGAACGTTGCCCATATTCACGCTTGTCGGTGTAGGGTTTGGTCTCGCAGTTTCTGGTTACTTACTGTACCAACTCGCCGTGATGAACCTGCCAAAGAAGCAGTCGGTTCGCTCTCGGGAGTCAGATCGAATTGATCAGACCTCGAGTCTTGACGAGTAAGGACGCCAATGGAAGTTCATGTCGAAGTCGCACCGCAAGCACTCTGGCATATTCCTATTCCTGGAACTAGTTACGAATTCCCAATAACCAACTCGTTTTTCATGATGCTCGTCGTCATGGTGCTTCTCATCGTCTTTGGGGCGTTGATTGCACGCCGCTCGACGCTTATCCCGGGTCGTTTGCAGGTCGGGGTCGAGATCATTGTCGAGTTCTTGTTAGGGTTGGTCGAGGGAGCAGCGGGTCGCAAGCTCGGTCGCAGCATTTTCCCGATCATCGGCGGACTCTTCATTTTCATTCTGTTCTCGAACTGGGTTGAGCTTCTTCCTGGGTTGGGTTCGATATGGCTACTTCGCACCGTAAATGGCGAAGCCGTCCACATGCCGATCATCCGACCGCCGACATCTGATCTTAACATGACGATTGCGATGGCGCTTCTGAGTTACGTGATGTTCCAGTACCTGGGCATCAAGGCGCACGGCTTCAGAGGGCGAATCAAGCACCTGGCCACTCCGGTTTTCGTCTTCCCGATCGAGGTCATCAGTGAGACCGCCCGGATCATCTCGCTCTCCTTCCGACTCTTTGGCAATATCTTTGCGGGTGATGTACTCCTGACGATCATGTACGCCATTGCCAATGCCATCAAGTTCACGGTTATCGGCCTGTTGGTGCCTGTGGTCTTCCTCTATCTGGAGGTCCTGTTCGGGTTCATTCAGGCGCTGGTTTTCGCCATATTGACCTTGATTTACATCTCGCTGGCGGCAGCGGATGTTCACGATGATCACGTCGAAGAACCGTTCGAAGAAGAGTTTGCTTCGCGGACGCGCCGGCCGGTAGAGTCCGCGGCGGCAGGTGACTAAATCTGCCCAGGCGTCTGGGGTAGGTGTTTCTAAGTTAGGCGCAGGTTGAGGATCGTGGTTTGAATCGGTTCGTAATTGAGACGGGCCGAAGAGGGGAGAACATCGAGCGTGGTATCCAATATCACCGATCCTGCAGTCGTCGTCCCGATGGCGGCGGCACTCGCAATGGGTCTTGGGGCCATTGGCCCGGGAATCGGCATTGGTCTGGCTGTAAAGGGTGCGCTCGAGGCTCTGGGTCGTAACCCCGAGGCAGAAGGCGCGATTCGTACCACCATGATCATCGGCGCCGCGTTGGCAGAAGCGGTTGCCATTTACGCCCTGGTTATCGCGATCATCATCGCGTTCGTGCTCTAATCCGACATCGATGATGGCGCTTCCGAATTGGAGCGCCATCATGCACGTTCACGGATAGCACAACGGTTTCGAGAGCTTAGCGGTTGATGACGATGATCTCTTAGAGGCAGTCGTGACCATGAGGTAGTGTGAATGAGTGCACTTGGAGTTGATGGCTGGAGCCTTATTGTCCAGCTGATCGCATTTGTAGTTTTCCTTGCCGTCTTTTGGAGATACGCGCTTGGTCCGATCACGCGAATGCTTGATCAACGGCGCGAGCGCATTGAAGAGAGCATGCAAGCCGCCGAGCGGATGCAGAAAGAACTCGCTTCAACTCAGGCACGGAATGAAGAGGTACTGGCCGAGGCTCGTCGAGAAGCACAGCGAATGCTGTCGACCGCGCGAGATACTGCCGACCAGACGTTGGCCCGCGCACACGAGCAGGCGCAAGTCGAGGCAGACCAGATCGTTGAGAAAGCTCGGGCGAGCATTGTTGCAGAGCGTGAGCAATCGTGGCAGCAGCTTCGTCGTGACGTTGCCGATCTCGCGATCAGCGCGGCCACAAAGATCGTCCGCAAAGAGCTCGATCGGGCGCAGCAGACTCGGCTCATCGAAGAGACGCTTGCCGAGGCCGGCGACGACGGCCGGTTCCAGGCCTAATAGCGGGCCGAGGGAGGAACTTGGATGTCCGTTGGCGGAGCAGCCAAACGATATGCGAAAGCGGCCTTTGAAGTCGCCAAGAGCCAGGGCAGGCTCGACGAGTGGGAAGACGAACTTGCTCAGGTGAACACAACGTTGCACAACTCGGAGGCGGAAGAGTTCTTCCACCATCCGGCGGTGCCACCGAAGGCAAAGCAGGCAGCGCTGCGAACCCTCGTACCGCGCGAGGACCAGAAATACGTCCGTAACTTGATGCTGCTGTTGCTTGAGCGAGATCGCTTGCACCAGCTTCCGCAGGTCGTAGAGGTGTTTCACGAGATGGTCCTTGAAGATCGCGGCATCGTGATCGCCGACATCACTACTGCGGTCGAATTGGAACCTGCCGAAATAGAGCGGGTGCGTGCTCGGCTTAAGCAGATGGTTGGCAAAGATATTCAGGTCAAGACGCACGTCGATCAAGATATTATCGGCGGAATCGTCATTCATATGGGCGGGATGCTCATCGATGGAAGCGTGCAAACGCAATTGCGACAGCTTCGACAGCGCATGTCTCATTAGGGCGCTGTGGCATCGATGCGGACTTTATCGCTGAAAATGACATGCTTGAAAACCGCGGACATCTGACGAGGCAGCAGGAGGTATTATGGTCGTACGGCCAACCGAGATAAGCGATATTCTGCGACAGCAGATCGAAACCTACGGCGAAAAAATGGTCGTCACCAACGTTGGCTACGTGATTGAGGTTGGTGACGGTATCGCCACAGTCCACGGCCTTCGTGACGTCATGGCGAACGAGCTGGTTGAGTTCTCAAATGGGGTGATGGGCATGGCCTTCAACCTCCGAGAGGATTCCGTCGGCATCATCATTCTCGGCGAATTTACCGAGATTGAAGAGGGCGACGAAGTCAGGTCAACCGGTCGTATCGCCGAGGTTCCGGTCGGCGAGGCTCTCGTCGGTCGCGTGGTAAATGCGTTGGGCCAGCCGATTGATGGCAAGGGACCCATTCAGACCACGAAAATGCGGCCGATCGAGCGGATTGCTCCCGGCGTCATTGCTCGCCAGAACGTCGACACACCGCTTCAGACTGGCCTCAAAGCGATCGACAGCATGATCCCGATTGGTCGTGGTCAGCGCGAGCTCATTATTGGCGACCGCCAGACCGGTAAGTCGGCAATCGCGATCGACACCATCATCAATCAGCGCAACTCAAACGTCATCTGCATCTACGTTGCGATCGGACAGAAACGCGCCCAGGTCGCTCAGACTGTCGCAATCCTTGAGCGAGAAGGCGCCATGAAGCACACGATCGTTGTGGTCGCCGCGGCCGCTGATCCCGCGCCGCAGCAGTTCATCGCTCCATACGCCGGTACCTCGATGGGCGAAGAGTTCATGGAGCAAGGTGGCGACGCGCTCATCATCTATGATGATCTCTCGAAGCACGCGTGGGCGTATCGACAGGTTTCGCTGCTGATGCGACGCCCTCCCGGACGTGAGGCGTACCCTGGTGACGTGTTCTATCTTCATTCGCGCTTGCTCGAGCGTTCGGCTCGCATGAGTGACGAGTTGGGCGGCGGAAGCCTGACGTCCCTTCCAATCATTGAAACACAGGGCAACGACGTATCGGCGTACATCCCTACGAACGTGATCTCAATTACGGACGGACAGATCTATCTGGAATCTGACCTGTTCTATGCTGGTGTTCGACCAGCCGTGAACGCTGGACTTTCGGTTTCACGTGTCGGCGGTGACGCACAGATTCGAGCTATGCGACAGGTCGCGGGCCGAATGCGCCTTGATCTGGCCCAATTCCGCGAACTGGCGGCGTTTGCCCAGTTCTCGTCCGATCTCGATCCAGCTACGAAGCGCCAGATCGATCGTGGTCAGCGACTGACTGAGGTTCTGAAGCAACCACAGTACAAGCCGATGCCGGTCGAAGAGCAGGTCGTGATCATCTGGGCCGCAACCAACGGTCCTCTCGATGACGTGCCGGTAGAGCAGGTTCGTGAGTTCGAAGCCCAGTATCTTGATTACATGCGTACGTCGAAAGCTGATCTGCTGGCGAAGATTGTCGGGGAAAAGCGCTTGAGCGACGAGCTTATCGAGGAAATTCGCACTGCAGCCAACGAATTCAAAAGCAGCATCTGGTCTGCAGCGGTCGCGCGCTAGGCGATCAACGGCAAGAGGGGAGTAGAGCGTGGCGACACCTCGTGAGATCAAGCGTAGAACTCGCAGCGTACGAAACACCGCTCAGATTACGCGCGCAATGGAAATGGTAGCCGCGTCGAAGATGCGCCGTGCGCAGCAGCAGGTGATGGCTACCCGACCTTACGCAGACCGTATTCGTGCCATGATCGGCGACCTGGCGTCGGTCGGTGTCGAAGAGCAATCGCAGTTTCCCTTGCTTGTTCAGCGACCGATCCGTCGATCTGAAATCATCCTGATAACGTCCGACAAAGGTCTGGCCGGCGCGTTCAACGCAAACGTCATTCGTAGCGCCTTGCGTTTCATGACGAACGAACGACCTGAAGGGGTCGATAACGTCGACATGATCGCGGTTGGGCGAAAGGGTCGCGACTTCTACACGCGTTTCGGAAAGCGTTTGACTGCCGATTTTGCACAATCGGGCGAACAACCATCGCTCGAATCCGTTCGGGAGATTGTGCGAGTCGCGATATCTGACTTCGAGACCGAGAAGGTAGACGCGGTGTTTGTGGCCTACACTCGATTCATCAATACGCTGCGGCAAACGGCAGAGATACGACAAATCTTGCCAATTGAAGCGCAGGAAGGCTCCGGAGATATTACCGACTACATCTTCGAGCCGAGTCCGGCTGCCGTGTTGCAGGCGTTGCTTCCCCGATTTGTAGAGGTTCAGATTTATCAAGCGTTGTTGGAATCCATTGCGAGCGAACATAGTGCGCGGATGGTCGCGATGAGAAGTGCAACTGATAATGCTCGAGATTTGGTGAGAGAGCTGACGCTGACCTATAACAAGGTGCGCCAGTCACAGATTACGCGAGAAGTTTCGGAGATTGCAGCTGGAGCCGCGGCACTTTCTTGATGCCGGGTGTAGCAAGCAGTCTCGATTACTGGGTGAGATCGAGAGGAAACGATTCAATATGGCAGCTGGCACAATCGTTCAAATCCAAGGCGTGGTTGTCGATGTCGAGTTCCCACCCGATGGGTTACCACAGATCTACAACGCCCTCTCTGTTGAACGCGAGGGCTCCGATCAACCGCTGATCTTAGAGGTTCAGCAGCACCTCGGTAACGATTGGGTACGCGCTGTCGCCATGTCGACGACCGACGGACTGCGCCGTGGCACCAAGGCCGTGGATACTGGTGAGTCGATCCAGGTGCCAGTCGGGCCGGCCACTCTCGGCCGCATTTTCAATGTTCTGGGTCAGCCGGTTGACAACGCTGGGCCGGTCAGCACCGAGGTTGAGTATCCGATTCACCGATTGGCTCCGTCGTTTGAAGAGCAGTCGACCGAAGTCGAGGTGTTTGAGACCGGCGTAAAAGTCATCGACCTGATTGCGCCGTTTACCCAGGGTGGTAAGACCGGTGTTTTCGGCGGCGCGGGTGTCGGCAAGACCGTCATTATCATGGAACTCATTCGTAACATTGCCGCTGAGCACGGTGGTTATTCGGTTTTCACCGGTGTGGGCGAGCGTACTCGTGAAGGAACCTCGCTGTGGGGCGAAATGCACGACTCCGGTGTCGTCGACAAAACCGTGCTTGTCTTTGGTCAGATGAATGAGCCGCCAGGAGCTCGTCTGCGTGTAGGTCTAACAGGCCTTACGATGGCTGAATACTTCCGTGACGAGGGACGAGATGTCCTTCTGTTCATCGACAATATCTTCCGGTTTGTGCAGGCCGGGTCCGAGGTATCCGCGCTTCTCGGTCGTATGCCGAGCGCCGTGGGTTACCAGCCGACTCTTGGTTCTGAGATGGGCCAGTTGCAGGAGCGAATTACCTCGACCAAACGTGGGTCTATTACGTCGGTGCAAGCCGTCTACGTTCCCGCTGACGACTACACTGACCCAGCTCCGGCTACGACGTTCGCTCACCTTGACGCGACAATTTCACTCGAACGATCGATCGCCGACCAAGGTCTGTACCCAGCTGTAGACCCGCTGGCGTCAACGTCTCGCATTCTGGACCCGCAAATCGTTGGCGACGACCACTACGACGTCGCGCGTGAAGTACAGAGAGTTCTTCAGCGCTATCGTGACCTACAGGACATCATCGCGATCCTCGGTATGGAAGAACTGAGCGAGGACGACAGGCTCACAGTGACGCGCGCTCGAAAGATCCAGCGGTTCATGACCCAGCCGATGTTCGTGGCTGAGGCCTTCACCGGTCGACCCGGCCGCTACGTTGAGCGCTCTGAAACGGTGCGCGGCTTCAAGGAGATTCTCGAGGGCAAGCACGACGCGCTCCCGGAGCAAGCGTTCTATATGGTCGGTGGTATTGACGAAGCAGTCGAGACGGCGCAGCAAATGGAGTCTGAGAACTAGTTGCCGTTCGTCACGACTGATTAGATCGTGACGCGCGGAGCATTCCTACTGCGGCAGAGGGAGAAGCATGGCTAAACTACGGGTCGAGGTTGTGACCGGTGAGCGCGTCGTCTTTCAAGATGACGATGTTGACATGGTCGTGGCGCCCGGCGCGGATGGCACGCTCGGCATCTTGCCACGTCACGCCCCAATCGTTTCGCTTCTGGCATTTGGTGAGATGCGGATCAAAAAGGGTGGCATGGAGGAGTCGTTGGTCGTGTTCGGCGGGTTTCTTGAAGTTGCCCATGATGAGGTGCGGATTCTGGCCGACAGTGCCGAGCGAGCCGAAGAAATCGATATTGCCCGCGCTCAAGAGGCGCGAGATCGGGCTGAGGCACGCTTGGCTGAGCGAACCGCCAACATCGATTTCACACGGGCCGAGATTGCCCTGCGTCGATCGATGATTCGACTTCGCATTGGGCAGCGCATTCGTGGACGCCAGCCGTCTGGACCGCGGTCCGGCTCCGAATAGCCGAAAATTCCGTTGTCGGGCGTGTCCCGGCGGACCGGTAAAATGTGACCGAAAGGCGGAGGATGGTATTCACCATTCTCCGTTTTTGTTTATGCTTCGAGCACGGTCGGACGGGTGGGGACCTGCCCAACCTTTCATCGGCTTCGACTTCGACATCGACATCAGTACTCATTGCGACCGCAACGGATCGGACCAGACTGGGGAGAACAACATGCAGATAGCCACCGAGGCCAAGACGATTGTGACTCGCGGAAGCACCAGGCTCTCGGGGCGCGTCGGCATCGACGGCGCCAAGAACGCGACATTGCCAGCGATGGCTGCCGCGTTGCTCACCGAAGAAGAGTGCCTTCTGGAAAACGTTCCGGTCTTGGAAGACGTGCTGGTCATGGTCCAACTGTTGCGCTGGCTTGGCGCCGAAGTCGAGTTCAACCAGGCCGCCCACCGCCTTAGAATCTGCGCCCGCAACGTAGATCAGTTCGACGCTCCGTCACACCTCGTCGAAAAGATGCGAGCATCTTTTCTCGTTAGTGGACCGCTGTTGTCTCGATTCGGCCGAGCCGGATCCACCGCGCCGGGTGGTTGCAAACTTGGCACACGTCCCGTGGACGTGGACCTGCGCGGATTTCGTCGCATGGGAGCTGTGATCGAAACGGAGGAAGCCGGCTATCGCATGTCCGCTAGCCGGCTTCACGGCGCTGAACTCTACATGGACTATCCCAGCCATACCGGCACCGAGAACTTGCTGATGGCGGCCACCCTGGCACATGGCACGACGACCATCGTCAATGCCGCGTCCGAACCGGAGATTGCGTTTGTCGGGTCACTGCTGGAGGACATGGGGGCGCGAGTTCGCGGAGTTGGAACGCCGCACATCCGAGTGGACGGTGTCGATCGGCTGCGTGGATATCGGGCAGCTATTCTTCCAGATCGGATCGAGGCTGGGACCATCGCGATCGCCGCCGCGATCACGGACGGAGAGGTAATCCTCGATCACGTTTCGGAAAAGGACATGGTTCCGCTGACCTCAAAACTGCGCGAGTCGGGTGCCGAGGTCTGGTGGAATGCCGATTCAATGCTCGTGAGGGGGCGCGGCAGTCTGTCATCCGTCGAGATTCAGGCGTTGCCCTTTCCCGGTTTCCCGACTGATCTGCAGGCGGCTTTCGCGGTACTAATGACACAGGCTGAGGGAAATAGCCGGGTATTCGAACGCGTATTCAACGATCGGCTGCGCTATTCAACTCAACTTTCGAACATGGGCGCCGACATTCGCGTCATTGATAAACAGCAAGCGATCATTTCCGGACCAACTCGTCTCAAGGGCGCCGACGTGCATGCGCTCGACATTCGTAGTGGCGCGTGCCTGGTCCTTGCAGGGTTGGTTGCGGAGGGAGAGACGCGTATCAACGAGATCCAGCATCTTCGGCGCGGTTATGAAGACATCGTTGGCAAGCTGACTTCACTGGGAGCCGAGATTTCTTACCTCGACGAGGGCTAATGCAGACGGGTTCAAACAGGCCCCCTGGCGCGGACCCGGATTTTTCCTTTGAAAAATCGATCCACTGAACCATAATATCGGGTGGCGGTTGTTCGGGTCCGCCATCGTATTGACATGGCCGCGACGAGGATGAATTGTGCAGGTGACCAGGTTTTCGGCGATTCGAGGACGCATCATTCCGGCGATCGCTGTGTCTCTAGTCGTTTTGCTTCTTGGATTAATGGCCTGGACGCTGCTCGGCCCAAAGTCTGCTGACACCCAGCAGAGCGGACGAATCAACGCGCCGGGGGTATTCATCCAGTTCACCAATCGGAAGGCGCCGGATTTTACTATCACCGATTTCAATACCGGCGACAAGGTATCGCTCTCCGATTTCAAGGGTAAGACGGTCATTATCAACTTCTGGGCATCGTGGTGCCCTCCGTGCCAGACCGAGGCTCCTCTGATCAACGGATACACCGAACAGGTGAATTCAAAGGACGTTGTCGTACTCGGAATCGCGGTGTGGGATGTCGCATCCGATTCAAAGACGTTCATTCAGCAATACGGCCTAAATTACGTGAACGGCGCGGACACGAAGGGCACGATAGCGATTGACTATGGCGTCGCTGGCGTGCCTGAGACATTCATCGTGAGCCCGGCGGGCGAACTGATGGGCAAGTTCCCAGGAGCAGTGACAACGACGACACAGTTAACGAATGCGATGAAAGAGTCGACTGGTGGCTGACGCGGCGAGTCTGAGCCTACTGGCAGCGTTCGGTGCCGGCGTTGTCTCCTTCGTATCGCCTTGTGTCGCACCGGTCGTCCCAGGCTATTTGTCTCTGATCTCTGGTGTCAGTATTGACGGTAGCAAACCGAACTCGGCGGCTGTCAGACGGCTGCTGGTCGCGAGTATTATTTTCGTATCCGGCTTCACCCTCGTTTTCGTGGCGCTCGGTGTCTCCGCGGGGAGCGTCGGTGGTCTTCTTCAGCAACATCGGCTATTGATGAACCGGCTCTCAGGAGCGTTCATGATATTGGCGGGCCTGTTTCTGGTCGGGCTGTTTCAACTTCCCTGGCTTTATCGTGAGCGCCGATTTCACCCAACCTTCAATCGATCATTGACACGCTCGGAGACGCTCTTGCTTGGCATGGCGTTCGGGTTCGGCTGGACGCCCTGTATTGGACCGCTTCTTGTTTCGATCCTCGTCTACGCGGGCACGTCCGACACGGCGGCTCGCGGAACATTATTGCTGCTCTTCTATTCGCTTGGGCTAGGTTTACCGTTCATCCTTGTAGGTGTTGGAATCGGACGCATGCTAAGTGCCTTGCGCTGGATCACCCGCCACTATCAGGTTATCTCCTCCCTGAGCGGTGCGACCTTAATCGTAACCGGTCTCCTTTTTCTGACGAATCGCTTTTTCTATTTGAATGTGATGAGCCAGAGAATGTACGATCAATTCGTGCAGCCACTCCTATTCTTAAAGCTTTGAAGGGGTTTTCCTGACCATAATGGTTGATAATGTTTTGATACAGTACGAAGAGTGCGTGAGTTGACGAAGGTGGAGCGGTCATCCTGTGGATATACCTGCCATAACGCGGATGCTGCTGCGCCTGGCGCACGCGGTAGCCGCGGCTCTGTGGCTAGGAGGCGGCGCCTACTACGTGCTCGCGCTTCGTCCGGCCCTGCGCAGTGCGGATCCGGCGACGCGTGAGGTTGGACGCGTCGCACAGGCAGAATTTGGAGAATGGGCATCCGTCGCTACAATCGTCCTGATCGCTACCGGAGTTGTGATGACCTTCGACCGTCTAACGAACGGTCAGGGTACGACGGTCTACGTCATTCTGCTTGGCATCAAGATCGTGGCGGCTATCGCGGCGTTCTGGCTGACCGGGACATTCGTCCGAAACGCTCGATCTCGCCCGCGAGGAACCAGGTCAGTGCTCAATCGGTCCTGGGTTATTCTGACGCTCGGCACTGTTGCATTCGTCGTTGGCATCGCGCTGTCAGTCGTTTATCCGACGGGCATCACACGGTGATCTGTACATCGGCCACCACGGTCTCGAGGCGACAAATCGGCGAACAGCAATTGAGCGTTCACAGCTCGCTTAGCGTTTCAATTGAAAAGAAGGAGGTGGGAGCTTGACGGAAACAGCCGCGGTCAATTCCAAACGAGCACGCCTGCTGAATCCGAAGCTGATAGTCGTTGCCCTCGTCATCTTTGCCGCTATCGGCTACCTGATCTACAACGCGGTTCAGAGCTCGGCGGCATCTTATTTTGTGACCGTCGGTGAATTGCAGCAGCAGTCGGCTGCAATGGACGGACAGCACGTTCAAGTAGGTGGTGACGTAAAATCGGGCACGATCCAAAAGGGGGCGCCCGGCGACCCAATCTCGTTTGTGCTTACAGACGGCTCGCACACTGTTCCAGTTGTTTACCACGGAGTCCTGCCCGATATCTTCTCGGATCAGGTTCAGGTTGTCGTTGAAGGCACGTACCACGCGAACGGCACATTTCAAGCGGACACGCTACTGACAAAGTGCCCTTCCCGGTTTACGGCGGCGACGAAGACGAGCGGTTAGAAGGGATTCATTTTGGCGCAGCTCGGTTCCGGAGCGCTTATCGTCGCGTTTGCGCTCGCTCTGTACGGTATCGCGGTATCGATCCTCGGGGCACGGAGGCGTGCGACTGAATTGATCGACAGCGGATTGCGGGCTGTCTGGGGCGTCACGGCTCTCATTCTGGTCGCGGTTGTCGCTCTCGCTTCCGCATTCCTCACTCATGATTTCCAGATTGCTTACGTCGCCGGACGCTCAAGTCGCGAGATGCCCACATACTACGTGCTGTCGGCGTTCTACGGAGGCCAGCAGGGCAGCCTGCTCTATTGGGCAATGATCGCCGGCGTCCTTTCATCTCTCGCTATTTTCTTGCACCGCAAACGCGACCGAGAACTCATTCCATATGTTGCGGCGACGGTTCTCTCAACCGAACTCTTCTTCCTTTTCATGCTCAACTTCATTTCGAGCCCGTTTACTTTGCTTCCGGTTGCTCCGCTGAATGGGGCGGGTCTGAACCCGTTGCTTCGCGATCCCGGCATGATGATGCACCCACCGTTCTTGCTGGGTGGCTTTGCGAGCTTCACCGTCCCGTTCGGGTTTGCAATGGCCGCGATGATCACCGGGCGCTTGGGCGACGGCTGGATTCGTTCGATCCGTCGCTGGGCATTGGTGGCTTGGGGAATCCTGGGCTGCGGTCTCCTGTTGGGCGCTTGGTGGGCCTACCATGTGTTGGGCTGGGGTGGCTATTGGGGTTGGGACCCGGTAGAGAATGTTGCCCTGCTGCCCTGGTTGCTTGCCACGGCCTTCATTCACTCGATCATCGTGCAGGAACGACGAGGCATGCTCAAGGTTTGGAACATGTCTCTGATCGTCGGCGCATATATTCTGGCGGTCTTTGCCACCTTCACGGTTCGTAGCGGTTTGATTGCGTCGGTGCACACGTTTGCGACGTCGTCGATCGGCACCTGGTTTCTGTCATATTTGGCTATTGTCGTCACCGTTTCGATCGGGTTCCTTGCATATCGAGTAAAAGGATTGCGGGCGGAGCGATCGATCGAGTCGGTCATGTCGCGCGAATCAGGCTTCCTGCTCAACAATCTGCTCTTCACTGCCATGGCCTTCGCAACGCTGTGGGGCACCATCTTTCCCCTCTTCAGCGAACTCTTCCGCAACACCAAGCTCACCGTTGGACCGCCCTTCTACAATCAGGTGAACGGTCCGATTATGTTGGCGTTGCTGGTGTTGATGGGGGTTGGACCGCTCCTCGCTTGGAGACGAACCTCCTGGCGCCCGCTGCTACGGAGTTTGCGTGTTCCGCTTGCGGCAGGGTTTATCGCGATCATTGTCTTTGCCGTTCTGGTTCACAATCCGCTCGCGGTTGCTGGGTTCTCCGCCGTGGTCTTTACCGTCACAACGATTTTGACGGAGTATGTGCGCGGCGCACGGGTCCGCCATCGCTCGATCGGCGAAGGATACTTGACTGCAATTCCGAGCCTGTTGCGCAAGAATAACCGTCGTTATGGCGGGTACGTGGTCCATTTGGCGATGGCCGTGCTGGCGGTCGGCATCATCGGTACGCACTTTTTCCAGACCGAGCGCCAGTTCACGATGAAGCCAGGAGATACCTCGACTATCGGCCCGTACACATTGACATATAATGGTTTGGTAGATACCACGACATCGGAAGGCGACGTGGTCGCCGCGAAGATCGATGTGGCGCAGAACGGCGTCCGCCAGGCATCGATTCAGAGCAAGCGGTTCTTTTACACCGGCTACGAAAATCAGCCGACTGCACGCATGGGCATCAAGACGATTGGTATCAACGATGTCTATATCGTGCTCGACCGCTGGGAGTCGGACCAAACAGCCAGTCTACGCGTATACATCAACCCGCTGGCTAACTGGATCTGGTGGGGAGGCATGGTCTACGTGCTTGGTATCTTGACGTTGCTCTGGCCATCCGCACGGCCGGCCGAGCGCCGCGTCACCAGACCCGTTCGGGAGGCTGCCCTGGGTGAAGCGTAGTCTGCTCGCGATCGTTGCCGCCCTCATTCTCCTGCTGCTCCTACCCACCATCGTTGGTGCGTCAGGGGATGAGCCGTTATCGCCCGAAGCTCTGGCGATCGCGAATTCGCTCAATTGCCCGGTGTGCCAGGGTGAGAGTGTGCGCGACTCGAATGCGCAACTGGCTCACGATATTCGACAGCTTATCCAGCAGAAACTCGATCAGGGTGAGAGCCACCAGCAGATCATGGATTACTTTGTCAGTCGCTATGGCATAACCATCTTGCGTCAGCCGCCGAAGCACGGATTCTCCCTCGCGCTCTGGTGGATTCCGGTTGGGGCCATTCTGATCGGCGCCTTGATTCTTCTGGGCTTTGTCACGCAGCGGAATCGATTGGTACCCGGCGGACCAAATGGAGCTGTCTCTACGGAAGCCGTTGACGACGCGGATCTGGCCTTGTTTGAAGAACGTGTTCGGGTAGACGTCGCCGCATTCGAGGAAGACCTGCTCGGAAAGCTCGTTCCTCCGGGCTCCGGTGTCGATGCTCAGCAGCCACGCTCCGAGGATTTACCTTCTCGCGGACTCGCTGGATCGGATCAAGGTATCTCATGATTGGGTATCTCATCTTGGCTGTTGCCGCGATTCTCGTATTCGCGTTTGTACTACAGCCACTTCTCAGCTCGCAAAGGCACACGGTTACAACCCTCCCGGCTCGCGTTGCAGATCTGCAGGCGCGCAGACAATATCTCATGCAAGCGATTCGCGACGTTGATTTCGACTATGCGTCGGGTAAGACGGCCGATGACGAATATCAGGAAACCCGGACAGCGTATATTCGCGAAGCCGCCGTCGTTCTGCGCGACCTGGAGAAGGAGACCGTCGGAATTGACGAGGAAATAGAAGTGGAAATTCTTCAACTTCGGGCTATGGCTCGCCAATCACAACACGCGGCGGAACAGGAATCCGCCTCGTCGTGAAGGCGCTGCCCGACCAGCAGCAATCGCAGGCGTTGATTTCGGACGCTGCCGCGGCTCCTCGCTCCGCCAGAGTTGTCGTATCGCAACTGTCAAAACGATTTGACCGCAGATCGGTCCTCCGTTCGCTCAATTTCGAATTGCTCTCCGGTGAACGGGTAGCGCTGTTGGGCAGTAATGGTGCTGGAAAAACAACGCTCCTGCGGGTCCTATCGACTCTAGCCGTCCAACTTCGGGCACCGTGCGCGTCAACGGACTATCGATCGCCGAAGCGGCGCAAGAGGTTCGGAGACAC
>CAWAVM010000011.1:0-168923 GCA_963785465.1 uncultured Chloroflexia bacterium | reverse complement strand
CTTGGGAGACGAAGCAACGATGTCTAGACCAGTTCGTCAATTTCGCATATAAGGGGTCCGATGCAATGATCCGCTACGCGAATGTCTTTTCGATGGAGGTGATGATTGTCTGGCCATATTTACCTTGTCCAGAACAATCACGAGTTGGTTGTCATGACAGAATCTGCGTTCGATTCAGTGGATCTTCTTCAATCCCATCTCGCTGATTATCCTGATCTTCTGGCTGGTGATCAGATCAATAGTTCGGAGCCGAGAAGATGGCTACTGGTATCACGTGAAGTCTCGTTACCGAGTGACAGTAGCGGAGTAGGGCGCTGGTCTGTCGACCACCTTTTCCTTGATCAAGATGGCATTCCAACGATTGTCGAAGTGAAGCGGAGCACGAATAGTCAGATCCGACGTGAGGCCGTTGGACAGATGTTGGAGTACGCTGGAACGCTGTAGTCTATTGGCCCATTGATGCTCTGGTTAGACGATTTGAGGAGAGTTGTGCATCTCGCAGCTTGGATCCCGAGCAAGAACTTCACAATTTTCTTGGACCTGAAGTGGACGTTGGCCAATTCTGGCAGACAGTGAAGACGAATCTCCAAGCAGGGCACGTAAGGATGATCTTTGTTGCCGATCAGATTCCGACTGAACTCCAGCGTATTGTCGAGTTTCTCAGTAGCCAGCTCGATCCTGCTGAGGTGTTCGCCGTCGAAGTTAAACAATATGTTGGCCAGGAACACAAAGCCCTCGTGCCACGCATTGTTGGAAAGACCGCTTTCGCGAGATCTGAGGGCGAGCGTCCTGCGTTACAATGGAACGCCGAGACCATCGCTGATGCGCTCCGAACGAGCAGCCGCCCTGCCGACGCCGAGATCTTCCGAAAAATCCTGGAATGGACCAAGAATCGATCGCTGAGACCGAAATGGGGCAACGGCAAATTTGCCGGTAGCTTCTCCGCGATGCTCGATCACAACAGCGACAACTACTGGACCTTCGCCGTGTGGACTTATGGAGCAGTGTCTATTCAATTCGGAAGGATGTTGTCACGACCACCGTTTGACTCTGAAGATTTGCGACTCGAGTTACTCGGACAGTTGAACGCAATTCCGGGCATTAATATCGGAGAAGATCAAATCACGAAGTATCCAAGCTTCCCTCTTTCCACCCTGGCTGACAACGGGAATCTAAACCAATTCCTCGCTGCGTTCGACTGGTATGTCGAACAGGTGAGAGCTACGAGTGACGGATCGAATACCTGATCTACCGATAGCTGACACAGCCGACGCATCAATGTGGATCTGTCTAACCTAGAGCTTTATCGACTTGGTCTTTCAAGCAGGCGTTGGCCTCAGAGCACCGAAGACATTGCTGCCGGTGATGGTGGACGCCAGCGCCAGAGTAGCGAGTCCCCACCGATCAACCAACGTTTGCGTACCCAGAACTGCTAATATGACAAGATAATTGGATCGAATTAACCGTTAACTTGTCTTTCTTAGGCCGTACCCTCCTGCTCAGTACGGGCTATTAAATCTGCCCGTATCTCTGCAAGGGATCGACGACCAGCTGGCAGTTCAGCTACCCAATGTGTCCACCCGTTGACACTCGTCCGAGTCGGGTTCAATAGTTGGGCAAATGTCCTATCGGATAAGAAGCGATAGGCCCGGCCTTCCCAAATGATCTCGCCTGTCTCACTCAGGGTTGCTCGCGCGAGATCACGCGACCCAGCCGTAAACACCAGCGAAGTTCCCGGTTCGATCACACCGGCTCTAACCATTTCGGCCAAGGTCACACCGTAATGCCGATGCGTCAGCCCCATGCCAGAGTGCCGACATGCTGCCTCGATGAGTTTGAGAAGAGGGTCGGTTAACTCGGCAGGTGATTGAATTCGAGCAATCTTCGTTATCCTGCCCCAATTGAACTCGCCAGCGTTATTGCTGATACCTGGACCTGTGGCATCGGCAGGGAGTGTGAGTCCAACGATGAGACTGTTGCGACGCTTCTTGACAGCCATGAAAGTGTGTTTATTCACCTCAGCAGCGACGTAATACTTCAGCACGCGCCAAGAGACATCTGACAACTGCTTGTTAACGATCAGTTGCAGCGCTTCCATCAGCGACTGCGCCCGCTGATCGTCTTCAGTGGCCAGGCTCCTGGGACCAAGATCACCCCTCTTGGATCCGTAGTGACAGTCGACGGACCCACTCGGGTGATGGGCGCGCTTAGGTGGGTGCGGAACCACTGCACCAATTCCTGGGATGACGCTTTAACCTCAGCGTTGCCCAGAACCTTTCGCAACTGGCGAATCGTGGCGGATCCAGGATTGAGCATGATCTCGCGGACCGCCCGGTCGAGACGCAGCTGATTGAGCCACGCCCGGCTTCCTTCCGTCGTCATGCTTTCCCGGGACAGCTGCCACAGTTGCTCGAATAGAGTGCCGAATTCGTCGTCATCGTTGAAGGCGAGCAAGTCTAGCCGCAGGATACGTTTCGCACTGAGGTCAGGTTTCAGGAAGGTATTAAAGAATTGGAGTTCTCGGCCATTCGTCAGTGCCGCCCACTCGATGCCCTCGACTGAGCAGTACTGGATCAACTGTGCCGCGTTCTTCTCAGTCAGGTCAGATTGCAATGCCTTGGCTTCGATCGCAAGCAGTGATCCTGGCTTCGTTCCCTGTCCGCTTGGTCCAGCCATAACGTAGTCAATGAATTCCTGAGAATTGCGAACGTAGTACTCGCGCGTTACTACGCCTATACCAGACCAGCCGAGTGCAGCAATCAGCGGTTCGATGAAGTTAGCTTTCGTGTCCGCTTCACTAAGTCGCGGCACAGACTCCTGGGCAAGAAACGTTCGCAGTCGAGTGAGAGTCTGCTGGATTGCCTCTTTCGCAACGTTCATGGCTTACCTCCGCAGACCCACACTACTTAGCCATCTTCCTCAAACAAACTAAGCGAAGTCCTCCGCCGCCATCATGATCGCGGAGCGCCTTCCTCAACAATGACGTGTCTCAGCGATGGCATAACACAGTCTGTCCCACTTCCGGCCGATGTGCTGACCATCGATTTCCCAAAATCGGTGCCTGTGATGTGAACACACCCAGCTAATCGTTGGATGAATTATCAATCCTCTCGCTAAGGTGTCAAATTTCCAACAAGAATGTTACTTCAGTTGCTTCGATATCTATCGTCGACCTTCCTCTCGACCCAAAAAGCACGGGGCGGCGTTTCCGTTTCCGGAAAGCCGCCCCGCACTGACGGGTGTATGGGGTAGAAGGGATCACTTTTGGATGCGCGAGGAGTCACGTCCGCTCGCGTGTTGGTCTGCTTATCCGAGCAGCAGATGTCCTTGTAATTGCAAGGCGGTCAGCACAAGCAGCGCGACTGCGCCGACCGAAGCGACGCTCGTCCGCAAGCGGAGCGTCGGCGCCAGTCGCCAGGTGATGGCCAGCACGATCAGCGCCACACTGCTCCCATAGACCGCACTCATCCACGGTGTGCCGGTGTCGGTTCCCGTACCCAGTCCATGCAGCAGGGACAGTCCATAGATCGGGTAGGCTAACCCATGCAGGATGTGCCACGCCCGATAGCCGATCCAGCGACGCACCCAGACACTCGCACCAATCGCCAGCCCCAGCTCGATCGCGATCACTCCCAGACTCATCCAGAACGGCCGGTAGCCTCCGGTGAACGGGATCACCGCGTTCATCAGCGAGACGTGCGCAAACGGGTCCAGCATGATCGTCGCCACGTGAATCACCGTGAAGCTGAAGAACGTGATCGTGAACCAGCGATGCATCGCGTCGACGACCATGCGCGGCCAGTTGGTGGAGTACCAGCGCCGGTTCATGGTGATGCCGAGTGCCACCGACAGCGTCAGCAAGATAAAGGCGACGATGCCGCTGCCGCGTGCCACGTACCAGAGTAACGAGGTCGTCGTTCCGCTCATCGGGAGATCCGATCAGTCTCGTTGGCCGGCCAGCTTCCGACCGTAACGACGCTGCCGTCGACTCCGGCAAAACGGCCGCTCAAGCCGATCAGCCTGAGCCAGCTTGGCCCGTTCGATCCACGCAGCCAGGCGACTTTAGCCGCCACTTCCGCGGCGACACAGCTACGCGCCCCGACAGTGACGATGCGCCAGGGACTCTTGCCGGGTTTTCCACTTCGCGGATCAATCAGGTGATGTAGCTGCTGACCATCCCGCTTCCACTGACGACGTCCCAGGCCGGAGGTCGCCAGCGCTCCCTCATGCAGGGCGACGGTCTCCTCAACATCTGAATCGAGGGTGGTGCCGACGTCGCAGATCCAGCCACCTTCCGGGGCCGGACCACTCACCGCCAGGTCGCCACCGGCGTTGAGCAGTACGCCTCCGTCGAGGGACGGCAGAGTTCGCAGGGCATAGTCGACGGCGAATCCCTTACCGATGCCTCCAAAGTCGAGCCGCACTCCGTCGCGCAGTTCCACGAGCCCGCGTCGCCGGTCGTAGTTGATCAGATGCCACTCTCCAGCCGGCCGGTGCGTCCGGGCAGCCCCGGGGCCATACGCCTCCAGTTGCTCGATGCTCCGGTCGTAGCCGTTCGCTTCCAGCGCGTCACGAACCGTTGGATCGAACCATCCGTCTGTCGACTCGCTTGCCTTATAGGCAAGATCGAGCAGTTCCAGAAAGAGGGCCGATGCTCGCTGCGGCTTGCTGCCACCCTGCTCCAGTCGTGCTAGTTCGCTATCCGGACGAAAACGGCTGAAGGTGAGGTCGATCTCGTCGACACACCGCTGTACATGCTCGACGACGTCCTCTAGAACGCTTGGATCAGTCGTGATGATCTCGATCGTCGTGCCTAGCCCACGAAATTGGGCACGACCCTCATCGAGTTCCAGAATCAACGATGTGGTCTTCAGGCTCATCTCACACCAGCCTTACGACGACACGGTCTTCGTGCGATGCCGCGAGGAGGTCTGGGGCACGGTAACCTGGGCAGTCGTTGACTGCGGCGCGGTTGCCTGCGAGCTTGATGAAGCGGTTTGTGGCGCAGGTGCTGTCGTGGCGGCGGGCTGAGTTGCTTGCGATGTCACGGCTGGCTGAGTGGCGATGGCCGGCGCCGGTGCTGCAGCGACCTCCTCTCCATCATCAGAGTGCTCCGCTTCCGCCGTAAAGCCTTTGGTCTCTTCTTCATTAAAGAGGGATTGCGCCGGTACCGTAGCCTGGGTTGTTGCGGCGCTCTCCTGAACAACCGCGGTCGTAGTCGTTGTTTCCGCGGCTGCGGTGCTCGTCTTCGACTCGGTGTGATAGGCCGCCAGTGTGGTAAAGCTCGCCACGCCAATGAAGCTTGCTCCAATGAGGAACTTACGTAGCGACCGGATGCGACGGGCGATTAGCTCGCGCTGGGTCGGCCCAATATGTGGCGGAACGCGGCGCCCCTTCTGATACCAATCGGGAAACGGTGGTCGATTTGGCGTCGTCATTGAATCTCTCTACTCTCTATACCTTGCGAAGCGAAAGTCGTTCAGGATGCCGGGGAGCGGATGCTTCGTCGACTTCCTCGACGAGAATTGCCCTGCGCGGGCACAAACGTGCCGTCTCACGAATTGTTGCGACCATCTCCGGTCCGGCTTCTCGCTGATGCAGCCAGGCGTAGCCCCACTCGTCCAACGTAAACATCTCGGGACAAAACTCGGCGCAAAAGCCGAAGGCCGTGCAGCGAATCGGATCGACGCGCACGCGAACGCGTGTGTTCGTCGTACTAGAAGTCACGATCGGACTCCAGACCAGGGAGGACGCTGCGCGTCGGACGGCCACAGCCGCCGAAGTGCAGATGAGTCTGAATCTCTCGTTCAAAAACGTCGAGTGCGGTGCGCGCCATGATGGTGGCACCATCGAGATGACTGCAGGCGCCGCGCTTCGGGAGCACGTAATTGGCATAGTGTTGAATGCGGTCCAGGTCGCGTGGCTCGGGTTTGCCGCGTGCAATTCGTTCGAGCACGTCGGCCATCGCCACTGTGCCGAAGGTACACGGACCGCACTGGCGCGCCGACTCGTCGGCGAAAAAGCGCAGCAGCCGGACGGCCTGCCACAGCCCACAGACGTTGTCTGGGATGACGGTGATCGCGCCGGAGCCAAGCCCGACGTTCGCCGCGCTCATGCTCTCGCGGTCAAGGCGGACGCCTTTCCAAACCTGTTCGGGCGCCAGCCAACCTGCGAAATAGCCGCCCGTAAGAACCGCCTGCAGGCCATCCGGCATCCCGCCACCGTACTCCATGAGTACTTCTTCGAGTGTTACGCCGGTCGGGACCTCATAGACACCAGGACGGCGAATCGCGCCATTCAGGGTTACGAGCACCGTTCCCGGCAGACTTGGGCTGCCAGCCGAACGGAACCATTCCGGTCCCTCACGCGCGATCAAGGCGATGTTGGCCAGAGTCTCGACATTGTGGACCAGCGTGGGCCGGCCAGAGACTCCCTTCTCATGCGCTCGTGGTGGCTTCATCGTCGGCTTTGCGTCGCGCCCGTTCACCCACTGAATCGCGGCACTCTGCTCTCCAGCAACATAGGCCGGAGGAGCGACGACGGTCCGTAGTTTCGGCAGTTTCGCGCCAGCTTGTTCGAGCTCTCGCTTGGCCAGATCGATAGAATCCTTGGCCCGGCGATCGTGGACGTAGACAACGACCTCGTCGGCCGCGACCGCGTGGGCTGCGAGAAGCGCACCTTCGAGAACGAGATGCGGGCGCAGGAGCATCAGCGTGAGGTCCTTCTTGCTGGCTGGCTCCGACTCGGCGCCATTGACCAGCACCACGTGCCGCCCCGGCTGCGTAGCGACCGAACGCAACTTCTTTGCGGTGGGATAGAAGGATCCTCCGCGACCAAGCAAGCCACTTTCCTCGATGCGTTCGATCAACTGGGCCGGGGTGAGGCTCCAGGTTGAGTCGGAAATGCCACCGGATCGCCGGTATGCATCCAGCGATTCGCGAACATCCATTCGCTCCGGTAGGAGCCGGAGCAAGGTCTTCGTTGTGATTTCAGGTGCTAGCGTGACCATTCATTCTCTCGTTTCATCGTGTTGCTGTGTGGAACGCCGTGATCCTCAGTGAATCCTTGGCCCTTCCAAGTTTCCGCCCCTGCTGGGCCTCACCTGAGGTGAGGGAGCCAGCCGAGGCGGATTGGAAAGGGGTTGGGGATGGGCTTGATATCTATCGGATCATGGCGCTCATTGAAACGGTCTGCATCGAAGTCTCCAGTCCAGTTCAATACGAGATCAGCATCGTAACTGTCTCTATCAAAGCACTCGAGCCTTAGAGATACCTGTGTCTGAGCTTAGGATTTTCACAGGAACGGAGCTATGCCGACGGCAATTTTTGGCCGTCCGCGGCAGGTGACGCACGCCGATTTCCCAGTGTTTATGCGAGAAAAGCCGGTATCGGCATCGGTTCGGTGTCCCTGAAACGACAAGGCGAGTGGATAAAGACCGGTCAGTCGCGGAGAACGTCTCTTTTGTGTTCGTGACTGTCGCTGTAGGATGCAGCCATCGACTGATCGGCAAAACCGTGGGTACATCGCCTCGAACCCAACAACCGTCGGGCGAGTCTCCTGAGGAGAAGGGTAGATTGGATTCACGCGAGTGGTGGAGTCGAGCCTATAACGGCTCCATGGCAGCGGCGCCAGACGGAGCACCATCCAGCTTTGCGTTGGAGCTGGCAGCGTCGTTGCCCGAACGTCGCCGGATCCTCGATCTCGGCTGCGGTCCTGGCTACGACAGCACCGCCTTCGCCCAGGCCGGTCATCAGGTCGTGGCGGCTGATTTCATACGACTCGATGCCACGTGGCAGACATCTCGAATGCTAGGCTCGTCCCTTTCGTTCGTGTTGCTCGATCTCCGCTCGGCTCTTCCGTTTGCCGACGCCAGCTTCGACGTCGTCTACGCGCGTCTGTCGCTCCACTACTTCTCGACCGAGATCACGGGTCGGATCTTTGGCGAGATTCATCGGGTTTTGTCCAGCGACGGCTTGTTCACGTTCATTTGCAAGTCCACCAATGACCCTCGTTACGGTTACGGTGAACCTGTCGGTCCGAACATGTTCCGAATAAATCACAAGGTCTATCACTTCTTCGATGAGGCCTTCGCGCGCCATTGCCTGGGCAGCCGCTTCCATATCAAGGAGCTCTGGAGCGGTCCCATGGAGACCTACGGAGAAGCTTCTGACGTTGTCCGAGCTTCGGCGAGAAAGGCCAAAACGACGCCCAATTCGGCAGCACGTAACAGCTGATATACGTTAGGACTGATCGGTCACGGTAGATTAGTACTGCTGGCTATCGCCGATCGGCGTACACGGCGTTATGTTTCAATCATGGTTACTCGGCAGCAGCTTCAACCAATACGAATACGACCAATCGCACTGAAACCGGTGACGGTGAAGCGCGAAAGACCGGCACCACGCACCGCCGGAAGACCCGTCGTCGATCGATTCCTGACACGGGTTGCCGTGCTCGCTGAAGCCGTTGACATCCCGGGATGGTTGCACCGAGAGACACACATGCCGGCGTGGCAGATGGTACTGACCGCTGTACTCGTTGTTATGGTCAGCATCACGGTTCCGGCCATGTCACTCCACCGCCCGATCCAGAACCCCACGTCATCGAGCGGCGGCAGTCTCCCAATCAATGCCGGAACACTCCCGGTCGATCCACCCGTCCCGAGCGCCGCTATTCAGACGCAGTCGCAACCCGCGGCCAACGCAGACGCGGCACAGCAGATCGTCGGGCTACACGATGCCTCGCAGGAACTGCTGAAACAGATCGAGCAGGCACAGCATGACAACGCGGCGTTGCGCTCGCAGATCCAGGCGCAGGATCAGAATCTCGGCGCAGTTCAGTCGGCGGCCATAGTCACTGACGCAGAGCAAACGACTCAGCAACAGCAACTACAGGATCAGACAGCCGCGGCGCTGCAGACCGCGGCGGACCGGCTCACAGAGTTGGGCAAATCCGTGACCGCGCTGGATGATCAGGCGAATTTATTGCGCAAGACGCTTGGCATGAGCACGACAAGTTATCCGGCCGTTTCAATTCCAGATCTTTCGACCGCGGCCGACCCGCAACAGGCGTTCAACTCGGCATTAACGTCTCTGGGGACTCACATCGCCGCTGTCTCAACCGACCTGCAAACCATTAAGACGACGGCTCAAAATCAACTCGCGTTCGCACAGAGCATCGGAACTGTGAGGCCAGTTGGAGTCTCCCAAGTTTACGGGACCGGTCAGCTTGCCTGGCCAACGACTGGCACAATCTCGCAAGAATGGGGACCGACCTCGCTCACCCTCGAGCCGGCTTACGGTGGATACGATCACTTCCATCTTGGCCTTGACATCGCGAATAACCAGGGAACGCCGATCGCCGCCGCCGCGGCCGGAATAGTCATCTATGCGGGATGGACCGACGCCGGCTATGGAAATATGGTCCAAATCGATCACGGAAACGGCCTGGTCACGATCTACGGTCACATGATGTCGGCCCCAGTAGTCACGGTTGGACAGCGTGTCTTCCAGGGGCAGCTCATTGGATACATGGGAACGACCGGCAACTCGACCGGCCCGCACCTTCACTTCGGGGTTCAGCACAATGGCTCCTGGGATAATCCTCTGAACTATCTACCATAACGCAGTTTCCAGATCGTTTTGGCGCGTGGGTCGGTTGACACGTCCAAACGCCGTCCCTATCATGCTCCCCGTCGATTGCACTATCGCTTGATCAATTCACCTCATAGCGCGACTGCATCTCCTCTCGTTCACGAACGACACATTTCGCTCGATGCAGGCGATCTCACGAAGACTCGACCAGTCGTTAGCAACTGCTATTTTGTGGAAGGTGACCGATGAACGCAGTTTCCGAAAAGACTCCCCGGCAACGACTCAACGAGCTGTCAGCCGCCGCCGAAGCTAATCCAACTCCGGTTATTGAGGTCGGAATCCCGATGCGAGACGGGATTGAGCTCGCCGCCGACGTCTACCTCCCGGAAAATAATCAACTGCCGGCACCAGCGATCGTGCAGATCACCCCGTACGACAAGAGCAATCCCTCATTCTTCCCCGAGGAGGGTCGCCTCTATCAAGAGCATGGCTATGTCTTCGTCATCGTAGACGTTCGCGGCCGCGGAAAGTCCGAGGGCGAATGGCGAGCCTTTATCAACGACCCCGAGGATGGGCACGACATTATCGAGTGGGTGGCCAAACAGCCGTGGTGTACTGGGAACGTCGGCACAACGGGCCTGAGCTACATGGGCTGGACTCAGTGGGCGGCGGCGTCAGAGTATCCACCCCACCTGAAATGCATGGTTTCATCGTCGGCGGCCGGCCGCTGGCAGCAGGAAATCCCATACACATCCGGCGTCTTCCAGCTTTATTTCGGCTGGTGGGTTCATCTCGTTCGACGCCGTATTGAGGAGTCCTATAGCGCCTCTCAGATCGATTGGGACGAAGTGCTTCGCCGGCTGCCCCTCGAGGCCATTCGCGACTTCATCAACCCATCTGGCGAGTCCTGGCGAGACATGATGTCACACGACACGCTCGATGATTTCTGGATGAAGATCCGCTATGACGATCGCTACTCGAAGATCGACGTGCCCTGCCTCCACGTAACCGGCTGGTACGATCTCGAAGATCTCCTGGGAGCGTTTCACCATTACGAATATATGGTGCGAGACTCACCGGCACGAGATCAGCAGCGACTCATCGTCGGTCCGTGGAGCCATGTCAACACACGCTATCCAGATTCAAGCTACGCTGGAATCGAGTTCGGGCCGGCCGCGGCACTCGATATGGACAACGAGCACCTACGCTGGTTCGATCACTGGCTCAAGGGCATCGACAACGGGGTGATGGAGACCAGCCCGGTCCGCATCTTCGAGCCCGGCACAAACAAGTGGCTCGAAGTCGGTCACTGGCCGCTGCAAGAGCGTGATGAGGCGCTCTATCTTCGCTTCGATGGACTGAACGGCGCCCTGACGGCTGGGCAGTCAACCTCGGCGGACGAGACGCGCTCGTATCGCTACGATCCGAACGATCCAACACCCACTCAAATGGACGTCAGGCGCTATCCAAGCGAGGACGTGCCGCTCGATCAGACAGCCGTTGAGACGCGACCGGACGTCATCACCTACACCAGCGATGTGTTGACCGAAGAGCTTGCGATATCCGGTTGGGCTCACCTGGAACTCTTCGCGTCGTGTGATTGCGATGACACCGACTGGCACATCAAGATTACCGATGTGGACCCAAATGGCCGTTCACTTAAGGTCACCCAGGGGTGTCTTCGTGCGTCCTACCGGGACTCGCTCCAGACACCCACTCCGCTGACACCGGGAGAGACCCATCACTTTGACGTGGAGATGTGGCCAACTCATCACGCTTTCCTGCCTGGTCATCGTATCCGAGTCACGATTACCAGCAGCGATTTCCCCTGGTTCGCCCGTGGGATGAACAGGTTTGGACCGATCAACACACTCGCCGATCCGCGCGTCGCCACCAATACAATCCATCATTCCAACCTACATCCGTCGCGGATCAAGCTTCCGGTGGCTCGAGGATCGGTCAACCAGCTTTCGAACCGAGGATAATCACTTCCTCAGCCGCTTTGCCACTGGGTGACACCAGCGACCCTTGCCATTTTCGGGATCGCTGGCGTCACCGTCCTGCGGATATCGCAACTCCGATAATCGTCAAAGCCGATCGATTCCTTAACATCGGGGGTTCCTCGTTTACGACCTGTTAAGCCTGTGCTATCGTGGGCTCCGCGACGTCACATGCTGCAACGGCAGGGTCGACTACACCAGTGGTAGGAAGACTGGGAACGGCGATCTGATTATGGCGAAAGCTGTAGCTGGATCGGCCTGTTAGTGCACTTGTATGACCGCTGGGGAACACGATGAGACACATGTTCGGCATTAGGTCATTGAGGAAAGGGGGCTGGCGACATGGACACACGGGGAAAAGAGAATCAAGGTTCCTATCGGCTGACTCGGCGACGCCTTGTTCAGGTCGGTGCCGGACTGGGAGTTGGAGCGATTGCATCGCCGTTGCTTCTGGCCTGTGGAAGCAGTTCGAAAAAGGCGACGACGACAGGTGGCGGCAGCGGATCAACGGCAGGGTCGACGGCGGCTTCCGGAACGCAAGCAAGCGGTGGAAGCGCTGGAACGCCCAAGTCTGGTGGCAAGCTCTCGATGAGCCTGTCGGATCATGACGTAGAGAACTTCGATCCGATCATCCCGACGGACAACATGTCGATCTGGACCATGCTGCTCATCTACGATCAGCTGGTACGGGTAGGACCAGACGGAACATCCCTTGAACCGGGACTCGCTGAAAAGTGGGATGCGTCGACCGACAATCTGACGTTCACGTTCAACCTGCGAGACGCCAAGTTCCATGACGGTTCAGCAGCGACAGCTGATGACTGCGTCTACTCGATCGATCGCGCGGCGCACTCGAAGGATTCGCAGTGGTCCTGGCTTGTTTGCCGCCCTCGACAAGCTCGAAGCGCCAGACGCAAAGACGGTCAAGATTACGCTCAAAGAGGCCTGGGCTCCGTTCCTCGCCGACTGTGCGATATACGGCGCATCGATCATCCCGAAAGCCCTGCACGAAAAACAGCAGGCGGCGTTGTTCGATTCACCAGTTGGATCCGGCCCGTTCAAGTTTGATAGCTGGGACAAGAATAATCGGGTGGTCTTGAAGAAGGCGGATAGTTACTGGGAACCCGGAAAGCCATATCTGGACGAGCTCGATTTCATGGTGCTGACCGATGCGAACACCCGCATGCTCAAGTTCCAGGCCGGTGAGCTCGACATCGCGACCGACGTGCCGTTCAGTCAGCTGGAATCGCTCAAGGCAAACGCGAACTACCAGATACTCACCGACGGCGCGGCTCGTTTCGATTACATCGCGATGAACAATACGCGCGCACCGTTTGATGACAAGAATCTGCGTCAGGCGATCAACTACGCCATTGACAAGGACTCGATCATCAAGACGGTCCTCTTCGGCTATGGCAAACCGGCAAACACGATGCTCCCGCCGATGCTCTACCATGCCGACGACCTCGCCGGTTATCCATTTGATTTGACCAAGGCGCAAGATCTCGTCTCAAAGTCAAGTGCGAAAGATGGATTCAAGGCCGAGCTGATCATCAGCTCAGGAGATCCGGTTGGCCAGCAGGTCGCCCAGCTCATCAAAGATCAGCTAACGAAAATCAAGGGCGATGTGACCATTCGGCTAGCGGAGCCGGGTAGCGCAACCGCCGATATTCACGCCCTCAAGTACGACTGGAGCAAGTCGTACTACACGACGGACATCATTGATCCGGATGAACTCGCGACGTTCGGCTTCGTCAGCACTGGCGGCGCGCAGTCGGTCTGGACCGGCTACAAGAATGATAAGGTCGACCAGCTAGCGGTTCAGGGCGAGTCGGAAACCGACCCGACCAAGCGAGAGCAGATCTATCATCAGATGCAGGAGATGAGCACCGACGACGCTCCGGTCATCTTCCTCTTCTACCCAACTGGTCGGACGGCGCTACAAAAGCACGTCAATAACTTCCACATCCTACCGACCGGCAACTATCGCATGTGGGAGGTATGGCGGTCCTAGTGCGGCTGGGGTCTAACGTAGCTGGCCAAATGGCACCAGGATTAGGCAGTGCGGCCTACCCTTCGTCCAAGAGACGAAGGGTAGAGCCCTGCCTTTCATCTACAGATACAACGATAGGGCCCACGGCTCATGGGTAGGTACGTGCTGCGACGCTTAACGCACATGGTGCCGGTCGTGTTGGGGCTCACGCTGGTGATCTTCTTCATGATCCACCTCGTGCCAGGCGATCCCGCGACCATCATGCTCGGGCAGCGGGCGACGACGGAGAACATCGCGCGCCTACGGCATAGCCTTGGCCTCGATCGACCTCTGGCGCTCCAGTACGTCCTCTTTCTACGGAATATGTTCAAGGGGGATCTCGGCACCTCGCTGATCTATCGCGAGCCGGTTCTCGGTCTGATACTTCACCATCTGCCGACAACGTTACTCTTAGCGCTCTATACGATCATATTGTCAATCATCATTACCGTACCTCTCGCCACAATCGCAGCACTGAAGCGAGATCGGGCCCCAGATCAAGCGGTGCGGGGATTTCTACTCATTGGCTTAGCGATGCCATCGTTCTGGGTTGGCATCAACTTGCTTCTTTTTCTCACCGTTCGCTACCACATCTTTCCGGCTGGTGGATACGGCGAGGGCATGGTTCAGCATTTGCGCCATCTCTTTCTTCCCGCATTCACGATCGCGCTATCGATCTCTGCGATTCTCGTCCGCAACCTGCGCAACAGCCTGATCGAGACGCTTTCGGCCGACCACGTTCGCACCGCGCGAGCCAAGGGACTTTCAAACCGCACCATCTTCACATGGCATGTGCTACGTAACTCGGCGCTCTCAACCGTGACAATTCTTGGGCTCAACCTCGGGTTTCTCATGGGCGGTACGGTCATCATCGAGCAAGTCTTCGCCCTGCCGGGGGTCGGCCAGTTGCTGCTGTCCTCAATTTTCAGTCGCGACTATCCAGTCGTTCAGGGGATTACGCTGGTGTATGCGGTGCTGGTTATCGTCGTGAATCTATTGACCGATCTATTCTATGCGTCACTCGACCCGCGAGTGAGCTTAGAGTAAGGCCAGGGGGATATCGTGACCGCGCCCGCGGAAATTCAGACCGATACCGCCTTTGGAGACGGCGAGAGAGGCCCAGTCAAACAACGACGTCACATTACGAAACCGTTGATCATCGGCGCAACGATCATCGTTGTTGTGTTGCTGATGACTCTGGTCGGCCCAATCGTCAGTCCGTATAACCCGACGGCGACTTCCCTGTCCGAAACATTCGCTCCACCGAGCCTGCACCACCTACTCGGGACCGACAACTTCGGGCGCGATATTTTCACCCGTATCCTGTACGGCGGCCGCATTGATCTGATGATCGCCTTCCTGGCCACCAGCGTGACGGTCATTGTCGGAAGCTTGCTTGGCGCGCTCGCCGGTTACTACGGCAAATGGTGGGACGTCATCGTCATGCGAGCGGTCGACATCGCGATCGCTTTCCCATTCCTGGTGCTGGTGATCGCCATTGTGGCCATGCTCGGGCCGGGTCGGAACAACATCTTCATCGCGATCTGGCTCGTTGGCTGGCTTGCCTATGCCCGTATCGTGCGTGGTGAGATTCTGCTCGTCAAACGCCTCGAATACGTAGAAGCCGCGCGAGTCATGGGCCTCAGCGATTGGGGAATCATTATTCGGCATATCATGCCGAACGTCATCACACCTGTCCTGGTCTACTCGATGGCTGATTTCGTCCTGAATATCCTGGTGGCATCGTCTCTTTCATTCCTTGGGCTCGGCGTTCAGCCTCCCAACGCGGAATGGGGATTGATGATCGCCGAAGGGCGCGATTTCTTCCTGCGATCTTGGCAGCTGACAACGTTACCCGGTATTGCAATCTTGATCGTCGGCACCGGCTTCAGCCTGCTTGGCGATGGATTGGCGGACTTTCTCCGACCGCGCGGTTGATTCCGGGACTTCTCTCGTCACCCCAAACTTCACGGTGTTCACTGACAAAGCTTGTCGATCTCAGGGTCCTGCAAATCGGCCGGCACGTCAGCGCACGCAAAGCGAGCGTGGAGATCGACATTCGCCACGTTTGTCATGACATCGTCTTTCGATCCTGCACAGCCGGTCATCGCCTCGGATAAGTTGATGGTTGCCGCAGCCGTCATGTCGCCTGTCATCGGAATTTCAAGGGTCCGTGGACCGGGCGGCGGTTCACACTGCGCGGTGGAGAAGACTAAAGTGAAGCCCGCAAACTCGGCCGTGCCTTGTGGTGTGTAGTTGGATGAGGTCAGGCGCAGCCGGAATCGAGCGTTATCTTTCAGGCCTTCTACCAAGACGTCAGCACCCGTAACATTCCCTTGCAACGGGTGTGGGGCGCAGTCGGCTGGGGCCGTCAGTGTGGCTTTTCCATCACCGGTGACATCTCCAGTCGAGCTCACCACGAAGTCCAGATCGATCAGCCAGTTCGTCTTACACACGTTGACCGTGCCGCCGTTGATCACGTACTGCCGCGACGTCGCGCTTGTGATTGTTCCGGCCCAGATAACACCGTCCTTCGCCGGTGCCGTTGCGGTCGGGGTCGAGATCTCAGTCGCGTGGATCGCGGTGGCCGTTGGGGTCGGTGACGAGGCCGCGGTGAGCGCCGGCAACGCTGTCGGCGTCGGGGATGGGATCGCCTGGACGACCAATCCGCCCCCAGTCGTCGCGGTTGATCCTGACGAGATGGAACAGGATGAAAGCACGATCGCAAGAAGCAGTACTAACGGCAATATGGCCGACCACGCGGGATGGCGGCTTGCGCAATTCGAACTCGTCACTGCGACCCTCCTCCAGAGAAAGTTTCCGCGACAATCTCCGTCGAGATCATCGCCGCGCTCCAGACCACAGAGTTTCAACTGTCACTGGCAGAGCTTGTCAATCTCAGGATCCTGCATGTCGGCCGGCACGTCAGCACACGCAAAGCGAGTGTGAAGATCGAAGTTGGAGACATCGGTCATGATATCGTCAGCCGATCCAGCACAACCAGTCATCGTGTCGGAGAAATTGAGCGTTCCGGTCGCGCTCGTGTCATCAGTCAGCGGAATGGCGAGCGTTCGCCGGCTCGGTGTCGGATCACACTTGGCGGTCACGAAGAGTTCATTGAACCCTCCAAACTCGCCCGTGCCGGCCGGATTAAAACTGGATACGCCGAGACGCAGGCTGAACTGTGATTTGTCCTTCAGTCCTGCGACCGTAATCACGTAGTCTGTCACGTTCGGTGCCATTTCAGCGGCAGCTGTGCAGGTTCGAGGCTCCATCATGGTCGCCTTGCCATCGCCTCTCACCTCTCCAGTCGAGCTCACCACAAAGTCTAGATCGATCAGCCAGTTCGTCTTGCAGACGTTCACCACAGCGCCCTGGTACATATACTGCCGCGCCGTGTCGCTTGTGATTGTTCCTGTCCAGATCACTCCATCCTTCGCCGGTGCCGTTGCGGTCGGGGTCGAGATCTCAGTCGCGTGGATCGCGGTGGCCGTTGGGGTCGGTGACGAGACCACGGTGAGCGCCGGTAACGCGGTCGGCGTCGGGGATGGGATCGCCTGGACGACCAATCCGCCTCCAGCCGTCGCGGTTAAACCTGACGAGGTGGAACAGGATGGGAATACGATCAAACAGAGAACTACGAGTACCATAGGAACGGTCCGCACGAAATAGCGTCTCGCACGCATCGCGACAACTCTCCTTTGGTCGATCTCTCTGATGACTACCACAGGGAAAGATGAACGTTTATATCATCAGCGTCAACGTCTGTCGACATTTCTTGCGGAAATCGCGAATTCATCCTGACATGACAGGAGTGCTTCATGAGCCGGAAGATTGACGCCGTGCGCCTGACAACCGACACTGCTCGGGGCATTCAACATTTGAAGGAGCGACACATGAGTGACCGTGATTCAGTAGCGATCAGTCAACGGGCCGCCGAACTCCATGCCAGCAGTATCGTAATCGACGCCCATTCCGACATTTTGATGGGACTCACGGATGGCACCACCAACTGGCAGGCGGGAGCTCCTGAGAGCCCGACCGACGAAGGGTGCAACGGCCAGGTCTCGCTGTCACTCCTTGAAGCCGGAGGATTGACCGCTCAGGTCTTCGCCATCTTCACCGCACCATTCGACCTCAACTACCGTCCCATCCATCCTGAGTACGCCGGAGCGACGCAGCCACGTGCCCTGGCAATGCTTGCCGTCTTTCACGAAGCGTTAGTGACCTACGCAAACCGCTTCCGCCTTGCCACTACTGCCGCCGGCGTGCGGCAGGCTAAGGCGGATGGCAGTGACTGCCGGAATCCTGGCCTTCGAGGGTCTCGATCCAATTGGGTTGGACCTGCGACTCCTCCGGCTCTTTCGCAACCTGGGTGTTACTATCGCGTCCTTCACCTGGAGTAACCGAAATCCGCTCGCCGATGGAAGCAGCGTCGCCCGTAAATCGGGTGGATTAAGCATGTTAGGTGAGGAAGCACTTGCCGAGCTGGAGCGGCTGCGGATCTTGATTGATCTGGCGCACCTCGGTCCAACAGCGGTCGAGGAACTGCTCGAGCGGGCGACGAAGCCACTGCTTGTATCGCATACCAGATTGGCCGACGAGGCGCGATCGCGCATGCTGCGCCGGGTTGGTGAGATGGGCGGGGTCGCCTGCGCCATCTTCTATCAGGTACCGTCGGTCGTGGCATTGGTCGACCAGATCGAGGCGTTGATAGAAATCTGCGGACCCACCGGCGTCGGACTTGGCGCCGACTTCTATGGAACTCGCCCGGCGCCAGTGGAAGTCCAGACTGTAGCCGATTTTCCGCGGATCACAGAGGAAATCTTGCGGCGCGGGTATTCTGATGAGGACGCTCGCGGCATTCTTGGCGAGAATTTCCTGCGACTTTATGGGCAGGTCGTCGGTTAGGCATTACTGCCGCCGCGAGATACGGCGCCGGCGATAACCCATTGACAGCGCTATTACTGACGACTAGCGTGCATGTACACACAGGATATCGACGACACACAGGAGGTAGTTCGTGAGTGCGACTCAGACGCCCAACGCAATACCAGATCGCCCCATCAAAATTGGTATCGAGCTCGATATCGAAGCCCTCAGCTTGCCCGAGCCAACCCCGCTCAAGTGGACCGAGCAACGACGGATGGCTGAACTGGCTGACGAAGCCGGATTCGACTCGATCTGGCTGCCCGACCACATGTTCGGCGTGTGGAATGACACGATGGTTGGTGCATGGGAATGCTGGTCGATGCTCTCGGCCGTCGCCGCGGTCACAAAGCGCGTTCAGCTTGGCACGCTTGTCCTGGCAACGAGCTTTCGCGAGCCGGCACTTCTGGCCAAAATGGCGGACACGGTCGACGAGATCAGTGATGGAAGGCTGATCCTCGGGCTCGGAGCCGGTTGGTTCGAGGCGGAGTATCGAGCCTTCGGTTTTCCATACGATCACCGTGCGAGTCGCTTTGAGGAAGCGTTCACCATCATTCGTACCCTTCTGCGCGAGGGCGAGATCGACTTCGACGGCACGTATTATCAGGCACGAGATTGTGAGCTTCGCCCGCGTGGTCCGAGCGCGAGCGGTATGCCGATCATGATCGGCACCAAAGGGCCGCGAATGCTCCGGCTGATGGCACAGCACGCGGAATGGTGGAACACCTGGTCTGTCGGAGCGAGTAACCGGCCGCAGGAGGCAATTCCACCGCTGCGGGAAGCAGTCGATGCAGCCTGTGCCGAGGTTGGTCGCGATCCCGAGACGCTCGTGCGCACTGCCGCCGTCATGGTGCATCCGTATCCGACAACCCCGCCCGCGCTGCCACTCAGCTGCGACCCAATCTGGGGTGAACCTGAACAAATTGCCGAGAAGCTGCTCGCATTCGGACGCGAAGGTATTTCTCATCTTCAGATCGTTCTAGCACCAGCAACTCCTGCGTCGTTAGAGGCGTTCGTGCCGGTCCTCGAAGCAATCGATCGGGCAAACCGGTGACCCGCCAGTCGCGGGCGGAACTGGAGGCGATCGCCGAAAGCTGGATGATCGAAGGCTGGCAAAATGGAAATCTGGGTGCCGTCCTCGCGATGTACGCGCCTGATTTTGTCGACGTGAGTCATTCGTCTGGTCAGCCCGGCACGCGCGAGGAGAGCGTGCACGAAATCGCTGCGCTCTATGCCGCGTTTCCGAATTTCTTCGCCGAGATCGATTTTCTAATCGTCGACGAAGAGTCTGGTCGAGTTGCTGTCCGCTGGACGGCACGCGGCACGCATAAGGGCACCTTCCTCGGCGTCGAGGCGACCGGTAACGACGTTCGCTTTCACGGGATTGAGACGCTCAAGATCGAGGGCGGATTGATCGTCGAACGCACCGGCGACTGGGACGCGATCGAGATCTTGCGGCAGCTGGGAGTCAGACTCTGGGTTGGATGATTCCAGCGCGTTGCGGGGGCTTCGATATCGGCAAGCTTATTCATTGACGAGTCGCCCGCCGACTCGCTATTTCTCTCGCGCTCCCCATTCGGAGGCGAGAACGCCCATATAGACGGCATCGACATAGCGGCCGTTGCTCCACATGTGCTGGCGGAGCCGCCCCTCCTCGACAAAGCCGCACGCGCTATAGGCGCGAATTGCCCGCTCGTTGTCAGCATGCACCCAGAGCCAGACCCGCCGAAAATTTCGGTGTCGAAACGCATAGTCAACCAGCAGATTGACCGCTTCCCGGCCATATCCTTTGCCCCAGTAGTCTTTATCGCCGATGCCGATGCCGAGCTCGCAAGTGCGGGAGGTGTAGTTGAAGTTGGAGAGTCCGCAATGACCGATGAACTTCCCGTCGGCTTCAATCGCGAAGTGGGCCGGGTCCCGGCCACCCATCGACACGTCCCGATCGAACTCGGACTGCACTCGCTCGAACGCCTGCGGTTTCGGCGGATCGCCACCACCGGCCAGTTCAACTTCCAGGTCGTTGTTAAAGCGCCAGAGGAGCGGCAGATCCTCCCTCGTCATTCCGCGTAGTGTCACTTTACTTCCGACCAGCATCAAGCCCCCTCAACCTCGCGTTCCAATTCGCTCATGTTGCACGACCATTATTCCCGTACCCGCGAATTGACGGTTGGCACGCATCTTTTCGTCCAAGGCCGCATACACGATCTGGAGTTGTTACAGTCGAATCACATCGGGTATTGATCGCGTCGCAGTGTCACCCGCAATCAAAGTCTCTTGCTCAACATGATGGCCGTAAATCGGGTCAACGGCTTTCACAATTTGCGATCCAATCGAACCGTATGCTCGCTGAGTCGCAGATAGGTGACTCTGCAGAAATAGCGATCGGGCACCACGAACGCGATGCCCGATCTTTCGCACCTGCGGCCTGAGCTTACGGCAGATAGGCGTTACTGTATACCTTGCTCACGTCGACCGACTTGTCGAGCTGTCCGTTTGCCTGAAGGAACTGTGCCATCGACGTCCACGCGTTCGGGTCAGTCGCGCCAGCCTTGCCGTTGCTCTGGAATAGCGGAATGGTTGCCTTCAACACTTCCAGCGCGTCAGCAGCGTTCTTACTGTCCTTGAGATCCGGAACGTAGTCGGCACTGATCTTAACTGCCTCATCAGGATGCGTAGTTACGAAGTCAACTCCCTTGAGCGTCGCGGCGATGACCGCTTTGACCACATCTGGATTGGAATCGATCTCCTTCTGGAGGGCGCCAAGCCCATTCGAGATCAATGGTTGGGCATCGCCAACTGGAATGGTGCGGACGTCGAAACCAGCCTTCTTGAACTGGATCGGTTCGTTGTTGATGTAGCCCATAACAGCATCGACCTTATGGCCGAGTAGTGCCGGAACCTGCGTATAGCCGATAGTTTGGATATCGACATCCTTGTCGGTCAGTCCCGCCTGCTGCAGCAGCGCCAGCAACCCGATATAGGTCGCACCATAGGCGCCGGGCACTCCAATGCTGTGACCTTTCAGGTCGGCCGCGGTTTTGATCGGCGAGTCGGATGGAACGATCAGGGCAACCGGATACTGGGTGAAGACCTGTGCCAGGTAGACGATCGGCACGTCGTGACTCCGAGCCTGGAGCATCTCGTCACCTGCGGCGAAAATCATGTCCTCATGACCGGCAACGATGGCGCCGAACTCATCTTCGCCGGCGGCATGGTGATGAAAGGTGACCTTCAAACCGGCATCCTTGTAGTAGCCGAGTGAATCGGCCACATAGAAGGGTGCAAACTGGATATTCGGAACGTACGTCAGACCAATCGTCACCGACTTTGTTTGATCCCCGGCCGCACCGCCGCAGCCGATCAATGCACCGCTCACAGCGAGTGCGAGCACCAACCGAACAATCATGGATGAAGAGATCCATCCAGTGGTCCCAAACCGCATCCTACTCCTCCAGGTACGAAAGCCGTCGCTCAATCAGCCGGCCAAATCCATAGAACACCGATGCCATAATCGCCAGAGTCAATAACGTGGCGAAGACGAGGGGAGTATTGAAATTGCCACGCGCGATGGTGAGTAATCCACCCAGGCCACGATCGCCGATCACGAACTCACCAACGACGGCCCCGGTTATCGAGAGGGTCAAGCCATTGCGCATGCCCGCGAGAATACTTGGCAGGGCGAGCGGCAGTTCGAAATTCCGCAGGAGCGCCCAGCCCCCGGCTCCATCGACGCGCGCGGCATCCAGAATCTCTTGATCGAGTGTTCGGATACCGAGCGCGGTATTGACATGTACCGGGAAGAAGACGATCAAGGCGCACAAGGCTACAACTGGAGTCGTTCCGTATCCAAGCCAGAGCACCAGTAGTGGCGCCAATGCGATGGCCGGGAGTGCCTGGCTGGCTGCCAGATACGGCTCCAACACGCGTGCCAGCAAGCGGCTTCGGGAAATACTGTAGCCGGTGACTAATCCAATCAGAGTTCCGGCGACAAAGCCTTCGATGCTCTCCACTAAGGTGGTACGCGCATATTCCCAAAGCAGGCCGTTCGTTACCGACTGCCAGAAGACGCGCAGTACTTCACTGGGTGCCGGCAACAAGTAGGTGGCAACGACTCCGCTACGAACAAGTGCGCTCCAGAGCGCAAGCGATAGCACACCGAGCACAAGCGGCGGCACGACGAGACGAACCGTACGATACCGGCCACGTGGCCGGCGAGACGTTACCCTGATCGGCGACGCTCGGCCATTTACGGTACGGTCCATCAATTCACCCGGCACAGGGCCGAGCGCATTCGCGATCTCGGTCGATTCCATGTAAAAGGCCCGTCCCTCTCGAAATCGCAAGACGACACGTCTCGCGTGGGTACACCAGACGGTCCATCCGCGTGGCTAACCCAGAAATTTCAGACACGGACCTCGGGGAGCATAGCATTATGGGGACGCAATCTTCTCCCATCCGGACTCTACCGTCGGCACCGGAATTACACCGGATCCTGCGACATTCGTCGCTCGCGGGCTATAACCGCCGGTCGGGAATTAGCGCCGAGCGCCTCACCCTGCCCCGAAGTCTTGCACCGGTAATAGTAGTGCTCAAACCGGGTAGTGTCAAACGTGGGAAGCATCAACGTTGCCACAATGCGCCAGGAGTGTCTTGGCTCCGAGCTCCAAAGTCTGGCCTACCACCATCCGGCAGACCGCGATCCCTTCTCCTGAGCGAATCAAAAGTCAGGTAATGAGGAATATGTACCGCAAACGTGCATCTTCCGTGACAGTCTTGACATTTCGGTATTCTTTCGTTAGTCTATTGCGCATAGGGGGTTCATTAAGTCGCGAAATGCCGGCCAAAGAAGCCGCGCTGTGGATGGCAATCGTACAGCGTCGTCTTAACCGGCGGCATGAGTTCAGTGACGTTCGCTTGGCGCATAACCGCAACTGTAGGTTCGCCTGCAGGCTACAGCGTGGAATTTCGGCGCGCGGTTCGCCCCGTGTCCGTAACGCAGGTAACTGCGGAGTACCGGTAGCCAGCGGAGTGTTCGAAAGACGCTTCGTTGTAAATGGGGTAGCGCGTAACGCCGATTGCTAAGGCGGGTGTTCTCGATCTGGATTCGTGCGGCTCCTTTGGCCGGTCTTTCGTCTTGACCGGGAGAATTTCATGCAACATCCCATGCCACGTCGACGTTTTATCAAGCGCAGTGCCGCCGTCGTCGGAGGGCTCGCAGGGATGCTGGCGTCCCGAGGTGCGTCTGCAGGTCCGGGTCAAAAGCAGATCCCTTATTACAAGCTGTCTCCCTGTAGCAACGCCGGAATCTTGAGCAAACTGCGAATCACCACTCCGGGATTTCGACGGAATCGGGGCAAGAATAATCGGCCAGACTGTCAAGCGTGCCGAGCTTGCAACAGCCACGACTACTATAAGATCATGCGATCGAGATTCGACGCCGATCAAAATCGCGCCCACGCAGGTTGCAACTGCTCGGTCTATCTTGCCGGTACATTAAACGCCGCCAAGTGGAATCAACTCTTCGGTAAACAGGCCGTCGTCGACCAGCGTTGGGGCTGGGTGCAACAAACCCTCAACAACCAGCACCTCTAACGTTCAACGCATGTGTCAGCGATCTGATCACACTTGCCACTCGTAATGGCGGTAGCGTTGTGCCCACGTGCCATGCCAGCTGGTGATCTCGACCGGCTCGATAAAGACGAGCCAGCGAGGTTCCTGCCAACGTTTGTTGCCAGTAGCGTAGCCCCCGCTCTCCCCAGTAGCGCTCTGCCATCTCTTTCAAAATCGAAACCCAGGCACCGCCGGTGTTCGGCTCTTCCTGGATGACGGCGCGACCCTTGACCAGCACACGACGATGCTCTTCAAAGACATCGAGGCAAAGGGAGCAACGTCCATCGTGCTGGAGATGGCGCACCCAGCGAGAGCGTTCGCGCGGCACAAGATAGAAGCCTCCGTCAGCATGCTGCGTCCAGACCGGGATGACGTAGGGCCATCCCTCGTCATCCAGTGTTCCGAGCCGGCAGATGACCGGGCCACTGAGAAAGTCGTTGAGCTCCTGCTCAGTCATACGGGCCACGACGACGCTCCTTTCACCACACTCGACATCGGGATTCCACGATGCATACCAGCGATGACGTGTACGATCTATTTCGGTGGCCCAACCCTGCACGTTGTCACTATAGCCCTCCGAACACGACATCATTAGCCAGGAACTGCGCTCCCCGGCCTTGCCGACCGACCGTTCTTAACTGAACACAAACAGTTCTTTAACGCCTCCACAAACTATCTCCTTCGGATCCGACGCTTACTAGATACGGGTACGGACAAGA
Organism: uncultured Chloroflexia bacterium; assembly: GCA_963785465.1. Lineage (GTDB taxonomy): Bacteria > Chloroflexota > Chloroflexia > Thermomicrobiales > Thermomicrobiaceae > CALAGB01. The sequence continues at coordinate 144,040 of CAWAVM010000011.1, read as the reverse complement.
GAGTTCCGTCCCCGTGAGAGGGTTAGGACGGTGCTCACCTGAGCGCCTTGTTATTCAACGAAGGAGAGTTTATGCGGAGAAAATTCCTCATCATGACGACCGCCGTACTTGCGCTGGTGGTCATGACCGTACCGGCCATCGCACTGGCTCACGGCAAGCCTGAATCTGACGGCGCGAGTATCCCGCATTATCAGCATATCTTCGAAATCGTCATGGAGAATCACGCGTCAGAACAGATCATCGGTAACGCGAACGCGCCGCAGATCAACGCCTTGGCGCAGCAATACGGCTTGGCAACTCAGTCATTCGGTGTCACGCACCCAAGCGAGCCGAACTATGTCGCGCTCATCGGTGGCAGCTACTTCGGAATTCAGGACGACAACGCGTATGACCAGACCACAAATCAGGTGAATCACACCACCAACGAGCCGAGCCTCGCGCAGCAGCTCGAGGGCGCAGGCTTAACCTGGAAAGACTATCAGCAAACGATGCCGATCGCGGGCTTCAAAGGCTACGACTACGGCAACGGGCTCTATAAGTCGAAGCACAACCCATTCTTGAACTTTGCCTCGATGCAGAATGACCCGACCGAACTGGCAAAGATGGTGCCGGACACGCAGCTCTTCGTTGACCTGGCGACGAATCAGGTGCCGAACTTCAGCTTCATCGTGCCGGATCAGTGCCACGATATGCACGGCATCTCTGACTGCGGAGATCCCACCGGATTGATCCAGATGGGTGACAACTACGTCGGCAGCGTGGTCACGGCGATCATGGCGTCGCAGACCTGGAAGCAGGGCAACAACGCCATCGTCGTAACCTGGGACGAGGATGACTTCGAAGCCACAAACCTCGGCTGTTGCGATGCCAATCCCGGCGGCGGCCACATCGCCACCATCGTCATCACTAACCACGGTCCGCGCGGCCTGCAAGATCCAACGCCGTACAACCACTACTCGCTGCTTCAGACCGTCCAGTATGCGTTCGGTCTCGGCTGCCTGCAGAACACCTGCGACACGGTCAACGTGAAACCGATGACCCCGCTCTTCGCCGTCGGCCACGGCCACAATAACAATTAGACCCCACTCCACCTCGAGAGACGAGAGAGACTGTCGCGAGTCTCTCTCGTCCTTTTCGTATTCAATCGCAACCCCAGGTACGTGAACGTTGCAGCACGAAATCGTCGTGAATGAGATCGCTGCATACGAGCAACGCTCGATCGACCGGGAGGTAGGGCCACTTATCACGCCCGCTCCTCATTCCGAGTCAATTGTTTTGTCTAGCTCGCAAGCCTCCTGCAGCCGTTCGCGGTGGTGAGACCCGTGGCGGAAGGATGTTGGTGTTATGGTCGAGACTTGGCCCTCTACGTTGCGCATATTCGCAGGATGTTGCAATATGTACCCACCGGCATCGGACAGACATCCAAGGGGCTTTACGATGGCGAAGAAGAAAAAGAAGTCCAAGCAGAAGAGTGCGGACGCCAGTTCAACCATCAGTGAGGAGCAAGAGCGCTGGCAGCAGGCCCATCGACAGGCCGTGGAGGTGCCCATCCATGATCTCGCGCATTCGCTGCAAGATTTGCTGACGCGTCAACTGACCACGCACATCGCCGGAGTCAAGGACGGCAAGACCGTCACTCGTTGGGTCAGTGGAGAGATCAGTGAAATACGCAACTTCGAGGTGGAACAACGTCTTCGCACCGCGTACGAGATCGCCCAAATCCTGCTAGTCACGGAGCAGCCCGCCACGGTCAAAGCCTGGTTCATCGGCCTCAACCCCCTCCTTAATGACGCATCACCCATTGAAGCCATCGGCGCCGGTCAGCTCAAGGAGGCCATCGTTGCCGCCAAAGCGTTTGACAACGTGGTCGCATCCTGATTGCCGGCAGGCACGGTTCGGGGAAACAAAAGGGAGCCTTGCCGGGGGAGACAAGGCTCATGGAGAAAGGAGTTATCCAGAAGTGGTTGCGATTCGTTATGATCGCAATACGGGTTGTCTGCGTGAATTACGTTGCTCGGGTTCCCGTCTGTGTCGCACTCCTGAACGATACTCTCCGAAACATATAGCAATACTGATGCCTCGACTTAGACAAACACGAGGTTGAAGACTGAGTAAGCCGAATAATCGCAACGTGCCGGCGTGAGTGATTTCCAACTGTCCCTCAATGCCTGGCGCCGAACTGGCACTTCGATTGCTTGCCTGCCACATCGTCAGCCGGTATCTTGCCGATAGCGATGAATGTCGACGACGAGGAAGAATGCCCATCAAAAAGGGGGCCGTCATGGCAGAGACACAGACAGCGGGCCGCGCGCCACTCGATGGTATTCGGGTGCTTGATCTCGGCCGGCATCTGGCAGGCCCGACCTGCGCGATGCTGCTTGGGGATATGGGCGCCGACGTGATCAAGATCGAGAGCCCGGAGGGTGGGGACCACGGACGGGAATCCGGCCCACCATTCTTCAACGGTGAGAGCGCCTTCTTCCTCTCAGCGAATCGCAACAAGCGTTCGCTCACGCTTGACGTCAAGCGACCGCAAGGGCAAGAGATATTTCGCCGTCTGGCCGACACCGCCGACGTGATCGTCGAGAACTATCGCCCAGGCGTGATGGAGGCGCTCAATATCGGCTACGCCGCCATGTCGGAGCGAAATCCGGGCATCATCTACTGCTCGATCTCTGGCTTTGGCGTCGATGGTCCCTTCGCCGATCGCCCAGGGCTGGATCAGATCGTCCAGGGCTTCTCAGGTCTCATGAGTATGACCGGGTTCGAAGGTGGTGACCCAGTCCGTGTCGGGATCCCGATTGCCGACTTACTGACCGGCCTCTACGGCGCCTATGGCGTGCTCGCCGCGCTGTACGCCCGGCAAGAGACGGGGCGCGGTCAGGTCGTGAACACGTCGCTGCTTGAAAGCATGGTCGGCACGCTTGCCTTCCAGGCAGTCCGATACCTGAATGGCGCTGGAGTACCACCGCCCGCTGGTAACCATCATCCCATCAACGCGCCCTATGGCGTCTACCGGACCAAAGACGGATACGTCACCATTGGCGCAACCGGTGACAAACGCTGGCCGAAACTGTGCGAGATCCTCGGCATGCCGGAACTGCCGAGCGATCCGCGCTTCAATACCAACGGTGGCCGCCACTCCAACCGGTTCGAGTTAGCCGAAGTCCTTGAATCCAAGCTGCGCGAGAAGACCTCCGACGAGTGGGAGATCATCCTCAACCAGAACAGCATTCCCTGTGGCCCGATCTACAAAGTCGACCAGACGCTCGATCACCCGCAGGTGCGACATCGGGAAATGGTGGTCGAGAAACCACATCCGACAATGGGTAGCGTGCGACTGCTCGGTCTGCCGGTGAAGCTGAACGAGACTCCCGGCGATATCTTCCGCGTGCCGCCGCTACTCGGTGAGCAAAGTGATGAGATTCTCAAGGATCTCGGCGTCGGCGACGCCGAGATCGCCCAACTGCGCCAGAATGGCATCGTCGGCCAGCGACCAGAAACCCATTCGGCATGACAACCCGAACGAACGACGGAGGAGATATGGAGACCGACAACCCGGACATTCGTTTCGAACGGCGCGGGGCAATCGCCTGGGTGACGTTCAACCGGCCGAAACAGCGCAACGCCATGACATTCGCCATGTACGACCGGCTGGCGCAGATCTGCGATGAGGTGGAGCAGGATACCGATGTGCGGGTGCTGGTGCTGACCGGCGCCGGAGACCGAGCCTTTGTCGCCGGAACCGATATCAGCCAATTTCAAACCTTCACCGACCCGCAACATGCGCTCGAATACGAGTCGCGGGTCGACGGCGTCATCGGCAGACTCGAATCGGTCCAGCGTCCGACAATCGCCGCGATTCAAGGCTACGCCGTCGGTGGTGGCGCAAGCCTGGCGCTCGCCTGCGATCTGCGGGTCTGCACACCCAACGCTCGTTTCGGCGTCCCAATCGCGAGGACGCTCGGCAATTGTCTCTCAACCAATAATTACGCCCGGCTGGTCGATCTGATCGGTCCGGCCCGCACCAAAGAACTTATCTATACGGCAAAGATGATCGAGGCCGAAGATGCCATGGCAATGGGACTCGTCAATCACATTGTTGAACCGGATGAACTCCTCGAACGCACTCAGGTACTCGCCGAGCAGATCGCCGCGAATGCTCCCTTGACCATCCAGGTAACCAAGGAATCGGTTCGCCGCGTATTGCTGCATCGACGCCCGCCCAAGGCGGAAGAATTGATCCTCAAGTGCTACATGAGTGACGACTTCAAAGAGGGGGTCAATGCGTTCCTCGAAAAGCGCAAGCCCCAATGGCAGGGAAAGTAGACGACGGACCCATTTGACCACCCCGCGCGGCAAAGCTCACCGCGCGGGCACCTGTTCTCTTCGATGTAGAGTCTCCCAAATCATACGAAGATCCGTAATTGTCATCGCATCAGCACAAAGTCGTCACTTTCAGCGTCAGTCCGTTACGCATTCGTGACGGCCGAATACGTACGATGAAGATGCCGGATGCGATCGAGCATTCGATACTATGCCTATCTATATTGGTAGACGACGAAATCGAGTCGAGCAGTGGCGGGAGGGGCGTCGGACTCACGATCGATGAAGCGTCATTGTCGCGATCGTCACTCTTTTTGAAGTCGCTCAGTGATTACCAAGCTCAGCGGGACTCAGTGGCAAGCATCAATGAACTGGTCAGATTGGGAGGATTTCACGATGTCAGGCAGATCGACGTCTCTGTTAACTGTCTATGATGGTTGGGCCGGGCACCAGCAGGCGCTCCTCAGCGCAGTGATTGGATTGTCACCCGAGAACCTCGCCTGGCGTGGCGGCGAGCACCTGCGTTCGGCTGGCGAGCTCATCGGACATATCGCGATCGGGCGTATCTCCTGGATTCGCGACGTGCTCGGAATCGAGAGCGAGGCAGTCAACCAGTGGATGTCCGAAGCGTGCACTGAGACGCACGCCGGTCATCGCCTCAAGTCGGGTCTCGATCTGGACGCCAATGTACTGGCTGTCGGGCTGGAAGCAACCTGGGAGATGATCGAGAGCGCCCTTTCGAAATGGACGGTGGATGACCTCGGCCGGACGTTCCATCACCACTATCAGGGGAAGGAATACGTCGTGCCCTACCAATGGGTCCTCTGGCGCATCATGGCGCACGATATCCATCACGGCGGTGAACTAGCGTTCGCGCTCGGTATGCAGGGCATCGCGATTCCGGAGCTTGGCGATCAGGGCGGCCATCTGGTGACACCGAAGGTCGTTGAAGAGGACGATTGAATAACTGTACCTGGGCCCTAGGACACTGACAGCATGCATCGATTCAATCGTCAGCTGTCACGTCCGCCCACTTCCGGGAACTCAACGTCTTGACCAGCAACCGTACGGTAGACCAGGAAGCTCACGCCCAAGCATGCGATCATCAGCGGCATCACCAACCCGAGCCCGACGTAGATCGCCAAATAGCCCTGTGCCGCAAGCAGCGTCCCGGCCAAGGCGGTACCGGCCGCTCCTCCGAGTGAGTTTCCCGCTGACGAGATTGACATCACCGCGCCACGGACAGACGGTAGTGTGTCGAGCAACAAAATCGAGGCGTAGACCACGAGCGCGCCGCTCGATGCGCCAAAGACAATCATATAGGGGAACAGCGACCAGAGGCTGGTGTAGATGAAGCCGACCGCCAGGAGGTTTGCACCGAAGACAGTCGCGCACATGACGAGCATGAATCGAGGCGAACGCCAGCGGAGCGCAACCGGCGCACCGTAGGTTCCAACAAGATCAGCGGCGCCGCCGACCAAGAAAAGAAGGCTCAGCTGATTCGCCGTCGCGTGGAAGCGAACATCGACAAAGGCTCCCCAGTAGGTATACGTCCCAACCAAAACAACCCAGAAGAGCGCGACAGAAACGAGTAGCCAAATCGCAGAGCGGTGGCCAAGAACAGTTCCCAGCCCGCCCGCTTCACGCGCCTCGTCGGACACGACGGCGGCTTGGGTCGGGAGCCAGTTCGTTCCGACGAGGAGAATTCCGAACGGTACCAGAACCGATGCCAACGTCCAGCGCCAGTTTGTCAAGGCAGCTATCTGCGTCAATATTGGGAGACCAATCAACAGCGTCAGACTGGTCGCCGCCCAGATAGTACTGACCGCACGATTTCGTTTGGCGGGGTCGGTGAACAAATCCCCAGTTGCGGCGATACAGGTCGGCAGGATCAGGGCGCCGCCCAGGCCCGTGAGCCCGCGACCCACAAACAACCATAGAAGCGCCGGGGCGAGAGCCGTGACAAGAGTCCCGGCAATGATGATTAACGTTCCAGTGCGTAGCAGTCGACGTCGAGAGAAACGGTCAATCCACTGCGCCGCGATCAGCGCCGTGAAGCCAGATGCGACCGCATAAATCGTTCCGATCTGACCAGCTATCGCCTCAGTCGTCCCAAACTGATCCGCGATCGGCTTTAGCGTCGGTACGAGAACGACCGCATTCACGGTAGCCGAGAACCCACCAATCGACAAAATCAAGACGAGGAGTCGCTCGCGCAGAGTCATAGACAGAGATCCAGATGAGTTACTGGAACGTGTCGGACACGTCGGTTAGGGAATGTCGAGCGTACGCGCATGCCGCCGCGGCATCGAAGCCGATTGCTGTTCCCAAGAACCAGTGAATGGAGCCCATTATAAACATTGAAAATGTAATCGCAACGTCGTGAGCCCGGGCGACTGTTGCGCTAAGGTCTCCTGCCATTAGCGGAGCTCGCAAGCACTGCCACAAGCAGGCTGAGGACGACAACTATGCCGAGCGCACCGCGCAAAGTCAGTAGATCCGCACTCAAGCCGATCGACGAAGGACCTGCCAGCAAACCAGCATAACCCGCCGTCGAGATCGACGCGATTGCCGGTCCTGGCGCCATCCTGCCAGAGCGGCTGGCCGCACTCACGGTGAGCGGGAAGACAAAGGACATTCCCGCGCCGACGCAGGCAAATCCGAGCAAGGCAGCCGGCAGGCTGGCAAATATCAGTGACAGTCCCAGCCCGATTGCCGCCACAACTCCACCGATCCGCATCAATGACGTGGGACCGATCCGTTCTGCCCAGCGATCTCCAGCCAGTCTTCCTGCGGTCATCGTCACCGAGAAGATGGCGAACCCGGCCGCGGCCAGGCCCGCGCCGGTGCCAATGTTGTCCCGCAGATAAACGGCGCTCCAGTCGGACATCGCTCCCTCATTGAGGAGCGCGCAGAAGGCGATCACGCCGAGGACTGCCAACGCTCGTGTGGGCCGGACAAAGACTGGGCCGTGCTTCTGTTTCGACAGCGACTCGGGCAGCAGCCAGCGCGAGACGTAGCCACCAAAGAGACCCAACATCAATCCGACCAGTAAGAGATGAAGTCGAGGGCTCATCCCGAGCGCGGCCAGTACACCGCCAATGATCGACCCGGCGATGCCGCCAGCACTGTACATGCCGTGAAAGGACGACATGACAGAACGCCGCATTCGCGCCTCGACGGCCACCCCCTGGACATTCATCGAGACGTCAAGGATGCCGGCCACTCCGCCGAAGATCAGCAGCCCGAGCATCAAGGTGAACTGGTTCACAGCCAATGTCGGGAGCGTCGGGACCACTATGAAGGAGAGGACGGTCACAGTGATGACGAGACGGCTACCAACACGGGTCAGCAGCCAACCGACGATGGGCATCACGATTAACAGTCCTCCGGTCAATGCCAGAAGAGAGACTCCAAGCCCGGCGGTACTGAGGTTCAGTTGGTCCTTAATCGCGGGGATGCGCACGAACCAGTTCGCCGCGACGAACCCCTGCCCGAAGAAGAGGACGCCGACGGCGAATCGAGCACGTCGCAGCGCTGCCCGGGAGAGCGAATTTTCCGCAACATCGGGGTCGAATTGGCGGGTTTCGCGTTCGTCGTCTTTCACGCCGTTCGTTCCGGTTGACAACCCGTCATCAATCACGTGTTCACCAGAAACTCATCCGCTAACGATTCAAAGTGACAAGTGTACCCGCGTCTACCGCAATCCTCGGCAGAATCCTGCTGAGTTTGGTAGGCTCGCTGAGTTGCGCACCCCTCGAGGGATTTGACGAGACTCCCTGGATACGCAAGAATAGGGCGAACGTACGCAGTGACGTACTGGCAACCCCTTGCCGGATGCGCTATAATTGGGCCATAATACGAACATCTGTTCTGCCAAACAGTATCTCCAGGTTCAGATCTACGGAAGACATCAGCCAGAGGGTAGGGACGGCCGCATGGCAACACGAATGGCAACGGAAACAAACCGCTACACCGGTGCCGATATTCGGGTGCTCGAGGGGATCGAAGCGATCCGCACGCGGCCCGGAATGTACATAGGTTCGACGGGTGCGACCGGTTTGCACCATCTCATCTGGGAAGCGCTCGACAATGCCACGGATGAGGCCATCGCTGGGTATGGCAAGAACATTTGGGTTGAGATCGACGCACAAGGGTGGGTTACGGTTCGTGACGAAGCTCGCGGCATGCCGTTCGATCCAAAGAAGATCAATGGCAAAACCTTGCCGACCGCCACGGTGATCCTGACCGTGCCACACTCCGGCGGAAAATTCGATCAGAGTGTCTACAAGACGGCCGGGGGTCTTCACGGTGTCGGTGCGACCATCATCAACGCGCTCTCCGAGAAGCTAGAGCTGACGATCTGGCGTGACGGCCATGAGTTCACACAGAGCTTCGCACGGGGCGTGCCGAGCAAGCACAGTATCGGCAAGTGCGATCGGAACAAGCACGGGACTCAGTTTCGCTGGCTCCTCGACCGGGATATTTTCGCGGATCCGACGGTCGACTATCAGCGCGACGTCATCGAGAGTCGTATGCGGGCCGCCGCCTATCTCAATCGCGGTATCGCCTATCACCTGAAGATCTGGGACGACGATGCCGGCAAGATGGACGAGGTGAGCTTCTTCTCGGAACGTGGTCTGACTGATTATGTCGAGGAACTGCGCCCGCTCGATCGAGAGAGCGTGCCCCTCTTCAAGGAGCCCGTTGCCGCGGTGGACGAGCGAGACGGCATGCTGATCGAGGTCGCCATTCAGCCGAACCGGGGCGAGCGGACACGCATCGTCTCATTTGCCAACGGCGTGCGCACGATCGAAGGCGGCACCCACGAAAGCGGGTTTCAAGCGGCATTGACCAAGGTCCTGAACGACCAGGCCATTCGGCTGGGCGTCACCAAGAAGCGTGAGTTCGACGCTGAGCTGATTCGCGAAGGATTAGTCGCGGCAATCTCGGTGAAACTGACCAATCCGCAGTTCGAAGGGCAGACCAAGAACCGGCTGACCAACAGCGGCGTCGATGGCACGGTCCGCTCGATCGTCGGCGAGGCGCTCACGAAGTGGTGCGAATCCAACGATCCGATGACGCGTGAGTGGGTCCGCAACCTCGTTCAACGCCGGAAAGCACGTGACGCGGCAAAGGCGGCCGCGCGTCTGATCATGACCGGCAAGAGCAAGCGCAATGGTCAGATCATCGACGCGGCGATATCTGACAAGTTCATTCCCTGCAATACCAAGGATCCGAAGCGGGCCGAGCTCTATCTCGTTGAAGGTGACAGTGCCGGTGGTTCGGCCAGCCAGGGACGCTATTCCGACTTCCAGGCGATCCTCAAGTTGCGCGGCAAGCCGTTGAATGTCGCGCGGGCCAACATCGAACGTATCGCCAAGAATGAGGAAATTCGCACGCTGCTGCAGGTGATCGGCACCGGATCGCGCCAGGCATTTGACCTCAGCCGCCTGCGCTTCGACAAGATCATCATCATGACTGACGCCGATGTGGATGGCATGCACATTCAAGCGCTCCTGCTCACGCTCTTCCATCAGGAGCTTCCGGTGCTGATCGATCGTGGCCACGTCTACCTGTCCGCGCCGCCTCTCTATTCGGTGAAGCAGAACGGCAAACCCGTTTGGTTGCGCGACGATGAGGAGTTACGCGACTGGCTCAAGAGCCATAAGGGCAACCATGAGATCAAACGCTACAAAGGCCTGGGCGAGATGAACCCTCGAGAGTTGCGTGAGACGACGATGGATCCCGAACGCCGGCGATTGAAGCAGGTGACGATCGAGGATGCGGCGCTGTCGGAGAAGCTGGTCTTCAATCTGATGGAGGACACCAACGCCGAAGGCCGGCGCACGTTTCTGGCCCAGCGCGCACGCAAGTACACGGACATTGATGTATAGATTCGGCCCTCAACCCCGGCCCTCCTCCCGCTAAGCAAGAGAGGGGAGACGATGGTTCCGTGCAGTCCCCCTTCCTTCAAAATTGGGAGAAGGTTCAGGGGATGAGGGCCGCAAGGCAAGAGTAATTAGAGGGAACGCATGGCGACTACGGTAGTGATGAACGGCAATGGACACCGCGAGGAGATCGAGACCGAAGAGTTTTCGAGTCTCTTCGAGGATGCCTTTGTTCAATATGCGCTGGCGGTTGTCACCAGCCGTGCCCTGCCGGATGCCCGTGACGGGCTGAAACCGGTCCAGCGGCGCATCCTCGCCTGTATGCTCGAGAATGGTTATCGAGCCAATCGCCCGACCGTGAAGAGTGCCGCGATCGTCGGTGACGTGCTGAAGTCCTACCATCCACATGGTGACGGCGCGGTTTACGATGCCGCGGTTCGTATGGCACAGCCTTTCACCATGCGTTACCCACTGATTGAAGGACAGGGAAACTTTGGGTCGGTCGATGGTGATGCCGCCGCGGCCTATCGCTACACCGAGATGCGCCTGTCGCTGATCGGCGAGCTTCTGTTGCGCGACATTGAGCAGGAGACGGTCCCGTTTGCCGAGACCTATCTACAGAATCCCAAAGTAACTCAACCGATCTACCTGCCAGCTCGCATTCCTCCTATCTGCAATCCAGCATCGGGGATCGCGGTAGGACTCTCGACCGAGATTCCGCCACACAACCTGGGCGAGTCGATCCGCGCGGCAATCGCGCTACTCGACGATCCGGAGATGCCGCTCAAGGCACTGATGAAGATTCTCAAGGGTCCCGATTTTCCCGGCGGTGGTCGCGTCATTGGCACCGATGGTATTGAAAGCTACTTCGAGAATGGCAAGGGTCGCGTGATCGTGCGTGGCGAGGTTCGGCTTGAGGAAGAGCTACGGCAGAAGAATCTGGTCGTCACCGAGATCCCACCAATCTCGCGAGCGCGTCTGGTGAAGTCGATGATCAACGCCGTCAACGACGGCAAGGTGAAGGGCGTCACCGACATCCGCAACGAGTCGGATGAGGAGAAGGGGACGCGTGTCGTCATCGAGCTAGAGCGCGGCGCGACGCCTGAAATCGTGCTGAACCAGCTCCACAAATTCAGCGATCTCCAGACCTCTGTCCCGGTTAACATGGTATTCCTCTTCGGCGATTCGGGACAGCCGGCCCGCCAGCCGCGCCAGACCGGCATGCTCGACCTGCTGAAGTACTGGAACCGACATCAGATCGACGTCATCACCAAACGCTCCGAATATCAGCTGCGCAAGGCCCAGGAGCGACTACATGTCGTCGAGGGGCTAATCATCGGGGCCGCCAATGCCGACGAGATCGTCAAGATCTTCCAGGCCGCGCGCGATCGCAACGTCGCTAAAGAGCAAATCAAGGTCAAGTACAGCCTGAGCGATATTCAGGCGGACGTCATCGCCAATATGACGCTGGCCCAGGTAACCAAGCTTGACGCGTCGAAGTACGCCGAGGAGAAGAAAGAGCTCACCAAAACGATTCGTGAGCTACAGGCGTTACTCAAGAGCGAGGCCAAGAAAATCGCTCTGCTCAAAGATGAGCTAGGCGAGATCCTCAAAGAGCATGGTGATGCGCGTCGTACTCGCATCGATACATCGGATGGAACGATCGAAGAGGTCAGCAGTCTGGTTGAAGAGCGGCGGGTGCTGATGGTCGTATCGGAATCCGGACGGGTCAAGGCCGTTCCTGAGAATGCCTTCCGCCGGAGCCGCAGCACCAAATCGGCAAAGGGGGACGGCATGAGCGCGATCGTTCCAGCGTCGACCCTCGATTACCTGCTTGTGCTAACCCAGAATGGCCGGGTCTACCTGGCAAAAGGGCATGATGTGCCGGAAGGAACGCGCACCGCGACCGGAGATCCGGCCCAGCGCGTCTTCAGCCTCAAACCCGACGAAACGCTGGCGGCGCTCTTGCCAACAGACGACCTTCACGAGAGCCGCTACGTGGTCTGGTTCACCAGCAACGGCAAGGTCAAAAAGACTGCTCTTTCTGAATATCGCTCGATAAATGCTGCCGGACTCAACGACGTCAAGCTGCTCGGAGAAGACCGGATCGTCGCGGCGGCGCTGGTCGATGACGGTACCACCGGCGACTTTCTGGTCGTGACAAGCGACGGTCAGGCACTACGCTTTGCCGATGACGAGGTTCGTTCGACCGGACGCGACGGCCAGGGCGTCAATGCCATCACGCTCAAGGATGGCGCGACGGTCGTCAGCGCGCTCTTCGCCGCGAACGGCACCGACGAGGATCTGGTGGTGGTCAGCGAGCAGGGTATGGGCAAGCGAACGCTAGTGTCGCAGTTCCCACAGCGGCACCGGGCAACTGGGGGCGTCGCGGCGATCACCCTCGCGCCGAAGGACCGGCTCGCCGTTGCTACGCTGGTCGGTGTGAAAGACGACCTGATCCTGGCGTCGGCGAACGGTGTCTCAGCGCAGCTCAGCGCCAAAACCATGCGCCGACAAGGTCGTGCCACCAAAGGCTCGAATCTTCTTACCGTGGAGTCCGGCGATCGCGTCAGCACTATCGCACGACTGAGCGACGGGTAGCCCACGATCGGTGTCCGGTCGCTCAACCGGCCACCGAGGAACTGATCGCCTCTTCCAAATTACATTTCCCATTCGAGCCTCGCGGCTTGGGTCCGCTGACACCCAATTGCCCTTACAATGTCCTCGTTGCATTCAGATCGACACGAAGGAGAGGACATTCATGGCAACCGCAACACCCGAATTCCCCGGCAGTGGCGAACGTCACGAGGGCGAACTGAACTCCGATCTCCAGGTGCTGCGCGGCTGGACCTGGCCATACGTCAGCATCACCGGCAAGCAGGATGGTCCACTGGCAACCATCTTTGCCGGCATTCACGGCTGTGAGTACGTCTCGATCCGCGCCGCGGTTCGGTTGGCTCGTGAGATCGATCCGGCTGAAGTACGTGGTCGAATCGTGGTCGTGCCGATCGTCAATCTTCCCTCGTTCTGGGAGCGAACCGCGTTTTTCAATCCGTACGACGGCAAGAACCTGAACCGCGTCTTCCCGGGCCGCGCGAACGGCACCTTCTGCGATGCGCTGGCCTACTTCATGTTCAACTCGGTCATCGCGCCGAGCGATTCATTCGTCGATCTTCATGGCGGCGACATGGTTGAGGATCTGCTGCCCTTCGCGGGCTACCTCGCCACTGCGGCGCCCGAGGTTGCGGAACGATCGAAAATGATGGCCGAAGCCTTTGGGCTTCCCTTCACCATGGCTCGTCAGGCAGACCCGAACAAGCCGGGCGGTATGACCTACGTCTCCGCGGCACAGGCGGGCGTGGCCGCGCTGTTGGCTGAAGCGGGTGGGATTGGGCAACTCACTAACGACGATGTTGACCTGCTCGTTGCCGGCACGCGCCGGACGCTGCAGGCGAACGGCAATCTGCCCGGAGATCCGGACCTGCCCGGAACCACCCACGCCACCCGCTCGCAGACGGTCTTCGCGCCGCGCGACGGCTTCTGGATCTGCGATGTACGCGCCGGAGATACCGTCAAGTCAGGGCAGGAGATCGGGCGTATTCTGAGTCTGTACGGCGAAGAGATGGAGACGATCAAAGCACCATTCGACGGCACCATTCTCTATCGCACGACGAGCGCGGCGGTTAAGGAGAAAGGCATCTTGACGAGCGTGGTCGCCTGATCTTCGTGTAAGACGAGCCATATTAAGCGTTCGGTGGCCGGATGATTGCGGCAACGCGATCAACGTGTCACCGGACGCTTTCACGCCATCGCTGCCGCGGTCGTGACGCTCGGCGAATCTTTTGGTATGAGCCGCTGATCTAGACCGGACCCGCATCTCCAGCTTCAACCTGTCAACCAGCCTGAACATTCCAACTGAGATGAGGATCATGCTGCACCACTCTTCACCCAGGTTCGCACGGCCCGGCAATCGATTAACCAGACCGTTTACCCAGTGGGCCGCCGCTCTGGCGACGCTGCCGATCATGGCCCTACTGCTGATCGCACCGGGCTGTTCGTCGTCTCGTAATCCGTCGACACCCACACCCACAGGCGTCGCCAGATCCCAGTCGACGCCAACGTCGAGTTCGACCAGCGGACAGGTACCATCAGCCACCGGCACGAGCGCTACGGCGATGACCACGCTACCGGTCAATCTGTCTTCAATCACGGTCAGTCTCGAACCAATATTCACTGGGTTGAACCAACCGCTTTACCTGACCAACTCTGGGGACGTGAGCGGCAATATCTTCATCGTGGAAAAAGGTGGCACGATTCGGATCGTCAAGAACGGTCAACTGCAGAACTCGGCCGTTCCTCGACATCACGGCTCGCGTCGGATCCAATGGTAGCGAGCAGGGCTTGCTTAGCGTGGCATTTCACCCCGATTACAAGAGCAACGGATTTCTCTACGTCGACTACACAGACTTGAGCGGCAACACGGTCATCGCGCGCTTCACCGCCGCCTCCGACCGGAACAGTGCCGATTCAAGCAGCTTCAAGAAGATCCTTGGGTTTCAACAGCCCTTCCCGAACCACAACGGTGGTCAACTTGCTTTTGGCCCGGACGGTATGCTCTGGATTGGCGCCGGTGACGGCGGTTCGGCAGGCGACCCACAAGGAAACGGCCAAAACACCAACACGTTGCTCGGCTCGATCCTACGCATCGACGTCGATCACGGCGACCCGTACGCCATCCCAGCAGACAACCCATTCGCGAATGGCTCTGGTGGAAAGCCCGAAGTCTGGGCCTACGGACTGCGCAACCCCTGGCGCTTCAGCTTCGATCGCGTAACCCACGACCTCTACATCGGGGACGTCGGACAAAGTACCTGGGAAGAGATCGACTTCGTCTCATCTGACCTGCTGCCCGGTCTCAACTTTGGTTGGAACCGGATGGAAGGAACGCACTGCTACCCGCCAGGTTCCAGTTGTGACGACAGCGGTCTTACCCTGCCAGTGGCCGAATATTCGCACGCGTCCAGTAATTGCTCAGTGACCGGCGGCTACGTCTACCGCGGCGCGCAGTTTCCTGAAATAGACGGGATCTACTTCTTCACCGATTACTGCAGCGGCACAATCTGGGCGCTCGCGCACGACGCCAGCGGCAATTGGACGCAGGCTCAGGTCGCTCAGGGTAAAGCGGGCTACAGCTCATTCGGAGAAGACGGAAACGGCGAACTCTATGTGACTGATCTGAACAACGGCACCGTCTATCATCTGACCGCTTCCGGCAAGTAGAAATCGCTGAAAGCCTCGCCACGGCGTCGTTCACGTGCATAATGCAGCGGGCGTTAACGAATAACTGTGAAAGGCGCGGGAACGGATGAGCCGAGGTGTGAACGCAATCGACTTGTCGAGGGTGAAGGAGCGGATCGAGCGATTCATCGCTGACGGCGAAATCGCCGGAGCCGGTCTGGCCGTGAGTCATCATAGCCAGCAGGTCGCCGAGTGGTATGTGGGTCAGGCAGCGGCCGATCTCCCAGCCGGACCGGATGTCCTCTGGCCGCTGGCTTCGATCTCAAAGCTCTACACGGCAGTGGCTGTCATGGTTTTAGTTGAGCGTGGTGACCTCACCCTCTCGACGCCAGTTCATTCGCTGCTTCCGGAGTTCACCGGTGATGGCCGCGAGCAGGTTCGTTTGCGTCATTTACTGACCCACACCTCCGGATTGATCTACGAATCTCCACACATGGAGGAACGCCTGCTGGCCCAGACACCGATTGACGAGATCGTGGACGAAGCCTATGCGCACCCGCTCCTGTTCAAGCCAGGCACCGGATTCGAGTACAGTGACTTCGGTGTCGCGCTCGCCGGGCGTATGGCCTCGGTCGTCACCGGTTTGCCCTTTCCGGAGCTAATCCGAACGCTGGTGCTTGAGCCGGGCAAATTGGAGAACACCTTCATGCCCCCACCAGCCAGCGAATACGGTCGCGTGGCACACGTAAAAGGGTCACTCGGCTATGGCACCGACGGGGCAATGTACAACTCTCCCTACGGCCTGCAGCTAGCCCATCCCGCCTTCGGGACGGTTTCCAGCGTGACCGACCTGCTACGTCTGGGCCTCCTCTTCGTGCCGGGCGCGGATAACCCGATCGTTTCTAAGGCAACGTCGACGGTGATGGTCGTCGATCAAACTGGTGGAATGGCACGTGGCAGTATCGCCGGAATCGACCTGCCGCTACCCCAGCCATGGGGACTTGGATTCGAACTCAATTTCACCGCAGGCGGGTTTGGGCTGGCGGAGATCGGCTCAGCGGCGACCTTCGGGCACGCCGGGGCATCTGGCTGTGTGCTGGCGGTCGATCCGATCAATGAGATCGCGCTGGCCTTCGTTTCGAACGGCCATGCCAATATCGATATGAATCGATGGTTCTTCCGTCTCTCGAGTGTGACGAATGGCGTATTCGCGGCCCTGACACGCAGCAATTGACGTCCGGCCTGCTCAATTCCTCGGGAGTTAGGATTATGACAAATGATCGTTGACATCTCTGTAAGTCTATGCTAACGTAAGCATGTGGTTGATCAAGCCCTTCACGCACTGACTGAACCTCGTAGACGCGAGATCTTGAAGCTCATCCGGCTTCGAGAGATGTCCGCTGGTGAGATCGCATCGTACTTCGATGTCTCCCGCTCGGCAATCTCACAGCATCTCGGCGTTCTATCGTCGGCTGGGCTGGTCACCGTGCGCCAGCAAGGTACGAGTCGATTCTATCGAGCTCGGCCCGAAGGACTGGCGGAGCTACGGCAATTCCTCGAGGAGTTTTGGAGTGATCGCCTCGCGCTTCTTGCGCAGGAAGCTGAGGCGGAAGAGCGGAGAATCGAGAAGGATGACCAACGTACAAACTGACGTCGTTACACGTGAGATTCGAGTCTCAGCGCGGCCGGAGACGATCTTCGGATTCCTCACCGATCCGGAGCGTATGGTTCGATGGATGGGAAAGGACGTGCAACTGGAACCGCACGCCGGGGGCATCTACCGCGTTGATATCAACGGGATGGCAATCGCTCGCGGAGAGTATCTCGAGGTCGTTCCGAACGAGCGAGTGCGCTTCACTTTCGGATGGGAAGGCGAGAACCAGTTGGTGCCGCCTGGATCGAGCGTGGTGGAGATCACCTTGATCCCCGACGGGACGGAAACGGTTGTGCGGCTCGAACATTCCGGCCTGCCGGTCGAGGCGCGTGAGATGCACGGCTATGGCTGGGACAACTATATGACTCGCCTGGCCGCGGTCCTCGAAGGACGCGACCCCGGCCCGGATGTCAATCTGTCTAGCGAACCGGACATGTAGTCCGGACTCTTTTTGCTGGTAGCACCAGCAATCTTGCGGCACCCACGAGATCCTGCAGGGGCGACGCATGCGTCGCCCTTCACGCGTGGTCTATTCGTAACGACGCGGCCAACTTGCAAGTGCGGCCGACTCTATATCAGCTCTTCACCGAGTGCGATCGCGAGGAGTTCAGCGGCGGCGGTGGTGCTGTTGCCGGTCGCGTCGAGCAACGGGTTGAGCTCCACCCAATCGAGTGAATGAATGGGGAGATCGCTGGACCGCAGCCGTCGCAGTAGATATCCCGCCTCACGGAAGGTCAGGCCCCCGATTGAGGGCGTCCCTGTTCCCGGCATGATCGATGGGTCAAGCGCATCGACATCGAAGCTGATGTGAACGGCATCGACGCCCGACGTTTTAATTTGCTGAATGGTTCGCTCAATGACGACGCCGAATCCGAGATCGTCGATGTCGTCCATGGTGGCACAGTTGATTGTGCCTTCCCGGATCCACCGCCGTTCGGCATAATCGAGGCTGCGCACGCCAATGAGATAGACGTCCTCGGCTCGCAGCTCAGGGTTGACACCGATGTGCGTAAGTTCGGACAGTCCACGGCCGAGGCTGACGCCCAGCGGCATGCCGTGTACATGCCCTGACGGGCTTACCTCGGGCCAATTCATATCGGCATGCGCGTCGATCCAGATTACCGCCAGGCGCTGGCAGGCCAGCGCGGCTCCAGCCACGCTACCGATGGCAACGGAGTGATCGCCGCCCAGGATCAGCGCCAAATCGCCGGTCTCGATGGCGTCGCGGGTTCGCACGGCCAGACTCAGGCTAGCCTCGGCGATCTCGTCGGCATAAAGCGCCCGCCCTGGGTGGCGTACCGGATCGCTTTCCAGCAGAGCGGCGACGGAGACCGTTTCCGATTCGGAGAGACGGGCCAGCAGATGCGCGTCGCGCCGTTCCTCCCACCGGGAACGGAGATGAGTCGCCAGCACCTCAGGACCTCGCTCGACTCCGCGTCGCATTGAGCCGAGCGCCATCGGCACCAGGATCGGTTTTATCCCGGCGCGTATGAGCCAGTTCGTCGACCTGTCAGTCTCCATGGCTACATCACCTGCGGCGCGGCGATCCCCAGCAGGCCGAGACCGTTGGCCAGCGTCTGCCGGGCGGCGGCAACCAGCGCGATGCGGGCTTCGCGCTGTGGCTCCGTAGCGGTCAGAACAGGACAGGCATGGTAGAAATCGTTGAACCGCTTGGCCAGCTCATAGACATAGGTCGCGATGACGAGTGGCTTGTATTCCGCGGCGGCTCGCTCGACTTCGGTCGGGAATGCGGCGATCTGCTCGATGAGATTGATCTCTTCCGTGGTCACCTCGGGAAACTCGAGTGTTCCGGACGGGATCGCATCGACCTTCTCGAGAATGCGGCAAGCGCGAGCGTGCGCGTATTGAATGTAAGGCGCCGCGTGACCCTCGAATGATAGTGCTTCCTCGATATCGAACACCAGCACCCGGTTGTTATCGCGCACCAACATCCCATACTTCATACTGCCGATCCCGACGTCCTCGGCGATTTGCTGTTTAAGATCTTCGGGAAGGTTCGGATTCTTTTCCTCGATGATTTCTCTCGCGCGCGTCAGCACCGCCGCGGCCACGTCGTCGTAGAGGACGGCGTTACCCGAGCGACTACTCATGGCGCCAGACGGGAGCATCACCGTCTCGTAGCTGAGGTGGAAGCACTTGGCCGCCTGCTCAAAACCCCACAGTTCAAGGATCTTGAAAATCTGCTGGAAGTAGAGGCTCTGGCGTACGTCGACCACCCAAATAGCCCGATCAACGTGATACGTCTCGAACTTCTCGCGCGTGAGCGCCAGGTCCTTTGTCGAGTACAGCGTCGTGCCATCCGAGCGTAAAACTGGAAGCGTGCGGTATGTCTCCTGCTCGAGACCAAGCTTCTCATCGATCTTCACCACTGGAAGGCCGTCGCTGATCTCAGCGATCTCCCGCTCGAGTAGCTCACGCACCATCTCACGACCTGGTTCCTCTACCTCGCTCTCGTAGAACCAGACGTCAAAGTGAATGTCGAGCTGATCGTAGATGCGCCGGAAATCCTCCATGCTCCACGCCTTGGTCTCTTCCCAAAGCTGGACGAATTCCGGATCCTTCCGCTCCCACTCCTGAAAGGTCTCACGCACTTCAATCTGCCAACGCGGGCTATCGACCCACCAATCAAGATGTTGGCCAAACCGCTCTGCGCGTTCTAGACGCTCGACATAGACCTCGACCGGTGTTGGTTCTTCTTCCTCGGGAGGGGGCGGTAGTTCGCCCGCCTCGGCCTGCTCGACCTCGCGCGCCAACTGTTTACAGGCAATCGGCCAGAATTTGGAGATCGTGTCATCCTCGTAGAAGGCATCCGTCTTGATCTCGCGCTGGTGTGCGATTTGGCCGAGCAGGTAGGCCACATCCTCGCCGACCTTGTGCGTCTTCCAGAGCTCTTTCATCATCCGGTCGATCATCTCGACAAAGACCGGATCCTCTTTGGACAACTCATTGAGGAACCCGACCACATCCTGCCGGTAGTTCAGCCGCTGCACCGATTCCGCGTAGATCTTGCCCAGCCAGTACCCGCGTCGAGCACGTGGCTGCTCCTCGCCCTGATGGAAATTGAGGTAGCACCAAAGCGTGCGGATGACGTGCATGCCGATGTCGCCGATGTAGTTCGCCTGCAGCACGTCGTAGCCAGCAAAGCGCAGCGTCCGGCTGAGCGCATTGCCGAGACTGGCGTTACGCAGATGCCCTATATGAAATTCCTTGTGCGTATTCGGTTGAGAGTATTCGACCATCACCCGATCAGTACGAGCGCTGCCTCGTCCGTATTCGTCGCCCGCGTCGAGAATCGAGCGGATGACCAAGTTGCTGTAGTGATTGGTGTCGAAAACGATGTTGATGTATCCGTTGGTGGCTTCGACACTGGCAAAACCATTTCGACCCGCCAACCGTTCGGCAATCTGGGCTGCGATCCGCTGTGCCGTTTCACGCACAATTTCTTGCGCTTTTTGCTTGCTCTCTTTCTTCGAGAGTTCGGCAGTCTCCGCCTCTATTCGCTCAGCTTCGACCTCGTTACCGATCTGGTAGCAAACCGAAGATGCGGTGCCCCAGACGCCGGAGAAGGGGATGCCGCGCATATCAAACTCACGACGACCGTAGCCGAGTTCCTCGAGGACGTCATTGATCAGGTCGGCGGCCCGCTGCTCTTCTTTCTGGTTCATCACTCCACCTTGCGTGAATCATCGCATTCAGAGATTCACTCAGACCGGATGTTAGCCGATCTCCGCGTTTATTGACTCCCGAGATTCAGAATCCGATTCCCGCCAACCTCGTTGAGCGGCCCAGAAGCGATTGGCACGATACAAGCTCTCGAACGTACCAGCGTCGGTCCAATAGCCCTGAAGCTCCTGCCATTGGAGTTTGTTGTCGGCAAGATAGAAATTGTTGACGTCGGTGATTTCGAGCTCGCCACGAGCGGACGGCTCCAGGCGATTGATGTAGTCAAAGACGTGACCGTCATACATATACAGACCGGTCACCGCGTAGTTGCTCTCGGGATTGGCCGGTTTCTCCTCTATCCGCACGATTCTGGTCGTATCCTGCTCGTCGAACACGGGGCAACCAAACCGCTCGGGATCGGGGACAGTTGCGAGAAACAGGACCGCTCCATCGGAAAAGTCTTCAACAACCGGGCGGATATCAGCATCAGTCGTGTTATCACCGAGGATGACACAGATGTCGTCCCCATCCGCAAACTCGGTGCACAATCCCAGCGCCTCGGCAATGCCGCCTTCATGCTCCTGATAGGTATATTCCAGATGCCGAATGCCGAGGTGCTTACCGTTACGGAGCACCCGCAGGAAATCTCCCGCGTGGGGGCCACCAGTCACGATCATAATGTGGTCGATACCCGCGTTGACCAATGTCGCGATCGGATAGTAGATCATCGGCCGATCGTAGATCGGCAGTAAGTGCTTATTCGTCGCGTAGGTCAGCGGATACAGGCGGCTGCCAAGCCCACCAGCGAGAATGATCCCCTTCATACGCCCCTCACAACATCGTCTTGGTTCCGGCCGGCCAACCCGAACCGGGGAAATCAGCGACGCATGACAGGCACCGCTGAAGCCGGCGCACCGCGCCGGAGCAACGAAAAGTATATCATCGGAATTTTGCCGGTTTAGCGCTCGCGAAACCTCGCCAGCCGAGCATCAACGGCGATTGCGCCCGGTGACCGTCTTCACCAAGGCACGAACTCCGGCGACCCGTGAGTAGAAGGAGATAATCGGGCTGGCAACCTCTTCACTGACGAACTCAGCCGTGCCGCGAACCCGGGTAACGGTCCCAGTCAGTTGTTCGAGAAGCGGAATAACGTTGTCCTTGAGCAGGAGGGAAACCCAGACGCCGACACCTACTAACACGCCCAAGAGGAGCACGACGAGAACCATCGAGAGGGTGAGAAAGATTACCGAGATGTTCATAAGGCGTTCGAGCGC
Source organism: uncultured Chloroflexia bacterium (assembly GCA_963785465.1). Classification (GTDB taxonomy): domain Bacteria; phylum Chloroflexota; class Chloroflexia; order Thermomicrobiales; family Thermomicrobiaceae; genus CALAGB01. The sequence goes on along the minus strand of CAWAVM010000011.1, from coordinate 121,973 downwards.
GGATTGATTGGATCCACCGAGGAAGTACAGGCCGACGCCCGAGCCAATGAACACGATGAGGAGCGTGATTACTGAAACCCAAACCCACCCTTTTCGCACGATAAACCCTCCCCTTCGTGTGTCACAAGTACCGCCGGGTCGATCCGGCAGTCGGCGCGAAGTCGGCGCCGGTTAGAACGATGAATTGTTCGTCATTGTCGCGAAACTCGCCTTCGGCGTGTTCGCGGCTCAGGTGACGACGTGAAAAACCAGCAAACAAACAATCCGGCCATCGCGCCGGCCGTTGCAGGCGCCATCGGGATATTACCCAGACGCAAGAATTCCACCCCGGCAAGAATCGCAAGGATCTCGCCGACGTGGAACCCAATCACAGCTGCCAGCCAAAAACAGGGCAACTGCCACAGCTTTCTGCCGAACATGCTGTGAAACAGCAGTCCGCAAATACTGGAAAGCAATAACGACAGAATAAGCGACGGAGGCACGATTCCCCTTCCCAATAAACTGTGCCTGTACGGCCACCATCGCGACGTGTCTGCATCTTAGCAGGTTCGTGATATGGGTGCTCGTATTTCGCCCGTTGTAGGCTCACGGCGCCGAGACCCGACGCCGCGATCGCGATGCCGAGACGTAGGACCAGGCACGACAATCTAAGATAGACTGAGCGGTGAGTAGTCCTGCCAGAGATCGATACCTGCGAGGTTCTGAATAGATGCAATCAGTCACCAGCGCCCTCCACCATGCCGGTGTGGATACGTTGAAGAACGTGGGCGTCGTCGCGAAAGAAATTCCCACGTTCCTTGTTGCGGTATTGATCATTCTTATTGCCACCTGGGTCGCACAGGCTCTCGGGCGTCTGCTGACCCGGGCCGATAAGATTTCGCCGCATCTCGACCCAAGTCTGAAGCTTCTTATTCGGCAATTGATCGTGGCCGGGATCATCACGTTCGGTGTAGCGGTGGCCTTCGGGGTTCTGGGCGTCAGCTTCTCGACCATCATCGCGTCCTTCGGCGTTGCTGGATTAATCGTTGGGTTTGCGCTCAAAGATATTCTAGAGAATTTCGTTGCCGGCGTAATAATTCTCTGGCGGCGGCCATTTGAGATCGCTGATCAGATACAGGTTGGAGCGAACGCTGGGACTGTCACAGCGGTAACATTCCGTAGTACGTCGTTGCGGACCGCCGATGGTATCGCGGTGCTGATTCCAAATGCTCAGATTTTCAACCAGGCAATTCAGAATTTTACGGAGACCGGCTCCCGCAGGACGACCATCATCGTTCAGATCTCACATGACACCAATCTCGCGCTGGCGTCATCTTTGCTGAAGCAGGCTGTACAGGCTGTGAACGGTGTCCTCGCCTCACCAAGTCCGGAGGTTCTGCTACTTGGTTCAACGACCACTGATCATCAACTTCACGTTCGTTACTGGACCGCGCCGGAGATTCAAATCACCGGCAGAATCGAGTCGGAGGCGCGCGTCGCGATCACCAGAGTGCTCGCCAGTGCCGATCTGAGCGGTGAGTCGATCAAACTGACTGGTCCGCCCACTGGAACCTGACGATAGTTCCGTACGTCTCAATAGTAGGAAGCATTCCGCGGTTCTGGAGCGCAGCTCATTCACCGGCGCGCAATCTCAAGAGGACAGAGCAATGCCGGGAGGTAGCATCAAGGAACGATTCGGCCCAGAGGTGCAGCCGCGACCGCGCTTTATGTTCGCGTGGCTTGCGTTGCTCACCATGACGGTGACAATCTCGTGCGTCAGCGGTACGAGTGACAGCTCGACCAGCACCAGCACGGGAACACCAACGGGAGGATCCATGACAACCGCGCCGCTACAGATACAGACCGTCGACGCGCTCGTCGCCGAGAGCGCTCCTCCACAGATATCGGTGAGGGTGACCGGCATTATCCCTGACTCGTGCACGAAGGCGCGCGATCCCGAGACCCGCCGCGATGGCTCGACCTTCACGATCACGATTATCGGTGAGCGCCCGACCGGAATGGCCTGCGCTCAGATCGTAAGTCCCTACGAGCAGACGATCCGTCTTGGCACGCTCGATCCCGGCAGCTACACCGTTATCGTCAACGGAGTCCGCAAAGACTTCCAGATTAACTAGCGAATGTGCCGAACCAGGAGTAGGGCGGTCAGATGCTGCGATTAGGTTAAGGAATTCGACCCTGATCAGACGAGTCCCTGGTCTGGTACGATACCCGGCGATGTTGAGCACGAACGACCCGAGCCACTTCAGACGCCTATTCGACTTACCGGTGATCCGATTGCACTGGGAGAACGATTCCGCGTGAAACGGTGGCCGCCAACTGCACTCGCTGCTCTGGTCCACCGCGACTTCACCCTCATCTGGTCCGGTCAGTTCATCTCCAGCGTCGGGACACAGATCCAGACGGTGGCGCTAGGCTGGCTCGTTTACGATCTGACAGGTTCGGCCGCCCTTCTTGGCGGCATCGCACTCGCTCGAGCTATCCCGACCATCCTCCTCTCTCTCTTCGGTGGGACCCTGGCGGACCAGGTCGACCGCCGCTGGCTGCTACTCATTTCGCAGACGACTCTGGCCGTGTTCAGCGCACTCCTCGCGATCGCCATCCAGGCTGGCATGACGAATATCACGTTGCTGTACGCCTTTGCGGCACTCACTGCCGCAGCGTCGGCAGTGAGCGTGCCGACGACGCAGGCATTCATTCCTGCACTGGTCGATCGAGAGCGGCTGGCGAACGCACTTACCATCAATGTGCTCGCCTCCAACGTGGCAGCAGTTGTCGGACCTGCGGTGGGCGGGTTGGTGATTGGCAGCCTTGGCGTGGCCGCGGCGTACTGGATCGATGCGGCATCCTTCTTCGTGGTGGTCGCCGCGCTCATCGCCATGCGCTCCCGAGTTGCTCCTGCTCCGTTGCCACGACGGGGACTCGGTGCACTGCTGGACGGTCTCACCTTCGTCCGCGAGCGGCCGGTTCTCTGGCAGCTTATGGTGATTGACTTTCTGGCCGTTCTCTTCGCTTCACGATTTGGGTTGCTACCAGTATTTGCCGAGACAGTCCTCAAGATCGGCGCACAAGGACTCGGTCTGCTTTATGCCGCCGTGAGCTTCGGCGCGGTAATCGGTTCGGCCCTCTTCGCCTTCCTACCACAACCGAAACGGCCGGGACGCCTGGTCGCTCTCACTATCCTGGCGTATGGTGGTGTACTGGCCGTATTTGGGTTGGCCCACTCCTTCATAATCGCTCTCCTTCTTCTTGCGACGTCGGGCGGGCTCGACGCGGTGAGTTCGGCACTCCGTCAGACCGCGCGTCAACTTGCTACTCCTGACAGGCTGCGAGGACGGGTTGGTGCATTAGCCTCGACTTTCGCCATCGGCGGTCCACGTTTGGGTGATTTCCAGGCGGGCATGGTGGCGAGCGTCTTTGGCGCAGGGAATGCCATGTTTATCGGGGGAGCAGGCTGTCTATTTATGGCGCTTCTTTCGCGATGGTGGGCACGGCCGCTCTGGCGTTATCGTGGTGAAGAACTAGATCCCGATATCCAGACAACGCAATCTCTGACGGTGACGTCACGTTCGTGAGGGGTACCCATGGCTGATGAGAAGACAAAGAGACGCTGACGTGCGAGATCCAGTCGCCCAGAAATGAAACCCGAAATAGACCCTCTATCGACGCCCACGCCGGAGGATCGGCCCGCAATGACCTCAACCCGATTCTCCCAACCGGCGAGTGCATGGCTGAATCCGCGACGATGGCTGATTCCTCTCGGCGAAGCGGTCATCTTCCTGGTTGTCGCGGCAGCGGTGCTATGGCCCGCACCGATTCATTCCAACGAACTGCCCGCCGCCTTTGCCGACAGCGACTTGATGATCAGCCACTGGCCGAGCGCGTTATTGATCAAACGCACGATATCGCTGGAACACCGGCTACCACTTTGGAACCCGTTCTTCGCCGGAGGACGCCCACTGTCGGCCGATCCGCTGGCAGCGATGTTCTACCCACCGACTCAGCTCGTGAATCTCTTCCCGATTCGGGATTACTACCTCATTCTCCTAATGGGCCACCTCATGCTGGCCGGCTTCGGCACGTTTCTGCTATCCCACCGAGCGTTGAAGCTGACCCGCTGGCCTTCTCTGGTTGCGGCTGTCAGCTTCATGGCAACACCGAGGTTGATCGGCCATCTTGGCGCCGGTCACGTGACGCTCGTGCAGACAGTCTCGTGGTATCCATGGCTTGCACTCGGTGTCTGGGCCACGGTTCAACGACCGCGTCATTGGGCCGCCCCGCTCGCGCTAGTCCTGGGACTTTCGTTGCTCGCCGGACATCCACAAATGGCCTACTACGGCTTATTGATGGTCGGTGTGCTTTCACTCTGGTTTCTCTGGAAACGTTATCGCGAGTCTAATCTGCGCGATCTGCGGGCTCCACTGGTGGGATTGGTCGCGGCTGGCGCGGTCGGGTCACTGTTGGCCATGGTTCATTTACTCCCGCTTGCACAGTTCACTACTCTCTCGACGCGCCAGGATTCGATTGCTGTTACCGACACCTACCCGCTTCTCGAGTTTTTGCGTGCGCTGTTCGGGCATCCTCCCGCGTCTAACGTTCCCTGGGAGAACGTCATCCAACCTGGCGGATTGGTGCTTCTACTCGCAATTCTTGGTGCCGTAGCCGCCGGACGTCGCGCCCTTCCACTTCTCGGAGGGATAGTCCTGGTCGCGGCATTGGCGATGGGGAACTCGTCACCGGTATTCCGGCTGGCAGCCCACGTTCTGCCCGATTTCAACCGCTTCCACGGTCTGCCGCGCATTTGGTTCGTGGCGCTTCTCGGCATCGCGCTCCTTGCTGGCCTCGGAACTGAGACACTGATGGGTCTGATGCGGGGATTCAACGCGCGGTTACTACGTGAGAGACAGTTGATTATGGGAATGGTCACATTGCTGCTTGTGACTGTTTCACTTGTCAAGACTGACCAGGGGCGCGCGCAAGTTGGTTCCATTGAGCCAGCAACTACACCCTCGGCGGTCGAACAACGGGTCGCACGGTTGGCCGGCTCAAGCCGCGTTTATGGGGTTCAACGGAACCTATCACAGCTTGGTGCGGTCGATCTCAATCTACGCCTCGCCGACGGATGGGATCCACTGCTGATCGAGTCGTACGTCCGTTTCATGCAGCTTGCCGGCGGCTATACCTATCACGGCTACCAGCTAACAATTCCGCCGGTTGACGGGCACCCGAATGCCGAATTGCTCGGGCTGATGCACGTCGGCATCGTTGTGTCGAACGTTCCGATCAACGATTCCAGGCTGGCACCGATTGAGGAGATGGACAAACTTTACATCTACCGCAACACGCTCGACGCCGGCCCAGCCTACCTGGTACAGCCCGACCAAAATGGGAATCCACCCCCACTCGCTCGGCTCCAGCGAGTGCCTGGCGCAGTTACACCGGCAGAACTGAGTCGAGAAGAAGATAGATTCAGTGTTACGACGTCGAGTCCGTCCTATTTAGTGATTGCCGACCCAGTTTATCCTGGTTGGAAAGCAACCGTCGACGGACATCCCGTTCCAATCTCCAACATCGACGGCGCCCTACCGGCAATCCAAATTTCCCCAGGCACACATTCCATCGTCTATCGATACGCTCCAACGTTAGTCTATGTCGGAGGCGCATTTTCAGGATTCGGTCTGCTTCTGATGCTAGCCGGACTGGTCTTGGGCTGGACATGCTGGCGAGATGTCGGTCGGAACGAAGATCTAAAGAACGTCACTGAAAGCTGGATGAGCGATAACGGATCTCAAACGCGGCAACTTGGTGACTCGGCTGCCGAGAACGAGCACCTCTGAAACGACTCCGGGAAAGCCGTGCGGAATCTACCTTCCGCCAATCTGCCGGATGGGGTGAGGTTTGGCCGGAGGTTTGACATCAGTGAGTGTTGCCTCGCGCGTAACAAACTCAAACGGAGTCGGGACGTCAGCTAGGCGGGACGGATCCACCGGCAAACGTCGGAGCTCACTGTCGTTGATGATTTCAAAACTTTCGTGAAATTCACGCAGCCGGAATATCTGCTCGGCAGAAGGCTCGTCTTCAAAGATCGCATAGGCGACGGTGAGCCGACCCCGGACGAAGTGCACGACCTGTCCCTCGGAGAGCTGGGTCTTGTGAACCTGGGAACCGAACATCTCCTCAGACAAGCTCTCGAATGCTGACACCATGCCCGTAATCAGCGATTCATCGAGCGGGAAGTCGCCATACGTGCGAAGGGGCAAGCCGCTTGTATCGACGATAGCAACGGTCAAGACACGTGTCTGTGGCACGTAGTCGATGGTCGGTGGTCGCGGGCGCTGTTCTTTGAAATCGACCGAATCAACGCGGCGCATCTCAAGGTGGTTCATCTCCACGCGCAACACGTTAAGGTAATCAATCAAGTCAGTATAGATGGCATTAAAGCGCGAGAGACTTATCTCTCCCAAGGAGAGCATACGATTGAGATTAGCGATGCGGCTGAGGACAGCTTCCTGATCGACCCGCACCTGCTCGAGTCGTTCTGTACGTCGTCGTTCGGAGACAGCGACCTGCGAGGCCTGCCAGATGCGGTCCAGACGCTGCTCGGTCATCTCCTTGAAGCGTGATCGATCTTCGGGTCGGTGTTTCACGTTGAGCCGCTGACCGTCGGCATACTCATCTTGCGGATACACCATCACGCCCGACCAATCGGCGTTGAAACAGGCTTCCAGATCGATCGTACGGCCGGTTGCGGCGAGGTAGGCACCGACCAGGCTCAATATCCAGGTACAGCCAATCGGAAGCGACAACGCCAGCGCGAAGCGGATGTCGACGTCGGTTGGCCACGGAATACCGCCAACCAGAAGCAGGCTTATATCCAAGGCAATCCGGGTCAGGCGATTGGAGACCTGTTCGTTGGTGCTCAAACTCCAAACAACAATTGTGAGCGTCGCCCAGACGAAGCGGATCATCTGAAGTCCAGCTGCCACGGTCACGTGTCGCGCGACGTACTTGCTACGCGGTCGAAACGGGATCAGAAACAGCGAAATGCCGCCCAGATACGAGAGGGTTGCAATACGACGATTCACAATGATTGACCGAGTATGATATGACATTTCGCGGCCGAGCCTCACTGATCATTCACTCGGGGATCGAAGGTGCACGGTTGCACGTCCCCCTGATTCACTCACTCGCTGGCCGTGCATGAGCGAGGGACGAACCCAAGCCCGATGTTAAGAAGTATAGAAAGCGGGCTGGGCAAATCGGAGAGTCCATTGGTCAGTGACTGGATGGGAAGATTCTCTCACTCCGCAGTACGGAAGTCCTATCAGTAGGCTCGTGGAGATAGGCGGTGAGACTAGCGTCGTGAAGTGAGCATGAAACGCTTTCCGGCTAGAAATATCGCGATTTATGTTATGATCTGACACGGAGGTACAATGGCCGTGAACAGTAAAGCGCATGCGCCGCGTGGGGCTACTCGCCGCAAACTTCTTTACACTCTGAAGAAAAGCGACGGGCTAACCGCCGATCAACTGGCCGGTCTGCTTGGCATCACGTCGATGGCGGTACGCAAACATCTGGCGGCGCTCGAGAACGATGAGTTCATCGAATCGAGCGTGGTACGGCGCGCGATCGGCCGGCCGGCGAATGTCTACCGAGTCGCACCGATGGCCGAGGACTTCTTTCCCAAACACTACGATCTGGTCGTCACCGAACTACTGACCGATCTCGTTCAGATCGATGGCGAGCCAAAGGTCAACCTGCTGCTCGAACGCCGGGCTCAGCGCACGAGCGAGTTTCTCCGCGAGCGAATGAGCGGCGCCAAAAACCTCCGTGAACGAGTCGCCGCACTCGCCGAGGGTATGGACGAGCTTGGCTACTACGCCGTGTGGGAACAATGTGACGAGTCGACCTACGTGATCAAGCAGTACAACTGCGCGATCAACCGGGTGGCTACCTGTTTCCCGGTGGCATGTAGCTATGAAGCAGACATGTTTCGGCAACTTCTCGATGCCGACGTCGAGCGAGCCAGCCACGTGCTTGGTGGCGATCATGTCTGCGGCTACGTCATCCGCCAGCGAACCTCAAGCGACACATCTGTAGCAACGAACTCATCTGACATTTCCTAGTACCGTCAGACTCCGTTAGGGCGGGAAGACGACATCCACTGTGTTGTCAGTCTCGATGCGTGCCTGTTGCGACGATAAGATGGACGTTCGTCACCGAAAAGCATGAATGAATGTCGTCACTCTATGAGCACCGCGCGCGGGTCATCGAGAACTCGCGCCTGACCAACGATAGGTCAGCGGCACAATCGTGCCACCCAGCATCAACTCCACTTATGCCCGACTCGTGACTCACCCTACGCCCGTTCCGTGACATGGTTTCGTATCGCCTGATATACTTGACTAAGTTAGTTACCTAACTCCGATCCTTCCAGTCACGGAAAGTTGTGGGGCCGCGAGCGTCGCTCAAGAGATTGGTTCTGACCATTGACCGAACAACCGTTTGCTGTCGAGGTGTCAACCAGCCAGACACCCCAAGAAGTTGCTCCGGCAATTGCTCGAGCGCTCGATCTGTGGAACAGCCGTCTCGGTCGCCAGTTCGGGCCTCTTTCGCGGCCTCAACGACGGGCCCTACGCACGCTGAACGACCTCAGCGCGGCCAAACCGTCTGTTCGCGTCACCGACCTGGCTGAGCGATTAGGCGTGACCTCGGCCGGGGCGACGCGCATGCTCAGCAAGCTCGAGGATTTTGGCTACATCAATCGGACGCGGGAGCCGGAAGGCGATCAACGCGAGGTTCTCGTCGCGCTGACAAGCTTGGGTACCCAGGCGCTTCAGGCGGCGAACGATGTCTACTTCGAACGTGTCCGGGATGAACTTCACCGTCTCGACGAGGAAGAGCAGCAAGCACTGGCCCACTTACTTGCGAAGCTGACAGGCCCGGACGAACAGCATTGAGACCGATTTTAGGAGCACCAACTATGAAATGTGTACACCTCGATGTCTGCTAACCGAGGCGGCTTCGGCGGCGGTGGCATGCACGGATCGCCGGGACTCGGTGGCATCATGCAACAGCAGCGAGCGCTGCGCTATCTTCAGAGTGGACCGCCTCGCAGCGTGCGACGTACCCTGGCGCGAGTCTGGCAGTATGTCCGCAACTACCGGAGACGCTTCTTTGCCGGTAGCTTGTTGATGCTGGCCGGGGTCGCAGTCGGTGTCATCCCCCCGCTCTTGATTCGCCGGTTGATCGATGACGCCATTCCGAATCACAATTTCCACCTGGCGTTGTTCCTGGGTGCGGGCTTGTTGCTCATACCGCTAAGCGGCGCCATCTTGTCACTGGGACAGAATTTTCTGGCGTCGGTGGTCGCGCAAGGTATCATCGCTGATCTGCGACAGAAGCTCTACGACCATACCCAGTCGCTCGGCATCGACTTCTTCACGTGGACTCCAGCCGGTGAAATTCAGTCTCGCTTTCTCAACGATGCTGGCAGTCTCCAGAATGTGCTGACGCAATCGTTCTTCGGCACATTCGCGAACTTTGTCACCGTTATTGGAACCCTGATCGTGATGTCCGTTATTGACTGGCGACTGGCGCTCGCAGCTGCGCTGGCGTTGCCGGCCTTCGCCTTTCCAGTACTCCACTTCGGCCGGCGACGCTACGCCGCGGTCGAGCTGGCCCAGAACGCTCTCGGTGATCTTTCGACGATGCTCGGTGAAACGCTCAGTCTCTCTGGTGCGGTTGTCGTCAAGAGCTTTGGCACCGAGGACCGGGAGTCCAACCGCTTCGCAATCCTCAACGCCAGTGCCCGCAAGGCGCAGATTGCCCAGATTCTCGAAGGACAGTGGCTGGTCGTCGTTGTTCAGGGACTCGCGGCACTCGGTCCGGCCGTGCTCTACACCTATGGCGCCTATCTGGTCATCCACGGTCAAATTCAGCTCGGCACAATCGTCGCCTTCGCGACGTACATGGCTCAGCTCTATTCACCAGCCTCCTCGCTCGCCGGGGCGAACGCGACACTGCTCGGTGGGCTCGCCCTGTTTGACCGCATCTTCGAGATCATCGACATTCCGCCGCGAGTCCCGGAACCGATCGCCCCTCAAAAACTGCCGACGACGCCGGACACAGGGATCGAGTTCGAGCAGGTCGGTTTTCGCTACCCGGCTGGGCCGGGCGATGAGACTCTGGGAGCCGAAGTGCTGAGCGACATCTCCTTTACCGCAGCACCCGGCCGGCTCGTGGCGCTGGTTGGACCGAGCGGAGCCGGCAAGACCACGATTCTGTCGCTGGCAGCCCGCTTCTACGACCCGACAACCGGCCAGATCAAGCTCGATGGGGCGCCAATGACTCAGATCGCCCGCGGCGATCTGCGAGATCGCCTTGCGGTCGTGACGCAGGACGTCTTCCTATTTCACGCAACCTTAAGGGAGAACATCTGCTACGGCGCACCGGATGCTTCTGCCGCAGATCTTGAGGCGGTGGTCGACGCGGCGCAGCTACTCGACCTTGTTGGACGACTTCCGGAAGGACTCGAAACGGTCGTTGGAGAACGTGGCTACCGCCTGTCCGGTGGCGAAAAACAACGCGTGGCGATTGCCCGTGCACTCTTGTGTCAGGCTCCGTATCTCTTACTGGATGAGGCGACCAGCTCGCTCGACTCGCAGGCGGAACGACGGATTCAGCTTGCGCTGGAGCGGCTCATCCAGGGCCGAACGGTCATCGCGATCGCCCATCGACTCTCCACGATTCAACGGGCCGATCAGATTCTGGTCGTTGATAGGGGTCAGATCGTGGAGCGCGGCACGCACGAGGAGCTACTGCATCAGTCCGGTCTTTACCAGGAACTCTATTACGCTCAGTTCGCGCCGGAAGCGGAGCAGATCGATTCAAGCATTAACGTGGCCGTCTAACCGGTAAACCACAAGCGACCATAGGGCTGTGGCCAACCAGAATGCAGAGATCACTTCGTGCCTGCTCAAAAAAGTTCTAAGGACGTGCAGGACGTATAGCTAGATCATCGACTCGGGAAAATGTGTCTTCAGTGCCTCGGTAGCGTCGATGATGTGACCTTCTCTCAACACGCCGAGGTCCGCCAAGCGGTCGATCGTTGTGCGCAGCCGCGGATCAAGATCGACCACCTGCGCATCCCTGGCGACTAGCTCATCGAGGGACGGCAGCAGCTCTAGCTTGGCCCACACTCTGGCGTAAATCGTCGGAACCGTGACGCCGGTTGCCCGAGCAATCTGTGGCCGCGTAGCCGTGTTTGACGAAGTGATGCCGGGCAGCGCTCAGGATCAAGACCCGTGTTTCCGCAGCGTGCTGCTCGCATCGACTGATCAGACGATAACGTGAACCCCCCTTGACTCCTCCATCGAAGCAATATAACATGACTATATGAATCTTCTAATGAGTAGAAGCCAGATATATCCAACGTCAGGCGAAGCACTACGGCGTGAACGTCCCGACCTTAGAGTCAACAGACCCCTCGGGTCGTGAGACGCCATGTCCAGTTCCTCGTCATACCCAGCTGTGACGTTTGGAGCCGAGCCCACGTTGCCAGGCATCACGAGTGATGCCCCAGAACGAAAGTTAGCCCGCAGCCAACAGACGCCAAATGACGCATGCGTCCTGAATTGGACTTGAAGGGATCTAGGAAACAAGCCAGGTCAATATTCAGACGCCACTACACACCTTCATCAATCACTCAATTGAGCGTCGTACTCCTGATTAGACGATTGGTAAGAGATTGGTAAGTCACCTTTGCTAGTCTTGACGGGACGTGATCGTGTCATACCGCAATAACCATGAAGATAGCGTTGTTGGTACGCCTTTTAGCGTATGTTCATTGAACGCGCTTATAGGTATCAAAGTGTTTACACATTGTCGTCGTCTTTCATAGGAGTTTCTGCAAACGATGAATGTTTCTGCAGCATTACTCGGGATGCGGGTATGTACTCGATACCAGGCAATGAGTGAGCAGGACGACTTGCTCGGGTATACGGAACTCAGCGGTCCCAGGTGCATACCAGGAGTCCGTATTGTCGCGCCTCGATATGGAGTGAAAACCCCAGGGACAGTTCTGCGCCGTAGTGCGGCAGTGAGTGGGTAGAAAGGGAGCCGACACATATGCGGTCTAGGAGGGACAAAAAGATGGGGACGGATTCTTGGTTCTCCCAGTCCTCGCCATCCGTGGATCGATACGATCGATAAGTGAAAGGGGTTTCATCAAAATGTCGACATCACTCACGCTCAATCTATCGGTCAATGGCAATCCCAGGACTCTATCCGTTGATGACGACACAGAGCCGATCCTCTACGTCCTACGAAATCAGCTCAGACTCAAGGGCCCGAAGTTCGGCTGTGGGATGGCCCAGTGCGGCGCGTGCACCATCCTCGTAAATGGCGCGATCACGCGCTCCTGCGTCACGCAGATGCGCTTGCTGAACGACAACGATAACGTGACCACGCTTGATGGGATAGGGAGTACTGAGAGCCTGCATCCGTTACAACGGGCTTTCATCGACCAACAGGCGGGACAGTGCGCGTATTGCGGCAACGCCATGATCATGGGCGCCCTCGGGTTCCTGCAGGGCCGCATCAACGCCGGGAACCTGGAAGTGCCGACCGAGGAGGAGATCAAGCAGTTCCTATCGGGCGAAAGTACCCAGTCGTCATTTGTCTATCTGTGTCGCTGTGGCTCCCATCAGCGGATCGTCCGGGCGATTCAGCAAGCCGCAGAGGAGATGCTCTAATGGCACCAATGCTATCGCGCCGACAGTTCATCTCACGAGCGGGGACGCTTGCCGTCGCCTTCAGCCTCGCCCCGATGTTGACTCGCTTCTCGACCGGTGAAGCGAGCGCCGCCGGGCCGGGCTCTGATTTGGCCGTTGACTCATGGCTTGTGATCGACACCGACGGCGGCGTGACGATCTACAGTGGCAAGGTGGAACTCGGCACCGGCGTACAGACGGCATTGTCACAAATTGTCGCCGAGGAGTTGTATGTCAACCTGGACGAGATAACGTTCGTGCAGGGGGACACGTCCCTGACTCCTGGCGATAAGGGGTATACCGCGGGTAGCAACACGATCCGATCCGAAGGACCGAAGCTCCGCATCGCGGCCGCCACAGCATTCCAAACCCTGCTTCAGCTCGCATCGCAGCAGATCGGTATTCCAATTCACGCGCTAGAAGCCCGGGCCGGGATGATCGGTATTGGGCATAATCTCAATCACGGCGTGACCTATGGGCAATTGATCGGACAGCAGCAGCTCCAGTTATCGTCCAATCCCAATGTCGTGGTGAAGGACCCCAAAGACTACACAATCGTTGGGACAACTGTGCCGCGCGTCGACCTGCCCGACAAATTCCTGGCAAATTTCAACTACGTGCAGGACGTGCGGGTGGACGGTATGCTGCATGCGCGCGTCGTGCGCCCCGGCGGACGGAACGCAACCTTCGCGAGCCTGGACGATTCAGCTTGCGCATCCGTTCCTGGTTTCCTTCAGGTAGTTCGAAAGCAGAACTTCGTCGCGGTCGTCGCCGAGACTGAGTGGGCAGCAATCCAGGCCGCGAAGGCGCTAAATGTCAATTGGAACCAGGGTACTCCGTTGGCCGGCGGCACATCGGACCAGGCGCTTCAGGACGCACTTCAAAACGCATCGAACATCTATCAATCTGGTTTACCAATTCCAGAGACTGGGAACGTCGACGTGGCGCTGGATGGGGCAAGTACGAAACTGGACGCCACATACTTCACCCCCTTCCAGATGCATGCCTCGGTTGGTCCCTCCTGCGGTGTGGCGGATGTGCGCACCGCACCCGACGAGAACGGCATCCTGGCAACGGTCTGGTCCGGTACACAAGGCGTTTACCCTCTCCAGGGGGCGATCGCTGACCTGCTGGGGATAGAGCCGGCGGCCGTCCATGTGATCTATGTTGAGGCTTCGGGATGCTACGGGCACAACGGCGCCGACGACGCAGCAGCGGACGCTGCTCTGGTCTCGCAAATAATGGGGCAGCCGGTCCGTGTGCAGTGGATGCGTCAGGACGAGCATGGTTGGGAGCCGCTTGGCCCAGCGATGGCCCATCAGTTGCGGGGCGGGCTGGACAGCAAAGGCCGCGTGATCGCTTGGGATCACGAGATTTGGACGCCGGTGCACTCCACCCGGCCTGGAGGCGTCGCGGGGAATCTGCTCGCCGGTCAGGAGACCGGCTTCCTGCCTCCCGCACTCGGCTCGCAATCGAGGACCGGGGGTCGCAACGAACCTGTGAACTACGCGTTCGCGAACAGCCGGACAACAGAGCACTCGGTCGCCAATTTCCAGGGTACATTGGACAGTAACGCGAAGCTCGCACCATCGAATCCGCTGATATACACCTTCCCGCGTACGTCGGCGCTACGCAGTCTGGGTGGATTTTCCAACAGCTTTGCCAATGAATCCTTCATCGATGAATTGGCTCACGCAGCAGGGGTTGACCCGTTCGATTTCCGCATGAACCACCTGAGTGACAAGCGCGCGGTCGCCGTCATGAAGGCCATGGCAAAGCAAGCGAGACTGAATAAAGACAAACCCCCGGCCCAGGCAGGAATGCGGAGCGGGCGGGGTGTCGCCTACCTCCAGTACGAGAACAATCTTGCCTACGTCGCCGCTGCCGCCGAAGTGCAGGTAGACCCTGACAGCGGCGTGGTACAGGCGACACGAGTAGTCGTCGCTCACGACTGCGGCCAGATTATCAACCCAGACGGGCTTAAGAATCAGATCGAAGGGAATGTCATCCAATCGCTCAGTCGAACGATGAAGGAACAGGTGGATTACGACGAGAATGGCGTGACCAGCATCCTTTGGGCGACCAGTTCATACTTCGCCGGAGGAGCCTACTCGATCCTTCATTTCACCGAGGTGCCCTCAATCGAAGTCGTGCTGATCGACCAGCCGAACGAGGCGCCATGGGGCGCCGGGGAGCCGGTCACCGAGGTAATCCCGGCGGCGATTGGCAATGCGATCTTCGACGCGGCCGGCATCCGCCTTCGCACAGTTCCGTTTACACCCGACCGCGTGAAGGCGGCAATCGCGGCGCTTGGAAACAATTAGCCCACTGAAAGCGAGTCCGGCACCCGAGGATGCTCTGGGTGCCGGACCGAACGGGCGAGAGTATCGACGGGGCGCGGTCAGCCAACGCCCTTGACCTTCGAGACGACCGTGAAGCTGACCAATGTGCCCATCAATCCAACCAATGCCAGCGTCAAACAGCCGCACGGAAAGCCGAATCTCCGGCGCCACATAACGCCGTATCGCCCCAGTCTGTAGCCGCGCCGCAAACGTCCGAGGCCGACTGGAAACCGGCGCGGCCCAAATGGCCCTCGTCCCCACCCACGTGCAAGAAGCTGGCTCTCCATCTGGAGCATCCTTTCCTTTGGATTCGGTTCGCTGGATTAGCCCGAACTGGGCTTGAATCTGCCTGCGATGTCGATGATCGCACCATACTCAGCGTAACCGATCAATGTAAACGGCATTTCACATCGATCAGCCAGGCTCTGAATTCGCGGCACTCTTCCGACGGCGCCAGCCCAGGTCCGGACCACTCCGGTTCGATCCTACGCATCGATATCGATCACGGCGACGCGTCACTGAGATTCAGATATAGCAGCGTACGGGCGAACGATCATGAGCGGCAAGACACCCTCATGCAACGTGCGCTCGGTGACCGATCCGAACAGCATCCGACGAACGGCATGTCGACCTTCAGTGCTGAGCACCACCAGATCAACACGCTCCTCGATCGCGGCTTCGGCAATCTGCTCAGCAACGAAGCCGTGCCGGACCAGCCAGCTCACTTCATAACCACGTCCAGACAATCGCTGGCTCATATTGCGTAGGTAACTGGCCGCCCATTGATTGGCCGCATCCAGATAGCTGGGCACCACGACACCGTAAAGGTCGGACAACGGCTCAACCACGTGAAGCAGACGAAGCCGCAAAGACAGACCTTCCAAAGTGTCGAGCGCCCGATCGAGTGCGGATTCGGCGGCGGGCGAACCATCCAGCGGAACCAACAGATTGTGTAGGGCATAAGCATTTGGAAGACGCTCGCGCACCAGCACGACCGGACAGTCCACATCGTGAATGACGCGGAATGAGACACTGCCGAGAAGCATCCGCTCCATACCGACCCGCCCATGGCTTGCCATGACCACCAAAGGGTTATCGGTGCTTTGAATCTCCTGTTCGAGCTCAGCCACTGGTGTACCTGGACGAATCACTACTTGCGCGTTACAGCCATGAAACGTGGCGGCTACACCTTCCAGATAGTCCCGGAGTTCAACCAGCCAGACTTCGTCGGTCTTCGAGTTGTGGTTGAGTGCGGCATCGAGCGCTTCAACGCTGAATGACCGGTCGACGACGGAGACAAAGACCACGGTACCACCGGCTTCGCTGACCAGCGCGCGAGCGACCGGCAGCGCACGCTCGGAGACGAGGTCTGGATCGTCCCGGGGCCCAATCAAGGGCACGATGATCGCTCGATAGGTCATCTTTTTCCCAATCTGGCGGCGACCGGACTCAATCCGGCCTCACCCCCCAAGGGTAGCGAAGAAACATCGCAGGATCGTCACACTAATGGTTGTCAGTGCAACAACACCCTAACATCCACACCACGTAACGACACAGATGCGGTCGGCGACACGCGGCTGCTCGAGCCGCATCCACGACGCTCGAACCAGAGTGTCCACATGAAGCGCTCAAGGGATGGCACCGGCGCAACTGGCAACTCTCGTCCGGAAGAACCGTGCCCGTGATCCGAAGCTAAGAACGGCAGGAAGATCCTCCGCGGAGCCTGACCACAATCCTTACCACGGGTTCATCGGCGCCGGTCGACGATCCCCTATTGCCCTCTTCATTCCTAACCACAAGAACGTGACACGTTGACACCCAGAAGGTGTTACGTATAGTACGGTTACGCTTTGCGGCAATCCCGCTCTGGTCTCCGACACCGGAGGTAACATCACGCAACGACATCGACAGCCGAGCAAATATGGTTTTGGGGTATTTTGTGACCGATTCAGTTATGCATTCTAAGAACGAGCAACATCTGCTGGACGCGAACGCGATCGACGGAGCTGTGGACGAGCTCGCGAACCAGATCGCCAACCGCTTCGGTGAGGCGTCAGAGCTTTGTCTCATTGGCATTCGACGCAGGGGAGATGTGCTCGCGGGCAGGCTACGTGACCGTTTGCGAGAGAAGCTTGCTGCTCAGATCCCGGTTGGTAGCCTCGACATCACCCTTTACCGGGACGATTTCGACAGTCTGAGCCGCGACCCGATCATCAGCGAGACCGACATCCCTTTCCAGCTTGATGACTGTACCGTGATCTTGGTCGATGACGTCCTCTTCACTGGACGGACCGTTCGGGCCGCTCTCGACGAAATCCTCGATCTGGGCCGTCCGGCTCGCGTGGTGTTGGCAGTGCTCATCGACCGTGGCGGTCGGGAGCTGCCCGTCGCTGCCGACCTGATTGGCCGGCTGATCGAGACGGGGCCGGATGACGAGGTGCGGGTACTGCTAAACGAGACCGATGGCGCTGAAGCGGTGATCCTTCGTCGCGCGGAGTCCTGATCGTATGCCCAAACGCGCGGATCTTCCCAGCTTCAGCGTTGATCGTAAACGCATCGAATCGAATCTACGCTCGTTCGCCCGTATAGGCTACAGCCAGGACGGCGGCATGAACCGGCTGGCCTTCTCGCGCAACGACCTGCGTGCCCGCCAGCTACTCCTCCACGTACTGCGGAATCTCGGTGCGTCAGCCCGCATCGACGGCTTCGGCAACGTCTTCGCCCGACTCCAAGGGGCTGAGCCCGACCTCCCACCACTCCTGATCGGCTCGCACCTGGATGCCGTGCCCCACGGGGGACGCTTTGACGGATCGGTTGGGGTCGCCGCCGCGCTGGAGGTCCTCTCCGTGTTGCGCGAGCAGGATCACGTCACCCGCTATCCCGTTGAGCTTGTCTCCTTCGCCTGCGAGGAATCAAGCCGTTTCGGCCGGGGCACACTCGGGAGTGGAATCGTTTCCGGAGTGTTCGATCCGGAGGATGTGCTGGCACTGACTGACGCTCGAGGATCGCGGCTGGATCGAGTCTTAAAGCGTGCTGGCCTTGACCCCGCTCAGGTCCCACAGGCTCGCCGTTCGCCAGGCGACTTCCTCGCCTATTTGGAGATGCACATCGAGCAGGGACGCGTGCTGGAAGAAGGCAGGGCGCAAGTTGGGGTAGTCGAAGGGATCGCGGCGCCGACCCGCTTCCGGGTGCACATTAGCGGCCAGGCGGATCACTCCGGCGCCACACCAATGGGGTTAAGACGCGATGCATTGACCGGCGCGGCCGAGATCATCCTGGCAGTCGAGCGGCATGCCAAAACAGCCGGCAACGTGGTCGGGACGGTCGGAGTGGCTACGGTCGAACCGGGGGCGATGAACGTCGTGCCGGGAAGAGTGACGCTGGCGGTCGACATCCGCTCGATCGATGGTGATGCCAAGGCGGCTGTGGTGCGGATGATTCGGGGCGACATCGAAGCAACTGCCCGAGCACGCGATCTGAAGATCGACGTCGAATTGCTAACCGACGAAGAGCCGGTGACGCTCGACTCACGCGTTATCGAGATACTCAATCGACACAGCAAACAGCGAGAGATTCCCTCGATGCGGCTGATGTCAGGCGCCGGACATGACGCCATGCACATTGCCCGGCTCTGTCCAGCCGGCATGATCCTGGTGCCGAGCCGCGACGGCATCAGCCACCACCGGGACGAGTGGACCGAGCTTGAAGACGTCGTCGCCGGAGCCCAGGTCTTCGTCGACTCCGCCGTCGAGCTAGCCACATGCGGCGTGCCGGCAAGCTGAAAAGGCGACCACAGCACTTTGCCAGCCGTCGCTCGGAGTAGACGGCCACAATGGATATGTCCCGCTGAGTAGGTTGCCACAGTGGATGTGTCATCCCGAGGCTACAGCCGAGGGATCTCTCCGTACTTCGTCGAATCGAACCGAGGAGATTCTTCGCTATCGCTCAGAATGACACCATCACGTTGGTCACTTGCTGAGCACCCTCCCACGATCAATTTCACTGACCGTCACATTTCACGCCGCTCCTCCGTTGTATAAGTAGAGGGCACTGAAGTCGAGGGGCGGTTCATGCGGCGCGAGGTAACTGAGCAAAGCGATACAGACTACCGCTACTGTCGTGCCACAGCCTTGACGCGTTCCCGGTTGTCTCGCTAGCGGAATACCAGTGGCAGGCACGTGGCACGTTCATCGATGGATTTGTGAGTGGCATCTTTATCTCTGGCTGCACGACCGCAGGAGTTCTCCAAGGAAAGCTCCGACCGGAGCCAGATGCTGGTGGTGCAGTACCTTCAGCGCCAAATTTTTGAGTGCCACCCAACAACCCCAGCCAAAAGGTCCGCGGGGGACCGGGCTCATTACTCTCACAAACTCATCTTCCCGGGGAAGCTCGGGGTAGAGCACCCTAGTACGAAGATCTTCAAGCAATGCCGAGGCATCCATTTCCTCCGCCCCGGCTTCCACGCTCAGATAGGCAAGATCTCTTACCTGGTCTACATCAGTGTCGGCAAGGGGAAAGATTCCATCCACTAACTCCTGGTCACGGAGATTCATCAGTGTGGCTGCTTCGGAATCGTATTTGTCTAACCGTTGAATCAACCATCCGCTTTGACCGCTTAACGTCAACTCGCCTCGTCGGAGTCTTCTAATCGCCTCAAATGGCGAGAGACCTGATTTCTCGCAAGATGCTCTCAGCTTTGCATATTGCCGCTTTGCTAGCTCACTGTGCCCGAACCCAAGCCAGCATCTTTGGGCCACGAAGTCATCTGGGTTCGCCAATAGGGTAAGAAGCGTAAATCGCTCTCGGGATAACTGGTTATCTAATGCCTCTTCCGAGAATAGCTGTGGGCAAGTATTCCCAATTGGCGCAGATTGTCACGAATCTGATAGCCTGTAGCTCTGCGAGGAGCAAGCACAAGCACATCTGCAGGATTGGTATCAGGACGCATCGAGGTACTCCCGGACTATCTGGGCCAAACCTTCAGACTCTTTCTCCATAGTCTCCCACTGGAGAATTGACACCTCGCCGTTTGCATGTTGAATGTCCGGTAAGAGACTCCTTAGCTCCCGCCCTACGTTGAACGAAATCAAGCTATTTGCTATCTCGACGACCTCCTTCGGGCACCGGTAGCAAATGGCCAGGGGCCGGTCGTGAGTTCCGGGATGCCGTTGGGGAAACTCTCGAATACTCTCTGGTTGAGCAAAGCGAAGACGCGAATAGATCGCTTGATCTTCATCTCCTATTATTGTCAAGGTCCCCGCTTCGGACAGAAGGTCGATGATGTCTTGGTCTGCACGGTTCAAATCCTGATATTCATCCACGAGGACGTGATCAAACGCTCTACGTTCCACGCAAAGAGGATTGTTGCGAAGGTAATTGCGCATCTCCGTAGCCAGTTCACCGATTAGCATTGACTGGTGGAACTGAAGCCATTTAACGAGATCAATGTGGAAAGCCTTTTCTTCGGGCTTTACCGGCCACCCGGTGTCAGATTGCGGGCGTGCCCAGTTCGCTTCAAAGGCGCTGATGAACCCTCGGCAGTCACGAACGTTCCGATTGGGCTGCTTGAGATCTTCTTCCAGGAATCTCACTTCGTATTTCAAGAGTGGCCGAGGAACTCTATTCGTAAGTGACAGGACTGCCATTCTAGACAGCACGCTAAAACAATGACTGTGAAGCGTTCTTGCAACAACCTCGTCGCTTCCCTCAACGCTAAATCCTCTTTCTGCTCTCTACTTCGGTGGAACCGGTAGGAATGTTACAGTGGAACCTGTCGTTGCCGTCGTGTCGACTGCTCGACGCGCAATCGGCCGTCGCCGGCACTTGAGGTGCGTGACGGCCGATACGTTGAAACAGACGACACGAATTGAACAGGGAGGAACCCCATGGACCAACTCATCCAACAACTTCAAGAACGAGCCGGCCTCTCCTCGGATCAAGCACAACAGGCTGTGAACGTCTTCACCGAATTTCTGAGCAAGAACATGAGTGATGAGCAGTTGCAGTCGTTCGCGCAGAAGGTTCCCGGTATCGGGCAGTTTGCCGACAAGATCCCTGGGGGAGCGGCCGAGAAGCTAGGTGGCATGCTCGGCGGATTCGGCAAGAAATCACAGTAGGGATGCCGCAACTCGCCGCCAGAATGAGGTAGCGAGCGTTCAACGTAGTTCAAACGGCGGACGCACTTTGGTCCGCCGTTTTCGGCCCTGACTCAGATCTCCGGGCTCGGGGTCAGCGCTCGTTGCGGCCGGATGACGCGCCAGCGGGCTACCACGTAGGAGCCGAGCACCAGAACCGCTGCCAGCAACTGAGCGGACAGCCCTTCCAGGTTCGGGAAGGTAGCAAACCAGACACCGACCCATTCGGGGATCGATATCCCAACGCTGGTCGTCGAGATCCAGCCCGCCTGTTGTAACTCCTGCACGCTCTCGCCGACCATAACGACCAGCACTCCAGCCAGCAGCACTCCCGTAAGAATCAGCATCTTTTTATATGGGAGATGGCGCTGTGCCGCGAAGGTCAGCACCGCGACGATGCCGGAGAGCCCAAGTCCGATCAACACTCCACCAAGCACTGTCCCCGTGTCCGAGCGCAGTCGCAGGCTCTGAAGGAACAGGACGATCTCGAAGCCTTCGCGATAGACCGCGCTGAAACCGAGCAGGCCAAGACCCAGCAACGTCGCGCGTGTCCGACCGCCTGACGATTCCATGATTGCCCGGCGGCGCCGATTGTGATGTGCGATCCAACCGGTCCAGTAAATCCGGTGGAAGAACCAATTCATGATGATCAGGAGGACAAAGATCGCCAACAGACCGGTGGCCGCCTGAATGTCGAGCGCGGGCGCGTTGATGGCCGAGATGATCGCGACGACGATAAACCAGGTCGCGATCGAAGCAAGGAACGCAACACCCGAACCGGCAGCGATCGGTCGCCAATGCTCGCCGGGTTGTCGTACCAGACTGGCGGTGATCGCTGCCAGCACGAGAATCGCTTCGAGACCTTCACGGAAGACGAGAATGCCGCTCTCGAGCACCACCGACGCCGGGCTCAATCCATCCGCCGTGGGATCAGGCGCACCCTGCAGCGCGATGGCTTGCCAGATAATGGTGCCAATCACGACGGCGGCCGATAGGCCGATCAATAGCGTGAGAAACCAGCGGCGTCGATTGGCGTCGGCTGGTTGGCTCATGTACCCTCCCCGCGTGAGTGTCCCGTTTCGTTGTAACGGCATCCTATCTAATTCCGAGTGAATCACTCGGGATTAACATATCCATCCAGTTCCCTATTTGTCAAGGTCAATTTAGCGCCAGAGCGCGCAGCCGCACACTGGCGCCTTTGTAGCGCGTCGCTTGAACGGTATCCTTCCCACTGGCGTTCTTCACTTCAGCTCGATACCAGGCCTTCTGGCGCAGATTCGACTGGTGTAGACTGAATTTCCGCACCATTTCGCGGTTTTCTGGGATTAGGCAAGGGATGAGGAAGATGGCAGAGCGAACCAGAATCGACGCGCGCATGATCGTGGCGTATCAGGGTGGCGAGCACCGCCTACTCGAGAATGGTTGTGTCGTCGTCGAAGGGAACGAGATCATCCACGTCGGCCGCTCCTTCGACGGTACTGTCGATCATGTCATTGACGCGGGCAATCGGGTCGTGACGCCCGGCTTCATCAATACTCACTCCCATCTGGCCGGATCTCCGCTTGACAAGTCCTTCATCGAGGATCGCGGCCGCCGGCAATTCTCGATGTCCGGCCTCTCCGAGATGCTTCCGGCCCGCTCTCAGGCCATCGACCCGGAGGGAACCGAGGCCTGCGTCGATTATTCGATGGCCGAACTGCTGCGCACCGGCACGACCACAGTGATGGAAATCGGTGGCATTGGTGACTACGTCGCGACCGCGGCGGAGAAGGCTGGGCTGCGCGCCTACATCGCTAACGGCTACCGCTCCGGGCGCTGGCTCACCAATGACGGCAAGAAGATGGAATATGAGTGGAACGAGGAAGCGGGCGTCGACGGCTTCCATCGAGCCGTCGAGTTCATCGAACGCATCGACGGCAAGGCGAACGGCCGCATCAAGGGCTTCCTGTCACCGTCTCAGATCGACACCTGTACAGAAGATCTGCTGCGCATGAGTCGTGAGGCATCCGATCGCATGAGCGTTCCGTTGGCACTCCACACCAGTCAGTCGGTCTTCGAATTTGATGCCATCGTTCAGCGTCACGGCCTAACCCCGGTCGAGTGGCTGGAGTCGATCGATTTCCTGAGCGAGTGGAACATTCTCGGTCACGTCATCATTATCGCGGGATCAAGCTGGCCGCAGTTCGCCGGGGACGATCTCCCGATCCTGGCGCGCAACGGCGCCTCGGTGGCCCATTGTGTCTGGGTATTCGCCCGCCGCGGTATCGCGATGGAGTCTTTCCCACGCTACATCGAAGCGGGAGTCAATATGACGCTCGGCACCGACACCTCACCGCAGTCAATGATCGCCGGAATGCGTCTCACGTCAGTGATCGGCAAGATCATGGAGCGTAACAGCGAGAAGGCAACGGCGGCCGACGTCTTCAACGCCGCCACCCTCAACGCCGCCAAGATGCTCCATCGGGACGATCTGGGCCGCATCGCCGCAGGCGCCAAGGCCGATCTGCTCTTCTGGGATTCGAATTCCACGTTCATGGTGCCGCTGCGGGATCCAATCAAAAATATCGTTTACAACGCTGAGGCAGAGGACCTGCGCGAGGTCATGATCGATGGTAGTTGGGTCGTGCGGGAAAATCGTGCCCTTCATGTTGACGAGCGCGCCGCCAATAAGGCGTTGCAGTTCGCTGGCGAGCGGATGTGGTCGGAAATGGGCCCTGGCGACTGGGCCGGACGAGGCGCCGACGAGCTTTCGCCGCAGACGTTCCCGAGGTTTCAGGGCTAGGCGCCCTCACCCCCTGACCCCTTCTCCCAATTCGAGGAGAAGGGGAACCACAGTGTGTACGAGTCGGGTGAGGGCTCGCTCACGGCACAATCGTCTCGCAACCGTGGAACTTGTCCTTATTGTCACCACCACCGATGCAGACGTCGTTTCCGGCATCGCCGAATATCTGGTCACCTCCGCCGCCACCGACGATACAGTCGTCACCTGCGTCACCGTGAATGTTGTCCTTACCGGCGCTGCCCAGAATCAGGTCGTTGCCGGTCGTCCCATGAATAGCGCCGTTGCCCGTAATGACGATGTAATTTGTCAGGTCGAGCGACGCACATTCTGGCGGTTTGAGCTGATTCGCGGTGATCGGCGCGCTCGCGTAGCCGATAATTGAAGGCTGGACGATATTCTCGGCCGCAAACGACCAGCCCGTAGAAGCAACGACGAAGACGAGCATTCCGACGGCGAGTGTGTAACCGATACGAGGCAGCGGCGATCTCATCGAAGTTCTCCGGTCGCGAAACGTTGCTGGTTGCCGGCATCGGTCGCCCGCTCGTCTCGCTCCTCAACGCGGAACCGATACACGACCGTGCTGTCCTGGACGTAGTAGCGATGGATGCCGGTCGCGAACTGATGCATGATCATGCGCTCGTCCCGCATGGCAACCCGGGCAAGATCCTCGAACGTCGTGACGTCGATCACGCGTGACGTGTTCTCGAAATTCGCGTCGTCAACGGCAATCAGCATCGAACCGAATCGCGCCTGTATTCGCGCCGACTCTCCACCACGTGATGACCGCCAGGCGAGCAGGCCCAATCCAGCCAGACCGATCAGCGAGAGCAAAAACCCGATGATCGACGCGAAACGCACCTTCGAGACCGGCAGCGAGAACTTCAGCAATGTCATCCGGCTTGGTTCGATCTGGGTGAAGTTTACCTTCCCACTCTGGGTCGGCTTGAGCGCGTTGGCACCCGATCCACTGGCCGAACTGGACGCGGAGGCTAACTGCAGTTCGTGCTGATCGAGCTGGAACGAAAGAGGCGGTGCGAAGGTGTCCGACAGCTTCTCTCCGGCCAGGGTTCCTTGAATATGCACCTCCGGAACAATCGACACCGTGTATTTCGGCCAGACCACACCGGTCGTCTTCTGAAACTGATCGATCACGTCGCGCACCTGGGAAAGATCCAGCGTCCCAAGCGCGATAAAAGCGCCTCCCTTGAAAGAGGAAGGGGGCAGCAATTCGATCGTCCGCTTCCATCCGGTGGAATCACCCACCTGGGCCACCAGGCTCGCCGTACCATTCAGGTTGGCCTGCTGCTCCGAGGTCAGGTGGTACTCGAAGCGGAAGTCGACCTTGTTGGTGACCTCCGGGAATACCGGATCGCCGGTTGAGACGGCGCTGGCGTCGTACAGGGTGTTTGGAGCGGATGCGCTGTAGCTGAACGTTCCCGCCTGCTGATAGCTGGCCGTCGCACTCACGGTTCGGTCAAGCGGGTGGCTAAAGGCGAGCGCGGCCAACGCGAGAGAGGCCAGTGCGACAGCCACGAAGAGTGTCAGGAACGTCTGGCCGCTGTCACTTTGGGTATTCATGGAAGGTACACGCCTTTCACCTGATGGTCGTCTCCGGCCTGCACGCGCTTTTTTCTCTGGCTTCCACGCATATGGCAGGAGGACGATAAGCCCGCACAGGGCGACGAGTCCGGCGATGACCAAACGGTCGTGCAGCTTGGTAAAGGGTTTGCCGATCGCCGGAATGTGAAACCAGAACTTGCCGATCAGTTCCGCCTGGGTTGGGTGATACGAATCGATGAAATTGTTGTTGTCTCCCTTGAAGATGAAGTGATCGCCATCTTTGCCGATGATGCGGTGGATGATCGGGCCGATAGTCGGATGACGATAGACGACGATATCGCCGACGTTGTACGTGCTGGACGTCCTCACCAGCGCCAGATCGCCTTTGTGAAACTTGGGCTCCATGCTGATGCCGTTGACGACCACGTAGGAGGTTCGCCCGCCGAACTGGACCGGGGCGAACAAGATGTACAGGACTGCCAGCAAGGCGAACAGGAGCCCGGCGATGATTGGCGATTCACGACGCATGTGATGCTTCATCATCAAGAGGATCGGGAAGCCGTGACTGAGCGGTCACGGCTTCTCGAATCACGTTGAGAACCTAATCAGCCGCGGCAACGTCTAGCTGGGTAACAGACACAACGGTGATATGGTCAGCGACAGTGACCGGACAATGCCAATCCGTAGCGGTGCAAATTAGTTGCTGTACACGTATAAGTACCACTCCACGTGTAGGGGGCGGCGGCACCAGTACCGAACCGAACCTGAGCAGAGTTTGCTGTCTGGTCCAGCGTGAAGTCGACACCTGAGATGTCCGCCGGGTTAGCCGTGTCCATCGTGTATTTGATGTTTGACACGTTGTAACCACTGATGGTGCCCTGACCATCACCTGCGTGGCTTGGATCAACCGTGTTGCTGGCCGCGAAGCCGTAGGCCGCGGTGGCCATGATTGCGATGATCGCGAGAACGACGAGCAGGCGAAGATTGAACCTGCGAAAACGTACTGTGCCCATGGTAGTCACTCCTTTGAATCTATCGAATGTAACAATTGATAAGTGCGAAACAACTGCGAACAATGGGTGTCAAAGATATTGGAGAGGGGTTAGATCATATTTACTCGCCCTTTCGAACGAGCCGGTTGCCTCAACGTATACGGACCGTAAAGACAAGACCCGGCGCGACTCTTTTCATAGGCCGGTTGCACCACTACCTCGACACGGGCGAGGTGCCCAGATTACAGCCCGTGTGTCGACGCTTCCGTATGGGTCTGCTACTTCATCAGCAGCATCTGGTCAAATTGTGTCGTACGTACGCGTTGTCAACAATAACGCTCCAGTACTGTGAACGCGATAACCGCAGAACTCCCAATGTCCTCAGGGAGTGACATCAGTACTCATGCCGGGTAGGACCAGCCGGTATTGCTGCAAACCGGCAACAAGGTCATTTTCTTAGTTCTGGCGCGGTTCTAGAAGTCCTATTGAAGCGAGAGAGCGATTTGGATGAGGCAGAAAAGAGCGGTTACTTGCCGAGATTACCGACATAGGTGACGAGGACAATTGAGATGAAGAGGACTACGCACAGAGTTAGTCCGAAGCCGATTCCAAGAATCGCGGCGCGGCGGATATCGGTCTGGGCCCGAAACCAGTCAATGAAGCGTCTCATACGCCTCGATATTGATTCCATCGCTGCACCGATCCTTTCCTGAGAGTTGCGGAGACTCGCTATCGATCAGCCACCGACTGACCGGTTGACAATACCATGTCGCTCAATTCAGGATGCTATAGGGAATATTGAGTTGTGTGCCGTCCATATCCTAACATTCGGAAGATTCAAGGATGGGCGACAATTCGCGCGAAATAGGGGGAAAAGTGGATCAACAACCGCCTGACAGCTACGAAGTCGAGCAACGTCGCGCGGCGATGACCCGGAGTTACCTGACGCCCGCAATCATCACCATGGTTCTCTACCTCGTGCTCTGGATACCCGGACTGATCGCAAACATCGTCTACTGGCAATCGGCATCACGCGACCAGCGCCTGAGTGGCCATTCCCCAGAGGGAAAGGGGTGCCTGCTCGCGCTTTTTGTCGTCTTCGGGGCACTCCCGCTGCTTCTCGCCTGCGTTGGTTTCTTACTCTTCGCCGTATTCGGCACCTTCAGCACGGCAACCTCGGTCAGATGACGAGCACCATTCGACCTGATTGAGGGAACTTGCGATACCATGCTGTAGGGAAACTCACCAAATCAGTGCGCGGTCACGTACTATTGACGCAGCAACTGTCACTTCACATGGGAGACATCCGTGCGTGAAAGCGATGTCACAGAGCTGAGCAAGCGGATCATCGACAGCGTCGATCGGGTCATCGTTGGCAAACGGGCGGTGACCGAGCTCGTTCTGGTCGCATTGCTCTGCGAAGGCCACGTTCTGGTGGAGGACGTGCCGGGTGTCGGTAAGACGACGATGGCTCGCGCGGTCGCGCGCTCGATCGGCGGTAAGTTTCGACGCTTACAGTTCACACCCGATCTCCTGCCATCAGACGTCAGCGGTATCGTCTTCTTTAATCAGAAGACCGGCGAGTTCGAGCTCCGGCCCGGGCCGATCTTCGCTAACGTGCTCTTGGCCGACGAAATCAACCGCGCCACGCCCAGAACGCAGTCGGCCCTTCTTGAAGCAATGGAAGAACGGACCGTGACGATCGAAGGGGATACACTCCCGCTTCCGCGCCCATTCCTGGTGCTCGCAACCGAGAACCCCGTTGAACTTGAAGGGACCTTCCCGTTGCCCGAGGCGCAGCTCGATCGCTTTTTCCTGCGATTGGAGATTGGCTATCCCGAGGCCGACGAGGAGATGGAGCTCCTGGCACGATTTCAGATGGCCAACCCGCTCGATACGCTGGAAGTAGTGACGGACCCGGACGAACTGATGGCTGCCATACAGAGTTGCCGCAAGATTCATGTGGACGATGATCTTCGTCACTACATCATCGAAATCGCCCGGGCGACGCGCACGCACGATACGGTGCGATTGGGTGTCAGTCCACGGGGTACTTTTGCCCTGTTTCGCGCATCTCAAGCCCTGGCCGCTATTCGCGGTCGCGCGTTTGTCATCCCAGACGATGTGAAGGCGCTCGGGCGATCCGTCCTGGCACATCGCATCATGCTGAGTCCAGAGGCGCGGCTTCGTGGACGGCATGCCGGCCAAATCATTGATGAGATCATCGCCGGGCTGAGCGTCCCGGTCGAGCAGAACTGACGAACGCCATTCACCAGCCGGCGATTCGGATAGACGACGATGGAACAGCATCGAGTTCGCAGTTACTTCTTCAACGCCATCTGGTTCTACAGCTCAGCACTGTTGCTGTTGCTCGGCATGGCCTTGCGCCAACCGGCCCTCTCGATTCTCGCGTTTCTCACCCTCCTGACCGCTGGCACCAGCAAGCTGTGGAGCCGTCATGCGCTCGATAGCGTGACCTATAACCGCCATCTCTCAAACACTCGCATCTTTCGCGGTGAATCGGTCCAGCTGACGTCCGAGCTGGTCAACCGCAAGTGGTTGCCTCTCCCGTGGATTGAAGTCGAAGACCAAATTTCGGACCGCATTCGACTGCGCAACCAGGAGACTCTGCCCAGCAGTCGTCCCGGCACGACCGTGCTGCGTCTGACGACATCGGTCCGTTGGTTCGAGCGGGTTAGCTGGTCGTTCCAGCTCGACTGTCCTCACCGGGGCTCGTTCTCAATCGGTCCCCTCTCGTTACGTTCGGGCGATCTGTTCGGCTTCTTCTCCGAGCAACAG
This sequence comes from uncultured Chloroflexia bacterium, assembly GCA_963785465.1. GTDB lineage: Bacteria > Chloroflexota > Chloroflexia > Thermomicrobiales > Thermomicrobiaceae > CALAGB01. Next base: position 92,594 of record CAWAVM010000011.1, on the reverse strand, counting down.
CGCTTTGACGAGATCGACCGAATTCTCGTCTATCCGCATATCCTGCCGCTCGAAGATCTGGGACTCCCGCCACGCCATCCGCTTGGTGATTCGCGAGCGCTGCAACAGCTGATCGCCGACCCGACCCGAAACGTTGGCGTGCGCGACTATCGTCCGGAAGATTCGTTTCGCTTCATCAACTGGAAAGCCACCGCCAAACTGCAGGAGATGCAGGTGAAGGTCTTCGAGCCGACAGTCTCACTTCAGCTCGGTATCTTCCTCAATCTCGATACGTTCGAGCGTCCCTGGGAGGGGATCGACTACACGCGAGCCGAGAGCGCGATAACAGCCGCGGCGTCCTTGGCGAGTCACAGCATTGAGGCGCGTTACCTCGTCGGAATGTACGCCAATGGCGTAATGTCGGGATCCGACCAAAGCGTGCGCATTCGGCCCAGTCTGGGTCCCAACCAGCTTACCGCCGTTCTTGAAGGTCTAGCGAAGCTGACACCGCTCGCAGCCACCAGCTTCCAACGCCTACTCCAGGATGAGGCGAGTCGCTTCCCGTGGGGAAGCACCATTGTCATCGTAACGGCCCTGATGACCGAGGCCTTGGCCCATGCAATCCGAGAGCTCCTGAACGAGCGTCATCGCGTGATCTTGCTCCGCATCGGTGAGTTCGATGTTCCGCCGATGCCTAATCTCGTTGTGCATACGCTTCCTGATGATCTGGTTGGCAAGGAGTTCGAAGGAAATCGCTACGCCCACATGGTCAACGTGGAGGCCTGACACCATGCAAAGTGGACGGATTCTCGAACTACGGAAAACCATTCTCGACGTTGTCATGCAGCTCGATTGGCGTGGCGAGTTGTTGACCTTCTCGCTCATTGTGGCCGAGACCGCGATTGCCTACCTCTTCCTCGGCATTCTCATTCCGGAGCTTCGAGCACCCTATGTTCCCTTTCCGGCCTGGTTGATCTTCGCGCTCTTTATCGTGGGTTATTACATTCCTCACGTACTCGAGGTCGGTCGTGTTTGGGGATCGGCGTTCGAGATAACGTTGATCGTCGCATTGATCATCTCGTTTGCGATCACGCTGAAGGTCGCTTCTTTCCCTGGCGAGCCACTCTTCTCGACCTCCTGGCTGCAAGGGACAGTTCACGGGTTCATCTTGCGCCCGACAACCTCAATTCGACCGGTTTGGGCGATCGTGGCCGTAGTCTCCTACACCTGGTGGCGTGGGAGGCTCAGAGGCGAACCAATGATGGATTCCGCCTACCAGATGCTCCGTTGGGGCTCGCTGGCAATTGGCATCGGACTTGTCACGGTGTTGATGGCGGCTCCGGAAGGTGCGCTGATTCGAGATCGGATGAGCGGCGCAGTCATCGTCTTCTTTGCGGCGGCATTGAGTGGGATCGCTGTCGCCCGGTTACGTCTCGAGGGGATTCGAAGTGGCAGCCCCCTCGGTCTGCGCTGGCTTGCAACCTTTGCCGCTCCGATTGCGAGCATCTTGCTGATCGCGATCATCGCTGCCGCGATCTTCTCCCGTCGCTTCCTCGATACGATGATCCTCGTCCTCACTCCCCTCTTGTGGGCTATTGGGCTGGTCGTCCGGCTGCTGGTCATTCTGGTAGCCCTCTTGGCGTTCGTCATCATCGCGCCGCTTCTTTGGTTCTTACAGCGAGAGGGGTTCGGCAACCTCTCCGGGGGGCTCCGCATCCCGGCGATCTTCCGTTCATTCACTGGCTTTCAGGAGTTCACGCTGGCGAAGCTCGACGTCGCCGATCCCCTGCGCTATCTGATCGTCGGGCTGATTCTCTTCGGACTTGTCACGACGCTGACCCGCTTCGCCTATCGGCGGCGGCGGCGCTGGCGAGATACGGCCACCGAAACGCATGAGTCAGTCATGTCACTCGGCGAGGCGGTCAGTTCATTCTCGCTCAATCTCGGTCGATTCTTTCGCCCGCGACATCGCGACGATTCGTTGGCCAAACTGCGCGGTGATCCACGCTGGACTCACACGGTCTTCATCCGCGAGACCTACCGGCGCATGCAGCGCTGGGGCGCAAAGGCAGGAGTCGAGCAGAGCCCAAACGCAACGGCGATCGAATATGCCCCGAATCTTGCGGACCACTTTCCGGACTCCGGACCCGCCATTCGCACGATCATCACGGCCTACACGCTTGCCCGTTATAGTGGCGAGCCCGCGTCTGCCGAGGACGCCGCCGGCGTGCGCCAGGCCTGGGACTCGCTACGACGCCTCAAAGCCTCCTAATTCGTGCAACCCGTATACTTGAGCTTGAAATCATTGACGACAACGTCACCTATGACCTCGGGAGAACGCCTCACTTGATCGTGCCATCATCATCCAATGCCCCGTTTGGCATCTATCTGCACATCCCGTTCTGCGCCAGGATCTGCCCCTACTGTGATTTCAATCGCTATCTTCACCAGGAACATCTTGTTCCAGCCTACGTAGACGCCCTGATCGGTGAGATGGAGTTGACTCGCGCGGAGATTGGCCCAGTACGCGCCGAAACGATCTACTTCGGCGGTGGTACGCCCTCGCTCCTCGAGCCGGAACAGGTCAAACGCATCATCGACGCGGTCCACGAGCGATTCGACATCGAGCCAGACGCTGAGGTGACGCTCGAGGCGAATCCCGAGCGACTGGATGAGGCCAAGTTGGCCGGATTTCGAGCGGCCGGGGTGAACCGGATCAGTCTGGGAGTACAGACGCTGCAACCGCGGGGGTTGCGCGTGCTCGGCCGTGCTCACAAACCGGAGGTTCCCGAGCGGGCATTGCGACAAGCTCGGGAGGCCGGATTCGACAACGTCAGTCTCGATTTCATTTTCGGCTGGCCGGGTCAGACGCTGGACGAATGGCGCGATGATCTGGAGACAATGCTCACCTGGGGGCCAGAACACCTCTCGCTCTACTCTCTGATCGTCGAGCCGGGCACGCCCTATCACGAGGCGGTGCGCAAGGGAAAGCTCATCCCCGTCGATGACGATGCCACGGCTGATATGTACGAGTTGGCGATCGAGATTCTGGCAGATGCCGGCTGGCAACATTACGAGGTTTCGAACTGGGCGCGTGAAGCGGGCCTGGAATCACGCCATAACGCAATCTACTGGCGCAACGGGCACTATCTCGGTCTCGGTGCCGGAGCGCATGGACATATCCGAAATGTGCGCGCCAGCAAGCTGCGGCTGCCAGCCGAGTATATCTCTTCGATACGAACGGGACGCCTACCCATCGATTTCAGCGAGTCGATTGACGCCCCGACATCGATGGCCGAGACCATGATGCTCGGCCTGCGCCTGTTGCAAGAGGGCGTATCGGAAGACGCGTTCGAGGCACGTCATACGGTTAAGTTGCGTGAAGTCTACCAACAGGAGATCGCGTCGCTTGAAGCGTTGGACCTTCTGTATTGGGCGGGAGATCGGCTCAAGCTGACCCGTCGCGGCCTACTCATGGCAAACGACGTCGCCGAACGGTTCTTGCCCGAGACGGTACCGGCTAAGGCCTAGATTCGCCCGAGAATCTCAGTAATTACGAAGGCCGCCCCGTTAGTAGAGGCGGGACCGGTGCCCGCCTCGTTCTCTTTGCCTACGCCGACCGTACCCGACGGAACGCCCTCCACGACCAGGGCTTCCGATTCCGGTTCTGACACAACTACGGAGGCGGGCACAGGTCCCGCCTCTACCACAGGGATAAATTCAAGACACGACTACGGAGGCGGGCACAGGTCCCGCCTCTACCGCAAGGGTAAATTCAAGACACGACCACGGAGGCGGGCACAGGTCCCGCCTCTACCGCAAGGGTAAATTCAAGACACGACCACGGAGGCGGGCACAGGTCCCGCCTCTACCGCAAGGGTAAATTCAAGACACGACTACGGAGGCGGGACAGGTCTCGCCTCTACCGCAAGGGTAAATTCAAGACACCACTACGGAGGCGGGCACAGGTCCCGCCTCTACCGCAGGGGCAAACTCAAGGCCGACGATGACGTCGGCTTGATGCGGATTCTCCCCGCCTACTGCACGACGGCTCGCGTGATGTAATAGGAGGCCGTGAACGTCCGAAACGCTTCGAGCACGTCCGGCGCGACGAAGCGCACCGATCGATCTCCCGTCCGTTCCACCGTCGGCATCAGCGAGGAGGCGTCCGCCTCGATGCTGTGATAGAAGTCGATCTCGACCGTGATCGGCGCGCTCAACACCAGCGGCTGTCGGCCGCCAAGTTGCTCGATCGCCTGCTTTGCCCCTGCTTTGATGCGCTCGCGGGCTACTTCCGGATGCAGGCTTTCGCCCGAAAGCCGCGTGATGCCCCGCTTAACCGAGACGCCCACATGCGGCGGCAAGATCGCCGCCGTGTCTCGCACCACCGCGTCGTCGCCGGTGACCAGCGCGATCGGCACGCCGTAGTAACCTGCCACCGAGGCGTTGATGCCGGCCTCGTTGTACACCGTTCCGTTGTAGCGCAGCTCATACGGGTGATACGCATGGTTAAGAACGCCGTCCCGTATGCCGGCTGAGGCATGGTAGCCGACAAAGAAGACCGCATCGAACGATGAGTCAAGTCCCTCAACCATGAACATTGGCTTTAGCCGACCCTGGATAACCGTCGCTTTCGGGTGCAGCAACTCCGGTAACAGGTTACGCATCTGCGCGTGGCTATCGTTAACGACGATCTCGGTGGCGCCTGCCTCGAGCGCGCCCTCGATGGCCGCGTTCGTCTCCAACGTCATCAACCGGCGGCCGAGCTCGAAGTCCGCGCCACCGGCTACGTTCCCCTGATTGCGATCGACCACACCAGCGCAACCTTCAATGTCGACCGAGATGTATATCTTCATGTGGTTTTCCTTCACTATCTGGACCAGCCACGATTCGATCGGTTCAGCGCCCGGAAGAGGTCCAATTCGGCCTCACTTACTCGCCCCAGGTTTCACGCAGCACGCGCACCCAGTTGCCATGAGCGATCTTCGTCAACGCGGCATCGTCATAGCCTCGATCCTTGAATCCTTGCATCAGGTTTGGCAAGCCGGCCGCATCCTTCAACGCATTCGGCATCATCGCGCCGTCGAAGTCCGATCCGAGACCGACGCAGTCGATACCGAGCTTGTCGACCAGGTGATCCATGTGATCGACCATCACCGAGATCGGCGTGTCTGGATTCATCTGTCCATCCGGGCGGAGGAAACCGCAATGGTAGTTCAGGCCAACCATGCCTCTGCTTTCGCGGATCGCGGCGAGTTGTTTATCGGTCAAGTTGCGCGGCGCGTTCGAGACGGACCAGGCGTTGGAGTGGGTTGCCACCAGCGGTGCATCGGAGATATTGGCAACGTCCCAAAAGGTCTTCTCGTTGGCATGTGACAGATCAACCAGTACACGCCGTCGATTGAGCTGGCGAATGAGCTCTTTGCCGGCATCGGTTAACCCGTCGCCAATATCGGGGGTCGCCGGGAAGATGTTCGGCACTCCGGCTGCATAGATATTTTGCCGGAAGTGGGTAATACCGACAGACCGCAGACCAGCCGCATAGAAGACCTCGAGCGCCTGCCCGTCCGGGTCCAGTGGGTCGGCGCCTTCGAAATGCAGCTCGATGGCGAAGATGCCGTTGTCGAGACAATGCTGCAGCTCGGCAGCCGTGCGCACGATCTTGCACTGACCATTGGAGTCACGCTCAAGCTCAAACAGTTTCCCGAGTCGTATCAGCGCATCAGACTGAGCCTCTTCCAATGGAATCGGCGGCGGCCAGCCACCATCAGGAGCATAGCTGGTGCCAACATTCTCGATCGCCCGCGCGCCCGATGCGCTCTGTGCCGGGTCGGCGGTCGCGCGTTTCTTGGCCCGGGCTAGCACGGCAAAGAAGCCACCACCGAGGCCCCCCTCGCGTGCCCGGGGCAAATCGATGTGTCCCTTATCGGCTCGCTCGAAGAACGAGCGGCCACCAGGGCCGTCGAATCCTTCGCCAGCCAGGCTAATAATCGTGTCGTTATGTCCATCAAAGATCGGTGGAAACGTATCAGACGCCGCACCGCTACTCATCGTTGCTCCTTACCGCAGTTAGAGATAGTCGTCCTGATCACGTTCGGCTTGTGCCCTTGTAGCGGTTGATTGGTCCCGTGTCAATCGGGCCATGAAAGGCAGCCGCTGGGTGATGACGAACGCGCCGAACACGGTTGAACCTCCGCGCTGGTGCCCATGGTCCCCCTCATGGACTCCTGCTCTGTTCGAGCGCGCGAAGGTTCATTTGGCGATAGCGTCGTTTACCGACTTCGCAAGTCCTAGTCGTCGCCTGCCGCGGCTGCCGACGTTGGCGGCATCTCGCCTCGCGACGTGTTGTTCGAAGTCACCATTGTCTTCTCGGCGTTCTGCGTCACTCGAATGACGAGCCACCCGGCTGTCGCAATGACGCCCGCGAAGGAGATCCACATCAGCCACAGGGCCGTGGTCGGGTGCGCACTGCTGGTGAACGCGTCGGCGAACCCGGCCAGCTTTGCCTGGTCAGCCGCCTCGATCGCGAATATTTGCGGGATGTAATAGAGCACCGATCCGATGACGAGAAATGCTGTGGCGACGCGAAACGCGTTGACATCGTCATCCACGCGATGCGAGAGCTTCACCGCCAGTGCCAACAGCAGGAACAGGGCGGCAAGTGAGCCGGTGATCGGAAGATCGGAGTTTTGCACGACGTTCGGCATGAAGAAGACAAAGCCCATTGCGAAGGTAATCATTAGCACGGCATCGCGCATAAGCAGATAGGACATCCACCAAACGTCGGCGCCGAGGCGAAGCCCACACCGGCGCAACGTACGCAACACGTAAGGCCGTCCGAGGTGCAACATCAGGGTCATCGTCCACATAGCGGGCAGGAAGGCGACAATCGTAGCTACCAACCATTGCGCTCCGCCTTGTACCAGGGCGTCATTTATTGCTGTTGCGACATCATCTGGATTCATGAAACCAATCCTCTCGTGATTGGGCGATACGATTTCGAGCACTCATCGCTGATTATTCGACTTCGGCACGACCACCAGTTTTGAGCGTGTAGCCTGCGGCGATGGCACCCAGTACTCCCAGAATCCCGATCGAGACATAGGTCAGCGGCACGGCCAACCCCGCATTGCTGTTCGTGACCAGGAAATCACTGACCGACTTGAGCGAGCCGGTGGCCACGTCATTGGCCTGAACCCCGACGACGTACGGGATGAAGTAGAGGAGCGATCCGAGCCCAAGCAGCGCTGTTACCATTCGGAAATCGCGAATGTTGTGATCCGGATCACCTGTCAGCTTGACCAACAGCACACCAAATAGGCAAGCGGCAGCCAATCCACCGGTAAGTGGCATTGGGTTTCCGGTAATGACATCTGGGAAGAAGAACATGAAGCTCATCACGACGCCGGAGACGATGAGAATGTCACGCACGCCGACGTAGATCAGCCAGAGCAGATCCGCTCCCAAACGGAGCGTGAAACGCCCAATCATATCCAGGATGTACGGCCGACCAAGATGAAGACCCAGAATAACGAGCCACATGGCTGGAAGGACAGCGGCGAGCGTGCCCTCCATGAATTGCTCGCCACCGTCGTTGATTCCACCGATGATCGCATTTGTTAGATCTTGGACTGTCACACTAGCACCTCCTTGGCACCACGAGCGAATTGAAGCGAACTAGGAAGACTGCTGCACTACGGCCCTCTCCGGACGACGCGCCACGATGGTCGGACAGAGATAAGCCAGGTCACAGCGCAGGCATCGACTACCCTCGAGACGCGCCTGTTCTTCGGTAAAGCCAGCCGCTGCTTCCGCGGACCGACCTTGTCGTACACCGTTATGTAGTGGCATCTCGGCTCTTGAAATTGGACGGAGATCGAGCATGACCCGACCATCCGGTGGCAGAGTCGATGCCGTCTCGAATTCGCCTTCGGGCATCTCAGCCGCCTCGGTCGGCGACAGGTGCTGCAAGAAGGCATGAATCTGTTGAGCGGCTCTTCGTCCGTGCGCGGCCGCGAGAATGATCGACGCCGGTCCATAGGTCACATCACCGGCCGCGAAGACGCCCGGAGCGCCAGTGGCCAGCGTCGTTGGATCGATCAGCAACCCACCCCACGGAGCGACACCCACGCTCGTTCCGGACGGCAAGAAGGACGGGTCTGGCGCTTCGCCGACCGCGACGAGAACCACATCCGCCGGGATATCAAACGCGCTATTCGGGACGGGTACGGGCTGCCGGCGGCCATCAGCGTCCGGCTCACCGAGAGCCATCCGGTTGCAGCGAACTCCGGTGACCTTCCCGGCGGCGCCGAGCACCTCGACCGGGGCGGCCAGTTCTTGCAACAGGATCCCTTCCTCGAGTGCCGCGCGTACCTCTTCTTCCTGGGCCGGCATTTCATGTCGCGTCCGACGGTAGAGGATGGTGACGCTTCGCGCGCCGACTCGAATTGCCGACCGCGCCGCATCCATCGCGGTGCTACCACCGCCGACAACGATGACGTTGCCGAAGAGCGTCGTGTCAGGTTCCAGATTAAAGTTCTTTAGGAAAGTCGTCGCGGGGATGACTCCCTGCCATTCCGATTCACCGGGAATATCGAGCCGCTGGCTCTTTTGAGCACCGACAGCCAGCAGAACCGAAGAGAACTGCTCCCTCAACTCCGGCAGCGAGATATCTCGACCGAGCGCGGTATTGAGACGCATCTCAACGCCCAGACCGATAATGGCGTCCACGTCGTTCGCGAGCTGCTCGCGCGGGAGCCGGTAGTCTGGAATACCGATCGCCATCATCCCACCGGCGACCGGTAGCGCATCGAAGACGGTGACGGGATACCCTCGCCGCGCGAGGTAGTAGGCGGCACTGAGACCGGTCGGTCCGGCGCCAACAATCGCCACACGCTCCTCGTGTCGCTGCGCAGAAGGCGGCAGACGGCGCGAGCGCAGCGTGCCGTGATCCATCGCGAAGCGCTTCAAATCACGAATCGCGATCGGGGAATCGAATTCAGCACGGCGACAGGCGACTTCGCACGGCGCGGTGCAGACTCGGCCACAGATCGATGGGAAGGGATTCGATTCCGAGGCAACTCGTTGTGCCTCGTCATAACGACCCTGGGCGACCAGGCTGACATACAGTCCAGCATTCGTGCCGACGGGGCAGGCAGCTTGGCATGGAGCCCGAAGATCCTCGGTCCGTTCACCAAGCCATGTGCGCCAGCTCTGCCAGGTTTCCTTGCGCTCGGCGACGTGCCAGGCGTGTCCCTCGCCCCAGGGAGTCTCGCCCGGCTCCTCCGGAGTGGCTCGCGTGTACTCATCGAGCGGATGCCAGCCTCCTTCGGGAGGCAGGTGCTCGAGTTGGCCACGTGCGGAGTAGACGACCTGCGTGACAGCACCCTCGATGGTGATCGCGTTCGTTGGGCACTCCTGCGCGCAGACCTGACATCCGACGCATGAATCCACCTGGATCGGAGCCAGCATCATCCACGATTCGGCCGCGGCCAAACCGGGAATCGGACTCAGGCGCTGGTGATCTGTACCGAGTTCGCCCGAGCCTGAAGGACGGCTCATGTCCAGACAGCGCACGGGGCAGAGATCCATGCAGATGCCACAGTTGATACAGGCACCTGGATCTACGTGAAACTTATAGGCCATACCGACCTCCTCTCAGCGGAGGAGCCAGCCCAACCCCGGAATCCCCGATAACGCCGAGGATTCGCACAAGCGACCATCGCCATCCTCTGCCCACTGACGAGCCACTCCTTACGAGAGTGCGATATCTCGTCTGGTACTGGGATGGACGGTGCCACGCTCGGCATCAGGCAACTTCACCACCGCCATCCGGAAACGGATCTTGTTTACAGTCTAGTGACTGATATCCCGTGCTACATCCGTACTAACACCGCAACGTGACCGCGTGAAAACACGCGGACACGTTACAAATTCATGTCAAATGCGACCAGGACGTTACAAACTCGTGTTAAAGGAGAGACAGGGGCTGGGCAGCCCCTGTCATTGGCGGTTTTGCCGAGTCATGGTCTCTCGGTTTAGCTGAGGCTGAATGGTGGATACTGGTCGGTGAGCAGCAGGACCGCATATGCCTGAACACGAAGGCTCCAGCGGCCCACCCCCACCACGAAATCGAAGAGTGATCGCGGATAGCGTCCAGTGAACAGTATCGCGAACCAGGCGATCACGATTGCGACGAGTGCGGCGATCGAAAGGAAGATGAGGACGATGTAGTGCGGGATCGCCAGCAGCCACTTCACCAGCGGCAGCCAGCGATTGAGGTCCCGCTCGACATCCGGATAGTCGAGGTCGAGATGCACGGCCTGCCCCTCGACGGTCGACGGATACTGATCGGTGAGCAGGGCACAGTAGGCTACCGCTCGCGCGCTAAAGCGGGTCAACTCTCTGATGAAGTCAAACCACCAGCGAGGGTACCGCATACGGAAGATGATCATCAGCGCTGTCGCGCCAGAGAGACCGTTGCCGGTTCCACTCCCGGATCCGGAGACCAGGCTGAGAATGATGGCAATCGGGATAGCCCAGATCAGCCGGAACGCGGTGCTGAGGCGGTCAAGTCGTTCGGGATAGTCGACGTTCAGACGCGCAGAATAAGAATCTTGGGGTGTCGCCACGGTTTACCTCCGATTGCTTGAGTACGATGATTGCGTTCCCACGACATTCTTCCGCGTCGTTAGCGGATGCAGACTCCCCTTTCTTCTCATGATCACTCTGACGCCGGTGCGATTCCTCCTTCTAGCAGCGCTAAAGGATCGTGTCAATGCATTCAAATAGCGTCTCGCCGGTTGTCGATCGTCCTGAAGAGCGTATTGTGATCGCCGGTACACCACTTGCCGCCATAATAATGAAACGGAGCCGTATGCTGATCGGCAGCCTCAAAACTCAGTCCGAGACGCTAACAGCAAAACGGAGACTTCGAAACACGATTCTGAAACTGGAGTTATGTGGAAATGGGTAGCTTTCGGCAACGGCTCGACTGACGCATCACTCACACGCCATTGTCGTCGGACACTTGCGCAACCTCGGCCAGCGCCTGCTCGAGCGTCAGTGCCCGTCCGGCCTCATATTCGGCCATGAACGCGTCGTCACCCAGTGCTGCGCGGGTCGCGGCAATGGTGTCCGCATACCCTCCAGGGTTGACTGGTGGGAACGAAAGGCTCAACTGCGCGCGGAGGGCGTCGACGGCGCCACAGGTACGCGCGGCGCGATCCCATTCACCCCGCAATGCGGCTACGCCCGCCAAACCTTCCAGGCACCATGGCACGGAGTGGGGGTTGCCGAGGCCCCGATGCAACGCGGCGCTCTCGTTAAGCAGGGTCTCCGCGCGAGCGATGTTTCCACTGGCCAGCTCGACCTGCCCTAACTGCGCTAATGAGATCGCGCGACCCCAACGATCATCGTATTGCCGCAGGACTATCAACGTTTCTTCCAGCAGTGCGCGCGCCCGCGTATAGTCACCGGCCTGGAGCGCGATTCCCCCCAGGGCGGCGCGCGACTTCGTCATGCCGTGCTCATCACCGCGCTCACGGCACAGCGCCACGCTTTCTTCATGGTAGGCGGTCGCTTGATCGTACCGGCCTTGCATCTGCGCAGTGCTCCCGAGCACGAAGAGCGTCTGGGCGATCCTGCCGGTGTCACCCAGACCGCGGAAGAGATCCAATGCCTCCTTGCTCAGCACATCGGCGAGCTGAAAATCTCCGTCGAACTGTGCCAGCGTGCTCGCGCCGACCAGTCCCTCGGCCAGTGCCCGGACGTCCCCCACCTCGCGTAGCATGGCGAGGCTCTGTGTGGAGAGTTCCAGCCCCCGGGCGCTGTCGCCCGAGAAGGTCGCCGCGAAGGCGAGGCCAGTGAGCGCCGCCGCCTCGGCAGCGAGATCACACTGGGCGATGGCCAAGGCACGGGCTTCATTGTAGTCCCTCGCTGCTTCCTGGTATTCGTTCAGATCATGCTTGAGCCTGCCCCGTGCGTTCAGCGCTATGAGGAGATCGGTCTGGGATCTTTTCTCGCGGGCGAGGCCGACTGCCTGTGCGCAAAGATCGGCGGCCTCACCGTAGTCGGCTTGCTCGATCGCCAGCAGCGCCGCCCCGGCGAGCGCCTTCCCACGCGCAGCCGACTCCCCAGGGGTTGCAAGTGCCTCGCGCAGCCAGCGCCGTCCCTCGGCAAGGTGACCGCGCGCCGACCAGAAGCGCGTCAGTGAAGCAGCGAGTCGCAGTCCGATCGCGTCGTCGCCGTGATCGATCATCCAGCGCAGGGCGGCCCGCAGGTTATCGTGATCGCGCTCCAGGCGTGTTCCCCAGACTGTGGCGTCCGGACCGCCCAACTCTGGCTCCGCAGCTTTCCGCCAGGGCCAGGTATTGCGCGGCGTGCCGCTGGCGTGCCGCCCCCTCCTCGCCATGCTCCACGAGCCGCTCCAGACCGTACTCGCGCAGGGTCTCCAACATCACCAAGCGCGGGGCACTGCCGCTGGCGTATGCCTGGTCCTGCCGCCGCAGCAGGCTCTTCTCCACCAGCGCGGCCAGACCAGCGAGCACCAGCGGCTTGTCCGCTGCTCCGGCGCAAGCCTCCTCAGCCGCCGTCAGATCGCAGCCACCCGTGAATACGGCCAACCAACGGAAGAGGCGCTGCTCCAGTGGATCGAGGAGGTCATAGCTCCAGGCGATCGCATCGCGCATAGTACGCTGTCGATCGGGGAGGTCTTGCGGCCCGCCAACCAGAAGCGGCAGGCGATGTTGCAGGCGCACGAGCAGTTCGGGCGGTGGCAGCAGCCGCGTCCAGACCGCCGCCAGTTCGATCGCCAGCGGCAACCCATCGAGCCGGCGGCAAATCGCGGCCACAGCGGGTGTGTTTACGTTGTCCATCGGCGGCTCCGCTCCGACGGATCGCGCGCGCGCAAGGAATAGCTCCACCGCTGGGGAGCGGACCAATTCCTCCGGCACATCGGCCTCCCCAGGAAGCTCCAGTGGCGCGACACGGTACTCGCGTTCGCCGCGTACGCGCAGCGGCACCCGACTCGTCGCCAGCACCGCGAGGCGGGGGCTGGCGATTACCAGTTCAAGGATATCCTCGCGCGCCGCGACCAGGTGTTCGCAGTTGTCGAGCAGCAGGAGCAGGTGCCTCGCGCGAAGGAACGCCAACAGACGCTCTCGCAATGGAGTCACGTCGCGCTCCTCAATTCCCAGGCGCTGGGCGATCGTCGGGACCACCAAAGCGGGATTGGTCAGTGGGGCGAGATCGACGAAGACCGCGCCGTCGGCGAAATCGCCCGCTGCTCGCTCAGCGACGGCAAGGGCGAGGCGCGTCTTACCCACGCCTCCTGGTCCAGTCAGGGTAATCAGGCGATCCTGCCGGCGCCGCAGCAGCGCGGCGACGGCGTCCACAGCCCCATCACGTCCGATAAGCGGGGTAAGCGGGCGCGGCAACGCTTCCGGCCGCGCTACCGCCCGGTCGGCCGCGCCGGGTGCTTCGCCATCCGGGCGGGCGGCGGCGATGAAACGCCCCAGTTCGCCGGGATCGAGTTCCAGTGCTTCGGCGAGCAGGGCCACGCTGTCGAATCGTGGCAGGCGGTTAGGATGGCGCTCGAGGTCGCTGACCGCCCGTGCGCTCATGCCCGCACGCTCCGCTAGGGCCTCCTGTGTTAGGCCGGCCGCCAGCCGCAAGCGCCTGAGCAGTAGCCCGAAGCTATTCGCCCTCGTCGCGCCCACACGCTACCCCTACCGATGCCGCATTCGGTTGCCTCATGAGAATCACAGCATACCATGCGACCGCATTGTCCCGGCGGGTGTCAGGAGAACGGTGGGCGAACGGTGGGTGCGCGTCCTGTTGATGGGCGACGAAGTGGCGCAGTCTAGAGTCTGTTATGCACTCGTTGGGCCGATCAGTAAGGCGAACAGGTGTTGCAGCATCAGCGTACAGAAAGCGACCAAATGCAAGCCGACGACCGTCTCGTCCAGGCGTTCGTAGTCGCGAACCAGCCGCCGGAAGCGGGTCTTCCAGGCGAACGAACGCTCAGCGACCCAGCGACGCGGCAAGAGAACGAAGCCATGTTTGGCGTCGGGCAGTTTGACCACATGCAGTTCGATACCCTCGCCAGCGGCGGCTTCGGCCGGCACGTCGCCGGAATACCCGTGGTCGACATAGACCAGTTCGACGTGCTCGCCGGTGGCGTCCTGGACCGCCTGGGCCAGGATCTGGACCTGAGCCCGGTCCTGCTCGTTGGCGGGCGTGACGTGCATGGCCAGGAGTTAACCCAAGGTATCGGCGGCCAGATGCAGCTTGGTCCCCTTCTTTCGTTTTTGCCCGTCGTACCCGGCTCGGTGTCCGCTCTCCGGAGTGCTCTGGATGGTCTGACTGTCGAAGATGACGGCCGACGGCTGAGCCTTGCGTCCCTGGGCCAGCCGCAAGACGAGGCGCAAATCGTCGGTGGTGATCTGGAAAGACCCCACTTTGATCCAGCGCTGCGTTTGCTGATACACCGCTTCCCAACGGGGAAAATCATGGGACAGCATGCGCCAAGTAGACCCGGCTCGGACCATCCGGCGCACGGCGTTGAAGATTTCCCGCAACTCATGATGCCGAAGGGTGCACCAGCAGCCGTGGTAGCTGCGTGTCGATAGAAAGGAGGGGGTTGGGGGTTACTCGTGGTCTGGTAAATCTCGAAGTTAGTCATTGAGGAGTCTACAGTATGAGAAAAATCGCGATAGCTATGGTCGGGATTCTTCTGAGTCTCGGGCAGTTCGCGCTCGTCGGAGTGGGGTTTGCGGGGACGGCGCTGGCCGCTACCTGTTCTGATGCGGGCTCGTCTGGCTTGACCGCCGCGGTTGTCGCCACGTCCGGTCATCCGATTACCGGTGTGATTGACGCGACCGGCTGTGACATCGGCGTCTATGTCGGTCCTGACGCGCAAAACGTCGTTATCGACGGGGCGACGATCAGCGGAGCGACTTATCATGGGATTCTGGCGCAAGACACGTCTGGCGTGGTCGTCCAGAACAGCACGGTTTCGAACAATGCCTCGGGCGGCGAGAGCACGACATTCGCCGAGACCAAGGCTATCCAGTTCAGCGGCGTGTCGAATGGCACCATCCGGAACAACATCGTCAAGAACAATGGCGGTGGCGGTATTGCGGTGCTCGACGACGGTCTGATCCCAACGGGAACACCAAACCAGGGTTCGCTGTCGGCAGGCAATTACAACAAGGTGCTTTTCAACGACGTTGAGGACAACACCAACGGCTGTGGCATTGTCGTGGCAGCCTACAATCGCGGCGCCGGAGTACGCGGCAACATCGTGGCGAAGAACACCGTGATAAACAACCCCGCTGGGATCGTGATCGCGGCCGACGTTCCGTTCACGACCGTTCGGAATAACATCGTGATTTCAAACACGTCGTGGGGGAACGGCTTCGCTGACGTGATCGTCCACAGCAACTCACCTGGAGATTTCGTCATGAATACCTGGGTGCTGTTCAACCAACTAGGAAGCTACGATTCCCCCTTCCCGGGGATTGGCGTCATCGTCGGCGCTGAGTCGCCCGGTGCGATCCTGGTCGGTACGAAGGTCATTGGAAACCAGTTCACCAGTGAGCGCATTGGCATCGCAACCAACGGAGGTGCCAGGTTTGTGATGCTTGGGAACAGCTTCGACAACGTCATAAACAATGTCGGCCCGGAACCGTCGGAGCCGTAGTCACCGGACAGATCGTTAGAATTAGCGGGGAGGCCGAATGCCTCCCCGTTTTCGTCCCCTCCGGGTCTCCTGGTCTATGGTTTACCGGTCGTGAACGCCTGGTGGATTCGCTCCCGTACCTGCCTGGCGGTCGTCAGGTCCTCCTCCGTCGAACACTCACCATAGCGATCCGCGACGTAGCGGCCGGTCAGGTCGTCCACTGCGCCGGACGGATCCATCCAGGCAACGCTCAGCCGCGCCGCGAAATCGCGCGGCGACTGTGTGGGGCTGAGCCGCTGGGCCTCCTGTGTTAGGCCGGCCGCCAGCCGCAAGCGCCTGGGCAGTAGCCCGAAGCTATTCGCCCTCGTCGCGCCCACACGCTACCCCTACCGACGCCGCATTCGGTTGCCTCATGAGGATCACAACATACCATGCGGCCGCATCGTACCGGCGGGCATTAGGAGAACGGTGGGCGAACGGTGGGTGTGCGTCCTGTTGATGGGCGGCGAAGTGGCGCAGTCTAGAAACGGGCCGGGATTTCGGCCCGGAGGCGTAACGAGTGGAAGAAGTCGTGTGATGGTACCTACCGCAGGGCAAGCTCAGCTTGAGACAACCCGGGAATGGCCGTGGGCGCGCCTGACGGCGGCGGCAGGCATCCTTTTCGTCGTATTCACCCTGGGCGGGTTCGTTGTTAGGGGCGTCCCCCCGACACCGGGTGAGTCTCTCGCCGTTGCCCGTTCATACTACGTGGAGCATCGCACGGGCGTGCTGAGTTACGCCTACCTCGACAGCTTAACGATGCTCTGTCTCGTCGCCTTCGCGTCGGGGCTTGGTGGCCTCGCAGTTCGTCGTGGTGGCGACCCCTTCGGGATCCTCGCACGCCTGATGCTGGCTGGGGCCATCGGCATGGCCGGGATCACGATGGTCTTGGACATGTCTGAGGCGGCGCTCTCCTCGCACACCGCCATTGCAGGGGAGTCCGCAGCCGTGCTGGCGCTCTTCGACCTGGTCTCGATGGTCGCCCTCACCGGTCTCCCACAGGCGCTCTTCCTGGCCGGCGCGGCCGGCGCGATTGCCCGCAGCGCGGTTGTACCCCGCTGGCTGGGCGTTGCGGCGCTGGTTCCCGCGATCACTGCGCTCATCGGTGCGGCGGGGCTGGGCAACCCGGGCGGCCCACTTGAGGTGGTCGGCCTCATCGGCGGATATCTCCCGATGCTGCTGTGGGTGCTGGCATTGAGCATCATCCTGTTCGTGCGCCGGGAGGGCAGCATGGTGCCCTCCGCTGAGCGGCAGGCACACGCCGGGAACCCCCAATGGCAACCAGAGGCGTAATCGACGCGCAATTCGTCGATACAGGCAGACTGGCCGTCAGCCGTTAGGAGAAGGAGCGAAGACGATGACGACGAAAACCATGCAGCCGCCCCGCGCCACACTGTGGCCGAACCACTCCTCTGGTGGGTTCCGGTACTCAACGCCGTCAGTCATTTCCTGCTGCTGCTCGGGGTGGTCGGACTGGTGCGATCGGGAGCGGCTGGGCGAGGTCGTCTCGCGACGAGCGGGTTAGGGTTGACGCTGGTGGGGCTGTTTGTGCAGATCGTGGCCGAGTTCGGCTGGCTGACAGGCACGAGCGCTGTACGGTCTCTCGACCTTGGCGATAACCGTGGGCCTGATCCTGACCGGTGTGGCCATGCTGAGCAACCAGCGCTGGACCGGATGGCACCGCCTCACTCTGTTCGCCTGCAGCCTCTATGTCTCGCTGGTAGTAGGCCCCGCGTTCGCGCTGCCCGGCATCCTGCCGCACTACGCGATTGGGGCTGTGGCATCTTCTGGCTACTGATCGGAGTGGCACAAATGGCCGAGGACAGCGGGCAGGCTTAAGAGGACGCACATTGATGATGGTGACGATCGCGATGCGCTCGTCGCCTTTGGGAAGGAGAACCAAGATGAGAACTGGGATTGCCTACACTCCAAAGCTCGCGCGCTGCCTGCAACTCAACGCGCTGGCGCTTGCCTTTAGCCTGGCGCACACGGTAGCCGACTACAGCGTGATCTTCGGCACATCGGACTTCAACACCTGGGGAGTCGCGGTGTACCTCGGGGTGGCGGCTGCGGTCTATGGCTGGTGGGGCTGGTCGATGGCGCGGGCCGTCGTCGGTGGCTTTGGTGCCCTGCCGAGTCTGCTCGTCCTTTCCAGTATTTGGGCGGTGCTGAACGGCGCGACGTTCCCCTACAGTCCGCTCACGTACATCTTGGCGGACGTTATCCACTTCGGCTCACTGCTCTTCGGCCTCTTGGCGGCGTATGCAACGCTGCGGGTGTGGCGGGACAGCCGGGTGGCCGTTGCGCCGGAACGATGAGGTCGGAGGCACGACAAGGGGAGTGGCAGGAGGCGAAACGGTGGCAAAGCGGACGTTTGCGCAGTCAGCGGGCGAAATGAAGGCAAATGCCCGTCGTCTTTCCGATGAATTACTCACACAGGGTGACCTGGCCGTTGCCGACGAGATCCTCTCGACGGATTGCCGGCATCACACGCCCTGCGGAATTGGCCCCGGCGTTGCGGGGGTAAAGCAGTGGGTGCGGGAGCTCCGCCGAGCCTTTCCCGACCTTCACGCCATCGTCGAGGCCGAGATCGCCGAGGGGGACATGGTGGTGCAACGCCTTACCCTCAGTGGGACGCACCGGGGCGAATACTGCAACCTCCCGCCAACCGGCCGACGCACCAGCTGGCAACTCGTGGCGATCCAGCGTCTCGGTTGTGACGGCAAGGTTGTGGAACAATGGGCCACCTGGGACCGGCTTGGCGTGCTGCGGCGGTTCGGTTGATCGTCTCCTGCGGCGGCTCGCGATAGGCCCGGATGAATCACCAAACACGCTCTAAAGGAACTGCGCCTTTTCGATCCTCTTCGAGGTATCCAATTTCTTGGGTCGTCTATCATGTCGGCCGCGAGCACCTACAGCAGCAAGCCCCGATGGCACCGGCTCGACGTTACGATCGACCGTACTCACGTGCCGCTACGGCGTCGTCGTTTGAGTCCGCGTATCGGGAACTCCTGGCGCGACCATATCCCGACACGGGACATACGGTGGACCCGCGACGCGGGGTGCACGATCGAGATCCGGATCAGGCAGCGCGGCATCATGGAGCACCGATTTGAAGGATGCGCCATCGGGGCTGATGATCGTCGCGATGACTCCTCCAAGCCTGCCCTCGCCGAGATCGAAGACATAGCCGATATACTGAGCCGGCGCCGGCAGATCGGGCGATTGAACCGAGGGGACGGTGCCGCGCGTGTCGAAGTCGCCCTTGACGACGACCAAATACATAGGCTGTTGACAGGCGGGCGAATAATTACCGATCCCGAGGCCGAGCGACTGAAGTTGCGACGGGGTAACGGGCATGGTCAAGACCACCGTTGGGGTTCCGCTCTTGATCGTCACTCGCTGCTTGGTGTAGTCGAGTGCGGCCTGCGACACGTCAGAAGCTGGTACGTTGACGACCGGAAACGCGATCGGCGTCAGACCATCTGTTGCTGTGCTCGATGCGACCGACATTGAGGTTGCCGACGAAGAGGCTCCGAACTCAGCTGCCGGAGTTTCAGCGGCGCCGCACCCGATGCCAAGCGTGCCCACGACGAATACCGCCGTCATCATGATGAGCCGCCGCATGAGCGCTCCTTTCCTAGCGATAGTTGAGTGTCCAGTCTGGCGCAGGATAGGGGCCGCATGGACCGAAGCTGTAGGGATGGTGCGTGTCCACGTCAATCAATTGCCGGACGCTCACGGGGCATGCCCACTCGGTCCCACATCGTGGTGACGCCGATAGCTCAGCCGTGGCCGGGAGAGGCCACCTCGGCTGGTTGGCCGTGCCTGGCTCAGTTCCTGGCAGTATGCGTAAAGCGCGTTGTAGAGCGGCGCCGTCAGTCGTAACTTCTCGTGATCGTTCGGAACCGTCTGTTGCAGACCACGCAGCACCGCGTCGATCCCGGCCGCCTCTGGCCGGCGGCCACGTCTCGGCGGGACATCCACATCGGCGATAATGTGCCCCATCTCGACCAGACCGGGATCCCCGGTCAACTGGTGACGCGCCAGCATCACCTGGAAGGTGCACAACTCACCTTCGTGACTGTATTCCGCCCCGCGCATGTCGAACGTGTGCCCATTGAGGGTCTCCGGATCAGTATCTCCGGGAACAAACAAGAACTCTGCAACCGGGTCGATCAACCGGCGAATCAACCACGGGCAGGCCGTACGATCCACATGAGCGTTCTCGCGGGTGAACCATTTCATCCGTTGGCCTCGGCGTCTCGAAATGCGTTCTCCAAAAAGGCTTCGAGGATGTCGTCGCACTGCGTGAACAGCTGCTCAACCTCAGTGCGCCCAGTTGCCGAGAAATAGTCACGTGCGATAACTTGCTCGCTCCAGTGTCGGAGCTTGCCTAGGTCAGCCGCAAGCTCCTCGAGCTCGTGGAAGTTGACGTTGCGATGCTCTTGCTCACGTTGCACGTGGGCCAAAAAGTGTCCGGCCTCGTCGATCAGCTCCCGATATTCCCGGGCGCTGCCCGCCTGAGCCGCCGCCACGATGTCCGCCGTACGTTCCGCACCAATGAGTGCTCCCTCAACCAGCGTCGCTTGCCCATCGAGGTTCGTCACCTTGGCGGCGATCGTCTGGAAGCGATCGCGCGTGTCGTCCCGCTCAGGAAGCGCCCAGACGCCATCACGCACAGCAACGGCACCGGCGCGCTTCAGCTCACGCCAAACGGCCGCGCGCTTGCGCGACGGTTCAGCCGGGACCGTGTAGATCAGCAGTAGCCAGGTCTGTTCCACAAACGTACGTTCCTCTTGAAATGTAGTCTAACGTATGTTACATTCTGCCATCTCACGCTTCCGATCGCATCCGCTGGCAAATGATGTTCGTCTGAGGAGGGGTTGGTGCCACGACACGTCTATCTGCAGCCGGATGCAGCGGATCCGATTCTGCCGGACGAACTGGTACTCGCGCTCGCCCGTCACCACGCTCCCGCCGAGCACGTTCAGGCAGTGGAAGAATCGGGTGGTGAGGCACGCACGTACCTCATCGACGACGAGTTTATTCTTAAGGTGCAGCGCCCACAACAGCTTCGACCGCTGACCAGCCTGGCCAAGGAGGTCTTCTTCCTCCAGCAACTCGCGGCACTCCCGCAGGACAGTCAGATTAGTGTGCCTCGCGTAGTCGGGCACGGGCGTGGAGAACCGGGCATTCAGTACACGCTACTGACGCGGGTGCCGGGGAGAGCTCTGCGCGGCACAGTCCTTGCTCCGGACGACCGGCGGGCAGCGCTCATCGAATTGGGACGGACGTTGCGCCAGATCCATTCACTACCGGTTGAACCTTTCATTGAGAGCGATATCGTGCCGGGTGATCTGACGTTCATGGACGCCATGACGCGTATCGCTGAACCGCTGCTCGACCGAGCACGTGACGTGCGTGAGCGCGGGCTGGTTTGGACCTTCCCACTCTCGATCGAGCAGATTGCAGGTCGCGCGCTCTCGTCGCTGCCCTGCACCCGCGAGCGGGCCGCACTACATTCGAACCCGTACGAGGAGCATACCTTCGTTGACCCCGAATTAGGGGTCTTCACTGGTCTCATTGACTTCGGTGACGCCTATATCAGCCATCCCGCGCTGGAGATCCGGCGTTGGAACCGGCCGGCCGATCGCGACGCGATCCTGGCGGGCTACCAAGAGTCGGGTCGCGTGAGCGACGATTGGATGTCTGTCTGGCGGGCACTCATGATCGTTGCCAATGTCGATACCATGCTACGCTCGCCGGGGCACGCCGAAACGGCGTCCCGGGACCTCGCCACGCTACTCGCCGAACTCTAATGGGTCTGATTGTCGATCTGCAGCACATCACGAAGACCTACGCGGGACAGGAAGTGTCCAAGCGGGGCACCTCGCTGCAAATGAGCGGACCAGCACTCTGGTTGCGTAATCTCAGTCGCGCCCTCACGCTAACGGCCAGTTCAGCTCCGGCGGTGCCTGCGCTTCGCGATGTGTCGCTGCAGATCGGGCCGGGCGAGATCTTCGGTCTGGTTGGCCGCAACGGCTCAGGCAAGACGACGCTGATCAAGATCATGGCTGGCCTTATCCGCCCGACCAGCGGCGACGGGTCGGTCGCAGGTTACTCGCTTGAGGATCCGCAGGAGATCCGCAAGCGTGTTTCATATGTATCGACTACCGGATGGATGGGCCTCGAATGGCCGCTCTCGGCCGAGGAGAATATCCGCTATTTCGCGTCGCTGTGCGGCATGCCGGATTCCCTTGCCCGCGAGCGGACCGATCAGGCACTGCGCGATGTCGGACTGTGGGACGATCGAAACAAGTATCCGTCGCAGCTCTCAAACGGCATGCGCCAGCGGGCGATCCTGGCTCGCGCACTACTCTTTCGCACCCCGCTGGTACTCCTCGATGAGCCGACCGTCGGCCTTGACCCATTGACGACTCGTGCCATGCTGGACCTGATTCGCGGTCCTCTCCGCGAGCGCGGCCAGACGATGGTGCTGACCGACCATCAATCGGCCGAGATGGAAGCGGTTGCAGACCGCATCGCGATCCTGCGGGATGGTTTGATCTGGCAGCAGGGCACCCCGAGGGAGATCGTTGCGAATCTCGCCGGGCTAACCGTCATTGAAATCCGGACCGAGGAAATGGACATGCCAACTGGTCTGCCACCTGAGATAGTGGTCGCCGCCCAAGCGGTCGATCGGCCCGGCGCCCTTGGCGAGCGGGTATGGCGCGTGCATGCCCGGCGCCGATCCGATGCGCTCGAGCAAGTCGTGCGCTGGATCGAGCAGCCAAACGGCCGGATCGTGCTCCTCGCCGAAAGCGAGCCAGCCCTGCGCGATGTGCTGTTGCTCCCGGAGGACATGGTGACCATGTCCTCGGCAGATAGCGAATTACCGCTGGTCGCAGGACAATGAATGCGGAGGCAAGTGCCACCCCGGAAGTTACGAGACGCAGCCTGCTGCGCGAGTTTGGCGCACTGTGGGCCTTCGGGCTGCGCGAGTACCGCATCTGGCAGTCCTACCGCGTCAATCAGGTGCTCTGGCTCACCAACCTGTTCGTCACCACGTACCTGTTTTTCCTACTCGGCAAGACGCTGGCAGGCGATGCCGCCAAGGTGCTTCCGGCCGCCTATGGCACGAACTACATGTCGTTCATCGTCGTCGGCGTGACTGTCAACGTCTTTATCAACACGAACCTGGTCGACCCGTACATCCGGATCCAACGTGCCTATTTCCAGGGCACCATGGACCTCTTCCTCCTCAGCCCAATGTCGATCTACACGCCACTGCTGGGATTGATGAGCAAATCGGCCATCGACGACTACCCACGTCTGTTCTTCACCTTCGGTTTCGGGATGTTGATCTTTGGCGCGACCTTCAGCTTTCACTACGTCTGGTTGGCGCTATTCTTCACCGTGCTCTTCCTGTGCGCCGGGTTCGGCATCGGCCTGTTGAGCGCCAGCTCCTTCCACTTGCTCGACATCAAGAAAGGGACCGAGCCAGTCGGCTTCATTGTGCAGGGCCTGCTGGCGACTCTGGTGGCCGGCACCTACTATCCAGTGACCGTATTGCCCACACCGCTCCAGTGGCTTGCCTGCCTCATTCCGCACACCTATGCCTTCGACGCGCTGCGCCGGTTGCTGGATCCGAGCGCGCAGCTGAGCGATCCGGTCCTGCCGATTCAGCACCTCTTCACCGGATTGTCTCCGATCATGGTCGATGGCATCGCACTGGCAATTTTGACCCTGACGCTCCTGCCGCTCGGGTTTTATCTGTACGGCCGAGGGATCGAGCGGGCACGCGGCAATGGGACTCTGACCCGATGGCAATGATCGATGTCACTGGTCTGGTCAAGCGATATCAGCAAGGGCGCAGCGAGTCGACCACCGTGCTCCATGACATCGACCTGCGGGTAGAATCCGGAGCGGTGCTAGGGCTGCTCGGTCCGAACGGTGCCGGCAAAACGACCCTGATCAAGATCCTGGCAGGTCTGCTGCGTCCGGACGCCGGTCGCGGCACAGTACTCGGCTTCGACCTCCTGCGACGACACGCCGAGATTCGGGCTCGCGTCAGCCTCGTCGCACCAACCGCCGACGTCGGGATCGACAACAACCTCACGGTGCGTCAGAATCTCATCTTCTGGGCGCCGATCTATGGTCTACATGGGGCAGCGGCGCGCGCCCGCATCGATGACTTGCTGGGTCAGCTCGAGCTGACCGACAAAGCCGACGCCTGGCCGATGCACATCAGCGCTGGGCAACGGCAGCGTCTGGCACTCGCGCGCTCACTCATCGCCGAGAACCGGCTCGTCTTTCTCGATGAGCCGACGAACAAGCTCGACCTCGAAGGGGTACGCTCGGTGCGGTCGATGATCGCCCAGCTCAACCGCGAGCTTGGCGTGACGATCGTGCTGACGACGCACGTCATGGAAGAGGCTGAGGAGCTCTGTAGCGAGATTGCCCTATTGCATCGAGGGGAGCTCGTCGCCCACGCACCGACCGGAGAACTGACGCGGTCGCTCGCGCTCACGCGGCCCGTGACGGTCACGCTGCGCGACGCCACTCCACCCGATGCGGCTTGGCTAATTGGCCTGGGAGAACTTCCCGGTGTGACGGCGGTCCGCTCCCCCACGCGAGACGACGCAGGCCGTGTCACCATGATCGCGGAGTCCACCGACCTGCGGGCTACAACTCCGGCGCTGTTGGCATATCTGCGTGCCAGTGGCCGGGCATTGGCAAGCATGCGTGCCGAGCCGGTGACACTCGACGACGTCTTTGAAGCGCTGGGAGCTGCCTGATGGATGCTCAAGCATCGGCAAAAGCGGTCCAAGCATCCGAGTGGCAGTTCGGTGGTCCCGTAGCCTTCTTGCGGGCATGTTGGGCCTCTGCCTGGCTTGAGTACCGCAACCTGCGCTACTATCCGACCAACCTGATACTCTCGGCCGTTCAGGAGATCACGACGGTTGGCGTCTGGTTCTTCGTTGCGCGCTTCCTACGCACGGCAGCTGACGCGTCAGTCGCGCAATACGGCGGAAATTACCTGGCCTTCGTGGTGCTCGGCGTGCTACTGAACCAGGTCGCGCTCGCGGCACTGGCCGGACCATTCGAGACGATCTCTGAGGCGTTCTGGGACAAGCGGCTGGAGACATACCGTCTCTCGATCCATGGCATCTGGGCCAATGTGGTCGGTCGGCTCGTCTGGCGAGTCGCCTTTTCGACCATCCTACAACTTGGTGCCCTCGTCATTCTCATCGCACTCGGAGCAATTCACATCCACGCCGGTGTCCATGTCGGTCTGGCGGTACTCGCCTATCTGCTCTTGATTGGCGCAAATGCGGGACTCGGCATCGCCGGGGCTAGCCTGTTCTTCCTGCTGGAAGTGAAGAACGGCTCTGATCCGATCACCTGGGCCTACAAATACCTTGTCATGCTGGCCGCCGGCCTGTACGTGCCGGTCGCACTCCTACCGAATTGGCTGCGCGTGACCGGGACAGCCCTGCCCCAAACCTATGCCTTCGCGGCAGAGCGGACGATTGTGCTGACCGGTGCCGGCTGGTCAGCCGGCCACGTTGGTCACGACATCATCGGGCTGGCAATCGGCGCCGGTCTGGCGCTCGGCGTTGGCGGCGCGATGCTGGGCCTAGCGCTTCGCCGTGCCGAACAGCGTGGCGGCATTGGCGTGGTTGTCTAGCGTCGGGGCGACTCGAAAACCTGAGTCCACCACGTCGGAAGGAAAGACGAATCCGCCTGCCGGATTCAATGGCGGATCATCTTCAGCGCTTCGAGACCGTCAGACCTGTCGCCATCCGGCGCGTCGACTTCTTATGGGCACCTGGGCACGTCCCGCACGGATGTGCCTTCTGTGTGTAGCGAGTATTTGCCTGGTTGCGCTCTGACTAACGGCCTACCGGTGCAAGCCGTTTAAACGACGGGTGAACCTGCAATTCGTGAGCCTGCGAGAGAGCGAGTCGCCGATAATTGAGTTTGCACGCAACAGGGCTGCGTCCAAAAATTTGGCGCGTTCTGAAACACTCTCGGAGGCGCTTGAAATACAAATGGTTGGCGGTGAGACGGTCAGGTGAAGGGATGAAACTCGGCATGAGCTCATCCTGCAACGCCTGCGGCATACCGGCATCCGGGTGGGTGTTCTCTGAATAACGGGGCACACTACTGGTGCGCGGTGGCCACGGTACCCTGCGCTGTCTCAGTGCGGCGGCTGCGGTGCGTGCGCGTCGAGTAGGATTTCCAGGTCAAGCTGGCGAAGACGGTCCGGTTCGGCGATCAGCTCGATGGCGGTGATCTTCTCGCCGCGACGGTGAAGTCGAAGACGACGCGCAGCTTTCCGCCAGGCATCCACGCGATGGCCGCCGCTCCGTTCACGAGGGCAGGCACCGCTCCCCGTGCGCGCCGGCAGAACTCGGCGACCGCGGCTGCTCCATGGGTCTCGGGCGCCGCGCCAAGTTTGACCGCTGTGTGGTCGGCATGGAGGACAACGTCAGGGTCGAGCGTCGCGAGCAGTTGGTCGAACTCTCCGTGACGCGCGGCGGCAAGAAACGCCTCGACCAGCCTGGCTTGGCGCAGCCGGTTTGTCTCACGATCTGCGTCTTGCATCCGGACGCGACGGCGCGCACGGCTTGCAAGTTGGCGGGTTGCCGCCTCGTTTCGTCCGACGATCGACGCGACTTCCGCGAATGATATGCCGAAGATATCATGCAGCACGAAGGCGACGCGCTCCGGTGGTGAGAGCGTGTCGAGCATGATCGTCAGGGCAAGCCCGATCGAGTCGGCGAGCAGCGTCTCTTGCTCGGGGTCAGACGCCGGTACGTCGCCGGCAGACTCGGGCATGTCGGGCGCGAAGGGCGTCTCCGGGTGCGAGCGCCGGGTTTGCAGCATGTTCAGACACACGCGCGAGAGCACCGTGGTGAGCCAGGCCCCCAGGTTCTCGACCGAATCGATGTCGGCGCGGCTCAGCCTGATCCAGGCATCCTGAACAGCGTCATCAGCGTCAGTCGTCGAGCCAAGCATCCGGTAGGCGATCGCCCTCAGGCGGGGCCGGTGCTCCTCGAAGCGTGTAGCCAGCCAGTCGTCCTCACGCATTCGTCACATTTCTCTCTCGCGATCGGTCATAGAGATAGACCAACCAGACGCCGCCGATGTATCCGAGTTTACGAAAGGAGCCGAGATTCGACATCACCATTTACTGGACCGTCCTCCCGCAGGACGACCCGGATGCCTCGCTTGCCTTCTATCGCGACACTCTCGGCGTCTAGGTCTGCTACAGCGGGATGACGCCGGACTCAGTCGGTCCCACCGATCAGTCCGGCACGTCGTTTTCCGGGCTATCGTCCGACTATAGACTCGAATAGACACACCGGGTCGATGTGACCCACTACTTAAGGAGTGAAAATGACCGGCTCTTCCACCCAGGGAATCAAGACCGTGCTCCATCCCGTGTCCGACCTGGCGGCGGCCAAGGCGGTGTACACCGCCCTGCTCGGCATCCCGCCGCAGGCGGACGCGCCCTACTACGTCGGCTACGAGGCCGAAGGCCAGCACATCGGACTCGTGCCGAGCGGCGGGCCACAGGGCATGACCTCGCCAGTGGCCTACTGGCACGTGTCGGACATTGAGGCGAAGCTGGCCGAGGTGACCGCTGCTGGTGCCACCGTGAAGGAGCCCGCACATGACGTCGGTGGCGGCCGTCTCGTGGCCACGTTCACCGACCCCGATGGCAACGTTCTCGGGCTGCTTCAGGACAGCTGAGCACCGACCCGACCTGCATAGACGACACGGTGAAGGAGAAGGCCATGGCTGAGGGAAAGCCTGCAAAGGCGGGCACGAAGCGATCGGCTAAACGCAGCACGAACAATGAATCTAAAGGATTCACGGACGAGGAACGAGCCGCCATGCGGGAGCGCGCCCAGGAACTAAAGGCGTCAGCGCGTCGCGGCTCCCGCTCGCCCAAGGCGGATGGAGAAAGCGACGTGCTTGCAAAGATCGCCGAGATGCCGGAACCGGATCGCACCATGGCCGAGCGGCTCCACGCCATCATCGGAGCCAGCGCTCCGGCCCTCTCGCCGAGAACCTGGTACGGGATGCCCGCGTATGCCAAGGATGGCAATGTCGTCTGCTTCTTTCAAAGTGCGCAGAAGTTCAAATCGAGGTACGCGACGCTCGGCTTCAGCGACAAGGCCAACCTCGACGAAGGCGCAATGTGGCCGACGGCTTTCGCGCTGAAGGAGTTGACCGACGACGTAGAGGCACGGATCGCTGCGCTCGTGAAGAAAGCGGTGAACTGAGGGTTCAGATCGTTCATCGAGGTTGCCGATGTTGTCGCTGGCCGAGCGTCAACGCAATGCAGTCATCCTGAGTCGGCTGCCACCGGGGATGTGTCATTCCGAGGCCACAGCCGAGGGATCTCTCCATGCTTTGTCGAATCGAAACGAGGAGATTCTTCGCTGTCGCTCAGAATGACACATTCACATTG
Source organism: uncultured Chloroflexia bacterium (assembly GCA_963785465.1). GTDB lineage: Bacteria > Chloroflexota > Chloroflexia > Thermomicrobiales > Thermomicrobiaceae > CALAGB01. The sequence goes on along the minus strand of CAWAVM010000011.1, from coordinate 64,404 downwards.
TTCGCCTACTGAGCGGAACGAAACGGGGTCAAAAGATTTCTTCGCTCAACACACAATAGAGATCCTTCACTGCGGTTCAGGATGACAAGGCGACGTTGGCCGCCGATAGGGAATGCCAGAATGCTTTTGGTGTTCTACTCGGAACGGTCGTCGAGGCCGACGTGGCCGCACGACAAGGGCCGGTTCAACTCAAATTGTTCCCACACCTGCCGAATCAGGTCATCCCGCTGCCGATACTCGAATCATCATCGATAAAACACTCAGACGGTTTACAATTGAGCCTCGCCGCCGCATGCTTGCTGTAGCTACACGGGACGCCGGGGTGGCTAGGTGCTTTGTCGATCGTCTACCGGTGATTACAACCCAAAGACAAAGTAGTACCGGCATCATCTTTCATCTCGTCCGGCATTCCGACTTCGGCACGTAGCGGGTGGCATCAACTGAGTGACGCAGCCTTTGGACCGGAGCGATCTCCGGGTAGCCATTTAAAGGAAACACCAAGAAAGGAGAAGTCCCGACGTGTCTGATACGAAGGACGTAGCACCAAACCGCAGCGACAGCGAGAACCCGGGTACCCCCTCACTGAGTCCGAAACAATCCCAGACCAGAACGCTCAAGGACTGGTGGCCGAACCGGCTGGACCTCTCGGTTCTCCGCCAGCACTCGCCCCTGTCCAATCCCATGGGGGAAGGCTACAACTACGCGGAAGCGTTCAAGGACCTGGACGTCGACGCCCTCAAGCAGGATCTCGTCGAACTGATGACGACGTCGCAGGACTGGTGGCCAGCCGACTATGGCCACTACGGGCCGCTCTTCATCCGCATGAGTTGGCATGGCGCAGGCACCTACCGCATCGCCGACGGACGGGGCGGCGGTGGCAGCGGGGCCCAGCGCTTCGCTCCCCTCAATAGTTGGCCCGACAACGCGAATCTCGACAAGGCGCGCCGTTTACTCTGGCCGATCAAGCAAAAGTACGGCCGCAAGCTCTCCTGGGCCGATCTGCTGATCTACGCCGGCAACGTGGCAATGGAATCGATGGGCTTCAAGACGTTCGGCTTCGGCTTCGGTCGACAAGATATCTGGGAGCCCGACGAGAGCTATTGGGGGCCTGAGGACACCTGGCTTGGAGATGAGCGCTACAGGGGGGACCGTGATCTCGAGAACCCACTGGCCGCGGTTCAGATGGGCCTGATTTACGTGAACCCGGAGGGGCCAAACGGGGTCCCGGACCCACTGGCAGCCGGAAGGGACATTCGCGAAACGTTCCGCCGCATGGCGATGAATGACGAAGAGACGGTAGCCCTCATCGTCGGCGGTCACACCTTCGGCAAGACCCACGGCGCCGTCAGCGCGGAATACGTCGGTCCCGAACCAGAGGCCGCTCCCCTCGAGGAGCAAGGCCTTGGCTGGAAGAACAGCTACGGCACCGGCAAGGGCGACGACACGATGACCAGCGGGCTCGAGGGAGCCTGGACCAACGAGCCGACGAAGTGGGATAACGGGTTCCTGGCTAACCTGTTCGAGTACGACTGGGAACTGACGAAGAGCCCCGCAGGTGCGCATCAGTGGACGCCCAAAGATCCTTCAGCCCATGACAAGGTGCCCGATGCGCATGAACCGTCGAAACGGCACGCGCCGATGATGCTGACGACGGACATCGCGCTAAAGGTCGATCCAATCTACCTGCCAATCGCGCGGCGATTTTACGAGCATCCAGACGAGCTGGAAGACGCTTTCGCGAAGGCGTGGTACAAGCTGTTGCACCGCGACATGGGGCCCGTTTCGCGTTACCTCGGCCCATGGATTCCCAAGCCACAGTTGTGGCAGGACCCTGTTCCTCCGGTCGACCATGAACTGATCGGTGACGAGGACATCGCAGCCCTCAAGGACAAGATCCTGGCATCTGGACTGTCGATCCCCCGGCTGGTCGCTACCGCGTGGGGAGCGGCGGCCAGCTTCCGTGGCACCGACAAGCGTGGCGGGGCCAATGGGGCGCGGATTCGCCTCCAACCGCAACGGGACTGGGAGGTCAACGAGCCGTCCAAGCTGGCCGGGACGCTGGAAACCCTCGAGCAGATCCAGCAGGACTTCAACCGCGCGCAGTCAGGCGGAAAGAAGGTCTCGCTCGCTGACCTCATCGTCCTGGGCGGGTGCGCGGCCGTCGAGCGGGCGGCGAAGGACGCCGGGCACGATATCACCGTGCCATTCACACCGGGGCGCACCGACACATCGCAGGAGCAGACCGACGTCGAATCCTTTGAGGTACTCGAACCGACTGCTGATGGGTTCCGCAATTACCTTCGGCCTGGACAGGTAGTATCGCCGGCGACGAAGCTGCTGGATCGGGCCTCCATGCTGACGCTGACGGCTAGCGAGATGACGGTCCTGCTCGGCGGCATGCGGGCACTGAACGCCAATTTCGAGCAATCGGCACACGGTGTCTTCACTGACCGGCCCGGGCAGCTTACCAACGACTTCTTCGTGAATCTGTGTGACATGCGCACAGAGTGGCAGAAGTCTGACTCGGACGAGAACGTGTACGAGCTTCGTGATCGCGCCACTGGCGAATTGAAGTGGACGGCCACCGCCGTCGACCTCGTCTTCGGCTCGAACTCCCAACTTCGGGCCATCTCGGAGGTCTTTGCCTGTGACGACGCGAAGAAGAAGTTTGTGCATGACTTCGTGACGGCATGGAACAAGGTAATGAACCTCGACCGCTTCGACCTCAGCGCACAGGGATAGGTCGCACAATCGCAAGCAGCCGTGCCGACGGCCAGGTTCGAGACCGATACCGTGCCGCAAAACGAGGGCGATCCTCCGCGGATTGCCCTCACGCTTCGTTGGTGCCAGTCTTGTACGAGTTGTCACAGGAGTGGAACTCGCAGCGGTGCGACTCGACCCGTCGGTCCGGCGAGAGAACGGGGTCACGAGCAGAGACGCACGAGGCCCGTCACCATACCACAGCTGTCTCAAAAGTCGGGACCGCGAGCGCGCTCCGACACGCAGTTTTCGAGACGACATTCTGATACAGAGGTTGTGCGGAAAACCTATGCTCAGAGCGCACGCCCACCGGCGTATGAATATCGGAGGTATTTGAGAATCTCGAAACTGATCTGAAGGGTACCGTCTCATCGATCCGCTGGCGCCGCGCGACGATGACTTCGCTCCCGTCACCGGTCTCCGCCTCGTATCAAAGCTCGTTGCGCTGTAGCCACGGCTTTGCTGCCGCTTCGCCACGACCGAGCGAAAAGCTGCCGTCCCATCGACTGGGGGTCGTTATGAACGGCGTTGATCTGACCCTTCGCCTGCATCAGCGCCGTGGCGATCTCTCCATCGTCATGGTCTCGGACGACACATCGGAATCGGTCGCCGTCGCGTGATCTTCTGGGAAATTGGAAACTTGATCCAATGTGAAATGTTTACGGTGGGTTTCTCCGGATGTCTCGCAAGAACGGCCTAGACCGAGGAGCGGATGTTCCGCTTCCTGGGAAACGTGTGGCGCTGCGGCCACGCGCGGAGCAGTAACGGTCGTGGTTGGAACACCACGGCACGGTAGTTAGTGGAGTAGTGGGGGAGCTTCATGACGACAACACCTATGCCCAGTGGCGAAACAGTGCCGCAGACCCAAGCGTCGGTCGCCAACGCATCGATCTGGGAACGATGGTTTCCCGTGGCGAATCCTGTTCGCCACTCTGCTGATCGTCGGGTGGTTTGCGGGCTCTGACACGCCAGATACCTCGAAACCACAAGACTGGACCAACTTCTACTCCGACAGCGGAAACCGCACGCACCAGCTCGTCGGGGCCTACCTGATGATCGCCGCGGGCTTCGTGTTCCTCCGGTTCATCGCGGGCATTGTTTTGCTGACCAAAGCGAAGCAAGCCTGACCCCGCACCCGCCAGAATCCCTCCGGCGCAGCTCCCGAGTCAACCCTCGCGAGCCGCAGTCTACGATGGTCGGGCACGAAGCTCGAATGGGCGAATCGGCGCGGTGTCACCTCGATGCTCTCCAATCTCGTCACCGTGCGTTCGGCGGATCTTCGAAGGAGCAGGTGGCCAACCTATGCCATAAATAACGCTCAAATAACGCTGATGCCGTATCTTGGTCATATCGAGCTGATCTCGTTGCTAGTCTGTATGCAAAGAGGATCGAGCATCGCGCGCTGACGTCGCGGCTGCTTCCACACGTCCGTTTCGCTGCTCGTCGTCGGGGAGGGTTTGGTTAGTGGCGTCGTTTCGCCGTACGCTTTCTCGCGCATTTATCGCTTCAATCTTTGCGCTTGGTCTGATTGTGCTGCTGAACTCGAACACGACGATGGTCGGTTCTCCAGCCCCTGTTGCCGCCGCGGCGACGTGCGGCTGCACCGGTCCCTTCGTCACGCCGCTCGCGCCGAAAAGCTCGACCACGGTCGATCCTGCGGTCGATAGTCAGGGCTTCTCACCGAACCAGACCTACCAGCTGTCGGCGAGCGGCGACAGCACCTTCGTCTATCTGACGATCACTCGCGCGTCCGATCACGTCGTCGTCTTCAACGATTCGTTCCCCCTCCAGAACACGTCGTGGGGGTTCAGTCCTGACGACGACCGGTTTCTTGTCGACAGCTACGCCAGCGGAATCGACACCGTTAACCTCTACGATCTGACAACCGGCAACGGCGCCACCCCGATCTGGCAAAGCTCGACGCAGACCCAGACGAGTGGCATCGGCTTCTCTCCGCACGGCAAGTATCTACTCTACGCCAGGAACGCGGGATTAAACACGAGCGATTTAGCCGTTGTCAGTACCTCTAACGGCCATGTGGTGTATCAGGCGAGCGGCGAGCTCTCCGGCTGGGGATTCAGTCCGGATGACGACCGGCTCCTCATCAACAGTCTGCAGAGCAACGTCGAATCGGCCGACCTGTTGACGCTCACCACGACATCATCGACACGCATCTGGCAGAGCTCAGCGGTCACGAGTGGCAGTTATATTGGGTTCAGCCCGCAGGGGACGTATCTCTTCTACGCGTCGCTTTCCGGAACGAACCAAACGGCGCTGCTCCTGGTGAAAACGTCCGATGGATCGACCGCCTTTCAGACGAACTTCACGTTTGACATCAATTACTCGAGCGGGAAGGAGTTCGGGGCGTCCGGCTGGGGATTCAGCCCTGACAGCCTCGACCAGACGTTTGCCTATGCGTACGTCAGCGGGCAAACGAGCGTCGAGTTTGCCGCCGTCAATCTGACGACATCGACGGCCGTGTACGCTGATACGTTTACCTCGGACGCGGCCTGGCGGTTCAGCCACTGCGGCAACGTGCTCGGTGTCCTGACCTCGGTCGGCAGCGGACAGGTCGACGTGAGCCTGTATAGCACCGAGGACGGATCAATAATCACCAGCGATACCTTCGCAGCTGCCAGCGTCTCCGACGTATCGCTCAAAAGCACGACCACGGACTACGTGGCGACGGTCGGAGGTTCTGACACCATTCTGGCGCCGAATCCAGTGGGGCAGCCATGCCCGGTCTCGTTGTCCTCGGTCACGCTGAAAGGTGCCCAGATCACTGGTTCGTACACGATTGGCGGCACCGTTACGCTGACGGATGCTGCGCCATCCGCAGGTGAGCAGGTGATATTAAGCAGTGACAACGCCGCGGCGGCCGTGCCGTCGAGCGTGACCGTGCCAGAGGGTCAGACCTCGGCGGATTTCTCGGTTTCCACCAACGCGGTCGGCGCCAACACTAAGGTCACAATCTCGGCCACGGCCGGGGGCGTGACTAAGACCGCAACGCTCAGCGTGCTGGCGCCGGTCCCGGCAAGCCTCGATGCCGACAGCCCGGTTCACGGAGGCGATCAGTCGTCAGCAACGATCACGCTCACGGGACCGGCACCTGGCAGCGGGATGTCGGTCACGCTCGCGAGCAGCGACCCGGCAGCGACCGTTCCCGATTCGATCACAGTTCCGGCCGGCCAGAAATCGGCTGCCTTCACTATCTCCACGGTTCCCGTCGGAAGCGACGCGAACGTCAAGATTACCGCGACAGCCGGCGGATCGAGCGTCACGGCAGACATCGTGGTGCAAGCTCCGGTGCTCACGGATCTGAGTCTGTCGGGCACGTGTGCGGTAGCAGGCAGCTCGATGGACGCGACCGTCACTCTCAGCGGAACGGCTCCAAACGACGGGATCGTCGTCGACCTATCCAGCGATAGCCCAGAAGTGCAGGTGCCGGCTAACGTAACCGTGGAGGGCGGAGAGACGCAGGCGACATTCGCGGTGCAGCCACAGCCCGTCTCGCACGTGGTCTTCGCGACCATTTCGGCGACTCTCAATGGGGCCACCAAGAATGTGGCGCTGACTCTGACACCCGCCAACGGGCAGACACCCGACTACTACAGCGTGACCGACCTGGGTCCCGCCAGTTCATTCGGCGGTGGTCTCCACAATCTCGTGGTCAACAACAGCGGTGATGTCGCGGGGACGATGCCGTCGGACGCTTCAAATCTCGCGGTTCACGCATTCTTCTGGTCTCACGGCACCGACCAGCGCGTCGACCTCGGCACGCTGCCTGTTCCTGATAGCGCACCAACCTACTTCCGGCCAAGCAGCTACGCGTTTGGCATGAATGACGCCGGCGACGTCGTCGGGATGTCAGATATCTGGGTGCCCGGGGTGTCTGATCCGCTGCATCATGCCGTCCTCTGGCACGCCGGAACGCATCAGATCGAGGATCTTGGGACATTCCTGGGCGGAAGGTCGAGCGCCGCCTACGCGATTAACAACAACGGGCAGATCGTCGGCCAATCCGACTACAAGCTGTACAGCTACTCCAGCCAAACCGAGCCCAGAGCGTTTCTGTGGCAAAACGGAACGATGCAGCCGCTCGGCATTCTCCCAGGCGCCTATCCCGCCTCTGGGTTGACCACCGCGTTTGCCATCAACAACGACGGGTCGATCGCTGGCTACGGCACGGCGACCTGGGTGACCGGCCACGCGCCCGGCACGCACACCGGGATCTTGTGGCAGAACGACAACGCCATCGATCTTGGATCGCTCGGTCCGACGGCATATCGTCAGGAGGGACGAGCGAGCGGGATTAACGACACCGATCAGATCGTCGGCTGGTCGACCAGAAACGATGGCGCTCCTCAAGGAGCCTTCGTCTGGGCGGACGGAACGATGCACGATCTGTGTGCCTTCCCGGACCAGAGCACGAGAGCGACCAGCATCAACAGCTCGGCGACGATCGTTGGCGATGCCACGACGTACGTCAACCAACAGGAGGTCGACACAGCCTTCATCTGGACGCCGGACGGCGGAGCAGCGGATCTGAGCAGGACGATCCAACCGTTGCAAGGGCTGACGCTGAAGAGCGCCGAGATGGTCAACGACGGCGGCAAGATCGTCGCCTTTGCCGCGGATGCCAACGGCTTCCTTCACGCGCTCCTGCTCACGCCAGGGGCCACTCCGCCCACGTCCGGGAACACCCCGACCGGAAGCAATGTCCAGGTGCTGCCGACTGACCAGACGACGGGAACGTCACCGGTCAGCATTACCTTCGCCACGGTGACGACCGCGGGCGACACGACGCTCACCAGCAGCGACAGTGGCCCAGCAAGCCCGAGTGGGTTCGAGCTTGGAAATCCGCCGGTTTATTACGATCTGCAAACGACCGCGACGTTCGACAGCGCCGAGGTCTGCATCGATACAACAAGTATCGATTTTGGCGGTGGTGGCTCACGTCAACTCTTCCACTATGAGGCCGGCGTCTGGGTCAACCGCACGACCTCTTATGATCCGGACACCGGATTCGTCTGTGGCCAGGTTACATCCTTCTCGCCGTTCACGGTTCTGAGCGCGCTTCCGCCTACCATCGGTGACGTCTCCGTCAACGACTCGACCGTCCAGGTTGGGACGGAAGTGACGGCCACGGCCAACCTGACCGATCTCGGTGTGGGTGAGACGTATAGCGCGAGCTGGGACTGGGGCGACGAAGCCACGAGCACGGGCGGTGTCAGCAACGGATCGGTCACCGGCAGCCACGCGTACTCGGCCGCTGGCATCTACACGGTTACGCTGACGGTTACGGGTGAATTCGACAACACGAGCACGAAGACCTTCACCTCGGTGATCGTGTTCGATCCCGCGGCTGGCTTCGTCACCGGCGGCGGCTGGTTTGATTCACCCGCTGGCGCACTCACTTCCGACCCCACGTTCGGCGGCAAGGTCAACTTCGGGTTCGACGCCAAGTATCACAACGGTGCACACCATCCGACTGGAAACACGGAGATCCACCTCGGAAACGATGACTTCATGAGTACCGGTTACGACTGGATGGTCGTAACCGACGGCCAGGCTGTCCTGCAAGGCACGGGCACGCTCAATCGGCAGGGAAGCTACCGTTTCAGGCTCGTAATAACCGATGGCAAGTCTGGCACGGGGACCATTCAGCTTTCGATCTGGGAACTCAACGCGGATAGATCTGCAGGGATCACGACTTACGATACGCAGAGACCGGTTACACTGGGTGGAGGATCGATCGTCATCCACTCGTAGCGCAGACGTCGCCAAATATGCTCATGACGCGGGGTGCTAAATTTCAAGCACCCCGCGTCTCCCGCCAAGGAAGCTCCTGGCGACGCGCGAAACCTACGTTCATCACACGTCAAACGGCGGGTTCAGCGTTTTCTACTCCTCTGCCATGCGGATGAATGTGACGTGTGAACCAGCCGCCTCTCCGTGGAAAGGTGACGCCCACACCGGACAATTCGATAGCCGGAACTATGTATGGGACTGACTCGGCATGCCCCGTTGCGATCTTTGGTTCGGTGCAGTCCCTATGTCGCACACCACCAGACCTCGCCATGTGATCCATTTTCACCCACGTGCTGTTCAGGTCGCGAGAAAACACGAGAAATCCAGCGGTAGCAGCTGTTTCCGTGACATCGAAAAGCCTATCAGATCAACAGATCAGCCGAGATGAACGTGGGCAGTGACCCAGCCATTTCCCGCGATCTGTTGATCCCAACATGGTCCGTTGATATCCAGATAGCAGATGATGTATCCCGCGGCATACGCCAGAAGTAAGGTGCCGACGGAGACCGGCATTGGATCTTTTGCTTGCATTTCTACGGCAAGTGCCACTCCCATCGCCGTCGCGGTCTCCGGCGGACTGGCCAACACGCGGTAACCGACGATTGACTGCGCAAACTCACCGCTCGAATCCGTCCATGTGGTGGGATTGTTGGCCACATAGGCGTAGAGGTTGTAGCCCTGTGATCCCGGCGCGTTGGGTTGTACCGTGTCGGCTGACAGGAAACGACCCAACGTCGGATCCAGCTGCCGTGCCCGCAGATCGATGAACCCGGTGCTGGGATCGGTCAGCTGCCCGGTGTAGCCCAGCGCGAGTGACGTGCCAGTCTGGGAGCGGACCGCCCCGAAGGCGTCGTAGTCGGTGCTGCCCGTGAGCGTGCCGGTGCTATCGGTGACGCCGCGCACCGAGCCGAGAGCGTCGGTCAGGGGATAGCTGGTGGTGTTGCCGCTGGCGATCGCCTCCTGCGCGCCGTTCGCCTGCACGTAGCTGGTGCTGCCGTTCACCGTGGCACTGACGCGCACGTCTCTGGGAGTGGACGATTCAACCGGCACTCGGTACAATACCCAACAAAGTACCGAAAGGAGTATCGAATTTGACGACGATTCCCGCCCGAGAGATCAAACGACGGGGGATTAGCGCTGTTGACGACGACCTGATGCATGGTCCGGTGCAGGTCATTCAGCATGACGAACCGCGTTATGTGGTAATGTCGACGGAGCAGTATCGGGAACTTCAGGCCGATCGTGAAGAGGCGATGCTGCTCCGGATTCAGACTGCCCGAGCGGACGTGGAGGCTGGTCGCGTCAAGCGCATGAGTGCTCAGGAACTCATCGACGAGGCGCTGGAAGAAGAGTGAGTTATACGCTGATCGCGCCGGACGCGTTCCGACGCCGACTCCGCAAGTTTCTCAAGCAGCATCGCGATCTCGTCGACGACGTTCATGGGGTATTGAGTCGGCTCGAAACCGATCCATTCGACCCCCAGTTGCACCTGCACCCATTGGGCGGTCAATTGACCGGGTGGTGGGCAGTCAGGATCACCTATTCTTACCGGGTAGTGCTCATCCTCGAGCTCACCGAGCAGGAAATCACGCTGCTCGACATCGGTAGTCATGACGACGTCTACCGCTGACAGTTCCGCTCAATAGCGCATGACGACCCCTACAGGGACACCACTCCGCAACTGTTTCGTGAGGTTCTTCGACCGGAGCGTCCGAAACATGTTTCAAGACAGCTGAAGATTGGCCGTGCTTCAGGCACGATGGCGAGCAGCGGACTGGATCGCACGATCATCTACAACGCCGCTCGGGCGGCAGCTGACGTTGGCACGGCTCTGGTGCCCTCGCTACGTATCGATAAATCCCCGGATGGTCGTGAAGAACTCTTCCGGTTCCTCGATCCACGGGAAATGACCGCTGAGCTCAAAGATATGTAGCCGCGCTGCTGGAATGCCATCGGCCAGCATCCGCGGCTGAACTGGTGAGCAGATGAAGTCGTACCGGCCAACCAGGACGAGCGTCGGCACCTGAATCTGCGGCAGGCGGTTGCGCACCAGGAACTGACCGTCGCTCGCATTCGCCGCCCGAAACGGCGTGAGGGCCGGGCGCGTCAATGCCATACCATCGATCAGGGGCGCTCCCTTGACTACGTCGTGGAAATAGAGCGACCCAATACTCTGTAACATTACCTCGGTTGGACGTCCCTAAAACTCGTCACATTCTTCCCTCACGACCGGTCATAAAGGTAGAGCGCTGCGACGCTGTTGGCCGGGTTGTCCCGACCGTTAGTGCGCCCTCGCCACCGAAGAAGAACCAACCGAACGTACTCGTCGAAGTTGGTAAGATCGAGCCAAATAACGACCAGCGGAGACCGCGAAGGCGGCCCCGCCGAACAGATGGAGACTTAGGCTGGCCATGAGGATAGACACGCAGTCGCCCACTCTACACGTTGCCGACAGCCACGATTTGATCCGCGTGCACGGCGCGCGCGTGAACAACCTCAAGGACATCAGCGTCGTGATCCCGAAGCGGCGGCTGACGGTGTTCACCGGCGTCTCCGGCTCGGGCAAAAGCTCACTCGTGTTCGGCACGATCGCCGCGGAGTCGCAGCGACTGATTAACGAAACCTACAGCGCCTTCGTGCAGGGCTTCATGCCGACCCTCGGGCGGCCGGAGGTCGACGTGCTCGAAGGGCTGACGACCGCGATCCTCGTCGACCAGCAGCCGATGGGCACCGACCCCCGCTCCACCGTCGGCACCGCCACTGACGCCAACGCGATGTTACGCATACTCTTCAGCCGGCTCGGCAAGCCGCACATTGGCCCACCCGGCGCGTTCTCCTTCAACGTCCCCTCGGTCCATGCGAGCGGCGCGATCACGGTCGAACGCGGTGCCAGCAAGGCCCAGAAAGTGACCTTCAGCCGCACCGGCGGCATGTGCCCGCGCTGCGAAGGCCGGGGCACGGTCTCCGATATCGACCTCACCCAGCTCTTCGACGACTCCAAGTCGCTCGCCGAGGGTGCGATCATCGTCCCTGGCTACACGCCCGACAGTTGGAACGGGCGGCTCTTCGCTCTCTCGGGCATTCTCGACCCGGACAAGCCGATCCGCAAATACAGCAAGAAAGAGCTTCACGACTTCCTTCACAAGGAGCCGATAAGGGTGAAGGTTGAAGGCGTGAACCAGACGTATGAAGGCCTTATCTCGAGAATCCAGACGAGGATCCTGGACAAGGACAAGGAGACGCTGCAGCCGCACCTGCGCGCGTTTGTCGAGCGGGCGGTGAAATTCACCGCGTGTCCCGACTGCGGCGGCACCCGGCTCAGCGAGGCGGCCCGGTCGTCTCGGATCGGCGGGGTCAACATCGCCGATACTTGCGCGATGCAGATCAGCGACCTGGCCGAATGGGTTCGCGGTCTCGACGAGCCGTCGGTGGCGCCGCTGCTCGCCACGTTGCAGCAGACCCTCGATTCGTTCGTGGAGATCGGGCTGGGCTACCTCTCGCTCGATCGGCCATCGGGCACGCTATCGGGCGGCGAGGCGCAACGCGTCAAGATGATCCGCCAGCTCGGGTCGTCGCTGACGGACATTACCTACGTCTTCGACGAGCCGACGATCGGGATGCACCCACACGACGTCCAGCGAATGAACGACCTGCTGTTGCGACTGCGGGACAAGGGCAATACGGTGCTCGTCGTGGAGCACGAGCCTGAAACGATCGCGATCGCCGACCACGTCGTTGACCTCGGCCCCGGCGCGGGTACGGCCGGCGGCACCGTCTGCTTCGAGGGCACGGTTGAGGGACTTCGGGCCAGTGGCACCATCACCGGACGACACCTGGACGACCGGGCTTCCCTGAAGCCGTCGGTACGGACGCCGTCAGGCGTGCTGGAAATCCGCGGCGCCAGCACCCATAACCTGCAGGACGTCGACGTTGATATACCGCTCGGCGTGCTGGTGGTGGTCACCGGTGTGGCTGGGTCGGGAAAGAGTTCGCTGATTCACGGCTCGGTGTCGGGCCGGGACGGAGTGGTGTCGATCGACCAGGGCGCGATCCGCGGCTCGCGACGGAGCTACCCGGCGACGTACACCGGACTGCTCGACCCGATTCGCAAGGAGTTCGCGAAGGCCAATGGCGTGAAGCCGGCGCTCTTCAGCGCCAACTCCGAGGGCGCTTGCCCCAACTGCAACGGCACCGGCGTCATCTACACCGACCTGGGGATGATGGCGGGCGTCGCCACGGTCTGCGAGGAGTGCGAAGGGCAGCGGTACCAGACAGCAGTACTGGACTACCGGCTCGGCGGGCTCAACATCGCCGAGGTGCTTGCCATGTCGGTGGCCGAGGCCGAAGAGTTCTTCGGGGCCGGCGAGGCGCATACGCCGGCCGCACTCAAGATCCTGACGCACCTGTCCGACGTTGGGCTCGGCTACCTCAGCCTCGGCCAGCCGCTCACGACGCTGTCCGGCGGCGAGCGGCAACGGCTCAAGCTGGCCACCCACATGGGAGAGAAGGGTGGCGTCTACGTCCTCGACGAGCCGACCACTGGCCTGCACCTCGCCGACGTGAAGCAGTTGCTAACCCTGCTCGACCGGCTGGTCGACTCCGGCAAGTCGGTCATCGTCATCGAGCACCATCAGGGGGTCATGGCGCACGCAGACTGGATCATCGACCTCGGCCCCGGTGCCGGCCACGAAGGCGGCCGGATCATCTTCGAGGGCACTGCCGCCGCCCTCGTCGCGGCCCGTTCCACCCTCACTGGCGAGCATCTCGCGGCGTACGTCAGCAACTGACCCGGGGACCTCAAAGAATGGATCGATCGTTCACAGCGAATTGCATAAAGATTCACCAATATTGGTCGGGGTTCGCTTCGTCATCCTGAGCTGCAGCGAAGGATCTCCCCGTCTCCGCTTTCGCTGTCTCGGTCGGGAGTGATGGAGGAGATGCTTCGGCTGCGGCCTCAGCATGACCGGTAGGCGGCTCTCCAATTCTTGGCCAACGGTTTTGCAAATCGCTTCAAGGATGGCGGTCAGCCCTCGCCACCAGCTTCGATCTGCTTCCGCAGCGAATCCATTTCAAAGTAGACTCGAGCGGCGGTGATCTTGTCATCGATAACGTCATAGGCAACGCAGAACGGCACTTTCACCTCGACTCCGGTCGCTGGCATCCCGCCGAATTCGCCGATATGCCGGCCAGCGAAATCAAACTCAGCAGTTGCCTTCCCATCGTCGATAACGAGATTCCTTAGATCGGCGCGAGCGTTGAACGCGGTTTCATACAAATCCTGCAACATCTGGCTAATTGCCGCGCGCCCGTTTGCGACTTGACCTGTCCCCATGATCGTGAACACCGCGTCATCCGCGATGGTCTCGGCAGCATGACCGTGCAGATACGCCATGATGACCTCGCGCGTCCGCTCAACAGACATCGGTCTCTCTCCTTCACCGGCGCCGCTTGCCCACCCGATAAACACCTGGATTTCTATTGAACCTGGATTACGCTCGCATCATAACAGAGCATGTTTAACGTAGTAGAGAGAATCTCGCTGGTATCACTCATGGCTCAAATACCGATTCGGCGCCACGACTCTGAATCAGCAAACGTCTCGCCAATCGCCGCATTCTTCGTGTAGGCAGCCGAGCGACCCCGGTTGTCACGCGGTGTCAACTGGCTCTTGCGATAATTCTTCGCCTACGGACCCCTAGATCCAGCCAAACAGAAGGATCGTCACAATTAATCCCGCTCTCATCTTGCCGCGCAATGATAGGAAGCGACCTATCCTCGCGTGCGCTTGGCTGCGAGGTCGGAAAAACCTGCGTATGAATCCCGAAACGAGACTTCTTGTCGTTGTATGCGAGAAAGAAGGGGCAATCCAGAGGATGATGGACCAATCTGCTCAGACACCCCAGGAAATGATTGTTTGATGTCGTCGGCCGGATCTGGTCTTTTGTCCTTGGTTACGACATATGGTCCCCTGGTTCTCTTTCTGATCGTCTTGATTGAGGAGGCAGGGGTACCGTTACTGCTTCCGAGCGACCTACTCCTCCTGTTTTCCGGATCGCTCGTTGCGCACGGGCGACTGAATTTAGGGCTCACCCTGGGAAGCGTTGTGTTGGCAACCTTGCTCGGCACCGCGGTGCTCTTCACTCTGGCACGGCGAGGTGGTCGTCCTCTACTGCGTCGCTATGGACGCTGGATCCATCTTGATGAAGACAAGCTCACACGAGCAGAGACTCGGCTGAAGACTCATGCGTTCTGGCGACTCACGGCGTTCCGGCTGGTACCTGGTCTACGACCCTACAGCACCTTGACGGCTGGAATCCTGGCATTCCCGCGTCCCCAGGCAACTATGGCATTCGCACTCTCCGGAACGATTTGGGCAGGTGCCTGGATCGGGCTCGGAATGCTGCTGGCACCTCATCTGAGCAGGGCTGTGCCACTGATTCAGCGTGCCGAGCAGGCGTTTGGCTTCGGGATCATCATTCTCGCTGGTATCGCGGTCGTGGTGCTCTTCGCCCGTTCACGGATCGTCAATGCGCGGCAGGTTATTGAAAGAAGTGACCAGCCGCAATGAGGGCGTCGCCCACTTTACGGGTCGCACGAGAGCGTTCATCCCTAGTCCTCGCGGGGTCGCTCTTCGCACTGATCCTCACCAGCCTGGCGCTGATTGACGCGAAATCGCCTGGCCCCACCCTTTTGGTGCCATCATTGGCTCAGCTTGGGCGGGCAGCACAACTTTTTCATGGTCCGTTGCCCTACCTGACTGCGCTTCCTGTCCTCTCGCTGGCGGTCTTGGCCTGGAGTAGTGTTGTCGCGCTTTGGCTCGTCTACCTGTGGCTGATCTGGCATCTGCGTGCAAGCCCGATCGATCGACGCTGGGTCGCGGTCGGAGCTATCGGGCTAGGCCTGCTCGCGGTTCTCATCCCACCGCTCTTCTCGACCGATGTCTTCTCGTACGCGATGTTCGGGCGACTCGCCGGCGTCTACGATCTGAACCCGTACCTCTCCACGGCGAGCAACGCGGCGCCGGCCGACCCGTTGATGCCGTATCTCTATTGGCGCAATATCGCGTCGCCGTACGGTCCAGTCTGGTCCCTGGTCTCGTGGGTGATTGCTCATGGAGCCAGCGCGACGCCCTTCGTCCTTGTCGTACGGTTTAAGCTCGTCGCGCTCGGTGCCGTGCTAATCGACGGCGCGTTGATTCACCACCTTGTTCGCGTCCGCTGGCCACGACAGGCGAGTTGGGCCTATCTGGCCTTTGCCTGGAATCCGCTTGTGCTGATCGATGGTATCGTCGTTGGCCACAATGACATCATGATTCTGATGCTCGTCCTGATCAGCGCCGAACTTTTGCTCCGTGCACGACCGATCTGGGCGATGGCGGGGCTCGCCGCGTCATCCCTGATCAAGTACTCGACGATGCCGCTGGTTGGTGTCGCCATGATACACGAACTCGTTCGCAGGCCCGGGCGTCAGCGGGCGGGGTTTGTTGTAGTTGTCGGCGCCGTCGTGCTACCGCTCTCCGTTGCCGCGTTTCTACCCTTCTGGGCAGGACTCGCCGGGCTAACCAGCACGTTTGCCGAACCCGGTCGTGGAATTACCAACCCGCTGTGGCGCATCCTTCTCTGGGGTGTTTCTTTCACGTCAGAGGGACATCTCACCGTGGCCAATCCCACCGTGGTGGCAGCCGCGGCGATGACAGTCTTCGCCGCGTGGCAGCTTTACACTATCCGACGGGATCGATCGAGTTGGACGACTACGACGGTTCATGACGACCTGGCTGCCTGGGCCCAAACGCTGGTCGTGTTTCTTCTGCTCTGGCCACGCCTTCATACCTGGTATGCACTGGTTCCAGCCGGACTCGCACTGGCCGCTGGTCCCACCAACCGGTGGATTTACGTGCAGGTTCTGGCACTCACGCTACTGTCCTACCTCGCCTACATGTAGTTCAGGAAATGCTCGTGGTAGCGTCCCGATCCGATGAACGCCAACCAGAGTACGACCATGCTCGATCCTGATTTCTGGCCCAACGCCGTGCCCATTCGTGACGGTCAACTCTGCTCCTGGAGTCTATGATGTCCCTGCAGCCTGACCCCCCAGCGTTCGACCGCGATCCCCACGGCGTAGCGGATGCCCGCGCCATGGTGGATCACCTCGCGCTCACACTTCGCCAGCGGTTCGGCGACACCTTCTACCCGGCATTTCCGCATTTCGTTTCTCAGGTCGTGCCGATGGTAACCTGCCAACGTACCCAGATCCAACCCACTCATGTTCGTCCTCCTTGCATCGCTACACGTCGGTTCGATGATGGTTTCAGCGTAGGACAAGGGGATAGGTCGGCACATCGTAAGGACACACCAATCGCGTCGTCCGATCGGTGATCATCTACTCCGTAGTGCTACGTGTGAAGCTGAAGAGATCCGACCGCGGTATACGTGATTTCTCGGTATCACGTGGTCGACGTGCGTCTGGGCTTCGTCAGACGAGCGACAGATCACGCGCAGCCATGGCGGCCGCGGTTCGCGAGTTGACCTCGAGCTTGGTGTAGATCGACGTGAGGTGGCTGCTGACCGTGCGCGGGCTGATGCTCAGCTCCTCCGCCACCTCGACATCGCTCATCCCCGTGGCGACCAGCCGCAGGACGTCGACCTCCCGCGTCGTCAACCCCGCCGGGTAAACCGGGGGTGCAACGCTGATTTGGTTCTCCAGGGCCGTCACCCGTGCCAGGGTCGGCCGTGCATCGAGCGATTCGGCGACCGTGCGCACTTCAGCGAGCACGGCTTGCGCCTGATCGGTTTGGCCTGTCGTGAGGTGGAGTTGTGCGAACTCCAGCAGCGTGAGCGCTCGTTCAAACGGCGCGGCGCAGGCCTCGGCCAGGACGAGCGAGTCGCGCAAGTGCCGTTCGGCATCCTGTTGCCGACCTCCGTCCAGATCCAGTTGGCTGAGCAGGCGATGAGCGGCAACCAGAACCAATGGCTGGCGGGGATTCGTCGCAGCAGCCAGCGCCTCCTTGGCCAGGCGGCGGGACGTCGGGACGCTATTCGCCGCAAGGTGAAATTTCGCCCAACAGAGCAGTCCGTCGGCGCGACCAAGGACCATGCCACTCCAATCGAGCCATCGATCATGGGCCTCGAGCCAGTCACGAGATCTCGGAAGATCGCCGTCATCGATCGCGAGGCCGGCGCTCAGTCGCTGCAGGAGCAGTGCCGGTAGGATGGATATGGCTCCAGGATTGGTGGTCGGTCCGTCAGGTAGGACCGCCTGGAGATGGTCGAGGAACGCCGATCGATCACCCTGGTACGCGGCAATTTCCGCGAGCGGGACGCGCAGCCATTGTGCTTCATGGCGTCGCCCGGCATCCCAATCAACGGTGTCGGCGACCTCGCAGGCTTCCCGCCATCTTCCTTCGAGCACGTCGAGTGGCAGCAGGAATAATGACGGTGACCAACTCGGCGGCAATGACTCGGTGACGCTGTCGGGGATCTCGGCGATAATTTTGCGTAGCGTGGTTCGCTCGTCGAGGTTGTCGGCTCCATAAGGGTGGATGAAGCCCAGAAGTTGGGCACCTACCATCCGGATCCGCAAGATCGGTTCGATCTGTGGATCGAGCCATGCTTTTTTCAGATCTTCCCAAGCTTCTTCCGGCTGACCCAGAAAACTCTTCAGAAATCCACGATTATTGAACAGGGCCGATGTCTGCCAGCGTTTGTCGAGTCCATCGAGCGGCTCGATCAACTCCCACGCCTCGGCTATGCGGCCCACTGCCACGAGTTGCCCGGCGAGCGCCGCCCGCGCGGTGACATCGTGTTTCAGTACTTCGTTAGTCCGTGAAGCGGATGATCCCGTTCCTGACGATTCGCTTCCCAGGTCAAACACGTCCGGCATCGCATCTGGTGAGAAATTACGGGTGGCCTCATTGACGTTGAACATACGAACACGATCAGTGACAGGAAGCGCTTCCGTCTTCTCAATACCCTCGCGCCACTCCTTTGCACCCCTCTCTGTCTCGCCCAGACTGAAGCGCACTAATCCCTCGCCGTACGATGCGAAGGCATCTAGTACTTGATCCCCAACGTCCTCGCCAGCCCGTCGCGCGCGGCTGAAATACTCCAGCGCCTCACGAGGATGGGAAAAGCGCCGCACGCAGCCGATTCGAAATTGCAGCCAACCACGCTGACGCTGTCGAGTTGGCGACGCCTCCAGAAACCTCGATGCTGCCTCGTATCGATCAGTCCCCGTCTTGTTCGCGTACGCCCGCTCAGCTCGCAGCCCTGCCCTGATGAGCCAATCCGCTTCGCGTTCGTCCCCCGCCTGATGCAGGTGATAGGCCACGTCGTCCGGATCGGGCCGCTCGGTCGCCAACAGCGTCTCGGCGACTTTCCGGTGCCAGACGCGTCGCTGGAGCGGGGTTATCCCGTCGACCAGCACCTCTCGTACCAGCGCGTGCGTGAAGCGTAGCTGGTCCGGCCGGTTCCCGTCCTCCAGCACATGCGCCATCGACGCCTGCTCGACAACCGCAACCAGCCGTTCAGTCGACAACCCGCTCACTCGCTGCCAGAGATCAAGCGGCACTTCATGCCCCAGTACCGCCGCCCCTTCCAGGACCTCGCGCACATCGTCCGGCAACACGGCCAGCCGGGCTTCAACCACCTCCTGGACCAACGGCGGCAGATGCGAGGTCGGCAACGCGTCAAGTCTCCAGGTTGCACCGTCAGACGTGAGAATGCCCTCATCCTCCAGCGAAGTCAGCAAGGTCTGGACGAAAAAGGGATTGCCTTCGGAATTCTCCGCGAGATGCGTGACGAGTCGCTGTGTGTCGGAGGCCGGAAGGCGGTAGCGTTCGGTCACGAGATCGCGAATAGCCCGGTCGCCGAGCGGGCGAAGGTGTAGCCGCGTCGCCTGGGCTTCCCGCGTCATGCGCGGCAGAAGCACGGAGAGCGGATGGCGACGCGTGAGTTCGTCCTCACGGTACGTCGCGATCAGCAATTGCTGCTGGTCACGCAGGTGTCGAGCCAGGTAACGGAGCAGGTCGAGGCTGGCATGGTCGGCCCAGTGCAGGTCTTCGAGCAGCACGACCAACGGCTTTTCGGCAGCCATCGAGACGAGAAACGTGCGCACCGCATCGAAGAGAACCGTCTGGCTGCCGACATCAGTCAGGGTGGACGCATCGTCCAAGGCTGGTGGCGGGGCGGGGAGATCGTCCAGTTCCCGCATCGATTGAACGACTTCAAGCCACGGGCCGTAGGGCGGGGTGGTCGTTAGGTCGTAACAGCCACCCGTGAAGGTGCGCGCGCCACCCGCACGTGCCTGACGCAGGACTTCCTCGGCCAAACTCGTCTTACCAATGCCCGCCTCGCCGCCAATGAGCACCAGTCCACCATGGCCGTGCACGGCATCGCTCAGGCTCTGCTGGAGCATAGACCGCTCGCGCGCACGGCCGACCAGGTGTCCCACTGGGTCGGGGCGGCCATGCCACGCGTTCGACGATAGGGTCATACAGCTTGCCCTTGGCGCTGAGAATTCATCACAATTTACAATGATGTCATCAGTATAGCAGCACCGCAGACCTGATTTCCCTTTGTCTGGGCACTACCCATGATCGACCGCGTACAGGGCACTCGCGGCTGGCCCAACGCCAAACATGCGGCAGACACGCAAATGCGCGGTCTTCATGGCGTTAGCCAATGAGAAACCGCGCATGCGACTGTTGCTCAGTAATGGAGGAACTGCCGCGAGTAGTGCTATGAACCCGAAGCGATGTCCCGCTGGCGGAAGGCTACGATCGCGACCGCGAGCAACACGGCACTGTAGACCGCGAGCACGATGAAAGCATGCCATGCGCCTAATGTCCCAGGATTAACCGAATGTGGTCCGAGACCATTACGCTGAGCCAGGGCATTCATATTGGTAGAGATCAACCATTTCTTGATCTCGTCACCGATATTGCCGAGCAACCCCAAGAGGGCGGCCAGGATCTGCTCGAGGAACGGCCAGCCGATTCCCACGGCGATACCAGCGGCGACTGAGCGCGTCAGGCTGGCGACCGAGAAGGCCAGCACGACCATGACCCACAGGACGAAGAACGACCGCAGAATCATCAAGGCGAGATCGCCCCACCATGCAGTGTTCACAGTGCCGAGGGTCACGGTGTGACCACCAACGACCGTGACCACGAGAGATGCGAGAGCACCGGCCGCGGCTCCGGCCAGCAGAAAGACAATCGTCGTCTGGGTCAGTGCGATGAGCTTAGCCAGCAGCAGCTTCGTACGCGCCGCGCCCGTGCCGACCATCACGCGAATCGTGCCCCAGCCGTACTCAGATCCGACGAATGACGCTGCCAGAACAACCAGCATGATCTGTCCCAGAAATCCGGCAATATCAAAGCTCCGCGTGATCCCGGTCGGCCAGGTGAAATTGTGCAGACGAGACGCCTTTTCAGCTGCGTCGAGTCTTGCCGCATGAATGGAGACATAAGCGAGGAGAACGATCGCCGCCACCCCGACGACGAGAATGAGAAATGTAATCCAGGTCATCGGGCGCTTGACGATCTTCATCCGCTCCATGGCCACCAACGAGCGCAGGCTTGCCTGTTCACGTCGGATCGAGGTCGTCTGAACCGCCTCCCGCGCTGCACCGGCACGCGCTGCCTGTTCCATGATCCGTGTCTCTTCCTTTAACTTGCCAGTAGTTCGTCGGTACGTTCCTCGTCAGGCGTTCCAGTCACCGACAGGAATACCTGCTCGAGAGAATTACCGGCGGGGCGAAGCTCAAATACGGCGATATCTGCTTGCACGAGGGCCACATTGATATCTGGTGTACGACTCGGCGCCGCCGTCACAATGAGATACTCGCCGTCCCGTTCAATTTTGGTCACACCGTTCACTTTATTGAGTGTTTCAATAGCTCGCTCGGGATCAGACACCCGAACCTTGATCGCCTGCCCGCGTTCGGAAAGTTCATCTATCGATCCCTCAACCATGATCTCGCCTTTTCTGAGGATCGCCACGCGGTTACAGACCTG
Source organism: uncultured Chloroflexia bacterium (assembly GCA_963785465.1). Taxonomy (GTDB): domain Bacteria; phylum Chloroflexota; class Chloroflexia; order Thermomicrobiales; family Thermomicrobiaceae; genus CALAGB01. Next base: position 42,818 of record CAWAVM010000011.1, on the reverse strand, counting down.
CTCGACTTCGCTGAGGAGATGACTGGAGAGAAAGATCGTCTTCCCATTTGCGGCCAGACGCTGAATCAAGTGCCGTACCTCGAGCATCCCGGCCGGGTCGAGGCCATTGGTGGGCTCGTCCAGCATGAGTAGCTCAGGATCGTGGAGCAACGTCGCGCCGATAGCGAGGCGTTGTTTCATACCTAACGAGTAGTTGCCGTAGCGCTTCGACCCCGTATCTGACAAGCCGATGATCTCAAGAACGTCGGTGATGCGCTGCTCGCTCACCCCCGGCCGTAACTGAGCCAGCACACGCAAATTGTCTCGGCCGGACATATATGGATAGAACGTTGGACTCTCGATAATGGCGCCAACGCGTGTGAGAGCTTCCGAGCGCCGCTGTTCCCCAAATCCGAACAAATCAACATGGCCGGCAGTCGGTACGACCAGGCCAAGCATCATCGAGATGGTTGTGCTCTTGCCGGAGCCATTTGGTCCGAGAAAACCGAAGACGTCGCGCCGCTGAACCGTAAAGGAGACATCTTTAACGGCCTGAACTGTGCCGTAATGTTTGCTGAGATGGGTCGCTTTGATTACTGGTTCAGATCCGTCGACCCCGCTCTGTTTGGAAGCGATATCGATAGGGGCATGCAAATCCGATGAATTCATACCGAATTCCTTGGTCTAATTATCGCGAAATTCCCACTTCGATCGATTGAACTGCCTCGTCATCCGATAGTGCGAACAATCAATTGCCACACATTAGCAAAACTCTGCCTAATCGTGGCAGCCCATCCTGAAATTCAGGTTAATTCGAATGTTCGTGATCTACTATCGTGACGTTCTCGATGAAGGTGTGGCCACGTAACGAACCAGCATGATGAGCCCAGGGCCGCCTACCGTCAAAGCAACGCCAGCCCGGGGCAGTCATCGGCGGGTCGGTTACGCCGGTACCGGGCAGGAGCTACTGTCACGGTCGCACAATCGAAGAGCCCACGGCACGACGTTTTGAGGGGATCGAGATGGCTCTGCCGCCGATAAGCTACCCCGCGCGGCGCAGCTTTCTCAGGCTCTTGAGCTCACGTGGCGGGTCCATGCGCCGGCCACGAATGGTGAAGGAAACTTCACCGACGTAGATATCACCCCGTGAGTCGACCGCGATGCCGTGCGGCGCGATGAACTTGCCGGGCTCCTCGCCTTCACGTGGATCGCCGACGTGCGCCAGCAGCTTCCCTTCGGGACTGAGAATCGTGACGCGATGCCCCATGCCGGGCGGGTCATCGGCACCGCCCAAGTTGAGCTCACAGATGTAGAAATTGCCATCGGGACCGATGTCCATCCCGTCTGGCCGGAAGATGTTGTTCCACATGCCGACGGTGTTGCCCTCGGAATCAAAGATCTGAACGCGATGATTTTCGCGCTCGGCGACGTAGATCATGTCGTTCGAGTCGATAACCACGTTGTGGGGCAGGTTGAACTGACCAGGGTCGATTCCCGGCTCGCCCCACGATTTGGTCAACTCTCCATCCGCCGTGTATTTGTGTACTCGAGCGTTTCCATATCCGTCGGTTATGTAAATATCTCCGGTATTCGGCGAGACGGCCACATGTGTTGGCCGGTTAAACGGGTCGCCACCCCATTTCGTCGAGGCCTGGTTTGGGGTGCCGATCGTCATCAGCAGTTCGCCCTCGGGCGAGAACTTGGTAATCGTGTGAGTGCCATCATCGACGCAGTAGATCGAGCCATCGGGAGCAATGTGAATACCATGGGTGCGTGCGCTGAAGATCCCCTGGCCCCAGGTTCGCAGGAGATCGCCTTCGCGGTTGAAAACCAGCACGGGGCTCTCAGGATTACGGGTAATCACGTAAACCTGATCGCTCGCATCGACCGCGACGCCAGGGCATTCGATCAGTCGGAGCCCCTCCGGCAGGTTCTCCCACTCTGCGAGGGCTTCATACGTGAAGTTGCCGCTTCCGACAGTGACGCTCATACTCCACATCCCTTCACAACTCAGGCGACTATCGTACGCTCACCGTAGGATTTCTCGGACGGCCCGTGTTCTATCCGAAGCTCAGACTCACGCGAGTAGGTCGCTGACCGCCACAACATTCCAGCAAGTAAGGTTCAGTCTCAGCCAGTGAAGTAGACATGTCAACCGCTGGCCTTGAACATGCGCCTCCACAGTCCTGTCCGACGCGAGGCTCACCAACCCGGAACCACTAAACAAGAAATCAGGACGAAAGGTCCGGAAGTATTGGCACACAATTGTTATGTCCTGTCCCTGCGCGCATCGAATTTGTGATTGGTCACATGTCAAGCTAGCAGCGGGGTGTTGACAGACATTGCCGCGGGACCTGTATAGAGTCGATGTACCCCAAGTCAAGACGCCAACATTCGTGCCAAGGAGCAATCTGGAAGGAGTTTCACCATGCGCTGGCGACTTCTGCTGCCCCTTATCGTCTTGTTGCTGCTGCTGTTTCCCGGCGTAGCACTCGCCCAAGATTCCACGTCGACCGACGATCTCTTACTGCGAGTCAACGGACCAATCACCGTAAACGCGAATGAAGAGGTTGGAACGGTCGTGGTGATCCGCGACAACGCGGTCATCTCTGGCATCGTCAGACATGACCTTATCGTGGTCGATGGAACCGCAACTGTCACCGGTACTGTCGAGGGAAATATCACCATGTTCCGCGGAACGCTCGACCTGCGTGGAGCTTCCCGAGTCGCGGGTGACGTAAGTCTGATCAATAGCGACATGACACGCGCTACCGGCTCGACGATCGAAGGCGCGACAAACGACAGCACGTTTAACTGGTCCGGTTGGGAGCTGTTCGCCTTCTCAATCTACCTCTGGATCAGTGGGACAATCGCGCTGATCGTGGCCGGCCTGATCTTCGCGGCGGTCGGTGGCCGGCAGTTGACCGAGGCGGGTAAACTGATTACCCAGCAACCAGGGGCAACGATCCTGACTGCGCTGATCCTGGGAATTGGCATCCCATTCCTCGCCGTCGTGGCCATAGCAACGGTGCTTGGCCTCCCGTTAGGGCTGGGGTTGCTGATCTTCCTACTACCAGCGCTCTGGTTCTTCGGCTATCTGGTCGCAGGCACGAAGCTCGGTGCGGTGATCCTGCGGCAGCAGGCCAGCAATCACCCGTACATGGCTTCGGTGCTTGGGATTTTCCTGCTGCAGGTCATTGGACTGGTCCCCTTCCTGGGCGGTTTCATCGGCTTTGTAGCTGGAATTCTCGGGACCGGCGCGCTGGTCCTTATGGGCTGGCACGCGTGGCGTAGCCCGGGCAACGGTGAGCCAGTCGTAGTTCGTTACGCCGAGCCAGCTGCGGGGGATTAACACCTAAAGACGAACGTTCTTGTTCTTAAAGGAGGAACGAATTGACAGAGACGTCGGAAGAACCAGGGCAGAAACGCACCTGGACCGAGCACTTCGAGATTACCGGCGATGAGTTGAAAGCGCGTGCTGAAGAACTCATCAAGGAAGGAAACGTCCGCCGGTTAATCATTCGCAACGAGCATGACCGCGTCCTGTTGGAGGTTCCTCTTACCGCGGGCATCGCCGTCGGCGGTGTTGTGACGCTGCTCAACCCGGTGGCCGCGGCGCTCGGAGCGCTCGGGGCAATGTTCGCTCACCTCAAGCTCGAAATCATTCGCGCCGAGACTGATGAGGAAGCCTAGCGCTCTCATCGACCACGCCGCTGGAACAAGATCGGCGGCGTGGTCACACAAAGGAGTTGGTGCATGACTGAAGAGCAACATATCGAGATGGACGCGAAGTTGAAGGCTGAACTCAATGGGGAGATGCCCTCGGTGGAGGTCGACGTCACGCCAACGACCGGTGTCCTGGACCGCGTGATCGAGGGGACAATCGGCAAGGCGCTCAGACACGTGAACGCGCACACCGTCTTCGGCGATCCGGTCACTCAGGCTGACCGCACCGTTATCCCGGTGGCACGCGTGACCGCGAATTACGGATTTGGAGCCGGAAGCGGGCGATCGAACGACGAAGAGGACAGCCCGACCGGGAGCGGTGGCGGTGGTGGCGGACGCGTCAAGGCAACCGCGATCGGCTACATCGAGATGACGCCCGGCGCGGCCAGATTCGTCCCAATCCTGGATCGTTCGGCGATTATCACCAGCCTGGCCTCGTTCGCCGGCATCGCGCTTCTGCTGACGTTGCCGAGACTCATTCGAGGGCGACGCTAACCCCATCCGGGCGGCCTATGCTGGCGTTATCCGGAGGGTAACTTCGTTCACGACGCCAAAAGCGTCGCCGCTGCCGACGTAGAGGCGCTTCAGGTCATACCCGGCTACGTCCTTGATCGCCTTGCTCCCGAAGCGTGCCTTTATGCCATCCGGCAAGGTCGCCTCCACGGCCAGCAAACTACCCCGGACATCCGACCGGCGCGCGTCGTCAACCAGTGCAGAGCGAACTGATAGATCGAGTCTGCGATCGTCGTCACAGATGCTCGTGCGGAAACCGCGGTTCGCGAGATACGCGCGAAGCGTTCCGAGCTTTACCTCGCCCGATGCCGTCACGGTCAGATTCTCTGCATCGACCTCAACGGATGAAGGTCGCGTCATTTCTTGCCGAAGCTTCTTTCGTCGTTGTTACGGATACTGAAGCCGACGAATGACCAGCACGTACCGTGGCCACGGCCTGATCAATCGCAACCTGAAAGCGCGGAATCGCTGGTTCATCCGCCGCCGGATCGGGCAGAAGAATACCTGGGTTCAGCAAGCCATTCGGGTCAAATGTCCGCTTCACCACACGCATGGCGGCGATTTCGCTCGCGCTGAAGCGCTGGCGCATCAACGGGCGTTTCTCGCTGCCTACGCCATGCTCTCCCGTCAAAGTCCCACCGAATTCGAGCGCCATTCCGGCCATTTCCTGCACCATGACCTGCACCCGTTCCACTTCGGCGAGATCGTCTCCATCGAAAAGAACGATTGGGTGAATGTTTCCATCTCCCGCATGACCCGTAGTGAAGACTCGTAGCCGGTGGCGATCAGCAAGCGCCTGAACAGCTCGCTGCATCAACGGTATTCGTTCGCGCGGGACGGTTGTGTCGCCAATGTAGAAGGCGCTGCCACTGGCGAGCGTGGCCTGACCAATTTGCAATCGCCCGCGCCACAACGTTGCTCTCTCTTGTGGATCGTCAGCCCGCCGGACCTCCCGTGAACGCTGGTGCAACTGCGCTTCAATCGAATCCATTTGCGCCGCGACTTCGGCCTTGCTCCCCTCGATATCGATCAGCAGTATCGCTTCGGCATCGCCGGGATAACCGGTCGGTGCCATCGCGTCGGCAACCTGGACGGCCGACCGATCCATGAATTCGAGTGCCGCCGGAATGATCCCCGTCCTGAGAATGGCTGACACCGCCTCAATCGCCGCTTCGATATCGTCAAAGACCGCCATCAAGGAACTGGTCATGGCAGGCAGGGGCCGCAAAAGCAGACGAGCCTGGGTCACCACGCCGAGCGTTCCCTCCGAACCGATGACGACGCCGAGCAGGTCTGGTCCACGATCCTGGGCGCTCAAACGCATCACGTCGCCACCCATGAGTACGCATTCCACCTCGGCCACGTGATGTACCGTGACGCCATGCTTGAGACAGTGCGGGCCACCTGAGTTTTCGGCGATGTTGCCACCAATCGACGACAGGGGCGCGGACGCCGGATCCGGCGAGAAACAGAGTCCATGCGGTTCGAGCCGCGCTTGCAGCGCGCCATTCAACAGCCCTGGCTCAACCACGGCAATGCGCCGCTCCGGATCAACGTTCAGAACCCGGTTCATCCCGCGCATGTCGAGCAAGATGCACTCTTGGGTCGGTAGAAATCCACCCCCGACATTGGTTCCGGCCCCGCGCGGCACGACAGGAATCCCTCTCTCGTGGGCGTATCGGAGAGTGGCGCTGACGTCATCAACGCTTCCTGCCCGCACCACCACGCCGGGAACTCCACGTTGCGTCCAGAAATCGCGTCCGGAGTCGACCAAGGCGTCGCGATCGGTGACGACCGCACCGTACGAGACCACGGCACTGAGGTCTCGGATCATCGATTCTGAGATTGGCATCATTCCCTCAAAGGTTCGATTTCGTAGCACCCGCCAGTCGTTATGCCTCCGGTCGCAGCCAGATACCGTACTGGCCCTGACGGTAGCCAATGCTGCGATAGACTGCCCGCGCCAACGGCAGCCAGCGTTCGGTCTCACTCATCTGATTCATGACGTACGAGAACGACAGACGCTCTCGTGGATCGGCCACACCCATCGAGCCACCCGCGCCGCTGTGACCGAAGATGCTCTCCGGTAAGCCGGTATCCTCAGGCGCTTTCATGAAACCAAGCGAGAAGGGAGCCACGATGTCACCGAGCGCGTCGCTCAAGAGCAACGATTGCGTTCTTGCCATACGGGCGACCGTCTCTGGGCCAACCAGCCGCGCGCCGTTGTACGTTCCACCCAACGAGAGCGCCGCATACATTCGCGCCGCTGAACGCGCGTTGGTCAGTCCACCACTGGCGGGAAGCTCAGCCGCGTGTGCTTCACGTGTGTTCCACCAGCCACGATCCTCATTGACGCCGCTACTCACGACCGCTGCCCCGAGGTCCGCATCGGGAGATTCGGTCTCCTCGTCCTGCAATCGGGGAATGAGCGGCGCAGCGCGTCCTTCCTCGCTCTCAGGCAGACCAATCCAGAAGTCGAGACCGAGAGGCGCTACCACTTCATCACGGAAGAATGTCCCGAGCGACTTACCACTGACCCGACGGACGACCTCGCCGACTAGCCAGCCGAAGGTAAGCGAATGGTAGGCGTAATTGCGGCCCGGCTGCCAGAAGGGACGCTCGGCGGCGATGGCCGCGGTCATGTAATCCCAGTCGTACGGTTTTCCCTTCGGAATCGGATGGCGGAATCCAGGCAGACCGGCCTGATGGTTCAACAGCATCCGAACCGGGATGTCCTCCTTGCCATTTGCCACGAACTCCGGCCAGTAGTCAGCGACTGGCGCGTCGAGATCGAGTTCGCCCCGATCAGCAAGGATGTGAGCGCACAGAGCCGTCGCACCTTTCGTCATCGACATGACAACGGTGATCGTGTCTTCGTTCCAGGGAGCACCGGTGTCCGGATTGGCGATGCCTCCCCAGAGATCGACGACCGTCTCTCCCTCGACCATCACACTGACTGACGCACCAACGTCGCCACGCTCGGTAAAGTTGCGCTCGAACTCCTCGCGTACCTCGGAAAACTTTGGGTCGCATTCCCCCTGGATTTCCACATTCGTCCCTTTCCTAATTAGCTTCCAAGTCCCGGTACGCGGCCGAGCATCCGATCGCCCATGCGTTCGGCGATCATAATGCACGTCAGATTCGTGTTCGCACGCGTCACTTCCGGCATCACCGAGCCGTCGATAACGCGCAAGTTTTCAACACCCAGCACGCGACAGTTCGGATCGACCACCGAACGTGGGTCGTCCGGCGCCCCCATGCGACAGGTACCGACCAGGTGCCAGGTGTCTTTGACTGTCGAGAAGAGCCAGGCATCCAGATCACGGTCGCTCTTCACATCGTCCGGTGTCAGGCCGTTCGAGCGCGTGAGGGTGATCGATTCGCTGATCGAGCGCAGGGCCGGGTGACGTCCGATCTCGAACAGGCGATGAGCGCCATCGCGCAGTCTGATCAGATCTCGTTCGTCGGAGAGCATGTTCTCATCGATATCGGGTAATGCGAAGGGATCGGTACCGCTCAGACGCAACTCCCCACGCGAGAAGTTCTGCCAGGTGATGACCGAAATACGACCCGCATTGAGACCAGCCTGGTCGAAGCCACCGAGGTTGAGGGCGACGATCAGCATGTCGTTGCGACCGGCGCCGGCCAGACCGGAGCTATAGCGAACGCAACAGTTCGCAATGCGGTCATCTCGATTCATCGCGCGTGCTTCGGGACGAAGCTCCAGCGCCAGCGAGACAGTCGAGTGATCGCAGAGATTCTTGCCGACGGGTAGGTCGCAGAGTGGCTGGATCCCTAACGCCCGCAGGTCGGCAGATGGTCCGATCCCTGATCGCATCAGGATCGGTGGCGAGAAGACCGAACCAGCAGACAGAATGATCTCGCGGCCAAACAGGTCGGTCCAACCATCGGAGGCATGTGCCCGAACACCGATTGCCCGTCTACCGTCGAACAGAACGCGGTCGACATGCGTATTCCCCCGGATGACCAGATTCTCCCGGTCACGAGCAGGTTCGAGATAGGCATCATTCACCGAGACCCGTTTGTTGCCGCGCCGATTAATGGCGTAGGGGCCGACGCCTCCCTCTTCCGGTGCGTTGTGATCGGGTGACCAGGGATAGCCGATCTCCAGCGCGGCCTGCAGCAGGGCCAGATCGACCTTTCCCCAAGTCGACACCGGTGCACGCCAGACCGGAATCGGACCGCCTTTGCCATGAAAGGGGGACCCACCGAAATCGAGGTCGTCCTCGACCCGGTTGAGCACCGGCAGTAGCTCTTCACCCGACCAGCCATCACAGCCCTGCTCGGCCCATAGATCGTAGTCCTCCAACATGCCTCGATAGGCGACCTGCCAGTTGATCGCGGAGCTTCCGCCGAGGCCTCGCCCGCGATCGTAGAGGTAGGGCTTCTGAGCAGCGGTGCGCCGCGCCATCAGCCGCGGCCACTGGAGATCCGGGAACTGCTCCGGATCGGTGATCCCGAGCGGGTTGGCGCTGTGCATCTCATCCGGCGCGTCAGCCGAGCGATAGTCCGGGCCGGTCTCTAACAGCAGCACCGTCGTCCTGGGATCCTCCGAGAGACGGGCCGCCAGGACGGCTCCGGACGAACCAGCACCAACGACAATGTAATCGAAGATGGTCTCAGCACTACTGGTTTCTCCGAGCGCATCACCGGGAACCAACAGATCTCCTCCATTTGTGTCAGGCACGACCGTTGATACGGCGATGTGCGTGTTCTCCTGGTCTTCCGCGCCCGGCTTCGCCTCGGCGAACCATGTCTCAATCCGGCTGGACGTCGAGCCCAAAGTTCACTGTGGTCGCCACGGCGACCATTTGGTAGAGCGGTCAGCCACCCTTATAGCGGTCGAGTAGTGCTTCACCCTGCTGCTGGCTGACCCCATGCATCACGAAGTTCATGTCGACATGATCGTAAATGACCGTATCCGGCTTCGTCGGACGAAACGCGTGAACCGTGACCGACATGCGCTTGAGCGGGATGTTCATCTCTTGCGCCGCACCTTCGATCAAAGTCACGCCACAGGATGCGACACCTGAGAAGAAGGCCTCACCGGAGGTGATCTCCTCGCCGATCGATGGGCTCTCGATGATGAGGTGGTGGTTGCGAACCGAGGTGATCGTGCGTTTGAGCGTTCCGCTACTCGCCGAGCGGACCGAATAGGCGACATCTGACTGGCTCATAGGAACTGCTCCCTTCCGAAGTATCGCGCCGTGAGCGTCAGGTTGCTGTTGATTCGTTCGGACGATCCGCGGTCAGAGTACCTTAAAAGGAAGGTACTTTCGCTGTTCGATACCCTTCTGGTGAAGTGAGTGTCAGCCGCGACCGCTCGCCAGGCGACGGGCGCCGGGTGAGCGCCGCAGCGCGGCCATCGCCCAGATCCCAGCCGCGGGCCCAATAGCCAGCACGGTGAAGGCCCAGCGCCAGCCAATGCGGGCCTCGACGCTCGGGATGAGCCGAATCGTGAGCAAGGTCAGCAAGAATCCGAGGCTGGTCTGTATAGTCAGTGCCGTGCCCAGGTACTCCTTGTCAGAAAGTTCACTGACGGCGGCGGAGAACTGGGCCGAATCGGCCACCACGGCGAAGCCCCAGATGAGGCAGAGCCCGACCAACCAGAGCGGATTCCCGCCATAGAGGAGCCCAGCCGTCACGGTGCATATGCCACTGGTGACGAGCGACGCGATCGTGACGGTAGTGCGACCGATTCGATCGGCAATCAGCCCAGCGGCGAGGCTACCCAGCGCTCCGGCGCCGATCACGCTAAAGGCCGCCAGGCTGGCAGCCGACTCACCCTCTCCTGAAAGCCGGAAGCTTGACAGGAGAAAGACCGGCACCCAGGCCCACATGGCGTAGAGCTCCCACATGTGGCCAAGGTAGCCCAGGTTAGCCAGCACGACGTCACGCTGCCGGACGATCCGGGCAATATACTTCCAATTGAAGCGGGGTGAAGGTGATCGGTACGGTCCCTCGTCGACGAAAAGCCAGCCGACGACGGCGCCCAGCGCGGCAAGCGCGGCCGCGCCATAGAGGACCACACGCCAGTCGCCAACTCCTCCGACAGCATTGATCAGGTGTGGCGAAGCCGAGCCGAGCGTCAATGCCCCGACCAGCAGGCCGATCCCCAGCCCACGGGACTCACGCGTCCAGGTCGAGATGATCTTCATGCCGACCGGGTAGACACCGGCCAGCACGAATCCGGTCAGAAAGCGTAAGACAAGGGTCGGGCCAAGCCCGGCATCGAGGAGCGGGATCAACGCCGTTACGACAGCGGCAAGCAAGGCAGAGATCGTGAAGAGAAGTCGTGTGGAGACTCGATCCGCCAAATTGAGCAAAACTGAACCGAAGGCCCCCACGACGAACCCGACCTGCACCGACATGGTCAGCCAGGCACGAGAGGAATCGTTCAAATGCCAGGCGACTGTCAGTGCCGGCACAACCGCCGACGCTGAGAACCAGACCGCCATGCCAAGCAACTCGGCTAGCGAGAGCAGCAGCGGCACACGCCATTGGGTCCCGCTTGTGGCAGCCTTGATCCCAACATCTGTAGCATCGAGACGTGTTCCATCCGCCACCGCTACGTGAACCGATCGATCTGATTGTTTCGCGTGTCGGGACATCCCGTTACTCTTTCATTGGTATCAATGCGCGACCGGCAGACTCGGATAGATCTCTCATGCGCAACTCCGCCTGCTCTGAGACTGCAGCGTTTGTCACCATGATCTTGTAATGACGCCGATCGACGTCCATTGTATCGATTTGGTTGCGCTTCGGCCTACGTGCGCGTCTTCGCGACGGAGAAACACGGTGACGACTGTCCAACGCGATGCGGATGAAGCACCCCGAGACCTGACGACGTTCGGCCATCTGTTCCAAGCACCAATTTGTTACCGAGTCCGCAACCAAGTTCGCCCCCATCTCACCCCCTGGGCTACAATCGTGGGTCAGGCGTTGGACGCCTCAGTGGCAGCATGTGGTTACGATGCGTGGAGGTGATGTGGATCGGTCTGCCCAGCGAGTGAACGAGGTCACCAGGCGGGACGCATTGCTTAGCCTGCTTCCGTCGGCGATGCGGAGCGTCACCGAACGACTCGCCGATGCCTTTGCTGAGCATGGGCACGCGCTTTATCTCGTTGGCGGTAGCGTTCGTGGCTTGCTCCTCGGCCAACCCGTCACCGATCTCGACTTCGCGACCGATGCCGATCCGGCCGCGACCAAAATCGCCGGAACAGACGCCGGACCTGATAGCATGTATACCGTCGGCGAGAAATACGGCACCGTCGGGTTCGTTTTCGGTCATTCTCTGGTTGAGATCACCACCTATCGCGAGGAGTTCTATCCGACGCTGGACCGACGCCCGACTGTTCACCACAACACCGACATCATTGGGGATCTCTCCCGGCGTGATTTCACCGTCAACGCGATGGCGATCGACGCCCACACCGGCACGGTGGTCGATCCATTCGAAGGCCATATTGATCTCGAGCGCCGGGTGATCCGCGCGGTCGGGAACGGAGCCGATCGATTCCGTGAAGACCCGTTGCGCATTCTCCGTGCGCTGCGCTTCATTGCCCAACTCGACTTCAGTCTCGATCCGCAAACACTCGATGCCATGAGGAAGATGGCTCCGGAGCTTGAGCGGATCAGTCGCGAGCGTATTGCCTCGGAACTGAACCGTATGCTGGTCGCGCCCGCGGCGTCACGCGCACTGGCATTGACACACGAGGCGCAGGTTCTGCCGCATATCCTGCCGGAAATCATGCCGATGGCCGACGACGCCGGCGAGGGACGGCACAAGAATATCTGGACCCACACATTGCGCGTCGTCGATCAGACTCCACCTCGACTGGCAATCCGCTGGGCGGCGCTGTTGCACGATGCGGCCAAGCCGATGACGCGTTCGATCGACGGCACGGGCGAGGTGCATTTCTTCGGCCACGAACGTCTCGGAGCTGGCATCGCGCGCCGGACCCTACGACGACTGAAGCAGGAGCGCGCCCTGATCGATCGCGTCTCCCAGTTGGTGGAGCTACACCTTCGACCCGCCGGCTATGACGAGAGCTGGACCGACAGCGCGGTGCGGCGCCTCGTCTTCGAATCGGGGGGTCTGCTCGACGACTTGCTCGATCTGGTCGGGGCGGATGTCACCAGCGCCCGGCAGGACCGGCAGCGAGAAGCCGCGTGGCGTATCCAGTCGTTACGCGACCACATCGCCCGGCTGCGCGAGCAGCATGAGCTGGATCAGCTTCAAAGCCCTCTCGACGGTCATGAATTGATGGAGATGTTCCAGCGTTCACCCGGTCGTTGGATCGGCGATCTCAAGGACTATCTGCGCGACATGGTGCTGGACGGCACCCTCGAGCCAGGCGACAAAACGATCGCCTTCGAAGAGGCTCAGCGCTGGATCGCCGAGCACGACGGCGCCGACAACGCCTAACACGTCGATCTCGAATGTACCCCTGACATGAATGCTCGGGGTTCGCTCCTTCCGGACCCACACACGAGACTTGTTGTGAATCACAGCCTCACCACGAATGAGTTTGTTGAGGAGGTCGGCAAACCTTTGGTCGTCATGAGCCTTAGAGAACGATACCTCGGTGTCTGAAACGGTCGCCCACCCACGAAGCTAATCTCGCGCTGAAAGCGAGGACCCCTCAATTGCCGCGCACTGGTCGACTTACCGCTTTGTGGCAAACGCAGCCACGGCCGCGGCGAACTCCGCCGGCTTCTCGGCGTACGTGACGTGCCCCGAACCTTCCAGCTCGATCAGCCGAGCGCCGGGGATTGTCTCGGCCAAGATGCGCGAAACTGAGCGAAACATCGGATCGCTGTCGCTGCCGCTGACTATCAGGCATGGTACCCGAACCTCCGCGAGATCCGTTTTTGAGATCGCATATGGCGGCATCATTAAGTCGCCGAACATTTCATCGACGTTTGCTCGGAGAGCCTCTCGACGATCCTCGGCCAGCGAGGGCCAGAATCCAGGGCACACAAGCTCGAAGAAGGCGTCAACCCCAGCCCGTCGTCCGCCGAGCGCAACCGCTGAGTCGACCGCAGATTTGATCTTCTCGACAAACGGCTTACCCGTTACCGGGTCGAGCGGCATCAGCGGCGGTTCCGACAGCACCGCGCCCTTGAGAAGATCTGGGTAACGTCTCACGACATCCAGCGCTATGCGCGCTCCGCTGCTCGATCCGACCAGGGTACATGGGTGAAGCCCGATTTCCATGATCAGTTGTGCGGCGTCATCAGCGTGTCGCTCGACCGATCTCTGGTCGATTTGACCGAGTGGGCTGCGCGAGTGGCCACGACGGTCATAAGCGATACAGTGAAACTGCGTTGAAAGCTGCCTCATCTGGTCCGACCAGGTTCCGGCGTCCCCACACATCCCGTGAATAAAGACTATTGGCTCTCCTTGACCTGTCTCCTCGTAGAAGAGTGTCGTTCCATTGACATTGATCGCGTTCGCTGTGGTCGCCACAATTGACCTCCCTCGAGTGGATCCAGTACTCCTGACGCATTGCCCCGATATCTTCAGGGTAGCCTGATCCCGAGCAGGGGACATCGGGCAAACGCCCTATGCCACCGAGATTGGCAGGTCGGCCAACAGGTCGTGTTGTAGCGCGAAAAGGGTCGCCGCGGCGCGGGTGGACACACCAACTTTATTGTAGATGTGCTGAATGTGATGGCCGACAGTTTTCTTTGAGATACTCAAGTGTTTGGCCATCTCTCGGTTCGTCAGACCCTGCGCGACCAGTTGGAGCACTTCGACTTCACGATCGCTCAGCCCCGAGGGCCACTCGCGACGTACCGCGGGTACGCGATGTCCGGCCGCGGTGAGGACCGCATCAACCGCATCGGCATCAAGACGACCAGCACGCGCTTCAGCCTGAACGTACGTCGCACTAGATTCCGGAGTGTGAGCTGGTCGGTGCGGACGGCGCTCAATCATCGCGTGGTAGACGTCAGCGGCAGCCAGCACGCGCGTTGCTGGCGAGAGCATCGTGCTCGGAATGCCCCGGAAGTAGCCCGAGCCATCAAGCCGTTCGTGATGCTGACCAGCGATGGTGGCAAGGTGCGCCAGGGCGTGCGGGCGACCGAGGACGCGTTCGGTGTAGTACGGGTGCAGCCTTACGCGCTCCCAATCAGCCCCGGAAAGCGGTCCCTGCTTTTCCCAGATTGACGCCGAGATACCCACACGCCCGAGATCGTGAACGTAGGCGGATTGTCGCAGCACGGTCACCTCCGACTCGTCAAAGCCGAGCCGCACTGCCGCCGCCGCTGCGAGCGACGCCACGCCACTTGAATGACCGGCGGTGAAGGCTGATTTCAGATCGACGAAGTCAGCAATAGCACGGGTCGCTTGCTCAAACCCGGCGAGCGTGAGTGTGGGACGACCACCCGGCTCGGCCTTGAGGACAGCATCCCAGGCATCGGCATCGAGCACGCTCAGTAACCTGGGCGCGTCCTGGCAAAACCGCTCTACTACGACTGGGTCATATAACGTACCTGACCTTTGACGCGTGACCCGTATCGCTGCCTCCACGCCATCGATTCGATGAAACAGCTCTACGTCCCGCGCAAGCGTCACAACTCGCGCCGAACGCCGGATCCGCTCTCCGCGCAAGCGGCCAGGCGAGCCTCTTCCATCCCAACGTTCGTAAACCTGGGTGACGCCAAGCGCAACTTCGTCGCGCATACCTAACCGGCGTGCCAGTCTTTCGGCCACCTCGCAGTGTGCGCTGATGGTCTGATCGCGCTCGTGCGATCCTGCCGCCAGCGCGGCCGTGATCATCCGTGCACGCCGTGGCACCGGCTGCCCCTGCCCGACATGGCGAAGAAGCAGATCGAACATTTCGCTCGGTTGTGCCAAATCCATTAGCGAGATCTGAGCATACGCTCGCAATTCGTCGCCAAATCGTGCCGCGACTCGATGCGCGTCCGAGACGCAGCCAATCGCCCGCAGTAAAGCGATGTAGTAAACGTCGGAGCATTCTTGTTCGGTCATTCCGAGCGAGGCACCCAGCTCGGTCGCAAGCAAACAGACGCGCAGGGCATGTTCCATTGGCTGACCCGTGCCGAGATCGGTCGCTAGCGACAGAGAAGCAACGAGCTCCGCCAGACGTGGAGAATTAGGCGACGGCACTGTCGACATCGTGCCTCCTTAGTTTGAGATAGCATGCTAGTCAACGATCCGTGGAGGGCCGTACGTCGCATCATATTGTTGAGACGGTAAAAACAAAGTATGCCCGGTGTAGGCGACGATGTCACGAACACTGACGTACGAGAACAGACAACAGCGGGCTTTCCGATCGAGACGGCTGTGAGTTCCACCGAGATGAGTGCTCGCGCAGGCTACGGCACCCGTTGCGTCCAGATCGACTGAGGAAAGCGCTCGCGCAAGACATCCCACACCCGGTACATGTCGTCGTTCGAGTGCGTCTTCAGGTAGATAGCGATTCCCCACCAGTAGAGCGCTTCCGGTGCGAGTACACCGTTCCGGTCACGTTCATACGTTCCCTGGAGTAGCTCGATGGCATGGTCGGTACGCGACCAGTGAAGATCGACATTCGCCTCGCCGATGTCGAGTAGTGTCAAGAACAGATCAGGTGGCAGGAAATTGACGCTCTGGTAGTGAACGGTGCCGCGCCGGTCGGCAAAGAGGATCGTCGGGGTCCAGATAACGTTGAGCGGTCGAACGACTTCCCGCGGATCCTTGAACAGATCGAGCTTGAGCGGGATGAACCGCCGATTCATAGCCTCGATGACCTGGGCGTTGGGATACGTCACGGTATCCAGCTTGTCGCAGCCACGTCAGGGGACTTTGATGACGTCGATAAGCAGGATCTTGCGCTCATTTAGCGCCCGTTGCCTGGCCTGTTCGTAGTCACGCTCCCACTCGATCACCGTTCAACTACTCCGTCCATCCGAAATCCGATCCTCAAACCTATTCGTGACCTCGATCGACACGGATACCGGTGCGCTGCAGTCGCCAGATCTCCAGCTGCTCGGCGTGCTCGTTCAGGTGCCCCGCCATGTCGCGCAGCAGTCCCAGCACTTTGCCTATCTCGCCCCAGGGGTATGGGCCGATGGCTGTGAGCTGCTCCGGCTCAAGACTATCCAAGAACTCACTGGTCTCCTGAAACACCCTGTCGAAATCACCGCGCACAGCCTGCCACGAATCCGTTCCCCGCAAAGCCGCCTGATCGGCGTTGTATCCCTGTCCGTCCTTGATTGGATGTCCGCGTGGTTTGCGGTCACCCAATATATGTCTTGCGGCTGCCAGCATCTCTCCCTGCCAGTCAGCGATGTGACCGGTGACATCTCGCGACGACCAGGCGCCGACGGACGGCTCGGTCTCGAGCACCATCTCGGGAAAGTCTTCCAGTGCCGCCAGGTATCGGGTGCGCGCCTCCTCGATGACGGTTCGAACCTCATCCAACTCGCTCATATCTCCTCCAAGCCGCCGTCACCGTTCTCGATCGTCAACGCTATCGTAGCAGGCCAGCGCGCTCCGCGAACGTGTCGACGTGTTGCGGGAATAGGAGAAGTTAATCGTTTCCATATCTACAATCAAACACATAAATAAATCAGGATATGTCCTCTCCTGTTGCCGTACCATGGTTTGGTCTGAGAAATCGGCCAGGACGAATGAAGGAGGTCGGTGATGGCAAAGCAACCGGTCAGATTCGAAGACCGCAACCCCCGGCGAAGTCGACCGGGATTGGCCAAGGGCTACGGGGTCAATCTGGGCGACGAGGGAATGCTGTCCCTGGAATGGGTGCGCGATCAACTGGAGAAGTCGCGCAACTACTGGGTGGCGTCCACACGTCCCGATGGCCGGCCGCACGTCAGCCCCGTCTGGGGAATCTGGATTGACGACACATTCTGTTTTGGTACGAGCCGTACCTCGCGCAAAGGGAAGAATTTGGTGGCCAATCCAGCCGTCGTCGTTCACGTCGAGAGTGGCGACGACGTGGTCATCCTCGAAGGGCTCGTCGAGGAGTTGATCGATCGTGCAAAGCTCGAAAACTACGCCGATGCCTACGAGGCCAAGTACGCCTTTCGCCCGGACATTGATGACCCGCAGTCGAACGACGTAACTTACGTGCTTCGGCCTGACGTGGTCATGGCCTGGACTGAGCAGGATTTCCTCAAGACACCGACTCGCTGGGTGTTTGGTGACGATTGATTGCCACAATCCGGTTCAGCGCTTTTATCAGGCCGAATAGCAATTCATCGAGTTGCTTCGCGTTAGGCTGTTAATTTAGTGGCATTGTGTTGTTGCGCCGACCGCGTATGATACGCGGATGAGTACCAACGAACGCGCCAGTAAGAAACCCGCGTCGGTCGAGACATCCGGGGTACCCGCTTCAGCGCTGGGTGTGCGGTCCGTTGGCCGAACCTTCTCGTCGCTGCGCAACTACAACTACCGTCTCTACTGGTTCGGTCAGCTTATTTCGCTTATCGGCACCTGGATCGCGCGCATTGCTCAGGCCTGGCTTGTCCTGAGGCTCACTGACTCCTCCTTCGCGCTCGGTATGGTAAGCGCGCTGCAATTCCTACCGATCACCGTCTTTTCCCTTTACGGCGGCGTGCTAGCCGACCGTTTCCCAAAACGCAAAGTCATCATCATTACTCAGGCGTTGATGGCCATTCAGTCGCTGGTTCT
This sequence comes from uncultured Chloroflexia bacterium, assembly GCA_963785465.1. Classification (GTDB taxonomy): domain Bacteria; phylum Chloroflexota; class Chloroflexia; order Thermomicrobiales; family Thermomicrobiaceae; genus CALAGB01. The sequence continues at coordinate 24,916 of CAWAVM010000011.1, read as the reverse complement.
AGCGATCCTCATTACCACGAATCAGGTGCAGGTCTGGCACATTTACATCCTGGCAGCAGTCCTCGGATTGGCCTCAGCCTTCGGCAATCCAACTCGCCAGGCCTTCGTGAGCGAGATGGTCGGGCCGGAAAATCTGTCGAACGCGATTGCACTCAACTCCAGCCTGTTCAACGCGGCCCGTATTATTGGGCCGGCAATTGGCGGCGCGCTGATCGCGGCCTTCACCATCGACGTGCCGTTTTACGTCAACGCGGTGAGCTACATTGCCGTGATTGCCGGGCTCATGATGATGCGTCCGGCCGAGTTCTATAATGTCCCTACTCCGGTCCGTGGTCACGTACTCGCCCGAATGCGGGAGGGCATCTCCTACGCAGCTCGTACACCGGCCGTGCTGTTGCCGCTGATTTTGATGGGGTTCATCGGAACCTTCGGGTACAACTTCACCGTTATCCTGCCGCTGGTGGCCAAATACGTCCTCGGCACGAACGCCCTGGGTTTCGGCACCTTGATGACGGCACTTGGCGTCGGTTCGCTGGTGGCCGCGCTGAGCATGGCCTATTTGAGCCGGCCCACCGAGCGCATGTTGGTCGCTGGTGCTATCGCCTTCACCATCTTGCTCGGACTTTTGGCAGTCTCCACCTTGCTCCCACTCACCCTCGGTATCCTGGTGGTCCTCGGCTTCGCCAGCATTACCTTCACTGCCACCGCGAATTCGCGCTTGCAGCTTTCGGCGCCCGGTGAGCTGCGCGGGCGGGTCATGAGTCTCTACATATTCCTCAACGCTGGCACCGCGCCTCTTGGCAGCCTGCTCATCGGAGCACTGGCCCAGGATTTCGACGTGCGGCTGGCAGTGGGAACGATGACCGCCCTCTGTGCGGTCGGCGTCTTGCTCGGTTGGATCTACCGGGCACGCCACCCGGGCGTCGACTTTATGAACCCCGGCCCGCCAACAGGCAAGTCCTAGCGGGGCTCGACACGTTTCAGCAAGGAACCGCTCACTGTCGCACGTACTGGTTCGAGCGAACCGACTGCCATGTCCACGTCCAGTGACCGGATGAACTCGCGGCCCTGTTGCGACACCAGCCAAGTTCTCCCCCTCCCTTGCTTTGCTGGCAACACGCCACTTGTGCGATTTGCACAAATGCCCAGCATCGTATTAGGGTTCCAGACCGTAGTTGTAGTCGATAGCAACGGTTAGAGTTTTGAGGCGGCAGGGATAGCCCCCTCTTTACTTCAACAATTTGACCAGACTCTGAAGGAGTGTCGAGCGTGGTTCTCGAAATCGTTCCCGCAGGCAGGCAGACGACGTCTCCTAGTCCCGAAGATGTGCTTCGTCGAGCCAAAGAGGAGGGCGTACAGTTCGTCAACCTGCAATTCACTGACGTCATGGGCCTCGTCAAGATGGTCACGATCCCGATCGAGATCTTCCCGGACGTGATCGAGCATGGTCAGTGGTTCGATGGCTCGTCGATCGCTGGATTTGCCCGCATCGCTGAGAGCGATATGTTCCTGATGCCGGATCTCACGACCTTTGCCGTGCTCCCCTGGAACCGCGGACGCAACACCACGGCACGCGTCATTTGCTGGGTCTTCAAACCGAATGGCGATCTCTTTCCCGGTGATCCACGTGCGGTTTTGCTGCGGCAGCTGGAGCGGACCGCGAAAGCTCGGCTATGCGTACCACACCGGTCCAGAGCTCGAGTTCTTCTTGTTCCGCACGACCGACGGCAAGATCGACACCCTGCCGCACGATCGTGGCAGCTATTTCGACCTCTCCACCGACCTGGCAGCTGAAGTGCGCAAGGACATGATTCGTGCCTTGGGTGAGCTCGGGATCAGGGTCGAAGCGGGCCATCATGAGGTAGCCATCGGCCAACATGAAATCGATTTTGAATATGCCGATGCCATGCTGACCGCCGATCAGGCCGTCACCTTTAAATTCACTCTCAAGGCTATCGCCCAGCAAAACGGACTCCACGCGACCTTCATGCCGAAGCCGGTCGAGGGTATTGCCGGGTCGGGCATGCACACGCACCAGAGCCTGGCATTTCTCGAAACCGGCGACAACGCCTTCGTCGATACGGACGACCCATACGGCCTATCGAAGATCGCCAAGCACTTCATTGCCGGTCAACTCAAGCATGCGCGTGGTATGTCCGCCGTGCTGGCGCCGCTGGTCAATTCATATCGACGGCTCGTCCCCGGATTCGAAGCACCGGTTTATGTGAGCTGGGCGCGGCAGAATCGCTCGGCGCTTATTCGCGTACCCTCCATTCGAGCCGGACGCACCGGCGCGACGCGCATCGAACTTCGCTGCCCAGACCCATCCTCGAATCCATATCTCGTCTATGCGGTGATGCTCGCGGCCGGCATCGATGGCGTCCAGAACGAACTGCCGTTGCCAGAGCCGGTCGAGGAAAATCTGTACCACTTCACCGAGGAGGATCTGCGCCGCCGCAACGTGGCCACTCTACCGGCTACGCTCGGCGAAGCGATCTCGGAGCTCGAGAAGGACGACGTCGTGCGTGACGCGCTCGGTGAGCACGTCTTCGAGCGATTGCTCGAGGCACGCAAGCAGGAATGGGACGCGTTTCGCAAGCACGTCAGTACCTGGGAGATCGAACGCTATCTCGAGATCTACTAACCCTCTGACTATTCCGGATCCCACACAGGCGGGGAGCATAGACGCTCCCCGTTTGTGTTTATGGTCAATCGCGTTCGTTTCATTCAACTCGCCAACAAGCAGAATAGAAACCGACATCGACTTGTTCCAGATATTCGGAACGAAGCATCGAAACAGAAGGGCTTGGCTACATGGTCGACACGAACACTGACTCCGGCAAGCTGGCCGAGGAACGACTCCGCAACGACGAGATCATCTGGCTTACGACCGTCACTCCGAAAGGTCAACCGCAATCTGTTCCGGTCTGGTTTCTCTGGGACGGCGAGACCGTGTTGATCTATTCACAGCCGGACAAATCGAAAGATTCGGAATATCGAGCAGAATCCGCGGCGTTGCGCTCAATTTCAATTCGAATCGCACAGCGGCGGGCACGTCGCTCGCATGCAAGGTCGCGCCGAGATCGACACATCCGCCGGACTGGCGACCAGCGTTGCGGCCATGATCGAGAAGTATCGGGAAAGCATCAAACGCATCGGATACACGCCCGAGAGTTTCGCGGAAGGTTATTCAGTGGCGATTCGTATCACCCCGACCCGCGTCACGGCGTTTTAGACAACTTCCATCAGATGATATACACCGCCGCCCTCGCGTGACCGTCACGTCCGGGCGGCGTGAGACCTCGGGGACAGGCCTCAACTTAATATTGCCGCAGTAGTCATTCCGAATTCGTTACGCCGCGTCATAAACGATCACAGAATCATTACAGGCCATCGGGTTCGTGGAATCTCCGTCTGGATCCATGGCGTCATTGCTGGACGTGCTTCCCACCGCGATAGAACGAAAAAATGATGCATGCGTGTAACTTCGAGTCTGACAAAATACGCGCGACTGACATGTGCTTCGCCCTATCCTGTAAATGGCGGCCAAGAACCGGGCGTTGGTGGCTGCGCTCAGCCGTGCTGATGCACCACCCGGCTCTGGAGCCGACTCTCAAGGAGGGTCTCACATGCGTGGTGCTTATGTCGCGCTTGTTACAGTACTTGCCCTCGTCCTGGTCGGGACTGGATGCGGATCAAATGGCAATAAGACGAAGATGATCGGGTCGAACGATGCCGGCAAGACGGTCACCCTGAAGGTCGGTGACACACTCGAGGTGACGCTCGAAGGTAATCCCACCACCGGTTACAACTGGGAAGCAGATTCTCTCGACACCACGATCCTGAAACAGGTCGGTGAGCCAGCCTTCACACCAGCCAGCACCGCGATCGGTTCCGGTGGTCAAGTCACATTACGCTTTGAGGCGGCAGGATCGGGCGAGACGACGCTGAAGCTCATCTACCACCGATCATGGGAGACCGGTGTCGCGCCGCTCAAGACCTTCGAGGTGCCGGCGCAGGTCAACTGAGGGCCGCGAACTGACATTCGGCTCTTACGGCGAAAGGCGCTCGATGACCCAGGAGCCGTCAGGCTGGAGGGTATAGCGCAGCCGGTCGTGAAGACGACTTGGACGACCCTGCCAGAACTCCATCGACCGCGGCGTTACCCGGAACCCTCCCCAATAGGGAGGCAATGGAACTTCTTGATCGCCATACTCCTCTTCCAGTTCCCTCAGCCGCTGCTCGAGCCACTCGCGGCTCGGGATGACTTCGCTCTGATGTGACACGGCAGCCCCTATCTGGCTGCCGGTTGGGCGACTGTGAAAGTAGGCTTCAGACTCTTCGACCGACGTTCGTTTCACGTCACCGTTGATGCGAATCTGCCGACCCAATTTAGACCAGTGGAACAGGAGTGAAGCGTGCGGGTTCTCGGCGAGCTCGTGACCCTTCTGACTTCCATAGTTCGAGTAGAAAACGAAGCCGCGCTCGTCAAACCCCTTGAGCAGGACCGTTCGCGCCGATGGAATGCCATCCGGCGTGGCGGTCGCCAGGGTCATCGCGTTGACCTCGATGCCCCCTTCCTCCATCGCCTCTTCCATCCACTGCGCAAACTGCTCAAACGGATTTTCGTCCACGTCCGACTCATCCAGAGATCGATCCGAATGCTCGCGTCGAAGGCTCGCCAGTGGAAGCTTAGACTTCAAAGGACTGCTCATACGCTGTTGCACCATCTCCAAGTTCGGGGTTTATGCCAGATCATGATCACGAAAAACGCGATCGCTCATCACCCTGTCATCCTACAGCAGTTTCGGCGATGCGGGTATTACTCTCCAGAGTCCAGCTTTTGCCGGCGAACCGGTATGATAGGCTGATCATGCCACTCAGCCGGTCCGGATGACCGATGCGATCACAATCAGAATTTCGACTGATGAGACGATAGCCGAGACGGAGGCGACCATGCCCGAATCTCCCGCCGACCTGCAGTTCACCAGCGAAGCTCATGCTCGCCAGCTTGACGAACGCGATCCGCTTGCTCGCTTTCGCGAGCGCTTCTACGTCCAGCCCGGAAGCATCTACATGGATGGCAACTCGCTGGGCCTCCTGTCGAAGGATGCCGAGGAGGCCGTGCTCAAGACGCTGGGCGATTGGAAGAATCTCGGCATCGACGGTTGGCTTCGGGCCGATCCGCCCTGGTTCTACATGGGTGAGCAGCTTGGGGAACTGAGTGCCTCACTGGTTGGCGCCGAGCCGGATGAAGTCGTCGTCACAGGCACGACAACCGTCAACCTGCACAACCTGGTGGCGACCTTCTACAAGCCTGAAGGAGCACGACGCAAGATCGTAGCGACATCGCTCGATTTCCCTTCGGACGTCTATGCTCTCGGCAGTCAGATCGCGCTGCATGGTGGAGATCCGGAACGCGATCTGGTGTTGGTGGCGAGCCGCGACGAGCGAACGATTGACGAAGATGACGTGATCGCCGCTATGACCGACGAGGTTGCGCTGGTGCTCATGCCGTCAGTCTTCTATTGCTCGGGACAGCTGTTCGACATCGCGAGGCTAACTGCCGCCGCCAATCAGCGTGGTATCCCGATCGGCTTTGACTGCGCTCATTCAGCCGGGGTAATCCCGCACCGCTTCGATGAATGGGGCGTCGATTTCGCCTTCTGGTGCAACTACAAGTACCTCAACTCAGGTCCTGGTAGTGTCGGCAGTCTCTACGTTAACCGCAAGCATTTCGACAAGCTGCCCGGACTGACCGGCTGGTGGGGTTACCAGAAGGAGCATCAGTTCGACATGCTCCACACCTGGGAGAGCGCCACCGGTGCGGGTGCCTGGCAGATCAGCACGATCCCAGTTCTGTCTTCGGCGCCGTTGGTCGGCTCGTTGCGCATCACCGGCGAAGCTGGCATCGACCGCATTCGAGAGAAATCACTGGCGCAGACCGACTACTTGATGGAGTTGATTGAACGCTCGGGGCTGACCGGACCAGCCTACGGCTATCACATCGGCACGCCACGCGAGCCGGAGCGACGTGGTGGTCACGTCGCCGTCGAGCACGAACACGGGCCGCAGATCGCGCGTGCACTGAAGGCACGCAATGTGATCCCCGATTTCCGGCCGCCGAACATCGTACGTCTGGCTCCGATCGCCCTGTACACCTCCTACCACGAGCTGTGGCAGGTGGTGCAGCAACTGCGCGAGATTATCAACACCGGCGAATACCAGCAACTCGAGGCCGGCCGCGAAATCGTCGCCTGAGGCGTACTGAAGATGGCGACGGTGTCGGGGACGGAGACGAGAATGGGTGATAAACAGCCGGGCGTCCACTTCCGGCGGGGAACGCTCGCCGACACGCGTGCCATCAACGAAGTCGCCGAACGCTCCCTCGACGATCTGGTTCAGCGGAGCGGCTGGAAAGGTGGTGCATCACCTATCGACGAAGCCGGACTGGAGCGGGAACTTGAGACGCAACTCACTCTTTACGAGCATCTAGCTCGGACCGCCGATCAGTTTTGGGTGGCAGAGCGGGACGAGAAAGTGGTTGGCGTAGCACGTTCAATTCTGCGCGGCGGCCTGCGCGAGCTGACCGAGCTCTTCGTGCTACCGGAGGCGCAGTCGGCCGGCATCGGCACTGAACTGCTCAAGCGCGCCTTCCCGGCCGACGACGCCTCCCTTCGCTGCCTTCTTGCGACGTCCGATCTGCCGGCACTTGCTCAGTACATGAAGGCGGGTGTCTTTATCCGCTTCCCGAACTATTCCTTCGTCGGCCCCCCCGAAGCGACGTCGGTTCCGACCGATCTTGCGTTCGAGCGGGTCGCGGTGAGTGCGGACGTGCTGGAAGAGATCGCACGGATCGACGAATACGTGCTCGGACACCGACGCGATATCGACCATCGCTGGCTCCTGGCTGACCGGCCAGGCCTGCTCTACCGGCGCAATGGTGAGGTAGTGGGCTATGGCTACGTCGGGAAGGGGACTGGGCCGTTCGCGCTGCTCGATCCTGCCGACTTTCCGGCCGTGCTGGCACACGCCGAATCGATTGCGGCAGGTGAGGGCGAATCGAGCTTGACCCTCGTCGTCCCGATGATCAACAGCTCCGCCGTCAGCTATCTGCTCGGGCGTGGTTTCCGCCTCGATCCATTCTTCTCCTACTTGATGAGTGATCGGCCCTTCGGACGGTTCGAACAGTACATCGAGACTACGCCGACCTTCTTTCTTTAGTTCAGAAGCCGCAAAACGTATCATCTGGCAGGCACTGAGCCAACGTCGAATGAGGCAAGAGGACGTGACCGTGACGACGATTAACCGCTGCGAGTGGGTCGGCAGCGATCCATTGATGATCGCCTACCACGACGAGGAGTGGGGCGTTCCCTGCTTCGACGACAATGAACTCTTCGAGCGACTGATGCTGGAGGGCTTCCAGGCCGGACTCTCCTGGTCGACCATTCTCAAGAAGCGGGAGAATTTTCGGCGAGCATTTGACGGTTGGGATGCGAAAGTCATCGCTGAATATGGCGACGAAAAGATCGCCGAACTGCTGTCCGATCCAGGCATCGTGCGGAATCGGTTGAAGGTGGCTGGCGCGGTGAAAAACGCTCGAGCATTCCTCGAGATCCAGCAGCAGAAGGGCGGCTTTTCAGCCTACGTCTGGTCGTTTGTCGGCGGAGCGCCTCTCGTGCGGGAACATCCACCAACAGGGCTGGGAGACATCCCATCGAGCACAAAGGAATCGGACCTACTCTCCAAGGATCTAAAGAAGTGCGGCTTTACATTTGTCGGCACGACTATCTGCTACGCGTTCATGCAGAGCGTCGGCATGGTCAACGACCACACCGAGGATTGTTCGTTCCGCACACGATAGCCAATTGCATGTCCCGCGACCCGGAAAGGTAGCGGCGGGACCTGTGCCCGCCAGCGTCGTGTCGATGGATGGACGGTCGTTCCCCCGCTTCGTGGCGGCGGGACCTGTGCCCGCCAGCGTTACCGATCGCACAATAAAATCAATTCGCTCTTAACGTTGATGACGTTACGAGGTCGATATGTGTAGGGCCAAGAGATCGAGGCGGGCACAGGTCCCGCCACTACGAAAGACATTCGGCAGGAGAAGATTTGTACCCTACGAGAACACAACAGATAATGGGCGTTTAGATACGGATGAACGTTGCTAGCCCATCGCATGGGCTATCTGCTGAATGAGCGATGTCCAACAAACAGCCGCACGATCGTGAACCTCATAACCGAAGACGAATTCGGCTGCCAGTTGATGTCTACTCCCAGCCTGGGCTACGTGCTATGGTCACAATCACCGCGCTGGAACGCACGAGGATATTTGACCACACACAGTTCACGACAGACTGCATCGATCAATTGCGCGATCAAGCCGCCGAACAGTCAATAGCGGTCCTTGCCTATTGCTTCATGCCCGATCATCTCCATTTGCTGCTCTCTGTCGAAGGTAATACAGGAATCATCGATTTCATCGGAAAGTTCAAGAGCGCGACAACGCGGTTGTCATGGAAACGAGCGAACAACAATCGACTCTGGCAACGGTCCTTCCACGATCATCTTCTGCGAGATCGGGAGGACGAATCAGAATATCTGAGATACATTCTCACCAATCCTGTGCGAGCGGGACTCGTTGATGAATGGATTCAGTACCCGTTTGGTGGTTCCTTCGTTTACGATCTATCAGACGGCTCGCTGTAGCCTGTCGAACGCCCCGGCAGGCTTGCGGCCTGCGCCCTCGGGCTTGAACACGTAGAGGCGGGGCCTGTACCCGCCTGCGTCGAACGGCCACCAACATCTCCGCAGACTCACGACTCTTCCCGATGAGCAGGGTCTGGGGACGCTGAGGCGGGCAGAGACGCCCGCCACTACATTGGTTGACCGGCATGCTGCGGTTTGTACCCTCCGACCCGGAAAGGTAGTGGCGGGGCCTGTACCCGCCTGCGTCGGACGGCTACCAATCCCGCTATCGGTTCACGATTCTTCCTGACGATCTATCCATTTCCCCGACGAGCAAGTGCTGAGGCGGGCACAGGTCCCGCCGCTACGAAACGGGGGGAGGACCGTCCTTCGACACGACGCCGAGGCGGGCACAGGTCCCGCCTCTACTCTTTTCTGCGAGCTACCAGGGCATCGTGTTGTCGAGCGAGGCAAGCTCACCCTCCAGCACATCGCCAGAGGTCAGCAGCTTGTCGAAGGCTCGAATCATGAAAATCGTCGAGATGTCGCGGACCAGAAAGCCAGGGCAGGCGCTGCCATCGGGAACATTCATCGTTTCCCAGAGGGATCCACGAATGTTCGGGTCGTCATTCTCCTGAGCGAATTGCGCCGGCAAGAGGAAACGGACGGCCCGGCGAATAGCATCACGATACTTCGACTCGCCGGTACGGAGATAAAGCTCGTGCCAGATGATCGACGCGACTGCCGAGCCACTTGAGGCCAGACCAAACGCGGTATGCCGTCCGTCGGTGAGCGGGGAGTAGTAGAAACCGCCGTCCAGCGTCTGGTTGGCAAGAAACCAGTCGCCAACGCGCAGCGCTGCCTGCCAGAAACGATCGTCTCCGGTCAGGTCAAAGGCGCTGAGCATGGGATAACCCCACCACCATGCCGCTCGAATGTGGACTCGCTGTGTTCGTTGATGCCAGGGTGGGAAGACAATCCAGTTGCCAGCCGGATTCTCCTCGCGCAGCGCACGCTCGGCCATGGCGAGGAAAACGTCGGTGTAGCGCGGGTTGCCGGTCGCCCGCGCAAGCTGTGGCAGAACCGCGTCATCGAGCATGATCCGGCCGGGTAGCGGGTTGTCAGGATCGCGATACGGCCGTGCCTCGGCGACATGGTAATGATCGACGATCAGCCCCTCTTCCGGGAGATAGCATCGATCGAGCACGAAATCGGCGACGAGACGAGCTGCGTCCAGTAATGATTGGTCGTTATCGATCTCTGCCAGGTCGAGAAGCCCGGCCAGAGTCTCGAACAGGACCTGATTGTTGACCGTAAAGTTGTCACCCTCATACGAAAGAAGCAATCCGTGATTAGGCTCACCGGGGGTATCGACGATGTTCCGCAGCACAAAGCCGCTCATCGCGCGACTCGCCTCCAGGAGAGAGGCATCACTGGTTCGGCGGTGCGCGATCAACAGGGCGCGAATCGCCTGCCCGGTATGCCAGACCGGACCGTTGATCTCCCATCGACGCGTCTTCGTGTCATATTCAGTCCGAACCGCACCGTCATAGTTCTGGTGCGGATAGGCACGAGGGTCATCAAATTGGTCAGCCGGCGAATCGACTCTGGCCGTATGCGCCAGCCAGTTCGCTCCGTCGACGACCGCCTGGGCGCAACGCTCGTTGATCGTGCTCATCAGGCGTCCCTTAGCCACGCGACATATTGCTCGATGCCGGTCTCGATGCGATAGGTCGGCTGAAATCCGGTCTCGCGCCAGATACGGCTGTTGTCGAAGGCGATCTGCCCCGACCCGGCCGAGAGAGGGATGTTGGCCTCCTCCTCGCTGGCGACCCATTCGACCTTTGTTCCTGGAACAGCCGCCAAGACAGCCTTGATCATGCGCTCCTGCGGCACTGGCTCGCCCGCCAGATTGAATGTATCGTGCGCGAGTTCAGGCGTGGTGAGCACGTGTCGCACCCCTTTGGCGACGTCCATCGCGTGAATGAAACACTGCGTGATGTGCGGCGCATTCGGCTTGAGCGTCTCGCCTTCCAGGGCCAGATGGGCGCCAAGGCACGGGCTCGACATGTTCTTGCGGGCGAAGGTGGGACGTTCATATGGGCCGTAGACTGTGCCAGGCCGGACGATGCGCACGTCGATCCCGTAGTGTTCGACCGCCCAGTGACAGAGCCGCTCGGCCGTGATCTTCGAGAGTGGGTACATTCGGTCGCCGCGATGCAACGGCCCATCCTCATCGACGACGAAGCTGGGAGCATCGCGCCGCTCATAAACCGACACCGAGCTGAAGTAGACGAAGCGCGCGACGTCGTGCCGCGCCGCCAGCTGTAACAGCGAAATCGTGCTGGCGGCGTTGACGTCGAGGACCAGCCGCGGATCGGCCCGCTCCATCTCGAGGCTGGGAGTAATTGCCGAGGCATGCACAACGTGCGTCGGATGATACTCCTCGAACAGCCGCGCCAACGCGTCGGCATCCCGCACGTCCCCCTGCACGAAGGTGACGCGCGCTTCCCAGCCGGAGCCGAGCTCGCGGGTCAGTCGTTCTTCGGGCGGATTGCGGTCGAACGCGATGACCTCATCCCCCTGCTCGTAGAAATGCAGCACCAGATTGGAGGGTACGAACCCGGTCGCCCCGGTCAAGAGAATCTTCATGTTACCGCCTTATCACCTCGCGAGAGGCTGTTGCTCGATGGCCGGATCAGCCGCGGCGGGAAGACGAATGAATCCAGCTCGCGTCACGGCACTCAGGCTAATACTAGCCGATCCTGCCGCTCCCACCACCACGCCGACTTGATGACTGACCGCCTGATTCATCCGGGTATGGGTCAAGATACGCACCTGCTCTCATAGCAAGTAGACATTCCTATTTTGGTCGATATAACATATGAAATCTTCTATTGCCATCACGGGGACACTAGCCGTGAGGGAAGATCAGCCGCATGGAAACTCCAATCAGTCACATCCCTCTGAGTTTAAATTCCGCGTCCATTGTAGTCACAACGATGTGCAGTCCCAGCGGCGATCATCCGGTCACTTTTTCCTCCACACGGCCGGGAAACCGTCAGCGACAACTCATTCTCACAGAGACCTGACATAGCATTGTCTACGTGTTTCGTAACTCTCGATGGCAATTACGTACACTCACGTATTTCTTGTCAGAGGATATATGTTTTCTTCGCCGTTCGGATCAAGAAAGCTTTATCGGATTTAGGTGCGCGCAAAGTCTTTGTAGGCGGCGTCCACATGTAATCGTGATGAGTATCAAGGCTTGAGATGGCAGCATAATGGAGTCACTACCTCATGTACGTTGAGTGAAAGAGTGGCATGATGTTGATATCGCAAAGTGTTGCATACATTCGGCTCATGCCTTAGAGTACCTGTGAGTAGTAGGAGATTTGTCTGGAAACGCAGAAGCGGGAGGATTTCGACAACAAACCGATGGGAACAACCCCCCACGGATGCGATGAGCCAGGTGTCGAATGGGGAATACCGGACGGAATTCCCAAAGTGTGGTCGCCGCGATCCTGGTGAGCGAATGGCGAAACCGACCAAGGGGTAGGTCTTCTCGTTACGGGAGAGCTGTTCTATTCGCCGTTATCTCGGGAGGGATCGTGGAGAACGTCAAGTTTACGAATCGGAAGCAATGGCTTGCACTCGTAGCTATTCTAGCTGCCCTCGCGATGTTCATAGGTTTGGCAGGGGTTGCGGGGGCGTCATCGAACTCCGTTACCGTCTGTGTACACACCAGCGCCCCAGCACCAGTCTCGGGCGCCTTAATTCGCTACGATCCTGGTGATTACTATCACAATCTCGGCACTACTGGTCCTAGCGGATGTGTGACGGGCACGCTTCCGGATGGGACGTACAGCTTCCAAGCGATCTACGGAAGCACCTCGGCTGTACAGTCACCGATTTCCATTCCTGGTCCATCCGAAGTCGACTTCACCACGACCACCGTCACCGCTACGGTCAAGGACTCCGACGGGAATCCGATCAGCGGTGTCTTGATCCGCTACGATCCCGGTGACTATTACCACAACATCGGCTACACCAACGCCAGTGGCCAGGCTTCGATGGAGCTCTTCCCGCAGGCCTCCGTCGACTTCCAGGCAGTCTATGGAAGTACCTCGGCCGTGATCACCCAGGGCATCAGCGGTACTGCGACGGCAGTCGACTTCACCACGACCACCGTCACCGCTACGGTCAAGGACTCCCACGGGAATCCGATCAGCGGTGTCTTGATCCGCTACGATCCCGGTGACTATTACCACAACATCGGCTACACCAACGCCAGTGGCCAGGCTTCGATGGAGCTCTTCCCGCAGGCCTCCGTCGACTTCCAGGCAGTCTATGGAAGTACCTCGGCCGTGATCACCCAGGGCATCAGCGGTACTGCGACGGCAGTCGACTTCACCACGACCACCGTCACCGCTACGGTCAAGGACTCCGACGGGAATCCGATCAGCGGAGCCTTGATCCGCTACGATCCCGGTGACTATTACCACAACATCGGCTACACCAACGCCAGTGGCCAGGCTTCGATGGAGCTCTTCCCGCAGGCCTCCGTCGACTTCCAGGCGGTCTACGCTGGAACGTCACAAATAAAGACGCAGGACATCACCGGAACACCGGATTACTCCACGCTGGTAAATTTCACCGCCAGCACCGTGACGCTTCAATTCAGCGGAAGCCTGAGCTACAACCCCGGTGATTACTATCGAACGTTTGCTAAGCCAACGATGAGCCTCTTTGCAGGAACGTACAGCTTCAAAGTTGCGAAGTACGGCTATCCTGCTGAAACGTTTGACCTCACCGTGCCCGATGCTGGATCAATAACGAAGTCGATCTACTACGTACGATTGCGTGATAGCATCGGCAACGGCGTCGCAGGCGGCACCGTACATTTGGGCGTGGGCGGCTGGCCCGTCATCGGAACCACGGGATCGGATGGCGTGCTTGTGTTCCTGCGCGACGGGCTTGACGGCAACATGAAAATCCGGGTGGACGCCCCAAGTTACGGCGGCACCCAAACGAGTCCGGTCCAGGATCAAGCTACCAATTCGTTCTACGATTTCCAGACTGTCCAAGCCGTGATCGAACTAAAAGACTCAGCCGGGAATCTGACGAACGGTGGCGTTGTCCACGCTGGTTTCGGCGGATGGCCAGTCATCGGGACTACCGGCGATGATGGGCCTGGCACAGTGACTCATGAAATGTTCGCTGGCAGCTACAACTTCCGCATGGACTTCAACGGTTCGACCGAATATTTGGACGGCCAGGACATCTCGACACCAGTCGTCTTTCATACCGTGAAGGCTGAGATCGATCTGATTGATCACAACGGGCAACCGCTTCCCGGTGGCGTGGTCCAGTTCGGCATCGGCGGTTGGCCGGTAATTGGGACCACGGATGCGTCCGGAATGGTGACCCGTGAACTATTCCCCGGAACGTACAACTTCCGAATGAACTATCACTACGCAACACAGCAGGTTGGTCAGGACATCTCAACGCCGGTCGTTTTCCAAACCGCGCTCGTTGTCCTGCACTTCAGCGGGACGATTCAGCATGACGTGGGAGGTTGGCCAGTCTACAGTGGCCCACTAGAAATGCTCCCAGTGGCTCCTGCCTTTGGCTTCTCTGGGCCAGGACATGCGCGAGAGCTTCTCACCTTTAACCCAACTGCTGGCACAGTCTTCGAGAAGACGATCATCTACACGACCGTCGATGAGCCCGGCGGTAGTGGAGCCTCTGGAGTGCCAGCAGTATGGCGCAACATTGGTGGCCCAACGACAACCGCACCGGGGACGACCAACTCGAACGGCCACCTGGTGTTCGCGATCGACGATCATCCGACGAATACGAACGTCACGGTGATGTATGGGAACACGACACAAGGACTGTGGCAGAACCCGTCGACCAACTCGTTCTACGACTTCCAACTGGTCGGTGTCACCGTCCAGTTGCTAAATCATGAGGGCACACCCTTCGGTACAGGATCTGTTTCCTTCTACGCGAATGGGTGGCACGCGGCCGGTAATACGTCAGACGGCGAGATCTCCTTCGGGATGCTGCCAGGTACCTACACCTTCGCCATGGGCTACAACGGCCAGTCTCAGCAAAAGTCCATGGCCGTCAGTGGCACGTCTACCACCGTCACCTTCACTACCGTCGATGTGACCGTCGAACTCCGTGATCATAACAACGACCTCATCACGACGGCCGATGCCGGCACGGCTTCCAATTACGCCAGTGGCTGGAAGTCCATCGGCACGACGGGAACCAACGGCTTCGCTGACACCGAGATGCTGCCAGGTACCTACACCTTCGCCATGGGTTACAACGGCCAGTCTCAGCAAAAGTCCATGGCCGTCAGTGGCACATCTACTACCGTTACCTTCAATACCGTCGATGTGAAGGTCGAACTCCGTGATCATAACGGCGACCTCATCACGACGGCCGATGCCGGCACGGCTTCCAATTACGCCAGTGGCTGGAAGTCCATCGGCACGACGGGTACCAACGGCTTCGTTGACACCGAGATGCTGCCAGGTACCTACACCTTCGCCATGGGTTACAACGGCCAGTCTCAGCAAAAGTCCATGGCCGTCAGTGGCACATCTACTACCGTTACCTTCAAAACCGTCGATGTGAAGGTCGAACTCCGTGATCATAACGGCGACCTCATCACGACGGCCGATGCCGGCACGGCTTCCAATTACGCCAGTGGCTGGAAGTCCATCGGCACGACGGGTACCAACGGCTTCGTTGACACCGAGATGCTGCCAGGTACCTACACCTTCGCCATGAGCTACAACGGCTCATCTGAGCAACAGTCGGCAGCCGTCAGCGGGGTTTCGACAACAGTCACGTTCAAGACCGGACAGGTTCACTCGACCGGACTTGCTGCGACCAACTACTACGCCAGCGGCTGGAAGCCGTTCGTGCAGGATATGGAACTGCTACCGGGCAACTACACGTTCAGCTACACCGCTCCTCATCCGAACACGGTGGTAACGGTGACAGCGGGAGAAACCACGAACATCGACTAGCCCGTGAGCACTCATCCGATGATCGAAAAACGCGGGGGCTTGGAACCCCCGCGTTTCTCTGTCTCCCACGGCGTAAGTTTGAACGCTTTCAAGAATGATTATTTCGGCGATTCGTCGATAACTACATGCAGGAACTGCTCGTAGAAATGCAGTGCCAGATTGGAGGGTACGAATCCGGTCGCCCCGGTCAAGAGGATCTTCATTTTTCCGTCTTGTCACCTCGCGAGACGCTGCTTCCCAACCGTCTGATTAGCCGCGGGAAGACGAATGAATCCAGCCTCGCCTGGCGGCACTCAGGCTAATACTAGCCGATCCTGCCGCTCCCACCACCACGCCGTCGTGACGACTCACAGACATGTTTGGTTGATCTGTTCTACTAGTGAATGAGTAAGTGTTCCGATGACTATTGACAGTTTTTATGTCACATCCTACCATCGTACTTATGGGGAATAGTACATTCGCACTTCTCAACGCCTGATCGTTGAGAGACAGGGAGGAAATAACGCTCGCAGAAGGGGCACTCGCTCCACTAAGGCAGTCTGTCTGGGAAGAGAAGAGGAAACACATGCGAAAGTTGATTTGCAATACTGTCGGCTACGATGATGGTCATGTCACTGGGTACGGTACTCGCTGTTGCGCCAGTAGCGGCCGCAACGACGGTCACCGTAACACCAGCGGATGTTGGCTCTACTGGTTCATGGATCCCATGCTGCTGATACCCGCTCTGGCGGCACAGGTGGCTCCTTTGGTCCGGGCGCAGTAACTGGCCACCGCTTGGCGTAGGAAGCCTGCAGACTTGAACGAGCGACTCGCACTATTGCCGGGTCAGGACAAGCCAAGGCCCGATGGTCACCTATGGTATACGTCGGGACACCGCTAGCAGCTGTCACCGCGCTGGGCTATTCGGACTATCGCTACAAGTTCAAGCACTACTAGCGTCGACCAGCGAGTATCGCTCAACATTGAGGTCGATTTCGTGGGCGACGGAACAGCTTCACGACACTCGTCTGGGAGCCGACTCTACGCAGCCGGATCGAGGCAACCTGCTGTCGGACACATGGCAGACTTGGGATACCTCTGCCCATCGCAGATCAACGTCGGAGGCAGATGGTGGTCAACGCAAGGCTATACCGGGAGTCTGCGCGTTCACCTGCTATGTTTCGCTGGGATCATCGCTCTGCCAACGACCCCGACGCCAAGTTCAAAGGTCTGCTCGGCTTCAATATGCGGCTCTGGCTGGGTCGGTCAATTCTCGGGCAGTCGCTGATGCTCTGACGGTGTGGACTCTCTGGTGACACAACCATCTACGATTTCGAGCCAGCATTGCCGCCAACAAGCAAGGATCAGTGCAAAGACGGCGGCTGGCAGCAGTTCAACGCCCCTACTTTCACGAACCAGGGGCAGTGCGTGAGCTACGTGCAGGCCAACGAGCACGCCGGCAAGCACAGTCGGAGATCTCTCAGCGTAGTCGCGATCGAGCGAAGGTGCCCTCTTGCAGAGGGCACCTTCTTCGTTACGACCGTAGTAGCTCGTCGGCCTACAAACACAAAATCAACCGGACTTTCGCAGAAAACAGTCACCCCTCCTTCCGTGGTCGCGAGAATCCATCCACGATGGCTTACTGGTACTGAACGTGCGCCATAGTCAGTTTTGCAGGAACTCCAGCGGACTCGGACTGTGCTGCTACCGGAAGGCACTTCCCATCGCCTACCTACCGACGAATGTAGGGGCGGCCGCCTCTGGCCGCCTTCGTTGAGCGTCCTGATTTTCAGTCGAGAGGGCATTTACCGACTGACGATCACGCCAGCCGCACGGGACCGTCACGCTGAGCGTCGCGCAGCACTCCTTCGCCCGAGCATCGTCGCACCGAAGGGAGAATGCCATCGCGTTATTCAGTAGGCTTCCACAGGAGATGTGTCATCCCGAGGCCACAGCCGAGGGATCTCTCCGTGCTTTGTCGAATCGAAACGAGGAGATTCTTCGCTGTCGCTCAGAATGACAAGTTCACGTTGGTCGCCTACTCAAGATGACACCGGATGGGAACTCCGGCGCCACTGGCTCAGCGTCACCAGACGGACGGTCTGCCGTCCGTTCATCGAGAACGCATAAGCCCTGACTCCCGCGCCAAATCGCGTTGCGCTCGGAATCCGGTGGCGTTATCCTATCAATCAGCATGGCCGCGCGCCGGTTGCATTGTAGGTATCCCTTCACACAAAACCGACATGTTCTGCAAACCGAGGGACGCGCGGCGGGGAGGATCGCTGATGCCGAAGAATTACACGCGTCTCACGCAGCCGTTGGTACGTGAAGACGGCAGGCTGCGACCGGCTACCTGGGACGAAGCACTGGATCGTGCCGCGGAGGGCTTTCGCGCGGCTATAAAGAGGAAGGGCCCAGACACCATTGGCCTCTTCTCCTGCTCGAAAGCGACCAACGAAGTCAACTACATGGCCCAGAAATTCGTGCGACAGGTTATTGGAACCAATAACGTCGATTCCTGTAACCGCACCTGACACGCTCCAAGTGTCGTCGGTCTGACGGCAGTACTCGGAGCAGGGGGCGGCACGAGCTCCTACCGCGAAGCGGAGGAGACCGACCTCATCATCCTGTGGGGCTCAAACGCGCGGGAGACACACCCGATCTACTTCCACCATGTCCTCAAGGGCTTGCGGAAGGGAGCACGGCTCTTCGTCGTCGATCCGCGACGAACCACGTCGGCACAGTGGGCCGACCTGTGGCTCGGGCTCGACGTCGGATCCGATGTCGCGCTGGCCAATGCCGTCGGCCGCGAGATCATCGCCGCCGGTCTGTGCAACGAGGCCTTCATCGCTCGCTCAACCAGCGGTTTCGAAGCCTATCGCGAGGCGGTCGAGACCCTATACGCTCGACTACGCGCAAGAGGTGACCGGCATTCCCGCCGACGCCATTCGCACGCTGGCACACAGTTACGCACGCGCCGATCGCGCTCAGCTTTGCTGGACTCTCGGCATCACCGAGCACCACAACGCGGTCGACAACGTCCTCTCGCTCATCAACCTCGCCCTGTTGACCGGTCACGTCGGACGTTTCGGCTCGGGCCTCGTGCCACTGCGCGGGCAGAACAACGTCCAGGGTGGTGGCGATATGGGCGCACTGCCGAATAAGCTGCCTGCCGGTGCGGACGTCGCCGATCCAGCGCAACGCGCCCGTTTCGAGCGCGTCTACGGCTCCACGCTTCCCGCATCGCCGGGCAAGCATCTGTCGCAGATGTTCGACGCCATGGAGCATGGCGAGGTGACTTCGCTCTACGTCATCGGCGAGAATCCGGCTCAATCCGAGGCGGATACGGAACGCACGATGCGCCTCCTCTCTGGACTCGACCACGTCGTCGTTCAGGACATCTTCCTGACCAAGACGGCGGAACTAGCAGACGTCGTTCTGCCAGCAGCCGCCTCCTGGTGTGAGACCGAGGGAACTGTCACCAGCTCGGAACGCCGTGTACAGCGGGTACGCAAGGCGCTAGAGCCGCCGGAAGGCGCGAAAGACGACATCGAGATCATCTGTGAGATCGCGCGTCGTCTCGGCTTCGACTGGGGCCATCCGAGCGCCGAAGAGATCTGGGACGAACTGCGCAGCCTTTCATCCTGGCACGGCGGCATGAGCTATTCACGCCTCGAAGAACTCGGTGGTCTACATTGGCCCTGCCCGACCGAGGACCATCCCGGCAGTCCATTCCTGCATGGCCGGCTCTGGAACGATCCGGTCGAAGGTCCGCTTGCACCGTTCCACGTCACCCAGCACGATCCACCAGTCGATGTCCTCTCGGATGAGTTCCCGATCCGACTGACGACTGGCCGTCGGCTCGACTCCTTCAACACGGGCGTTCAGACCGGCGGCTACGCATCGCCATTACGGCGCGGTGAGACGCTCGACATCCATCCGGAAGACGGGCGACGTTTTGGTATAGAGGAAGGTGAGTCAGTTCGAGCCGTCTCCCGGCGGGGAGGCATCGAGGTGCCAGTTCATTTCGACCCGACGCTGCGCCCGGGACTGGCCTTCATGACCTTCCACTTCCAGGATGACGTCGAGACCAACATTCTGACAATCGATGCAACTGATCCCCAGTCGGGCACGGCCGAGTTCAAGGCGGCCGCGATCCGAATCGAACGCATCAACGGACATCGCGCGGCGGTGCCGGCCGGTGCCAACGCCCGGGAGATTTGAGTGGATCAACATCTGATTCCCAACGCTATAGCCAGTACTGAAGAACGCGCGGCAGTCGACGCGCTGGTTGGCGCACCGGAAACCGTCTGGGAGGGGGCCGCCGAGCGATCACGCTTTGAAGGTCACGTTGGCCATGGCGGACATCAGCTTCGCAATAAGCGGCAGATGCTTCTGCCAGCGTTGCAGGCAATCCAGTCACGTGTCGGCTACGTCAGTCCGGGCGGACTGAACTATGTCTGCCAGCGACTCGGGGTGCCGCCGGCCGATGCCTGGGGCGTCGCCAGCTTCTATGCGCTACTGGCACTCGACGCCCAGCCGCCCGTCGTCGCCCACGTCTGTGACGATATCGCCTGCCGCATTCGGGGCGGTTTGGGACTCTGCGCGGCGCTTGAACGTGAGCTCGGCCCGGAAGGCACCCCAGCGATGGGCAGTCAGGTAACCTGGCATCGCAGTCCGTGTCTGGGACTCTGCGAACGCGCGCCGGCCGTGCTCATGCAGCAGGCAGGCGGGACCGCCGCCGAAGTCGCGATTGCGCCGATCGAGTCGTCGGATCTGCTCAAAGCCCTGGACTACGGCGTCGATCAGATCACCGCGGTGAGCGGCGGCACGGAATCCGTGCCGCAGTCGATCGGGCCAAATGCATCAGAACTGCGACTCTTGCGCCGGGTTGGACGCGTCGATCCCGACAGTCTCGATGCCTACCGTGCCAGCGGCGGCTACGAATCCCTGCGGCAGGCTCTACAGATGGGCCCCGACGGCGTCATCCGCGAGGTGCTCGACTCGCGCCTGATGGGCCGCGGAGGCGCCGCCTTCCCGACCGGACGCAAGTGGAACGACGTGGCGCACGCGCCCGTGCGTCCACACTACTTGATCTGCAACGCCGACGAGTCGGAGCCGGGCACCTTCAAAGATCGCGTCTTAATGGAAGAAGATCCCTTCGCGCTGGTCGAAGCGATGACAATCGCGGGCTATGCAACCGGCTGCGAGCAAGGGTACGTCTATATTCGCAACGAGTATCCGCTCGCGACGGCGCGGCTCCAGAGCGCCATCGACAGCGCCAAACGGCGCGGACTTCTCGGCGACAACATCATGGGGGAAGGCATTCGATTCGACATCGAGATTCGACGCGGAGCCGGAGCCTACATCTGCGGCGAGGAGACGGCTCTCTTCAACTCGATCGAGGGTATGCGTGGCGAACCACGCAACAAGCCACCGTTTCCGACCCAGGCAGGGCTCTTTGACAAGCCAACACTGGTCAACAACGTCGAGACCTTCGTCAATGTGTTGGACATCGTCCGTTTCGGCGGTCCGGCTTACGCCTCTGTCGGCACCGAAGGTTCGACCGGCACCAAGCTCTTCTGTCTCTCAGGCAAGGTCGCCCGTCCGGGCGTCTACGAGGTTGCGTTCGGCGCGACGTTACGCGAGTTGATCGATCTGGCCGGGGGCGTACCGGAAGGTCGTCCCATCCGGGCCGTACTCCTCGGTGGGGCTGCTGGAAGCTTTGTCACTGCGGATGAGCTTGACGTGCAGCTCACCTTTGAAGGGACGCGAGCCATCGGCGCGTCGCTCGGCTCTGGCGTGATCATGGTCTTCGACGACACCGTCGACCTGGGAGACACGCTGCTGCGCATCGCGGCCTTCTTCCGCGACGAATCGTGCGGGCAATGCGTGCCCTGTCGCGTCGGAACGGTGCGCCAGGAGGAAGCCCTGCGCCGGTTAGTAAGCGGTCGGACGATCGGGTCGGCCGCGGACGAGGTCGCGCTACTGAACGATGTCGGTCAGGTTATGCGCGATGCGTCAATCTGCGGCTTGGGCCAGACGGCTGCTGGCGCAGTGCTGTCCGGCATCCAGAAACTCCAGCTCTTCGAGAACGGGAAACACTCATGACGGCGATAGCACAGGAACGAGCCACGCGGACAGTTACCCTGACGATCGACGGACAACAGGTTAGTGTCCCGGAGGGGTCGACTATTCTCGAAGCCTGCAAGACCATCGAAATCGATACGCCCACACTCTGCTATCTCGAGACCTTGACGCCGGTGAATGCCTGCCGCGTCTGCGTCGTTGAGCTGGAGGGATCCCGCGTGTTGGTGCCGGCCTGCGCTCGCAAGGCGGAGCCAGGGATGGTAATCCATACCGACAGCCAGCGCGTGCGACACAGCCGCCGGCTGGTTATGGAGTTACTGGCGTCGTCGGTCGACCTCAGCTGCGCGTCAGCCGAAGTTCATGGTTACCTCGAGCGCTACGACGCGGAGCCGGACCGCTTCGGAGACCCTGCCGTGCCGGCCGAAGCCGGCGAGATCGATCGTGCGGCAACCGGACATCATCACCCGACTGACGATGGACAGGCGGCAACCGTCGCCCAACCGGTCAAAATCGACAACGACCTTTACGTTCGCGACTACTCCCGCTGCATCCTCTGCTACAAGTGCGTCGAGGCATGCGGAGTCGACGCCCAGAATACGTTCGCTATCTCAGTTGCCGGGCGCGGCTTCGACGCCCGTATCTCCACCGAACTCGCGCTGCCGCTGCCAGACTCGGCCTGCGTCTATTGCGGAAACTGCATCGGTGTCTGCCCGACCGGAGCGCTGATGTTCAAGAGCGAATACGATTTACGACAGAACGAGACCTGGAATGAGGAGCAGCAGACCGTCACCGACACGATCTGTCCCTATTGCGGCATTGGCTGCACCTTGCAGCTGCACGTGCAGGACAACAGTATCGTGAAGGTAACTTCGCCACTCGATCACAACGTCACGTCCGGCCATCTCTGCATCAAGGGACGGTTCGGCTTCCAGTTCGTGCAAAACCGCGCAGATCGCCCCGGAGCGGAGCAGCCGGGTGTCAGTGATTGAGCCACCGGCCCAGATAACACATGCGGTCACACGGTTCCATTCCGGCGTGTGGACCGAAGGAGACGACCTCCTCGCCGCGGAGGAACCGATGGAGATCCGTCTCCTGTGGGAAGCGGACGGACAATCTCATCGCAAGAGTATTTCGATCACGATGCGCACACCGGGCGACGACTTCGAGCTGGCGATGGGCTTTCTGCACGGCGAGGGGATCATCCACTCTCGTGAGGATGTGCTCGACGTCTCCTACTGTCTCGATGAAGCGGAAGATCAGCGGCTCAACGTGGTGACCGTCACGTTGGGGACCGGTCTCGCGATCGACCTCGAACGCCTCGATCGTCACTTTTACACGACCTCGAGCTGTGGGGTTTGCGGCAAAGCCGCGCTCGACGCGCTTGATCTTCAGGGCTATCAGGTATTGCCTCCCGGGCCGCAGGTCCATGCTGGCGTGATTTGCTCGCTGCCGGAGATACTGCGACGCGAGCAGGCTGTCTTTCGATCGACCGGTGGTCTGCATGCGTCCGGGCTGTTCGATTTAGAGGGAAGGCTGCTCGATCTACGCGAGGATGTAGGGCGTCACAACGCGCTGGACAAGCTCGTCGGGCATCAACTGCTGCAAAACCAGGAATCCCTGGCCGGCCGGATCGTTCTTCTCAGTGGGCGAGCCAGCTTCGAGCTGTTGCAGAAGGCGCTCGTGGCGCGGGTGCCGGTCGTCGCCGCGGTCGGAGCGCCGTCAAGCCTGGCGGTCCAGGTTGCCGACAGCTTCAACGTCACCCTCCTCGGCTTTGTCCGACCTGACAGTTTCAACATCTACTCTGGCGCCCAGCGCATCGTTCGTTGATACGACCCTGTCACCGCGCGTGTGCGTACTCCGCCGAAGGCGTCCAGGACCGTCATGCTGAGCCCAGCGAAGCATCTTCCCAGTTACGCAACCCGTTCTCCCACAATGCCGAGAGATTCTTCGTTCCTGCGGTCCGCAGTAGGCGACCAATGTGAATGTGTCATTCTGAGCGACAGCGAAGAATCTCCTCGTTTCGATTCGACAAAGCATGGAGAGATCCCTCGGCTGTGGCCCCGGGATGACCCATCCCCGGTGGCAGCCTACTCAGACTGACAGAACTGACGATCAGCCCTGAGCCTATCGCTGAGCGACTTCCTTCCCCATCTGCCACAAGGTATGATGACAATCGCGCTGATAACCCAAACAACGAATTGCCGAACCTCAACGACTGAGGGCCAGTCAAGGAGCGTACCGTTGTCCAACTATTACGACCTCGGCGACCACCGCCGCGCCATTTCGACCTCATCCCCAGCCGCACAGCGCTGGTTTGATCGCGGTCTCAACTGGACCTACGGCTTCAACCATGGTGAAGCAGTTCGTTGTTTCAGGCGGGCACTGGAGACGGATCCTGACTGCCCAATGGCCTATTGGGGCATCGCCTACGCCTCCGGACCGAACTACAACAAGCCTTGGGAGGCGTTCACCGAGGCGGATCTCGCACGGACGATCGCAAAAGTGCATGACGCGACCCAACAGGCCGTGGCCTTACTCGACAAAGCGAGTCCCGCGGAACGAGCGTTGATCACGGCCCTCCAGTCTCGCTATCCTGCGCCGGTCCCGGCAGAGGATTGCTCCACCTGGAACGACGCCTACGCGTGCGCCATGCGCGACGTTTATCGTGACCACGGCGACGACCTGGACGTGGCCGCGCTCTTTGCCGAGGCGCTCATGAATCGCACACCATGGCAATTGTGGGATCTCGGCTCCGGCGAGCCGGCTGAAGGCGCCGGCACGACCGAAGCCATGCAGGTGCTGGAGCGCGCGTTCGAGAACCGCGCAAGCCGCAAGCACCCGGGAATTCTCCACATGTACATCCATCTGATGGAAATGTCACCCTTCCCTGAGCGAGCAATGCAAGCAGCCGACTGGCTTCGTGGCCTGGTTCCGGATGCCGGACATCTGGAGCACATGCCGACGCATATCGACGTCCTCTGCGGCCAATATCACGACGTTGTGGCAGACAACACGAGAGCAATTGAAGCCGACAACAAATACCTGGAGCGCGAGGGAGCAATGAATTTCTATACCCTTTACCGCGTTCACAATTTTCACTTCAAGCTCTA
>CAWAVM010000010.1:0-125549 GCA_963785465.1 uncultured Chloroflexia bacterium | reverse complement strand
AGCCGACGATCTCACTGCTGGAACTCGCATCCACACCAGCGGACAGTCACAGTTGCGAACCAAATGAGAGCTTCGGTCACTACGATTCCTTGCTCCCACTGTACACCGGCCCGATCGCATTGGATTATCGGGGTACACGCTGCCAGGTATTCCACTTAGAGTATGGAGCCTGGTGGGACACCACCAGTGGGATTGCTGATATTTACAATGGCCCTCAACCGACCGGGACGCCGGTTGATAGCGGAAGAACATTCAGCACTTTCTCGATGTTCCGTAACTCGAACCTTTTCTTTGACTACAATTGGTCTGCCGCGGGGTTCACAGCGTCGGTGGGTATCGAGGATCCGCAGGGTTCATTCTGCGGTAACGCGTCCGGTTTGGGAGCCCACGACGCCTATGGTGTCAGTGCCGGCTATGAGCATAATTGGACGCCTGGAGTCTACATTAGCAGCGTCGCCTATAGTCCCGTTGACAACTATTCAATCGGCTTGCAAACGGTCTATAGCAATCCGCCGCAAACCACCACTACGTCGACAGCCTGCCCACCCGCGCCGTGTGATGTGGTAGCGAATCCTAACACGACCGTGACCGGATTCGATTTTGAGCGGCGGCTAGATATCGCTTTCAACTTCAGCGTCGATTCACAGACTGTGGCCCCGTATATGTTCGCGGTGCATGGTGGGGATATCTCACAGTACGACCTGACACAGGTCGTACAGGGACCACCCGGAAGCACGGTCACCTATCACGGAGGAAATTGTTTCTATCTGTACATGAGTCCGTCGACGCAGGTTGGGCCTCAAAACGTCACGTTCAACGATCCTGGTGGCTCATCGTTCATCACGAGCTTCTACTACTTCCCGACGATTGGCGACCCTCCGCCTGTGGGAAATCTGCTAGAAGGCCCCGACATGTCGCAGTGGCCGGTTGAAGACACGGCAACCGACACGACCTTCTTCACCGATGGTGCGTTTCACATCCAGACACATCGCTTTGGCTTACTGGTAGAAAAACATGCGGCGGATACCTATGGAATCGCGCGGACCGGCGTTGATGTCCGGTTGAACACGCCCGGCAAGAGCAGCGTTGCTTGTCTTTATGCACGGTTGACATACGTTCCTACGGCGGACAATCTGGCATTTTGTCTGCTGAGTAGCGGCAAGACCGTGGTTAGTCATTACACGTACTCTGAGGGTTCTGAATGGCACATCCCATTGTTTGACCGGATGACCCGACCGGGAACGAACGCCGTGACCGATTGGAACCGGCTGGAGATCGTCACGCAAGGGGACGTCTACTGGTTCCTGATCAATGGCACGGTGATCGGCTCAATCCAAGACGCTCGGATCGGCCCGAGTGGCAAGGTGGGATTCTGGACGGAGAATACCAGCGACGGTACCTCCGAGTGGTCGTTCAAGATCTTCACGATCAACGCGCTGCAGTAGGCGACGCGCCTAAGGCGCAAAGAACGACGATCGGAACGGCCCGCTCATTCGTCGTGAGCGGGCCGTTTCTCTATACCGTAGTGATCGCCAGCACGCGAACCGGGCTACCGCTTCCCTCGACGATCTTGAGTGGCGCAGCAATGACGACCGCTCCAGTTGGCGGCAGTTGATCGAGGTTGCACAGGCTCGCCAGCCCCAACTTGCCATGCCCATGCATGGTGGCGTGGTTGGGGAACGGTGGGTCGAATTTGCCGGCTTGCCCGGCATCGGTGCCGACCGTCTCGACGCCGACTCCCAACACGTCCCGCTCGGCTGCCAGCAAGAGTGATGTCTCCTGATGAAATCCGGGTGTGTGCGACCCTTCGTCGTCGACGTTAAAGAAATCTTTCGGGTCGGCCCGCAGGCTCCAGTCAGTACGCAGCAATACCCAGGAGCCGGCCGGAATGCGTCCGTGCCGGTCTTCCCAGGCCAGCAGTTCCTCGACCGAAAGGAGATAGTCCGGATTCTCGGCGCTCTCTCGCGAGACGTCGATGACGCAAGCCGGTCCGACGAAGCGTCCCGCCGGAATGGTGTCGCAGGCGTTATCCGGCAGGTCCTTGCCGGTCACCCAGTGGATCGGCGCGTCGAAATGCGTGCCGGTGTGCTCGCCGAGGTGGATCGTGTTCCAGTACCAGCCTGGCCCCGCGTCGTCATAGCGCGAGATCTGCTCGATCGAGAAGCCGGGTGAGGGGGCGAACATCGGCGGCAGCTCGATAACCGGGGTTTTTGGCTCCAGAGGCTGGGTCAGATCGACGACTTTGAGCCGACCAGCCGCGAGCGCTTCGACGAACTCGGTCAAGACGGTAGACATCGGACGCTCCTTTACTACTGATCGATTCATGAATCGGCGCGGGTGCGGATGCCGCGCAAATAGCGTTGAAATTGAAAGCGGTTCTCCAGCATCGGCAGATCGGTCAGAAAAACGGGTGGCCCCTTCGCTTCGACTTTGGCGACGATGGTCGTCAGGTCGTCAGCGGCGAGCGCCGTGGTAAAGGCATCCTTGAACGTATCGAGCGTGCTGACCGTGGTCGCCGTCGAGACTCCGGCCGATTCGGCCATCCCCGCGATGTCGCTACCGGTGGCGGTCGCCGTCGGGAAGCCGCCGACCGAGAGAAGGCTCTCGTTATCGAAGACCACGTGAACCAGATTCTTCGGCCGGTAGCGGGCCATCGTGGTCAGGCTGCCGAGGTTCATCAAGATCGAGCCGTCGCCATCGAGCACGACAACCTGTAGCTCCGGCCGGCTGAGAGCGATGCCCAGCCCCATCGAGGAAGCCAGGCCCATGGCGTGCAGCAAGTAGAAGAAGTTCGGGCGGTGTCCGAGTGACTGTAGCTCCGCCGAGACCGCGCCCATGATCGTGACGACGACGCAATCTTCGAGCTGGGGATAGATCGCTTCTAAGGCATCGATTCGCAGCATCGCCGCTATTCCTCCCACATCAGATCGCGGCCAAGCAGCAGCGCGACCGGTACCAGTGCCGCCTCGGCCAGCGTCTGCGCTTTCTTGATGCGTGCCGCGACATGCGATGGATCGTCCAAGCGTTCGAACGGGATGTTCAAGCTGCGGAGCAAAGGCTCGGTGGACATGCCGCCCTGCGTCTGCCAGGGATCGCGTTCACCGAACTCTCCGCGGTAGCTGATGAGCATGAGCAGCGGAATGTGATAGAGGTGAGCCAGTGACACGATGCCGTTGATGCTGGCCAGAAAGCCGTGGTTCTGCATCAGCATGGCTGATTTCACGCCAGCCAGATGCGCCCCGGCCGAGATCCCGACCCCTTCCTCCTCTTTGGCCAGGCGGACCAGGGTCATGTCGGCGTCGTCCTCGGCCATGCGGATCAGGTGAACGAGCCAGGTTTCCGGCAGAGCCGAAACGAGCTTGATATCACACGCCTTGAGCGCGTCGTAGATAAGCTGGGAGTTGACTACGGAGACAGGCATTGGTTTATGCTCCGTCGGAGCCGCGTCGCTGACGCGAAACTCCGCTCGAATTGAGAGACGACGGCGATCATCGCCGTGCCTCGTAGCGGGTGTTCATCCAGGCGAGATTGTGTCTGCGATTCCACGGTAGAGTAGGTTGAAGAGCAGGTGATGTCAAGGGTGGGTGTCGCCTGACTTACCTGCTCAACGCAACGCATGGTTCGGTAGGTCGATGACTTGCTCGGCGAGGATGGCGAGCGCGGACCATGCCCGCTCATGATCTCTGGTTGCTTCTGGATCACCAGCATAGGTGTCGAGTAGCACGTAGTCGGCACCGAACTCTGACAGCACCGCCAGGTCGGCACGTATCTGTTCGATATTCCCCTCGCCCGCCCGGCGTTCTCCTTCCTTTAAAGGGTCCTCAGTCAAGTGCAGTCGGATCCGGGGGCAAAGAGCCGGCACTGGCTTGCCCATCTCATCGGCGACCGCGCGTAAGTGTGGCAGCGCTTCGTCTCGCAACCAGTCGATTCGAATACTGATCGGATGCCATGCGGCCCCGAAGCGTACCGAGCGTCGCCGGGCAGCCGGTCCGTTGCCACCGATCCAGATCGGCGGATGTGGTTGCCGCACCGGCGCGGGACCGGTCCACACATCATCGACGTCTACGAATGATCCGTGAAAGCTCATCTTCTCGCCTGCCCAGGTGCTGAGAATGACGTCGAGGTATTCGTCGGTCATGGCACCACGCCGCTGGAAGTCGACACCGAGCGCCGCAAATTCCTGCTCTGCCCAGCCGACGCCAACGCCAAGGATGAAACGACCCTGGCTGAGTTGGTCGAGGTTACTGGCCAGCCGGGCGACCTGCAATGGATGGCGGTAGGGGAGGATGATGACGGTCGTACCGAGCTCGATCGTTTTTGTCTGGCTTGCCAGCCAGGCGAGGCTCAGGAAGGGATCATAGAAGGGCGCCGGGTAGACCTTGGCGACATCCGGCGTGATGGCCACGTGGTCAGAGATCATCACGAAGTGATAGCCGAGTGCTTCGGCGATCTGAGTCCATCGGAGGAGCGAATCGGGGCTCGCTCCCGGTCCAAAGTTGATGAGATTCACGCCAAATTTCACGACTTCATCCTCCCTGATCGTGGTCCGAACATCGATGCTGCTCATCGCGGTCCGTTTGGGAAAGCGTAACGATGCAATGAGTGCGCTCGAGAATGCTTGAGATTCGACCGTAAGTGTCGTGGATGATAGCCAAGTTGTGCAAAATCGGGGAATGAGGAGAGGCGCGGCAGATCGCCGCGCCTCTTGAAGTCGAGCTTGCTGTGCGGGTTACGACGTCGGCCGCGTGCCCAGCGTTACCTTGATCTGCTGAGTCTGGTCGTTTCGTGACACAGTGAGCGTGACGACGTCACCAGGCTTGTGGTTGTCGACTGCCTCGGCGAACGAGGAATCAGTCGTCAGGTCCTTGCCGTCTATTTGCGTGATGATGTCGCCCTTCTGCAGACCGGCAGTCTCGGCCGGTGAGCCGGTGACAACCTGCTCGATGAGCGCGCCATGCGTGACGGTGACGTTCAGTTGTGCAGCGGCGGCCGGATTCAGCGGCAGGTATTCGACGCCGACGTACGGGTGGACGGCGTGTCCGGTCAAGACGATCTCATTGGCGATCTTCTTGGCGGTATTGATCGCGATGGCGAAGCCGATTCCCTGTGCCTGGACACCCGGCTCGGCCGAGCCAGCCTCCAGGGTGTTGATGCCGACCACCTGGCCGTCGAGATTCACCAGCGGACCACCGGAGTTGCCTGGGTTGATCGCTGCATCGGTCTGGATGACATCAAACAGGTATGGTCCCGCGGTCGTCTGGGTGCTCTGGAACGGGTTGGAATTGGAGTTGCTGCCTGGCTCCTGGACCGAGCGGTTGAGCGCGCTGACCACGCCCTCGGTCACTGTTGGCTGGCCTTCGAGACCGAGTGCGTAGCCGACCGCGACCACCCACTGTCCAACCTGCATCTGGGATGAATCACCAACCTGAATGACCGGAAGGTTGTCGCCGGTGATCTGCAGCACCGCGAGGTCGGTGAGCGGATCGGTACCGACAACCTTGACGTCTTTCCCCTTGAACGTGCGGCCGTCGGGAAGTGTCACGACGAGGCTCTGGGCGCCATCGACGACGTGATTGTTGGTTAGAATGTGGCCCTGATTGTCATAAATAAAGCCAGAGCCGGTGCCAACCGGAATCGGTTGTGACAGCTGCGATACGGAAGTCTGCTCGTTCGTGATCTCGACCACAGCCGGCTTGACCTTATTGACCACGTTGATGATCGAATTGGAAAAGTCAGCCGCTGATGGCGCGGTGCTCCCGATCGAGCTTGTCGTCGTACTTTCTTGCGACGTCTTGATCGTCTGATTGGTGCCCGTGCTGGCGGACGTTGAATTAGCGGATGCCGTCTGCGCCGTCGATTGCGTCGAGGCACCCGGCGTGCTGGTCGCGCTTGACCCCCCACCGACCGTACACGCGGTGGCGAGAAGAAGGACGACGACGAGCGCCGAAAACCGTTTCCCGTAACGATGGATTCGTTCCGTACTCATGGAACACTCCTTTAAATGTAGAGAAGGCATTGAATCTGCCCATTGAAATGGGGACGATGGGCGTGCAGTGCCGAACGAAGCCTTGGTGCCGAGCCGCTCACTTACGGTAAATCTGGCGAACGTGGCGGCTTTGGTTCGAATCATTGAGTGCCTGGTCCCACACGTTGTGTCTCGAGTACCTGTGCGGCCTACGAGTCCTGAAAATGTACGAGAATCGCGCCTGATGCTCTACGAAAGCCGCCGGACAATACCGGCCTAACACGATCCTTTGTTAACGTAGCAATGGAAGCTGTGAGTTTGCTGAGAGGAAGATAAATTAAGCCTTAGTTTGTCCCTGTTCACGGCGAAATCCTTGATTTTGACGTGGATTTGGCGCTCTTTTCACGTCAGCGGAGCGCATAAGCGTTGGCAGAGTACAACGTGCGACGCGAATCAAGAAGCGCTTGGTGATTTTGAGGTTTGTTGTTGGTCGTACGTCTCGCGTACCCACTTCTCGAAGAGATCCCGCGCGAAGGCCTCTGCCTCTGAACGACTCATTGGGTTAGAGTGCGGAGTCCGCATCTGGACGCCGTGGCGAGCCTGATCGCCGCTTATCGTCGGGTCGTTCACTGCGGTTCGGAACCTCCAAAGTTGGTCATTGTTCGTCCAGCCTTTCGTCTTCATGACCGTAAGCGTGACGTCCTCCTTCAGCACGTCATAGACCTTCCAGAGGTGGTACGACCAGTACGGATCTCCGGGTGGATAGTTCAGGAAATGAGCTGCTAAATCTACCACCGGAGATTCAACTGTCGCCAGTACTTCTTGGATGGGCGTTGGCACTTTCGCGGGTTCGTCGCCTACCGCTAAATCACCGAAAAGTGACACGCCAAGTTCGAGTCGACCACCCAAGATGTGCTGTGTCATTGGACCGTCTTTGTTGACCCATGCAACCGTTCCTTGTGGCGAGAGATGGAGACGCGAACTTGCCGTGCGACGCGCAGCGAAATTGATCTTATCGATGAGTTTTGTGGCTGTCTCTAGGATTTCGCTGACGTCAGTGATGTCGTCGAACTTTGACGACTTGAGGAAGTGTCGATCTCCGACGTGGAAGAAATCCCAGATCGGCGGCTGCTTGACGTCTAGGAAGGCGTCAGTCCATCCATTCAACGCAACTACCCAATACTCGTCAGGCAGGACTTGGTCCTTGTTCATTCTGACGCTCCTGCGAATTCAGATTGTAGTGAGCAAACAATAGTACATACGTTCGTATCTTGCAACCTATTTGCTACGGAGCTTATCGAAAAGGGGCGGTGTATCTTGCTACAAGCGTATGCTCGTCGACTTTGCCATAGCTTGATTAGGGCTCAATCGGCTCCCAGGTCTGGCCAGAGCACCACCCGAATCTCCCGTTTCTTACCAAATTCCAATGATCTGATGCTATCGTGGCCCTCAGTTGATGGACCCGGCGCGAAGGACACGTGGCGATGCATATTCTGGTGGTCGAGGATGAACAGCGGCTGGCGCGGCTTCTCCGGCGCGTGCTCATGGAGGAGCGCCAGACAGTCGATCTTGTTCATGATGGTTCGAGCGCGCTCGAGTTTGGGCTGAGCGGAACCTATGACCTGATCGTCCTCGATCTGATGCTCCCTGATCTCGACGGCATCTCGATCTGTAAAGAGCTCCGCGCGGCGAACGTTGTCACGCCAATTCTGATGCTGACGGCCCGCGGCTCGGTCGAGGATCGCGTTGCCGGGCTGAACGCGGGAGCCGACGACTACCTGGGAAAGCCGTTCGCCATGGAGGAGCTGCTGGCACGTGTCAACGCTCTTCTGCGGCGGGGAAGTCGCGCTGCCGAGTTGAATTCCGTATTGCAGGTCGGCGATCTGACACTCGATCTGTTGCGTCACGAGGTCCAACGTGCCGGCCGGGTCATCGATCTGACACCGAAAGAGTTCGCCCTCCTCGAATACCTGATGCACAACGCTGGTCACGCGTTGTCACGTACCCAGATCATCGACCATGTCTGGCGCTACGATCTCGAAACCCTCTCGAACGTCGTCGACATGTACATCCACTACCTGCGTGACAAGATCGACCGCGGTTTCGGTCACCCGCTGATCAAGACCGTACGCGGTGTCGGCTACAAGCTCGATGGGTGAGCGTTCTCCGGGAGTCGAGACGCAACGTGAGTAGTTGGGTGACACGACGGCTGCGCCGCTCGACCTCGACCGGGCATCGAGCAGACGCGGAGGGGCGCCTTTTTCGCGGTCTGCGGCTGCGGCTAACCCTCTGGTATAGTGGTGTGCTGGCCGCATCGCTGCTACTCGCTGGCATCGGTCTCTATCTCGTTCTTCAGTATCTGCTCATGCAGCCGATCACCAACGATTTCTCGCGCCAGATTGATCTGATCGCCCAGCAGTGGATCCGTGATCCGGCACGGGCATGTGCCGCGCCAGCCGGCCAGCCCCGTTTCGGGGCCAGTCCACCCTCCTCGCCGATCCCGATCTATGTCGCCTGCTACGACGCGCAGGGGCAGCCGTTTCCGACCAGCCCCTTCCAGCTCGATGGTTCGACCAGCGGCACGCCGGAGTCATTTCTGAACAGCTCGCTGGCCTCACGAGCCATCACGCAGGGATCGGCAACGGATGAAGTAGATGGTGGCTCGGGAGTCGGCACGATCTATCGAACTGCTCAGGTGGTGCGTCGACCGGTCACCGGCGAAATTCTTGGCGTGGTGCAGGTCGGGCGCTCGATTCAGGAACAGGTGTCGGCGCTGCATCTGCTGCGTGAATTGCTTCTTGGGCTCGGGCTAATCGCGCTCTTGATTGCGACGGTCGGCGGTCTCTTCCTCGCCCAACGGGCATTGGCTCCTGCGCGCCTGGCCTTCGAGCGGCAGCAGAGCTTCATCGGCGATGCGTCGCACGAGCTGCGAACGCCGCTGACCCTGCTGAGAGCTAACGCCGATATGCTGCTGCGACATCGCGATCGGCTCTCGTCTGACGACGCCGACATGCTGAAAGAGATTGTCGAGGAGACCGAGCATATCGATCACCTCTCGACTAACCTGCTTCTGCTGGCGCGCCTCGATGCCGGTCAGATGCATCTTGAGCAAGAGGTGATTGAACTGGCCGATGTGGCCACGAACGTCGCCCGGCGCGTCTCGGCAGTCGCGCTGGAGAAGGGCGTGCGCATTGAGACCGTACCCAGCGGTGATGTGCGCGTCATCGGCGACCGCGAGGAGATCGAGCGAGCGGTCCTGATCCTGGTCGACAACGCCGTGAAATACACCCCTTCCAGCGGCAGCGTGAAGCTGCGGACGTCAGTGCAGGATCGGCTCGCGACGCTGACAGTCGAGGATACCGGTGAAGGGATCGCACCGGAGCACATTCCCCATCTGACCGAGCGTTTCTACCGGGTCGATCGCGCCCGCTCCCGCGACACCGGTGGCGCCGGGCTGGGCCTGTCGATCGCTCAGCGCATCGCGGAAGCACATGGCGGGACGCTGAACATCACCAGCCGGTCAGGTCATGGGACGACGGCAGCGCTGATACTCCCGTTGGCGGAGTAGGGGTGACGGAGCGGAAAACCTGGGGACAGCCATTTGGTGCCGGGGGTTCGTGCGACAAACCCGGGTCCGCCCGCAAAAGGACTCCCAGGTTTCTCAATTCAGGGATAGAACGCACAAGCGCCAGTATGCGCACTGGAGCATAGGCTATGAACCCAATCCGCCGGGCTTCGACGTTTCAGACTCGTCGTCATCGTCGTCGACTTCGGGCAGATGCTCCGGACCGTGTCCCTCGACCACCTCAGTCACTAACTCACTGATCTTGGACCGAGCCTCGACCAGCGCCGCACGCCCCTGCTCAGTGGCCGTGTAGTACTTGCGGATTCGGCCCTTGACCACGCGGTCTTCGCGCTCCAGGAAGCCATCCGCCTCCAATTGGTGCAGCATCGGATAGAGGGTGCCGGGACCGATCTGGTAGCCATGCCGGCGGAGCTCGGCGATGAGAGCCAGACCGTACACCGGTTCCAGCGCCGCGTGATGCAGGACGTGCATCTTGACAAAGCCCGAATAGAAATCAGATAACATGACTATCCACTTTCGATATCGGTATGCGATACTAGCGTCATCGACTGGCAGACGAACCGAAGACCGCCAACAGGCTCGGGTTAAGCGCGACGGAAGACCTGCGCGATGCTGTTGACGATCTCTGACACGCGGAAAGGGGGCAAACGGGTGCCAAGCCGAACAACGACCCCACATTTATCATCGTGTGCCATTCACGAACTGGGCGATTTGGCGATGCGACGGCGACAAAGCCGCGCAACAGATGATGAAATTGAGAGGAGACTCCCAGATGTCTAGTGACGCGACCCCAGGAAACGCGGCATCTGCCAGCGATTTCCCCTCGATGGAGGACGTGACCGCGGGCGGTGATGTCACGGAAGATCGGCGGCTTGGTTTTTGGGAATCCATTGAAGAGCAGTTGGCGGTCCGTCAGCTGATTCACGAATATCTCATTCCGGTCGAGACTAACGTGTTCTGGTATGCCCTGGGTGGCGTTCTGATGATCGCGCTAGTCTTGGAGGTCGTGACGGGGGTGCTCCTCTCGTACAAATACACGCCGGACGCGGGTCAAGCTTACGCCATTACTCAGTCGTTGATCGACTCCAAGTGGTCAGTGATCATCAACTTCCATTACTTCAACTCCTTCGTCATTTTCGGACTCGTCATGATCCACATGCTGCGGGTGTTCGTCAGTGGGGGCTACCGGCGCGGCAAGCAGGGACTCTGGCTAATCGGTGTCGGCCTGGCGGGCTTGACCTTCCTGGCCTCCCTCACCGGTGAGACCCTGCACTGGGACGAGGTAGGGTTTGCTGTCCCCTGGCACATCTCCGAGTTCTTCCAGGCCATTCACCTCGAGAATCAGTTCGGCTATACCTTCGCCGCGCTGAAGTCGGTTCCGACGGCATCGATCAAGCTGAGCCAAATGTATGCGCTCCACATTGCCATCGCGCCGATTCTGCTGTTCCTGTTCATCTTGATGCATTACTACCTGATTAAGGTGAAGGGGACCTCGACTCCCTTCTGGATCCGTTCGAGCGGGCGCAAGGCCCCGTTCAGCGAGCACATGAAGACCTGGGCCATTTACAGTGTGATCATTTTGGGCATCGTGCTGCTGGTTGCGCTGTTCGTTCCACGCGGGTCCGGAACCGCCCCGCAGCTACTGCCTGAATCGCCATTCTATGGCTCGACACACGGTCCTGGTGCCTTAGGTGCGAAGCCAAGCTACCCGATTAGCTGGACTCATGGGATGAACGTGTTCGTTGGAGAGCACCTAGGCATTGAGCCCGACATCTGGGGAACGGTGATCGGTATGGGCTTGATGACGCTGGCCCTGCTGGTGATCCCATTCGTGGATCGGGTGAAGCAGGAGCCGAAGGATAGAAAAGAGGCTTTCAACTGGCGGCAACGCTATTGGGCCTTCCTGGCGATGGCGGGATTCTGGATCGTGATGATCGTTGGCGTGGTTCAGAATGCGGTCGCGGGCCACGGCTAGACTACCGATCAGACGGGAGTAACATTGTCGGGTTTCCACCAGTTGCTGGCGATCATAAGTACGCTGGCGGTCCTGCTGGTTGGGATTGAGGCGGCGCTCCGCACCTGGCGGGGCGTCCCGGCTTCCCAGTCAAGTATCCGTCTGGCCAGCTTCACGCTAATCTTGCTCGGGGTGACGAGCGCGTCGGGGCTCGGGATCCTTGTTGGTGGCGCCCGACCCCACCAGATGTGGCATCTGATGTATGGTGGGCTGGCGTTCGCGGCCCTACCGGTCGCTGATTCGCTGGCAATCCGAGCTCCCGCGAGGGCACGTGGGCTGGCGACTCTGATCGGCGCAGGCTTCGCCTTGTCCGTGATTGCTCGGCTGTTCGTCACGGGATGACCGGAAACGGAAAGAATCTGCTCCCGCGCTCGAAAACGTGGATAATTCAGAAAGAACGAGAGCATAAATTGAGCTTGACCTGTTATGGATGTGCTGATGCCAGTCGATGATCCACCGCCAGCGCCCGCCGGTAGACCGCCGCTGATCGAAGACGCAACCATCGCCGCAGAGATGGGCGGGCCGTTGAAACAGCGTGGTTCACCGGGCGAGGTGTTCCTGGTCGCCGCTCGTTTGGGGCTGACCTCGTTTGGCGGACCGATCGCCCACTTGGGCTACTTCCGTGAGGAGTACGTGCGCAAGCGGCGCTGGATCGATGAGCAGACCTTTGGCGATCTCATCGGACTGTGTCAGTTCCTGCCGGGTCCCGCGAGTAGCCAGGTTGGAATCTCGATCGGGATCGCTCGGGCCGGTGTGCTCGGCGGGATCGCGGCCTGGCTGGGGTTCACCTTGCCATCGGCTCTCGCCCTCATCGCCTTCGGGTATGGTGTCCAACATCTCACCACGACCGAGGCAAGCTGGATCCATGGGTTACTCGTCGTCGCCGTCGCAGTGGTCGCGCAGGCTGTGCTGGGGATGGCCCGTCGCTTCTGTCCCGATCGCCGTCGTCAGACCATAGCGATCGTGGCCACACTGCTCATGCTGACCTGGCCGACCGGGCTGGCGCAGGTGCTCGTCATCGCGGGAGCTGGGCTCATCGGCTGGCGCATCATTGCGGCTGATGCCGTGACGCCTGGCGCTCCATTACGGGTGGCCATTAGTAAACGGGTTGGCGCCCTGAGTCTGGCCACGTTTGCCGTTCTGCTGGGTGGCCTCACACTGCTCCAAGCGACTGTCGCCGGTTATGCCCTCCACCTGGTGGCGAGCTTCTATCGTGTCGGATCCCTGGTGTTCGGCGGCGGCCACGTCGTGTTGCCGTTGTTGCAGTCAGCCGTCGTCGATCCCGGATGGGTCAGTTCGTCGAAATTCCTCTCCGGGTACGGCGCGGCCCAGGCGATCCCGGGTCCACTCTTTACCTTCTCCGCTTATCTGGGAACGGTGGCCCAGCCATCACCGCATGGTTGGGTTGGCGGCCTGTTGGCCCTCGGAGCGATCTACCTGCCGTCATTCCTGCTGGTCATCGGCATCCTGCCGTTCTGGGATGAGGTCCGTGCCCACCCCAGGTTCCAAACTGCATTACAGGGAATCAACGCGGCCGTGGTGGGGCTGCTGCTCGCCGCCCTGTACACCCCGGTGTGGACGAGCGCGATCCGAGGGAAGGCCGATTTCGGTCTGGCAGTGGCGGCCTTCGGGTTGCTGATGTACTGGAAGCTGCCACCCTGGGCGGTGGTCGTGTTCGGCGCCGTGGGCGGTGCGTTGATCGCCGCCGTCAGCTGATTTGTCCCGTCGATCAAAGAGTGCCGGACGAGTTCGAACGCGAGTTGATGGGGAGTGAGTACCAGGGCTTTATCGTCGTGGCGACTATACAAGTCAATGGATGGGAAACACTTATAAGGAAAGCCGCAAACAGTCGAACTGGGCTCGATGTGTGGGCTTGCCGATTACCAGTCGCGCTGGGCGATCTGTTCGGCACCGAGCCGTCGTAGCTCGACTTTGTACGGGTCGGCATTGTTCGGATGGTACTCGAACACAGCGCGTTCGAAATACTGTACCAGCAGGCCGGAATCGGTCTCCACGAATGGTTCGGAGATCGGATAACCGAACAAGGCCAGGCTCTCGCGATAGGAGATTCCCGGATCGCCAAGATCGAGCCCATGGCCTTGCCAATACGCCAGGAAGTCGCCGCAGATATTGTGGTGCGTTTCGTCGAAGTAGCGGCAGGTGTCGCCAATCGCCGTCGAGGGGATCGCCGCTGGTTGGAACGGCTGCGTGCCGGTGAGGTCGCGCTCGGCGGCATCCTCAGCGCCGAGACGGCCAAGCTCAACCTCATAGGGCGTACCAGCGAACTCCGGGTGGTACTCGAAGCGTTGCCGCTCGAAATACTGCACCGTTCGCAGCTGACTCCCTCCCAGACTTTGCTCGGAAAATTCCTCGGTGATCGGAAAGCCAAAGACCGGCAGGCCGCCTGAGCGCACCCAAAAGTCTTTGAAACCGAAGCTCACGTAATGCTGAGTCTCTGAGAAATAGCGCCAGTCAGAGCTGGTTGTTCCCGGATTGGGTTGGGGCGCCGACGGCAAGATCTGACCGATCTGGACGGCGTGGATCTGGCTGTTGGGCGACTCGCCGTGAGTCCAGACGAGGAGTCCGCCGCGCGCCACGGGGCTCCCATTCTGACCCGTGTTCCTCGCGACCGTGAATTCACTCTTGCTCTGCAGATCGTACCCCACGATGTCGTGACGCTGGCCGTCCGGATTTGTGCCCGGACCGAAGTTGCTCCGATCCCAGAAGACATAGCGGCCATTGGTGGTTGGCTTCTGGTCATAAGGATTGGCGGGAATGAGGACGCCTACATCGTTCGCCAAGTTGCCGGCCAGGATCTGATTCGCGCTCGTCACCTCGACGAGCTCATCGCCCGAAAGATCGAGCCCGAAAAAACCGATCGTGGTGCCTTCATTAATCTTGGTGGGTGGTTGGCCGATGACGTCGGTGAAGATGCGCCAGGTCGATGTGCCTTGCAGTTCGGCCCAGGCGACGCGATCGCCCGAAATGCGGGGCTCTTCGATCGACCAGCCATCGGGTGCAGCCGCGAGCGTGACCGGTTCGGTCATGGTGGCCAGATCACGCAGCATGAGTTGGGCGCCACTTACATAGATCACGCGCATGCCTGAGATTTGTGGAGCGTAACCGGTGCCAACCGCGTAGGTCTCATCCGTCGTGAGATTCTTAGCCTGGATGTTCATGGATGGAGGCGGGCAGTTACTACCAGAGCAATCCTGCTCCCAGACGACCAGATCACCGGAGACGTCGGGGAATGTGTACGTTAGCGACGGGTCGCTGGCGACGAGGAACGGTTGCTGATCAGCAAACCGAGCAGCGTAGACTCCGTGATTGACCCAAACGATGGTCGTTCCGTCGGTATTGGCTTGGCTGCCGGGCTGGACGAACTCGTTCGCTGCCGCCTGGGCTGGACCGACGGCGGCCAGCGTCCCCGCCACGATGAGCATGAGCGCGATCCAACGTTGCATAAATCATCCCGTCCGTTGTGTATGTGTGTTGACTGGACCCACTCCCCGCATCCGGTGCCGCTGAGGATAGACGGCGCAAAACCCCGACCCGATGCGGTAAATCAATTAGACCATACTGCGGTTTCGCCAGGGTTACCGAGTCTCAACCCGGAACTAAATCATCTTCCTCATCGTCTCCTTGGCACCGAGCATGCACGCTATGCGGGAAGACCAGTTCGATACCGATTCACGTCGATAGCATGCAGTGTGCTGAGCTGGCACTGGTCGATGCCAGTGGTGACCTGTTCCCGAGAAAGTAGACCAGCGATACTGAGAATCCTCCGAGCAAGCATATGTCGGCCAAGCGAATGTCGCAGCTTGTTGTGGCTGAGGGAACTATGATTTGCCGAATCTGCTTGAGATTTCTCATCAGTTTCAGCGTTGGAGCGGCTTTACTCCTATCCGCATCCGCCTGCGGCAAGATGGGAACCGATCAGTCCACCGGTGTGAGCGCTGCTCTTGCGACGATGGTTTCCACTCCTGCCAAAATCGAAACACCAGATCTTCCTCCAGGTTTTACGCCGACTCCCGTGATCTCACCTGATCCCAACCAACCGTTTGGGTATATGGAAAACGTAACGATCGCTCCTGGGGAGATGCCAACTCCGGAATCGATCGTAAAGAGCTGGGGTCTCGTTATTGTCGGCCGAGTCGTGGAGATTCGTCCGTCCGAATGGACAACGCCCGATAAGAAACGACCGGTAAATCCGTTTGAAAGCGTACCCCGTGATGAAAATACAATTATCACGCCAGTGGTGATTGAACTCGAAGGAGCTCCAATTACGAGTCGCTATAGCAACACGACCTCCAATAAACAGGTTGTTGTCGCGCTCTTTGGCGGCGTCGTCGGCCGTGACGAAGTGAAATCGAATGATCCTCGATATGGGGCTTTCGAGGTGGGCCAGCGGGTGCTTCTTGGATTATCGGACAAATCATTTGAGCGTAATACGATCGCAGACGGCAACGCGCCTTATCAAACAACTGCAGGTCCAGCATGGACTGTGGGTATCCGATATCTGCTGACAGAGGATGGGAAAGCCGTGCCTGCAAACCCATTTGGTGAGACTCAGAATAGCGCTGATTTTATCAGCAGTATCAGAAGTGCCGCGCAATCGCCCTAGAAGAATTCATTTAACGTTGGAGAATGCGCGACGACCAAAACTCACGCGGCGAAGGGCTCGTTCGGATACATGTCGACCAGCTGCAAACGCAGATGAACAAGCCCGACGAGTGAGCGCGCAATAACCAGGAGGTTTGCGCCGGATTGCTCTCCGGCCCGTCGTGGATAGTGGCTGACCGGCGCTTCAGCGATCGTGAAGCCCGCCCTTGCCGTCTTGGCCAGGAGCTCGGGCGAGATGACAGCCGCTTCCCCCTGCAACGAAATCGCTTCCAGCACTCGACGATGAATCAGCTTGAAGGCGCAGTCGACATCGTGAACCCTGATGCCGAGCAATATGCGTGATGCACTGCTCCAGAGCCAGGCGTTGAGCTTGCGCACCGGCGAATCGGCGCGTTGGATGCGATGCCCGGCGACCAGGTCGATACCGCGATCGCCGGCGATATCGAACAGCAGTTCGACCTCTCGGATATCGAACTGACCATCCGCATCCATCAACACCACCCAATCGCAACCGGTCTGCACCGCGGTGGAAAATCCACTACGGACGGCTGCCCCGTAGCCGCGATTGACGTCGTGTGTCACGACAAGTACGTGTGCCGGGTCGTCGCGCGCGAGCAGCAGGGCCACGTCGGCGGTGCGGTCGGTACTGCCGTCATTCACGACGACGATGCGGTAGTCCGCAACGGCATGGGATAAAAAGGCCTGAGCGTTGCCGACGACAGTTTCGAGGTTATCTGCCTCATTGTAGGCCGGGAAGACGACGGAGACGCTGAGCTGGCGCATCATTTTTGGATTTCCCTTCGTGCGTGCGAAAGATCAGGTAGTGCTCGACGAGATAATTGATCGGGGCTGCTACGGCGATGCCGCAGACTCCGGCCAGGAGATAGGGCATGAACTGGTCAGCGAGCGCGAAGACACTCTCGTTGATCAGCAACGTGGTGATCGAGATCCCATTGAAGGCGATGAGCCGCTGGAGGATCGTTCTGACACGGTAGGCTCTGACCGGCCGATCTGGCCAGATGATCAACGAGCTGAGCAGAAAGTTGATCTGCGTGGAGAGCCCGAGCGCGATCAGGTTGGCCGGGTTGTGGCTCACGCCAAGCTGGACGAATCCGGCAAGCAGGCCAAGCTGAACGCCACTGCAGGCCAGGCCGACCGCGCCGAAACGCATCGGTCGCGCGAGTAGTCGGGGGGCGCGCCGCAGCGTGCGCGCCCAGTTCGTGCGGATCATGGTTCAGGCTCCAGCGTTCACTGTGGAGCAGTCGTATAGCTGCTGCCCGCCACGGAAGTCGGGCGGCGTCGAGTTCTGGCTCGATCCATTTGCCTGCCAAGTCGAAGAGGGAACCCCGGTGCAGGTGGTCGTAACCCAGTTGGTCAGGCTATTTGACCCTCCAGGCGAACCCGGTAAACCGATGTCATTCTGACCAGTACCTGTGACCGCGTTCGGAGCAGGTTGCCGTGTGAAGCCGGGCATTCCACCGCCACCACTGAGCAGGAAGAAGCGGACTTCACCGTTGGCGACCAGCGCTTTGAGCTGATCGACCGTCAGAATCGAGTCGGATCCAGTAAATCCACCCAGGGCCATCACTGGCTGGCCTGTTGCCAGAATGATCGGTCCCGCCGTGTTCGCGTTTTCCGTGGCGACCAGAAACTTGGTCGTCCCTTGCTGCGACTCGAGATATTGCAGCAGTGTGCTGTCGACCTGCAATTCGCCTCCTGGGACGGCCCCGCCGAAGTTCGCTGGCGGACCTTCGTTCGCGTTACCGATGGCGCCGATCCCGCTCTGCGTTCCGGTAAGACCGGCTGGTGGGTTGAAACCGCTGTTGACACCTCGCGGTCCAATGCTGGTCTGCGGGCCAGCGCGAGGCGTCATGCCACCTGATCCGTGGAAGGCCGTCTCGGTCGCCCAGACGGTCGGCGCCAGCAGCAGGCCGAGCATGCCGATCGTCACCGCGACCAGGGAGAGACGCGACAATCTGATGCGCGGTAGTACGCGAGAGATGATTAGTCCAAGGGCAGCGACAATACAGAGAATTGCTATGGCCGGTGAGAGCCAGTGGCTATAGCTTGCGTACGGGGCCAGCAAGTGAACTTGGACAGCAGCCACGGCGATCAGAGCGACCGGTAACAGCCAACCGAACCACTTCCGTTCCCGGAAGTCGTGCCACAGAGCGACGATTCCTGCGCCAGACAAGGCGGCGATCGGCGGCGCCAGCATGATCAGGTAGTACTGGTGGAAGAAGCCGGCTACGCTGAAGAAGATCGCGCCAGTGAGCAGCCAGCCTCCCCAGAGCAGGAGATGCCAGTGTCGCCGTTCAAGCGGCAGACGCAGCCGCACCTGCCAGGCTCCGGCGATCAGGCCGATCAGCGCCAGCGGCAGGAGCCAACCGGCCTCGCCACCAAGCTGACTGTTGATGAGACGGAAGATTCCGGCCTGACCATTCTCACTCACACCGCCAGGGCCGCCACCTGCCCCACCCGGATTGTTGGCGGGTGCCGATTGAGCGGACGTGTTCGGGGCCTGCGTGGTACTGGTCTGGGTCGGTTGCGAGTGGCTAGACCCAATGCCGATTCCGTGTATGCCGAAGATCGACCAGTTCCGGGGCAGCAGCCGTTCGATGCCGTTGTAGCCGAGGATCAAATTCAGCTCGGAGTTGTTCTGACTGGAACCGACGTAGGGACGCTGGCTGGCTG
The DNA here is from genome assembly GCA_963785465.1 of uncultured Chloroflexia bacterium. Classification (GTDB taxonomy): domain Bacteria; phylum Chloroflexota; class Chloroflexia; order Thermomicrobiales; family Thermomicrobiaceae; genus CALAGB01. The sequence goes on along the minus strand of CAWAVM010000010.1, from coordinate 106,667 downwards.
GAGTCAGATCGACCGCGGTCGCCCAGGAGAGAGAAATGATGAGCAGGATGACGACCGCGACGCCTGAGTGCCAGATCTTGGTGCGCCAGCCGAGCTTGGCGCCGAAGAAATAGACGGCGAAGAAGGCAGGAATAACCAGATAAGCCTGCATCATCTTGATGTTGAAGCCGAGTCCCACGAACAGCATCGAGAGGGCGAACCAGCGAAATTGGCCCGACTCGGTAGCACGAATCAGTGCCCAGACGCCGAGCAGGAGTGTGAAGACCAGCAAGCTATCGACGATGTTGCTGCGATTGGAAGATACCGCGACGGGTGTCACGGCGAGTACGAGTGCTGCCACGATACCGGCCACGTCGCCATAGACGCGACGAACCAGGTGAAAGAGGAGCGCCACGGAGGCCACACCGGCCAATGCCTCGGGTAGGATCAGACTCCAGCCGTGGAAGCCGAAGATCTTGGCGCTGGCAGTCTGGATCCAGAAGCCGAGTGGCGGCTTGTCGACCGTGACGTATCCGCCTGGATCGAACGAGACGAAGAAGAAATTGTGCCAGCTCTGGAGCATGCTCTTGACTGCGGCCGCGTAGTAGGTGTTTCCGTATCCTTCGCGGCTCAATTGGTAGAAGTTGAGGAATGCGGCCAGCGCCATCACCGGCATCATCGCCAGCCAGGAACTTACGCGCAATCCTCGTAATGCGCTCGTCTGGCTCTCTGCTCGACCGCTCGTGGCCCCATGGATTGGGAGCGCTGGGAGGCTTGTTGTCGTGCCAACGTGCATATCCTGATCGAATCCACTCATATCAGCCCATTTCATTTTGATCCATTCCTCGAGTTTCCGGTCGTTTCGGAAGGTGTCTCGCTGATATGGCAGCAGGCACCGACCGTCAGGATGTCTTCCACGCTCCAGACTAAGAGGGCACGATGAAAGCTTGGTAAGAAGGCGATAAGAGATTTCCAATGTTCGCGGATCGATGATGGAAGTGTTCGAAGCAGGGTGGCCAGCCGGCAGCTATTCGATGGGAGAGGTCGGGTCTGAGGTGAAGGCGATGTCGATCACGTCATTGGGGAGGAACTGGCATGAAAGGAAGTGGAGTCCCTGAGCGCGATCCTGGTTATCAGGATCGGACTCCAGAATCTGCTCGCAGAAGGCGGCAATGTCCTCGACAATCCGCTCATACCGATAGAACGCGAGGGCTACCGGGTCAATATTGGTCGCGCCATACCCCCGAAAGAACAGCTCCGACTCGCGTGGGGTGTTCCAACCTTTTCCGATCCCGGCGCCGATGAACATCAGGTCGCGTTCCTTCGGAGCGAGAATGAGCGTGTCCCAATCGACAACATACAACTCCCCGCGATCATTCAGCAGCACGTTGCCGCCGTGTATATCAGCGTGACACACGACGAAGTCGAGTGACCGTAACTGGAGCTCAGCAGCAAGCTCTTCAGCGCGCCGCACGAGCCTTGAGATCACGTCTTGCTCAGAGCGCATGAGATCGGCGAGCTTCGCCGAGATCGGATCAGCGAAACTGGTCGTCCCGACGATCGTCTGAAACGCCCGTACCCGATCGCGCCAGTGCGGCGCGTACGTCTCGCGTGGTAATCGATCAGTAATCTCGGCCGGTAGCTTGGCGCTGTGCACGCCCTTGAGCGTCTCTCCCAACTCGATCCACTGCCGGTCTGTGAGGTGAAGCGTGAAGCCGTCTTGACCGGTGATGAATGGAGAGAGAATCACGGCAAACCGATCGAGCCGCGTCCAGAGTTGCCCGTCTTTTGTCTCGATCGGGGCGATGAGGTGGGAGATCCCTTGAGTCTCAAGATAATTCGGCACGATGATTGTCAGTTCGTTGAAATCGCCGCCGCGCAGTTTCACGAAATAGGGAGTGCCGTCCTCTGCGACAGCGCGGTAGACCGACGTGTTCACATCTGCACCGAGCGGCAGAAACTCGATCTTTGTGATGCGGAGCCCGTAGTCGCGCTGCAGGCAATCGATGATTAGGTCGTCAGCCAGATCCGGTTTTTCGAGCATACGCGTCCTAGCTTAGAACATGTTCGGAAGTATGTCCGTTAGACCTGGCCTGGCAGGTAACGTTTTTGGGAAGCGGATCGTCCCCAGCGGTGAAGACCGAACCGTTATCCGAGACGATGTAGCAACAAGCATCACGTCGCGGGGCGTGACTGTCAGTCGCTCGACTGATTGCTCGCACTCTTCCTGCCATTACTGCGATCTACGGAGAACCGGCACCTGATCAGGCGCCGCCGCACATACGTGCTGAAAACTGGCGTTTGCGAGCGAACCAAGACTTCGACAGTCGTTATGAACTTCGATACAATCGAGCCTCCGAACCGAGCGTGAACAGGCTGACTTGACAACACGTGTCGGTCTAGTTCGGCCGTATTTCAGACAGGAAGGGAGCCCAATGAGCGACAAGATCCGCGTCGTACACCACGGGGAGCTGGAGAGCGGACCGGTGACGGCAGGAATGCTCCGCAGCCAGGCATTCTCACAAGGAACCGCGTGGGTCGGTGAAGTTCGTACGTCACCTGGAGTGACCTCTGGTTGGCATCACCACGGTGAGCATTCCACCTTCGCATATCTCGTGTCAGGTCACGCTCGGGTCGAATTTGGGCCTGGTGGTGCCGAACACATAGAAGCGGGACCCGGCGATTTCATCTACGTTCCCCCACACATCATTCACAGAGAGGGAAATCCAGGAACTGAGGAGCAAGTTGCGGTGGCGGTTCGCGTGGGATCGGGGCAGACGGTCTTTAGTGTTGATGGACCTGATGAGACGTAGGCGTCAACCGACGCGCCCACACGTCGGGATGCGACGCAGCTAAATCGGACGTTGAGGGCAACGAAACAAACCGCGCTCGTTTCGAGCAAGGCGAGAGTCAATCGACTCTGTTCGATCATGCTGGTTCGGCTGATCTCGGAGACTGGGAGAGCAGTCTCTCCGTATTTGGTGCAAGACACCCGGTTATTGTCGTTAGCTGTCGAGTGTACTATCCGGACGAGGCGTTTCCGGGCGCCGAAAACCTGACCGTCGACGCACATGCTTAGAACCTGACTGGCTTTCGCGTTCACTGAATCTCGAGCCAGCAGATTGGTTCTTCCTACCCCGGATAGGTCGGTTACCTCACGTTCGTCGAGCGATGGCTGGCCTTACTTCGTTCGCTTGTCCGCACCAGTTTGTGTCCTCAGCTGCCAGATAATTGGCCGGTCGGAACGAAGATCCAGCTTGTGAGTGCGCGATATTCAAGTCCTTCGGCGTCGACCAAACTGGCAAGCGTCCTATTCTCGGCGTGCTTCGGGTTCGACTCCAAGCAGCTCGTACCGGCAGTCGAGAGCTTCGAGCGCTCCTGCGGTCGGACGGACCTGTAGGTTTGGCCTGTATTCTCTCAACCGCAACCATGGTCTGTGACGGTTCGGCACAGTCTATCCGCATCGCGCTTCGTTGTGGAGAGTCAGCTTCCCAAGAAACGTTACCTGTCATTGTGGCCAAGTCCATACGCCTGAGGCCCGTGATGGGTATGCCGCTCATCACGAGCTCAGTAGCTGTCAGGGTCATCTTCCGCTCGCGTGACCCAGTCGAGATCCTCGCTCGATATATCGTGCTGTCCGAGAAAGAGGCTGAGCTGGGCGGCATGCTCCTGAACGTGTCGCATGTTGTAGAGCTGCAGCTCCAGATAGCTGATAGGTTGCCCCTTCGACCAGGGATACTCGACCGGCCGTCGTGCCTGCTCGTCCGTTAGCCCGACGAGGGTGTCGTGGCACTTCTGACGCGTGGACGCGAGATAGGCGCGTAGCTGCGCCTTGGTGTAAGGCCGTTCGGGCACAACTTCACTGGAATCGATTTCGCCCTGCGGAAATGGAGCAGGGGGAGTGAATTCCTCCTCCGGCAGTCCGGAGATATACAGATCGAGCCAGACGAGCGAGTGAAAGGCGATGTACCAGAACTCCCCGAACTGCGGCGGAAACTGCGATGGCTGAGGGGCGTTCCACAGGCGCTCGGTCCAGAGCCTGTCGGGGCAGGCCATCAGCGCGTTGTCGAGCATGTCAATGGTAGCGCCGAACTGCCGCCACAGCGTTCTGTTCCACGAGGTTTCCATGCGTTCTCCTCCAGGGATGGCTCCAGCGACTTTACCTCCGCCCGGTCACCCAGTCATAGCGTGGGTCGTCGTCGATCACTGGCTTCGTGGGACGTGTGCCGATCGTGTCACCGCCGTCGACGCTGATGACGGCGCCGGTGATGTAGCTGGAAGCATCAGAGGCCAGGAAGAGAACGACTGAGGCGACTTCGTCCGGTTCACCGGGTCGAGCCAGCGGCAGGGTCGGGATGCGCTTGCTCAGCCCCTCCGCCATAACCGGTGGCAGCGGTTTCGGTTGCGTATCAATCAGACCGGGGCTGACGACGTTGACCAGGATATCGTGCGGTGCCAGTTCGATGGCGGCAACGCGCGAAAAGGACTCCGTCGCGGCTCGACTGGAGGCATAGGCGGCGGCTCCCGGCGATCCTTTCACGGTGACACCGGATGAAAAATTCACGATCCGGCCACCTCTCCCGCCCGCAATCATCGCCTTCGCGGCGGCGCGCGTCATCAGGAATGTGCCACGGGTGTTAACGGCATAGATCGTGTCCCAGACCTCGGCCCGCTCGTCGAACAGCGAGGCATGCGGTGCGACCGCCGCGTTGTTGACGCATACGTCGAGCCGGCCGAATCGCTCAACGGCTGTATCGACGATGCTTGTCGCGCCATCGTCGGAACTGACATCGGCGACAAGCGACGCTACTCGGCTCGGGTCGAGCGACGCACAGGTTTCAGCCAACCCGGCTGCGTCACGATCAGCCGCCAGAATCGATGCCCCAGCCGCAGCGAATCGATGGACCATTGCTCGTCCAATGCCACGCGCCGCGCCGGTGACAATAACCACCCGTCCGGAGAAGTCGAAAGATACGCTCATCACACCACCCTATCGCCTTGCTGGTTTAATCGATGCTCTCAAACACTCTGCGTACCATAGCTTATCTGCAGAGTCATCGATTGGACATACAGATTGCCGGTCTGTCCATCTTATGGCTTGTCGAAGGCTTAGCCCTCAATCGTCAGATCCAGGAAGTCGTCGACGTTAAGCAGGCCGAGGATGATGCCGATCGGTTTTGGGACGGCACGGTGCCGCGGGTCGCGGTAGAGGCGTGGCTCGGTAAGGTGCCAGATTCGCCCGCGTGTCTCCACGTCGCAGCCCCCGTTCGCTAGCACGTTGCGTACCCACTGCGAGTCGCGCCCGTAGGTGAGGGCCAGGACGAAGCCTCCCGGCCGCTGGAAGACGTTCACCGGCGTGCGGTGGGTCCGTCCAGTCTTGCGCCCTTTGTGGATCACCACGCCGAAGCCGGGTAACCGGAGTGCTACCGGTTCCATGAGGTGATTGGTCGCGCGTCGATTCAAGCGGGCGAGCCAACGTGGAGCGGGCATAGGGGAAACCTCCGTCTCAAGGGCGATGAGTGGATTCCTATCCGCTACCAATCATCACACGTTCAGTGGCGATGTTCACAATGTCCGTCCTGCATCATTCTGAGGCGGAAAGCGCCGAAGAATCTCCTCGTGCCGTGCCGGAACGGACTCCCCCAACTGGGAGATGCTTCGCCCTGCTCAGCATGACGACCGTCCCAGATAGCTGGTCCGATTCCATCAACGGAGAACGCACAGGTCCTGTTCACCTTCGCGGTCCGCTTGCGTCCGCTTCATAGCACGGCGATACTCGACCATCATAGCCAGCGTTTGATGAGTGGGGGTAACTATGCAGACTGAAACCGGTGGACGAATTAAACAGCGCAGCGGCGCGGCGATTATCGAGGCATTGAAGGCGGAAGGAGTCGAGCACGTCTTCGGGCTGGTCGGCTCGCACGTTCTCGAAATCTACGATGCCTTGGCTGACGAGCCGTCGATTCGACATATCACGGTCAAGCACGAGACGACTGCCAGCGGCATGGCGGACGCGTATGGGCGACTGACCGGAAAGCCAGGTGTGGTGCTGGTGACCGCCGGACCAGGAGCGACCAACTCCCTCACCGGCGTGGCGCAGGCCTACATGGCGGCCTCGCCGCTCGTTCACATCTCTGGGGCGGTGCCGCGCGGAGCCTCCTTTGAATCCTTCCACGGCGTCGACCAGGAAGATTTTCTGGTCCGTATGTTCGCCGAAGTGACCAAGTGGAGCGTCTCGATTCAGAAACCGGAGGATATTCCGCAGGTGCTCTCACGGGCCTTCGCCATCGCACTGAGCGGACGACCGGGGCCGGTGCATGTCGAGATTCCACAGGACGTGCTGCTCGCCGACGCGACGGAGATGGACGTCTACCAGAAGACCGAGATCGAACCGGTGCGTTTGAGCGACGATGATTTGAATGCCGTAATTGCCCGTATTCGGGAGAGCAAGCGGCCGCTGATCTGGGCCGGAAAAGGGGTCAAAGCGAGATTCGCTCACGGAGAACTAACCGAGCTAGCCGAACTGCTCGAGGCGCCGGTGATCCTCTCCGGCGACGCATCGGGCGGGATTCCGGATACGCATCCGCTCTCGACAGGTCAACTGGCCCTCTACGATCGTACGCCGCTGCAGAAGCAACTCGCGGCCGAAGCTGACCTGATCGTCGCGGTCGGCGAGCGAGGTGGCACCGGCCACGGCGACGTGATCTTTAACGTGAGTGAAGCGCCGGTCGTTGGGATCTGGCTGGGCAACGATGGCGAGAAGCCCGATCCACGCTCGGTCGCCGGAGCGGTGGCCGATATCAAGGTCGGGCTCAATCAGCTGCTGGAGGCGATCGGCGATCAACAGCGGCCAGTCGATCAGGAACTGCGAGATCGCATCACGCGGGGTAAGGACGGACTGCGACAGCACATCCGCGCGCAAATCAAGCGCGATCACGGACTCGATCATCCGATGCATTACGGGGTGGCGCTCGATGCCCTGCCCGGCTTCGTTGATGCTGACACAATCGTGCTGGGAGATATTGGCAGCCACAATCAGTGGACACGGCTCCTGGTCGAGTCGCTGAATCGCACCAGCTATACACCCTGAAGGCTACTGGGGCGCGATGGGCTTCGGCCTGCCTGCCGCCATGGCCGCCAAGCTTGCCTATCCCGAAAAGAAGGTCGTCGCGGTGACCGGTGACGGCTGCTTCCTGATGTCAAGCAGCGATTTCTCCACCGCCGTCGAAAATGATCTCAACCCCGTGATCGTCATTCTGAACGATCGGCAGTACGGCATGATCGTCGGTATGCAGGAGGGTTACTACGGGCGCAAGAGTGAAACGGCGCTCAACGGCCCCGACTTCGTGGCCTACTCCCGCTCGTTCGGAGGCGACGGTATGCGGGTCGATCGGCCGGAGCAGATGCGTGAAGCGCTCCAGCGTGGCTTTGCCAGCAAGAGCATCTTCGTGATTGATGCCGGCTGCGACTACCGTCACCCCACCTATAACCTCGCCAAATCAGCTGAGGAGATGGGCTAGCCAACACACCCGGGCCGGGGCCAGCCGCTACTCGCGCCGGCGCCTGGCCAGGCGGGCAAATCTCGATTTCGCCCGGAAATTCTGAGAACTCGCAACTGCGACGGCGGTCCGGCCGAAAGACCCCACCGCAGGCCTGTCGATTTGCGTCCTTGCCCGCTTTGGTATTGAGAAAGTTTACTCATAAGTACATGATTATCTATATGCACACTCACACTCTTGTAAATGAGTGCACATTGGTGTATTGTTAGAAGGTACGGACAACACAAGCCTTCTGGGTTGCCTCATCAACAGCCTCAGGCGTGAACAGTTGATTGCTGAGGACATTTTGTTCCATTTGCTGCTCACCATTCGTACCGGAGGTACCCTTTGACAACTTTCGCACGCATCGTCACCGGCCAACTCAAGCCTGCATCAATCGATGAAGGCGTCCGTCTTATGAACGAGATGGTTGCCCCGAACCTGAAGAAACAACCGGGCTTCCAGAAATGGGAACTTCTCGTGAATCGTGAGACAGGCAAAATGGCATCCGTGAGCCATTTCGCCACGAAAGCCGACGCGCAGGCCGGTGGACCGTCGGGCCTCAAAGAACGAGTCTCGATGATTGAGTCCCATCTGGATGGGCCGAGCCACCTCGAGATATACGAAGTCGACCACCGCTCGTAAAGCGCACATCAGACCACAGGCGGGCTCGTAAGAGTCCGCCCAGACGTAACAGACGCGAAACGAGTCTTCTCAACACGGCGTTCCGCACGGTTGGCGTATCGCATCTTCCCATCGGCTCGGCAAACCTGAACCGATATTCCCGAGAGGAGCCTCATCATGGCGCACGAGATTACCGACCAGCCACAGGGTCCGACGCTCGATCAGTCACCTGACGAGATCGATCCGAAGTCTCTACTTCGTCTCAAGATGCGGGCTCTTGGTACACAGGGAAAATCACTCGGCAAAGTGGAAACGTTCGACCGCCATATCGTAACCGGCCAGTTGTCGGCACTCGTTATCCGCCACGGCATGTTCAATAACAAGCTCACGTCCGTGCCGGCCACGCGAGTCAAGTGGGTCAATCCGGACTCGGTGATTATTGACCTGACACCGTCCGCCTTCAAAAAGCTCCCTCAACTGGCTGTGGAATAACGGCCGGGATCGACTCATGGCGGATCGCCAAAGCCAGACGGTATGCGTCAACAACAAGACTCTGATAGGAAACACACTGTGACTGATGACCATTATCTCCTTCCGCAATTGAACAATCGCGCCAGTGAACGAAAAGAACCTGACCCGCTCGCATTGCTCGCGCTGCTTGGCATCCAGGAAGATCGATTCTCCTCCGGGGCAGAAACAATGGTTTCGAATGCTCTAGTTGTTGGCGAACATTTACCGTTGGCTGCGCCAATCGAATCGCCTGATCGCTTCTTACTGGTGTCGAACTTTCGCTCTCGCTCGCGTCATCGTAGAGGAATGCCCTCGCCGGTGACGGCGCGCAAGTAAGAAGTCGACCGTCGTTGTTCCACGCATGGACCGGACGTCTCCCAGATTACAGATCGGTGACCATGAAGCCGATGGCCCGCCAATTGCATTCACAAGTTAGTACTCGCCGCAATTCACGAACATTCATGTTCGCGGCGCAAGCCGGTGCCTCGGATAACCCGTCATTTCGCCACGCCATATCGGTGCAACATTGTTAGATGCTTGCTCTTTGAGAGGATTACTACGATGTCCATTGGGCTCAGCCGTAACGCCCAGCGTTTACTCACCCAGCTTGTTCAGGTCCATCACAGCGGAGAGCAGGACGGCCTGAGTGCCGATGAGCTTTTCTTTACGCTTTCGGTGGGACAGGAACAGACGACCGTGGAGTTCGCGGCCGCCAATCAATCGCTTCAAACGAATGACTCGAATGCCATTCTGGTGCTACGAGCCAACGGCTTGATCGAGGAATTCACGACCATCGCACGAACGTCGAGCCCACGAAAGTACGTTGTCACCCAAAACGGCTTGAACGCTGCAGGTCGGTCAGTTTTTTTGGCGGAACAAGAGGCCTCTAGTCTCCGTGGCGACGATGTTGCCACGCCGCGCGACAGCGCCAACGATGACTCTCCGAGCAACGGTGCAAAGCTGATTTCAACCGAGAGAAAGAAGTCACATGGATAACACTCAGAACGATCGCCTTGAGCTCCTGACTAGATCTGTTCACGCTCTCTTGCAGTGGGCGGAATCTCACCCGTTGACCCAGTGGGAGCAGGCCGGAATCCTTTCCGCGCTTCGGCTCGAGATCGAAGATGCGCGCGAAAACGACGCGCTGCACGACCTGGCTGCCAGCGCTTCTGCAACTGGTAGATAAACAAGAGTCCTCACAACTTAATCTGATCTAGAAGCAACCGACCGTTCCGTGATCTGGCCAACCGCTTCCGTATGACGCGATGCGCACGCCCGGGATCGAGCGTGGCAACGCACTGCGACCGCCTTGGCTGTCCTAATTTCGTTGCCCCAGTCGCGTACCTGCCGGAGCCAGCGTAATATGGAATGGACTGTGGCCCCTGGCCGGATATCTGACGTGACATCGGTCTGTCGGTGATTCCGGTTCGTGCCGGACGGCCGCTCGACGATTACCTCAGCATCAAGGAGGTGTGATTTGCGACTATACGTAATGCAGCTCGGGCTCGGAGAAACCGGATCTCCGGTTCCTGGCTATCTCATCCAGACCGACGACGGAAAAAACATCCTTATCGACAGCGGTTACCCAGAGGACGACTACCACGATCCGGAATCAAATCTGGAGGAATCAGACTGGGTGGTCAATCGCCTGTCCGAGATTGGGCTGAAGCCGAGCGATATCGACATGGTCATCTGCTCCCACCTGGACGTCGACCATGCCGGCTGTCACGATGCCTTTCCAGACGCGGATTTCGTCGTCCAGGAGGGGCACCTTGAGGCAGCGAAGAACATGCCGCGCTTCCAGGGAATCCGCAAGCATTGGGATGACCCACGCCTCAAGTACCGCACCGTTGACGGCGATGTAGAACTGCTGCCCGGGATCGAACTCATCGAGACGAGCGGTCATGTGCCGGGGCATCAGGCCATCCTCGTTCGCTTGCCGAAGACCGGACCGGTTCTGCTGGCGGTCGATGCTATCCCAGGCGATTTCACTGGCTTCACGCCCGAGACGCGTCCGACCGGTCAGTACGACAACGATCCGGAGGGGACGCGTAAGAGCACACGCAAGCTGGTTGATCTGGCCGAGCGCGAAGGCGTTGTCCTGACCATTCGCGGTCACGATGCGAAGCAATGGCCACAGCTCAAGAAGTCGCCCGGTTATTACGAGTGAGTGCGAGCGGCGTCGCGTGCACAGGCAGCTGGCCGATAACACACCACCTCCAGCGGTTGCGTTGATGCGTGCGGGGCACGGGAGCACAGCGTGCCCAAATAACCCAAGGATGACGGTGGCTCCGGCTATTGGACCGTGGGGCACACGCATTGCGATTACCCACGACAAGACGCGGAGTTTCGTTATTTGGAGGGAGATTCCGATGGCCGGTCTCGATGACAAGGTTAAAGGCAAAGGCAACGAGATCAAGGGGAAAGCCAAGCAGGAGTGGGGCGAGCAGACCGACGACCCCGACATGGTATCCGAGGGCAAGGGAGACGAGCTTAAGGGCAAAGGCCAGCAAGTCCTGGGCAAGGCCAAGGACAAGGCCGAAGAGATCAAGGACAAGGTCAAGGACTAACATTCCAGCGCATCAAGGAGACAGCCCGGATGGAATCCGCTCCACCCGGGCTGTCTCGTCTATCGACTATTCGTATCGGAGCGCTTCGGCGGGCGCGATTCGGCTGGCTTGTCGCGCCGGGATCCAGGTCATCAGCATTGACACCAGAATCGCCAGAATCACTATTGGGACGATGATCGTCCAGGGAATCACGAAGCTGATATCGGCCGAGAACCCCTGATTCGGATCATGCACCAGCTTGCGCGTCAGCTCGATGCCGAGCGCGACGCCGGTCAGGATGCCCATTCCGACCACGAAGGCGGTCTCGACCATGAAGGAGAGGGAGACCATCTCGCGGCGATAGCCAAGCGCTCGCAGCACACCGATCTGCTGGCGTCGTTCGACAACCGAGCGGAAGGCAATGACACCGACCGCCGCCATGCCAACGACGAGCCCGAGTCCCATGAATCCCTCGATGATATAGAGGAACCCGTTCTCCTGACGCTGTGCCTCCTTCAGCTCGTCGCGGATCGACGTAGCCTGGAACCCGCTGTGAAGGAGCGTCGATTCGATCGTTTTAGCCACGTCACTGGCGCTGTTCGGGTTGCTCAGCGCGACGTAGTAGGACGTCGCGGCGATCATCGGGTAGACCGCGTCGACCGTTCGCTGATTGGTGTACAGCCCCTGAAGGCTGCCGATCTTGCTATCGATGACCCCGATGATCGTCACCGGGTGCACGCTGCCGTCACGTGCGTCCGAGAGCTCGACCGTGATCGGTTTGAACGACTTGTCAGTGCTCTTCAGTCCGATCAACTGCAAGTAGTTGGTATTCTCGCCGACGTTCCCGTCCTGCGGCACCGCGAAGGCGTCGACCACGGCGACATCTGGTTGGGTCTTCAACGCATTGATAACGTCGGCGTCAGTGGCGTACCCCTCGGCCCGCTGGCCGAAGATGAGCGCGCTGTGATCGAGGAAGCTCTGATCGACCCCTTTGACCGGCCAGATCTTCCAGTCTTGCTGCCCAGCAACACGGACCGGAGAGGCGTATTCGCTCGGATTCGTCACCGTCCCCACGGCGGTAAAGTCGCTCGTGTCGACTCCTTGCGCCTGGAGCGTGGTCTGCAGATCGGACGGCGGGTTCGCCACGAGCGTGTCGGCCCGTACGTCCCATCCGGCGTTTGACTCGTTTCCAAGCACCGAGGCGTTATAGTTCTCCTGCATGGTCGCCATCATCACCAGGGAGAAGATGATCAGGCTGAACATGGCGATGGTGAGACCGGTTCGACCGCGCGTCGCGCCCGGATAGGCAACTCCTGTACGGATGGCTGGCAGCTTCGAGCGGAAGAGACCGCCCAGCGCCGAGATCGCCATCAGCAGGAGATCGGAGTTTTGCACGACGATGACCGTCGCGCCGACCACCAGGAAGATTCCCGCCAGGAAGAACATCTCCAGACCGAAGCTGTATTCACCGAACAGCCGGTTGAAGGTGCTCTGTGGCAGCAGCCAGAAGGCCAGCAAGTAGGTACCAACTAGTGAGAAGATCGGTCGACTCGGCACCCCAAAGAAGCGCAGCACGAGTGCGATGCCGAAGGGCACCAGGCTCATGCCGGCGGAGAAGGCCGCGGCATTGGTCCCGCCCGACCCCATTAACGTCAACAGTGCGCCACCGATCAGGAGAAGTGTCGCCCAGACCAGCGTCGACTTCTTCCGTGTTGGCGAGGAGACGTCTGGGATGTCACGTACGGCCGCGACGATATTGAGGCGGCTGATCTTCCAGGAGGAGATGACGACCGTCAAGAAGGTGATGACTGTACCGAGGGCGTAGGCGACGACCACGCTGCGTAGCGTGACGTGCGGCGCGATCGGTGCGTACTGGCCGAAGATGGCTTTCATTCCCACGGCAATACCGATCGCCGCCAGCACACCCATAGCCGCCCCGACCAATCCTGCACCCAGCGCGTATCCGGAGCCTTCGGCGACGAACTGTTGAATCAACTGGCGCCGGTGAGTTCCGATGGCCCGCTCCATGCCCATCTCGGAGCGCCGCTCGGATGCCAGCATGGTGAAGATCAGGACGATGAGCAGCACACCCGACATCACCGAGAACATTCCCAGTAGCACGAAGATGGTGCTGAACGCCGTCGAGATGCGCGTGGCTTGGTCGACGCGATCCTGCTTGATGGTGGTGACACCTAGACCGTGCCCGGTGAGCGCCTGCCGCAGGCTACTCGTCACGGCATCGCCGTGTTTCAGGCCACCGTGCGTTCCACCAGTGTTCGCGACCGCAATCGCCGTGATGGTATCTGGCTGATTGGTCACTGCCTGTGCACCCATCAGTGACATGGCCATGCCCGGGTATTCGATGGAGGTGTTCAGGCTACGGCGCGTACCACTCAAATAGGTGTTCTTGGCGATCGCCACCACGTTGAGTTGGTGTGAGACGTCATCGACGAAGACGGTGATCTCATCGCCAACCTGGGCGTTGATCTTGTCGGCCAGCTTTTGGCTGACGACCACATCGGAGGGGGTCAGCGTACCGACGTCGATTGGCTTACCATCGATGCCGGTCAATCCGCCGAAGGTGGCGAGATTCGTTGGATCGATCCCGATCAGGACCACATCCGGTTCGGCCAACTGCTTCGTGTCGTTCACCGTCGAGACGCGTGACTCGAGTAGCGGCAGAACTCCAGCCACGTTCGAATCAGCGGACGCCGCTCCCTCGACGATTGAGAGTGCGTCGGTGTTCAGCGGCTCACTCGAACTGACGTCGAAGGTAGCATCGGTCTGCTGGCTGGCTACGATCAGTTCGTCGATGTGTCCGAGATTGTGGTAGACGTCCGAGGTAATCGACTGATTGATCGTATCGCCTGTTCCTAACGCGGCGGTGATGATCAAAGTTGAGAGCATCAGACCCACCACGATTAGGAGCGTCTGAGGCTTACGACGCGGAATATTTCGTGTTCCGAGCTTGAATATGACCGGACGGCGCCAGGCAATCCATGCCACCGAAAGGAGGCAGAGCCCAAGGGTAGCGACCAGGACGATCATGATGCTGTTCATCGGAATGCCGAAGACTTCGTTCATTGTGGCCTCCATTTCGTCAGGCAGGCACATTGCTGCGCGTGCCGGTCAGGTGGTCGTTCGTCATGCAATGGGTTGGTGAGGCTGATCACCGCTCACTCCGATGCGTGGTGACGGCGAGAGATTGCTCGAAGACGTCGTGGGCGACCTCACCCATGATCTCGCCGTCATCCATGCGGACGATCCGGTCGCAGCGATCTCCGATTCCGGCATCGTGCGTCACGATGACGAATGTCAATTCAGAGCGCTGGTTCAGATCGCGCATCAGATCGATCACGTCGTTGGCGGTGCGGGAGTCGAGCGCGCCAGTCGGCTCATCTGCCCAGATGATGGCCGGATCGGTCACCAGTGCTCGCGCGACCGTCACGCGCTGTCGCTGACCGCCCGAAAGCTGCGCTGGCCGGTGCTTGGCTCGCTGGGTCAGATCGACCAGTTCGAGGGCCGCCATCGCCCGTTCGCGGGCGACCTTCGGCCGCACACCAGCGACAAGTAGGGGCAGTTCGACGTTTTCCACGGAGCTGAGTACCGGCAACAGGTTGTAGACCTGAAAGATGAAACCCATGCGCCGTGCCCGGTAGTCGGTGCGCTGGCGATCCGACAGCTTCGTCAGATCGACGTTGTCGAGAGCAATGCTGCCGGAGTCGATGCTGTCGAGTCCCGAGAGACAATTGAGCAACGTTGTCTTGCCGCAGCCCGATGGGCCCATCACGGCCACCATTTCTCCGCGTGCGACGGAGAAGTTGATCCCTTTGAGAGCGGTGAACCTCTCGGATCCGGTCGCGTAGGTCTTTACTACACGGTCTGCCTGGATCATGAGGTTCTCTCCCGGATTGACACCGTTCGTGCCGATTGCTGTCTCTGTCCCGTTTCGATGAAGCAACATGTCAGTTGTTCCTTTCACTTCTGCTAGTTCCACTCGCGCCAGTCCCATCCTGGGCTTCTTCCCCCAAGTGCGACACGTGGCAGCCCGGGGATTTCGACGTGGGGCTATCCCCCATCTTTCCGTGCCGGTACGGCCGGTGAACACGATCGGTCTTCTTCGGCCGGATGATCCAGACCGTCGGACCTGCTCGTCGCCATGTCCTCGCCGGTGCCAGGTCCCTGGTCCAGAAAGCTATCGATGTTGGATCCATGCATCTCTCCCTTTCACTGAACCCAGGTCCCGGCCCGGTTGCCGGTATGTTCGTATGGTGCGCCGCGGGGTCGGCGAGCACACCGTGCGAATTGCGGGGATGCGTCGGAGCAGATTACCTGTTTCCGGGCGTAGGTATGGCTAGGTACGCTGAGGAAGTCGGTGATCTTCGCGTGAATGCGCTAAGCAGCGAAGCTACGGATCAGGAGAGCGAGGATGCCTGACTGATCAATCCGGCGCGGAGGGCGGCGGTCGCGGCGGCGGTGCGAGAGTTAACGCCGAGTTTGTTGAAGATACTGGCGACGTGGCCCTGAGCCGTGCGGCGGCTGATGAAAAGCTCCTCGGCGATCTGCCGGTCGGAGTGACCAGCCGCGAGGAGGTGTATCACTTCCATCTCACGGGCGGTCAGGCCGAAGCGATCCGATGAACGGTCGGATGCTGGTGATGATCTTGACTCGGGCTCCGGCATCATGGCTAACGGAGTCAGCGCCTCCTCGATTGCCTCGTCCCAGGACATGGCGCGACCAGTTGCCCAAGCCCTGGCGAATGTTTCGTGGTTGAGATGTTGAACGGCCAGGGACAGGGCGTGCTGGCGTGTGGTTTCGTTGTCGATTGTTTCGGAGATGCCGAGTGCCTCAGTAAGTGATTCGGACGCTCCCATCAGCCGAGCTGCACGCTCGAAGTGATCGTTTGCACTCGCGACATCCGCCAATTCGATCAGAACGCGCGTTATGCGCCAGTAATCCCGAAGATCGCGCCAGATGGATAAACTCTCTTCGTAAAACTGGGCCGCGCGGGTGTATTCGCCGGCCAGTGATTCGAATCGCCCGAGCCGGTAAAGTGACATCGCGACTCCCCAGATGAATCCGGTCTCACGTGAGAGTGTGAGTGCCTCGCTTACGAACGCGCGAGCCTGATGGACATTCCCTTTCCAATGAGCCAGCATCCCGAGAAACGAAAGGCACATGACGAGGAGCGCATGGTTGTCGATCTCGCGGAAAATTTGGGTTGCTCCCTGGATCAGCAGCTCGACACGCTGCTTGTCGTCGAGACGATAGATCGCGTCGGCGAGCATGAGTTGTGACATCCCAATGCTCTCTTTGTGACCCAGATCTGTCGCAATTTGAAGGCTCGATTCAAGCAACGCTATCGCCACTGGGAGTTCGTCGACGGCTATGGCGAAAAGCCCGGCAAACGTCTGGATGCGGCTACGCGAAACAGTTGGCGCGGGAGGCGTCTTATCTAGAATTCGACGGAACCAAGAGTGCGCCTCTTTGAAATAGCTCCGGTAGTACCAGAACATCCAGGTCGTCATGGTTATGCGGAGGCAGGTCTCGACGTCACCTTCCTCGAGGAGCCAGGTCAATGCCGCACGGATGTTGTCGTGCTCTCGTTCCAGACGGTTCAACCACACGACGACGTTCGCGTGACCCATCTCCGGTTTGGCGCGCTCCGCGAGTGCCACACACCATTCGGCATGTCGCCGGCGGGCAGCCGCGTCCATTTGACTCGCTGCAAACTGCTCCAATCCGTATTGTCGGATGGTTGAGAGCATCAGAAAGCGGCGCTCTCCGTCAGGCTGATCTATCTCGCGCAGTAGGCTACTGTCGACCAGGGAGGCGATGCCGTCCAGTGTGTCGATGCTCATTCCGGCGGCGTCAACAACAGACTCCGCAGCTTCCAACGTGAAACCGTTGGCGAAGACCGCAAGAGATTGAAACAGCAGCCGCTCATCCGGATCGAGCAGATCGTAGCTCCAGGCGATCGCGTTGCGCATCGTTTGTAGCCGCTCAGGCTGGTCGCGAGCGCCTCCCGTTAGTACCTGCAGCCGGTTAGTGAGGCGCGTCAGCAAGGCGGACGGAGGCAGGATCTTGACGCGAGCCGCGGCCAACTCAATTGCCAGTGGCAAGCCATCCAGACGAGTGCATATCTCAGCGACCGCGAGTGCGTTGTCGTCGGTGAGTGTGAAATTGGGTTGAACGCTCCGGGCGCGCTGGACGAAGAGGGCGATGGCGTCGTAGGTCGGTAACTCGTTAAGAGGTGCGACGTGCCAGGTTCGCCCGGGGCCACGGGCCGGCGTTGTCAGGGGAGGCACGGCAAACTCCTGCTCGCCTTGAACGCGTAGCACGATGCGGCTGGTCACGATCACCCTGAGCTTCGGGCAATGCGCAATGAGATCCGTTAGCTGAGCCGCGGCATCGATCACCTGTTCGAAATTGTCGAGAATTAAGAGGATCTGCCGATCTCGTAGCGAGGTTTTGAGGACGTCAGGAATTGGACGCGCGCCGATCTCGGGAATCTCGATGGCCCGGGCAATAGTCGGCAAAACCATATCGGGATCGGTAACGGTCGAAAGCCGCACAAAGTAGATCCCACTGGCGAACTCCGGTTTGAGATCCGCTGCCAGGCGCAACGCGAGCCGGGTTTTCCCGATCCCGCCCGGTCCGGTTAGTGTCAGTAAACGAACATCACTGCGGTGGATCAGGTCGACGGACTGCGCGATCTCTCGCTCGCGACCAACGAATGGCGTGAGGTAGACGGGTAATTGCGTGATGCTTCGGGCCCGATCCGCGGATGACGAGCGAGGATTTGGATGAGCGCGCTCGTCACCGGAGAGCGATGTGGCAGCCATGCTCTGGTCCGATCTGCGCTTCCGGCGGGTTCGATAGACATATCTTGCTATGAGAGGTTGTCGGTGTCAATCGCCAATGCGGCCGCGTCAACGTGGATTCAGCAACAGTCGAGGACTATGATGGTTTTGCGGCGTGGACCCGGAACGTGCCAAGCTGAAGCGTCGCTGCATTCCGGTTCAACAGGCGATAAATCGCAATACACGCGAATCGAAGGAGTAAGGCGTGACGCACGTGAACGAAGACTTCGGACGTGGGGAGCGCACTGCTCCCGGCAAGCATACGGGCAATTCCG
Source organism: uncultured Chloroflexia bacterium (assembly GCA_963785465.1). Classification (GTDB taxonomy): domain Bacteria; phylum Chloroflexota; class Chloroflexia; order Thermomicrobiales; family Thermomicrobiaceae; genus CALAGB01. The sequence continues at coordinate 88,329 of CAWAVM010000010.1, read as the reverse complement.
CCACCACGGTCGAGGTGGATGGCGAGCATCTGACGCTGACGGACGTGGTTGCCGTGGCGCGCCATAATGCGCCGGTCAGGCTTGCCGCACCAGCCCGTGACGCTATCGCTCGTTCCCGCGCGTTAGTCGAGGCAATTCTCGAACGGGGCGAGACGATATACGGCGTCAATACCGGCTTCGGCGATCTCAGCACCGTCTCGATCCCGACCGAACAGCTCTCCGATCTACAACACAACCTCCTTCGTTCTCATTCGGCCGGAGTTGGACCGGCGTTACCGCGTGACGTTGTACGCGCCATGCTGCTACTGCGGGCCAATGCCCTGGCCAAGGGGTTCTCCGGCGTGCGCGAGATTGTTGTTGAGCGGCTGCTCGATCTGCTCAACGCTGGAGTCACGCCGGTAGTGCCGTCGCAGGGTTCGGTCGGTGCCAGCGGTGACCTGGCACCGTTGGCCCACCTCTCTTTGGTGCTGCTCGGAGAGGGGCAGGCGACGCTCGATGGCGTCGACGGTGTCTTACCGGGTGGCGAGGCGCTGCGCCGTGCCGGAGTCGAGCCGCTGGAACTGACGGCCAAGGAAGGCCTGGCGCTGATCAACGGCACACAGCTGATGGCGGCGGTCGGCACGCTGGCGCTGCACGATGCCGAAGTACTGCTGGAGACAGCCGAAGTGGTGGCGACAGTCAGTCTGGAAGCGTTGCGCGGGACCGATACCCCGCTCGATGCCGCGATTCAGGCAGTGCGACCTCATCCGGGCCAGATTCGCGTAGCCGGCCGCATGCGGTCACTCCTGGCCGGGAGCGAGATTCTCCCATCCCATAAAAGCCACGAGGACGATCCGCGCGTGCAAGATCCTTATTCAGTGCGTTGCGCGCCGCAAGTACTCGGCGCTTCGTGGGACGCTATCGGCTATGTGCGTAAGGTGCTCGAAATCGAGATCAATAGCGCCACTGACAATCCACTCTGCTTTCCGGCCGATTCTGGCCGCGGGCGGGTCCTCTCGGGCGGCAACTTCCACGGTCAACCGATAGCAATGGCGATGGACTTTCTGAAGCTGGCGGTGACCGAGCTTGCCAGTATCTCGGAGCGGCGTACCTATCTCATGCTCGATTCGCTACGCAGCGGCCTGCCGCCGTTTCTCTCGCCGCTGTCCGGCGTGGCTTCCGGCTTCATGGTGGCGCAGTACACGGCCGCGGCACTGGTTTCGGAGAACAAGGGACTGGCTCACCCGGCCAGCGTCGACTCTATTCCGACCTCGGCCGGGATGGAGGATTACGTCAGCATGGGGCCGATCGCGGCGCGCGGAGCGGCGAGCATCATCGCCAATGCTACGCGAGTCGTCGCCATAGAGCTCCTCTGCGCGTCGCAGGGACTCGGTCACCACCAGCCGTTGCGACCCGGCCGTGGCATCGAGGCGGCAGTTCAGCGGCTCCGTGCCGATATCGCTCCGCTGACCGCCGATCGGGTTCTCTCGGGCGATATCGAGCAGGTGGCTGAGCTGATCAAGGCTGGTGAGTTCTGTCTTCCGGACTTCGGCCCGGACGCATGAGCGGCAACCATAGGAATAACCTGAATTTCAGGACGAGATAGACGAGGAGGCGAGCGTGATGGCAGCGGGAAACGGCGACGGGGACCACGGACAAGCGGAGCGAGGCCCGATTCACGCGCCGCGCGGTTCGACGTTGAGCTGCCATGGCTGGGAGCAAGAGGCCGCCATGCGCATGCTGATGAACAATCTCGATCCGGCGGTTGCTGAGAAACCGGAGGAACTGATCGTTTACGGTGGAACCGGCAAGGCCGCCCGCAACTGGGAGTGTTACGACGCCATCATACGCGAGTTGCAAGCCTTGAAGAACGATGAAACGCTGCTTGTACAGTCGGGTAAGCCGGTCGGCGTCTTTCGCACTCATGAGATGGCGCCGCGTGTCCTGATCAGTAACTCCATGCTGGTGCCGCAGTGGGCTACGTGGGATGAGTTCCGGCGTCTCGAGGGACTCGGCCTGACGATGTATGGCCAGATGACAGCCGGTAGCTGGATCTATATCGGCACGCAGGGAATCTTGCAGGGGACCTACGAGACCTTCGCTGAGTGTGCCCGCCAGCATTTCGGCGGTTCGCTCAGTGGGAAGCTGACGCTAACGGCAGGACTGGGAGGTATGGGTGGCGCCCAGCCGCTGGCGGTGACGATGAACGGCGGTGTCGCCTTGGTCGTCGAGGCCGATCCGGAGCGGATCGCCCGGCGCGTCGATAACGGCTACTGTGATGAGTGGACTGACGATCTTGATGACGCGCTGCGTCGGGTTGAGGCGGCGCGCAGGGACAAGCAGCCTCTCTCGGTGGCCCTGCTCGGCAACGCCGCCGAGGTGCTACCAGAGCTGATCAAGCGAGACGTCCAGGTCGACGTGGTCACCGATCAGACCTCGGCGCATGACGCGCTCGGCGGCTACATTCCGGCCGAGATTTCGCTGGAGGACGCGCTTTCCCTGCGTAAATCGGCGCCCGAGATCTACACGCAACGCAGTATGGCCAGCATGGCGACACACGTCCGGGCTATGCTCGAGTTCCAGCGGCGCGGCTCGGTCGTCTTTGACTACGGCAACAACTTGCGCGGTCAGGCCCTGGTTGCTGGCGTGCCCAATGCCTTCGACTATCCGGGATTCGTGCCCGCCTTCATTCGTCCGCTCTTCTGCGAGGGTAAGGGTCCTTTCCGCTGGGCGGCGCTATCGGGCGATCCGGAGGACATCTACCGAACCGATGCGGCGATTGCGCGGCTCTTCCCGGAGAATGAGGCGCTGCTGCGCTGGCTGAAGTTAGCTCGTGAGCGTGTCCCATTCCAGGGACTGCCGACCCGCATCTGCTGGCTCGGCTACGGTGAGCGCGATAAAGCAGGGTTAGAGTTCAACCGTATGGTGCGTGATGGCGAGCTTTCCGCGCCGATCGTCATCGGACGGGATCATCTCGATACCGGATCGGTCGCCTCGCCCTATCGTGAGACCGAAGGAATGCGAGACGGCTCCGACGCCATCGCCGATTGGCCGATTCTCAACGCACTGGTCAACACCTCGGCTGGAGCGTCCTGGATTTCGGTGCATCATGGTGGTGGAGTCGGTATCGGGCTCTCGATTCACGCCGGCATGGTCGTCGTCGCCGACGGGAGCGAGCGCGCCGACGAGAAACTGTCGCGGGTGCTCCTCACCGATCCCGGTAGCGGCGTGGCGCGTCATGCCGACGCGGGCTACCCGGAGGCGATCGACGCAGCCCGTCGCCTGGGCGTGAAGGTGCCGATGATGGATCGGGATAAGGATTGAGGCATGTATGTCCTGCAAATGTCCGTTCCATGTCGTGATACGACGGGGGTGAAATGAGCGGGACTGCCACCGAGAGCCTGCTGATCGAACATGCTGCCGAGATCCTGACGATACAGATGGACGCGCCCGACCGGATTGGCCGTATCGTCGATGGGAGCGTCTTGATCGCGGGCGATCGCATCGTCGCGGTTGGCAATGCCGCCGACGTTGCCAAGCAGGTTGATCGCGCCGGTTGCCGGGTCATCGATGCACGCGGCAAGGTCGTGATGCCGGGCTTCGTCGACTGCCATACCCATCTGATCTTCGGTGGCTCGCGTGTTGAGGAGTACGCCGCAAAGGTGGCCGGAATCGATCCATCTGGTCTGGCTCAGTCCGGCATTCCGGTCGGCATCACCGGCACGATGCAGGCGACCAGGGCATTGAGCGTCGATCAACTGGTTGAGCAGGCTCTGCCACGCATGACCGAGATGCTAAAGGCGGGAACGACGACGGTCGAGAGCAAGAGCGGCTATGGGCTGACGACCTCGTCGGAGCTGCGCATGCTGCGCGCGAATCGGGAACTGGCACGACTGCAGCCAATCGACATCGCCAGTACCTTCCTCGGCGCTCACGCTTTACCTCCCGATCAGCCGCGCGAGCGCTACGTACGGAGCGTCATTGAAGAGATGATCCCACTGGTCGCGGAGGAGGGACTGGCAGAGTTCTGCGATGCCTTCTGCGAGGAGGGCTATTTCACCGTCGCCGAAACACGTCAGGTACTGGAAGCTGGTCTGGCGCACGGTCTGCGGCCAAAGTTGCACCTGGATCAGTACAGCCACAGTGGCGCTGCCCGGCTGGCTGCTGAGTTGAGGTGCGTCTCGGTCGATCATCTGAACTTCACGCTACCTGAAGAGCAGCGATTGCTGGCCGAGGCCGGAGTCGTTGGGGTAGTAATGGCTGCCATCGACTTCGCGGTCGCGCATCCGCGTCCGATTGCCGCACGCGACCTGCTGCGGCAAGGCTTGATTTTGGGTATTGCGACCGACCTCTGTCCCGGTTGCTGGCTGACGAGCATGCAGTTCGTGATCGAGCTTGCCTGTCGCCTGCAAGGTATGCCGGTGGGCGAAGCCATTCGTGCCGCGACGCTCGGCGGCGCCACAGCCATCGGTCGTGAAGCTGAGATCGGCTCGCTCGAACCAGGCAAGCTGGCGGATCTGCTGATCCTCGATGTCGGCCGCTATGAAGATCTCGCCTACCGCTTGGGACGTAACGCGGTCGAGACCGTGATCAAGCGCGGCCGAGTTGTCGTCGAGCGCGAGGCTTCCTGATGCCGGGACAGGGCGTTCGCCGCTATCGTGTTTCCCACCTGCACCAGCCGGACGGCTGGCTCTCGCCGGGCTATCTGGAGATCGACGCTGATGGGATGATCACTTCGGTCGACGACGAGTTACCGGGACATTGGGACGCTGATGTCGAGCGGCTAAACGGATTTGTCCTGCCCGGTATGGTGAACCTGCACTCGCACGCGCATCAGCGGGCGCTGGCGGGTCGCACCGAGTTCGTGGGGTCTGATCCGGCCGCGAGCGCCGACGACTTCTGGGCCTGGCGCAATCGCATGTACGCGCTGGCTGGCGTGCTCGATCCCGATCAGTTTCAGGCCATCGCGACACAGGCCTATCTCGAGATGCTCGAAGCGGGCTACACCAGCGTCGGCGAGTTTCACTACCTGCATCACGATACGAGCGGACGGCCCTACGCCAATATCGGCGAGATGTCGGAGCGTGTCATCGCAGCGGCTGACGAGACCGGCATCGGCTTGACGCTGCTGCCAGCCCTCTACACGCACGGAGGGGTTGGCAAACCGCCGGCCCCCGGCCAGAGGCGCTTCATCTTCAATGATGTGGATGACTTCCTGCGCCTGCTCGCGGATCTTCTGCAACAACTTGCCCCATCATCCGCTCGTGCGTCTCGGTGTGGCACCGCACAGCGTCCGGGCCGTCAGCGCCGAGAATTTCGCCCGGCTGCTGAGCGCATTGCCTGGGCTGCTGCCGGACGGGCCGGTCCACATTCACGTTGCCGAGCAAACGGCTGAAGTGGACGAATGTGTTGCGGCGCTGGGTGCTGCACCCGGTCGCTGGCTGCTGGAGAACGCCCCGGTCGATTCTGGCTGGACCTTTATTCACGCCACCCATTGCGACCAGAGTGAACTGGCCGAGATCGCCCAACGTGGAGCCACGGTCGGTCTCTGCCCGATCACCGAAGCCGATCTCGGTGACGGCGTCTTCCCACTGGCTGAATTCCATCAGGCTGGCGGTCGCTGGGGCATTGGCTCGGACGGCAATACGGTGATCGACCCGACGCAGGAACTGCGCTTGCTCGAATTCGGCCAGCGCCTCACACGCCAGCACCGGGCCATTCTGGTCTCGCCCGAGCGAGAGACCACCGCCCATGCTGGCCGACTGCTCTACGATCTGGCCCTCTCTGGTGGCGCACGTTCGCTGACGCAACCTGCTGGCGCGATTCGTCCGGGCCTGCGCGCCGACCTGATCGAGCTCGATCCCGATCATCCGGCCCTGGTTTCTCATTCACCGGCCACGATCCTCGACGCCTGGATCTTCAGCGGCCCAGCCGGTGCCGTTCGGAACGTCATGGTTGGCGGTCGCTGGCTCGTCCGCGACGGCCGCCACATTCACCACGACGCGATCACCCGCGACTTTCCAGAATGCATTGAAGACGGTGGTAGAGGCGTTCGGGAATTAGGTGATGCTGCCTAAAGACTGCACCAAGTTCTCCTTGATTTGTTCGTGCGTTGGTTTTGGGAGATGTCGTGTGAACGGTGTCTTCGCAGTTTATGCGACAATGCTAGTGATCACACCAGAGCGGTGGACTGAACTTGAGTTGGGAGAAGTATGGAATCCGCGTCTGAGTTCTCTGTATATAGACTTCAGGTTTCTATCTTCTCGTCAAATGAGGAACTGAAGCCCGCATCGGCACTGCGTCACGTGCTCCGTAGCGATTGGAGCACCGAATATGATGCAACGCCTACTTCTATTCAACTCCCACCAGGGTTGCCGTCCGGCTTCCCCGAGGTCACGCTTTCGAACGAAAGAGGCTCCCGACGATTAGAGATAGCTCGTGAACGAGTCAATTTGATTCGTGAGAATCGTTTGGGGGAGGATGACTTTAGTATCGGGGAAGCGATTGGCGATCTCGCGGAAAGAGGCTGGGAAATTTATCAAAGTCAGAGGGTCTCGATAGGTCGGTTGGCCGCTGTTGCAGTGCGCTTTGTGCGGGTGAACAACCCTGGCCGGGCGCTGGCGCAACAGTACTTCGACAAGCGTTGGCTCAACGCTCCTTTCAATCGTCCCGAAGGCTTAGAGATTCATGCCCACAAAGTATTCAATTTGCGTGCCAATCTCCCGGTAAATAGTTGGGTGCGGCTGCGAACAGGGATTATCGAAAGTGACGATTATAACGCAGTCACTATCGAGCAAGATATCAACTCGCTGGAAGGAGAACGCCAATCACGACGATTCGACCATCAGCGAACTAAAGAATTTTTTGAACTTGTCGTATCGCAGTTTGACGAGATTCTAGATCTCTATTTTCCTGAGAATGAGGATTAACGTCATGTCCGGAGTCCCAGGCACGATGTCTATGTCAACCACTAGCGTTGATATGTTTAGCCCACGCGAGCGCAAATCCACTGGACTTCGTGTTCGAGATGAACGAACGATCGGTGACCAATTTAGTTCCGTGAGCTTTGTCTCGGCTTCGGCTTCGGCTTCATCAGAGCTTCTTTCAGAGGTGGTGCGCAATCTGGTGGGAATGATCCGGAACATTCGACTGGAGGTTGACGAGGCCACCAAAGTTACGCCTGCTCAAGTCAGTGATGTTCTGGCACAAATGGTGAATAAAAATATGAAGCAGGCCGTTGGGGCTCTAATGCGGATTTCCGTGCCACAGACGGACAATTCGATCGTGCAACAATTTCTCCGTGATATTGACTCGATGGACCTCGAACGTGAAGGATATCTTGTGCCGACTAAGGAAGCACGAGATCGTGTGCTGGAGATGTCTGATCTGTTAAGCGCGGTATTTGGCAGCACTATCGGCGCTGCTGCGCAGCCATGGACCATGTCACCACTTGAGAATGGTGGATTGCTGCCGGAATGGCGAGGGCCAAGAGGGGATTTGGAGATCCATGTAGGTCCTGACGGCCAATTGGCTTACGTGCTCGTCACTGAGCCCGACGATGAACGCGAGTACACTGGCGGACAAATCAGTTCGTCTAAGGAGGTTCTACGGTTGATTTCGCAGATTCTTGATGCATGAGCAGAGACCAGGCGACCAAGCCCGGGTGGGTAAAGATTGTTCCCGGAACCGAATTATGGAAACATGTAAAGAAGCCACATCTTCGGCGGGACGGCACCGTCAATTCCTCTGTCTATTGCTTCAATAGTCAACCAGATCCCTCCATTTCGGTTGATATCGCATCGCTCACTTCCTTTCGTGACGTGCGGCGTCGGCGTGGCGACAATGTTGGGGTTGGGCTGCTACCGGCGGCGGTTCCGCTTGGGATGGGTCTTGATGTCTGTCATGATCCTACTGTCGGTCCACCGGCGGGTGACAATGATGCCCATGCAGTAATTGAAACAATTCACTCATTAGAGGAAGCCCGGCGCTTAGCCGACGGTACGGTCTGTATTCTTCGCCCTGATGAGTCTATTGATGACTGAGAAGTTGATGCACCAGAACCGACCCAAACTCGCTATTCGGTGAAACGCCAATGAGTTCATAACTGTTCTCTTCCTCCTTATCTTCCCCCTCTCCACTTGGACAGGATGCTCCTGTTCCCAATGCCACGGCCTCTCATCACTTCGACCAGTATCAATCAGAAGTGCGTACCTATAACCTACCTATGGTTCTTTAACGGTTAGCGGACACATCGTTCACTGGTGGATCGATTAGCAGGAGGCAAAGGCGCGACATGCAACGGAGCAAGACACGACACAACAGGAGAGGAGTGCCGGCTGACGGCACCATTGACGACATGGGGCCGGGCGGTCGATCGCGGCTCAGAAAGCAGGAACACATGGTAGTTGGGAGAAGTAGGGTTTCGCGGCTGGCGCGCGCCGGGCTAACGCTCGGCTTCACGCTGGTTCTCAGTGGGATATTCACCGGTACAACGCAGGCAGGGAGCGGAGCGCAGCCCCTCTTCCCGGGCGTCAGCCCGCGCACCGACGGCACCACCGTCGTTTATCAGACGCTGGCGGGTCCGGGCTCATCGGACGTCGTTGCCGTCAACCTCGCCGATCGCATGCAATTCCCGATCGCGATCGGGGACGGTGCAGCGGTGACGCCCGACATCGACGCGGGAGTCGCCGTCTGGGTGCAGGACAATTCCAACAATCTCGACATCCGTGGCCGGAACGTGGAGTCGGGCACATCCTTCCTGGTGGCCGGTGGTGATGGTAACGAAGTTCTGCCCGCCATCTCCGGGTCGCACGTGGCCTACGTCACGGGTCCAAAGGAGGTCGTTCCGGGATCGACCATGACGCTCCAGGTCGTCGACTTGAACGACATGAGTGTCAAGACGCTCGACACAGCCCCGGTCGGTAACGGCTCAGGCGGTTTCTTGCGACCAGCCATCAGCGGTGATCGTGTGGTGTGGGTCCGGTTGACTCAGGTCGGAGGTCACGTCGTCCACTGGCAGCTGAAGGCTCAGCGCCTGAGCGAGACGTCGGCCATGCTGATTGCCGAGGACGATCTGGATATCGGTGTGCCGCTGGGCGCTCTGAGCACTCCGGCATACGACGTTGTCGGTGATACGCTGGTCTACTCGGCCGATCTCAATCTGTACAAGGTTGATCTGGCCACCGGCCAGAAGATCACCATCGCGTCGACTCAGAACATGGATTACAGGCCGGCCCAGAACCCGACGACCGATGGCCGCTACGTCTTCTGGCAGGACTATCGCGCCACCGGCTCGGTCTCGACCCTGTTGGATCAGCTGCAGGCGACCACGCTCCAGTCCAAGATCATGGGGTACGATCTCCAGACCGGTGCCGAGTTCCCAGTGGTGGTCGACGGCGGCTACAACGTCGATCCTGAGGTGCGTAATGGGGTGCTCGTTTGGGAGCATCATGAGACACTGGCGACCGATCCGACGATTTACAGCGAGCCGGTGGTCCATGTGATTCCGTCAATCTACTTTCCTGAGACTGGCCATGCCATCTCGGGGCGGTTCCTCACCTTCTGGCAAAATGACGGCGGCCTGCCGGTCTTCGGCTATCCGCTTACTGACGAACTGACCGAAAATGGACGGACCGTTCAGTATTTCGAGCGGCAACGCTTCGAGTACCACCCGGAGCTGGAAGGTACCCCCTACGTCGTCGAGCTCGGCTTGACCGGTCTCGAAGACGCGCAGCGGCGTGGCATTGCGAGTACCGCACCGTTCCAGTCACTTCAGGCTGGTGCCGTGAGCGACAGCTACACCGAGTTCTTCCCTGAGACCGGTCACCGGCTTGGTGGCGGTTTCAAGACGTACTGGCACGCGCACGGTCTGAACATGGGCGACGCTGGCGTCTCGCAACGTGAATCTCTGGCCCTCTTCGGATATCCGATCAGTGAGGAGTTCACCGATCCGGCCACCGGTTTCACCGTGCAGTACTTCGAGCGAGCGCGTTTTGAATATCATCCGGAAAATCCAGAACCGTACAAGATCTTGCTCGGTCGCCTGACGGCCGACGCTCTCGCGCAATAGGAACAGCGACCAGGAGGGATCGATTCAGATCCCTCCTGGTCCAGATTTCGCCCCTCCGATGCGATCCGCGCACCCAACACGATCTCCCAACATCGTGGGCACAGCTACCGAGACATCCCCATTTCTTGACCTCATCTGCGAATTGCGCAAAGCCTAAAACGGTTTGCAAAAGCCGTTGGCCAAGAAATGGAGAGCCGCCTACCGGTCATGCTGAGGCCGTCGCCGAAGCATCTCCTCCATCGCTCACGATCGATACAGCGAAAGCGGAGACGGGGAGATCCTTCGCTGTGGCTCAGGATGACCAAGCGTACCCCGACCGGTGTTAATCCCTGCAAACCGGGCAGGAGTCACGCCCGTTCATACGGGGTCGCGCAGTCGGTGAACAGAATTCGAGGAATGAAGCGGCCTACCTTGGGGGACGAGGTAGGCCGTTTCGTCGGTCACGCGGGAGTGGCAACACGGTGTTCTGCCGAGCGTTCGGCGTGTATCGTTCCTGTTTCAGAGGCTGGAGACGGTCAGAGGGTCGTACCGCAGGAGGGTCGAACATGGCATGGAGTGAGGTGCAATTTGTTGACTACAACACGGCGCCGCCCTCGCTTCGTCGAGAGATTGCCACCCTCCAGGATCTTGCCTACGGGCCATCAGATCCAGAGGCGAATGGCAGGCTTTCGCCGCTCCACAATCCGGCGCTCAACGCACGCTCGTGTTTCATTCGGTCGGATGGATGGCTTGTCAGCTACGCCGGTATCGTCACCAAGGCTATCGTCCATGCCGGCCAATCGTTCACGATCTCCGGTCTGTCGTGTGTCGCGACCGATCCTGATTACCGGCACCGTGGTCTTGCAAGGCGGGTCGTCGCGGCCGCGACCGCGTACATCGAGCAGAGTGGTGTCGATTTCGGGGTATTTACCTGCGCTCCCGAGATCGTCCGGCTCTATACCGGCGCAGGATCGTGGTCGATAACTCCCGATGCCGTCCTTGTCGGCTCTCGAGATCCCTCTGCCATAACCAGCTCAGCGCTGGGAGTCGCCGTTCTCATGCGGCTCTTCTCAACGAAGGCACAGGCCGTTGCCGGCACGCTGCTCAGCGGCACCATTGATCTCGATCTTCCGATTGGTCACTTCTGGTAAGGGGAGATTCGGCCGTTCATCGAAGAAGCGAGTCACTCGTCCGGCAGAGGTCTTGGTAGGCTACACTGTCCCGAGATGACCGTGAGATGCTGATGAAACTGTTGGACGAAGGAGGTTCGTGAATGTCGGGATCGTTTGTTCTCAAAACCAAGCAAGAGATCAATCACGTCGCTCTGAAGGTGACCGATATGAATCGCGCGGTCCACTTCTACCATGAAGTGATTGGTCTGCCGGTCACGCGCACGCGTGGCAAGGAAGGCGATCCGGACGCGGTTTGGCTGCCAGGTGTTCAGTTGGTCAAGGGAGAAGCCGGTCTAGATCCGTCTGGCACGCTCGATCACGTCGCACTCGGAATCGAAAACCTCGAGGAGCTCTGCGCGCGGCTGGATGAGGCTGGCGTCAAGGTCGATCGTCCTATCTCCGAGATCCCAGGTTCCGACGGCAAGCCGTTCGCGCTGGCCGCTTTCTACTACGACCCGGATGGCAACCGCGTCGAGATCTTCAAGTACATCTAGACAGTTCGTGTAATTCGAAGGCACGCACCGGTGCCTGGCTGCTACGTCACTGAGCGGAGCGAGCCGGGCGCCGGCAGACTGCCCGTGCCGTTGTACGCTCGATCCAGCATGGAAACATAGGCTATGGCTTTCCTGCGCGCTTTGCGCCAGCGACAGTTGGCGATTCTCTGGCTGAGTCAGGTCCTCTCTGCGATTGGCGATAACTTTTACGCCATCGCCATCGTTTGGATCGCCGTCAATGTCGCTGGAAGCGGTGCTGGGCTGGTGGTCGCGGCCCAGTCCGTAGCTGGGCTGGTCTTCGGCCTGCTCGGTGGGGTCTACGCAGATCGCTGGAATCGTCGCACGACTATGATCATCGTTGATCTTGTGCGTGCGGCCGCCGTCGCCACGTTGCCGGTCCTCTCAATGTTGGGATGGCTGCAGCTATGGCACATGGCCGCGGCTGGCGTGGTTATCGGTGGTCTTGGCGCACTGTTTGACCCTGCCTTGCAAGCCAGCCTGCCTGCGCTGGCAGGCGATACTCGGACTCTCCAGGCGGCAAACGGTCTCATGGACATGACGCGACGCCTCGCCCGGGCGATCGCACCGAGCTTGGTCGGTCTGGTCGCGGCATTCTTGCCGATTTCGCAGTTCTTCTCGCTCGACGCGATTAGCTTCGTCATCTCGGCCATCGCCATCGGCTCGCTGAGCCGACGATTTCGCTGGCAACCTTCCCGCGATGTCGCGTCGACCAAAGTGGTGTCCGGCGTCGTTCACGAGATCGGTCAGAGCGCACGGCTCGTCTACGCGCACAAGCCACTTACCTGGGCGCTGGCCGGTTCCGGCATCTCGAATCTAGCCTGGAGTATGGCTTTCATCGTTGGTGTGCCCCTGCTCGCCCAGCAGGTGCTCTCCGGCTCTATCGGCGCCTTCGGCTTGATCGTCGGAGCCTATGGTGCCACCAACGTGGTCGGTAATATCATCGTCGGCAGTCTGACGATCCGGCGGCGAGTTGCGATGCTGTTTGCTGGTCGATTAGTCATGGGGTGTGGTTTCCTGATCCTGGCCGGCGCTCACAGCGTTCGTGTTGCCGTTATCGGTTCGGGTATCGCGGCCTTTGGTGGTCCCATGGGAGATCTGGTGCAACTGACCATGATCCAGACTGATTTTCCGCTGGATCAAATAGGCAAGGTCTACAGCTTTCGGGCGACGATAGGAATGGTCGGTGGCTCGATCGGGCTGCTACTGGCCGTGCCGATCTTCGCTCATGTCAGTGTGCCACTGGTCATCGGTGGCTGTGCGGTGTTGATGCTGGCCGTCGGCATCGCCGGATTCGTACGATTCGGGTTCACCGAGCCATCTCCGCCTCCCTTGCGAGAGATGGACGTTCCGTCGACGCCGAATTGACGGGAGAATCAGCCCAATCGGATGTCGATTTCTATCCCATCCAATCGACCAGATGCAGAGGGTCACGTTTGGCAGTTCCCAGCGTCTTGAGAGAAGCAAGGAGAACTACACCATGATACAGAAGATCACGCCGTTTCTATGGTTCGATAACCAGGCCGAAGAGGCAACGAATTTCTACGTCTCGATCTTCAAGAATTCTGAGGTTCACAGCATTAATCGAATCGGCTCCAGTGGGCCGGAGGATGAGGGAACCGTCATGACGACCTCGTTCCGGCTCGACGGCCAGGAGTTCATGGCCCTCAACGGTGGTCCGCACTTCAAGTTCACCGAGGCTGTTTCGTTCTTCATCGACTGCGACTCGCAGGAGGAGGTCGATGATCTATGGACCAAGCTGTCAGATGGTGGCGAGACCAGTCAGTGTGGCTGGCTGAAAGATAAGTTCGGACTGTCGTGGCAGGTTGTTCCGTCTGCCCTCGGCGAGATGTTGCAGGACCCGGATCGTGTGAAGGCTGACCGGGTCCTGCAGGCGATGCTTCAGATGAGCAAGATCGACATTGCTAAGCTCCGGCAAGCCTACGACGGGTAGGGCATGAGCGGCTCTCATCCGGCTCACTGCGTTTGACACCACAGTTCCGCTCCCTACGGAGACGGGAAGTCGAGCGTCGCGAGTTCGGGTGAGGGCAATATTCGTAGCGCTTACTCCCCCGGCACATCGGCTGCAGCCGGTTGTGGCTCTAGTTCCCCACGGAGACTGGTGCGTGCGTAGAGAATCAAGGCCGGGATGAGTGCCGCACCGGACGCGATCATCGCCGCACCCAACGAGACGGCGGTGCCAAGGAGACCGATCAATGGACCCCCAATGATCTGTCCCAGGGCATCGAGCTGGCTGCTCATCGAGAAGACCGTCGCACGAATCCGCGGCTGCAGACTCTGGTTCAGCCATGCGGTGTAGAGCGGCTGGTTCGCGGTTCGCATGGAGTAGGCTGCCCAGTAGGTTGCCAGCCCGAGCGCAAATCCGCCGGCGATGCCAAAGCCCACGACGCTCATGGCCAGGATCGCATTGATCAGCATGAGCATGCGCGTGACTCGAATGTGACTTCTCGTGTCGACTCTTCGTAGCGCAATCTCGGTCACCAACAGACTGATTGCCATCGCGCCGGCATTTATGATGCCGAACCAGACGATCGGACTCAGATGACCGGCGGATGGAAATCCCAGATTAGCGAGAAAATGCGCCTCCCATAGCCGATCGAAGGCCTCCGAGGACATGCCGTAGAAAATGCCGATCGCCAGTATCGTCATCAAGATTGGGCGTCCCCGCACTACACTCAGGCCGTGCAAAAAGGTGCGCTTCATCTCGGCAAAGGGTAGGCGCTCGGGGTGCGGGGTTGGGTGGAAGTTGCGCTCCGGCATGATTAGCAGCATGAGTATGCCGAGCATCATCACACCGATCCCTGCGACCACAATCGGCACGTTGACGCGAATACTCGCCAATCCGACGCTGATGAGCATCCCAACGATCGACGTAGCTTGCCCGAGCTGGGCGCTACGCAGGTAGATTCGTCCGGCCGCTGCTTCGTCATCAAGCTCGTCAGCGATCCACGCCTCGCGGGCCCCGCTGATGAACGTGTAGCCGACGCCCCACATCACCTGGGCGATCAGAACAGTCACGAAGAGTGCGATCGCGCCCTCAAAGGCAAATCCGGCACCGATAAGGAGGAGCCCAATGATGATCGATGTACGGCGGCTGCGAACGTCGGCAACGACGCCGGTCGGAATCTCGAAAAGAAAGGTCGAGCCTTCAAGCACTGTGCCAACGAGCAAAAGCTCGAAGGGATTGAGTCCAACCACGACGAAGCGATAGACCGCCGTGTAAGTCGCGAACATTGAAAAGAGGAGAGAAAAGGTGCCAACCAGTAACAAATAGACTCGCGACGGAGACATCGAATTCGAAAACATCCTCTACCACCATCGTGCGTGTGGACCTGCGCCAGGTAATGAACTTTGGCGCTCGATCCATATGACGTTCGTTTTCACACCATTTGGAAAACAACCAGAATTGACAGCTTGCGCGAACTCGTCCGCGCGTGCCGTCCATTCGGTCCGATGGCTTGTCGCTCCAGAAACAGTGGAGTCGACGGAATTAGAGGATTAACACGTACCTTACTCGCCAATCGCGCCAGAATCGTGACTACCGTGGCAGCACTATACATCAAAACGACATGGGCGTCGTGCCCGAGTTTCTAATGGCGCGGAAGGCTGCGAAGATGGTCGCCCGCGAACTCGCGGGCGACCAACAAGGAAGAGGGGCGGGAAGGGGATGTCTTAGTTGCTGGCGAGGCCCGTCGTCGATGCCGCCGGCAGGCCAGTAGCGCCGCTCACCGGGCTCAGGCTGCCGTCAGCGTGAACCTGGAACGCGCCGATCGTCCCATCGCCATTATTGACATAGAGGAAATGGCTGTTGTTGCTCAACGCCATATCGATCGGGTGGGTGCCCGCGCCCGTGTCGGCGGTGATACCGTCGGCGTTGAGAATGGTCAGAGAACCGTCGTGCCCGATGGCGAAACCAGTGATCGAATGAGAGGCTGCGTTGGTGGTGTAGGTGTACTTGCCGTTTTTGGTAATCACCAGCCAGCAAGCGGCATTCTGGTAGGTTGCAGCCGGACCGGTGATCGGACTGATCGTTCCGTCACGTGAGACCGTGTAAGGGGTGACGAAGCCGGAGGCTTCGGACACGATCAGGTGTCCGCGCTTGTCGAAGTCGAAACCATACGGAACTGCTGCGTTCGAGGCAAAGGACTGCGCTGGACCTGCCACGCCGTGGCGATTGACGAGGTAGCTGTCGAGTGTGTTCGAGAGTTTACCGGCGACGACCAGCACCTTACCGTCTGGTGAGAACTGAACCTGGACCGGAGTCGTGCTGTTGGCGGCCTGGGTTGATCCGGCGATCATCGACAGATTGCCGTGGTGGCCAATGTCGAATCCGGTGATGTTACGTGAGCCACCGGCGTTGAGGACGTAGAGCACATCATCGTGGACCGTGAGGCTGATCGGCAGCGTGCCGCCCGACGATACAGTATCGACCAGGCTAAGGCCCTGTCCGGTCACCCGGAAGCTCGAGATGCTGTCGCTGCCTGCGTTGACCGCGAACAGCCAGCGACCGTTATCACTCAGAATGACCGCGCCCTGGGAACCCAGGCCAGACCCGGTCCCATTTCCACCGGAATCGACGAAACCGGCCGGTGACAGGTCACCGTTGGCGGCGCGATTGAAGATCGCAATCCGATTGCCGGCCGCTTCGTTGGTAATCGTATAGACCTGCCCGGCTGAGCCGGCAGCACTCGCCGTTCCGGCCAGGGCCGCGAAGGCTGTGGCGATGAGTCCGAACGCGAAGAGCAAACGTAATGACCGTGAGAAATGGATTCGTGTCATCTGTACCTCCCTGCAACGTGAACCTGACATGGTGATGCTCGTTGGGATGTCTCTGTCTACTCTCCCTTCATGCGGACGTCGTATCGAGAACCGACCGTCTGCAATATGCGCTTCACGTGTTACGCAGTCATTACGAGGCTGAACGAGACATGAACTCTGTTTATCCCAATTCGTGGCGCTCCGCTCGACCGTTTCAGGTTAGAATCGGCTTAACATGCATGGGAGGAGATCGTGACGGAACGGTGTCCGTTCTGCGGGCAGGCCAGCGAGATGATCTGGGTGCGGGCCCACTATCAGTGTTCGGCGTGCGGTCAGATTGTCGTTCCCTGTTGTAATGGTGAGACGGCGTTCGATTGCCCCGCAGAGGCTGGCTCGGCAGTCGGTGGATCGCTCTGGCCGGATGTGACTTCAATCTCGGAAAGTAGCACCAATAGGAAGGACGCCTGAATCAATGTTCCGTCGCGGAATCCTGCTGGCCACCACCAACCCAGGTGTCTCTCGCTTCGTGCGCCGCTATGGAATGCGAATGGGCGCCGCGCGCTTCGTCGCCGGTGAAACGCTCGATGAATGCGCATCGGTCCTCCGTCGCCTGAACCAGCAAGGGCTGGCGACCAATACGACGCTGCTCGGTGAGGGCGTGCGCGATGAAACCATGGCGCTTGCGGTGGTCGAGGAGTATGAGCAAGTTCTCGATCGTATTGCCGAAGATCAGCTTCAGACCAACATCGCGTTAAAGCTGACCCATCTTGGCCTCAATATCGATGAGGATCTTGCCTACCGGAACGTCGCCCGACTGGTGGAGCATGCGGCTGGGAAAAACAATTTCATTCGCATCGATATGGAAGAGTCGGCGCGTGTCGACCCGACAATTCGCATTTACAAGCGGCTGCGGGCTGACGGTCACGTGAACGTTGGGACCGTACTACAAGCCTATCTCTATCGAACGCAACGAGATCTGGGTGAACTCCTACCGCTGAGTTCGAACCTGCGGCTGGTCAAGGGAGCCTATCTCGAACCGTCTAACGTCGCCTATCCCGAGAAGGAAGATGTCGACCGGAACTATCTCGGGTTGGCCGAGCGGATGCTGAGTGGCGATGGCTACACCGCTATCGCGACGCACGATGAGAAGATCATCAACTACGTGATCAACTACACCCGCAGCCTCGGAATCGGCAACGACCGCTTCGAGTTCCAGATGCTTTACGGAATCCGGACGCAGTTGCAGCTTGATCTGGTGCGGAGGGGCTATAAGGTGCTCGTCGCCACCCCGTTTGGCCACGAGTGGTATTTCTATCTCATGCGACGATTAGCAGAGCGCCCGGCCAATGCCTTCTTTCTCATGCGTAATCTGGTTCTCAAGTAGCCACTGGGGTGGTTGTTGGGTAGACTCCTGAGGTGTGCGGCATCGATCGCCGCGCAAAGGAGCTGTTTCAGTGAACGTTGTTGGGCCGGCCATGCGGCTGGCGTGGCACACCAAAGAGCCATTCATCCGAATGCAAGATCTTCCGCTGTCCTGAAGAATTGGCGCAGAGGACAGCGGAGGAGGGCGCGGCAGATGACCTCCTCCCCGAGTTACCGGGGGTTCAACGTTCATGCTCAATTTGGCTCGTCTTCGCACGACGCTGATCGATCTCGTTCGATCGGGTGGGCGATTTTTACCGACAGCACAATCGAATGAGACCGGCGGTGACCGGCGGAAACGACCTCCTTTTCTCGGCTTAACCGGGCTCTGGCGGCACGCCGATTTCCTGCGATTATGGGCCGCCGATGCCGTGTCGGAGACCGGGTCACAGGTCACGCTGCTGGCATTACCGCTGCTGGCAGCGCTGGCGCTCAATGCCTCACCTGCCGAGATGGGCTTCCTGATGGCCACCGGTACGGCACCGAATCTGATCTTCGGCCTGATCGCCGGTGTCTGGATCGATCGCGTCCGGCGGCGCCGCTTGATGATCGCCGCCGATTTCGTCCGCATGATGCTCCTGTTGACGATCCCCGTCGCCTGGATACTGGGTGACGTTCGCATCGAGCTCCTCTACGTCGTGACCTTCCTTGGTGGATCGCTCAAAGTCGTCTTCGATGTCGCCTACATGTCGTATCTGCCGGAATTGGTTGGGCGTGAGAATCTGCTGGAGGGAAACAGCAAGCTACAGTCGACGGCATCGTTGGCGCAGGTGCTGGGCCCTGGCCTGGCTGGGGTGCTGGTCGGTGCGTTCGGCGCGGCCTATGCCATTCTGATCGATGCGTTCAGCTTTTTGACCTCAGCGCTGTTCCTCGGGCGAATTCGAACGCCGGAACGTGAGCCGGCCACTCCGGTAGAACACCCTCCGATTCTGCTTGGGATCCGTCAGGGGTTTCGTCTCGCTCTCGGCAACGCCATCCTTCGCGCACTGATGTTGAGCGCCAGCACAACGACGTTTTTTGGCTACATCTTTCTCGCCGTTTACGTCCTGTACATGGTCAACGTGCTTGGACTGAGCGCCAGCGCGGTTGGTCTGGTATTCGGGCTCGGTGGATTGGGCGCCTTGATCGGCTCGATGATCGCCGCCCCGATCGCCCGGCGCATTGGTGTCGGTCCGGCAGTCATTGTCGGACAGGTCATGTTTGCGATCTGTGGCGCGCCTGTGCCGCTTGCGGTTCTCGTACCATCGGTCGCTCTGCCGATGGTACTTGCCGCCGAGTTCTCCCAATGGATGATGCTGCTCGTCGCCGAGGTCAACGCCATGAGCCTGCGCCAGGCGATCACCCCCGATCGCTATCTAGGCCGGATCAACGCAACCAGCAAGTTTGTAGTCGGAGGTTCCATCTCGATCGGTTCACTGGCGGGCGGCGCGCTTGGCGAATTAATCGGTCTGAAGGCGACTCTGGTGGTCGGTATTATTGGTTTCATCTTTGCCGCGTTCTGGGTCTATTTCTCACCATTACGCCACCTCTATGAACAGCCCGAACCGCTTGAGATCGAGGAGGCAACCGCCGATTGACGCTGCTGGTGACGACTGCTACCGTGTGCAACATATGGAATCGCAATGAAGCAGGTTGGGTCGCGACGTAGCATTCATGCGCGGTGAGTTTTGGCGCCGATGAAGATGGAATGGGAGCAGGCTATGGAGCTTACGCGAACTCTCTGGGATGAGCAGGATGGGGTCGGGATCATCACGCTTAATCGTCCGGAGCGGCTGAACGCGATTGACCTACGGACGATTGTCGAGCTCGACTACTTGGTCGAGCGCACCTGGAATCGTGAGTCGGTTCGCTGCCTGATCATCACCGGTACCGGTCGCGGCTTTTCGGCTGGCGCGGACGTCAAAGAGTGGAGCGGACCGAGCGGCGGCGAAGCCGATGAGGATAGAGATGGCTGGGCGCTCCACATGCACCGGCTGATGTCGCGACTCTACCGGATCCCCAAGCCGGTCATTGCCGCGGTAAACGGCGTCGCCGTCGGAGGTGGCTGCGATCTCAGCCTGGTCGCCGATTTTCGCATCGCCTCCACCAGCGCCCGTTTTGGCGAGGCCTACATTCGGGTCGGTTTCTCACCGGACGCTGGCGGCACCTTCCTGCTGCCGCGCTTGATCGGTTCATCACGGGCGGCCGAAATGATCTATACGGGCCGGATCATTGACGCTCAGGAAGCGGAGAAGATTGGCCTGGTCAACACGCTGGTTGAGCCGGACGATCTCATGTCGACTGCCATGGAATGGGCTACGCGGCTGGCGTCAGGCCCGACGGTCGCCATCGGATTGGCGAAGGAACTGATCCGCCAGAATGCCGAGCTCGGTTTCGAGGATGCGTTGCGCAACGAGCGGCGTGCTGGGCAGATCTGCGGTGGCACTGAAGACCATAAAGAGGGTCTGCAGGCGACGGTCGAAAAGCGCCAGCCGGTCTTCAAGGGGCGCTAGGGTCAGCGGGCAGCCGGACTATCGTATGAAGATAGATCCCGGCCTGCCCAAGATCGATCTCTGGACGCCGTTGCAGTCACGTCAGCGTCCTGTCAACCTCCACCACGCCGGCCGCGAGGTGAGATCTGTGGTGCCGCGACATTGGTTCGGGTCACGGTGAAACTGGAGCCGTCCGTACCCAGTGCCGAGGTCGTGGCCAGTGCCTGTCCAGCCACGACTTCCATCGTGATCGACTGTCCATTTGCCTGAGCGATCGTTTTCGTCTGCCCATTCTCAGTTGTTGTCGCGTTCGAGAACGGGACGCTGCCGAAGTTGTCCAGCGGCAGCAGCAGACGACGCCCGGCCGATGGGGATTCCTCGATCCATTCCGCCGAAGACAGTGACGACTGGTAGTTCACCGTCGTCTGATACGTCTGACTCGTGGTCAGATCCTTAATTATCACCTGCCAGATTCCGCTCGACTGCTGAGCGATGGAGACGCTGACATGGTCACCAGGGTTCACCGTGAGCGAGACGGTCTGCGCGGCCTGAGGCAACGTTTCCACCCATGCAGCGTAGGTGATCTGCCCACCCTGGACGATGGCCTGCGTGCCCGCCTGAATCAGATCAGTGGACGAGACCCCACCAATTCCAACCCAGGTCGCGTCAGCCGCCGGTGTCGTCGTTGTGGCCACGTTCGGGATGGTCCAATCGGCCGAGACCGCGGTAAAGGTGCCGCCCGTTGCGGAATAGCCAGACCAGTTCACCGACTTACCCGTGTCGACGGACGGAGAGGTCGTTCCTGGCGATGGTGGTGCGCCGGCGGAGCCGGAAGGCGGCTGAAGCTGACGCGAATCAGGATGCTGGTCCGATTGGATCTTCCACGCGCTTCCTTGCTGAACGAGCGAGTAGACGTTGGTGTCCTGCTGCTGCAGCGTCCCCTGGATGCCGTAGGTTGTGGTCCAGATCTCGACGGTCGTTGCTTGTGCTGTTGATGGACTTTGCAGCGTAATCGGACCCCAGGTCAGCTTGGCGAGATGGATCGCGGTGACGCCCGAAGCAGAGATTGACTGCAGGTCTTGCACCAGTTGATTGTAGTACGCAGGAGTTGCCGTATCGCTCATGAGCGTCGGGTCATTGGTAGCCAGCGCCTTCTCTTGCTCCTGGTTTGCGCGCTGAACCACTTGCTTGATCGCGGCGATCTCGGCGCTACTCGGAGTCGCTGAGGCAGTCGGTGTAGACGGCGATGTCGCCGGCGGCGCCGCCGGGCTCGTGGCGGTAGGAGTACTCGGAACCGGTGAAGCTGTCGCGGTCGGCGTCACAATCGACGTGGTCGTGCTCGAGATCGCCGCAGACGTAGCGGATGGCGTGCTGCGAGTCGTTGCAGTGGCGCCAGTCGCAGCGGGCGTGCTGTTGCTGGATGGCGACAAGGTGCATGCTGACAGTGGAATCGTTAATAGGAGCACGACCAGGACCGTAACCGGGAGGGTGCGAAGCGCTCGCGGAAGACGGAAAATCAGCTGTCGCATAGACAGCATGTTGTCTTGGTGTTCTTTTGAGGGTCGTTTGTTCTTGTTTTCGTGCATGGCACCGCTCATTCGTCCACGATTCGCGATCATTCCTCGTCAGCTTCCCCACCGCGCGAATGATCTCGAAAGCATCGAGAGTAATCTGCGTCCGAGGGATTTGGCGTCTCTTCGATGAACGTCTGGTCCCTGAATCTACAACTCTATAATCCTACTCGCGGCTGAACGTGATCTGAATGACGTCTGAATCCATGCTGAGCAATGCGGGTTGGCCATAACGCCTCTCGGCGCAAATTTGATCGCGTCTGATCTGTCCGAAGCCGGCAGATCAGCGTCTGCCGGCTCTATTCGCGCAATAACGGATGATTTGAGTCTAGCTGTCGTATGTGGGCTTTGCGCCGATGCCGCGCATAAAGCGATCTTTCAGGATGACTGGGTCGAACTCCGGGTGCGATCGGCTCGGCGTTGCCGAGATGCGGGCGGCGATGAAGGAGGGCGTTGTCGACCAGAGGGCTCCCTGAACCAGCCGGTCGAAATGTTGTTCATCACGTGCCCAGTGACTATTCGAAATCCCGGCGGTCACCGCAGGACACCGGAAATGAATACCAGCGCCATGCCACAACGGAGCATCAATCTGCGAGCCGTAAGTTTTAGTCTTGACTGAAACTTTCGAACAGATATAGACTCTGCTGGACAATGGGCTTGCACGCTATTTCGTGAGATCGATTCTGGAGGAAGGCACCGTGAGCCAGGAACTTGAGCTTTTGCCCGAAGTTCGGGAGTTCGTCGAGTCTATCGGGGGCTATTTCACGCAATACGGCCTTCCGGGTATCGCCGGACGTCTCATGGGATTGGTGATCGTAACCGATCGTCCGCTCTCTCTCGATGACATGGCTAATGCGCTTGGTGTCTCACGAGCTTCGATATCGACGAACATCCGCATGATCAAAGCAATCGGATTTGTGGAGCAGGTCAGTCTTCCGAACGATCGGCGGGACTATTACCGCTGCAGCAGCGATCCGTGGGGAGCAAGCCTACGGGCCAACATCGTTGGCACCGATGCGCTCCTGGACATAGCCAGGACGGGACTGCTCGCCATTCGCGATAAAGACCGTCAGGCATGCGACCACGTCGAAGACCTGATCGATTTCGGCGAGTTCTATATTGAAGAAGAACGGGGAGTCCTGCAACGCTGGCGCGAGCGGCGACACGACCGGCTCGCTTTCAGCGCCAGATCCGGAGCAGATAAATCATGACAGAAATTATCGAGACCGCGGCATTGACCAAATACTACGGTTCGATCTTGGGAATCAAAGAATTGACCCTAAGTGTGACAGAAGGTGAGGTGTTTGGTTTTCTCGGACCAAATGGAGCCGGCAAGACCACGACTATTCGACTACTGATGGGACTGCTGCGTCCATCTGGTGGCTCAGCGCGAATAGCGGGTCTGAATTGCTGGTCCCAGTCGCCCGAGGTCAAGCGCCTGGTCGGCTACCTGCCGGGCGAGTTCAACGTCGATCCGGCCCTGACCGGCGCCCAGGTTATCGAGTACCTTGGCCACCTCTCGGGCGGCATCGATCAAGACCACGTCAAACGCCTCGTGAACCGATTCGAGCTCGATCCATCCAAACGTTTTCGCGACTATTCCCGTGGCAACAAGCAGAAAGTCGGGCTGATTCAGGCCTTCATGCACCGGCCGCGCCTGCTGATCCTGGACGAGCCGACGGCTGGACTCGATCCGCTGAACCAGCAGGAGTTCTATACGATGGTCAGTGAAGCACGGGCTGACGGCAGCACGATATTCCTCTCATCGCACATCCTGCCAGAGGTAGAGCACACCTGTGATCGTGTCGGGATCATCCGGGCGGGCGAGTTGGTCAAAATCGACCATGTGTCATCCCTCAAGGAGATGCGCAGGCACGTTATCGATATCGTCTTCCCCGGCACGGCGTCTCCGGAGTGGTTTGCCGGGCTACCGAATGTGAGCGATGTCAAACTCATCAATGGTGACAGTACGATTCAGCTCACCACCCAGGAGGAGATGTCCGGCGTCATTCAGGTAGCGGCAAAACACGATGCCGTTTCATTCACTGCCCGCCAGCCGAGTCTCGAAGAGGTCTTCCTGCGTTACTACGAACCGCAGTCGGCTGGAGGCCGGCTACCATGATGTTTCGATCGATCTTTCTCAAGACGTTGCGAGATCAGCGCTGGCCGGTCATCATCTGGAGCGCGATTACCGTGCTGGTGACCGTTGCGGGTTACGAAGCATTCAAGCAGGTGAATCCCGCCCAGATCGAAAGCTTGATCAACAACTCCGCCTTTGTCTTCTTCAATGACCCGGTCGAAGTTGGTACGGCTGCCGGGTTCGTCACTTTTCGCTATGGCTTCTTCTTTTCCCTGGTACTCTGCATCTTCGTGGTGTTGATCGGTGGTCGTTTGCTGCGAGGGGAGGAAGCACGTGGATCGATCGAGCTGTTGCTGGCCCGTCCGCGCTCCCGTGGTCGGCTCTTCGCTGAAAAAGTGCTGGCCAGCGTCGTCTCGATTCTGATTCTGGGACAGGCTTTTTCGCTCGGTGCTGTTCTCGGAGAGAATCAATTGAACCTACCTGTGTCGATCGGCAAGGCGATGCTCACTGGGTTCAACCTGAGCGCGCTCCTTTTCTTCTATGCGATGCTTGCTCTACTGATTTCGCAATACACCCGGACGTCTGGCTCGGCCGCTGGTATTGCGGGCGGCCTCTATGCGCTCGCCTTCATCGTAGACGGTACCGGCCGGGTCTACGAGTCGGCCGCCTGGGTGCGTCGTCTCTCACCAAATTACTACTCCGACCTGAGCAAGCCGTTGATCGCGAGCTACGGGACGAATTACCTGGCCCTGACCTTTCTCTTATTCCTCGGTCTGCTTCTGCTGACGGCCAGCGCGATCGTCTTCCTGCGGCGCGACGTCGGATCGGTCGCGGTGCTCCCATTCATCGATGGGCGACTGCGGGCGAACCACATTCCTCGGCCGGAGGCTGTGATCGACCGCTCGGCTCAAGATCGCTGGCTGACGTCGGTCTTCATGCGGTCGCTACGCGCTACCGGCCCAGCGCTGGGTTGGTGGTCGCTGGGCGTCTTCATCTACGCCGCGTACGGATCCGGGATCGCGAAGTCGTCCGAAGCCCAGTTCAAAAACCTTGTCGAGGGATCGGCCTTCGCCAGCAAGCTGTTCCAAGACGCGCTGCTGGCCGCGAATAATGGATTCCTCGCGTTGATTGTCTTTACATTCGCGGCCATCGTCGTGCTGCTCTACGCACTGATGCGGGCTGGTGACTGGCCGAGCGATCAGGACAACGGGCGGCTGGATATGGTGCTAAGTACGCCTCATTCCCGATGGCAAGTCGCGTTGCAATCGTATCTTGCCGCGGTCATCGGCTTTGTCTTCCTCGCGTTAGCCACCGCGGCAGGCGTCCTTGCTGCGGCGTTGGTCACGCATCTCACGGTCAACGCAGGCAGGGTTCTCGCCGCGTCGCTGGCCTTCGTTCCGCCGATGGCCGTCGTTGCGAGCGCGGTCTATGCTCTCGGTGCCCGGCTGCGTTCCGGAGCCGTGATGGGAATCGTCGGGGCCTACCTCGGGCTCGCCTTCTTCATGGATTTGCTGCGTTCGTTCCTGAACTTGCCGAGCTGGATCGTGCATCTCTCGGTTTTCAATGCCTATGGGCAGCCGATGCTGAATGGTATCGACTGGACTGCATCGATCACGATGCTGGGGTTGGCCGTTCTCTTTGCCGCCGCTGGCATCTATTTGTTCCAGACCGGTGACCTGCGGCAGGGTGGTTGACCACGATCTGCACGATTCGTGCTTGCCGCCATCGTCGAGCGTGGTTAGCATGACGATGCCAACCTGCCCATCATTGGCATTTCTGCTGACTGGATGGGCTCGACCAGACAAGGGAGACGAGGCCGAACGATGCGTGATCTGAGTCAGACTCTACGCGGAAAATACGTCAATCTCGAGAATCTTCGAAAAACGGTCGATGACGGGCCGTATGACGCGGTAATCGCCATGTCACCCGAGAATGTGCCCTACTACAGTGGCTTTTACAACATGGACCTACGGACGCTACCGGAACGGTTTCACTTCGTCATCTGGCCACGTAACGCCGAGCCGTCCCTGGTAGTAGTGGAACGTCGCGCTCAGACGGTGCGACCCGAAGAAACCTTCATCACCGACGTGCGCGGTTACGAAGGGGAAGGCCTTGACTCGATGCGGGTCGTAACCGAGGTGCTTCAAGGGCATGGGATCACCAAGGGACGAGTCGGTATCGAAGGGCGTAATTTTCCAGGCGGCCACCTGCAGGAGCTTCAGCGTCGCCTTCCTGATGTCGCCTTCGAGGATGCTTACTACTTTCTCGAGAGCGTGCGCCTGATCAAGACCCAAGCCGAGATCGATACCCTAGTCAAAGTCAACCTGATGACAACTGCCGCCATCGACGCTGCCTGGAAGGCCGCGAAACCAGGTGATACCGAACGGGACATCATGGCCCAGATGCAGTTCGAACTGATGAAACGGGGTGCCGACATGGTCACCGCGCCGCTGCTCGCCGCCGGTTCGCGCAGTGGAATGTGGCACGCCACCGCGGCAGATATCCCGGTCGAGAACGGCATGATTCTCAAGACCGATTTCGGTGGGACGCTGGATGGATATTATTCCGACATCGCCCGCACTGCCGTGATGGGCAAGGCGACCGACAGTCAGAAGGAGATGCACGCCAAGCTGACCGAGATCAAAGATCGAGTTATCCACGGCATCCGGCCGGAGATGCCGGCCTCGGCTATTGCCAAGCTCGGGATGCAGGCGTACGAGGACCTCGGTCTCGAATTCAAATGGAGCATCATCGGTCATAGCATCGGTATGGGGTTGCACGAGTCGCCACAAATCTACAGTTGGGTCGAAGAGCCGGTCCTGCCGGGAATGGCCATGATGATTGAGATCGGCTACAACGAGTATCCGGAAGACAGCTTCCACATTGAGGATCTGATTCTTGTCAATGAGAACGGGGCGGAGTACCTGACCGACCCCGAAGCGCACCGCCATATCTGGGAACTCGGCGGCTAAGTGGTATGAGTTCCCTGGCAGGGGCAGACCAAGAGTCCGTCCCTGCCAGAAACTCGCTGTTACTCCACTGGCTCGATGCGGCCGGTCTTGACGTCGTAGATGAAGCCGTGAATTGCCACAGTCTCCGGTATGAACGGGCAGTCGCGGATCGTGGCGATGTCGTCTCGCACGCTTTCAACGAGATCGGCGAACGGAAGGAAGTCGATATCATGGGCGGGCGCGCCGAAACGCTCCGTCAACTGTGCACTTAGCTCCTCATTGCTGAAACTCGACATGCCGCAATCGGTGTGGTGAATAACGACAACCTCGTTGGTGCCAAGCATCTGCTGGGAGATGATCAGCGAGCGTAATGCATCCTGATTGGCCCGGCCTCCGGCGTTACGGATGACGTGTGCTTCACCTTCTTCTAAACCGAGGAACCTAGCAGGGTCGAGTCGAGCATCCATGCAGGTGAGTATGGCTACTCTACGCTGCGGCGGCGCCGTGAGATCGGCTTTGTCGAATGCAGCGGCATAGCGCGCATTCGCTTCCTGAAGTCCTGAAACGACTGACACTGTTGAATGTCCTCTCGTTGTTGACTGAGCACACGATGATACAGACCGAGCGTCCGAAAGCATTTTTGGCTGATTGCTCTTTGATCTCTGTGTTCCGAACTACCGTCCACAAGCCCGGCCGACGTGCTCTGCGATCACGCGAAGTACATCCGCAGGCTTGGAGGACAGGCAGTCAAACGTGGGGGTGGGCTGATTGCCGGGATCAGCGGATTCGACTGCGACCGTATCCCTTGCCGGCCTGATACTCCTCGCCGGTGAGCATAGTGATGACGGCGATGGCGTGATGAATCGTGCAGCCCCTGGTGATCCGAGCGCAGGCGGTCTCGGCGACGGACTCGTCGCCAAGTGATAGCTGTAGTAACAATCTCGCTTCGATTGGGTCGGTCTCATAGATGCCTGCGAGGCGCCGCACCGCGGCTTCCTCTCGCTCTGCCACTTCACGTAACTTTCGCGGGAGATCGTCTCGCTCCAACCCTTCTGCCTTCATCTCTCGATAGATCTTTCGTGCTTTGAGCCGGGCTAGCCTGCTCCAAGTCTTTTGATCGTACATGGAACCTCTCATTTATGTCTCGATTTGTTTCGCGCTTGCCGGCGCGAGCCGGTGACCAGCACATCTCACTCTGATGGAGGCCGGGACGGTTGCTGTACAACCGACTATATCTGGCAAATTGTACCAAATCCGGGCCGAGATTCCGGCAGAGTACCCGCCATACTGGTATCCTGAGCCGCGTTAATCGGATCGGTGAAAGGGGTCGACAGATGCGTGTTTTGGTGGTCGGTGGTACCCAGTTTATCGGCCCGTATGTGGTACGCCGGCTCAGTCGCAACGGGAACGAGGTTGCGGTCTTTCACCGTGGACTGACCGAGGCCAAGCTTCCGAGAGACGTACGGCATATCCATGGTGAGCGGGATCGGTTGAGCGAGTTCGTGGCAGATTTTCGGGAGTTCGCGCCCGATGTTGTGCTCGATATGCGTCCGCTGACTGAGCAGGATATCAGGCAGACGGTCGACGCCGTGCGTGGAATCGCGAGGCGACTCGTCGCGATAAGTAGCATGGATGTCTATCATGCCTTCGGAATCCTCACTGGATTCGAGGAAGGTCCAATCGAACCGATGCCACTGATGGAAGACTCGCCGCTGCGCGAGAAGCTCTTCCTTTATAGAGGCGCCAAAAACTCACGACTCCCGGATACCGACAACTACGAGAAGATTCTGGTCGAGCGTGTGGTGCTGGGCGACGATGACCTGCCGGGCACGATGCTGCGCCTGCCCGTCGTGTATGGTCCGGGAGATGGTCAGCACCGGCTATGGCCCTACCTGAAACGGATGGATGATGGCCGACCTGCGATCCTATTGAGTCAGTCTGGGGCCACCCGTCGCTTTGCTCGCTCGTTCGTCGACAACGTCGCGGCTGCCATTGCCCTGGCCGTGACCGATGAACGCGCAGCGGGGCGAGTCTACAATGTTTCCGAGCCCGAGGCATTCAGTGAGCAGGATTGGGTGAAGCTGATCGCCAAGCAGGTCGGTTGGGATGGCCGGATCGTTGCGTTGCCGAATGAGGAATTGCCAGCTCACCTTCAGGAGAGCGGTAATCCAGCGCAAGAAATGGTGGCCGATTCAAGCCGCATCCGATCCGAGCTCGACTATCACGAAGAGATCGACCGGGAAGATGCCATCGAGCAGACCATCAAGTGGGAGCGAGAAGATCCGCCAGCGTATGATCCAGCCCGTTTCGACTACGCCGCGGAAGATGCCACGTTGACTGGGGAGTGAATTTCTCCTGATTCGCAACACTTCGGTTGATTCTGTGATGTTTTTGTAATGTCTATATCGGTAATATCGAGCATGCGGGCGAGGGAGTTGTTCTGCACGTCGGACCCTCACACATCCTAAGGCGAACAGCTCCTCCCCGTTTTCTCGCCACTCGCAACACGGTGATGCAGCCCGGACCAATTAAAGAGGCAGTAGTATGAGTTCTTCACGAGTTGATTTCATGGTGATTTCGGCCCATCCGGACGATGCTGAGGTCCAGATGGGCGGTACGATCGTGAAGCTCGTGCGCAAAGGCCATACCGGCATACTGGTCGATCTTTGTGATGGCGAGCCTTCGGATTTTGATCCACCTGGCGAGCGGGTAAAGCAAGCGCGGCGCGCTGCCGAGATTCTCGGTGTCGAACGAATCATGCTCCCCTTTCAGGACCGGATGATTCAAGACACGATTGAGATTCGTCTCGCGGTCACTCGTGAGATTCGCCGTTTGCGCCCGCGTTGGGTCTTCTCGACTTCAGCTGCCTGCGTTCATCCCGATCATGAAGCGATGGAGCCGATCGCGAGGGCCGCCGTCTTCTATGCCCGGCTGATGCATTGGGACCGTGTGCCCGGTGGGGAGGCGCTGGCGGGAACCGAGCCCTGGGAAGTTGAGCGACTCTTCTTTCCACACTGCAAACTCGAACCGGTCTGGGGTGATTTTGCCTTCGCTGTCGACGTGTCCGACACGTATGAGGTCAAGCAGCAGGCGCTTGCCGAGTACCGCTCGATCTTCAAGGTCGACGAAGGAGACCGACTGCTACAGCTTTACGAGTCCGAGGATTCTCACATGGGTCGGCTCGGGGGCGTGCGCTATGCCGAGATCTTCCGCTCGCACAGTCCGTTGGTGGTCGACGACCCAACAGTCTTCCTACCGGGCGTGCATGCGTGAGTAGGTTCCAAAGTCATTCTGGTTGAACGAACCGAGCGAGCTCTGCGGGGATCTGCCGTAGTCCACGTCTGAGTGCCTTGGCTAACGCATAGCGCATTGACGCGGCATAGCGATTCTGGACCGATTCAGTCAGCGGAACGCCAAGGCGTTCCATTTGCGCCAGGGCGAACTCCCAGGCGAGTTGTTCCTCGCGCCAGCGAGGACGAACGATGCCGAGTGTGTGATGTCCGACCTCGTGCGCCAGAATGGCGAAACTGAGGGGCGAGCGTGGATGCGGCGCCTCAATAGGGCGCTTCGGATGGCCGATCCAGGCGATGCCGCTCATATTGCGGCGCCAGTGGCAGACGCGAACCCGATGGTCCTGCAGCAACTGTTCGGCTTGAAGCGCGTAGCGCCCTTCCATCTGGGATGTGACATCGTTCTCGCGCCGCTGGCGGCGATTGTGTGAGGTTGAGGCCATGTGCTCCTCATCGTCCGAAGTGATCTGCCGATCTTACGAGAAAAGATGATACGGCGTGACGAGGGTCCGAAACTGAAGTAATACCTATGCCGTCCTGGCTCAGGCGAGACTTGAGAGACGCCCTACGGAGTTGACTCGCAGACGAGGCGTGAGAAGCAGGCCCGTTGGCGCCGTGACGAAGTTTCCGCTATTTGTTGAGAGTAGTGACTGGTCGGTGGTGTTACTCAACCGGTTGTGCGGGCGGATGGCCGATTAGGAGCCGCGACAAGGCATCAACCAACAGTACTTCTGATTCGTCGAATGACAGCCGATGGCCGGCGGTTAGCGTTGCCCACGACGCTGGTGTCAGCAAGACGTCGATCAGTGCCGCAGCAGCGTCGATGCTGAGGCCTTCTCTCAACGCGCCGAGGTCCGCCAAACGCTCGATGGTTGCGCGCATGCCAGCACGATGCCGTTCAATGCCCGCCTGATACGGCCCCGCCATTTTCGGCTCCGCGGTGGCCGCCGTCTCCATGGCACGCAGAATGTCCCCAGCCTTTTCGTTCAACCCGCGACTGAGCCGAACCTGCAGCGAGAGCAACTCGGCCGGATCCTGAGTCGCGCGCAGCCTCGGCTCGAGATCGGCCACATTCGCATCTCTGGCGACCAGCTCGTTGAGTGACGCCAGCAGATCTAATTTGGTCCCTACACTGGTGTAAATCGTCGGAATCGCGACGCCAGCTTCCCGGGCGATCTGTGCGACCGAGGTCGCCCCGTAGCCGTGTTTGGCGAAGAGCTGTCGGGCAGCGGTCAGGATCAAGACCCGCGTTTCCGCAGCTTGCTGCTCGCGTCGACCGCTCAGACGAGGACGTGGCTCCCCCCTTGACTCCTCCATCGAAACAGTATACCATGATTATAATACACTTATAATTAGTAGAATGGGATTATACCCATCAACAGAGTTGAAAGGAGTCTCTCGTGGAACGGAGCCGAGTACTTGCGAACGCGGTCAGGATCGTTCTGGCACTAATCATGGTAGAGCTTGTGGTCTCGTTGTTTGCCCGGTGGCCCCACCAGTTCGGAGGCCATGGTGATCCCCACCGCATGATCCAGGAGTTCGTGACCAATGGGACAGCGCTCGCGCCGCCGCTCATCATTATTCTCGGATTGTTCTGTAGTCGCATTGCTCGCGAGCCGACAGGACCGTTGGGGATTGGCCGCTGCCCTCCTCATGATCGCCGTTGGCGGGGTCATGGTGGTCGGAAGCCTCGGCGAGGCTCTGGCCGCATCGACTTCGGACGTGCCGCGAGTGGTTCAAATCGGTGGCGGGATTGTTGATGTCACCGCCTCGGTGATGCTGGTACTGCTCGCAATCTGGGACACGTCTAGGAGGCTTCGCCAGTCGGCAGTGCAGCCTGCCAGCCAATCGTAAGAGCGCAGTCATCGGTTAGATGAAAGGCGGCGGGCCATACGTGTGGCCGCCGCTTCTTCCATGAACGTCGGACCTTCACTCGTCCTGCAGGTTCCCGCCTCGTCGCGGTGGTCGCCACCGATGGCCAGTGGATATTGCCAATCAGTGCAGTCGGGAAAATGGCGAGTCTGTGCCTCCAAAAATCGCCTTTCGCCAGCTCGCACCACGCTAGTCCATCATTACGCCGCAGGAGATATTAACCTCGGATGATGTCACCGAACAAGCCAATCCCAAAGCGACGAATCCAGTGGTGCAGCCGAACATCACCCATGACTCGACAACTCGGTAACGCTACCGGTAGAGTGCTCACATTTGAGCCGCTGCCTGTACATCGGCAGGGAAATCCTCCATCTCGAACACCTGACGAAGCTCGATCAACACGCTGTCATCGACCAGTGGAATGCGCTTGGCCCATTCAATGGCCTCTTCTTTCGAGGCCACCTGGATCATCCAATAGCCGCCAATGATCTCCTTCGTTTCAGTAAAAGGGCCATCGATCACCGATGGGTGTCCGCCTGAGAATCTGACTCGCGCCCCCTTCGAGCTCGGCTGGAGCCCTTCCCCGGAAAGCAAGATGCCTGCGTCCAACATCTCGTTATTGAATTTCGTCATCTCACTGACCTCGTCGGCGGTGGGAAGCTCGCCAGCTTCCGCTCGCTCGTTCGGATAAATGAACATCATGAACCGCATCGAGTTACCTCCTGCTCAATTACTCGGCCGTGAATAACTCACGGCACGCAACGATTGCACTCTCTGCCTAGTGGTCGGTTGGACGCTCGGGGAATCGACACAGTATCGTGCCCAATATCCGGCGCGGGACCAATCAATCGTGCTTTGGTTCATAGGTGAGCCGTCCCGGTGGAGCCAATAGCGTCTGCAACGAACGGTTCGTCGAACTTGAGTTTGGCGGTCTCATTGCTCCAGAACGGGAAGGACCAGTTTCCCGGCTCCTCGAAGATGCCGTTCAGTGTCACGGACTCAGTCGCAACGATTCGACTAATATCGTTCCTCCTTATAGTTTGTTCGTCGCGTCTATCAATCCCTAAAATCGGCAACTTCGTCGGACTGGATTAGTAGCCAGGCGGCCGCTGAAAGGCACCCGAGACCTCCGTGACGGCGCTCGCAATCGCGAGCAAGCGAGAGTCATCCCAGCGTTTCGTTACGAGCTGCAGTCCGACCGGCAGGCCGTCGCGGTCCTGCCCGACCGGGATGGAGATCGCCGGGTGTCCGCTATAGCTGAAGAGCGCGCTGTGGGCGCTCACTGCCCAGTAGTCGACTGCACGACCGTCGACCATCAAGGGGAACCAGTATCGCAATGCGGGAATGCGGTCACCATCGAGGCGGGACACAGGAGTACATCCCACTGCTGGAAGAAATGCTCCCAGGCGACGATCGACAGATCTCTCCGGTGCAAGGCGGTCAGATATTGAGCGAGGGTCGTCGGAGCATCGCTCGGCCTGAACGCGCCGGTCAGCATCATGACGAGTTCGCCAACGCTCGCGGCATCCTGGCTAAAGTCGATTTCCGGCAAGGCTGCTTCCTCGACGTATGCCCCCGCCCGAAGGAGGGCCTGCGCCATCTCACCGACAGCAGTTCGCGTGTCCAATGACACCGGGAATCCGGGAAAGGTCGGAGCGACGGCGATGCGCAGATGTCCGAGGTCGATCCCCGGGGCAGCGGCGGTCGGGACGGGTGGGACGTCCGTATCGACTCCGTCGGGCCCGGCGATGATCGAGTAAAGAAATGCTAGATCTTCAACCGATCGCGTGATTGGGCCGATGCTCGACATGATGCGTATCGGTCGAGGAGGCGGCATGCCGGGGACGAGCCCTGCGAGCGAGACGCGATGCTCGGTCGGCTTCATGGCGAATACTCCACAGAAGTGGGCCGGAACACGGATCGATCCGGCCAGATCGGTTCCGATGTCGAACGGCGTCATGCCGGCCGCCACTGCCGCGGCCGCGCCGCCGCTCGAGCCGCCCGGTGTACGGGTCACGTCCCACGGGTTGTTGGTGCGGCCGAAGATGGGGCTGTTGCTCTGGTAGTCCCCAAGCATCATTGGCACGTTCGTCTTGCCGAGGAGAATGCCGCCAGCCGATTTGAGACGGGCAGCGACCGTGCCGTCTTCGCTGGGCACGTGGTCGGAAAGCTGCGGATAACCCGAAGTCGTGCGCAGCCCAGCAGTCGCGTGGGCGTCTTTCAACGTGAACGGGACGCCATGGAGCGGTCCCCAGACCTCACCCCGGGCCAGCGCCGCGTCGGCTTCGCTCGCCCGTTCCAGCGCTCGCTCGAAGTCAGCGATGACGACCGCGTTTAGCGCCGGATTGCAGCGCTCGATTTGGTCGATATGAGCGGCGACGACAATCCTGGCGGTCACATCCCGGTCTCGGATAGCGCTCGCGAGCTGGATAACATCGGCGCAGGTTAGCTCCTCAACGCTTCCTTTGCCCAAGGTTGTCATTCAGGCCCAACCTCTTTCAGCGCCCGCACCTCGATTGTGGCGAAGCGCGCCGGAGGCATTTTCGACGCCAGACGAATCGCCTCATTCAGATCCCTGGCTTCGATCAGATAAAAGCCGCCGAGTTGCTCGCGAGTTTCGGCGAAGGGTCCGTCGGTGACGTTCACGTTACCGTTCCGTACACGGACCGTGACCGCAGTCTCGGTCGATTCCAGTGGCGAAGACGTGACGTAGTGTCCACTGCGGCGCAGCTCGTCTCGGTATTCGAAAACCTCGCTCATGATGGCGTCATACTCTTCCTGAGGAAGCGCGTCTATCTCCGCCTCCCGCTGGTAAATCATGCAGAGGTATTTCATCCGCTCCTCCGTTCACGTGCGAATCGGTTGTTTCATGAGCTAGTCGTTCGCTCGAGCTCAAAATCGACCGTTCAGAGACGATCACCTCAGAATTGACTGGCGGAAGGATCGAGAGCATGAAGAACGTCGCCTTCCGATCTGGTTGGCGACGTTCAAACCATAACAACGTATGGGCAGGCTGCGGTCCAAATCGGTCAGCGGTCCTCTAGCTCAGCCAGTTCGACAACCGGCCGGATCTCGACGGTGCCCCGACGTGCGCCCGGGATGCGGCCCGCGATGTCGATCGCTTCGTCAAGATCGTTCACGTCGATCAAGAAGTAGCCACCCAGTTGTTCGCGGGTCTCCGCGAACGGACCGTCGGTCACGAACTGACTGCCGTTCCGAACGCGGACGCTGGTTGCGGCATCAGTGGGATGTAGCGGTGCCGTGGCGAGGAACTGGCCCTTTGCCTGGATGTTCTCGACCAGCCGAAGCGATTCGTCGTAGCAGTGATCCCGGATATCGTCGTCCAGGGCCTGCTCGTCCTCGTAGATCAACAGCATGTATTTCATTGGTCCATCTCCAATGCATTCACGTTCATCCGCCGGCGATCGATCCGATTATCAGGAATGGTTCCTGTCCCTCGGCGACCGGGTCGGGTAGGGGCGCGTCCGGCGATTCGAGCGATAGATCCCGCTTGCAGGCATAGAAACGCAGGAAGGGCCGGCGCCGCTGAGAGGCATGATCGCGGATCGCGCCACGAAGCATCGGATAACGTGATTCGAGTTCGTCTAGTACCGTGCGCTGCGTCACCGGTCCTTCGACCTGGAGTTCGACCTCCGGGCCGACTTTGGCGATCGTTCGGAGATGGGGCGGAAGCTTGACCCGGATCATGGCAGCGTCTGAACCTC
Organism: uncultured Chloroflexia bacterium; assembly: GCA_963785465.1. Lineage (GTDB taxonomy): Bacteria > Chloroflexota > Chloroflexia > Thermomicrobiales > Thermomicrobiaceae > CALAGB01. The sequence continues at coordinate 52,457 of CAWAVM010000010.1, read as the reverse complement.
CACCGACGTCACGGCTGGAAGATCGCGCACGATCGTGTTCCAGGAATCACCACCGTCGGCCGAAGCATAAACCTGCCCGCCGGTCGTGCCGAAATAGATGCCACACGATTCGAGATTGTCGACCGACATAGAGTCACGCAGGATGTTGACGTAACAATCCTGCTGGGGCAGGCCGTTGGTGAGCGCTTCCCATTCGTTACCGCCGGTGCGGGAACGATAGACTCGGAGCTTGCCGTCCGGCGGGAAGTGTTCGGTGTCGCTCTTAATTGGGACGACGTAGATCGTATCCGGCTCATGCGAGTGGACTGAGATCGGGAATCCAAAATCGCTCGGCAAGTTGCCGCTGATCTCAAACCAGTTGTCACCACCATCATCAGAGCGCATCACATCCCAGTGCTTCTGCATGAAGAGGGTATTGGGACGTGACGGATGCATCGCGATGTTATGGACGCAGTGGCCAACCTCGGAGTCCGGGTCCGGGACCTCGAACATCATCTTCAGTCCGCCAGTTGCCGAACGCCAGGTCTCCCCGCCGTCATCGGTGCGGAAGCAGCCCGCTGCCGAAATGGCGACAAACATGCGGTTGGCATCGTTTGGATCGATCAGGATGGAATGGAGGCACATGCCGCCCGCGCCGGGCTGCCAGAGATTTCCCTTGACGCTTCGAAGTCCGTCCAGTTCATGCCAGGAAGCACCGCCGTCGGTAGAGCGGAAGAGCGCCGCGTCCTCGACCCCGGCATAGACGGTGTCAGGGTCGGTCAGCGACGGCTCGAGGTGCCAGACACGCTTGAACTCCCAGGGGTGCTGCGTGCCGTCGTACCACATGTGCGTTCCGGGATTACCTGCATAGCCGAACTCATTGCCGACGGTATCCCACGTCTGGCCGCCGTCGTCGGAGCGCTGCATAATCTGGCCAAACCAGCCGCTCGACTGCGACGCGTACAGCCGGTTCGGGTTCACCGGTGAGCCCTTGAGGTGATAGATCTCCCATCCGGCAAAATGTGGGCCACCCACGTCCCACTTCTCGCGCTTCTCATCTGAGGTGAGAATGAAGGCGCCTTTGCGTGTACCAACCAGGACGCGTACACCGCTCATTCCGTTTCCTTCCTTATGACTCCGGAGTGCTCCTCCGGCGAAAACGTAAACCTGAAAGCCAGATCCAGTTTGGCGCTGTTGCGCTGTCGCGCGAAGTTAGCCAATCAGTCTCAATAGGTGGTCCTGCTGTGTCCGCCAATACTGGATTAGGATCGAATTATACTGCGTACGTTCGCTGTTTGCAGTGTCCGTGATTATTACGGTCTACTCATGGATGGCGATGTCGCGTTCACCCCCTATTTCATGACTCGAACGCTGTCGCAGGTGATTAACCGACGGTGAGCAATAGACGGGCGTCGGTGCCCGGTAAGGCACGAGCGCCCCCAATCGATGTTATCCCTCAGCCAGGAAGAACTCGTTGCCGTCCCGATCGTAGAACCAGGCTGCCTTCATCCCCCAGGGCATGACCGCAACAGGCTCCTTGAACTTGACGCCCCGCTCAGTGAGGGTCTTGTATGTCTCATCAATGTCCGACGTGGCGACCGAGATTCCAGCCCCTCCGCCTGCTTTACGGTCTGGCCCAAACCAGTGTGCTGGCGCCAGGGCGAGTTGTGTTGTCGCACCAGGAGGAACGACGGTCACAAAGCGGTCGTTTTCCCCCATTGGGACATCCAATGCCTTCTCCCAACCGAGGGTATTGACGTAGAAATCAAGCGCAGCATCCTGATCGGATACAAGGACTGTTGCCGAGTGAATATGAGAGATCATCTCTTGTCCTTTCGGGAGATGTCGCTGGATGTCGGGAGCGTCCCGAACGGCCAATCCCAGCGACACCATCGCACCAACATTTGGTTGCACTTAATCGTCGAACGGCGGAGTTCGAAATCGACAGGTCGTCCGGAGCGCTCACGAACGACCACCGGTGAACGGCGCCTCTCCTTCCTTCAATGGGCGGAATCGTAAGGCTGACCAAACGTCGTCGATCGCTATTTGTGTGATTGGCCGCATGCCGTACTCCGTGAGGATCGGCCAGAGACTATCGCGGTTGATGTCGGTTCGGTTTCCCTTGGGATAGGCAATCCAGAGCGTGCCGGGAGCCGCCAGGTGTTCTTTCTGCTCGTCGAGCATTTGTCGCAGAGTGGCACGGTCGTCGGCGAAAATGATTGCGGCTGTCGCCTGTTCGATGAAGGCAATAACCTGCACCCCTTCTGGTAGGGGTTGGACGAGATTGATGCGTCGCGAATCGGACACCCATATCTCCGCACCCGGCCTGATGAGGAGCTTGGTTGCCACGGACTTCGTGCTCATGAGCGCTTCTCCGTTCGGTAGTGCCGTCTCAATGAGCTATCGCGGATTTCATGCTCGCCAGGTGGACCTTTGAGTGGCCGATCACGACCATCTCGATCATCTGAGCCAGGGTCATCTCACGTCCGCCGAATACATCAGTGGTGACGTTCAATTGCGCATCGCTCAGCGCGCGCAGCACTCGAGTTACCTTAGAGCCGTGTGTTCGCAGCGGATCGATCACCTCCTGCTTACTGACTCCAGAGAAATCTCTCGCATGCTGACCATTACGCTCGTTTACCTTGTCCATCGAGATTCGTTTTGCCAGCGTCTGACCGGAGGCGACATCTTCGACGATCCTAATGAAGGCAGGCAGCGGCGACGCCACGTGATGAGCGACGACAGCGACTGGCCATCCCTCGGCACAGGGCTTCTGCCACTCCTCCTCGCTACAGTGCTCGACCAGATTGACAATCTCGTCGTTGACGGCGGCGAACTCGGCCGCGAATTGTGCCGCCCGAGCCGACAACGTTGATTCGGCGATGACTTGATCGGTCTCATTGGACCGCTCGGTTATCGGACCGTTCTTGCTGGACATGTCTGTTCTCCATTTCGATGCAATTACCTGACCGGTTCCGGACGCAAGCACGAGCAACTGATCCGTCTAGAGCTTTCCATCGTAAAGTTTGTCGACCGCCTTCGCGATGCGACGCTCGCGCGTTTCGGCCGTCTTGGCCTCCTCTATCGGTATGACTACGCGCCGCTTGTTGCTGTAGGAGAGCCCGTCGAAGAAGCGTCGGGCATCCGGATTGCCATCGAGCGCAACCTGAAGATCGTCCGGCACGACAACTTCGCGCGGGGCGTTGTCGAGTTCGATACTGACCTCCACCCGGTCACCGGCAGCGACGCCCGCCTGCTCGCGCACGTTCGAGCTAACCGGGATCAGGTAGCGTCCACCCATGGTCGCGACCGTGCTTCGATAGGTATAGCCATTGATCGTGATCGCTACCGCCGGTTTCTTGCTCGGACCGAGTGCGGCAACCACCTCTGCCGGCACCTGGATGCCGGTTGCAGTCTTGCCGTTCAGGTCGATGGTGGCTTCAAATTTCATGAAGACTCCTTGTGAATCAATCCAGGCTCATACGTCGATGCCGTTAGGACTGATCGTGGCTCCGGTTCAGCCTTGCCAGCCGCGCCGCTCGATCTCAGCCGTTCTCGATTGTGAGTGGGCGCATTGACGTGATCTCAATTCGTCAGCTCTCCCAGTCGTCGTTTGAGAAAACGCCGCTCAGGTTCCTGCTCGGTGAGAGCCAGGGCTCGCTCATAGGACGCACGCGCATCGTCGGTTCGCTCAAGGCGGCGGCAAAGCTCGGCCCGAGCTGAATGTGCCAGGTAGTAATCCTGGAGATCGCCTCGTGACAGGATCGCGTCGATCAGGTCGAGTCCGGGGGCCGGACCGTTATGCATCGCGACTGCCACGGCGCGGTTTAGCTCAACCACTGGCGAGGGTTCGATCCGCATCAGTACGTCGTAAAGTCCGACGATCTCTGCCCAGTCGGTCACGCCAGAGCTGCGTGCCTCGGCATGAACCGCGACAATGGCCGCCTGTAGCGTATACGGGCCGAAACGGCGCGACGCCAGGGATTGCTCAACCAACGAAATCCCTTCGGCGATCTGATCCTGGTTCCAGAGAGAGCGGTCCTGGTCCTCTAGCAGGATCAGATCGCCCTCCGGAGTGCTGCGAGCAGCGCGGCGAGACTCGTGCAACAGCATGAGCGCGAGCAGGCCGCCCACCTCCGGCTCGGGCAGGAGCTCGTTGAGCAAGCGGGCCAGACGGATCGCCTCGCCCGATAGATCGGCACGGGTCAACGATTCACCGTACGAGGCTGAATAGCCTTCGTTGAAGACCAGGTAAATGACGCGAAGGACGGTCTCGAGTCGATCGGGCAGGTCAGTCCGGGAGGGCACATGATAGGGGATCCCAGCGTTACGAATCTTGCGTTTGGCCCGCACGATGCGCTGTGCCAGCGTCGATGCGGGGATGAGGAAGGCGCGCGCAATCTCCTCGGTCGTGAGCCCACAGACTTCGCGGAGTGTGAGGGCGACACGCGCATCGGCCGCCAGCGCCGGGTGACAGCAAGTGAAGATTAGTCGCAGCCGGTCGTCCTCGACACGGTCGTCATCGAGATCGAACTCCAGGTCGGTATCGCTACCGAATTGCTCGGCCAGTGTCGCTAGCTGGGCGTCGAAGCGCGACCGGCGACGAAGGCGGTCAATCGCCTTGAAACGGCCGGTTGAAACGAGCCATGCGCGTGGGTTGGCGGGAACGCCATCTCGTTGCCACTGTTCGAGCGCCGCGGCGAAGGCGTCGTGCAGCGCGTCTTCAGCCAGATCGAAATCACCCAACAGCCGAATCAGCGTCGCAAAGACGCGGCGAGATTCGGTGCGATAAATGTCATCAACGATCTGACCTGGCGGTGTAGGACTCTGATCACGCATCGGTATCGAACCCTTAGCTGATTGTCGCCGCTCGACTCTGATTGATTCGGCACGCGTGGACTGCAAATGAATACCTGCCAACTCACCGCGTGATTGATGGAGGTAAGGTTTGGAAAGGGTCACGTCGAATTACCGAACCGTTCGGCCGAACGCATTTTCGCCTTGGCAGCTTCATTCTCCCGATTCTTTGGAGACGCGTTCGTTTCGAGAGAGACCAATAGCCGGGCGGAGATCTCGGCAATGGCGTCGACGGCACCGGAAAAGGCCATTTCGTTCGCCTGAGACGGTTTGGTAAAGCCGCTGATCTTGCGCACGAACTGCAACGATGCTGCGCGAATCTCTTCTTCAGTGGCCGGCGGGTCAAAGTTGAAAAGAGTCCTGATATTTCGGCACATCAGAGGTAGTCTCCAGTCCGGTGCGTTCGGCTGCTACTGAAATGTTATGAGGGTTGGATCCTGAGTTTTGGCTTGACGACACGGAAACGAATATCTGTTCTGGTCCCCGACTCGATCACCTCAACCTTTTCGAGCTGAACATGCTCAGGAGCTACATTCTGGAAGAAGCGGAGCCCGTCTCCCAGTAGCACGGGCATAATGCCGATCTGGAGCTCATCTACCAGCCCGGCTTGAATCAACTGCTGGGCGGTATTGGGTCCGCCGATCACCGTGACGTCCCTATCGCCTGCCGCGGCGCGTGCCTGGGTGACCGCGCTCTCGATACCGTCAGTGACGAAGACAACCCTCAGTTGGGAATTCTCACCCTTGACCGGCTGTTCCGGCACGTGATGCGTCAGCACGAAGATCGGCACCTGAAATTCGTAGCCTGTCAAATCTCCGTTGGCCATGTCATAGGCATTGCGGCCCATCACCACAGCGCCGGTCCGCCGGATTTCGTTCCGGAGAAACTCGGTCATGCGCAACGCTTCAAGATCCGGATAGAGGGCGCTCACGTCACTATTCCGATCGTTGATGAAGCCGTCCAATGACATCGTCATGCCAAGCACTATCTGTCCCATGATGCCGACCTTTCGTTATTCGCGTCCGACCGAACGGCGTCCGAAGGAAATGAAACAAGTGTTCTATAAAGATCGTCGTTCGGAGCCGCCCGAAATCGACATCATTTCGTGCCAGGAGGCTGATTCCAGGTTTGGTCGACCAAATCCTGCACTTCCTTCCAGTCAGGGAAAGCCTGTTCGAGTTTCACCAAACCGGCAGGAGTGAGATTCACTAGGTGCTCCCGGGCGTCTAACTCTGACTGATCGGTGCATATCCAGCCGTTTCGTTCGAGGCGGGCCGCGCTCCGCGTCAACGTTGTCCGCTCGAGACCCAGCGCGTCGGCGAGATCTCCGATAGTTGATGGTCCCTTCTGGGAGAGCGCGGCGAGCACCGAGAACTGGGTGGCACGTAACCCATGGGGGCGAAGCTTTTTCTCATATAACCGCGTTAGCTCGCGTGCCATACGACGCGCCGCCAGACAGTGGCAGTTCCTCGTTTCAGTTAGATCAAACGTTCTGTACATACACCCGAGTGTATATGCACTCTTTCACGCTGTCAAGAGGCGGCTAGCTGCCGAACGCGGTTGTCAGAGCTACTACGCGCATGGTGAACCCGAACCAAGCTTGAATTGCTGCTAGCGGCGATATGGCGTTGACGACGACCGGGTCAAGATGCCTGACCTGATCGAACCTTTGTTACAGAACTACACGACGTTTGTGATGAGCGCTGAGACACCCATCACCCGTATTCGCGTAAAGGGCATCTCTTGAGAGGGGCATGGTCAGCTACGGATCGTGTGGGGTAATGGGACAATCAGATAGTCATCCTTTCCATGTCTAGCCGCTACCCAAGTAGTCTGGTATTGTTCAGCGCATTAGGCGTCTCCGCGGACCAGCCCGTTCGCGGCTACGCTCCCGCCCACAATGGCACCAACTATGATCCCGGGGGAGAGACAACGGTGTCTGAGCAGCCGGAGCACGAAGGCCAGTCTCACGAAGAAGAAGACCTGTTCGAAGATATTCGGCGCTTCCTGAGTGAGCAGTCGGGAGACGATATCTACGAGGATTTCCGGGCTGCCTTCCAGGGCGCCCGTGGTTTCGTCAACCGCGAGTTGCGTGACATGGAAGAGTACAGCCGGATGGTCCGCACGTTGGAGCGGCTGCTCGAAGACGAGTTTCCCGGCACGTTCAGCGCACCACTGCGATCCCGGCTGGCAGAGATGCTTTACATCTATGGCCTTGCCCACTATTCGCTCTTGCAGCAGTCGACCGGCGAAGATGACGAAGAGTCCGGTGATGAGGATGATTCCGAGATTGCTCGACCGCTGGTGATCTACGATCTCTGGTTTCCACAGGACGTCGCGATTGAGCAGGCGCAGGACGGCTTCTACCTCCATTTGAGCGACGGACGTATCGACCTGTCCCTCTACCTCGGCGCTGAGCCGAATGAGCGAGGGGCGCTCGTCGATCTGGTCGATCACTGGGGCTACGCCGCCGCCAATACACCGCCGGGTGAATCAACTCCCCAGCCGGGTGAGCGCATCACGCCGGTCTTGACGGTCGAGCTTGACTATGGTGGATCCGAGATGGTTGATGCGGAAGATCACGTCGACATTCTCTTTTTGGATAACAATGGCGAGCCAATCGTGCGCATGCACGCACGCTCCGGCGAGCTCCGAACGATCGTCGATGAACTTCAGAACGTCGGACATGACGGCCCGATCTAGCGCCCGCCGCAATCCTCCGACAGTGCTCCCATAGCTCAATGCTCTGACGATTCGCCTTCACGAACGCAGATCAGATCACAGGTCTCGGTCGCGAAGATTCGCCACGATGTCGTGAGTGGGATTCCGGCCAAGCGCTCGTACGTCTTCGTCAATCGGAATGCATTGCTCGACCCCAGCTCGAGCGAAGACGTAGCAGACTTCTTTCATCCGCATACCGGTGCCGGATTCGATGGCGAACGCAGTGAGCGCTGCCATTGCGCGATACCTGTTGGATCGGAGTTCGATCTCGTCCGGCTTGATCTCCTCAGTCCTGAAGTCGACAGCGACCAGTTCGCCCTCGTCGACAAACAGAAGATCAACGCGTCCTTCGGCGAAACCGCCATCAGCTAAATGGGCGGAGAAGACAACTTCTCGCTGTATGTCCTGTGAGGAGTTTGCCCGGATAGTTGCCGAGCAAGCTAGGCAATTCTGGGCGAGCTGGATCAATTCGTCTGGCCCGTCAGCCAGTTCCGTCTGTTCGGCGATTCTGCGGATCAGCCCGGTCAGATTGCGGGCCTCACCGAGATCAACACGCGCCATTACCCGGTGCAGTGCGCGGTCGAGCGCTTTGAACCGGTCGTCCGGCCCGCGCGGACCAATCTCTTCATCATCCTCTTTTGAGTCGTCGTCCCACAGATCGAACTCGTTCAGGAACGTGAGCGAGAGACCTCGAGAAACCTGCTCAAGAAGTTCTTCGCGGTTCTTGAGCCAACCATCGCGACGAGCTTCCTGTTCGTCGATCTCTTCAGGCAATACAGGATCTGTCCGGTGGAAAGACAGCGGTCTGTCCGAGATGAGGTTGGTGTCATAGACGTACATGTTATCCGGGTTGGCGCTCGTACCGGTACCGTCGGGTGACGGTGACCAGCAAGAGATGAGTGATTTGAGCATCCCCTTGGACTTGTCTTCATCAAGAACGGCGGGAACGATCAGGTAGTCACGCGCACGCGTGGCTGCGACGTAGAGAAGCCGAAGGTGCTCCGCGTCGTCGTGTTGCTTTTCACGCTCGAAGTGGTCGTCAAATCCTGGCGTCTTGAACTCGTTGCCCTTGCTGCCGACGCTTAGCGCCAGGCGTTGCTCATTTGGGTCGGGGATGGCAAACGGGCTACGCTTGTGGCGATCCGAGTTGAGATTCGCTAGCGCCACGATTGGGAACTCGAGCCCTTTGGCGCTGTGAATCGTCAGGATACGCACCACGTCGTCGCGTGCTTCGGCGACCGCGGCATCCGCTTCATCGGACCGCCCGCTGCTGCTGGTCGACAGCCATCGAACGAAGGCGCGCAAGCCGCCGCCCCGAACGCCGCTGAATGCCCGTGCCTGGTCAGCGACCTTCGTTAGATTCGCCGCCGCCTGTTGCCCTTGTGGCAGCGTGATGGCGTACTCGATAAGCCGGGTTTCGTCCAGGACTCGGCCGATGAACTCCGGCAAGGTCATCTGACCGCGAAATCCATGCAGTCTCCGCAACGTTGCGAGCGCTTCGTTCACGGCCGGAACCGCACTGTCGGGTTCGACTCGAAGATCGAGCACTCCGCGGCTATCGACGAACCGGAATAATTCTTCGTCCGAGCAGCCGAAGGCACCCGAGCGCATGGCAGCCACCAGCGAGAGTCGATCGGTCGGGTCGTCGATCGCTTTCAGGCAGTTGATCAGCTCGCGTACCTCTTGCCGGTCGAAGAACGATCGGCCACCGTCATGGCGATACGAGATGTCACGCTCGGACAGAGCCTGCTCGTAATACTCGATTCCGGTGCGCGAAGGCAACAGGATGGCGACATCGCGCCAAGACACCGCACGTTCCTGGTCGCCATCGCTTACCGGCCAGCGTTCCTCGCGGACGATGCGCTCGATTGTTCCCGCCAGCAGACGTGCCTCTTCTTCACGGACGCCGTCGGCGCCCTTGGCCTCGCCTCGAATCAATACGACCGGAGGGTTCGGGATGTGATGATTCGTCCGGGCCGATACGAGCTCGGTGTACTGGGGTTGAATGCCATCGGTCGCTTGGATCAGCTCCGCGAAGAGGTCATTTATCCAGCCGATCACGTCTGGGACTGAGCGGAAGTTCTGCTTTATGGTGAGGAGCCCATCCGCCAGCACTTTTGTCTTGACCCACTCGTAGATCGTGATGTCGGCGCGCCGAAAGCGATAGATCGACTGCTTTGGATCTCCCACGACGAAGAGCTTCCCGGGCAGCGGTTGCAGCTTGCGCCAGTCGTTTTCGTCAATGTCACCGCTGGTGAGGTACATGACGATCTCAACCTGAAGCGGGTCAGTGTCCTGAAACTCGTCGACCAGCACGCAGTTGAACCGCTGCTGGAAGTACTGTCGAATCGCAGGCTGATCGCGCAGGAGATCGCGGGTCCAGATCAGCAGGTCGTCGAACTCGGCCGTACCGGCGCGGCGACGTTGCTCGCTGTAGTCCAGCACGAAGCTCTCGACAAGCGGCAGAATGCCGACCAGTGCATCGGAGCGAAGTGCCACCTGTGCCGTTTGCAGCTTTTCCTTGATCTCGGTACAGAGCTCCTTCTGCCGGTCACTCGACCCAAGCTTCCAATTCTTCTTGTTGCCGGCAGCGCTGATCTTCACCGGTTGCAGCAGCATCCGGTCCAGTTCTTCCGGTCGATCGGCGATGCGCTGATAGTCATCGAACAGCTCCAGAATCTTTGTGACCTGAATGGCGCCGCGATCAGTTGGATCGGTGCAATCATGAAGCAGGTCACGAAGCTCATTGACCGCTGGAGCAAGCTCGGCCAGCAGGGTGTGCCCTGCCCTTTCCGGGGGATTGTCGAACTGCAGCGGGAGTTGTGAGCGGTGTTGGTGGAGCAACTGGGCGACGTCGCCGATCTGACTGAGATCGAAACCTCGATTGAAGGCGCGCCAGAGCACCGGCGATGGTTTCGACAATGTCTTTCCCAGCCAGCTCCGGTAGGCCTCGTCAAATCCGAGATCCGAGCCAAGCGCGTCGAGCACCTCAAAATTAGGATCGAGCCCGGCTTCCACCGGACGTTCGCGCAGCAGGCTACTGGCAAAGGCGTGAAGTGTCTCGATCCGCGCCCGGTTCAGATCGCGTAGCGCGGTTCTGATCTGGTCGGCTTGCTTCGGATCATGATTCTCCGCAAGTGCCTTTTCGAGACCCTCACGAACGCGGACCGAAAGTTCGGCGGCGGCTTTTTCGGTGAACGTGATGACTGCGAGCTTGTCGATCGGAGCGTATCCGGTGCGCAGGATCTCAACGATGCGCGACACCAATACCGTCGTCTTGCCGGTTCCGGCGCCCGCCTCGACACAGAGATTCGACATAAGGTCAGTCTTGATTCGCTGGCGGATGTCCTCGTCTATCGGGGTTGTCATCATCTCAGTCGACTTCCTGAATTCGAAGGAAGCGTTGCTCGCGTGATTCGGCCTTGCGTTCCGCCAGGTGCAGGATCCGCTGATCACAGACTTGTTTTCCGAGGCAGTAGCGACAGTTTTCGCCGTTAGGGCCCGGTTCCGGGTGAAAATCACCTCGTGCGATTTGACCGGTGAGATCACCGAGTAGCTGTTCGAATTCAGCCCAGCGTTGGGCCATGGTGGAGCCGGAGAATCGGATTCGTTTGAAGCCGCCACGACTGGTCGAGAAGCTGTACTCGGATTCCCCATTCTCCCAGGAGATGTCCATTCCATGCCGCTTCAGCGCGTGGGCGGCAGCCAGCAAGTAGATCGGCAACTGTAGCGTCTTCCCCTGCGTGAATTGCTCTTCACCGTTACGACTGGCCCGGCCGGTCTTGTAGTCGATTACACGGAAGGATGAGACGTCGTCGTCCCAATCTATCCGGTCGATCCGCCCGTGGAACCTCAGAGTGAAGTTGTCGAAAGCTAGCGAAACGGGTTCATCGGTCGAATATCCGTTGCCCTCCCGAGGTTCACCAAACCAGCTTCGACCAAAGCGGACCTCAAACGCCCGCGGATGGAGATCGCTCCTCTCTTGCTCCTGCAGTTCGAGATCGAGCCAACGAACGAGATCTTCATAGATTGCTGCCTTGTCGAACTCCCAGACGAGCGGATAGCCACCCTCGCCTCGTCCTTCTGCCTCCTGGCACCGCTCTTCAGCGAGAACCCGTAATTTCGCCTGCAACTCGGCACGCTGCTCCCAACCTTTGCTCAACTCGCTACTGAAGCGAGTTAGGAAGCGATCGAAGATGTCGTGAATCAGTGAACCCCGATGAAGTGCACTGAGACGTTCGATTGTCTCCGGCTCTTCCAGCTCTTCGAGCCGCAGTAATGACTGGAGGAAGTAACGGTACGGACAGGTGGCGTAGGTCTCAAGACGAGTCGGTGAGATCGAGCGTCGATGACGGGAAATGGCGATATCCCCGTTCGCGTTGAGAACGCCGTCCCAGGTCGTCAGCGCCTTCGTGCGCCAGCGAGCCTCCCATGCCTGACAGGCTCGCGCAAATGTCTCTGAGCGGCGAAGCAGGCAGGCTTTCCCGATCTCGGCCCGATCACCGATCAAGGTACGGTCGTATTCTCCCGCGGTGAGCGCTTCTTCGGGAGTAGCCGCGCCGAACCGGTTCGCCGGGACACGTTCGAAAATCTCCGGCGACAAGCTGTCGATTCCGGCAATGGTGGTGATCTTGCCGGTCAGCGCCTCGGCGACTGCCCGAAAAAAATAAGAGGGTAAGTGAGAGCGGGTGCCGCCCGCCTCACTTCGAGCGTAGCTCAGCTGGAGTCGCTCTCGTGCGGCGGCCACTGCGAGTGCGAACTGGAGCGGCTCAGGATCGGGACCCCTCTCTCTTAGCGGGAGATCCCCAGGGATCAGCTCGCTCAACGCAGAGCGCTCGTTGTCGAGGAGGAGCGCATCCTGTCGCGGCGGCGATGGGAAGGAGCGCTCTTCCAACCCCAGCACGATGACGGATCGGAAGCGGAGGTGGCGCAGCGAGTTGACATCGAGCACCGTGACGCCTTGCCGTCCGAACGCACCAACAGTCTTGCCAAAGAGTGGGCCACTGTCGATCTGCTGCAACGCCGATCGCACTGTCCGGACGAAACGGGTGAACGAGATGTCTGTAGCAAGCACCTGCAGGCGGTCGAGTTCAGCAAGCCGTTGAATGATCGGTTCGACGCCTTCGACGTAGTCCGTCGCCAGCGCACTCAACCGGGTTCGAAATCCCTCCCAGGTTCCGCGTACCGGCCAGTCGTCGAGTCGAGGGAACAGGTCGTCGATGAACTGTCTGAAGCGTGTAATCTCTTCCAGTTGGCTGGCGACGCGCTCGCTCAACTCGCCGTCGCGCACGTAGTTTGTTTTCAAGTCGTAGGTGTAATGTTCCAGCCTCTCGGTCCACTGACCGCGTCCCTCGACAATACCGGCTTCGCGGGAGATCTGGTCCCATGCCGCGGGCTCAAAGCCGCCGTAAAGCTCAAGCGTAGTTTGAGGCAGTCGAGCTTCGGTCAAGAATTCCATGACTGAGGCACGTGTCAGACGCGAGCCGATCAATGAAATGAGCGCGGCCAGACTTCGGCCGACCGGTCGTTCAATCAGGGGCCGGCCGTCGTGGAGATAGATCGGAATCTGGGCCTGGTCGAACACCTCGTCGATCAGCCCGCGGTATGGCTCAGGCTGACGGTAGGCGATCGCCATCTCGTGAAAGGCGATCCCCTCGGCGGCCCAGCGCAGGCAGGCGCGTGCCGCTTCACGGATCTCGCGCGGCGGGTCGGGCGCTGAAACGAGTCGAACGTTGCCGTCGTGGGCTGGCTCTCGCTCATCGATCCTATCGAACAGGGTAGCCTGCAACCGCTCAAGCGTCGCTTCCGGCTGTCTGTCGATAGAAATCGACTCTTCCCCGGCCCCCATGCCACTGAGCCAGGAGCGAAGCCCGGAGTGAGCATCGTTTATCTCGCCGTTACCTTCCGGCAGGTAGAACGTGACCGCCACTTGGGCCATCAAGCGCTCCAGTAACTGCTGCTGTATCGTCGACAGACTCCAGACGCCATAGACGAACAGGTCGGTGCCACCGAGACGGGTTGGGTCGGCCAATCGAACCAGGTCGTCAGCTCCATGGAATTCCGCACGCCGCTGCTGTGCTTGCGTATATAGCATCGCCAGCGAGGTCAGTTTATCCGCGTTCTGTGGAATTCTCTCGCCCAACTTTCGATGGCTTGCGCAAAGCGCTCCGAGTCGAGATCAGCCTGTCGCAGTTCCTGAAACAGGCGATCGAGTGCCTCGGCGAATCCCGAGGAGTGCGTGACCTGAGAGAAGTATCCCTTTGCCTGGTCGGCTACCTCTTCGGCGATGACGCGGTCTCCCATCGCTGGCAATGGGTCTGTGCCGTTGGCCTTCGTCGCGGCAACCGCGAGATAGCTGGACAGGTCATGAATGGTCAGGAGCCGCAGATTGACGACGCTACCATGCAGTTCGGCAAGTCGATGGCGCAGATAGGGGCGTAGCAGGGTGCTGCCGATCAGGATCGTCAGCGGGGCGAGCGGAGCACGGGCGCGGTAGGCACTCACATCGGCTGCGAGGCGATCTTCAAGTGCGGCAAGAGGTCCACGGATAATGTGTGGTTTCAAGGCTGCGATCCCCCTCGATCATGTGTCACCGCCAGCGGGGGCCGAGCGGAAAGAGCGAAACAGGCATGCCTTCTGCAAATTGAGGAATCCCCAGCTTGTCCGGGGTGATCGTGCAAGCGTATTTCAAACAGAGTGAGTCTCAACCAGAAGGTAGTTCGGTCATGGATGCAGAGCCCCGCTCAACGTAAATGTGACAGCGAACCCTGGCACCCATTGTATCGTCAGCGACGCTGTCAGATGGATCATCGAATTACTCATCATTCTGCATCTGTGTCCCCCAGTTCGATGATGTCGTGGGAGGTGCGATGCACTCCGATGTCGTTCTCGACGAGCAGATTTACCAATTGATCTCCATCCATCAGCCCCACTGGTGTCGCGTCCTGTCTCGTCGCCTCGCTAACAGCGCCGCTGCTGAATCCACTGGTAGTGACAATCAGCCCCTGCTCGTGAGCCCCCAAGCCGCCCCGAACCTCCCGAACCACTTTGGACTGTACATTGTTCTTCCAGCGCTTCACCTGCACGGCCATCTTGATGCGCACCGCATCCCCGATCACCATCACGCCGCGAACATCAATGCCTCCGTCGCCGGTCACCGGTGTCATCACCACCTGCTCGAATCCCATGGCTGTGAGGAGTCGGCCGACGACAGCCTCAAACTCGACTGGCGGCATAGTCTTCAGTGTGTCAAGGAGCTTGCGTCGCACTTCTCGGTTGTGACGCTCAATCTGGAAGGCGAGCCCTTCTCCTCCCCAGCGGCTTAGGGCCACCATGCCTTGGCCAAGCTTAGTAAAGCGAGGCCGCTCTCCACGTCTCGTGTAACGTTGGATCTCAGTAAGTATTTGCGCGTACATCGTGGCTTCAGGTGTCTTTCCTTGGGTGACAAGCAATCCATCATCGAGAGCCAGCAACGTGATTTCCCGATAATGCAAGGGTTTTCGTTGACCATGCTGTTCGAGAACCCGTTCGGCAGCGTCAGTGAACGAAAGCGTGTCTGCAGCATCGGCCGCAGGTGCGGTGACCGTTTCTTGCGGTTCATCCGCCAACGTGGACTTCTCGTTGTTCAGCGCGTACAGCCCGGGACCGGTTCGTATGAAGCGTGAGCCAGTTCCAAGCTCCTTGATGTCCACGGCAATTCTAGAGTTCACCGTTGCGGCAGGTGTTTTCCCAGCGGAGACCCACAGTCCTTGAGCGAGAATCCGTCGCGAAATCTCTTTGTAATGGAGGGGCTGACCGACCTCGCTCAGCACGTGTGCGGCAGCGTCAAGTGCATTCATGGATTGCAGCTGATTATGAATTACCAGTACTGTGCCGTCGGAATTATGTCCCTTCATTGTGTTGTCCCCGTCCACCAGCACCGATTCGATCGTCGCTTCAAAGTTTTCTTAAGGGATGCTCATCGCAATTCCTGGACTGGACTTCTGGACAGTCAGATCTGAATCTCGTCGAGAAAAGGCCGCAAGGCCCGCTCGAACCGGACCATCGCATCGATCATGGCCTGATGCGTTGTATCCCATCGGTCATGGTCCCGGTAGCCACCCACGCTCAGCGGATACTCAACCTTGCAGGTCTGCCGCCCCTCGCGCTTGTCCCACTCGAGCTCATTTCCAAAGGCCGCCTCGATTTCGGACTTGTGGGCGTAGATCTGATCGAATATCTGACGGTTGAGTGCGTAGTCGTTGACGTTGATGTAGAGCTCGACGCGTGCATCACCAGCTCGAGCAATGTAGTTGATCAAGACTCCTCGAATACGAGAGGGTGCGCTTAGCCAATTGCCATTGCCGGGTTCGGCATGCTGGTGAAGCGTGGTCCGCTGATTCGCCTTCGCTAGCAGGCTCGACCAGAATTGACGCATCGTTTGGCGCAGCTCAATGAACTCTTGCTTCGTCTCGCCAACGGCGCGGCCCTCTTCGGATGGGCCGACAATCAGCGTAAGCAGTGGGGCAGGGGGCGATTCCTCGATTCGCACTGCTTCAACCTTGAGAAGAAAGAAGGATGCGGCAGTCGATTCGTTGAGCCACGCCACCGCTGCAATGTGCTCAGGGCGGGGGTCTGACACGATCCACACCGCAAGCTTCGCATCAAACGCTGTCAAGTATGTGATGAGCTTGCCGAGATGGTCGTGATTACTCTTCTCCAACTGGTTCTCGATAATCGCGATGTTCCCTGATCCGTCGTCAGCGACCAGATCAACGCTAAAGGTGCCAGCTGCTTGTTCGCGCTTAACGTCGGACAGCGATAATCCGGTGATCTCGTTTACAATGTCAATGTTGTCCTGTAGCCACGTGGTGAAATCCAGTGCTTCGTGCTTCCAGACCTCACGCAAGTGAACTCGTCGCAGTCTCCCGATCATATGGCTACCTCCTCACGAACATCGAGCTGGCCGCGGAGCTTCTGATAGGTCTCAAGCACCGCTGGCTTGGTCGGAGCGAGGACGCAGTCGATCCGCCGCAGCACAGTCAGCGGGAGGATGACATCCTGGTACTTGCCGCGCTTGAAGCTGTCGCGCAACAGATCGGCGATGCTCCAGATAAACGCAGATCTTTCCCCGAATGAGTTCAAGTCCGTCTCCTGAGCACTTTCAATCCACAGCTTCGGCGGCGTCTCCGTGAGAGATAGGCCCTCGCAGTGGTTTGCCGATACGTCTCGTGGCACCTTCCCGTGATCCCGATTCTGCAGAACACGAAATGGCGAATACTGTGTGCCAGTAGTATGAGGAAAGCTGCATGGATAAGACATTCTGCCCGGTATCGCTGTCCGCGATGATAGCACAGAGGCGCTGGGATTCAGTGATGAGGCGGGGGGCCTCGCCAAGTCCTGAGTAGAGATTGCCTAGTGGCCTACTCGGTAACCACCGACCAGCGGCGAAGTCATCAACCATCCCTGCGAAACAGATCAGGAGGGGTTCCGGTCAATCGTCCAGTCACGTATTATGGACCCTCACGTCCAACCGATGAAATTGCGCATTTGCTGCTAAGAAGAGAGAGATAATCGTTTATGGGAACCGAGCCGACCAAGCAGTACACGCCCGAGATGGCGGTCAGTTTGCGAATTCCATCCGACGTGCAGACGTCGCCGGATGGCCGCCAGGTGGCCTTTGTCGTCGCACCGATCGCACACGTCGAGACCAATCCGATGTCGGAGATCTGGCTGGCGGAGATTTCGGATGAAGCTCATCCCCGTCGATTCACCATGGCGACCGCGGAAGACCGTATGCCGCGCTGGTCGCCAGACGGAAGCCGGCTCGCCTTTTTGTCCGATCGATCTGATCGCGGCACCCCTCAAGTCCACCTCATCAATGTGGCTGGTGGCGAAGCCCGAAGTTTGACCAGCCTCCGACGTGGAGCTGACTTGATCGCCTGGTCGCCGGACGGACAGTCGATCAGCTACACGGCAGACCGCCTGGCTTTGGCCGGCCAGCAGGATCCACCGGGGGAAATCTATGTCGCAAGTCTGGCCGACCGGCCGCGCGTCATCGTACGGGTGCCAGTGGACGGCGGCGAACCTCGGGCGATCGGCCCGGCGGCGGGGCACGTCTGGCTCTATGCCTGGAGCAGAGATGGAAGCTCGATCGCGGCGGTGACCACCGAATCGAATCGCCTCGACAATACGATCGGCAACGTGCGGCTGAGCATTATCGACGTGGCCACGCGCGCCGAGCGGACTCTCGCGATTCTGCCGTTTGTACCGGGTGTGCTGCAGTGGTCGCCTGACGGATCGCAACTGGTCATGATCAATGAGACCGGCGAACATCCGGACGATACACGCGTCATCCTGTTTAACGTCGCCAGCGGCGATTCCCGGACGATGGAGCCGGGCGACACTACTCCGTCCTGGGTTGCCTGGGCTGGAGATGGATCGCGACTTCTGGTGCTCACGGCCGAGGGATTCTGGACTCCACTCGAGGTTGTCGATCTGAAGACCCATCACACGCGACGGCTCGAACTACTGCCGGAGGGTGGCACGGTAGCGGGCTCCTTCAACCTGAGCGACGATGGGCGCGCGATTTCGTTGATTTGGCAGGATCCGACTACGGCACCCGAGGTCTGGGCCGGGTCGCTCGACGGCACGCTTCATTGCCTGACCCATCTGAACCCGGGGCTAGACGGACTGCCGCTGGCGACGATGGAGGCCGTCGAATGGCCCGCCAGCGACGGCATCACGATCGAAGGCTGGCTGGTTCGACCACCGGGCGCTGCCGAAGACGAGCGACTGCCGCTGATCGTTCACGTTCATGGTGGGCCAACTGCGCGTTGGGGCGCGACCTTCCGGGGGAGCTGGCATGACTGGTGGCAGAATCTGGCGGCCGCCGGATACGCCGTTTTCCGGCCGAACCCGCGCGGTAGCACCGGCCGTGGCGCCGCGTTTACCTCCTCGAACCGCAATGACCTCGGCGGCATGGACTTCGACGACGTCATGCAGGGGGTCGATTGGCTGATCGACTCCGGCGTGGCCGACCCGGAGCGTATCGGTATTCTCGGGTGGAGCTATGGCGGCTTTCTGACTGCTTGGGCGGTGACGCATACCGATCGCTTCAAGGCGGCGGTGGCCGGCGCGGCGGTGACCAACTGGCCGAGCAAGGTCGGCACGACCGATATCCGTCCGATGAACGAGGCACGCTTCCCCGGCCCGTTGCACGAGCAGCCGGACGCCTACTGGGAACGTTCACCGATCCGCTACGTGGGTGCCGCCAAGACGCCGACTCTGGTCGTGCATGGCCAGGCGGATCCGCGCGTGCCACCAACCCAGGGGGTGGAGTTCTACCTGGGGTTGCGCTCGGCTGGGGTGCCGACCGATTTCGTCACCTACCCACGGCAGAAGCACGGCTTCCACGAGCGGGCGTACCACCTCGATCTGCTCAAGCGCATTGTCGCCTGGTTCGACGAGTGGATGGGCGTTGGGGAGTAGGTGGACGAGTAGCGGCGCCAATGGAAAAACGTCGAGGCAGGTCGTGGACGGCGTTAAGTTGTCGGACTGTTTGCCAACAGACGATTTGTCTTGACATATGTGCAGATTGACAGTAAGCGGACATTCATAGAACATGAGGGTATCCAGTTTGTCTGCGGTTTTGTGCCGCAAAGGTGCGCTCGATAGAGAAGGTGGTACTCATGGCGTTGGGTCAGTCGGACATCGCTACCGTTGCCGCTCCCAAAACGGGAAAGATCACGACAAATCGACATAAGCTAGTCCGTCTGTCGGTGGTTGGACAAGTTACGGCACCGAGGTATCCGCCACCGCCCGCCAATCCTTACCGGATCTCCATTCACGGTGAACCCATGGTGCTCCCAGGGACTGGCGGTGTCACGTACAACATCCGGATCGGACATCGCGTTCAGGATATTGTCGGTGATCACGTCGAGCCGGCTGTGACCATGAAGAACCCAGACGATAACGCGAATGGCGGCCTAAACATTCTGGCGTGTATTGGCAACAGAGCGATCGTGCTCTCCGGTGATGCCACAGGCTCCACAGGAATCGTGACCGGTAAACATGGCGGCGCGGAGCACGTCATGGTCGATTTCGCGTCTGAAATCCTGGAGCGTATGGTGCCAGGAGATAAGATCCTGGTGAAATCGTTCGGCACGGGGCTCGAACTTGGAGGACTGCCCGACGTCAAGTGCATGAGTATCGATCCTGACTTTTTCGACGCTTGGATTCACGAGATCCGGGACGGAAAACTCGTCGTGCCGGTGACTCACCGTGTTCCGGCTGGAGTGATGGGATCAGGACTCGGGCGGGATAATGCCTATCGTGGGGACTACGACATCACCATGTTCGACGCGGCCATCGTTGAAGAGTACGGACTCGGAAATTTGCGCTTGGGTGACATCGTGGCCATTGTCGACGCCGACTCGACCTATGGTCGCTATTATCATCAAGGCTCGGTAACGATCGGAATCATCGCGCACGGTGACTCGATAATCGCCGGTCACGGACCGGGTGTAACCTGCCTGCTGTCGTCTCGTTCTGGGGCGATCGAGCCCGTGATCGATGCGAACGCGAATATCGGGACCATTCTTGGGTTGATCTGATCAAGAGCACCGGGCTTGTTTGACGCGCAAATCGAGCCCGACCAGCCTCAATTCCGGACTCGCTGGGCTCGACTGAGTTAAACACTTGGCGTGCATCTACCGGCAACGTCGTCGGATGCCGCACTCTGACGACGGTCGCGCAGCCTGTGCTAGTGAGTCATCCAGGGGTCAAGCGCGTCGCGCAGACCGTCGCCCAGGAAATTGAATGCCAGCACGGTAAGTGACAAGATGATCGCTGGTGGGATCAGCATGTGGGGGAAGGAACGAAGTTCGGGAATGGCCTCGCTGATCATCAGCCCCCAGCTTGGCATCGGAGGAATCACGCCAAGCCCGAGAAAGCTGATCCCCGCTTCATAGAGGATGGCACGCGGGATTCCCAACGTGGCTGCGACGACGATTGGCGCCAATGTGTTAGGCAGCATATGACGGAACATCAATCCTCGGTTCGAGCTACCTAAACTTCTTGCAGCCTCGACGAACTCGTTTTGCTTCAGTGACATCGTTTGAGCCCTGACGATGCGCGCGACCGTTAACCAACTGATCAGCCCAAGACCGATAAAGACGCCCATCAATCCGCCTGTTAATTTGTCGACGCCTTCGATGGCATTCAGCAGGCCGCCATGTTTCGTCGCGAGAACCGCGCGCAGGAAGGTCATGGTGATGATGACGACCAGGAGACTTGGCATGGAGTAGAGGACGTCGACCGTTCTCATGATGACTGTATCGATCTTGCCACCATAGAAGCCGGCAGCGAGTCCCGCGGGCACTCCGATCAGCAGAATGACGACCTGAACAATTACGCCGACCGCGAGAGAGATCCGAGCGCCAAAAACCAACCGGACGAGGATGTCGCGGCCCAGTTGATCAGTTCCCATCGGATGCGCGAGAGTGGGCGATTCCGTCACGGCGTCGTAGTTCTGCTTGGAGTAGGAGTATGGAGCGACCGTCGGGAACAAAACCGCTGCGAAGAGTAGGAACACGATGAACACCAAGGAAATTGTGGCGAACCGGTTGCGGCGCAAGCGTCTGAATGCGTGACGCCACAGGTTGTCGCTCGGTTTCTGCGGTGCCTTATCGAGCGAAGTTGATCCGAACCTCGCGGCGGGAGTTACCATCGGCCCATCCCTTTATGTCTATGCAAACTGTTCTTTCGGTCTTCGCTTCCGGAGCATTCGTTCGCTTTCGCTTTCTTCGCTGGGAAGATATGGCTGAAATTCCAAGATTAGCTCTCGATGCGTGGATCAAGCAGCGGGTAAAGCAGATCCACCAGCATGTTCATCACCGAGATGATGAACCCGAGTAACAGCACGATGCCGAGAATAACAGGGTAGTCGCGACCACTGATACTCTGGACGAAATAGCGTCCGACGCCGGGGACCGAATAGACTACCTCAACGAAGAACGAACCGGTCAATACGTCGGCCATGACGATGCCCCCGACCGTCAGTACCGGGAGGAACGAGTTACGCATGGCATGGAATGCGATGACCCTCACTTCTCGAAGACCCTTCGCCCGTGCCGTCCGTATGTAATCCATCCCAAGCACTTCGAGCATGCTCGCGCGCATGTACCGAGCAAGCACTGCCGCCGGGTAGAGTGCCAGAGCCACCGCGGGAATAAGGGCTTTCGTGCTCCAGATTCCCGCCCATCCCTGGGTGGGGACGAGGTGGAGACGACTTGCGAACACTAAGACGAGAAGAGACGCGACGACATAGGGAGGGGTAGAGATTCCGATGATTGAGGTGGCCGTCGCGAGATAATCCATCCACGTGTTGTGCTTTACGGCGCCGATGATCCCAAGCGGAATACCGACCAGTATGGCCATGATCATCGCTGCGAATCCGAGTTTCAGAGAGATGGGTAGCGCACCCTTGACGATATCCGTCACCGATCGAGAGCGATGCGTGAACGACGGCCCGAAATCTCCGTGGGATGCCTTGCCAAGGTAGTCGACATATTGGCGCCAGAGCGGCTTGTCGAGACCGTATGCCTTGTTGAGCTGGTCAACGACCGCAGCCGGCAACGGCTTCTCTCCCGAGTCCCACGGGCCTCCTGGCGTCGCGTGCATCAACAGAAACGTCAACGTATAGATCGCGAAGAGCGTGGGAATTAGGAGCAACACTCGACGCACCATGTAGGCGTTTCGATTTCCCATCAGTCACGCAACCGCACGCCAGCTAAACGCTGGATTGTCACTTCCGGTCTCACCGTCACGAATCGCTCTCTTCGGTTTACTGCTTGACCGTTTCGAGTCTAGTGCTGTTCGATCTGCACGTACTTCAGATAGGTGCGACCGAGAATTGGATAGTGAATGATCCCCTTTACGTAGGACTTGATCACGAAGATCCGGTTCAGGTGATACAAGGGGATGATTGGCTGTTCGGTATTGATAATCTTTTCCGCCTGCTTGTATTGCGCAGTACGCTTCTCCGGATCGGTCATCGGCCGCGCCTCAGCCACGAGTTTGTCAAACTGGTCGTTCTTCCAGTGCGTGAAGTAGAAGTCGGCGTCCGACGCAAAGAGCTGGTTATGCCAGTTGGCGGGATCTGCCCAGTCAGAGCCCCAGATGCTGAGATACATGCCGTAGGGCTGGCTCTTTCGGGCCACGCGCCAGTCTCGGAAGGCCTGTGGCTCCATCGGTTGGAGTTCGACGGAGACCCCGAGATTTTCCTTCCAGACATTCTGCAGATACTCGGCAACGTTCTTATCCGTCACGGAACTCGAGTTATAGGTGAGCGACAATGGCGGGATGCCAGCTCCATCCTTGAATCCCGCTTGAGTGAGCAGGTCCTTGGCTTTCGCAGTGTCCTCACCAAGCGCGGCTGATGGATCATTCCCTGGAATGTCAGCCGGGAGCAACGACGGCGCGGCACTGAACTCCCCTTTCAGGATCTTGTCAGCGAGCGTCGTGCGCGCGACCACCATCGAGAGAGCCTGCCTTACCTTTACATCACTCGTTGGAGCATTCGAGCAATCACAGGTAATGAACGCCGTGCCGGAGCGCGGGAATACCTGGACGAGTTTGCTGAGGGTCGGATCTTCCTTGGCCCGTTGTAGGTCGGCGCCGATGACCTGTGCCTGATCCACCTCGTCGTTCTCGAACGAGACCAGCGCCTGCGCCACCGGGTCAGAGAACAGTGTGTAGTCAGCGTGGGTGATCGTCGGTTTGTCGCCCCAGTAATTGGCGTTCTGATCAAGCGCCATGCTCTGATCGTGCTTCCACTCAGTGAGGACGTATGGACCGTTCGAGACCATGTTGCCGCCCTCGACCCATCTCTCATTGAACTGTTCGACCGTCTTCTTCGGAACGGGGAAGTATGTCCAGGTCGCCGCGAGAAGTGGGAAGTATGGAGTTGGACCGATGAGCGTTGCTTTGAGCGTCTTGTCGTCAACTGCCGAAACCCCGAGATCGTTGATCGAGCCACTTCCCGAGATGATCTCGTTGGCATTCTTAAGCGGAAGGAGGGCGGACGTATAATCTGATTTGGTCTCCGGCGTCAAGACGCGTTTCCAGCTGTACTCAAAATCCTTGGCGGTCAATGGCGAACCATCGGACCATTTCATTCCGTCTCTCACGGTGAACGTGAATTCGGATGCGTCTGCATTAGCTTCCATTTTCTCGGCCATCAGCATCTCGATATCACCGGTGCGCTGGTCGATACCGACCAGTCCCTCAAAGAGATTCTGGATCTGTTCGAGGCCCCAGCCGCCTGATGTGACACCTGGATCGAAGCTATTTGGTTCGCCTTCTGGCAGGCGGATCACCTGTTTGTCGGCAAGCTTCACCGTAGACGACGTGCCCGATGTGCTTGCCGACGACGGCACCGAAGTCGTGGCGCCGCCGCTAGAAGCGGTCGTCGTGGTTGCGTTGTTGCTCTTGCCGCCGCAGGCCGCTAGGAGCGAGGCGAACACAGTCCCGCCCACCCCGAGCAGAGCGCCTTTTTTGAGCACTTCACGGCGCGATAGCGGTCGTACGTGTGAAATGACCGAGTGTTGCTGAAGCCCACGTTGATAGTCACGGTTATCCATCTAGATTGCCCCCTTGAAGTCGCGCGTTCTCGGCAACCGAATAGACGTACACCAAACTGTGGATAGGGATAAGGCACTCAATGTCGTAACCGACAGTCGATTCAGTAACTACATATTCGCGAGGACCCCACCATCAATCCACGCAAACATCAGAAAAGCACCTCCTTTCCACAAATCAGAATTCAGATGTGACTAGTACAACACAAAAACAGACATCGACAATGATATCGGCAGTATCCTGTTCATTGTGTGACCTGGATCCTGTGCGTTCTGGACGTGATTGACAACAGAATCCATACCAACTCAGCCGTCATATTCGCCAATCGACGAATCTAGGAACTCTTGTCTCAAGAGTTCGAAACTTTTATCGGCTTCTTGCCCCGCCAAGAAGGTAACTCAGTACCCCGTCTCGGCGATTAGTAAATCGGATCGAGCGCTCAGTTAGCCGCTGCGCAATTTCTCAACGGACTTTCGCCATTCCTATTTCTGGCGTCCAAATGGTGTCCTAAACTGGGCACATTCTAAAGGGCGTACTTCGGCACGTCAATACAACTGGACTTTGCGGTGAACGCTCTGATTTGGCGCGAGTGGCTCTTGAATGCTATTGCCTAATATGTTAACACGCAACTAATATCTCCATGAATCAATCAGTGGGCGCGTCGTTCGCATTATTGAACGTATGGTAGTCTTGCAAATTATGAAGCAAGATCTACTCTCCCGAATTAAGCTGACTCAGGTGATATTTGCCACTGCTAAACTGAGGAGAATTTCATACCGGCTAACTTCGCTCGAACTCAGATGCGTCAGCTCTCAGCGATGTTCTCGTGGTTGAGGTGTTGCCCGCATGTGAGTTTGAGCATATTGCAGATGCCGAACCGGCTCTCTGAGAACCAACGAGTCATGATCTTCTACAATGATCATTACCGAGTTCTGAGCGCAAGGGACGCGAGGTGGATCGATTCGAAGTCGTCGCAATTCTGTGGGAGCATCGATTCCGCTCCGCTCATGAGCCCTATAGTTGACTGATCGTGCGCTCGTTTGAACGAAAAAGCAGAAACCCGACCAACACCAGTAGACCGGCGACGGGTCCGACCAAGCGGACCCCGAGGGTATGGCCCGGCTGGTTCCCGAGAACCAAGACGAGTCCCAGGAGTAGCGGCGCGAAGGCCTCCACGATTTTGTCCATAAACGCCAGTGTGCTGAAGAACATCCCTTCGCGGCGCATCCCCAGTCGCCGTGCCTCGGCATCGCACAGGTCGGCGATAATCGGTCCCGGAAAGAGATAGACCCCGGCCAGGGGTACACCCACGATCACCATCGCCGCCAGCGCCTGCGCATTATGTGAGATACCCGGGAGTGAGCCAGCCACGAAGAGTACCGGGAAGGCGATCACGGAACCCAGCATCGCGCGTCGGTAAGCCTGTAATTTCGAAGTGCGGCGTGCGATCGACCCAAACGCCGGGATCGCCAGTGCCATCGCACCGATACCGACCGCCGTGAGCATACTCGCCCAGAGGCCAGTGTCTGATACCTGCAGGACGCTCGTGACATAGAACGGCAGCAGACCAATGAGCATGGACAGAGCCGTACTAAAGAGCACGAAGGACAGCATGAATATCAGAAAGCCCCGGTTGGCCGCGGTGAGTCGGAGCGACGTTCTGAGCGATGGCGAGGATAATGGGGTGTCTCGGCGCACCCGTTTCCAGACACCCGCGACACCGGCGTAGCGAGTCACGAGCGCCAGAAGCGCGAAGGTCACTGCCATGGCCACGTAGCCGAACCGGCTGATCAGGAGTCCACTTCCCACTAAACCCACGCCCGCGCCAACGACCCCGAAGAAGACACGCCAGCCCGTGATCGAGACGCGCTCCTCGCTGTTTCTGGCTATCTCCGGCAGGAGTGATTCATATGGGACATTGACGAGGCTGCTGAAGAGAAAGAACACCTCGACGACAACAAAGAAATACACGCCCACCATCGCCCCATGCATGTGAGACGGTGGGGCGAAGAGGAGTATGGCGAAGAGGGTCATCGGTGGTGCGGCCAGTAGGACGAACGGAAGCCGGCGTCCGAAACGGGATGACGTCCGATCGCTCCAGTAGCCGATGAGAGTATCGGCGAATGCCTCAATGAGTTTACCCGAGAACAAGAGCACGCTAACCACCAGTAGTGAGAGTCGGCTCGTGTGGTTGGCTCCAATCGGAGAGGCATAGAAGTAAATCAGCCAGGCGATCCGGCTTTGACGGAGTGCTTCTGATCCGAGTCCCGCAGTTCCCCACAAGAGCTTCGTACGTCGTGACAGCCCGCGGTCGCTGACGATTGCACCCGTCCTTCTCGACGGCACCAATCCGTTGTTGAAGGAGGACACGATTCGCTCCCAACCAGCGCGTTTTCTCGACCGCTACCGACTCATCGATACCACGCGCGGGTATCAGCAATCATTGTGCGCTGTACGTATTGCTTGTAGCCTAGAGAGTATACGATTCGTTGATGTGACGTTGAGCGAGGAGCGGCAAATTGGCGCCGAAAGCTCACGAGCTACCGGATACATCATCGCTCGCAGCGCTGCTTAGACAGTTCATGGCAGAGCGAGGCCTTACGCAGGAACAACTTGCGGTGCGGTCGGGTGTGCCCAAGACGACTGTCCATCGCTGGCTTAGCGGCAAATCTGAGCATCCCTATCATTACAGCGGCCTGCTCAATGTCGCCGGTGCCCTGGAACTACGCAAGATAGACGCGAATCGTCTCCTCCATGTGGCGGGATTCCCTTCGCTGGAGGTGCTTGCCGCATCCGGTGATCTTGATGAACAGACGTTTCCCGCACGGTGGTCATCTGTGGTGCGGAACAATCTACCGGCGTCCGTCACATCCTTCGTGGGACGCGCAGAGGAGATCGCGACTGTCGCCGATCTCTTGTGCCAGAGATCCGTTCGTTTGGTGACACTGACCGGCGCCGGCGGGAGCGGCAAGACGCGGCTGGCGTTACGGATTGCCGAGTACGTGCTCGATGGTTTTCCGGACGGCGTCTTTTTTGTTTCCCTTGCCGCTCAGTCCGATCCCCAATTGGTCATCCAGACTATTGCCGAAACGGTCGGCCTGCGTGATGTGCGCGATGCCTCGCTGCACGCAAGACTGGTCAGTTGGCTCCGATCACGGTCCGTTTTGCTGCTACTCGACAATCTCGAGCAACTGGTCGACAGTGGTCGAGACATCACCGGTCTACTGCGTGAGGCCCCGAACTTGAAGGTCCTGGCAACGAGTCGCATTCCGCTTCACGTTTCAGGAGAGTACGAATGGCCGACTCATCCATTCCCGGTGCCATGCCGCAACCAGTCTGCACGCAAACTCCGTGAGAACCCGGGCGTCGAACTCTTCATCCAGCGCGCCCAGGCGGCCAATCCACGACACATCCTTGATGATGAGGACCTACTGGCGGTTGGAGAGATTTGCGCTCAGCTCGACGGCTTACCGCTGGCAATTGAGCTCGCCGCTGCCCGTACGCGAGATCGCGAACCCGGGAGACTCCTGGCCGACTTTCCTCACCGGCTCGATCTTGGCAGTGGCGGGCCACGCGATGTCCCACGGCGCCAACAAACGCTACGCGACACAATCGCCTGGAGTGCTGACCTCCTGTCAGCGCCCGCGCTCGACTTCCTGCTGCGCCTTACCGTGTTTGTCGGCAGTTGGTCCGCGGAAGCTGCCAGCGCGATCTGTGGATCGGACGAATTATCGACGAGGACGGTGGATCGACTCCTGGAATCATTAGTCGATGCGCACCTCATCGAGCGATTCACCTCGCGCAACGGCACGATCCGCTACCATATGCTCGAAACGATCCGTGAATACGGGCGTGAACGGCGGACGGAAAACGGCGATGATGCGGCGCTTCACGAACGCCACGCGCGCTACTTTCTCGATATGGCCGAGTCTGCCCCACCCTATGTGCCAGAGGCGCGAAGCAGCGACTGGTACGAGCGCATTGACGCCGATGTCGACAACATCCGCGCCGCACTCGACTGGGCGAACAACTGTGACGACACGGAGCTACTGGCCCGGTTAACCGTGGCGATCTGGCCCTACTGGCACGAATACCAGCGACCCACGGAAGGCCGCCGGTGGTTGGAAACCGCTTTGACGCGTCGCGAGCGGCTTAGCCCGGCTGTGCACGCGTCGCTCCTGACCGGTGCGAGCACGTTATTGTCAATCCAGACGGTTCGTCAGATAGTGTCTGAATACACTCAGGAAGCTTTGGAGCTGTGGCGGCAACTGGACAACTCCCACGGCCAGGCACTCGTCTTCCGGCAGCTTGGCTGGAGAGACTACATGATTGACACGGGTGATCGGGCAATCGAATGGTTCTCTGAAGCGCTCGAAGAGTGGAGAAAGATTGGGGATTCACAGGGTATTGCCTGTGCCTTGAGCGATCTTGCTCTCGCGAGCTGCGTGCTCGGAGACCTTGCCGCCGCTCCGCCATATTTCGCGGAAGCCGAGGAATGCTATCGCGGCAGTAGCGATAAACTGGGTCCACTGCGGTTGCTGCGAGATCGTGGTTTACACGCGCTGTTGGGTGGTGATGTGGCTGCCGCGATTCTGCTGCTGGGTGAGGCAGTCGATGGCCTTCGCACCGTCGGTCCTAACTACGTCTTGTCGGGCGCCATCTTTTATCTTGGCACGGCACTTTGTTTCAGCGGCCATCTCGATGATGCCATCGCCAGCTACACCGAATCGTTGCGAGTTAACGAGGGGTTGGCAGACCTGCCGGGCCTGGCCCTGACACTCCTTGGCATCGCGGCCGTATCCCACCGTCAGGGAAACGGCGCCCGAGCCGCCATTCTCTGCGGCGCTGCCTACGCGCTGCGACCGTCGACCCACCGCGCGTTCCCGCCAGCCGTCGAGGCGATCTACGAGCATGAGATCGAATTCGTCCGTGAACAAATTGGCGTAGCAGCCTTCGAGCAAGCCTTCGCCCAAGGCAACGAGATGACGATTGCCGAAGCGCTCGCCTTTGCCCGTGCGGGATTGGCAACCGAGTAGCGAGAATTTCTCCTCCACAGTGTTCCGCGTGGTTCCGGTTTCTCCCACTTCAGGTTCTTCATGTTCACAACGGGGATCGCCCTGGTGGTCTGAAGCGGTTTGCAAAACCGTTGGCCAAGAAGTGGAGAACTGCCTCCCGGTCATGATGAGTAGGCTGCCACCTTGGATGTGTCATCCCGAGGCCGCAGCCGAGGGATCTCTCCATGCTTTGTTGAATCGAAACGAGGAGATCCTTCACTGCGGCTCAGGATGACGAGTCGGACCCGGACCAGTGTCGGCCATTCTCGCCAAATGATGCCAAGGCGGGTAGAGCGACGAGGCTGGCCTGGCTCAGCGCTCGGAGAGTAGACACTCGCGACTCGCCTTTCTCCTGAAGCAAATTTACGGAGCATTTCAGCCTGACTGTCAAAATCGTAAGGCCTGGCTAGCAGCGAATGGCGCTCATTACGACCTCTGACTTCCGGTGCCCACCCACCTGTCAGCTCGCCTACATGTCGGGTGTCGGGAGTCCGTGCATGCCGAGCGTGAAGAAGAGCTCGCCGCCGTGATGCAGGTCGTGCTCGATCACGTGCCAGATGATCCACTGCCGGCTGCGGGTGGCGCCTCGTGCCGTGGTGAACTCCGCATCGAGGTCGTCGGGTGTCCAGCGCTGCAAGCACTCCGCGACCATCTCCCACGACCGGCGCAAGCCCTCGGTCAGCTCGGATGCGCTTCGTTGCAGCTCGCCTTCGTCGTCCCAGGTCAGGACGTCTTCGAGATCCGTTCGTCCCGCCGCTTCCCCCATGATGCTGTGTATCCAACCGACACGTGTTGCGATGATGTGTGCCGCCAGTTCCCATACTGGGCGAAGCGACGGCGCGGCTCGCAGCGCGAGTTGTTCGGAAGAGAGGGTTCCGACCGCATCGACCAGCAGATCCTGGTAGTTGCCCCATCCCTCGTAGAAGCGATTCAAGTGTGTAGTTTCGGGCGCCATGGTTCACCTCTGTTCGCGTCTTGATCGATGAATGTCTGAACGGCAGCATACCAGAGAGGGGGCGTTCAGACCCTTGAAATGCCGTACTGGAACAAAAGGTTCGACTCGGTTGCAAAATGGATCGCGCGATGATCGTCTTCCGCGATAACCTGAGCGGATTGACTGTCGTCCCCTGATCTAACCCGCACCGATCTCGACGCGCTCCGGGTCACGGAAGTCAACGTGGTCGGGGAGCGGTGGCAGTTGTGCGATCGAGAGTGTCCAGAGATTGGACTCGATTTCATTGAAGCCACTGCGGACCAGGAAGTCCTTGATCATCCCATTCCTTGGTCCATCTACGAAAGGCGCGACCAGCGTATCGGATCCCTGGCTAGGCCGCTACCTGTGCGAGACCGTGTAGGAAGGCGTCCTCGACTCCACGTCCGAGCGCGCGACAGCTCATCAGCAACGTGTCGATCTCGGATGTCCTGGTCCCTGACCCACGCTTCACGATACCGACGCCGACCAGCCCGTAGTCGCCGAAGCGGTCGCTTGCCTTGAGGACCAGCACTGACGTGTCAGGGCCCAGCGACTTAACCTCTTCGAGCGTGCGGCGCTTCAGTGAGAGACTGAACTGATTCGTTCGCTGCGTGAGCTGTGCCACGCGGGGCCATTCCTGATCGGATGGCGGCCCCATTTCGACCCGAAGCTCAAGGCTGGCGAGGAACTGATCGAGACTGCCGACGGTTCGCTGCTCACGCTTGCGCCGGCTCTCTTCCTGCATCATCTGAGTCCGCGCGGCGTCGACCGCGGTCGCCTGGGCACCGTCAAACAGCCAGAGACGACTGAGGGTTTCGCAGTAAGCAGCGGGGTCCGCCGGCATCGGCACCACGTGTACCTCCGGACGGCGCGTCATCACCTCTGCACGCACCGCCGGATCGTCGTCGAGGAAGACGAATGAATCGATCCCGAGGTTCATTTCTTCGGCGAGCTCACGCAAGTTCTCGGATTTGTGGTTCCAGTTCACCGCCCAGGTGGCGATGTCGTTTGGCCGCAGGATCATCTCAGGATGATTCTCGAAGACGTCGAGCACGTCTCGCTCTTCATTGCGACTGACGACGGCGAGGAGAATGCCGCGATTCTTGAGATGCTTGAGATAGTGTTGAAAGAGCTGGAAACTGCGTCCGGGTCCATCGGGACCCAGCTGAATCCCCTCCGGCCCAACCTCTCCGACCACGCCGCCCCAGAGTGTGTTGTCGCAATCGACCGCGACGACTTTGGCCGGACTGCGGCGTTTGGAGCGGATCTGCCGTACCAGCGCAATGCCCAATTCTTGATAGAGGCGCGGGGAATAGGGTGCGCGATGAAGGGCTTCGCCTGAATTGCTGCGTGCTTCGTCGATGCCGATGCGCTCGACAAGTCGGCTGAAGTCGAACATCTCGACGCCAGGGATCGACCCGAGGCGAGATCGCCACTCGTGACGCAACGCATCGATTTCCTGTTGGTCAGTCAGTGAAAAGGAGGAGACCACTGGCGGCAGCGTGCCGACCAGAAGCTGGCCCCGGCTTTGCCGCTCTTCCGTGAAGTGGTGGATCGCCTGCAAGATTTGTTCGATCTGAGCACCGGCCTGTTCCGGCGACTCGCTCGTGAGATCCTCTGGCCGGAGGAGGAGGACGTTGACCCCATCGCCATTAGTTCCAAACGCGCTGCTATCGTCAATTAACGTCTGCATGATCTGATCGTAGTCGGCGAAGTGGCAGTCGATCTCGAAGCCGGAGGCGCGACCCCAGAGTCGGAGCGAGGTGGCGACCGGCTGGGCCGTGAATGTCGCGGCGATGGCCACGCGAAGTGGCGTCGCGTTCTCGTCGTTGCCTTGTTCCGCCTGAACGCGTTCGGCGAGCAGCCGCGTCGCGTCGCGCGGATCGAGGAGTGGGAGCATTTCGAGATCATCTGGAAGCGATGGTTCCGGTCCCGTCTGCGCAGAATGTTCATCGACGCTCGATGCTACGCTGGGATCTATCACGGCATCGACAGTCGGCTCGGCAAGCCTGCGTCCGGCGATTGCGTCGGCTACGTCGTGCAAGGTTCGGATGCGATACAGTTCGCCGTCGTCGACCACGACCCCATAGCGGTCGAAGACCGCCGCGGCGACCGCGATCTGGCCTAACGAGTCCCAATCCGGACAGGTCTCGCTACTTAATTCAGCCTGAGTATCTTGCGCTTTGAGGTTGAGCGCGCTGATCACCAGATTACGGACTTCATCCAGGTTGTCCGGCTGCATCGCGTGGGATGAGATCGCGTGCGACCGGTGATTGAGCCCAGCTGGTCTCGACGTCAGTACGGCAGGCTCACTCGGATCGAGTCTCATCTCCGATGCCGTGACGCCATCCCGTCTGCGGCGGAACTGGGCCGGGCTGCCGCCCCACACCTCATCCGCCGGAACTTGGGTGAACGGCGCGACGACCGCGCCGGGCTCTATGACGGCGTTCTCCCCGATAGTGCAGCCGAGCGCGATCCGCGCGTCACCGCCGATGGTGGCCCGATCGCCGATTCTTACCGGCGCCGAGACGTAGACGATTCCTCCATCATTGCGAGTTGTCATGCCATGTGCAACGACAGAGGCTTTGCTTCCGATGATCACATGATCACCGATTTCCGTTAGGTCAGGATCGTAAATTTCGCCCCAGTTCACCAGCATCCGTCCAATGTGAACAGAGGGTGAATACGATCCGAGGACCAAAGAGTTCAGCATCTGTGTCTGTGCCATCATCTGAAAGAGTGGTAACGATGCGAGGATCGCGGCCTGGTTGTAACAGAAGGAGACCGTTCCAAGGCCGGGATCGTCCGCCGCGTTATCTTGGTTGTCGGTATGCAAGACCGCGTACTTGGGTTTTGCGTGCTTTCTCCCCATGTAGCGACACGCGAGTCCCGATAGCGCGAAAAGCAAGAGGAACCAACCGATGTAGATGAGTGGCGACACGACAAGCCATGCAATCCAAGGCATCGGAACGCCTGCTCAACGAGCAAAGCCAGTGCTCCGATCATCGCCGTGGCCAACACCATCGGAGAAATGACGACGGCAAGCAGAACAACTCGGACCGCGAGGACGACTATGCCGGAAATGAGGTCGCGAACGAAGCTCACGTCAGCGCTTCTCCCGATCTATATATGCTTTGTATTCATTCTTCCGAATCCTAAACGCATCGGCTACTCGGAAACGAGACGATACCAGTTTATACAGGCGCGAGGAAAGATGGTACGCCGAGAGCAACCTCATCAGCGTTTACCGGCTAACGTCCGGCATCACCTCGACGCCGTAAGACGATACGCTATAGTACTCTGTGCGAATAGAACGTCGGGAAACCAAAATACGGCCACCGCGTTTGAGAACTCGTTGGACCGTCGATTGCCGTGCTGTGTGTGTTGATGCTCACGAAAGGGGCAGAAATCAATGGTAATGAGCTGGCGAGATGCCGAAACCGAGCGAATCGTGCTCGACGATATCTCGATTGATGAGCCATGGGCGCTCCTTGAGCGCTTCAGTCAACTGGTCCGGTTGTCAGGAAGTGATGAGGAGCAACAAGCCGTCGACTACATCACTGGGAAGCTCTCTACCTGGGGGATACCGTATCAGGTCCACCGGCCGACCTGTCTGATCTCTATTCCTGGACCGGCGACCCTGCGAACGGTCGGTTCCGACGGTCGCAGCTTCACGGTGAAGACGTCGTCCTTTTCACCGTCAACCGATGGGGAGGAACTAACCGCGGAGCTGGTTTACGTGCAGGGGAGTCAGGCCAGCGGCATCACTGATCTGTTCGGTGCCGGACGCAAAGTTTCGCATCAGGATTTGCGCGGCAAGATCGTCATGACCGAGGGTCTCGGCATCGCGGCCCGAGGGATCGACCTGGCCGGAAGCGGTGCGGTTGGCGCTGTCTTCATCAATCCCGGTCAGCGAATCCACGAAGGTATTACGACCACCTCATGGGGCTCACCCGATCTCGAATCGCTCGGGCGCACTCCGCCGGTGCCGGTCTTCGGTATCAACAAGCCGGATGGCGAAGCGCTTAGGGCGATGCTGGCTGACGGACCGGTTACCATTGCGGTCTCCAATAAGGTGGATACCAGATGGCGGCAGATTCCCGTGATCGTCGCTGAGATCGCTGGAAATCAGGCTGCCGACGAGTTCGTTCTGTTCCATGGCCATCTCGACTCGTGGCACATCGGCATCGGCGACAACGCAACGGGTGACGCCACGCTGCTCGAGATGGCGCGTGTCTTCCACAAGCATCGCGACCATCTTGCTCGCACGATCCGCGTTGCCTGGTGGTCTGGTCACTCGCATGGACGCTATGCCGGGTCGACCTGGTATGCCGATACCTTCGCCCAGGACCTTTCCGCGAATTGTGTCGCCCACGTCAACTGCGATTCCCCCGGGTGCCGCTGGGCCACCGATTATCGCGACGTCTTCTACATGCCGGAAGCCGAGGGTGTCGTCAAGGCGTCGGTCAAGGACGTCACCGGTCAGGACTCCTCCGGTGGCCGGCCCCTCCGTGCCGGCGACTGCTCCTTCAACAATCTCGGGATCAGTACCTTCTTTATGCTGTCGTCGACGATGCCGCTCGATCTCGTCAAAGAAAAGGCGTATTACGCTGTTGGTGGCTGTGGTGGCAACATCGCCTGGCACACCGAGGATGACACGATGGACATCGCCGACCCTGACAATCTTCTGCGGGATATGCGGGTCTACGCGGTCGCATTGCTACGCGCACTGAACTCACCAGTCTATCCCCTCGATTATCGGGCGACAGTGAAGGACATCGAGAAAGACCTCGTCCGTTATCAGGAGGCGGCTGGCGAGGCGTTCGATTTCAGCCCGTCACTACAAGCATGTGCCGATCTGGCCAATACGTTGGAGCACTTCTACGACGAAGCCGGTTCGTTGATGGATCACTCGGTTGATGACTCCAACGTGCGACAGATCAATGCCTCACAGCGATTGCTGGCTCGCTCGCTGGTGACCGTGGGCTACAGCCGCGACGGTCGCTTCCGGCAGGATCCGGCTCGGTCGATTCCGGCATTGCCTGATCTGGCTCCAGCCGTTGATCTGGGTAACGAGTCGGAGGGGAGCGATCGCTATCACCTACTGCGCACACACCTGACGCGCGGCCAGAACCGTCTTGTCTGGTCATTGCGACAGGCCGAACGGCGCATCGCAGAGCGAATTCAATAAGGACTGGTCAGCAGTTCAGAGTTACCGCGCTCGTTCAGTAACCGTCCGACCATAGACATCCGGCTCACCTCTCTTTTGGGGGGAGAGCCGGATCCGACTGACAGGATCACGATCGAGACTTTGCTTGATAGCACGTGGTCGCGGGGAGCATGTCCCGTTCGAACTGCGAGCAATATTATGAATTCCTTTAACCATTGCATGGTGCAGTACTATTAAGATCTTGGGAATGAAAGAGCCGCGGAGGACGTTTAGCCAATTCATGAAGATTAGGATGAGGCGCTCAGGCGCCCAGCGCAACATCGTGGTTGACTCTGAAGCGGCTCAAGTCGAAGCATCGAGCGAGTCCAGCATATTCAACGGACGGCTGCGCACCTTCAACGCATTTGCCATCCCGAATTATCGTTTGCTTTGGCTCGGGATGCTCTTCTCAATGGCCGCCATGCAGATGAACATTATCTCTCGCTCGTGGTTGGCATATCACATATCCGGTTCGGGTCTCGCGATTGGCATTGTCGCGCTTGGCCGTGGGCTGCCACAGTTCCTGCTTGCCCCGATCGGTGGTGCCGCCGCCGACCGTTTCGACAAGCGCAAGCTGCTGATCTTCTCGCAGTTTTCTCTGGTTGTATTGTCGTTAGTTAACGCTGTCCTGGTTCAACTGAACGTGATTCAAGTCTGGCAGCTGGTCGCTCTGGGTGTGGTTCAGGGCATCATCTTTCCATTCACCATGCCGACGCGGTCCGCCTACATTGCGGATGTGGTCGATAGAGACCGGTTTGCCAATGCACTTGCGCTCGACTCGACTGGTCGCAATTTGAATCGTGTCATCGCCCCATCTTTGGGGGGCATCATGATCGCCATCAGCCCGACGATCGCGTTCTACGCTATTGCCGTTTTCTACTTATTTGCGGCGCTCACCCTAATACGCTTACCGTCGGGGAAATCAGTCCAGGCTCGGTCTCGCAGCATCCTGGGTGACATGATGGTTGGTTTCCGCTATCTCAGGGATAGCAGTGCATTGATGCTCCTGATCGCTATGGCCTTTGCGCTGGTGCTCCTCGGGGGATCATTTCAGCAACTGTTGCCGGTATTTCAGCTCGACGTGTTCCACGTCGGTCCGACGGCTCTCGGCGTGATGTATACCGCCGTCGGGGTCGGCGCGGTGTTTGGCTCTCTGGCCGCGGTCTATGCCGCGGAGTCGCCGAATAAGCGAAAGATTCAGCTCGGCGCCGGGATCTCGGTGGGGATATCTCTCAGTCTCTTTGCTTTTTCGACGTCCTTGGTTATGGCTATCGTCTTTCTCGTGATCATTGGCTTCATGACTGATGGTTACTTCACGATCAACCGAATCCTGGTGATGTACGAAACCGAAAAGGCGTTCTATGGCCGGGTCATGAGTATCTACATGATGACCTGGTCCCTTATGCCTCTTTCCCTGGTGCCAATGGGGATCATGGTCGATCGCGTTGGGGCTCCGATTACGGTCGGGGTTACTGGGTTGATGCTGGCGGCGATCATTGCGGCAATCACGATCTTCAGCCCACACATCCGCCGGCGAGAGGAGCCTGTCGTCGTTGCCGCGCCGGTACTTTCTGACTAGCACCGGTGGCGTCCGGGAGATAACTGTTCGGACCAGATGAGAGCACAATTCACGTCGATCGGTATCAACGCCTAATTACGATCGAACGTTGTTGTGATTCAGAATTAGCTACGCGGTGTTGAAATGGGGCTGGGCGCGTTTGCCAGAACGCGTCCGAGAATACGATGCAAGTCAGAAAGCTCGTCGGACGATAGGGAGGAGAGGGCCGACTCGAGGTAGGAGCGGGATGCGCGTGAAATCTCGCCCGTTGCCTGTCGTCCCCGATCGGTCAGTTCCAGGCTAAGGCGGCGGCGATCCTCCGGATCGTCTTTGCGCAAAACAAAATCGCGATCAACTAACTTGTCGACCTGCTGGCTTGCGGCGGATGCGCTGATACCCATGTGTTCGGCCAGCGTACGAAGGTCGATCCCCGGATGGGCTCGGACCCGGAAGAGAATCCGAAGCTGCGGGAAGTTGATGCCCATCTCTTCCCAGACTTGAAGCCGCATCGGGTCCAGCAGACGCGCCGCTCTCGCATAGCGTGTCACCGTTTCCTGCATCAAGTTGTCACGCGGTTCGCTCATAGCACCATTGTACCTTGCAATGCTCATTCTAATGCTGCAGTAACGCTTAACGATTCCAATGTGGTGTACCATTAACGTCTTAGGGACTAACCCCTTGGGAGGAGTATCTACTCGCATCATGCGGATGCCATCGAGACGGTCAGGACGCCAGAGCGGCGGTGACGGCACCACCGAATTAGATCGAGACGAGACTTCGAGCGAGTCCAGCATATTCAACGGACGGCTCCGCTCGTTCAACTCACTCGCCATCCCGAATTATCGTCTTCTCTGGCTCGGGATGCTCTTCTCGATGGCCGCGATGCAGATGAATATTATCTCTCGCTCCTGGCTCGCCTACCATATCTCCGGTTCAGGATTTGCGCTTGGGCTGGTCGCGCTCGGACGCGGACTACCACAGCTCGTTCTCGCTCCGATTGGTGGTGCCGCCGCCGACCGCTTCGACAAGCGCAAGCTTTTGATCTTCTCGCAGTTTTCTCTGGTCGTATTGTCGTTGGCGAACGCTATCTTGGTTCAGTTGAACGTGATCCAGATCTGGCAGCTCGTGGTGCTTGGCTTCATCCAGGGGATTATCTTCCCATTTACGATGCCGACACGCACCGCGTACATCTCGGATGTCGTGGATGAAGATCGCTTTTCGAATGCGCTGGCGCTCGATTCGACCGGTCGAAACCTGAACCGTGTCGTTGCTCCGTCACTTGGCGGCCTGCTCATCGCCGTTAGTCCGACGCTCGCCTTCTACGCAATTGCGATGTTCTACGCATTGGCCGGGCTGACGTTGCTGCGATTGCCTTCGGCCAAGGCGGTTCAGGCGAAAACGAGGAGCGTGCTCACCGATGTCGGTATCGGTTTCCGTTACCTCCGCGAGAATTCCACGCTCATGGTGTTGATTGGGATGGCATTCGTACTCATCCTGCTCGGCCGCCCATTCCAGCAACTGCTACCGGTCTTTCAGATCGATGTGTTCCGCGTTGGACCGACCGCTCTTGGATTGATGTACACGTCCGTTGGCGTCGGTGCTGTCTTCGGTTCACTGGCGGCGGTCTGGGCTGCTGAATCGCCGAGCAAACGGTTGATACAGCTCGGCGCGGGCGTCGCGATCGGAGTGAGCCTGGCGCTGTTCGCCTTCTCGACCTCCTACATCATGGCGATCTTCTTCCTGGTCCTCGTTGGCTTCATGACCGACGGTTACTTCACCATTAATCGCATCCTCGTTATGCTCGAGACCGATAAAGCTTTCTATGGCCGGGTCATGAGCATCTACATGATGACCTGGTCGCTCATGCCATTGTCACTGGTTCCGATGGGAATCATGGTCGATCGCGTTGGGGCGCCAATCACCATCGGCGTGGCCGGTCTGCTTCTGGCCGTATTCGTCGCCGGGATCACGATATTCAACCCGGGGATTCGTCGCCGAGATCATCCGATGCCGTCACCGGCAGCTTCCGATTAAGTCGTTCAAGCGATTTCGACGATTGGCGTGAAAATCGGGAGTTGCGCCCCTCGGTCGTTACGACTACGCTAAGACCTCAATCCATCACACGGATCGGCAGTTTGTCGTTCGCCTCGATCCGCTGAATCGAGTGATCTGCTGGGGCAACAACGCGATGAACGTCCGCACTCAGATGTCTGACGACTTCGCAAGTCTCTTTACTGAAACCGCGTTTCGTCATCCGTTTCGGCGCTACCAAACGCTGGCACTCGAAGGTTACGAGCGGGGACGGATCACCGATTCCCAGCGCTCGTACATCGTCATGCCTCCTGGCGCCGGCAAGACGGCGGTCGGACTGGAGATTGCCCGGCGACGCGGAAACCGCGCCCTGGTTCTCTGTCCAAATACGGCCGTTCAAGCGCAGTGGTTGCGCCAGTGGGAGGATTTTCAGCCGCACACGGTCGATGCCAGCGCTGAGATCGATCTCGGTTCTCCGCTAACGGTGCTCACCTATCAGGCTATCTGTAACGTCAACAACGATGATCACGATCTTGAGGAACAGGCCCGTGCTCTGTGGCGCGAGGAGCTTCAACAGGAATCCGGCCTGACGAACCAGGAGGCGGAATCAAAGATCGATGCGTTGGCGGCTGCTGGGACGCACCGCTACGAAGATGCGATGAGCGGCTACCGGCGTCAGCTTCGCGGACGGATCGTCCGTTCCGGCGACACGGACGACCTCCTGGCCCTGCTGCACCCCAATGGCCGGGCTATCATCGAACGAATGAAGAGTGGCGGTCCGTGGACTTTGGTGCTCGATGAGTGCCACCACTTACTGCAGATGTGGGGCACGCTGGTCCGAGCGCTGGTGCACGAGATCGGTGAAGAGACGTTCGTCGTTGGTCTGACGGCGACTCCTCCGGGCGACATGGATGCCCGAGAAGCATCGCTTTATCAGGAGATCTTCGGTCAGACCGATTTCGAGGTACCAACTCCAGCCGTGGTGAAAGAGGGCGATCTTGCCCCGTATCAGGAACTCGTCTATTTGACCCAGCCGCTCGACCACGAAGCGTCCTATATCGCGGCTCAGCATGAACGCTTCGAAGAACTGCTGACGCGACTTATGGACGTCGAATTTGCTGCCAGGCCGTTCATTGATTGGATTGAGTCGCGCGTCGTCGAGCGCAAGGGGCACAACGGAGCTCAGTTGAGCTGGGCGCGATTCGAGCGAGATGAGCCGGGGCTGGCACAGGCGACACTCCGCTTCTTTTGGGAGAAGAAGCTTGAGATTCCTGACGGCGCCCGGCTCGGCGAACGCCATCGTCAACCACCGAATGCAGACGACTGGGTCGCCATGATTGGCGATTACTG
This sequence comes from uncultured Chloroflexia bacterium, assembly GCA_963785465.1. Lineage (GTDB taxonomy): Bacteria > Chloroflexota > Chloroflexia > Thermomicrobiales > Thermomicrobiaceae > CALAGB01. The sequence continues at coordinate 12,105 of CAWAVM010000010.1, read as the reverse complement.
TACTGGATACCTGCGCAACAGCGTCAGATCCGCTGCGATGGTCAGGCATGGCAAGAGATCCGGCATGCGCTGCCGTCACTGGGATACGTGCTAACCCGGCAGGGAATCCGCTCCTACGTCTCTCCGATCGATCGTGTCCTCTCGCTCTCCGCCAGCAAGGCCGTGGCAGCATTGACGATTCTGGAGCAGGAGCAAGCGACGCTCGGTACGCATCTGCGCGCCCTGATTCTGTGCGATTACGAGCGGGCCGGCGGCGAGGCGCTTGCCAAGCTGCGCGGAGTGCTCGATCCACAGGCGGGCAGTGCCAGTCTGCTGCTACAGCAGTTGGTTGAGAGTCAGGCAACGGCAGAGCTCGATCCTCTCCTCATGACTGGGCGGACGGTCGCCTGCTCTCGCGCCACGGCGACGGACCTGCTTCCCTGGATCGAGCAGCAGATTCCTGAGCTGAAGGGAGTGATGACGACCGAAGGGCTCTTTCAGCCGATCGACGGGCAGAGCGATCAGCATTGGGAGGATGTCGTTGCGATTCGGCCACAGCATTCCTGGTGGCGCCCGCGTAACTATGTGCCCCTCTTGACGCGGTATTTCGAGGATGGGCAGACAAATTTGCTGGTCGGCACACGCGGACTGCTTGGCGAAGGTTGGGATGCGAAACGGATCAACGTTCTGATCGATCTGACAGCCGCCAGCACCAGTATCTCCGTGCATCAGATGCGGGGGCGATCGCTGCGGCTGGACCCTGCGCTGCCACGCAAGGTCGCCAACAACTGGGATGTTGTCTGTGTCGAGTCTGAGCACCCCAAGGGTGAGGCTGACTATGCACGCTTCGTGCGCAAACACCAGAACTACTACGCCCCAACACCGGCAGGCGAGATCGAATCCGGCGTCTCGCACGTTCATCCTGGGCTCTCACCGTATGGTCCACCTCCGGCCTCCGGCTTCGACGCAATCAACGGAGCGATGCTTCATCGGGCGGGAGATCGGGACACGGCCTACGATTTGTGGAAGATCGGGCAACCCTACGAAAACGCTGAATCGCGCACAGTTCGCATCAGGCTGGGGCGGCCGATTGGCCTGCCGAATAGGCGGCTGCTGCGACACGAAAGTGGGGCTGAGCGCGGGTTGCGCTTCCGAATCTTTGGGGTTCTTGGTGCGGCGGGAGTCGCGGGAGTGGGACTGGCTGCCGTCGCGCCGGATTTGCTGGGAGTCGCTGGTGGGCTGGCCGTGGCCGGTGGCGGTGGCTTTTGGGTGAGCCGTTCGTTTGAGTCTGCGGTTGACAAGCTTAAACCGTCCGACGCACTTGAAGATCTGGCACTGGCAACGGCCGAGGCTTTGCAGGCGACTGGCGGCGTGTCGACGAAGCTTGGCCCGGAATCAGTTCGCGTGATCGTCCAGGAGGATGGTTACTACCGTTGCCTGCTCGACGGAGCCACGACGGAGGAGAGTGCGCTCTTTGCCGAGTCGATGGATGAGCTTCTCTCGCCCCTGGCGGCACCCCGCTACGTCATTCCTCGCTATGTAGTTCGGCAGCCGGACTCATTCGTACAGACGGCCTTGCTCGCGCTGCGCTTGTCGGCTGGAAAGAAAACGGGAGCATCAGTCGTCTATCATGCAGTTCCGGCATGGCTCGCGGCCAACAAGGATCGAGCCACTGCATTCGCCCGATCCTGGAATCGCTATGTGAGCGCGGGAGAGCCTCTTTACTGGAAAGATCCTCAGGCACAGGCAATTCTCACGGCGCAGCATGGTGAAGATCCCTTCGACGTCACGACTCAGATGCGATCGCTCTGGCGCTAGCCGCAGGCTGTACTGCGCCTTTGGCGGTGGTGAGTCCGACGAGCGTGCACGAAGCTACAGCTCCAAGGTCAGCCAGATCGAAAAGCCATAGGTACCGGTAAAAAAGAACTGGCTCAGAGTTCTTTTGTCCTTGGTCAAGTCGGACTGCTGGGCGATATCTAACCCTCTCGTCTCCCACCTACACTGATATCGATAGGCACTTGTCTGGATTTCGCGATCCCGTATTCTTGCGAACATCCCGAGACGGAAGGGGGCATCACTGATGGAGAACACGAGACGAGTCGTTGCCGAGCACGTGCTCCAGTTATTCATCGCCGCGACGGTACTCCTCACGCTCGCATTCTTACTTCTCGGCCCTCAAGGAGTTGGAGCGGTTGCGTAAACTCTCTTCCTCGACCGGAACACGTTGACGCTGATACCGCCACGCAACTGGTAGAGTAGAATTACGGCCCAGGCATTTTTGCCCGGGCCGTTTGCTTTTCGTCCCTTTGGCTCGACGCAACGCGCCCGCAACCGGAACAGCCACACGACGCTTTACCCCGAAACGACGAAACAGTCGAAATCATCCACATTGAAAGGCGAATTACGGGCTGAACGCCAGATCAGGTGCGGTCATTGACGGTTTCACAGAAACCTGCTAGTTTCTCATTCTGCACTGTGACCGGCTGGTGATGTCCGGGAACATACTGCTGACGCGGCAAATGACCCGTGCTAATGCATCCTTAACAACTCGTGTTTGCGTAAGTAGTAGTAGGGCCAAACGTGCGTCGCGGGGATCGTACGGGCTGATTGAAGTCTGCAAGCCGCGTAGGATCGTGAGTTGTTTCAATTTGCCTGCATGTTCCCAGGCTGGCAGGGTAGGGTGTCAGATCTGCCGTGTCTCGCATCTCAAGCGCCGAAACGGAGGTAGAAGGTTGCCTTGTGCGCGTGGTAATTCGACAGACGGCAGTGTCGAATTTGCCAGCAGACCGCAGCCGACCGGGTTTATAACTTGATCGCGGGTTGATGACGCCGTTCGCGGAACGGTTCGGCTCCGGAGTTAGTGACAGTCGGTCCACGCAAACCACGGTGTCATCGATTTGTATGATCGAGTCGTCGTTCAGGTGAAGTAGATACGTTTGTCGATGGTGGGCGTTCAATGCGGTCTGTAGGTAAGCATTTATGTGAGGGTTCGCGACGCGGACGATCCGCTCCCTCAATCCGATGAGGAAGGTGATTACTCGAATGAGTGAAAACTCCCGACTAAGACTTCTCCAGCAACATTTTATGGCGGGACACATTAACCGGCGCGATTTCGTGAAACGTGCGACCGCGCTTGGATTCAGCGTACCGGTGATCTCGGCCGCCCTTGCCGCGTGCGGTGGGAGCAGCAGTTCAACTGCAACCACGGCCGGGGGTGGCGGGAGTACGACCCCAACCGCGACAACCTCGATTACTGTCAACCAGAATTCATCGTCATCCCCTTCGGCCGCGACCGCGGCGGCGACCCAGGCCGCGAGTGGTCCCTCTGGAGGCACGGTCACGCTGATTCGTGGAACTGACTCCGACAATCTCGATCCGGTGACCAATGACTGCAACGCCAACATCTGGATCTTTATGAACATCTACGACCAGCTCATCAAAGTCGCTGATAACGGGATCGATCTCGCTCCGGATATCGCCGAGAAGTGGGATGTATCGACGGACGGTTCCGAATTCACGTTCCACATTAAGAGCGGCGATCAAGTTCTCCGATGGATCCGATATGAAGGTCAGTGATATAAAGTGGTCGATCAATCGCGCGCAGACCACCAAGGATAGCCCGTGGACCTTCACCGCTCGAGCAGATTGACACAATCACGACGCCCGATGATTCGACGGTTGTCATCAAGCTGAAGCAGCCCTGGGCGCCGTTCCTGGCCGACATCTCGATGTTCAACTCCAGCATCATCTCGGAGGCGCTTCGCCACCAAAATCGGGCCTGATAAGCTCGTTGATCAGTGCATGGGAACTGGCCCCTTTGCGCTCAAAGAGTGGAAAAAGGCCGAGTCGATGACTCTGGTCAAGAATGAGAACTACTGGGAGCCGGGTCTGCCCAAGGTCGATTCGGTCGTCATCCCGATCGTCACCGACAGCAACAGCCGCATCCTGCAGCTCAAGGGTGGTCAGGTCGACGGCATCATCGGTCAGAACGACATTGCGTTGAGCACGGTAGCGGATCTGGATAGCGACGCCAACCTCAAGGTTTACAAGTTCACCTCGACCTACAACAACTTTGTGGTCTTCAACACGCGCAACGCGCCGCTGAGCGACATGAAGGTGCGGCAGGCGCTGAATTACGCGACCGACAAGCAGTCGATCATCAAGTCGATCCTGTACGGCAACGCCGATTTCTCGAACAGCTTCATGCCGCGAGGAGCCCTCTTCTGGAATCCGGATCAGCCGGGATATCCGTTTGACATCACCAAGGCCCAGTCCTTGATGGCAGCGTCGACCGTGCCCGGCTGGCTTTACGCTCGAGTTCCAGGTGCTTTCTGGGAACCAGCTGCAGCTTCAGATCGCGACAGCGATGAAGGCCATGTGGGAGCCGATCAAGGTAAACCTCGACATCCTGCAGCTCGAGCAGGGTATCATGACTGACAACTACCGAAACAACAAGTTCCAGGCACGCCTGACCGGCTGGACGAACGACATCGTCGACCCCGACGAGCTTGTCTCCTACGCGATCTTGCCGGAGTCGACGCAGAACTATCACACGGGCTGGATCAACCAAAACTGCTATCGACCTGGCAAATAAGGGTCGCACGACCCTCGACCCGGCGCAGCGGAAGCAGATCTACTACGACATCCAGAAGATCCACATGGACGACGCTCCGTGGATCTATCTCTATGTACTGCCCTACATTGACGCACTGAACAAGAAGGTCCAGGGGTACTTCCACCACCCGATGGGCCAGTGGGTCTTCAAGGATATGACGATTCAGAGCTAGGCAGACCCTGAAGAAGGAGCGGGAGGGAGCGGGCGGGAACGCCCGCTCCGAATCCGTTGGGAGTGAATTGTGTCGCTAGGCCAATACATCTTGCGTCGCCTGGCTCAGATGGTGCCGGTACTTTTCGGAGTGACGATCATTGTCTTTTTGTTGATTCACCTGATCCCGGGGAGTCCGGCTGCGGCGATGCTCGGTGAAAACACGAGTGACGCTGCCGTTGCCCGGTTGAATACGCAGCTCGGGCTCGACAAGCCGCTCTGGGAACAGTACTTCTATTTTTTGCGGAACCTTGCAGAGCTCAATCTCGGTAACTCGACCAAATTTCGCGTTCCAGTGTCGTCGTTGATATTCCACCGGCTCGAGGTGTCACTTTCCGTCGTTGCCATGACGATCGTCATCACGATTCTCCTTTCGGTACCGTTAGGGATTTTGGCCGCGCTCAAAAAAGACAGCCTTATTGACAACATTGTTCGTTCGGGATTGATGGTAACGATGGTGATGCCTTCCTTCTGGGTTGGGATCATCCTCATCTTATTTTTCAGCATCCGTTTGAAGCTTCTTCCAGTCTCGGGATATGGGACAAACGGTCTCGAACACATCAGGCACCTCTTCCTGCCGGCGTTAACCATCTCCCTGGGTTTGGCGCCGATCCTTATTCGTTCCTTGCGGACGAGTATCCTCGAGGTCATGCAGTCCGAGTACGTCAAGACGGCGCGATCGAAGGGACTCGAAGAGCGACGCGTCATCACCGTGCATGTGCTGCGCAACGCGCTCATCCCAACGGTGACGCTGCTGGGGATCTCGGTGGGGTTCCTCATGGGCGGTACGGTTATCATCGAGCGGGTGTTCTCGCTGCCAGGCGCTGGAGCGCTATTGATCGATTCAGTTTCAGCGCGCGATTATCCAGTGATTCAGGCAGCCACCCTCATATTTGCGTTACTGGTGATTATGGTTAACCTGACGACGGATATTGTCTATTCGTTCATCGATCCACGCGTAAGGTTCGGCTAGTTCATGGAAGCTGAAAAAGGTCGCCGTATTTCAAGTAAGGCTGAATTAACGCTGGAGGCACTCGCCGCCGCGGCGGAGGAACGTACGCGTCCCCCGTTGTGGCGACGTGTGTTAAGTAGCCGGAACCTGATGATCGGTGCAGCGATCATCCTGCTGATCCTTTTCCTGGGGATAGCTGCTCCGCTTCTGACCTCTTATGATCCGCTAAAGCCAGATTATTCTCAGACCCTGTTGTCGCCGAGACTAAGTCATCCGTTCGGAACCGATGAGTTTGGCCGCGACATCCTGACGCGCGTGCTGTACGGTGCTCGGATTGACCTGCGCGTCGGCTTCATCAGCGTGCTGTCGCCATTCATCATCGGAATAGTTCTCGGGTCGCTCGCCTCATACTATGGCGGTTGGGCCGACACGATCATCATGCGAATGCTGGACATCGTCCAGGCGTTTCCCTTCCTCGTCCTGGTTATCGCCATCGTGGTGATTCTTGGTCCTGGCCTCAACAACATGTTTATCGCGGTGGCCATTACTGCTTGGATCGTCTATGCAAGGTTGATCCGTAGCGAAATTCTGGTTGAGAAAGAGCAAGAGTATGTGATTGCTGCGAAGGCGATGGGCGGCTCGGATTGGCGCATCATCAGCAAGCATCTGCTACCGAATACGATCACGTCCTCGATCGTTTACTCGATGGCCGATATAGCCCTTTACATTCTGCTGGCAGCGGCGTTGAGCTTCCTTGGGTTAGGGGCTAAGCCGCCCACACCTGAGTGGGGTGCGCTGATTACTGAGGGCCAGAGCTACATGACAAACGCCTGGTGGATGAGCGCGCTGCCAGGATTGGCGATCGTTATTACCGGCATTGGCCTCAGCCTTATCGGTGATGGCCTTTCCGACTTGCTGAGACCAAGCGGGAGATAGAACGCGCTGGTGTGAGCGCTTGCTGAATTCCGTAGTTGAAGCGGACGACCTTGGAGCGATGACGCGCATCGCTCCTTCTTCATTGCGTCCGGAAGCGAATGCTGATCTCTCCGGGATGACAATAGGCAACGTCAGCTCGATATGCGCGCGGCGCTGTCTGTCGGAGCCGAGTGAACCGATGGTTTTGGAATTGTTTACAGCCCTGGTACCTCTACCGGCAATTGCCCGTTTGGCCGTAGTCGCCCGGCGAGCATGTCGATCGCTACACCGATTGTGGCCGGATCGGCACCATAACCGCACCCACGCGCCGCTGCCTTGCGGAAGGCGGGAAGTGTATACGGGCTCCCGAGGCTGATAACCGAGACGGGCATTTCCGCGCTCAGTCGCTCGACCAGCGCGATCTCTCCGTCGCTTACCGCGCAGCTTGAGGGATCGTAGTTGCGAGCCATCGGGACGGTTAGCAGTGTGGCGCCATGTGCGTCGGCGCGCTCGCCAAGGATGCCCTCGATCTCCTGGCTGGTCGGGTTGGAGCTGATCTGGAGAAGGCGTGCGCCGGGGAGCGCCCCCTTCCGGAGCAAACGTGTGGTGTCCTGGACGATGCTCGTACCGGTGTCGCGCCGGTGGTCGGGTACCAGGAGCAGCCACGGTGCTCCATCCGGCCTGGCAAGTTCTCCTGAGATGCAGGTGAAGGCAGCCTTAGCAATCCGCCGAGCGACCTCGCGGTGTTCTGAATCAGCGCAGAGCGCGTCCGCACGCTCTGTATCGACCAAGCGCTGCTGGAAGAGCCCGAGCTGACTCTTCGCGGTGAGGACCCGGTTGACCGATGCGTCGAGCCGGCTGGCGGATAACCGGCCGCTTCGAACCGCGTCGTGGAGTGCCCGGAAGCAATTCTCGGGATCTGTCGTCAGGACGAGATCAGCTCCGGCAAGGATGGCCCGCACTGAGGCGTCACCTGAGTCGTAGTGGCGAGCAATAGCGTGCATGTCCATGGCGTCGGTCACGATTAGGCCGTTGAAGGCCATCTTTTTCCGCAGCAGTCCAGTCAGAGCTGGTCGACTGAGGGTAGCGGGTTGTCCAGACGGATCGATCGCCGGGAAGCTGATATGGGCGGTCATTACGCTGGCGATCCCCGTTTTTATCGCTGCTCGAAATGGAGCCAGTTCGACCCGCTCCATTCGGTCGAGATCGTGAGAGACTTGAGCGAGATCGAGGTGAGTGTCGAGCGAGGTGTCACCATGGCCGGGGAAGTGTTTGGCACAGGCGAGAGCGCCGGCGCTCTGGCAGCCATCGATCCAGGCGCGTGCCAGGTCGCTGACGATCTCTGGATCGCCTCCGAACGAACGAATGTTGATAATCGGGTTAGCTGGGTTGACGTTTACGTCGGTTACCGGACCAAAGACGTGGTTGACGCCGATCGCTCGCGCTTCAACGGACGTGACTCGACCGTGCGCGCGGGCGAGATCTGATGAGCGTGTGGCGCCAAGCGCCATCAACGTCGGTAGAGCAGTTGCATCTGGAACGATCTGTCCGGCACCGGCTTCGAAGTCAGCGCTGACGAGGAGTGGGACCGGCGCCTGTCGTTGCAAGCGATTGAGCATCTGTGCCGTCTCAGCCGGACTCTCGAAGTCAGGCCAACGGAGGTAGAGGCCACCAATTCGACCCTCGCCGACCATGCGCTCGACTTTATCCGGCTGCTGGTAGTGGAGGCTGTAGCACAGCTGCCCGACCTTCTCCTCCAGCGTCAGCTCGTGCCCAGGCCCGGTGCTCATGTCCTCAATCCCTTCCCAGCTCTCAAGTTGTGCGGTTCGGCTGAATGATTGCAGCGGAAGTCTCGTATGTACAGGGGAGTAGTTCCCGGACTGGGTGTGTGGACTGGTCGGCCGACTACGGTGAAGGCTCAGCTCGTCGATCGAGACGTGACCATCCTCGGAGTCAGAACTCCGAACACCGTCGTTTGTCGATTTCGCACTGACCCAATCGACTAAGATATGTCGACAATGTTAAACGCAGGATTGGTTTCCCGAACGAGACCGAAGGAGATTTCAGATGCGCAAAATCGTAGTTTCAGAGTTTGTTTCGCTGGATGGCGTGATGCAGGCTCCGGGTGGTAAGGACGAAGATACCGACGGTGGCTTCGCACACGGTGGGTGGACCTGGCCATATTGGGACGATGAAATCGGGGTCCATTTCGGCCAGGTGATGAGTGAGAGCGACACGTTTCTTCTCGGTCGCAAGACGTGGCAGATACATGGCGGCGCCTTCGAGCCGATGGCTGATGACGACCCAATGATCGGCGTGATGAACACCATGCCCAAATATGTGGTCTCCAACACCCTGAATTCAGCCGCGGCCTGGCGGAACTCGACCCTTATCAGCGGTGACGTGGTGGAGAAGATACGCGAGCTGAAGGAGCAGCCGGGAAAGAACATCGTGATCGACGGCAGCAGCGTGCTGATCCATACGTTGGCGCGGCACGATCTGATCGATGAGTACTACCTGCTCGTCTATCCGGTTGCGTTGGGATCTGGCAAGAAGGTATTCCCGGAAGGGGCGCGGCTGAACCTGAAACTCGTCGAGGCGCGACCGCTCTCTTCCGGGGTTGTGCTGACGCACTACACGGTGGAGCATCCCGACTAGAGACGTCTTCACAATGGTTGGGGTGGCTCTGTCCACGCTCGTCCGCGATCAGCGGGTTAATTCCTCGATGATCATAATTTGCATGAGCCGCCGGAGTAGACAAAGTTCTGACGTAATGGCGGGCGCTTGTACCCATTCGTAGGGGCGATTCCTCTGAGGTCGCTTTCGAACCGGTGAATAATTCGTCCCTCGAAAGTAGTGGCGTCGGGTACCAAGCGCGTCCGACTCTGCTGCACATCGGTGGTGCCCGCGTCAGGCTTCTTCTCCATGCCGATAATCCTTGTCATATGACGAAGAGATCCGTACTCAATCATGGTGGTGAGAACCTCCTGGCCGAATTAGTATGTCTTCCCTACTTCCTGTACAGTCGCGAGAGTGCTAAAGTGGCACATCTTGTTCGCTTTTGCCAGGAGCCGACCTGTGGTGAAGCTCACTCACGAAATCCGAGACCCGATACATACGTTTGTTCACTTCGACCATCAAGAACGAATGGTCATTGACTCGCCGCCCATTCAAAGACTTCGACAGATTCACCAACTTGCCACTACTTATTTGGTCTATCCGGGTGCGACGCATCGCCGATTCGAGCACTGTCTCGGTGTCATGGATCTTGCTGGTCGAGTGTTCGATGTCATTACTAATCCGGAGAATCTGAGTTCGTCTATTCGAGACCTTGTCTCGCCTGATCTCGTTGATGAGTCAATGAAACGGCATTGGAGAAGCACAGTTCGAATGGCGGCATTGTGTCATGATATAGGCCACCTGCCATTTTCGCACGCTGCAGAGCGGGAGTTGCTTCCCGAAGGGTGGGACCACGAGATGATAACGAAGGAACTCATTCTGAGTCCCGTGATGCAGGATCTTTGGCAAAATATGCGTCCTCCGCTGAATCCAACCGACATCGCAAAACTTGCAGTTGGGCCTCAACACTTCGGCGATTCTGAGCCCTCGGACGTGGAAGCGATTCTGTCAGAATTAATTGTCGGGGACGCGCTCGGGGTGGATCGTATTGATTACCTTCTCAGAGATTCTCTTCATACAGGGGTTGGTTATGGAAGGTTTGACCACTTCAGGCTAGTCGATACACTTCGAATTCTGCCATCGCCGCAGTATGGCGATGAGACTGAATCTATCGAGCCTCAACTGGGAGTTGAGGAAGGCGGCCTGAAGTCTGCCGAGGCATTGCTGTTGGCCCGGTACTTCATGTTCAGTCAAGTGTATTTTCATCGTGTTCGTCGAGCGTACGATATTCATCTGAAAGACTTCCTGTCTTCGTGGCTTCCCACCGGCAGGTTCCCGATCTCCTTAGAAGAGTTTCTTGAGATAACCGACGCTGAAGTCACTAGCGCGATGTTAGCTGCGTCGAGGAATAAAGGTACAGCCTCATCAGAGTTCGCACGCAGGATTACGGAACGTGACCATTTCAGGGCGTTGTGGGAGCGGAATCCGATTGACGTTCAACTCAACCCAGATGCAGGTAACTTGATTCATAATGCAGCAGTAGCCAAATACGGTGAGGATGCGATAAGACGGGATTCCTACTCTCCGAAGAGTCCTACCATAGATTTTCCAGTTCGAGACAGAGATGAACGGGTAGTATCAGCTCAATCAGAGTCTGAAGTGCTGCAGAAGGTTCCTGTGGCCGCATTTGACTTCATATTTGTTAGAAGAGACCTTGTCGATGACGCTAAACAGTGGTGGAAGCGAGAGCGAGATAATATCCTTGATCAAGATGAGAGGAACGGAAAAGATGGGGAATCGCCGACGACAACTCCTGCTTCTTGAACTACTTAAACAACTGAAAGCCAACGGCAGCTGGTGTGGTGAAACTCACCTTCAGAAGTGCGCATATTTCCTTCAAGAGGGGCTGGGAGTTCCTCTTGAATTCGACTTCATTCTGTACAAACATGGCCCATTCTCTTTTGATCTTCGATCTGAGCTTGGAGATATGCGTGCTAGCATGCTGCTTGAGGTCATCACTCGAGGATCCTATGGACCATCGTTAGAGGTCAGCCATTCAGGAGACAAACTAATTTGTCGAGCTAACCAGTTTACATCTGAGCAGCTGCGCGCAATTGAATTTGTTTCAAATAGGCTGGCGTCCATGGGGGTGGTGGACCTTGAGCGTCTTAGTACTGCCCTGTACGTTATTCGGAATCTGCCGGACCGATCAACTGACGAGAGGGCTGACGAGATCGTGAGACTCAAGCCTCATATCTCGCGTGATCAAGCTTGCCGTGCCCTAGTAGAAGTAGGCGGTCTTCTCGACGATGCGTCTCAGATGGTAGCCTCATAGGGCGCTGCTTTCGTCAACTGGTTCGTTGATCGCCAATCCCTAGTGGACATTGACTACATCTCGCTCTGCGCCCGGCCTCACCTGGTCATTCAATGAGTTTGGTGTTGCCAGGTCGACTGATGTCCCCAGAAGTTGTTCGAGGTACATCTTGAGTTCAATGAATTCGAACAGTCCTATCGGTCGGTGGGCAAATTCCACCAAAATGTCCACATCGCTGTCTGGTCGCGCCTCATTTCGTGCAAGAAATCCGAACAGTGCGAACGACTTGACCCCGTAGGTTTCCCGGAGTTCTTCGCGGTGAGTAGCCAGGATGGCAAGGACGTCTTCTCGGCGCATGGTAAACCTCCGCAGTGACCATCAATGGCGTGAGTTTTGCAGTCGCGAAGCACCGGGAGATGTCACTGACCAAACAAAACGCGAGGGGCGATATCCCCTCGCGTTTGCCATCGACGTTGAGTGTCAGATCTGCTCGCTACGAGC
>CAWAVM010000009.1:0-455010 GCA_963785465.1 uncultured Chloroflexia bacterium | reverse complement strand
TCGGTCGAACCCGGATAGAGAGGGATCTGATACTGACGCCAGCGGTCGATCATCACAATCGAAGCGGACGCGACACTCGCTGCAGATGGCGCGGGACCGGCAGGTACGGGAGTTCCCTGAGTAATCGCCCTTGGTGTCTGAGTTGGCGTGCCGACCGGCGATGCGACGACCGTCGCTTTCGAACTGCTGAAGGGGCTACAGGCGGTCGTAAGTAGGATCAGTGCTGTCGTGACGACCGCGAGCATCACGAGATTTGTACGCGCTTTTCGCAAAAACAATGAGCACTCCAAATAATCGACGGCGTTTCGCGACCGGAGCTTCCGGCACAATCGGCAATTCTACCAGCGAATGTCTTCGCTATTTTCACTATCAGGAACGATCAGGTGCCCACTCGGGTTCAACCACCTGGCCGAGATGGGTCATTCACGTCCCGAATTAGAATCCGCAGGATGATAGTCAGGTCACATTGGGCAAGCGGAACGAGTTGCCAATCGCCCAACATGCGAACTGGTCGGGCGCAATCAGATCGCTTCGTCGAATGTACCGCCGATAGCTTTGAGGCTAGCAAGGAGGTCGTCCGGGTTAACTGGCTTCTGGAGCAGCGCGTTGACGCCGGCCGTAATCGCCATGGAATGACGCTTCGCATCATCGCTCGCGACGATCGCGATGACCGGAATGTCACCATGAGATTTAGCCGCGCGAATGACCTGAAACGGATCGAGCAGTGGCAGATCGAGGTCGATGACCAGCAACTCCGGAGAGACCGATTCCAGTAATTCCCACGCTTCGAGCCCGTCCCGCGCCTCCACTGAGCGCCAGCCAACGTGTTCTAGCGCCTGAGTCAGACTGCGACGAACCGTAACCGACATGTCGGCCACCAATGCAAACGGCACCCGCGACAGCGTAGCCGTGTGACGTCCTTTGCGCCGGCGTGACGCTCGACGCGCATCGAGGAGCTGGTCGAGATCGACAACCCCAGCCTGGACGCCGGAAGGGAGGATTGCCGATCCAACGACTCCGGTTAGCTGCGAGTTGGAGTTTGTACCTGGCTGCAGCTCGACATCCTGAACCCCGACCACCTCATCGACCTTGATCAACCAGTGCCGGCCGAACTGCTCCACTCGTAGAACAGTGCCGCCGGCGTCACGCACGTGCTGCGACGCACGCAACCCAAGGAGAGATCCGAGATCGACGATCGGTACACGCACCGCGCCGAGATCTGCCAGGAATGTCGTGCCCTCCTGTTGGATGGACCGGATCACGGATGCGGGGACAACTTGCGTTTTCACGAACGGTAGCGCGAACTGATCGGCTCCCAGCAACACCACGAGGGCACTCGTCGTCGGAACCGACAGCGGGAGCCGAATCCTCACAGTTGTTCCGCGACGCAGCCCGGAATCGATCGCCACCGTGCCCTTCATTTCCGCGACCAACTGACCCACTATGTCGAGCCCGTGCCCTTTCGCCAGGCGCCCTTCAGTCTCAATTCGCGTCGTCAGACCCGGCAAGAAGATGAGCTGCATTGCTCGCTCGCGAGTCATTCCGGTCGCAGGGATCGGATAGCCACTCTCGGCGGCCCGATTGAGTACCATGCGATCGTCGATTCCATTGCCGTCGTCCGACACTTCGATCACGATCTGACTTCCATCACGATGTGCCTGTAGCCTGACCGTTCCACGCTCCGGCTTGCCGATTGCACGCCTTGTCGAAGGTGGTTCGATCCCATGATCGACGGCATTCCGAACCAGATGCAGCAACACGGTGTTCAGCCGATCATGTAGCGCGGTGTTAACCATCAAGCCACCGCCTTCCAGCACGAAGTCGGCGTCTTTCCCGAGGCGATGGGTCAATCCACGCACCGCACGCTGGAGATTGGGACCGAGTGCGGCGATCGGCGTGAGTTGCAGGTTCCGGGCAGTCTCGGTAAGTGATTCAACGACCTGAATCACACGAGAATTCGCGGCATCCCCCTCGATTCGAATATGATCGAGGTCAGCAGCGGTTATCGTGAGGTCCGAGATGATCTCCGTGAGCTCACGCGCTACAGAGTCGATATCTGTCGCCGACTGCAGATGGCCGGAGAGCGTTCCCAACCGATCCGCAACAACCGTAACGTCTTGAACGGTCTGACCGAATCTCCGCGATCGATGATGGAAACCGCCCGAACGAACGAGCAGCTCATTCACGTGTGTGATCATCCGATCGAATGCATCGATGTCAACTTGCAGCTTGTCGGACGTGTCGAGCGTCCGTTCAGCTCTAGGTGGCTCCGGCTGCACCTGTGACAGCAGCCAGTGGAGATCGGCATCCAGACCACGCAGGCTCGCCAACACATCATCGGTCAGTGGCGCTTCGCCCAGTCCCGTTAGTGCTGATTCGATGCGCCAGCACTGATCGACGATCACCGAGGCGCCGGCAAGCGCAGCCGATTCCTTCATCTTCAGGAGAACATCCCACAGGTTTGCCCGAGTGCTGACCGAAGAACGATCACGTTCCAGGCTCTTGATGATGTTCGGGAATCGGCGAGATACATCGTTAACGTCGATCAGGAAGCGATCCGGATCGCCACGACTTCTTCCTGGACCGGGTCGGTTAGGCGCATCTTTTCCGCCGTGCTCTTTCTCAAGAACCTGGAGCGCATCAAAAATAGTCGGTTGCCTCAACGCGTGGTCATTTGACTTGGTCACCGCGTCCGGCACGCGCACCCCAAGATGATCCAGCGTCAACGGACCAGTTTGAAGCTGCGATGGCTGAACCTTAAGGTGCGTCAGGGCCTTCGTTGCCTGTTCGATGAGCTCATCGATGCGTTCCAGGGCTTCGCTTGTCGGTTCCGGTCCGTCTATCACTGTTGCGATAGCATGACCACAACTAATGCAGAAATCAATTACTTCAACCGGAGGCGGGTCGCTCGACACACCCATCGTCTGAAATATGAACGAGAGTCGTGCAGCGAGTCGTTCGATTGGCCGAATGCCGGCAACGGCCGCCGACGCACGCAGTGCCTTGGAGCCGACCAATAGAGCGTTGATTGGCTCAGTACCGGTCGGGTTGGCGCGAAGACTCTCAGTTTGGGCCACATATGAGGCAAGAAGCTGCCGCATCTCGCGCATTCGCCCGAGCTGATTGCCCGGCGATTGATGTTGATTCCCGTTGAATTGGTCATCGGTCCGACTAGAGGGAAGATCAGCTATCTCCGGGTCGCCCATCGCCTCGAAAATACGCGCGACCTCGAACGCGTTGTTGAGGTCAATTTCGACCAGATAATCTGTGCCTCGACGTGGCATCGCCGTCAGTGTGTTACGGGCATGACTGAGGATGGAGGCCGGGTCCTCGCCAATAGCCATCGCATGCACCACGCGCGAGAGATCAGCGGCTGCTGATGTCACAAAATGGCCCAGGTAAGGGGCAGGTGCGGAGGTCTCAGTCAATGCCAACGTCACCGCTTCTTCGACTACGGTCACCGCTTCTATGACTGCATGAGCACCAGCCCTGGTCGCCAGTTCTCGCACGGTCATCAGAGTACTCAGGATCGATTCGACTGTATCGCGATCAGGAGACTCCCGCTGCATCTCCATGGCACCAAGGCAGACAACATCCACATGCTTCTGGATGTCGCTTGCGATATGGGCCATCGGTCGTTGTTCTTGCGGAGCGGACAGCATTCTGGCTTCCTCGATCACGCAGTCGCACGGTCCGTGGCGAGCGAGCTCCGTGTCGACGATCGTTTCGGTACGGAACCCTATGAACACCAAATGGCGACCCACTATCTAGAATAGCCAAAATCCGGGGATTCTCCCTTGAGTTATTGGTACTGAAAGGGAACCTGGATACGCGCCTGATGTCAGACGTTGGTACCACGCAGGAATTAGGAATAACGGGGACATCCTTAGGATGGTCGAGCGACCAACGCCAGGATTCCAGGAAGGCGCACATCGATTTCCGACCAGGATTCGCCCTGATTGCTCGAGTGCCACAGTGATCCCGTTCGCATTCCAGCGTAAATCTCCCCGGGACGGTCAAGAGGCGCTAGCAGCGCGTACGGCATCACGGTCAAGGGAGTAGAAAGTCCGCCATTGAGTGACTGCCATGGCTCAGCACCGCGTCGCCTGTAGATCAGTGCGTCGGCGCTCTCACGATCGCCATGCGCGAAGCGGGCGCTGTGGGTGGCGGAGACGTACCAGAGATCGGGATCCGCGGGATCGACGGCGAGTCCCCAGACGTAGTGACGATCCATGCCCTCATCAGTTTCGCGCCAACTCTCTCCCATGTTTTCGCTGATCGCCACTCCGCCTCCGGCCGCTTCATAAACTCGATCCCGTGCCTTTGGGTGAACAACAATCGCGTGAGAGTCATGGTATGAGCCAGACTTGCGATCTTCCCAGGTGTTTCCACCATCGATGCTACGCATGACGCCGCCGAGTTCGATTCCGGCGAATAGAATATTCGGGTCTTGCCAATGAAGAGCGATCCACCTGACGTGAGATGTCCACGGTCGAGGGGGAAACGACCAGGTTGGGGCGCTCGGGATGTCCCGCAACGATCGCAAATCTTCCCAAGACTGACCGCCATCGCGGCTCCGATACAGAGAGCTTGGCTCGGTTCCGGAAAAGACGGCGCCGATTCCGTTTGCCCTGTCTGCTGCGCTCACAGCGACGGAGAGAACACGTTGATGCGGAATGCCGTCGCCAGTTGGATGCCATCTAAGACCGCCATCGTCACTGCGGAATAAGCCGTTGTCGAAGGTTCCCGCATACATGCGCTTCGAATCGAGCGGATCGATCGCCAGGCATTGAGCGCCGACACCGGTAAGCACTGACTTGGCCGACCAGCTGCCACTCGACGATGAAGAAATCCGGACCACGTCATTACCGGTTGCGGCGAAGAGCGTTCTCATGTCGAAGCCTCCAAATCAACTCAAGCCGAACCGGCTGCGTTTGGACCAGTAATTGGCATTCGCGAGGATAGGCAGTGGTTACTCGGTACTGGTCTGGGTTCGATGGCTGCGTGGATTGTTCTTCTCGCCTGCGGTGAACGGATTGTCCCACTTAATCCCGCCTTTTGCGAAGCGATTAGGATCGAACGGATCCAGATCAAACGCGGCGCGGCCGTGCAGAATCAACTGGGCCAGGGCCTTTCCAGTCGCGGCACCCCAAGAGAACCCACCGCCATTAAATCCAGCCGCAACAAAGAGATGGTTTACGCCACCATATGCCCCAATCATCGGCAGTCCATCGGCAGTGAAACCCATTATTCCGGCCCAGCTTCGAACCACTTTGAGCGAAGCGAGCGGCGGAAACAAGGTGGCAACACAGGATCCGATGCCCTTCAGGACCTGCGGCGTCACGCGTTCCTCATAAGAGCCGAGTCCTTCGTCGATGTCGAGCCGACGGTAGCCGCCACACAAGATCTGTCCCGTGGCCGTCTGTCGACCGTATTCCTTGTCAAAATTCGTACCAAACGGATGCCGCACGACCTGACCCACGGCCTCGGTAACCAGAATCTGGCCGCGAGCCGGAACCAACGCACCCGCCGGCAGATCTTCAAGGAGATCAGGCGTCCAGGAATTCGCGGCAACAACGACGGTTTCGGTTGAGATCGTGCCACGATCGGTCGTTACTCCATGCACCGCACCATTCGACAAATTGATGCCGAGAGCCGGCGTCCATAAACAAAATTCCGCCCCATATCTTCGGGCGCCGTTTGCCAGAGCATGAACCAACTGAAACGGCCAGAGGTGGCCGCTGCCCCGAGCAAATTTCGCTCCAAGCACCTTGTCTGAGATGACCGGAACCATCGACTTCAGTGCCTTGAGATCAAGCATCTCGACCTCTGCACCCAATTCTGTCTGAGCGCGAGTGCTCGATTCTAGATGCTCCAACTGCTCTTCGTCGGTTGCGATGTCAAGCGTTCCCGGAAGGCGCAACGAGAAGTCATCCTCTAATTCGCGTGGCAATTCCTCGCGAAGCATGCGGAGATTTTCCGATGTCAGCGCGTAAACAGCCCGGCCAGTTTCGGTGTGCATTGTGGAACCGGCACCGGTCATCCCACCGTTTCTACCGGAGGCACCAGAGCAAATCCCTCTCTTCTCGACGACCACGACCCGTTTGCCCCGCTTGGCGAGCTGGTACGCGATCGAGCACCCGAGTAGACCGGCACCAATTACGACTACCTCCGCATCCTGTGGGATCGAACGTTGCTCCTCTGCCACGAGTACTCCCTCTTCCAGGTAGCCGGTTAACGAACCCCGAGAGATCACATCCCGCCTTTGTTCCTGTCCAGCCAATACGCGAAAACGTGCGCCGCCGGGCAACAAAGTACGCCATTCATCGGGCGGCTTACTCACGCCGATGGCTCATCATAGCAACACGGTCCGTATCCCGCGACAAGTGAAGAGGATCATCTGAGCGCCAGGTGGACAAGATCCGCAAACAAGCTCCCGACTAAAACAATGAGAATCAGGACGCCGACGAATAGGACGATATAGATGAGAAAGTGGGCGAGTGCCGAACGCTGAGCTCGGCGCTGTGCTCGAATCATCTCAGGTGATAGCGGACGAGGCTTCGGCATTGCAAACTGGCGCTGACCAGTCGTGTTCCCGGTGTAGCGTTGGAACAGGGCATCGTTGATCAGACGGGTACGAACAGCAGCATCGTATTCACGACGGATCTCCGGTCGACTAAGGACTGCATAGGCCGCGTTAAGCAGTTTGGCACGTTCTTCAGCTTTGAGCCGCTGGGATTCGTCGCTGAATCTGTCCGGGTGCGACATGCGCATGAGGAGCCGGTAAGAGCGTGTGACCTCGCTCTTCGAGGCGGTGTAGGGCACGTCAAGAATCTCATAGTAGTTGAGTTCTGGATCAAACTTTCGCGATTGCGACATGTATCGATATGTGTCCTGACATTCTGAGAATCCGGATCATGGAGCCGCGTTCAATTCTACGGTCTAATTAGGGGCCGGACTGCTGCGGAAAGGTCATTGCTATTATCACGGTAAGGGCACGGATTTGCAGGCGAGCCTTTCGAGCGCCAGAGTTGACGGACTCGGGTCTACCGAGATTAATGCGCGGAGTCGCAAAACACGAGCGACCGGTCGCCTGTTCCCGAACCCGTCCCGTGTATCGACCTGTGGCCAGATTGTTGCGGAAACACATTGCAGCCTTGATCGACGAAGGCGGCCGACTTTTCGCGCCGGCACGATCGTAACGCTTTGGGGGGAAGAATCGCGTGGGTTTCAGCACACGTGTGTATGACCGCCAAGGTGATAGAATTGTCGATGCAAATCGCTATTTGCGTCCCAGCTGGGCCATGCCTCTGGAGGATTCGAACCGCTATTCTCACATCAACACGAACCGCATATGGGCACCTGGCCCCCACCCGATCAGCATTCCTCGCCGAGTCGTCACAGACTGCCTTGAACGCTGCCATCAATGCGAAACCACTGGTGTCCTGATTTCCCACGGGAGAATGTGCAGGTTCCGTACCGGCTGAAGGCGTTGCGGTTTTGATATGTCTAAGTGAAGGGAGTCCCACGTGCCTCACCCGCGCCGCGAATCAATCGCTAACTTATTGGAGAAGGATCATTACACTCCCGAGGAGGTTTCGGATCTCCTCGACATCGATGTATACGTGGTGCGTCGTTCCTGCTGGGATGGGGCGCTCAAGGCGGAAATCGTGGATCATCACATCATGAATATCGAGCGAGTCGATCTCCTCCGATGGCTCGACGAGTGGGAGCATCTCTCGGAAAAATGACCGACCTGATACGAGGACAAGTCGTAGATCACGTGGCAAGCGCTCCGAGAGTCGAGCACTCAGTTCGCGAATTTAACGAATCCTTCCAATTCCTGGCCAAAACCGGGAAGTAAACAGCCGAATTGAGGTGTAGACAACTCGTGCTTTCCTTGGTGGCTCTTGTTTCACCAACGCGCTGGCTCATTTGGAGTTGTTTTGGATCTTAACCAGTCACCGGTTCGGGAGATCGAGTCGAACCCACTCGTCGGTGATTCGTCATCTGATCGAGTCGAAAGCACTCGCCGGACAGTAATCGTCGACACGTTCATTTCATCGGTCCTGGCGGTTACGTCACGGATTGCGAACTGGGTGCCCTGGCCGATTTGGCACGTATTCGCCTCCACGGTCGGCTTCGGAGCAATGCTCTTCGGTTGGCGACGGGTAGTTCTTGCAAACGTGAGGCACGCTCGTTTCGAAGATCGGCCCTCAAGGGTCGTTGCCTGGTTCATTGGAATGCAGCAGATCGCCAGTCACATCAAGACCGTGATTGGAATTCTTCAGGCGAGCGTCGACGACAATGATCTCTCTGAAACGCTTCTAGTCGAGGGTCTTGAAAACCTTGAGCCGCACTTGGGCCGCCGAGGCATTATCATCGTCGCGCCGCATGCCGGCCCCTACCCGACCCTGGGCATGATGGCCAGTCGCTGGCTACGAGGCCGATCATTTGAAGGCGAATTCGCTGTTGTCGTCCGGCTGTTCGAACCGCTCCGATCTCAAGCGCTGATGAAATGGTTTTCACGATGTTTTCTCGATGCAGGCGTCACGGTCATCGATGCCGATGCTCCCCCACGCCAGCTGGCGCGTCGATTACGCACGGTGCTGAGCGACAAGGGAATCGTCGTCCTCTTCGTCGACGAGCCAACACCGACCCCGTCGATGCTGGTTCCCTTCTTTGACTCTTCCATTCGACTGCCGGCCGGTCCGGTACGACTCGCCAAGGCAACTGGCAGTGTCATCATTCCGAGCATTGCCACTTACGGACGTGGACGCGAGGTCACGCTGCAGATAGCCGAGGCAATCGAGCCCACGGCGAAGATCCAACGTACGTTGAGCGAGGTGAGTCGCTCTCTTGAACATCTCATCTCACAACATCTCGACCAGTGGAGCATGCTGACTCCGATCTGGGCAGAGTCGATCGCCGGGCCACCTCCCACGGGATATGGTTACGCCGATCTCCACGTTCATACGATCGGAAGCGATGGACTCTGTATCGTCGAGGATTGGTCGAAACAGGCGACCGAGACATCGCTGGCGCTGGTCGCAGTGACCGACCACGATCACATTTCGACCGTGCGACGCTGGCACGAATCCCACAATGGGTCAGACGATAACATCTTGCCCGGTGTTGAGATCACTGCCCGGGGACGGATTGTCCACATCGGCATACTCTTCCCGGATGAGGTTCCGGCCTCGCTACCGAAACCGGGGACTCCGCTGTTTCAGGTAATGCGCTGGGCTAGATCGATCGAGGGGAGTTTGATCGTTTTGGTGCATCCGTTGCCAGTACTATGGCGGGTGCAATTGTGGCGCATGGAACGAGCCAATTTACTCCCTGATGCCATCGAGACGAGCTTCCCGCTCGCCGCTTGGCGCATGCCCGCGTTCAAGCGCGCCGCGGCAAAGTATGGCCTGGCAATGGTTGGCGGCACCGACGCCCACCTTCTTCCCGATCAACTGGGAAAGCACGTCACACTTTTCCCCGGTGAAACCGTTGAAGACCTGGTTCAGGCCATCCGCTCGCGAACCACTGAGGGCGTGATTCGTCCCGTGAAGAGCCGTCCGCCGCTGACGGTTTATGCGATGCAATCTATCTATAGCTGGATGCTACCGTTCCGGTCGATACCGCGGGTTGCAGCGATGAGAGAGCGAATTCTGATGACGGCTCGGAAGAGGGCGATCGAGTCGTCACTGGTCCATCGGAATGCACCAAAGTCGGTCATGATGACACCCGACGAGTCGCTCGCGCCATCGACGGCGGCAGATCAGAGGATCGGGTAACGCAATTCGATCAAAAACATGACCGCCCCAGCCGAGATAATTAGGGCCAGCCACACAACCGTGGTCGTGAGTTCGGTTCGCACGAGTTGTGGCAGCGGAAGATGCCGGGTAGTGAAGACTTTGCGAGCCAACCTGAAATCACTGATCGCAACGAGAAGAAGTCCGAGCGCGAGTGCTGCCAGTATCGCGATCCAGGACCACAGGATCGGGGTCGGCAGCCCGGCAATTCCATGCTCAACGGTCTCGTCGTTGATCCAGGCGGACTGCACCATGTAAGCGACCGTGCCGATCGCAACGATAAGCGCGACCGCTGAGCGAACCCGCAAAACCCGCCCGCGTAGCGTCCCACCACGGTGAACCCACCAGATTATGAGACCAGCCACGATCAGGACCGGAGCGACGATCATCGTCACGTGCTCAATTCGTGTGTACTGGGATGCGATCCGGGTGACGTCACTACGTAGGAAATAGCCGACGGTGAGTGGTAAACCAGCCCAGATCAACGCCGCCGGAGAGGCGCCAATCACGTAATCCCGAAATGGAATGCGAATGAGTCCAGTGCCGATGGCGACGTACATTCTGGCGATCGGAAGCAGCCGACCAACAAAGACGATGCCGACGTCATGACCCCCAAATTTGACGCGCCAGTGTTCCAGAAACTCCCTACTGCGTTCCTCATGCTTTCGTAAGAGGCGGGACAACAAGCGGACACCACCCGTGCGCGCCACAAGGTGGAGAGTCGTCGTACCAGCGATATCCGCTAGCATGACCACGACCAGCCCAAGAGCCAAGCCAATTGGGGTGTGAATTGCGAAGGCACCGGCAATCATCAGGGCAACCTCGACCGGCATCCCGGTCGGCACGCCCAGTTCACCTACAAACACCATCAACGCGACAATAATCACACCGTAATGAACAATCAGGTCTTGAATCTACAGTCTCCCCTCAACGAACATCCGGGCCGTCCTACAAACATCTTCGCAGCATAATCCCTATGAGTTAACCACTATTGGCGTGATACGTCATGAAAGTTCTCAAGTGTGATCATGCCCTCGACGCATCGAAACTGATCGGCCGGGTGTCGACGAGCCGCCAAGGTAAGGATACAATCGACGTCGGCCCTCAATTGGTCATGAACATTATTTGAGTCAACCGAAAATCAACATCTTGGGATGGTGAGGAAGGAGCATCCATGTCGGCTGTGGTTCCGAGCGAGTTGGTCGGATCGCGAATTCGCCGCAAAGAAGACCCCCGGCTAATAACCGGATCGTCAACGTACGTCGATGACGTTCGACTTCCAGGGATTCTTCAGCTCGTATTCGTGCGAAGCATGTACGCTCACGCGCGGATCAAAGGAATTGATATCTCCAAGGCGAACTCGATGCCAGGAGTGGTTGCCGTCATCACCGGTAAGGATCTGGATGAATACATAGAGAGCCTCAGCGGCGCTCCGGCGCCCGATCCGGCTACTCCACGTGCTGAAGTACTGGCGACTGACGTGGTGCGCCATCTCGGGCAGCCACTCGTAGCCGTAATCGCGGCGACGCAGTATCAAGCCCGCGATGCGGCGGATGAGGTTGTCGTCGACTACGAGCAGTTGCCAACGGCCACCACGATCGAAGAGGCATCCAAGGAAGGCGCTCCGCTCATTTGGGCCGGTGCCGAGGGAAATGTCGGAGTTCGCTGGGATCACACCAAGGGAGACGTGGAAGCAGCATTCAGCAAGGCCGACATCGTCGTCAAAGAGCGCATTCGAAGCCAAAAACTGGCCGGTGTTCCGATGGAGGGACGAGCCGTGTTGGCCGCGCCCGATCCAATGTCGCGCGGGCTGACCGTCTGGACCTCGACGCAGTCTGCTCATATCGTCCGACCCGCGATCGCCAGGAAGCTCGGACTCCACGAGACACAGGTACGCGCAATCGCACCGGAAGTGGGCGGCGCCTTTGGGGTCAAAATCGGCGCTTATCAGGAGGACTACGTAGCCTCGGCCATGGCGCTCAAGCTGAACCAACCAATCAAGTGGATTGAAACCCGAAGCGAAAACTTCCAGGCCACGAACCACGGCCGCGCACAGATCGCCGACATCGAGATCGCCGCCGACAAGGACGGCAAGATCCTCGCTTATCGTTTGACCGTCGTGCAAGATCTCGGCGCCTACCCGAAGGGTACATTCTTACCCGCGACGACCGGAAGCATGGCGGTCGGCTGTTATGACATTCCAGCCGTTGAGCTTCATACCTCGGGGGTCTACACCAATACAATGGCGGTTGGTGCCTATCGCGGAGCCGGGCGGCCGGAAGCTGCCTACTACATTGAGCGCGGCATGGATCTTCTGGCAAACAAAGCTGGTCTTGATCCGGCGGAGGTCCGCCGCATCAACTTCATCGCACCCGACAAATTCCCATACGACACGGCCACCGGCGAGCGTTACGATACCGGCGAATACGCCAAGGCATTGACGAAGGCGCTCGATGTTGCCAAGTACCAGGAGATGCGCGCGTTCCAGGCAGAGCAGCGCCAACAGGGGCGCTATATCGGTGTCGGGCTGGCGTCCTACGTCGAGATCTGCGGCTTTGGTCCGTGGGAAAGTTCGACAGTACGGGTCGAGCCAAGCGGCGACGTGTCCGTCTTCACGGGTATATCGCCTCACGGTCAGGGACAGGAGACGACCTTCGCCCAGATCG
This sequence comes from uncultured Chloroflexia bacterium, assembly GCA_963785465.1. GTDB lineage: Bacteria > Chloroflexota > Chloroflexia > Thermomicrobiales > Thermomicrobiaceae > CALAGB01. The sequence continues at coordinate 442,538 of CAWAVM010000009.1, read as the reverse complement.
TGTCGGACCGGCTCGGCGTCGACTTCGATCGCATCGTCGTCTACCACGGTGACACGAACAACACGCCGCAAGGGCGCGGCACGATGGGTAGCCGCGGGCTGGCGATCGGTGGTAGCGCGATAGTTTTGTCGACCGACAAGCTTCGCGAGAAGGCCCGCCGCATCGCGGCCAACCTGCTCGAAGCTTCACTGGACGATATCGAACTGTCGAATGGGAAGTACCGGGTCATGGGATCACCCGATCGCGGCGTCACCATGGATCAGATCGCGGCGAACGCCTACAGTGGCCGCGTGCCGGCCGATCTCGAGCCGGGCCTTGAGTCGACCGACTTCTTTCGCCCGGAAGACGAGACTTTCCCGTTCGGAACCCACATCGCGATGGTCGAGGTGATGCCGGAGACCGGCGTGGTGAAGATGCTGCGCTACATATCAATCGACGACTGCGGCTTCATCGTCAGCCCAATGCTTGTCGATGGGCAGGTCCACGGTGGTCTCGCTCAAGGTATCGCGCAAGCGCTGCTGGAGGAGATCCACTACGACGACAATGGTCAGATCCTGACCGGATCGTTGATGGACTACGCGATCCCGAAGGCCGACCGCTTCGTAATGTTCGAGACGGGCCATACCGAGACGCGCACGCCGCTCAATCCGTTGGGTGCCAAGGGCATCGGCGAGGCCGCGACTATCGGTTCGACGCCGTCGATCGCCAACGCGGTTATGGATGCGCTAAAACCATTCGGCGTCACCCATCTCGACGTGCCGCTGACACCGCAAAAAGTCTGGAACGCTATCCACGACGCGTAGCGGCCGACGTCGCACGTTTAGGCAGAAGAACAACACCGGGCGGGGCATTCCCACCCGGTGTTCTGTTTCCTGAAACGCATTGAAATACATGTCTCGCCTGACACCGTTGCGTACAGAAAGCGAGATGGATACTCTATAATCCGGTTTCCCTACCAACTCTCCCAGTGAACAATCGAATCGAGTGGCGCTCGTGGGGCCGGCTTAAAATCGGTTCCTTTGGTGTAGGCGAGCGGGATCAACGCTGCCTGCATCACTTCGTCATAGGGAATCCCGAGCACTTCAGCCGCCTCCCGCTCGTGCGGAAGATGGAGAGTCGTCCAGACGGTGCCAAGACCTCGCGCTCGCGCGGCGAGCATGAAGCTCCAGGCCGCCTGAATGATCGACCCCCAACGCCCCGCTTGAGCGTAACCAGCAAGGCCATCAGTGCGCCCAACGATGCATGGAATGACGTGAACCGGAACGTCTTGGAGATGCGCCGCCAAATACTCCGACGACGATGCCACTTTTTTCTGGGTCTGACTACGCTCAGTCTCCTCCGCTTGCACTCGCCCGACGAAAGATCGCGATTCGCGGTACGCATTCCAGCCCTTGCGATACAGATCAGCGAGGGCCTTACGCTTCTCGGAATCGGTCACGATCATGAAATGCCAGTTCTGGACGTTCGATGCCGTCGGCGCTTGCTGTGCCATAGCGAGACACTCATCGATGAGATGAGGTTCGACCGGCCGCGTCAAATCGAGACGCTTACGGACCGACCTCGTCGTCGAAAGCAATTCGTCGGGCGAAAGTGGTAGCAAGGTCACCTGCGTGCCTCCTCATGCTCATTATGAGTACATCAACATTGCCGTAGATAATCGATCGTGGTGACGAACCCAACTCCGGGTATCATAAGGTCAGATAATCTCACCGTACCGTTGATCCGGTTGGATGTCCATTGCAGCGACACGACAATGCGGCAATCTAAGCAGATGGTTTCTTGCGTTTCGCACAGCCGCGTTCGGGTCAAAACTCGAAAAGCCAAATTGGGTGTCGCAGCCTCGAGCAAGATGGTGCTCTTTGAGCAGGGCACGGTCTACCGCGACGTCGAACGGTGCGCAACATTAGCCGTCACGAAGTTACGGATCAGGGGGACCGATGTCGCTCGACGATCAAATAGAGGAGCCCACGAGTGCAGAGCACTCGGAACGGCCATGGCTGAAGTGGTATGAGCCCGGAGTTCCTCACACGGTCTCCGTACCCGACCAGCCACTTCACCGGCTCCTGAGCGACACGGCCTCTCGCTATCCGAAACGCACAGCGGTTCAATTCATGGGTCGTGCGATGACATTCCAAGAACTGGATGAGTCGGTCAGCCGGTTCGCGAACGCGCTCATCAATCTCGGAGTGGTGCCGGGTGACCGGGTCGCTCTGCTGATGCCAAACTGTCCGCAAATGATCATTGGCTACTACGGAACGTTGCGGGCTGGTGGTGTTGTCGTTCCTACGAATCCGCTTTACGTCGAGTCCGAACTTGAGCACCAATTCAACGATGCCGGGGCGAAGATTGCGGTTGCGCTCTCGATGTTCTATCCGAAGCTCGAATCGATCCGCTCCCAGATCCCTTCGCTCGAGCACGTGGTTGTCACCAATATCAAGGAGTATTTGCCATCCCTGAGCCGAGTACTTTTCCGTGTCGCTCGCGAACGTCAAGAAGGGCACGCCGTCCATCTGGCCGAGGATGGACACACTCATTGGTTTCAGCATCTTCTCGAACAGGCGTCACCAGTCGATCCCGATGTCACCACCCCGGTTGACTCCCTCGCCGTTCTGCAATACACCTCCGGGACGACCGGGTTGCCGAAGGGCGCGATGCTTTCGCACCACAACCTCGCAATCGGCGCAAGTCAGTCGCACGTCTGGTGCATCAACGTCACCCAGCCGGAAGGAGCCGACGTCGTACTCGGCGTCATTCCACTCTTTCACATTTACGCTCAGACGACGGTCATGAACTATCCGATCGCCGGTGGGGGCAAAATGGTTCTGTTGCCGCGCTTCGGCATCAAAGACATCCTGACCGCAATCGATCACGAGAAACCGGACCTTTTCCCTGGCGTACCGGCCATGTACGTGGTCCTCGGCAGTGCGTCATCGGCCAGCCAATACGATCTTCATTCGTTGAGAGCCTGCATCAGTGGATCGGCTCCGCTGGCTGCCGACACGCAGCAGCAATTTGAAGAGCTAACCGGCTCACGACTGGTCGAAGGCTATGGCCTGACCGAAGCGCCGGTGACGCACTGTAACCCCATCCGCGGAAACCGAAAGATCAAGTCCATCGGGATCCCGATCCCGAGTACTGACGCGACCATCTTCGACCTCGAAACGGGAACCCAGCGTGTCGGTGTCGGCGAGACAGGTGAACTCGCGGTGCGGGGTCCTCAAGTCATGCTTGGCTATTGGAATCGTCCGGACGACGACGCCAAAGTTTTTCGAGATGGTTGGTTCTTGACCGGGGATATCGGTTACATGGACGAGGATGGGTTCTTTTTTATCGTCGAGCGCAAGAAGGACATGATCATTACCGGTGGACTGAAAGTCTTTCCGAGTCAGGTCGAAGAGGTGATCATCACGCATCCAGACGTGATGGAGGTTGCCGTCATCGGCATCCCCGACATACGACGGAGCGAAGTGGTCAAGGCCTTCATCGTCTTGAATGAGGGGGCTTCGACCAGCACCAACGACATCATTAGCTTCTGCCAGGGGAAGATGGCGAATTTCAAGGTGCCTCGATCCGTCGAGTTCCGCGCTGAATTGCCGAAGAATATGATTGGCAAGGTGCTCCGGCGCAAACTGGTCGAGGAAGAAACTGCGCACCAGCCTGCCGATCACGAAAGCGGCTGAGCGAATAGTCGACCTCTGTGGTGGTCGACGAAATCCCCCGATCGGCCTAGAATGGGAATTAATCATCCGTGGAATATAGGCAACGCCCGGCAGCTACGTGTGCTGCCATCGAATGCGAAGGGAATGGGCATGGTTCTAAGTAGGATGATGGGCGCTCGCGTCCGTCGTAAGGAAGACCCCCGTCTAATCACCGGCACGGCCACCTACGTGGACGACGTGCACCTCCCTGGCGCACTACATCTTGCCTTCGTTCGCAGCCAGCATGCACACGCCAATATCAGCAATATCGACGTTTCGGCGGCCAAACAGGTGCCAGGCGTTGTGGCGGTCTATACCGCCGACGACCTCAAGGCTATGCTCGGTGCGACTGACGCCGCCTCCGGTGAGGGAGAAGTTCCCGATCGCGGCTCCGATGATGAGATGCCCGACCGCCCCCCGATGGCCTCCGATCGAGTACGTCACGTCGGTGAGGCGATCGTCGCAGTCGTCGCCGAGACCGACTATGCCGCTCGTGACGGTGCTGATGCGGTGATGATCGACTATGAGTCACTGCCCGCGGTTGTCGACCCTGAAAAAGCGATGGAGGATGGCGCCCCTCAGATCTACTCACAGTACGAGAAGAACATCTGCTTTAACTGGGACCACACGCAGGGCGACGTCGATGCCGCCTTGAAGAACGCGCCCGTGGTGGTGAAGAAGCGCCTAATCAACCACCGGGTCGCCGGAGTTCCCATGGAGCCACGAGGCGTGCTGGCCACGCCTGATCCGATGATGAACGGCATGACGTTCTGGACCTCGACGCAGGCGCCTCACTGGAACCGGAACGACGTCGCCAATTCCCTGGGCTATTCCCAAGCACAGGTGCGCACGATCGCGCCACAAGTTGGTGGCGGGTTCGGCGTCAAGATTGGCACATACCCCGAGGAATTCGTCGTAACGGCTGTGGCCAAGAAGCTCAACCGCCCCGTCAAGTGGATCGAGACGCGGAGCGAGAACTTCGTGGCGACGCACCAGGGCCGTGCCCAGATTGCCGACATCGAGGTTGGTGCCGACCAGAACGGCAAACTCCTCGCCTATCGATTCAAAGTGATCCAGGAACAGGGTTCCTATCCAAAAGACACGTCACTCTCTGTGCTTACCGGAACCATGGCGGCTGGCTGCTATGACATTCCAGCTATCGATCTGCACACGGTGGGCGTGCTGACCAATACGATGGATATCGGAGCGTATCGCGGCGCCGGGCGCCCGGAAGCCGCCTTCTACATCGAGCGGACTATGGATTTGGTCGCGAACGCCGCTGGGCTCGATCCCGCCGAGGTACGCCGAATAAATTTCGTGTCACCCGCCAGATTCCCATTCACCACCGCGACCGGCGAGCGTTACGACACCGGCGAATACGAGAAAGCGCTCGACAAGGCGCTCGACGTCTCCGGCTACCAGAACCTGCGCCAGGAGCAAGAGGATCTGCGCAAGCAGGGGCGCTATCTCGGCATAGGGCTCGCTTCCTACGTTGAGATCTGCGGCTTTGGCCCGTGGGAAAGCTCGACCATCCGCGTCGAACCGAGCGGCGCAGTCACTGTCTACAGCGGCATCATGCCGCAGGGTCAGGGTCAGGAAACGACCTTCGCGCAGATCGTTTCCGATCGGCTCGGCGTCCCCTTCGATCAGATTACCGTGCAGTTCGGTGACACCGCTACCGCGCCTCAGGGAAACGGCACCATGGGCAGCCGCGGGCTGGCCGTTGGTGGCGGAGCGGTGATGATCTCCGTCGACAAGATCCAGGAGAAGGCGCGCCGCATTGCCGCCAATGTGCTCGAGGTGTCGTTTGACGACATCGAGTTCGCCGACGGCAAGTTCCGGGTCAAAGGTTCACCTGACAAGGGTATGGACCTGATCGAAATCGCCGATGTCGCCTACAACGAGATATCCAAGCTTCCGGAGGATGTCGATCCTGGACTTGAGACGACCGATTTCTTCCGTCCGGAAGATGAGACCTTCCCCTTCGGCACGCACATAGCGGTCGTCGAAATCATGCCGGACACCGGCGAGGTTGAAATCCTCCGATTCATCTCCATCGACGACTGCGGCTACATCGTGAGCCCCATGCTGGTCGAGGGTCAGGTTCATGGCGGCCTGGCGCAGGGCATCGCCCAGGCGCTGCTCGAAGAGGTGAGCTACGACGACAATGGCCAGCCTCTCACCGGCACATTGATGGACTACGCCATCCCGAAGGCCAATCGTTTCCCGATGTTCGAGACCGGCCACACCGAAACACGTACTCCGCTTAACCCGCTGGGCGCCAAGGGGATTGGCGAGGCGGCGACAATCGGTTCAACGCCGGCGATCGCCAACGCGGTCAACGACGCGCTCAAGGCGTTTGGAGTCGAGCACCTCGACATGCCGTTCCGCCCAGAGAAGGTCTGGGCGAGCATCCAGAAGCAGGCCTGATACCCATCGTAAACAATCTGGGCCTCAAAATGGGGAGCCATGGCTCCCCATTCGGCGTCTGGCCGCGACCCCGAAAACAGCGGCCATGATGCTAGAATGCCGCCAGAGACGACCTGAATCGCACGTTTTGAAAGAGGGAGCAAAAATGTCCGACGACCAATTGAGAGAGATCGACAAGCACATTCTGGGGACGATCTGGACCTCTAATGAGGCCATGAAAAATCTCACCTACCTTTGCGACGATCTCGGCCACCGCTTTGCCGGCAGTGATCGCGAACAGACCGCGGGCGAGTACCTGACACGCAAGATGAAAGAGTACGGGCTCGAGAATGTGCGCGTCGAGGAATTCCCGATGGCGAGCTGGAATCGAGGAGAATGCAACGTCTCGCTCACATCGCCGCTGGAGCGTGCGTTCTCGTCTATCGCCATGCCCTACTGCCCAACGGCCGAGATCGAGGCGGACGTCATTGACGTTGGCGAAGGCGAGCTACCGGATTTCGAGCGGCTGGCCGACAAAATCTCCGGCAAAATCGTGCTGACTGACGCCGAGACGAACAGCCCCGGACAGCGCAAGAGCCACCGCAACGACAAGTTCGCCTGGGCCATCGAGCGCGGCGCGCTGGCATGTGTCTACATCAACCAGAACCCCGGCATGCTCCACATCACCGGAAGTATCACCGGCAAAGTGCCTGGCGGATCTTCAGCGGCCGAGCGCGAAGCGGCCATCCCCGGCATCGGGATCAGCTACGAAGGTGGTATGACGATTCGCCGCCTCGCCTCTCGCGGGCCGCTCAAGATGAAAATCTCAACCAAGAACGAGACGTTCGACTCCAAGTCGTTCAATGTTGTCGGCGAGGTAGTTGGAAGCGAACATCCAGACGAGATCATCTTGCTTGGCGGTCACTATGATGGCCACGATATTGCCCAAGGTGCCGGAGACGACGGTGCCGGAACGATCACCGGACTCGAAGCCGGACGTGCGCTGGCCGGACTCAAAGGAACGCTGAAGCGTACCGTCCGCGTCATCTGTTTCGGCTCGGAGGAAGTCGGACTCCTCGGCGCGTGGCACCACGCAAACCTGCACAAAGACGAGAACTTCCGCTTCGTCATGAATCTCGACGGGGCCGGTCGTGGCTCGGGCGGACAGGAGCAGGTGACGGTCTCCGCGCTACCGGAGATGGTGGGCTACTTCCAGGGGCTCAACGATGATCTGGCATACAGCTTCGACGTCAAGGACGAGCTCAATTCCCACTCGGATCACTTCCCCTTCGCGATTCGCGGCATTCCGAATGGCACGCTGAACGCCAAGGACTCGACGGCCGGGATGGTCGGCCGAGGCTGGGGACACACTGAGGCCGATACGCTCGACAAGATCTCGCTACGCGGACTGCAAATGTCAGCCATTTTGGTTGCGCGGCTGGCCGCCCGCATGGCGCAAGACGACGCATTCCCCGGCCGAAAACGTTCGGTCGATGAGGTTCGCCAGCAGCTCGACGATGTCGGGATCCTTGAGCGCCAGCAGCAGGCAGGACGTTTCCCGCCGAAGTAGCGGCAGGATTGAACCCGAGGCGTTATCGAAGTGTTGAAGGGAGCACCTCGCGTGCTCCCGATCCATTTATCGACCGCCGACGGCATGGGAAACACTCGAACTTTCGTTTGACCGTTGACGCAGCTCACGTTGTATGTCGAAGTCATGTCGTCCGACCCACGGCGAATGAACCGTTCCTGATTGTGTCTAAAGCGGTTTGCAAACTCGTTCGCCAAGAAACGGGGAGACGCCTCACGGTCATGCTGAGGCCGCAGCCGAAGCATCTCCTCCATCGCTCCCGAGCGCTATGGCGAAGGCAGAGACGGGGAGATCCTTCGCTGCGGCTCAGTAGGTTGCCACAGGGGAGGTGTCATCCCGAGGCCACAGCGGTGGGATCTCTCCATGTTTTGTCGAATCGAAACAAGAAAATTCTTCGCTGTCGCTCAGAATGACAAATTCACATTGTTCGCCGACTCAGGATGGCCATACGTACCCCGACCAGTGTTGGTCAGTCTTTATGGAACTCGCTGTACACGACCGATCGACACGTCGTTCCGCTGGGGTACACTGAGATTGGATTGATCTCACCGCGCGGAGTTGGTTCATGCGCGCAGGGAGCAAACAAGTTGCTCCCCTAACTCGATCAGCGATCTAATGTTTGACAGATTCCACGAAACGATAGGGTGCACGCAATTTTGAGCAATAGATCCGAACTACCATTGCTGGCGATTACGATGGGCGATCCCGCCGGGATCGGTCCGGAGATCGTGCTGAAGACGCTCGCGCACGATGACATTTTCGAGCGCTGCCAGCCGCTGGTGATCGGCGATCGACGGATTCTCAAGCGAGCAAGCACCTGGGTCGGGCAGAGCGATATCAGCTTCGACGTTGTCGACCAACCACGCGCTGGCCGGTATGAGCCTGGCGTCATCACGATGCTGGACCTCACCAACGCGTCGGCCGAAGAATGCCCACCGGGGCAGATCAGCGCGACGGCAGGTCGAGCGGCAGTTGGCTACGTGTTCCGCGCATGCGACCTGGCACTGGCGGGCAGCGTCGATGCGATGGTGACGGCACCGTTGAACAAGGCGGCTATGAATTTGGCCGGACACACCTATGCCGGGCATACCGAACTGCTGGCCGAGCGAACAAACACCGCCAACGTCAAGATGTTGCTCGTTGGGCCGAAGCTGCGGGTCATTCACGTCAGCACCCACGTCTCATTGCGGGAGGCGATCGAGCGCGTGACCACGTCGCGCGTTACCGAGGCAATCGATCTGGCCGATTCGTCCTGCCGGGCTCTCGGAATTGCCAATCCTCGTATCGCGGTCGCCGGATTGAACCCACACGCGGGCGAGGGCGGACTGTTCGGTGATGAAGAGGATCGCGAGATCGTACCAGCCATCGAAGCGGCTCGAGCTCGCGGACTGGACGTCTCCGATCCACAGCCACCCGATACGGTCTTCCTGCGCGCCGTCAACGGTGCATACGACATTGTCGTGGCGATGTATCACGATCAAGGGCACATCCCGATGAAGCTGCTCGCCTTCGACAGCGGCGTCAACGTCAGCATCGGGCTACCAATCATCCGCACATCGGTCGACCACGGTACCGCGTTCGATATTGCCGGAACCGGCAGGGCAAGCGAGGAGAGCCTTCTCGCGGCAATCGACGTGGCGATTCAGATGGTGAGAGCGCGAACTTAGAATCCGGCCATATGCGCGATCCAACAGGGAAGCGAGGTTCACCCAGTGGCAGCCACCGAGGAGACCATCGAAATCGCTATGCCCTATGGGGACGGCACGCTGCCGCTGCGGATCGCCAAGCGCAACCTCTTCGCGCTGCTCGAGCCCAACCCGGTTGAACCGTGCGCCGACGCGCAGGCGGAGGTACGCCGCGCGCTAAACCGGCCGCTCGGGATGGCTCGCCTCTCCGAGGCCGCTCGTGGCGCTGCACGCGTGGTCATCGTCGCAGACGACCTGACGCGCCAGACTCCCGTCGACATCATCATCCCCCTTTTGCTGGAAGAGCTACACGGCGCCGGTATCAGCGACGACCAGGTCACGGTTATCGTCGCGCTCGGCACCCATCGCCCAATGACCCAGGAGGAGATCGACGCCCGCTTCAGTCCCGAGGTGACGTCACGCGTGCGAGTCATCAACAACCCCTGGCAGGATCGCTCGCGACTGATCAACCTGGGTTCGACCTTGAATGGCACCCCGATCTGGCTCAACCGGGAAGCGTACGAGGCAGACTTCGTCATAGGTGTTGGTAGCATCGTGCCGCATCACATCCCCGGCTACTCTGGTGGCGCCAAGATCATTCAGCCCGGCATCTCCGGGCCTGAGACGACCGGCCACACACACTTCTTCAGCACCCGGACACGCCGTTCATATCTGGGATTGCTCGAGAATCCGCTGCGTGATGAGATAGAACAGATCGGCGATATGGTCGGCCTCAAGACCATTCTCAACACCGTGCTGGACACCGAAGGGCGACTGGTACGTGCATTCTTCGGCGACTCACGCGTCGCCTTCCGCATGGGTGCGGCGCTGGCTCGCGACGTCTACGGCGCGCCACTGGCCGGTCAGGCCGACATCGTCATCGCCGGTTCACATCCCTGCGACATCGAGTTCTGGCAGGCCCACAAGTCTCTCTACCCGGCCGATATCGCCGTGAAGGAGGGAGGATCGATCATCATCGTAACGCCCTGTCCGGAAGGAGTCGCCGTCACCCACCAGGACATGCTCAATATCACCGGGCTCGACTCTCGCCGCATTGAGTCGATGATCGAAGCCGGAGAGATCGAAGACGTCGTCTCGGGCGGCCTGGCGCTTGCCTGGGCCAAGATGCGGGAGCGGGCCAAAATCAGCTTGGTCAGCACCGGTATTACCAGGGCGGAGAGTAAGGCGCTCGGATTCGCCAAGCGGGCCAGCATCGATAGTGCGCTCGCGATGGCGTTGAGACGGCATGGATCGGACGCGACCGTCACGGTGATGACGCACGCGCCCGAGATGCTCCCGATCCTGCAGGGCTGATAGGGATGACCAAGCTCGCGATTATCGCCGATGATCTGACCGGCGCCGCGGATGCGGCCGTCGCCTTCGCCAAACGGGGCCACTCCAGTCAGGTGCTGCTCGATCCGACCTTCAGTTCCGGTGCTGAGATCATTGCCATCACTACCGAGAGTCGCCACTTACCCCCTGCCCTTGCGGCGGAGCGCGTACGCGGCGTGTCCCATCACCTGTACGGCACGCCACTTCTCTACAAGAAGATCGACTCCACCTTGCGGGGCAACATCGCGGCCGAACTGTTCGCGCTGATGGAGGCATTCGAGGTGGCGCGAGCGCTGGTTGCCCCAGCCTTTCCGGCGCAGGGCCGCACCACCGTACACGGCCGGCAACTTATCGATGGACGCCCGCTCGAAGAGACCGACTTTGGCAGTCAGATCGTCAGCTCGAACATACGCGAGATCTTCCTGCGCGCACGCGACGCTCGACCGGTACGGCTGATGACGCTCGCCGACGTGCGACGCGAGATACGCTATCTGACCGAGCACCTGACCGACCGCCGGGCCGGAATCACGATCGCGGACGCCGAAACCGAAGAGGACATGATCGCCATCGCCGAGGCCGTACTCGCCAGCGGACTGCGCCTGGCCTGCGGCTCGGCCGGTCTCTGCCACGCCCTCGCCGGACTAATACCCGCCAGTCACGATCGTTCAACTGGCGCGCCTCCCGCCTTGTCCGGCCCGATTCTCACGATTGCCGGGAGCATCCACGCCGCGACGATCGCCCAGGTTGAGGCTGCTCGCGCCGCAGGAATTACCGTGATCGAACCGGTGGATTTCGGCATCTATGCGATCGAACCACTCATCGACCAGGCCGCTGAGCTGATCGAAAAGAAGAAGGACGTGATCCTCGCCAGTCACCAGATCGATGCATCGACTCCGAGCGAGCTGACCGTTTCCGACCGGCTGTCCCTCTTCACCTACCGGCTGCTGAAACGAGTCCCCGCCCGAGGGCTGGTCCTGACCGGTGGCGATATCGCCTCGGCCGTTTGCCGCGAGCTCGGTGTGCGCGCCATCGACCTGTTCGGCGAGGTGCAGCCGGGCATTCCCTATGGTGTCCTGCGTAGCATCGGGGCGGACAAACTGCCGGTCGTCACCAAGGCGGGTGGCTTCGGCGACGCGGACGCGCTTGTGAAGGCGATCGAGTTCTTGCGCGGGGGCTGACCCCGACACGAGCAGCCGTGCGACATCTCGGGCGCAATGAATTGCGCCCCTACGGCTGAACCGTCGATGCTCCAGCGAGTGAGGTAGGGGCGACATTTATGACGCCCATTTCAAGCTGTGGTGCCCCATCTCGGGCGCAATCAATTCATCGACTCCAACTAATTCTCCGAGGTCGAGGTGCGGGGACCGCATTTCCGGTTGGCATGACGCGGGGTGCGTTCCAGGCACAGGTTCGGTGGGAGGGGGATGAGGGCGTCCGGGGAGATGGGCGGCGTGTGGATCGTCGTTCGGGTCGACGGACGGATGAACCGTACGGCCCGGCCGTGCGCCAGGAAGGTCGCGAGCGGGTCCTGTCCCGCCGCTGCCAGCCGCGGCAGCCAGCGGATCATGAGCGCCAGCGAGACGTCGAAGGGATCGACCCCAGCCCGTGCCGCCACCTCCAGGCGCAGCGCCTGCAGAATCTGGCTGATGAGGAGGACTGCCCAGAGCTGCTGCTGGATGACGACCTCCTTGGCCGACCACAACAGGTGCAGGCCCAGGTGCTGTTTGACCAGATTGGCCGCCAGTTCGAAGTCCCAGCGGCGGGCGTAGAGACGGGCAATCTCGGCCAGTGGGAGGCGGCGCGGGTCCCGCACATTGGTGAGATAGGTGTGCAGCTGCCCCTGGTGACGGAAGCGCACCAGGCGCACCGCGTGCTTGGCGCGATCGGCCCGATAGGCGCCCAGCCAGACGAGCCCGTCAAAGGTCTCATGCTCGGCGTAGAAGGTGTGGATGACGTGATAACTGGTTCGCTGGCGCAGACGCGAGACGTACCACTGTTCCTGGTCGGTCAGGTCATCGAACCAGGCGAAGCCGAAGAAGCCCAGATCGCACAGCAGCAGGCTCTGCGCGGGGAGCGTGGCCACGATCTCCCGCGCCGTGATCTTCTCATTCTGGTGGGGATCGGCGATGAACTGAACGTGGCGCCACTGCTGGCGACGCAGATCGAACAGGCCGGCCACCTGCCCCGGCAGCAGCCGGGCATCCCCCGGCGGGAGGTCCCGCAACGCGGGGAGACGCCGCGCAATCGGATCGAGGTCGGTATGATCGAGCGCGACCACCTCGGTGGCAAAGGGAGCGAGATCGGTAACAACATACGGCGCCAGCCGCGCCGTCAGGACCTGGCTCGTGTGGGCAAAGAGCTCCGCCACGGGTTGCGTCCCCCCAGCGGCCAGCCGCGCGTAGATCGCTTGATCACTGACGGGATAGCGTGGATAGTCCCACAGGTGCCCCAACGCCAGCAGGCGCCAGAGGTCCAGTTGACTGCTGAACCCACGGAGGACGCACACCAGCAGTCCCGTCCACAGGGCCATCGCCGGGAGAATACGCGGTCGCCCCGGACCACTGGCGATCGGCTCGGGCTCAAGATCGGCCAACAGTTCCCGCAGCAGACCCTCGAGCTCGTTGAGGGACACGTCGAGAGTGGCCGGAGTCGGGGATGTTCGGGACATGGCTGGGACCTCCCTGGCAGCTGGAACCTTAATCGTCGTGCCTGGAAGTCAACCAAATCTGAATTAGTTGGATCAGATGCAACATTCCGGAGAATTGTTAAACCGTCGAGCAGAAGGAAATGGAAACAATATGGGCAGATTCAGCGCGAATGAGATCGAGTATCTTCAGAGTCACCGGCTTGGGAGGCTCGCAACCGTCAACAGCCAGGGCGAGCTCCACGTCGTCCCGATCGCGTTTCACTACAACCCCCAGCACGAGACAATCGACATCGGTGGGCACGGTTTTACCAAGAGCAAGAAATATCGGGACGCGCTGCGCCATGGCCAGGTAGCGATCGTCGTCGACGATGCTCTGGCTCCCGGAAAGCCGCGCATGGTTGAGGTGCGGGGAACCGTTCAGGCGCTGGCAACCGGCGGAGAGGCGATCAACGTCGGATTCCCGCCGGAAATCATTCGTATTTCACCGACCTATATCGTCTCGATGGGCGTGAATGACGACCTGGTACGGCCTGCCGAGGGCAGCGTGCATTTTGACGGGCGTCGCGTCGAGTAGGGGCACATGGGCGCGATGAATCGCGCCCCTACCGAACCTCGTTTGCGCGGCGACAAATTGCGGCACCACCGACCCCCGTCTGTAGGGGCGACAAATTGCGGCACCACCGACCCCCGTTTGTAGGGGCGGCATTTATGACGCCCAGGGCAACACCGTCACGTGGGCGCGATAAATCGCGCCCCCACCGGCCCCCGTTTGCAGGGGCGGCATTTCATGACGCCCTGGATGTCGCTCAGCCTCGGATGCCGCCCTTGGTCAGGTCAGCGGCATCGAGCAGTCGATCGAGCTCGTCGGCCGAAAGATCGGTCATCTCCATCGCAACATCCTTGACCCGCCGATTCTCAGCGTAGGCACGCTTGGCGATCTTCGCTGCCGCGTCGTAGCCGATGATCGGATTCAACGCTGTGACCAAAATCGGGTTCCGCTCGACTACGTCCGCCATCCACTCCCGATTGACGACAATCCCGGCCACGGCCTTCTCCGCCAGCACTCGCGACGTGCTCGCCAGCAGATCGATCGACTCCAGCAGGTTGTAGGCGATAATCGGCAGCATCACGTTGAGCTCGAAGTTCCCCATCTGCGCGCCGATCGTGATCGCCAGGTCGTTTCCGGTGACCTGAGCGCAGACCATCATGGTCGCCTCGGCAATGACCGGGTTGATCTTGCCCGGCATGATCGAGGATCCCGGCTGTAGCGCCGGCAGGACGATCTCTCCGAGCCCACCCTGAGGCCCGCTATTCATCCAGCGCAGATCGTTGGCGATCTTCATCAGCCCGGCGGCATATGCCTTGAGCTGGCCACTCACCTCTACGGCGGTGTCCTGGGACGCAAGAGCAGCGAAGTGATCGGCGGCCTCTACAAATGGCTGTGACGTCAGCTTGGCAATCTCTGCCGCCATACGCTTGCCAAACTCCGGATGTGCGTTGATACCAGTGCCAACCGCGGTGCCGCCGATAGCCAGTTGGGCTAGCCTGGGCAGCGAAGCTTCAACGCGCTGGCGCGCCAGTGCTACCTGCGCCGCCCAACCACCTATTTCCTGGCTCATGCGAACCGGCATGGCATCCATCAGATGGGTGCGGCCCATCTTGACCACGTCGTCGGTCTCGGCCGCTTTTCGCTCAAATGTTGTCTGAAGCAGCTCCAATGCAGGCAGAAGCTCCTCGACGATCTCCAGATACGCCGCGAGGTGGATGGTCGAAGGAATGACATCGTTACTGCTCTGGCACATGTTGACGTCGTCATTCGGGTGGATCGGGCGGCCACCGCCTGTGAGCTGCGCGGAACGGCTGGCGATCACCTCGTTGGCGTTCATATTGGTCGATGTGCCGGAGCCGGTCTGAAAGACGTCGATCGGAAAGTCAGCGTCCCAATTGCCATCGATGACCTCTTGCGCGGCCCGTTGGATGAGCTCGGCCTTCTCCTCGTTCAACAATCCAAGATCCTGATTGACCCGAGCGGCGGCAAATTTGATCAGGCCGAGGGCGCGAATGAAAGAGCGCGGCAATCGTAGCGAGCTGATTGGGAAGTTCTCCACGGCACGCGCCGTTGACGCCCCGTACAGCGCTCCGGCGGGCACCTGCATCTCACCCATGCTATCCCGCTCGGTCCGATATTGCTGCTCGTTCGTGGTTCCGCTCATTACCGGCTCCTTGGTCGTCTTATCCGTCAAATCACATCAATGCTGATTACTGTCGCGGCTAAATCTTGCCCGCCGACAGAACCAAGATACGCGCTACAGGCCATATATTCCAGTCCTTCGCATTGACACGAACTGACACGGATTTGGCACGCCGGTTTGCAGCGTTGACACGAAGTTTTGACAACGTTGGCATTAGGATTCATGTATGAGACTCGGCCGAAGGTGATTGTCAGATCATCTCGGCAAGACCTATCCAACGGATCTTCCGCGTGGGATGGGTCGCATCGAAAAGGAGCCTGTCATGCCACTGGTGATCGAACTCATTGTGGTGCTGTGGCTCGCAGCACTTGGGTTCTCGGTTTACTACTTCGTGAAGTCTCTGAACGAGGCGATCGCCAAAGGGCATGAGCCAAAGGCAGAGGAGCAGGTTGCGAAGTTCACGTCACATCCGATTACATCGCGTCACCTGCTGCCAACCGGGCATCAGGGACGCCGACCGGCGCACTGAGAACGCTCGTCGTTCGACGTGCTTGCGGGTAAAGGGGGAACGAGGCCGCGAACGTCACCGTTCGCGGCCTCGTCATATTCAATTCGTCAACGAGCAGGTTCCCCGATCCCATTGAAGTCCTGGGCGGACTCCGGCCGGGCAAACGAGATCATGATGACGGCCAACACTGGCAACGCGGCCATGGCCGCCAGACCGATTGTGTACGATCCGGTCAATCCATGCAGATATGCAATCGGCAATGGCCCAATAGCCGCGCTCGTGATCGAGACCATCATCGCCGAACCCTGCACCCGCCCCAGACCATGCCGTCCGTAAATGTGCGCCCAGGTCACGCCCGAAATGATCCGCTGGATGCCTCCAGCAGAGCCTAGCACCAAGGCATAGAGAACGGCCGCCAGCGGCGATCCGATGAATCCGACCATAATTACGGCCCCGAGCAAGAAAAGCATGTTCACCGAGAAGAGGCGTTTCGGGCCAAAGCGGTCGATGGCGAATCCGGCCAACGCTGAGAAACTTGCCGAGGCAACGGCGTACGGAACGAAGACGGCCGCGGCGATCGTTGCATCCAATCCTCGTTCGGAGAAGATCGACACCTGGTGAAAGACGAGCGCCGTTGAGACGAACGACGGTGTGGAGAGCGGAACTGCCAGCAGCCAAAAGAGAGGCGACGTGAGCACCGGGCGCGAATCAACTGGCTTGCCACCTGCTGCCGCCCGTGGTTCGTTGGCCGGTGGGGCGTCAGCGCCGTCCGGAAAAAGCCCGACTTCTTCCGGGGAATTGCGAATCAGGAGCAGGGCTCCTGGTATGACGAGCACCCAGACCATAACCCCGAGAAACATGTACGCATGTCGCCAGCCGGTCTGTTCGATCAGGAAGCGGGCCGCACCTGGAAGCACAGCATTCGATAGGGCAAAACCGAGCCCCACTACCGCCATCGCGCGCCCGCGTCGCCGCACGAACCAGGTCGCCGTCAACAGCGTCGCGTTGATCGGAAGCGATCCCTGGCCCAGGGCGCGCAATGCGGCGAAGGCGAGGAAGAAGGCGACGAAGCCGGTGGCGAAGGCCATGCCGAAGCAGGCTGTTCCCAATGCCAGCGCCACAGCGGCCACCGTCAAACGTGGGCCGTAGCGATCGGCCAGACGACTGACCAGCATCACCAGCGCGGCGCTGACTCCAGTGCCAACTGCATACAGGGCCGAAACGGTCGTCCGTGACAGCCCGGTGTCGTGGATGATTGAGTCGAGAAACACCGAGAAGACGTATGACTGACCCGGGCCTGAACTGAACGTAATCAGCATACCCATGGCCACGATGGCCCAGCCATAGAACGGCCTACGTATCGATAAGCTCGAATTTCCAGGTAGCGGCGAAGTTCTCCTCCTTACAATCCGTCAGTCAAGTCGTGGTGCCCAATCCAGAGCGTCGAACACCACATGCAAGCAGAATTGCCGACAGTAACAGTGATTTGCTTTAAACCATCTTGTGCGGATCAGCCAAATCACCCTCTTTGAACCGGCTGAAACGCATCGGGTGCAGATCAAACTCTGTCGAGCCGTCGAGAATCAACTCGGCCATTATTCGACCTACGATCGGACCAAGTGCGAAACCGTGACCGCTGAACCCGGTCGCGAAGAAGAATCCCCGTGGCTCGGCGACTTCACCCATCACCGGCACCGCATCCGGGGTGGAGTCTATCAGTCCAGCAAAGACACGCTTGATTCCAACGTCCTCCAATGTCGGGAACATCGTCTTCAGTCCTTCGAGACTCTTCCAGGCGGTCTCGAGATTTGGCTCAGGCTCCACATCAACCGTATGTGCGAAGGGATGCTCGCGTGCCGCGGAACCGGGGAGAGTACGCAGCACGTCTTTGACCAGCTCGCCACCGACCCTCAGGCTGAACATACTGCGATTCTTGAGGTAGTTCGCGGCAAACTGGCGGGTGCCACGGAAGCTCTCCATCGTCACGTCGTAGTCTGATCGGCCGCCACGCGCGATATAAAAACTCCCACCGGGCCGTTGGCGAAACGCGACATCGGGCGCCCAGACCCCAAGTTTCGTGATGGGCTGCGCCGAGGTCGTCTCGGCGACCGTGTTCCGCACCTGAATCTGCGGCAGCGAGAGGCCGGCTGTTCGCGCCAGCTTCTTGGACCAGCCTCCGGCAGCACAGACGACGACCGGCGTATGGATCGTTCCCTTCTCGGTGACGACTGCGCTCACGTGGCCGCCACTTACCTCGACGCGATCGGCGGCACAATACGTTACCACTGTCGCACCCTCGGACTCGGCTGCCCGGCCAATCGCCGGTGCCACTTTGGTTGGCTCCGCATGCCCATCGCTCGGAGTGAACATCCCGCCGGCGATCGGGCCCTGGATACCGGGGATCAGGTCCCGAATCTGTTGTGGCGTAAGAATGCTGGTTTCCAGATTGAATTCTCGAGCGATCGGCATCCAGTCGCGCAGTTCCTCGAGCCGCTCTTCGTCATAAGCGATCTTCAGGTTGCCGGCCTGCACCCACTCGATGTCCTCGCCAAGCTCCGCCTGTAGCTCTTGCCAGATCCGGTTGCCGGCCATCATCATCGGAACTTCAGAGGGATCTCGTCCTTGCTGGCGCACGAAGCCCCAGGCACGGCTCGATTGTTCGAATCCGATCTGGCCCTTTTCAAGCAGCACCACGTTCCCGTGGCGCTTGGCGATCTCCCAGGCGATAGAGGCTCCGACGATCCCACCACCAATCACGACGACATCAGCTTCGTTGGGTAGCATGCCGTTCCTCCATTTCGTTTTCTGTTGAGCCATCATCTCAGTGCATACCTGGCTCGACGTGAACCACGAAGCAAGCGCCGAAACCGATGTCATATTGCCGCAGTAATGAAAACCCGTCCACCCGGCATCGAGGAACGGAACTATGACAGTTTGCGAATGCATGGGATGGGGATAGATTCGAGATTATTCTGGGTGACGATTCGGGCGACGTGACTGGTCACGGATAACTCGTACCTGAGGTAGAAGAACACGAGAGTTGAGCAGTGGCGCAATATCCGACGCCGGCCCAGGGCTGGCAAACAGATGCCCTTGACCACTGATGCAGCCAAGATTTCGTACCTCGCCCAGCTGGCTGATCGTCTCTATGCCTTCGGCAATGACCTCAAGATCGAGAGCATGGCCGGCCGCGATGATCGCCGCGATCAGTCTCTGATTCTGAACATCTCGCTCAATATTGACAATAAATGACCGGTCGATCTTGACACCGTCAATGGGAAAACGCTTGAGGAAAGAGAGAGATGAATACCCCGTACCAAAGTCATCCACGAAGAGCCGCACGCCAAGCCGCTTCAGGTCTTGGAGAACGTCGACGATTTGACCGGAGTTCCCCAAAAAGAGGGATTCGGTAATCTCAAGAATGAGACGTTCGGGCGGAAGGCCCAGATCCCGCAGGACACGTGCAATGTCGTCAACGATCGAGGGGTGACGGAACTGATATGTCGAAAGGTTCACGCTCAACGTCAGTGGCGGAATGACCCGGTCTTGCTTCTGCCAATTGCGTACCTGACGGCAACTCAGCTCGAGCACTTTCTGTCCAAGCTCAACAATAAGGCCGCTCGATTCCGAAATGGCGACGAAGTCGTCAGGCAAGAGCAAACCGCGATCCGGGTGCCGCCAGCGAGCAAGAGCCTCGACTCCCTGCACGAAACCATTGGTGAGATCTACGATCGGCTGGAAGTAAACTTCTATTTCGTTGCGACCGACGGCTTGACGCAGATCATGCTCGATCTCGAGACGTTCGTGAATTGGAGCGGTCATGCCCCGCTCGAAAACGGAGTAGCGTGCCTTTCCGAGATTCTTGGCACGGTAGAGAGCGATATCGGCGGCCCGCATCAAATCCTCGGGGGTCACCTTACGAATTCCGCTGTGAGCAATGCCGATGCTCGCGGTAACCTGCACATCACTGCCCGGAAGGGTAAATGGCTCGGCGAGCGACTTGGAAATCCGATCCGCGGTAAGAATGGCCGCACCCAAGTCGTTGAGATCCTCGATCAACACGGTGAACTCGTCACCACCCAGGCGGGCAACCGTGTCTATATTTCGAACGGATTCGGATAATCGCTTTGACACGGCGATCAGCAACTGATCACCGATCTCGTGTCCCAGGCTATCGTTGATCAACTTGAAGTTGTCGATGTCGAGGTAAAGCAATCCGACAATCTGTTCAAGGCGAGTCGCGCGATCGAGTGCATGCCCGAGCCGGTCGAAGAAGAGGGCACGGTTGGCGAGATCCGTCAGCGGATCGTGGAACGCTTGATGGGACAATAGGTTTTCTAAATCGCGACGCTCCGTCACATCGCGAGCGTTCAGGACGATGCCTTGCACCTCGAAATCGTCAGTCAGGTTGGTCGCGATCATTTCGACGTACCGCCAAGTGCTTCCGCTGGACCTCAGTTTAATCTCGATATCGGGAGAGATCCCGCTCACACCAGCCGCCTCAGTCAGGAACTGTCGAAATCTCAACACATCATCGGGATGGAGCAGGTCGATGCAGTTGCTTCCGATTGTCGTATGCGTTTGAGCCGCTTCCGACCAGGAACTGAGCGAAGGGTTGGCATAGAGAATCGTGCCGTCTCGCTTCACCACCAGTACGACACCCGATGTACTTTGAACGAGCGAGCGAAAGCGTGCTTCACTACGACGGAGCTCTTCTTCTCGCACTTTGCGGTCGGAAATGTCGTAGATCACTCCGTGCCAGCATGGATTCCCGCCGTCTTCTGACGTCACAAGTGCCGCTTCGTTGCGCACCCAAAGTGTTCGGCCATCACGGGTTATCACCCGGTGCTCTAGTCGAAAGCCGCCTCGCTCCTCACGACCGCGATTGATCTCGGACAGGACCGCGTCACGATCTTCCGTATGCAGCACTTCACGCGAGATACTTGACCGGGCCAGCCACTCAGCCTGGGTATAGCCGAACATCGACTCCACCTGTGGACTGATGTAGATGGTACCTACCGCATCATCCAACGAGGTGATGTATGTAATCGCTGGAATCCGCTCGAGCAAAAGGCGGCAAGTATCGCTCTCGCCAATCTCGACGACTTGCGTCGACGGAATCGCCAGGAGACTTCGTGCCAGGATCGTGATGTAACGCGGCTTCCCGTTCACCCGTACAACCACGCCGTTCAGTGACAGGGAAACTGGAACGCCGTCTTCCCGCAGAAACTCTGCGATCCATTCAATCGCCGTCTCACGATTCGTACGGAGACGATTTAGCATTCGCTCGGTGACTGCACGACTTGACTCGGCGACAATCGACGTGAGCGGAAGACCAGCCAGAGATTGATCTGAAGCTCCGGTCAGACGATGGAACACTTCATTGACTCGAAGAATTCGACCATCAACGGAGACAACGAGATGTGCGACTGGTGAATACGCTACGACGCTCGAAAACAGCTCAGGGCCGTGATAGAGGAGTAGTTGCTCGGTAGAGGGCACGATAAGCGGACCGCTCCCGTACACCGATTCGAACTGGGCCTCGGTAAGCCGGGCGGTATTCAATTCGCTCGTGGTCATGTCGGGTCCGTCGAGCGCATCTCGCTGCGCGAAAATACTTGCGACGGTAGGGCGGGCTCCCCGATCCGACACTTCGATTGGATGGCACGGTTCAACTCGACACCTTCAACAATCTGACCGTTGTTATTGATAGTTCGTTTATCGCGTGCTAACGAAATACTCAGCGCACTACTCAGTATAGGAATAATGGCTAGATCACGGGCATCACCAAATGGTCTGATTTCTGCCATACCTTTGACCCGAGCGTACTACGCCTGAAGACCCCCACCTAGGTCGAAAGGTACCGATCGGAACAGCGCCACCGGCTTGCGCTCGGCGCCCGCATCTGCGATGTTCGCGACAACATGGGCAGACCAAGGAGCTCCAACAGTTTGGGAAGGTGAACGGGAATGGCAGAGATAAGCATTGACGAGATCAAACAGCGAATTGCCGAAGAGGTCCGGCACCTCCATCCAAGGCTTCAAGGGATGTCGCAGACGATTCATGCCAATCCCGAGATCCTGTTTCAAGAACACCAAGCGGCGGAATTGCTGACAAACGAACTCGACGAGCAAGGATTTAGCGTCGAACGTGGTGTGGCCGGTCTCGACACTTCCTTCGTGGCCACGTACGGAAGCGGCGAGCCGGTCGTCGGCTTTCTCGCGGAATACGATGCTCTGCCGAAGATCGGACATGCCTGCGGGCACAATCTCATCGCGACCTGGAGCGTGGGAGCAGCAATCGCCCTGCGACGAGCATTGCCGAACATCCAGGGAACAATCAAGGTTATCGGCACACCAGGGGAAGAAGGCGGCGGCGGCAAGGTCATCATGGCAAACGCCAACATCTTTGACGGTCTGAGCGCCGCCATCATGATGCACCCACGAGACCAAACCTACCTTGATCGCGGCTCGTTGGCGCGGACGGTCTACGACATCGAGTTCTTTGGCAAGAGCGCACACGCCTCATCGGCGCCCGAACGAGGCATCAACGCGCTGGATGCCATGCTTCAAGTCTTCTTTAGCATCAACGCTTTTCGACAGCAGATGCCACCGAACAGCCGCATCCATGGTGTCATAAGTCATGGCGGTGAGGCCCCAAACGTTATCCCCGACTATACCGCCGCTCGTTTTCTCGTGCGAGCGAAGGAGCAGGAGCATCTCGAGCAGCTGCGTCAGAGGTTTCGCAACATCGTCGAGGCCGCCGCGCTGGCGACAGGATGTCGCACCGAGATCAAGGAAGGGCTCAGCTACCAGGCACGTGTCTGCAATGCGGCACTGGTCGAAACGTTCGGCGAAAACCTTGCTGCCCTCGGTATTACACCTGACGTTCCACCGGCAGTGGGTGGCGTCGGTTCCAGCGATATCGGAAATGTAAGCCGTCTCGTGCCGACAATTCACCCCTATCTGCAGATCTGCGAGCCAGGCATTGGAGGGCACACTCCTGAGTTTGCAGAGGCCGCCGCGAGTGAACGGGCAGATGAATTGGCCGCGACCGGCGCGACGCTCCTCGCCTGGACTGGAGTTGACGTGCTGCTGCGGCCGGAGGTGCGGTCGCGACTCAAAGAGTCATTCATCGAGCAGCTTGGCTATGAACCGCGTGGCTGAATTCTGACCACAGTCGCTCGCGACATGAGGAGAACGCTGGATGCCTGACACGAAATGGACGTATTTGCCGTCCGAAGGAGTCTCGCTCGAAGTCAATCGAGGTTTCTATGACCGGCTGGCTCGCGAAACGGACTCGCGTTCTCTGTCCGACTCGTTCACCGTCCCGATTCGGTCGGGAAAGGCATGGCCGGTGCTCAAGGGGCAGGTGTGTCGAGTCATCGCGATCGAAGGACCGCAGGTAGCTGACTTCAATGCCTGGAACCTGAATAATCCGCGCGAGCGATTCTGGGCGGCACGAACGCGGCAGCTTCAGAGTGCCCACGTCACGACATACGATCGTCTCTGGTCGACCTTGCCCTTTCTCCGGCCAATGTTGACGATCACGAACGACACGATCGATTATGGTGTGGACGAGGACGGCGGTCGCTGCCATGACTTGCTTGGCTCACGTTGCGATCCCTACGTCAACAAGATCCTGACTGGCGACGAGTTCGACTTCCATTGCCATTCGAACCTGACCCGGGCCATTCTTCCATATCGTCTCACCGAACAGGACGTCCATGACGTCCTCAATATCTTCCAGGTGACAGGACTCGATGAAGACGGCCACTACTTTATGAAGCCGAGCCCCGCACGAAGAAACGACTTTTTCGAATTCTTTGCCGAGATCGACCTCCTATGTGCTATTTCTACCTGTCCCGGCGGCGATCTCTCGGTGCCACTCTGGGGACCGGATGCAGGCGACCCATTGCCAACCTGTCGCCCGCTTGGAATCGAGGTCTATCAGCCGGCAGCGGCACTCCTTGACGGTTGGAGTCCACCGGAACCCGCAAGCTACCAAGGCAATCACGGGATGAAGCAGCCGATCTTCGACAGGTAGGATCATCGTCTAGTGAACGGGAGGCACACATGAACGAGATCGATCAAGCTCTGGTGAAGGCGATCAGCGATCGTGAGTCGGATTGGATCGACCTATGGCGCGATCTCGTGAACTGCGATTCTGGGACCTACAACAAGGATGAAGCGGATCGAGCGGGAACTATTCTGGCTGGCGCCATCGAGTCCTTGGGGTTCTCCACTGAGCGAGTAGCGCAACGTCAGTTTGGAGATCACGTCGTCGCACGAAAGCCAGGCAGCGGTAGCAAGCGACTGTTGTTCGTCGGTCATTTCGACACGGTATTCCCGCGAGGCGCAGCAAAGGAACGTCCATTCACTATTTCCGGCGATCGCGCGACCGGACCCGGCGTCTACGACATGAAGGGTGGACTGGCAACGCTGATCGCGGCGTTGAGTGCGTTGCGTGAAACTGGCGCGGCGCTCTGGGACGACGTCTCAATCACGACCATCTTCAACAGCGACGAAGAAATCTTGTCGCCAACGTCTCGCGAGGTCATCGAAGCCGAAGCTGAGAAGGTCGACACGGTCTGCGTCCTCGAACCAGCCCGGCCGGGCGGCGAGTACACGTTTGTGCGCAAGGGCGCGGGAATCTTCAAGTACTCGGTGACCGGCCGGGCGGCTCATTCAGGCGGCCAGCCACAGGAGGGTCGAAGCGCCGTCGAGGAGATCGCTCAGAAGATCGTCCGCTTGCACCAACTGACCGATTTCAGCATCGGTACTACGGTCAACGTCGGCGTCATCGAGGGCGGAATCCGGCCGAATGTTGTCGCTGAGCACGCCGAGTGCCAGTTCGACATGCGTGTTCTGACTCACGCCGAAGCGGACCGGGTGCAGCAGCGCTTCAAAGAGATCGCCGCCATGCAGTTCGTGCCTGACACGACGACGGAGTTTTCCGGGGCGATGCTCTTCCCGCCGCTCGAATACCGTAAACGAAACGAGTTGCTCTTCTCCTGGGTGAAGGAATCGGGACAGAAGCTCGGTCTGGATCTCAAGAGCGTGGTCTCGGGCGGAGCGTCAGACGGCAACTCGGCCGGACAGTTCGCTCCGCTTATCGACGGCATGGGCGTCGAGGGGGATGGTGCGCACTCGGATCGCGAATTCGCCTACGTCTCATCCCTTGTACGCCGAGCACAGGTCCTGGCGCTCTTCCTGAACACCTGGCATGAGCGCTCCGACCGAATAGCGAGCATCATTGACTGAACGGATCAGCGTTCAACCAGCGGCGCACCTTTCGGTATTGTCTGTAGACGAAAGCAACGGATTGCGCTCGTGATCGACAACGTTTTAGCAGTTGAATTCGCGATAGTTTCTTGCAGCGGATTTCACAGGAAAGGAGACGAATGATGCCGCTCGACGACATTCTACGTGAGGTATCGGTCGACAACGCCTGGGACCACATCGAACATATCACTGAGCAGATCCCGACGCGGCTTGCTGGTTCGGAGAACTCTCGCCGAATGGCCGAGTATGCCTACGAGACCTTCGGCAAAGCCGGGCTATCGAGTCAGATGCACGAGTTTCCTGGACTCGTCTCCTTTCCCGAACCGGCCGTGGTCCGAGTACTATCTCCGAACGAGTACGAGATTGTTGCCAACACGCTTGGGCATTCGGCGTCGACCGACGGCGTCCAGGCAGAACTGATCTACGTCGGTTCGGGTGCGGAATCGGACTACGAAGGAAAGGACGTTCGTGGCAAGATCACCCTCTCCGAGCTTTCCTACTCTCCGGCACGACACGAGAAGGCGTTCATCGCCTGGAAGAAGGGTTCTATCGCCCAGATCATGATGAACTGGGGTGATGAGGCCAACGAGGCGGTCCCGTTTGGCTCAATGAAGTCAGCGTGGGGCAACCCGACACCCGAGACGCTTGAGACTGAGATGCCTGATCTGCCGTGCATCGGCATCGCGCGAACCGAAGGACTACGTCTCAAACAACTCTGCCAGCAAGGAACGGTTCGTGTCTGGCTTAACGCGAAGGCGGACAACGGCTGGAAACCGCTCACCATGACATCTGCCGAGTTTGGAGCACAGCGCGATCGTCAGTTCATGATGATTGGCGGCCATATGGACTCCTGGTTCGGTCCCCAGGCGACCGACAACGCGGCCGGTGATGCGTGCATCATGGAGCTCGCACGCGTATTCCGACAGCACGAGGATGAGCTTCGTCGTGGTCTCGTCGCGGGACTCTGGATGGGCCACGAGACCGGCACCATGATCTCGTCTTCACGCTTCGCCGATGTCAACTGGGATCGCCTGCGTCAATCATGCGTCGCGTATTTGCAGATCGATCAGCCCGCGATCATCAATTCGTCCGTCTGGAATCTTCATTCAACCGACGATATCCAGGCTTATGCGACCCGTACCGCTCGCGAGATGCTGGGCGACATGCCGATTCGCTGGCACCGGCAGCAGAAGAACGGTGATTCATCCTTCTTTGGCGTTGGCCTCGCCTGCATCGCTGGCGAGATGTCATACACGGACGAAGAGATCCAGCGGACGGCGTTGGCGACGCTGGGTTGGTGGCACCATTCACTCCACAACACGATCGACAAACTCGACAAGGATCGGCTGGCGATGCATCTGCGCGTCTACGCGAACTGGATGTGGGGACTGCTAACGTCACCGATCCTGCCGAATGAATACAGTCCGCTCGCGAATCGCTTCGTCGATCGATTGGGCGAATTTGCCGGATATGAAATGCCCGATATTGACATGCAGTCGGCGGTCGAGCGCGCCCGAGAGTTTCAGGGACTAGCCGAGCGACTCGACGAACAATCGGACGCCTGGCGGCGGAGAATATCCGGGAACCCCACCGACGCCGAACGAGCAGCCGATCTGCTCAACCACGCAAAGATCGAACTCTCGCGCACGCTGGTTCCGATTGCGTCTACGGCCGTCGGCCCGTATGGGCAAGATCGTTACGGCCACGCCTGGCAGACACAGATGATCCCATCGCTCGTCCCATATCCGCAGGTAGCGGGCTACGACCGACAGTCGGAGCAGTTCCAGACCTGGTGGGTGGCGATGATCAGGGCACGCAACCGGGTCGTGGACGCGCTCGAGCGAGCGAACGAGGTTGTGAGTACGGCGCTTGAGGAACTAGGCTGATCGAAAGCCGTGACACGTGTTCCTGCACCGGCATGCTTCAGGATGTAGGTGCGTTGGTTCCGACGAGCACGAAGGGGGAAATGGCGATGGACAGTTCCACGCCACCGGTTGAATCTGGTGGATTTCGGCCCATTCCACTTGAGTATGAGCGACTGCCGGTAGAGGACAGCCTGGCACGCTCGCGTTCCTTCCTGGCCACCATGCGCAAGCGACGTAGCATTCGCTCTTTCTCAACGGAGTCGGTTCCTATTGAGCTGATCGAGAACGCCATTGCCGCGGCTGGAACCGCACCGTCTGGAGCTAATCAACAACCCTGGACGTTCGTCGTCGTCTCCGATCCGAACCTAAAGAGCCAGATGCGGGAGGCGGCCGAAGCGGAGGAACGAGAATTCTACGACCACCGCATCTCCGACGAGTGGCGGGCGGCGCTCGTGCCGCTCGGAACTGACGAGGTGAAAACACACCTCACGGATGCGCCATATGTCGTTGTGGTATTCGAGCAGCCGTTTGGGCTCGAACGCGACGCCGATGGAACGGAGCAGCGAGTCAAGCACTACTACGCACAGGAGTCGGTTGGCATAGCCGTCGGATTGTTCCTGGCCAGCATTACCGAGGCCGGTCTCTGTGCGCTGACACACACGCCAAGCCCCATGAACTTCTTGAGAACGCTTCTCAAGCGTCCGCGTAACGAGCGGCCTTTCGTGGTCCTTCCGGTTGGCTATCCTGCAGAAGACGCGACCGTTCCGTCGCACGCACTGGAAAAGAAGCCGCTCGACCAGATCATGATCCGGATGTAGCCGGAGCTCTTCTCGATCAACGATATTGAACGCACCTGCTATGATGCCTGACAGCATGCCGCGGACGAGTGATCAACGGATCAAACACTGAGAGGAAACGCAATGACGTCGACCCAAAACCAGGTGGAAGTGATTCAGACGGACAAAGCGGCCGCGCCGATTGGACCGTATTCGCAGGCGATTCGTGCCAACGGTTTCATCTTCGTGGCCGGCGAAAAGGGCATCGACCCGAAGACCAACAAGATGGTCGCCGGTGGTGTTGCTGCCGAGACACGCCAGACGCTCGAGAACGTCAAGAATATCCTCGAATCAGCCGGTTCCTCGATGTCGAAGGCGGTCGCGACGGCCGTCTACATGGTCAACATCGGTGACTTCGCCGAGATGAATAAGGTGTACGCGGAGTATTTCACCGTTACCCCCCCAGGCCGAACGACTGTCGGTGTAACATCGCTCCCAGCTGGGGCGCAGGTGGAAAT
This sequence comes from uncultured Chloroflexia bacterium, assembly GCA_963785465.1. Lineage (GTDB taxonomy): Bacteria > Chloroflexota > Chloroflexia > Thermomicrobiales > Thermomicrobiaceae > CALAGB01. The sequence continues at coordinate 414,036 of CAWAVM010000009.1, read as the reverse complement.
TACCGTCACCGCCCTCGAATAGACCCGCCAAAACACTCACGCAGCGTAGGGCCCGCCGATCGTCTGGCGGGTCTTTGCGCTCTCAAACGACAATCTCAGTTGCCTGTGAGCAGTCGCACCTCGGCGCTGGGAAATCTCTTGTTCCACCAGTGATCATAACGACGATAAACGAAAGAATCGCGCTCGGAGAGGAATGCCACGAGTCTTGCTTGCCTCCACGGCCAGCCCTTGCCAGGCTTCGTCTGGGAGGGCATGGAAGGCCGTCGCCTCGATTCCACCGTCGACGGCACGCCAGACGCCAGCGACATAGCCATCAACGAGTAGCGTGGGGAGGACGTCGCCGTTCAATCTGGTGACGTATTTGCGGTAAGCAGCCGGAATGACGCGGCTCCGGTCGGCGTAGGCCAGCAAAACGTTGTCCCACATCCCAAGCAACCTCGGCGGAGCCGTTACGTCTTCAGACGGTAGCAATCCGCCGGGAATATCGTAAAGTACTGTGCCGTTGGGCCCCTCCAACCGCACGAGTTCGTCACCAAGCGCCTGTACCGCCGCCTTGGCCAGTGACCGATAGACCATCGCGAACTGGGCCATGTCTGCCACCGATGCCGGTCCGAACCCCTCGAGGTAACGTTTGATGAGTGTCTGTAGAGCCGTCCCAGACGCATTTGCGTCCGCGAGCGTTGGCCGCTTGCGGGCTGCCAAATATGACCGCGCAGTCTCAAACGACCATGGCACCTCGGCCGGCGCGTGCCAGAGCGGCGCGTATTGCCGCAACGCCCACCACACACCAGGGTGTAAACCGGTACTCGATCGTTCACCGAGCCAGTCTTTGCACTCATCAACCGTCCGTGGCTGATCAGCGAAGTCCAGCAACTCCGGGATCAACTCGTAGGCGTCATCTTGCGTAAGCCCGCTCGCGGTAAACCGCTTGTCACGTAGCCTGGCAGCGCACAACGACGGCTCCATCGCCTCGCGAAATTCCCGGTAGTCCTCTGCGTGAACCGCGTGCATAGTGATACGCAACAACGTTGCCCTGACCACGGAGTACGCCGCGAACGCTTCGTCGAGATCGGCGGGATTGAACTCAGTGAGACGGTTCCACAAAGCGAGGTACGGCGATGCGGGGTGCTGTGCTTGTAGGGCGACTACTCGTCGAACCGCGTCACCTACCGCAAGCGACTCGCGCTTCAACAGCAGTTGCCGCTCGAGCGTGGCCCGGTTCAGTGCTCGTGCGCTGATGCTCATACGGCGCTCTTCCTATTCGTCAACACACCGCCTACCACTCTGGACCGATCATGGCGTCGAATTGACCGGTGTCGGCACCCGGGCGCCCGCTAGCGCGTCGCGAGAAAATCCAGCACTCGGTCAACCAGAAGTGCAGTCGCTTCCGCGTCGTAGGACGGAAGCGAACTGTCGGCAAAGTAGTGTTGATCTCCAGGGTAAAGAAAGAGCTCAGCGTCTTCGGCCTCGGCCACGAGCGCGCGGGCAGCGTCGATGTCGCCCTCACCGACGAAGATCGGGTCGGCGTCCATGCCGTGCACCTGCACCGGCACCTCCCGAGGCCAGGACATCCCGAACTCCGAAACCGGGACACACGAATAGAAGAGCAGCGCTCCGCGTGCACCGGTTCGGGTCTGCGCCAGCTGCTGCGCCACGACCACCCCGAACGAGAATCCGGCGTAGACCAACTCGTGCGGCAACCCTTCAACCGCTCGGATACCGCGCGCGATCATCTCGCCGAAACCGACCTCCTCGACGAAGCTCATCCCCGCTTCGATGCTTTCGAAGGTTTGACCCTCGAACAGGTCGGGCGTATGCACGGTGTGTCCGGCCCGACGTAGAGCATCGGCGAATGCGACGACGCCGGGGGTTAGTCCCTGCACATGGTGGAACAACACGACCTCGGCCATTACGAGACTCCCATCGGCGACAGCCACGACAGACAACCCCAACACCGGGCCTTGGCCTGGCAGTTTAGAACGCATGTTTGGTTTCGGGCAAGTCCGCGAACCGGAAACGCGGTCGGATTCGTCAGACCGACGTCAATTGGGTGCGAGCATATTCGTCCAGCCGCCTCAATTCGTCGATATATAGGCGCTGAAGCATGCGCGGTGCGAAGAGGCGCTCGATCATTCCTCGAACACCACGTGCTTCCCACGTTGTTTCGATCTGAACGCGACTCACCTTGCCGGACGGGCGCGTTTCAGTCCGTCGTTGGTTTCCATATGAGACCGCTGGCTCTCACGTTTGGCACAACGATGTGCGCATTGCTGCCATCGGCGTCCATAACAACCAGGTTGGTGACCGGTACTTGATACGTGTCACCAACTACCCAACTCGGGTCAAACGGCTCGGCCGCACCGAAATAGGCGATCCGCGAACCGTCCGGAGACCATACTCCGGATTCGGATGGTGCCGCTCCATCGGTCAGGCATCGGACGTTCGAACCATCGGCCTGCATCACGCAAATGGTCGGAACCGACCCGATTCTCGGTGGATTCGAACCCCGGGTGAAGAGGACTTGCCGGCCGTCAGGGGACCAGCGTGGAGAGACGTCCTTCTTATTGTTGCCAGAGATACGACGTAGATTCGTTCCGTCTACGTCGATAACGTCGATGCCTGGAACTTCCGGCGCCATGTTCGTTTCTGGTGTGGCGCCGCTGAACGGAACCTCCTCGAACAGCAGAGTGTGGCCATCTGGAGACCAAGGCGACCAATTCACCTCGTCACCAAGGACCCGAATGTTGGGGCTAGTGAGTTGACGCTGGTTGGACCCGTCAGCGTTCATCAGATAGATCCCGGAGTTCAACGTGTTGGGCACCGAGCGGATGAACGCGACTTGCTTCCCATCCGGGGACCATGCTGGCGTACTGTCAATAGTGTCGCTCTGCGAGATGTTTCGCGGCTCGGAGCCGTCAAGTGGCACAACGTAAATTTGGTAATCGAACCTACTCGCCGACGGAGGATATTCTGTTCCGGAGAGCGCGAGCTGATGCCCGTCCGGTGACCAGCTTACCCCGCTCGCCATTCCTCGAAAGACGGTTCTCACACCTGTTCCGTCGGCCTGCATCACGACCACCGACTCGACAACGTTGTCTGCCGCGACATAGGAAATCATGCTTCCGTCGGGCGACCAGATCGCGTCCAAGTCATTTGGGCTGGCGGTGATTGGTCGAACTGATGAACCGTCTGAATTGGCCAGATAGATATGGTTCACCCCAGAGCCGGACTGGTCAACAACTACTCCGTTGAACATGATCTCGGTGGTTCCATGACGGGAGACTGTCGTCGGTGTCGAGGCATCTGAGACGGAACTTGGTGACCTTGGGACCGTCGTCGCGGAGGGCGAGAACGACTGTATCGCCGACGCAACCGGTGACGCCATTGAGCCCGATGGCAGCCGCGACGTGGAACCGCGGCTGCAGGCCGCGTTCAGAATCAGAACAAAGAGCAGCAAAAGGCTGAGAGTTCGACGCGCCATCTGACCGCCCAGTCGATGCAAATTCCCATTGCATCATTCACGATCGTGACATTCTGCTATTCGTACCCGTTTCGCGCGTATGACACGAACTATGGTGCAAATCATATCAAGCGCGGGCGAACAGAGCGTGCTGCGTTTGCCCACAGTCCGTCACGTGTCGAACCGTCACAGGTCGTGATGATGGCGCTACACGGCGCGATTCCCAGCCAGTTGAGATTTGAGCCTTACTCTGGCGCGCTGTCCTGCGGCTCATAGCCGAGTAGTTCACGAGCGTGCCTTAGATCCCAGAACTGGCGAGGATTATTTGAGATGCCGTACACGACCGCCCAGTTGATATCTTCGGCATCGATACAACGTTGGATCAGCTGGGCGCAATCACGCTGGCTGAGCCAGGTCGCTCGCATGCGCTCCAACCGTTTCTCGACCGGGAGATCGAGCAATGCAGGAGAGCGGGCGGTCACTGACGGAGCGCGCGGATCATCGTCAACAGTCACGGTGCCGATCCGCAGACAGAAGACGCGCAATCCGAAGCGTTCAACGTAATAACGACCTAACGCTTCGCCATAGACCTTGGAAACACCGTACAGCGAATCGGGGCGCACCTCGACGTCATGATCCCAGACCCTGTCATCGTCGAGTGCATAGAGATCCGGCTTGTTCTCCAGTTCGTAAATCCCGATGGTGTGATTGGACGATGCGAAGACGACTTGCTCGACGCCGGCACGGTGCGCAGCCTCGTATACGTTGTAGGTACCAATGAGGTTGTTTGGCAGGATGTCTTCCCACGGCGTCTCGACCGCAGCCGACGCCGCCAGATGGACGACCGCGTCCATGCCTTCGAAAGCTGGCTGAATCGCGTTCAGGTCGGTGATATCGGCGACCGTGCTGGGAAAATCTGCCGGGCGATGGGTGAGAAAGTGAAGCTCATAGGTGTCGCTCAAGTATTTGCGCACCGCTGAACCGATCGTTCCGGCGGCTCCGGTCACCAAAACTCTCTTTTTCACGTTGCCGTTAGACGTCAATGACTGCCCCCTGTCGGCTTTCAACATTCGTCGCGCGTGGAGCCATCTCCTCCGAGGTCAGCACGGGCGGCGCTGCCTTCTCGTTGACCCGCAGCTGGAAGACATCGGGCCGAGCATAGTGGCCCACCACATCGAAGTCGAACTTCCCACGGGCGATTTCGTCCAGGTCGAGATCCGCTGTCAGTATCGCCTCTTCCTCGAAGTTCGGGCCCGCAAGCACCTCGCCCAGCGGCGAGATGATTACCGAACCACCGGTCGACATCACCTGATCGGGGTCGTCTCCCTGGATCGCATCATAGTCGGCTGGATAATCCCGTCGACGCGCGAACTGATTACAGGAGAGGACAAAGCAACGTCCCTCGAGGGCGATGTGCCGCATGCTAGCCGTCCAACTTTCCCGTCCATCCGCCGTCGGAGCGCAGTAAATCTGAATGCCCTTTGAGTACATAGTCATACGCAGCAACGGCATGTAATTTTCCCAGCAGATCACCGCGCCGAGCTTGCCAATCGACGTGTCGAACACCGGTAGAGTGGATCCGTCGCCGTAGCCCCAGATAAGACGTTCCGCCGCGGTCGGCATGAGCTTGCGATGTTTGCCAAGATATTTTCCGTCGTCAGCAAAGAAGAGGACCGTGCAATAGAGCGTGCCGCCATCTCGCTCGATGACACCCATTACCAGGAAAACGCCGTTGCTACGCGCCATTGAGGAAAGGCGATCGACGGCCGGCCCGGGTACCTCGATGGCTGATTCCCAATAGCGTCGAAAATCCTCGCGCCCCTCGGCCGTTCGTGACCCGACGACGGTGCCAAAGGTGAGTCCGCGTGGGTAGCACGAGATGAACGCCTCGGGAAAGACGACGAGCTGCGCACCGGAGGCCGATGCACCCACGATTAACCGCTCCGCCTTATCGAGCGTCGCCTCGACGTCGAAAGCTATCGGCGCCGCTTGCACCACCACGGCGCGTACGATCGTCATCCGGACCTCCCTTTGCTCCACACATTCATATTCGAGTTCTCTTACGTTCAGTATCAGGGCTATTGGCCCTTAGAAGCAACGCTCATTCACTCGATTGGTAGCCACAACCGAGAGAGAGTAGTGTAATAGCGCGGGGGAGATCCACCAGGATTCTCCGCTGGGCAAGTGAGCGCACGACAAGAACGCGGACGAAGGAGTGCAAGTTGGGTCGCCGGATCAGCCGACGTGTTTGGGGAACCGGAATTGTTCTCGGGATCGTGCTCATCTTCCTGGTTGGCGTCGTCTGGTGGGGCCTGGCAGCGTCAAACGATCCCCAATTTCAGAACGAAATCTCTATGCCGAGCATGCGGGGCACCGACACGTATTTCGTCAACCTCTGGCTCAATCCATCTTCTGCCATCGTCGGAACGAACCAGATCACGTCACAGGTCACGAGCACTATTGGCACTGCTACACCGCTTGACAGCGTCGTTCTGTACTTGAAAGGACCATCCGGCGGATCAGCGGTTAAGGTTCCAACCGCGCCTGCCACTGGGAAATCGAAGCCGGCCGATTCATTTAGTGCGCCTGTCAAGTTTAATTCAGCCGGGCAGTGGCAGATTACCGTCGAAGTCCACAATGGCGACGTCATTCGCACCACAACATTCAGCGTTACCGTCAACCAAACGTGAGTGCCCGTTCCCGAGAACAAGCCTTGGGGCAAACGCGTTCAAGGTTTGGGATGTATGTCGCCGTCGTAGCACCAGTTCGGACAGGAGCGCCGAGTTTCCTGTCGCAATAGGGTCTCAGCCAATTCGACATCTGGTACTATCTGCGCGTACGTGACCGAAACATCGAGTGCAAATGGGAAACTGTTCTGAGGTGCCGGCTGTGGCCAGTGATTTCAAACCCGCTGCCGGCTGATGGAGAACCTGAATGACGGCCATCGTTGCCGCGGCCTGGAGGGTCGTTCTACGACGCGCCCAGGCAAACTGGCCGATTCTCGGCGCAGCGATGCTCACAATCCTTCTTGCGACGACGTTGCTTTCGTCCGGTCCGATCTACGCTGGAGCCGTCACACTTAGCGGTTTGCGACGTACACTGCACGACTCTCCGATCACCAAGGCGAACGTCGAAGTTTCGATTTTCTCGGCCAACGGCGAGTATCAATCAGTCGACAAGATCGTCAGTGATACTGCTCCCGGTGCGTTCGCCGCGACCGGCGGAACCATCATTCGCTCGGGTCGATCCGAATCGTTTGCGCTCCCCGATCAGCCACCCGACACGGTCAAGAATTTGGCCGTGTTCGCCTTTTTCCAGAACATCCAACAGCACGCCACGATCATCGATGGCACCTGGCCCGAAACATCAACCGCGTCGTCAGTCGATGTCGCGATTCCTGAGCCAACGGCGAAATTGCTCAATCTCAAACCCGGTAGCACATTCACGCTGGTGAGCCGGCGCATCGCAACCTATACCGTCGATGTCCATGTGGTGGGTATCTATCGAATTAACCAGGCCACTGATCCTTATTGGTGGGAAGATCCGCTGGATATCAACGGCGTGTCAACTGGCGCTTCCTTCGTGACATACGGTCCGTTTGTGACTACGTCGGAGAACTTCTTTAGTCATCAGGGTGGTCTGGCGGCCCAGGTTTTCTGGCGAATCTACCCGAACTTCGACAATTTGACCGTCTCCGAGGTTTCGTCGTTGATCGGCAATGTCGAGAGTCTCCAGACCCGGCTCAACTTCCGCCGCGAGCCAAACGATCAGTTCCAGGTCAATACTTCGTTGAACCAGATCCTGCGCACCGCGCAGAGATCGTTGCTGGTGACCCGATCCGGCGTACTTATTGTGACCGTTCAACTGGCAATTCTGGCAGGCTACGCTCTGCTTCTGACGTCCAACTTGCTGGTCGATCAGCGCCGCGTGGAGACCGGCCTGCTCCATTCGCGCGGTGCGAGTACGACTCAGATTGTCACCATGGCGCTGATGGAGGCCCTGATTCTCGCGCTCCCGGCAGCGATCGCGGGTCCATGGTTGGCCGCGCTGTCTCTTCGCGTCTTCAACCATATCGGCCCGCTAGCATCGATCTCGCTCCCGGTGAACCCAGAGGTCACGCGCGATGCGTATGCGCTCGCCGTCGTATCCGCCTTTGGCTGTGTCCTGGCGCTCGGGTTGCCGATGCTTCAGTCCGCACGTACCTTCGTTCAAGCTCGGGCGAGTCGCGGTCGACAGGCTTCGCAGGGAATCGCTCAGCGGGCTGGGATCGATCTTTTGCTGGTCGCGGTCGCGATCCTGGGCTACTGGCAACTCAGTCGCTACCGGGGTCCGATTACCGAAACAGTTCAGGGACGACTGGGCATTGACCCATTTCTGGTCGCAGCGCCCGCCATTGGACTCATCGCCGGAGCGATTATCGCCTTGCGCATTGTTCCACTGCTCGCACGTCTGATTGATATCGCCGCTGCTCGGCAGCGTGGTCTGGTCGGCTCACTGAGTGCCTGGCAGGTATCGCGACGTCCGCTTCGCTACGCGCGTTCCGCTCTGCTGCTCATGATTGCGATGGCAATCGGACTCTTTGCACTCTCATATGGATCGACCTGGGAACTGTCGCAGAGTGACCAGGCCAACTATCAGATTGGTGCGGACGTTCGACTCAGCCCCGACATTCGCATCGGATCGGCGATTCCACAACTTGATCTCGCTCAAGCGCAAGGGCAGGTCGACGGTGTCAGTGCGACAATGGCAACCAACTTCGATACGTTCGACGTCTCGCGATCTGCTGGCAGCGGCCAGATCCTCGCCGTTGACACCGGTCAAGCTGCGTCCATCGTCCCGTTCCGACAAGATCTATCAAACAAGTCGCTTACCGCTCTGATGGAGAGCCTCAGTGCAAAACGACCGAACGTGCCGGCCGTCGACATTCCGGGAACCCCACAGCAGCTTGCATTCGACGTCAAAGTCACGCTCGATCCGCTCCCCGCAGGAACTCCGTCAACCCTGCGCAGCACTGACATATTCCCGACGCTTGACCTCGTTGTTCAAGATGCGCGTGGCCTGCTGTATCGTGTGACAGTCGGGCGAATCGACACCAGCGGTGAGACTCAGCGCTTAGTCGCTCCTCTCGCCTATCGCATGGACAACGGCCAACTGGCCCTACCGAATTTTCCCATCAAGCTTATCGATCTCGAGTTCGGCGTGATCCCGCTGAGAGGCACTCCGCGAACCGGAACCTTCGAAGTGCAAGACGTGCTGTCGAGCGACCAGCTCGATGGGAACATCTGGACCTCAGTGACGTACGACTGGTCAAAGTTCAACTGGACAACGAACGAGATCGGCCTTTCGCAGGCACCTTCAATCGAGTCCACCGATCAATCGAAGCCGGGCGGTTTCACCGTCAAATTCAACTCAGGTGCGACACGGGGTAATGGCATCTTCCCACTGACGTTTACCCTTCGACCAAATGGCGACCGTCCACCGATGGCAATGTCGGCTATCGTGAACAACACGTTCCTCAAAGCTACGGAATCCCAGGTCGGGGGCACGGTCTCCCTCGATATTGCGGGCCAACGGCGCGACGTGACGATTGCTGGCGCCGTGGAGTCGTTCCCGACCCTCGATCCTAACCGACCGGCCGTCATCGTCGATTTTCCAAGCCTGATGGTGGAACAGTATGAATACAACCAACGGATACTCGATCCGGAGGAGTGGTGGATATCCACGAGCGGCGGCCGAGCCGACGCTGTTGCTTCAGCGTTGAAACAATCGCCCTACTCAAGCCCCAAAATCGTCACACGGGCTGACCGAACATTGTCGCTCCGCACTGATCCGGTCGCGCTGGGAATTCTCGGAGCGCTCTCGCTCGGTTTTGTGGCAGCCGTGCTGTTCGCCGCGATCGGGTTCGCCGTCAGCTCAGCCGTTTCGGCTCGCGAGCGCCTGACCGAGTTCGCTCTACTGCGTGCGCTGGGTCTCTCCACTCGTCAGCTGTCGAGCTGGTTGACGCTGGAAAACGGCTTGCTGGTCTTCTTCAGCATGACAAGTGGAACCGCACTCGGGCTCCTTCTGGCATTCTTCATCCTGCCCCTGGTGTCGCTCACCCAGGCTGCCGTACAGACCGTGCCGGATATCATCGTCGTCATACCCTGGCGCTCGGTCTTCATATTGGAGGGAACCAGCTTACTGGCGCTGGCGATCGTCGTGCTGGTGCTCGCGAGCATGCTGCGACGAATTGGGCTCGGCTCTTCGCTCCGGCTTGGTGAGGAATAGAGATGGCACGAGCGACCACCAAGCTTCAATCGAGCCAATTTCGCGGCGCGCCGACCCTCGTGGTCGCAGTGCTGAGACGTTTGCGCGTTGAACGCCCACAAGCCGGGGCGTTGATGGCCATGATTCTCGTGACTTCTTTGATCTTCGCGGCCGTGCCCCGTATGTTCAACCAGGTATCTGACCGCGGACTGCAATACTCCGTGCGCAACGCGGCCGTCTACGAACGAAATCTCGTCATGACACGCGGCGATCGGATCGCACCAGGACCAGCTAATGACGTTTTCGCTCCCGTCGCCGCCGCCGGTACCGAGTTCAGACAAAGTCTCGCGCCATCGATTCAGTCAGTAATCGACCATCAAACCTTCGTGGTCGACGCTTCCCGCTATCAGTTCATCGCTGGGGCCGGAACGTCCTTTACGCGCTTTATCACAATGCGCTATCAGGATCAGATCGACTCACACATCAAGCTAACTCAGGGGCGTCTGCCTGATCACACTGCCGAAACCTTCACCACCACCGGCAATTCGCCTCAGACATTGCCGGTGGTAGAGATTGCGATGTCTCAATCGAGCGCTGATGCGCTTCAAGTCAAGCTTGGCGACACAATTCCGCTTCAGCCGGATACGAGCGACCGGCTGACACGGATTCGAAACGGGGCCAACCTACCGAATCTCGCCCTTCACGTCGTCGGATTCCTCGATGTGCCGAACCCGGATGCCGACTACTGGTACGGGCTTCCGGCGATCGATCAGCCGTCGATCCAAGACGATGGAAACTCGACCCGCGTCTCCGTGACCGCCATCTTCTCACCAAACGCCTATAGTGACGTGTTGAAGGACACCAGTCCCGGCATGCTGAGTTACAGTTTCCGCTATTACGTCAATCCGTCCAGCTTCAACGCCGGGAAATTCAACGCCCTTTCGACCGATATGCGGCGTCTCGATTCTCAATACGGATCACTCTTCTCGGGTCCGGCCAATGCGACGTCTGTAACCTCACAACTCTCGAAGATCCTGAGCCAATTCGCCCTGCAACAGCGTTTGACGATCTCTATCCTCTCGCTGGGCGTGATCGGCTTGCTGACGATCGCGTTGGCTACGATCGGGCTGGTTTCCGCATTCATTGTTGAGCAGCGACGCGAATCGATTCGGCTGCTTCGAGGTCGCGGCGCTTCGGCATGGCAGATCATTAGCACTCAGTCGGTCGAAGGGTTGCTTCTTGGAATACCGGCTGCCGTCGTCGGCCTCGTGTTGGCGATGCTGTTCGTCAATTCGCGCACCAGCATGCTATCTCTCTATGCCGCTGCGGGAATCGTCGTGGTTACCGTTATCTTGCTGGTGATCGCACTCTGGCCATTGGCGCGTCGCAACCTCGGCGCGCTCGAGCGAACAGACGTACCAATCCGAAAGACCTCGCCGCGTCGAGTGGCCTTCGAAGTATTCGTCGTCATCGTCGCCGCCCTCGGAATTTATCTCCTTCGACGGCGTGGTCTCGCCGGTGACAGCGCGAGCGCGTCAATTGGCGGGTTTGATCCCTACCTTGCCGCGGTTCCAGTGCTTCTCGGATTGGCCACCGGACTTGTTGTCCTGCGGCTCTACTCGTTGCCGATTCGACTACTCGCTTGGAATGCATCCTATCGCACGGACCTGGTCCCGTTCCTCGGATTCCGGCGAGTTGCGCGTCAATCCGGTGCGGCAGCAGTTCCGCTGTTAGTGATTCTATTGTCGATCGCGATAAGCGTATTCTCTTCAGTCATGATGCACAGCATTGACGTCGGTCAAATCAACACATCCTGGCAGACGGTTGGTGCGGACTTTCGCATTGACACCGCCGGTATTGGATCGCTCCCAAGCGATTTCACACTCGCCAAAGTCCCAGCAGTCGAGGCTACGGCGCCCGCGAGCCTCCAGCAGAATCTCCTGTTAGCATCGAACCAGCCACTTTTCGGAACAATTAACCTACTCGGAATCGACACGGTCGCCTATCAGGCTGTGACCAAGGGAACACCAGTCGATCCACATTTCAATGGCGCGCTACTCGGCCAGCCAACCGGCACTGATGTTGGGACCGCGAAATCGCCGATACCAGCCATCGTGTCGACCGGCTGGGTGACTCAAGGAACTCCGAAGGTAGGAGATCAGTTTTCGATCGTCTTCAACCGGCAGCCGGTTGCGTTCGTGGTGCGAGATGTCCGCGATCGCTTTGTCGGCGTTACGTCGAATAGACCGTTCGTCGTCGTTCCCTTGGCGAGCCTGAAGTCCGCCATTGGGGCCAGGAATGCGGATCCCACGGCGCTCTATGTCCGCGCTCCCGCAAGCGCCAAGGCCGCTATTCGGGAATCAATTGACGCACAATTGGCGCCTGTTTTGTTACGGTCTCGAGCCGATCAATATGCCAGCGTTCATGATTCGCCTCTGATCTCTGGCGCCGCGAGAGGATTTGAGATTGGAATCGCGTTGTCGGCAGCATATTCTGCTTTGGCGGTGATCATCGCACTCGCCTTGTCGAGCAAGGCGCGTATTCGCGATCTCACGTATCTGCGAACGCTGGGTCTGTCGGGCCGTCAGGTGTTGATGCTGACGATCACCGAACAGGCGCCTCCGGTCGTCCTCGCCCTGATTCTCGGCACTGGCCTTGGTATCGGGGTCACCAGGCTCATCAAGCCAGGGCTTGACCTGACCGCGTTCACCGGACCGGACGTACCCGTTCCACTCGTCATTGACTGGTTCGCGATCACGCTCCTAATCTTCGGGATCATTCTGGCCGTATCCGTGGCAATCGTGATCGTCAGCGCATCCGCTCAACGCGCAAACGTCAGCGGAGTATTGAGGATGGGAGATGAATGACTGACACAGTCGATTTCCAAACACTTCGCGAACGGGCCGCACGCACGGAACGGGTTCAGTACGGTGCGGGAGCACAGATCATTTGTGACAACCTGGTCAAAATCTACAAGGTCGCCGATCTCGAGGTGGTCGCGTTGCAGGGACTTGACCTGATAGTCAACACGGGTGAACTCATCGCGATCATCGGTGCCTCTGGTTCCGGCAAGTCGACGTTGCTCAACATACTGGGTGGACTTGACGTGCCTTCTGCGGGCAAGGCAGTCGTGGCGGGGTACGATTTGCTCAACATGACCGCCAACGACCGAGTTGAATATCGCCGATCGGTGGTCGGCTTCATCTGGCAGCAAACAGCGCGCAACCTTTTGCCGTATCTGACGGCGCTAGAGAACGTCGAGATGCCGATGATACTGGACGGCGCGCCGCGCGGGCTTCGACGCCAGCAAGCTACCGAGCTACTCGAATTGGTCGGTCTTGGCGATCGGACCGGGCATCGACCTGATCGGCTTTCCGGTGGTGAGCAACAGCGTGTCGCCATTGCGGTGGCGCTGGCGAACGGTCCGAGAGTCCTCCTCGCCGACGAACCGACTGGAGAGCTCGACACCAACACATCGCGAGAAATCTTTTCCCTGCTTCGATCAATTAGCACGGACCTGGACGTCACGGTAGTAGTCGTGACGCACGATCCGCTAGTATCGGAGCAAGCGAACCGGACTATTGCGATTCGCGATGGACGAACCAGCACTGAGACGCTGCGTCGTACAGAGATGAGCGAAGAAGGATTGCACGAGATCATCGCGGAAGAGTTCGCCGTTCTCGATCGAGCCGGGAGACTGCAACTACCAACGAACTACGTTGATACGTTGCAGCTCGAACGCCGGGTCCGACTTGAACTGGAGTCCGATCACATAGGTGTCTGGCCAGACCGGGCAAAACCCGAGGCAGCACCTCGAGAGGATGAACGATGAGCGACGACCGCTCTCGATGGCACTCGCCGGAACAACGGGATCAGTCGAACGACGACCAATTCATCCCCGAGCTCAAGCCGGCAAGCGACGACGATTCACGCTGGAGACCGCCCAAACGGAACGACGCACCGAAGCCGTTGGATGAAGCGACGGCGGCCGAAATGGAGGCTGAGCTCGAAGACAACGAATCTGAGGAATTGCATTGGAGGCCACCGGAGCGACGCGCTCGGGCCAGTATCGAGCCTCCGGCTCCGGCCAAAGTACCGGCACCCGATCTTAACCTCAACAAGGAGCCTCGGCATTTGGCACCAAAGCCGGAACATTTGGTCGAGGAAAGACCGACAACGGGTGAGGCGGCCATTCAGCGTGCAACAACCTGGGTCGACCGGACTCGGCAATCAGTACCGATTCTTGATCCAATTGTCTCGACCGAATCACTGACCCGAGATTACCCAGTCGGAGAAACCGTCGTCCATGCGCTAACGGCGACGAGTCTCCAGGTTGGACGCGGCCAGCTCATTGCAGTGCACGGACGATCCGGTTCCGGGAAGACGACCATGCTCAACCTGATCGGGGGCCTCGATCGTCCGTCTTCCGGTCGAGTGTGGATAGATGGTGTCGAAGTTACCTCGTTGCCTGAATCGGAGCTGGTTCAACTTCGTCGCTACAAGATCGGTTTCATTTTCCAGACGTTTGGCCTGATTCCGATTCTCAGCGCTGCCGAGAATGTCGAGGTGCCACTTCGACTGGCGAACATCGAGGTGAGTGAGCGTGACGAGCGAGTTCGCGTACTGCTTGAACTCGTCGGCCTTGGTGAACGAGCCCGCCATCGCCCGCATGAGCTTTCCGGCGGCGAGCAGCAGCGAGTCGCTATCGCGCGGGCGCTCGCAAACAGTCCAAGATTGCTGATCGCGGACGAGCCGACTGGCCAACTCGATTCGGGAACCGGGCGAACGATCATGACGCTCATCCGAGCGCTGGTCAAAACGGAAGGGGTCACGGCGATCGTCGCGACACATGATCCGATGCTGATTGACCTTGCCGACCGCATCATCGAGTTGCGCGATGGCGCCATCGTCGACGACAGCGGAGTTCCTCACTAGCGGCAGTAACCATGATCAAACCGATAAGGACGTGAACGCGCATGGATCCAGCGACGTACAACTATCCAATCTTCCCACCGGAAGATGATGTCGAGGCCTTCGCCAGATTTCCGGAGCACCTCAAAGTGGGGCAGCATGCGCCGGACCCCGAGCTCATTGATCTCGAATCGGGGAAGCGAGTACGTCTGAGCTCACTGACGCTTCAAGGCATGACCGTGATCGAATTCGGCTCCCTGACCTGACCATATTGCGGGATGGCGTGCCCATCTATGGATCAAATCGCCGACGACTATTCCGATCGCGGTGTACAGTCAGCGTTCCTCTACGTTCGCGAGGCGCACCCTGGGGAGAACTATCTTCACCACTCATCCTTCGACGACAAGAAGCGGCAAGCTCGCGTTTTCAGAGAACGCTGGAACGTCCAACGGCCAATTCTTCTGGACGACCTCGACGGAACCGCCCATGAGGCGTTCGGGCGACTACCAAACATGACCTATATTCTGGGCACCGATCACCGCGTACTTTTTCGTGCCGACTGGACCGACTCCGACACCGTCCGCTTTGCCCTCGACTACCTGCTTGCGGTCGATGCCCGGGAACGTGAAGGCACCGCGATCGAGCCCTTCTACGCAGAGTTGCGCGGTTTCCGGTGGGAAAACCTGCGAGGTTTCGCTGACGGGCTCGCGTTCAACGGTCCTCGGGCAGTCAGCGAATTCCGTGACGCCAAACTCCGCTGGTCGCGCGGAGAGCATCTCGGAAAGCTCAACAAAGTTCGTGGCCGGGATTGAGCAGTCAAACGCCCTGAATCTAACACAAAGTGACGGGGCGCCCAGCATGCCCGCGCATCGGCAAACAATCTGAGTCGCACGGGAAGCTGGGGTGGAAATCGAAAGTTGTGCCGAAGGCGATCTGATCGCTATCTGATCGTTGAGAGTAGCCCGCCCAAGGTCAGCCAGTAATACACGAGGTAGCCCCCCGCGATGAAGAGGAGCACAGAACTCAGCGGCTGAACAAAGCGACCAACCTGGCGCACGCGTTGCACCGCTGCCATCTTGAAGAGCGCGACAATCAGCGTCAGAATGGTGATAACGAACCCCATGCCGAGGCCGTAGAGAACAAACTCGGCAAGTGAAGAGACGAGTCGCCCCGCGGTCAATGATCCTCCGGCCAACGCCAGGAATATTGGCAATGTGCAACTGAGAGACGTCAATCCGTAGCCGACGCCGTACGCAAAATAGCCGAACACGTTTTGCCCTCTGGCGGCGCCGGTCACCCTGGCGGACATCCGCTCGCCAAGTCCCGAATAGAGGCCATCTGACGTCATCATGCGGCCGGCCAGCAGCACGAGCGCGACACCTACGATCAACCCTATCCACGGGAAGACACTGGTCAGTGATCTGGTGACGCTACCAAGAATCAGTCCCGTGACGCCGAACAGAACCACGAAACCAACGGTCACCGAGGCGCTGATCGAGAGCGTCCTCCAGATACGAGAAACACGGGACTTGCTATCAGCCTCGTTCAATTCGCCAAAATAGAGCCCGAGATAGGCCGGAAGCAAGGCGAATCCGCATGGATTCACTGCCGCCACCATCCCTGCCCCGAACGCATAGCCAAATGGCAATGCGATCGACAGGTCACGGAGGAAGGAACTTCCAGACGACGACGCATTTTCGACGCTTCCCGTGACTGGACTCAGATCGTTTCCGGTGACGAGCGCGGCGATCACTGCGAGCGTTAGCACGATGAGCACTGCGGTCGCCGCGAGAAGCGTACGGCCTATCGAATCGGGTGAACCGAGAGCAGTGAATATGCGCCCTCTGGCCGTTGCCTCATTTCGCATGCTTCTACTTCGAAACCAGTGTCGTGACATCGGCAAGGAGGTCCGACTTCGACATGAGACCACTCTTCGTCGTCATGATCGTATGGTCTTTCGTAATCAGCACGGTGGTTGGGATTCCTTGGAGATTATAGTCGAGCAGCGGTTTTTCATCGACCGCGTAGGCAGTTGGGTAAGTGATATTGAGATCTTTCAAGAGTTGTTGTGCCGAACCGTGGGTGCCAAGAGAGGTAAACGGTCCAACGTCGATTCCGATGAAGATGACCTCTCCCTGATATTGATTCGCGACCTCTTGGAAAGCGGGCATCTCGGCACGGCATGGCGGGCAATCGCCTCCCCAGAAGTTGAGCACGATTGGTTTATTCAAGTCGAGAATCTGGGAAAGGGATCCTTGCCCGTCCGGCAGCACTCCGGCCTGGTTGTAACTCACGAAATTGAAACTAGGTGCCGAATTCTTCGGCGTGCCGGACGACGATCCGCACGCCGGGATTACCAGAAGAGCGAGCGCCGATAGGAGCCAGAGCACAATGGCTCTTGAATGAGATCTTCGAATTGTCGGGCGGAGAGAGGCGGGTTCCAAAGTCAATGCTCCCGAACGACGAATTTCAATCTGCCGACACCGATCACAGCGCGGCACCGTCCAGACGATACCAAAATACGCTGATGTTGTTACGCGGCATTCGTAGTTGAGACGAGTCCGTGATAGTAGGGAAGGTGTCGAGGAGCGAATTCCACCGGCGCACCGTTGACAGAGTCTTGTGTAAGTTCCAGTCTGAGCGACGTCTCGCGTCATTCGGCTACGTAGTATGCGAAGTCAACGCTCATTCCCAACGCACGGCATTCCGTTGTAGACTCCTGAAATGATCCTTGGAACTCACGTAGGAGCGGTCTAGATGACGAACAACGAAATCACGCTCGTGCGTGGAGCATGTCCTCACGACTGCCCGGACACTTGCGCCACGATCACTGAAGTACAGAACGGCAAGGCAGTCGCTTTCTACGGCGACAAGGATCACCCTTACACACGGGGATGGCTTTGCGCCAAGGTTCGACCGTATCTCGATCGCGTCTACCACCCCGACCGGTTGCTCCATCCATTGCGTCGCGTCGGCCCAAAGGGAAGCGATCAATGGGAGCAGATCTCCTGGGAAGAGGCCATCGACGAGATTTCATCGCGTTGGCGTCTTCTGACGGCTGAATACGGCGGTGCCTCAATTCTGCCTTACTCATTCAGCGGCACCCTTGGCATCGTGCAAAACGTGATTACTGCCTCCCGCTTCTGGAACCGACTTGGTGCGAGTGGTTTGGAACGCTCAATCTGCGGCGCAGCCGCCGAGGCAGCTGTCTCGATGACGTACGGATCTCGCTGGGCGCCCGACCCACGCGACGTGGTGCATAGCAAGTTCGTCATTATTTGGGGGCACAATCCGGCCAGCACCGGCCCCCACTTCATGCCTTTCCTTCGCCAAGCGCAGAAGAGTGGTACGCGGGTTATCGTCATCGATCCTCGCCGAACCATCACTGCTCGCTCCGCAGACGAGCACATCCGGCCAAATCCGGCCACCGACGGCGCGTTGGCCCTTGGCATGATCAACGTGATCTTCTCCGAAGGGCTACACGACGAAGCATGGCTCGAAGCAAATACCATTGGCTGGCGCGAACTACGCGACCGGGCCGCCGAATACCCGGTCGAACGAGCCGCCGCGATCACCGGCGTGGACACCGCAACGATCGTGTCTCTCGCGCGAAGATTCGCTGCCGCCTCACCTGGCCTGATCAAATTCTCCGATGGTATCCAGCGGCACGGGAACGGCGGACAGACCGTACGCGCCATTGCCGCACTTCCGGCCGTTGCGGGCCACGTCGGCAAGCGGGGCGGCGGACTGATGTACAGCACGAGCGGCTTTAGCACCTGGAACGACGAAGCCGTTGGGCATGCCGGTGAGTGCCCGCCTGTGCCACGCATCATCAACATGAATCGCCTCGGCGCAGCTCTCACGGGCGAAGCATCCAATCCGCCAGTGATGTCACTCTATGTATTCAACGCCAACCCGGTCGCCTCGACGCCAAACGCTCCGCTGACGATCAAAGGGTTGATGCGTGACGACCTTTTCACCGTCGTGCATGATCTTTTCATGACCGATACAGCCCTCTACGCCGACATCGTGCTTCCGGCCACGAGCCAGCTCGAACAGACCGATCTCAACCGTGGCTATGGCCATCGTTTCCTGCAATACAATGTGCAAGCTATCGAACCTCTGGGTGAGGCCAAGAGCAATTGGGACGTCATGCGGCTTCTTGCCACGGCTATGGGATTCGACGAGCCGTGGCTGCACCAGAGCGTCGACGAGGTCATCAATGAGATCCTTGAGGGATCGCGCCCGACCAATCCCTTTATCGCCGGTATCACCCTCCAGCGGCTCAAGGCTGAGGGGACTGTCCCACTCAATTTCGACACGAGAGGCGACGTTCCGTTTTCCGACGGCAGGTTTCCGACGCCGTCAGGCAAGCTGGAACTAAAGTGCGAGGCAATGACAGCACTCGGGCTCGATCCGCTGCCTCATTATTCACCGCCTGCCGAGTTCGGCGATACTCGACCAAGCGACGACGTCCGCATTGTCCTGATCTCAGGTGCCGCTCACCATTTCGTGTCGAGCAGTCTGGCCAACGTCCAGAAGCTACAGGCAAAAGAAGGCAGCCCATCGATCGAGGTCAACCCAGATGACGCGAGAGCGAGAGGGATCGAGCACGGCAGCGATGTGATCATCTGGAACTCGCGAGGCTGGTGTCGCCTGAGGGCGATCGTGACCGACGACGTGCCGCCAGGAGTTGCCGTTGCTCCGAAAGGCCAGTGGGCCAGAAACTCACCTGACGGTCGCAACGTCAACTGGACCACATCGGACGCAATCGCTGATCTCGCCGGTCAGAGCACGTTTCACAGTAATCTGGTTGAGATCCGGCCAGCTTCAACCGCGGGTCTGCCCGAGGAGGAACGCTCCTACGCCGTCAGAGCTGACGACTGACGTACATCTCCGGCGCCCCGAGTTGATCGCACTTGTGTCGTGACGTCAGCGAGAACGGATTGGGTCGGGGATTGCTACTGTTTCCGGCAATGTCCAGGGGCCACGATACAGGAGCAGCCAGAGAGCGGCCCCAACCGCCAGTATGGTCGCGGCATTGGGCACGAGCACATTTGCCAGAACCCCTCCGGCCGCAACCAGCACCGCGAGCGGTAGATCAATGTTTTTCGACATGAGAACCGAGCAAACGATCAGCAGTACGCCAATCGGGAGCAGTGCAGTCGACGACAGAGTCAGGCCCGTCAACGCCAGCTCGATCAAAAAGACGACCCCACAGATGATCGACATCATACGGGCCGCAGTGTCCCGCGTGACCGTGCCGAGCCGAGACGGGCGGTCCTTCCAGGCGTGGTGGAGTGCCATTCCGGTGAAGATAGCTGTGAAATGCTCGATGCTGGTGAACGTCCGATGGACGAATAGGATGGCCACCAGCAAACCGATCGCCGCCACGCCGACGATCCGCCGCCAATCGCGAACCAACCACGGGAATCCAACAATGGCACCGGCGCAACACCAGGTGGCTGTCGATGAGCCGACCTCTGAAATCATTAGACGGTCGGTGGCTCCTTGCGCGTTGAGCAAATGTGTCGGGATCAGCAGGGTGGCGGCCAGTATGAGTGGCGCCCACGTCCCCATGAACCATGCAAAAGCCGCACGACTGGTTCCGAAACGCAGCTCGCAGACCCCGGTTGCCACGATAGCGAGTACGACCGTCGAGATTATTGCAGCCGGATGATCGATCAGAAAATTCGACGTCACGATGGTCCAGAACTTGCCCTGAATGATGGCACGCACGCCGATTCCCCAGCGATTGATCATGGCGTCTGATGGGAGATGAATGAGCGATCCGGCCAAGAACGCGACCAGAACGATGACGGCCACTGAGCCTATGGCCCAGGGAATTTCGCGCGCCAGCTCGACTAACGCATGCACCGGACGTTCCGGTGGACGCTTTATCTCTTCACGCGATATGCTGAACTGTCGATTGTGGCGAGGTTTGGAGTGAGTTCGACCCGTTGACCGTGACATCACAGGCAAGGTCCCGGCTGCAGAGAATCCTGCAGTTCATTAAGCAGCGGACGGGGCTCTTCTGGGCGGTGCTCCTCGTCACCCTGTTTGCTGTTTTTTTGCTTCGTGAGCGAAGCGAAGTTGTTAAGATCTTCCACGTTCTCCGAAATGCCAATCCACTCTGGCTCGTCGCCGCACTCGCTCTTGGAATTCTGATCCAGGCCCTGATGGGCGTGGTCATGAACCCCATCTTACGTCGCCTCGGCAAGGCGGTGTCTCACGCGGTTCTCTTTCGAGTGCAGCTGCAGCGACACGTGATCTCAACCCTCATACCGCTGGGCGGTCCAGCTTCGACCTACGCTCTCGTGCGTGCATTAAATCAGCAAGATGTCTCCACCGATAACGCGCTATACGCGTCGCTCCTTAACGGCATACTCGGCTACATCTCGTTTCTGATCTTCCTGATCCCGATCCTAGCCTATTTGATCATCGGAGGCGGCGCGACATCGCTTATCGTCTATAGTGCCGCCGCGCTTGGGGTGGTCGTTTTCGCCATGGTTGGCGCGCTAGTCGTCGCACATCGCGCTCCCGGCAAGATCCCAGCGATCGAACGTCACATACCGCGACGAATAACAGGCTTCATCGAGAGCGCCCGCGCACATCAAATTGGAGTGAGCGATCTCGCACTGCCGTTGGTGATCCACCTGGTCATCGATCTCATTGGCGTCGTGATGCTCTACGCTTGCCTCGAAGCCGTCCGACAGGAGCCATCGATCCGAGACGTGCTCGCGGGCTATGCCGTCGGAACCCTCTTCCTGTTAGTGACCCCGTTCTTTCAAGGGTTAGGTGCGGTCGAGCTTTCGATGACGGTCGTTCTTCGCGGATTCGGGATTCCGAGCGGCGCGGCGCTTGCCGCGGTGCTTCTCTATCGAGTTGCGGAAGTCTGGGGACCGCTTCTTCTCGGGCTCTCTATTCAGGCAAGCGACATCAAGGAGGTCCGTCGGACGTCGGCCCACATCCCAGCGATCATTACCGGAATCACCGGTCTCTTGACGGTGCTGGCGGCCATCAGCCACCCGTTCCCACGCCGATTTGACCGGCTCCAGCAGTACTCACTCATTGGTCCACATGAGTTTTCGCGGACCTTTACGGTGGTGGCCGGCTTTTTCCTCATTTTTCTCTCCTGGAGCCTGTGGAGAAGAAAACGAATGGCCTGGATTGCGGCCCTGGTAATACTCGTGGTGAGCTCAGTCGGGCCGCTCGTCAAAGGTCACGACCATGTCCTCCTAGTCCTGTCGATGACCAATGTGCTCTTGCTCCTTCTCCATCGTGGGCATTTTCGGGTTCGGAGCGACGTGCCAACGATGCGGCAGGGAGTCATTCGTTTCGGCCTGAGTTTGTTGTTCGCCCTGGTCTATGGGACGGTGGGATTCTTCCTCATCGATGAACGCGCCTTCGGCACTGATTTCGGAGTGAGACAAGCTATCGGCGAAACTCTTCGCTTGTTTTTCAGTCTTGGTACTCGCAGTGCTACTCCTCGAACCGGGTACGGCAACTGGTTCGTTGACTCGTTGACGTTGGTCGGAATCGTCTCACTCGCCTATGCCACATTCTCGCTGGTCCGCCCAGTAGTGTGGCGGCGCAGAACCTTGCCGAGCGACCGACGCGAAGCGGCATCGCTGATTGATCAGTGGGGTGATTCAGCACTTGATTTTTTCAAGACCTGGGATGACAAAGTCTTCTTCTTTTCCTCCAATCGCCAGGGGGTCGTCGCCTTCGGACAGGCACGATCATCCGCGATCGTTCTAGGGGACCCGGTGGCTACCAGCCCGGAGGAGTTCGAACGAGTACTGGGGGAGTTTCTCGACTACTGCGACGCCAACGATTGGGGGGTCGCGTTCCACCAGGTGCCGGCGACCCGCCTCGAACAGTATGCCGCGGCCGGACTTTCAGCTATCAAGATCGGTGAAGAGGCGGTTATCGACGTGACCTCCTTCACGTTACAGGGACGTCCGATGAAGGCGCTTCGATCGAGCATCAACCGGCTGGAGCGGGAAGAATATCGTGCCGTCTATATGTCCCCTCCATTGACGGATGAAGATTTGGACCGGCTTCGCCTCGTCTCAGACGAATGGCTCGGTTTGTCCGGTCGACGCGAGCGAGGCTTTACACTGGGACGTTTCGCCGACGATTACGTTCGATCGCATCCGGTGATGGCTATCGAAGATAGCGAAGGAAACCTGCTTGCGTTCGCCAACATCATCCCGGATTGGGCCAAAGGGGAAGCGACCATCGACCTGATGCGACGTCGAGTTGAGTTGCCGAACGGGATCATGGATTTGCTGCAGGTTCGACTCATTGAACACTTTCGAGACGCCGGATTCGAGGGCTACTCGCTCGGGATGGCTCCCTTTTACAACGTTGGCGAACAGCCTGGTGCGCCAGTGATCGAGCGGGCTATTCGTCTCCTCTACGATCACGTGAGCCGCGTCTTCTCCTACAAAGGTCTGCACAATTATAAGGCGAAGTTCTTACCAAAATGGGAGCCGCGTTATCTTGTTTACAGTTCAGAAACATCCTTGCCAGCAATCATTCTGGCGTTGATCCAACTGACGGAGCGTCCACCTGACCGGAAATGAGGCGCCAATCACTGGGTTGCGGCTTTAGCCCGCCACCAGTCACTCGTTAGCGATCGGCTAAATGAGATGCTAAGATCGGGATTCAGGCTCGGGTCTAGCCTTACTTAGGAAGCCTACGAAGTTGGAGATTTCGTTCAACCCATTTCCGTCGACTCGAGGGATTTCGACCGGTGAATGACGGCGTTCGCGATTCCTGCCAGACTGCTAGAGCCATTCGATTCCCGCATTCGATGTCCTGGCTCGAGTCCCTCATGTTGAATTCGTCGCTTTGCTGTAAGTGGAGCGCCTAATGGGAGACATCATTCAGTCAGCCCTCTATCAAGACTCAAACGAAAGTGAAGGATATCCCCACCCTAACGATGCAGATCCTTCGATATCCAAAGAGATCGATCGCACCCTCGCACTCATTCGGGATTTACTCCATATCGATCTTACCGCTGTGCTCATTCCGGCAAACAGTGGACAGGAGTTCGCCCCAGTCGTATCGTCGGGTATTCCGTTCGAATTAGTACGGGAGTTTCGTCTCACACGCGAACTGGCGATCCGGACTCAATTCCGAGACGACCGAGCGCCGGTCATCGTGAAAAATCCGAGGGCCAATCTTCAACTGAGTCCTCTGTGCCTCGCCCCAGACATTCGGGCTTTGACGATCCTTCCACTCGTCTTAGACGACCAGATCAGCGGATTCCTTCACCTCGGGGTGCGTGATTCGCAGCTCGAGGACATCGAAAATTCAGAGAAACTCAGTCTGGTCGGTCACACGATGGCGCTTGCCTTAAATTGTGCCGAACTACGGCAGGTCGAGGCGAAAGCCAGACGGGCGACCGCGTTCACCCGTGAGCGGCTCGCTTTTCTGGCCGTTGCCAGCGGCTTGCTCTCCTCATCGTTGGACTACGAAACGACACTGAGCCAAATCACTGGCATGCTCGTTCCGCGCCTGGCCGATGTCTGTGGAATCGTCTTATTGGATGACATGGGCACCGTAAATCAGGTCACGATCGACGGTGTCGATCCGAGCATCGTTCGAGTGGTGGAGGAGCTCCAAACACGCTATTCCCTGAGCCCTGAGTCGCTTAGTTCCGTGCGCCGAGTGCTCGACACCGGAAAGACAGAATTTCTCCCTTCGGTAACCGACGATTACCTTGAACAGACCGCGTCAGATGCGGGTCACCTGGACCTTCTTCGGCGTTTTGGTTTACGTTCCATGATTATTGTGCCGCTCAATGGTCGCGGCAAAACCATCGGCGCTCTCTCACTCGCTTACACAACGGATGACCGAATATACACGTACGAAGAGGTCGATTTCATCGAAGAACTCGCCCATCGTGCGGCCCTCGCGGTGGAAAACGCGCGACTATATCAGGAATCACAACGTGCGCTGGAGGAACGAGAGAAATCTCTCCGTTTTCGCGAAGAGACTCTGTTGCTCGAGCGTGAGGCGCGTTCAAGGGCAGAAGCCGCTCAACAGCGAGAAGCCTTTCTGTCTGAAGCAAGCAGCGTCCTATCGATGTCGCTCGAGCAGGACACGACGCTGAACGACCTGGCGAAATTGGTCGTGTCGCGCGTAGCAGATTGGTGCACCATCGAGCTGTTCGACGACAGTGGCGCCTCATCATTGATAGCAACAGCCCACAACACCCCAGAAGGCGAAGCAATACTGTTGCGAATGCGTGAGGAGTATTTGCCGGCCACAATTACGGAACTCCCTCCAAGGCACATACTCCGATATCGCAGGCCGACATTGATCGACACTGTCTACGAAAACTTCTGGTTTGAATCCGCGGCTACGTCTGAACATCTGATGCTACTGGATCAGCTAGAGACACGGGCGCTCATTGTGGTGCCTCTGTTCGCCCGCAATCGAACTCTTGGAATCATGATTCTCGGCAGGTCAAACAGAGCAGAGACATTCCACGATGACGACATCCCGATGGCAACCGATCTCGGCTATCGTGTCGCTCTCGCAATTGACAATTCACGATTGTACGGTCGGGTGCAGAGCGTTGTTGAGCAACAGGAAGAATTCATTTCAACCGCATCGCACGAGCTCAAGACTCCTCTTACCACGGTAAAGGGCTATCTTCAACTCATAAATCGTCAACTCCGTCGTGAGGACTTCAGCCCAGAGCGTCTCGTTCGCTTCACTCGAGAACTCGAAACGCAGGTGCGGCGGTTGGAAGACCTCGTGTCTGACTTACTGGATGTCTCCCGCATTCAGCAGGGACGACTCGAACTGCGCCTGGAGCAGTTTAACTTGGTTGAACTGGCGTCCGACGTGCTGTCCCGATTCGAATACGCTCCAGAAAGATCCAGTAACCACGAACTCTCCCTGATCGCCCCCGAGCCGATTGAAGGTTCCTGGGATCGGGGCCGTTTGGACCAAGTTCTGACCAATCTCGTCTCGAACGCGCTGAAGTATTCGCCAGATGGTGGTGAAATCATCATTCGCGTTAGCCGGTTCGGTGACTTCGCACAAGTTGCCGTCAGCGACAACGGGATCGGGATAGGACCGAGCGAACGAGCCAGCCTGTTCCAGCCTTTCACACGCGGACGGAATTTGAAGCCGAAGATCTCCGGTACCGGGTTGGGCCTCTATATCACCCAACGAATTGTTGAAAACCATCGCGGAACTATCTTCGTAAAGAGCCAGCCCGGGCAGGGAACCACCTTCACCGTTCAACTCCCGGTCACGATCGAATCCGATGTCTGATAACTGGCGGAAAGCTTCCACCAGGTGACATGAAGTTCAGTCTCCAATGAACTCAAGAGGCAGAGCCAATAACCTCAACTCATGTCAATTTCCTGGCATGCGCCTCCGCCGACACCGTTGCGCTACAGGTTTACATTGAGCCTCGAAGGTGGGAAAGTGATCTGTGGTACGGAAGATCATCAAATTCGATGTGCTGAAACTATTTTGTCCGTGAATGAGAGGAAAATCTGTGGCTGATTCAAGAGCTCCGCAATCTGGACTCCAGTGGCGG
Organism: uncultured Chloroflexia bacterium; assembly: GCA_963785465.1. Lineage (GTDB taxonomy): Bacteria > Chloroflexota > Chloroflexia > Thermomicrobiales > Thermomicrobiaceae > CALAGB01. Next base: position 387,847 of record CAWAVM010000009.1, on the reverse strand, counting down.
TTGGTAGGACCACATCGTGGGGGACGAGTCGTGGCGGTGGCGGGTCATCCGACCGAACTGGCCACCTTCTACTTCGGTGCCTGTGCCGGTGGCGTCTGGAAGACCACCGATGGCGGAGCCTACTGGGAGAACATCTCCGATGGCTTCTTTGCCACCTCGGCCGTCGGGGCACTCGCCGTCTCTTCCTCCGATCCCAACGTCCTCTACGCCGGGATGGGTGAGACCGCCATCCGGGGGAACGTCTCCCATGGCGATGGGGTCTACAAGTCGACCGATGGGGGTCAGACCTGGACCAACGTGGGACTGGCCGATACCCACGCCATCGCGCGAGTCCGCATTCATCCCACGAACCCCGATCTGGTCTACGTGGCGGCCCTGGGACATGTCTGGGGACCGAATGCGGCACGGGGAGTCTATCGCTCCAAAGATGGCGGGAAGAACTGGGAGCAGATCCTCTTCCGGAGTGAGCAGGCCGGGGCGATCGATCTGTCGCTGGACCCACGCAATCCCCGGATCCTGTATGCGACGATCTGGGAAGCCCAACGCTACCCCTACAAGCTGAACAGTGGGGGACCGGGGAGTGGGATCTTCAAGTCGACCGATGGGGGCGACAGCTGGACCGAGATCACGCGGAACCCTGGTCTGCCGGCGGGGATGCTGGGGAAGATCGGGATCGCGGCGTCCGCGGCGCAGAGTGGACGGGTCTATGCGATCGTGGAAGCCGAGGATGGGGCGCTGTTCCGCTCGGATGATGGAGGAGCGACCTGGCAGCGGATGTCGGAGCAGAACGATCTGCGCTGGCGAGCCTGGTACTACCAGCACATCTATGCCGACCCGCAAGATGCCGATGTGGTCTGGATTCTCAACGGCAACTGCTGGAAGTCAATCGATGGCGGCAAAACCTTCTCGAACATCGCGGTTCCGCACGGCGACAACCACGATCTCTGGATCGACCCGAACAACACGCAACGGATGATCGAAGGCAACGACGGCGGAGCGATCGTTACCTATAACGGCGGTCTTTCCTGGTCGACTATCCTGAATCAGCCGACCGCGCAGCTGTATCACGTGACGACCGACGACCAGGTGCCCTATCGTCTCTATGGATCGCAGCAGGATAACTCGGCCATCTCGGTGCCGAGTATGTCGGTCACTGGTGCTATCAACATGACGGAATGGATGGAGCCCGGTGGCGGCGAAAGTGGCCATATTTCCGTCAAGCCTACCGACCCGAACATCATCGTCGGCGGTGGCATCGGCAGTGGTGAAGGTGACGGACGACTGATTCGGTACAACCATCGAACGGGACAGCACCAGAATATTTCAGCGTGGCCCGTCGAGACGGGAATGGGTGAAGGCGCCAAGGATCTGCGCTATCGCTTCCAGTGGACCTTCCCGATTCAGTACTCGCCACACGACCCCGACACCCTCTACGTCACCTCCAATCACGTCCACCGCTCGACCGATGAGGGCATGAGCTGGGAGGTCATCTCTCCCGATCTGACCCGCAACGATCCGGCGACCCAGGAACCCTCCGGTGGTCCGATCACCAAGGACAACACCGGAGCCGAGGTCTATGGCACCATCTTCGCCTTCGTCGAATCTCCGCATCAGCAGGGACTCTTCTGGGCCGGGTCGGACGATGGGTTGATCCACATCTCGAAGGACAATGGTGCCTCCTGGCAGAACGTCACGCCATCGGATCTACCATCACATGCCCTGATCTCGATCATCGAGGTCTCTCCCCACGCGGCGGGAACCGCCTATGTCGCGGCCACCTGTTACAAGTCGGATGACTTCCGGCCTTATCTCTACAAGACGACTGACTTCGGACAGACCTGGACGAAGATCACGACCGGTATTCCGGAGAACGTCTTCACCCGGACGATTCGGGAAGACCCGAGCCGGACGGGCTTGCTCTACTGTGGGACCGAGACGGGACTGTACGTCTCGCTGGATGATGGGGAGAACTGGGAGGCCTGGCAGCTGAACCTGCCGGTGACGCCGCTGCATGACCTGCAGGTGAAGGGGACCGACCTGATCGCGGCGACGCACGGACGCAGCTTCTGGATCCTGGACGACCTGACGCCACTCCATCAGCTAACCGACGAGATTCGCCAGAAGGATGCGCATCTCTTCAAGCCTCGTGACACTACTCGAATCAAGGTGTACGAGGGTTACGGCTCGGAGATGGAGGGCGGCGTCTCGTACATCAACGCTGGGCCACTGACGGTCGCCTACCGCAAGGTCAAGCTGTCAGACGGGACAATGGGCAAGAAGTTCCTCGATGCCGGTCATAATCCACCAGAAGGCGTCATTCTCAGCTACCTCCTCAAGAATGTGCCAGATGATGACATCACGCTCACTGTGTCGGATGCAAGCGGGACCGAAATTCGGACCTTCTCGAGCGCCGAGCCGGAGAAGATCGAGGGGGAAGACGAGCAAAAGGAGCCCCGGCTAACGAAAGATGCTGGCATGAACCGGTTTGCGTGGAACATGCGGCTGCCTGACGCGGTGAAGATACCAGGAGACAAGAGCGCTGAGGGGTACCTTCACGGCCCGGTTGTTACACCTGGCAACTATCAGGTACGTCTGACCGTCGGTGGCCAGACGCAGACTCAGTCGTTTGCGATCCTGAAAGATCCGCGAATCTCGGCGACCCAGGAGGATCTGCAAAAGCAGTTTGCTCTCCTGGTCAAGATTCAGGACAGCGTTTCGGACGCACATCGCGCGATCCTCAAGATTCGCGATGTCCGCGATCAAATATCCGGCTGGGAGAAACGAATCGAAGCGACCAAGTCGACAAACAACGAGGCCGCCGGTCTGCTCGAAACGGCCAAGTCGTTGAAGGAAAACCTGACCTCTATCGAGGATGCCTTGATCCAGGTGAAAGCGGGCAGCCCGCTGCAGCCACCGAGCCGGTTGAACTCGAAGATGGCAGTGCTCTCTGCCTTCGTCGACAACGCCGACTTTGCGCCGACGAAACAGTGCTACGAAGCCTTTGACTATCTTGCAGAGCGGGTAAACGCTCAGCTTAGTAAGCTGCAGGACGTCGAATCGGGCGATCTGGCCAAGTTCAACGAACAACTGCGCCAGGTAGATGTCCCGGCAGTGGCGAGCACGGCCGCCCAAGCGTAAAACGAATTCCTCGCAATCCGAGACGCCCGCCCTCATGCATTCTGAGGGCGGGCGTTTTAGGTCTTCACCGCCTGAATTCGATTCACGTGCTGAATCGAATTCGCACGATCTGCCTCTGTCGCTCACCATTGAAATCCTCTCCTGAATCTATTACGATAATTCAGTCCAAGTACTATGACAGTTAGGCTGGAGTACCAGATGAAATCGATCCGCCCTCTACGCCGAGTTCTTTTCCTCGCGGGACTGGCATTGCTGATCGCCCTGTTGACTGGATCGGCTGCTCTGGCAGCCAAGCCAGACTCACATGGGCATGGCGGCGGAAGTACTCCAACGCCGACACCAACTCCCGGCCCAAAAGTCATTTGCATCGATCCCGGTCATGGTGGATCGGACCCGGGAGCTGTCTATGGTGGATTACAGGAAAAAGACATAACGCTGCAGATTGCTGGGATTCTGGGTAAAGAACTTGGCGACCAGGGATACGGTGTCACGTACACACGGACCACAGATGTCTACATGACAAATACGCAGCGCGCTGAGGCATGCAACGCCGCCAACGCTGACGCGGTCATCGCGATTCACCTGAACGCCTCGAGTAATCAGAGCATCGACTACTTCCAGGATTTCTGGGGAAAGAAGAACAAGGACCTCGCCTTCGCCCAGGCTATCACCGATCACTACTCGATTAAGGCTGCCACTGGCACCGGCGATCTGACGGATAACGCTGTCGGACAATTTGCGTCGAGCGTGCTGCTCAAGACCAACGCCCCGGCAACATTGGCCGAGACTGTCTTCCTGTCCAACACCGATGAGCAGAAGCTGCTTTCCGATGGAACGAATGCACGGCAACAGGAAATCGCCGATGCTCTAGACGCAGGCCTAGTAGCCTGGCTCGGCGCCCCGTAATACACGGAACAATCACGGAAATTCACGGCGAGCCATCTACTGTGTTGCGCCCGTCGTGATGGTTCAAATCCGGAGAACTGGCCAAATCTCATCGTACGCTGAACCCGGTCGTCCTGTTGCGTCACCCACCTCCGTTATCGTATCGTGCAGTGCATTGTGGAAGTGCCTCAGACGACTCACCGGCTAACATCCAAATGACCGGATCCCGATCGCACGTCGATCAGCCCGCTTGCAATCGACCGGCAGTACTCGGCGTGCCCTTCGACGATGTTACCGTCGATCAGGCGGTTGATCAGATCGCCAGCTGGATCACGTCGGAACCGGACCGGCTACACCAGGTTGTGACAGCCAATCCGGAATTTCTGATCGCCGCTCGCCGGAACGAGCGGTTTCGCGATGTGCTGCGCTCGGCTGATCTGGCCACGCCTGATGGCATCGGCGTACTGATCGGTTCGCGAATTCTTCGACGCCCTATTCGAAACCGGGTGACGGGTGTCGATCTGGTCGAAGGACTTGCAAACAGCGACGACGAACGAGTACGCCTGTTCCTCCTCGGGGCGGCACCGGGAATCGCGGCGCGCGCCGCTGACAGGCTACGCCAACGGTTCCCAACAGCAGACATTGGCGGCGTCTGGGAGGGATCTCCGCGGACTGAAGATGAAGACGAGATCTTCACCCGAATTTGCGCCGCCAGACCGAACGTGCTGTTAGTTGCCTACGGTGCACCCAAGCAAGACATCTGGATCGACGACCACCGGAATCAGCTTGTATCATGTGGCATAGTGGTAGCGATCGGGGTTGGTGGAACACTGGACTATCTCGCCGGAGCGGTGCCGAGAGCACCGCAATGGATCCGACGAATTGGGCTTGAGTGGCTTTTCCGCCTCGTTCGACAGCCATGGCGTTGGCGGCGGCAGCTCGCGCTGCCGTTTTTTGCGCTACTGGTCGTTGGCGAACGTCTGCGACTGCTGCGGTCGAACCCACGGGAACGGTAATGGTTATTTCCGACATCGAAGAGAAGAGATGTACCTATCATCCGGACGTCCTGACCCGACTCCGGTGCAGCAAGTGCGGTACTCCCATTTGCCCACGCTGCGCCGTTGAGACTCCGGTCGGCTTCCGCTGCCCCGATTGCGCGGGAGTGCGTGGTCTTCCTACATACCAAACAACCGCAAACGCGATGATCAAAAGTGTGGGCATCGGGATCGTGGTGGCGGTCGGAGTCGGGGTTATCTGGGGAATCTTTCCAGGGTGGAGCTTCTACCTGTCGTTGTTACTCGGGTTTGGCATCGCCGAGGGGATGTCCTGGGGAGCGAACTACAAGCGCGGCACAGATCTGCAAATTGCTGCGATCGCTTGCGTGATCTTCGGTCTCGTTATCTCACGAGTGGTGATTGCCGAGCGTAGCCCGTTCTTCACGCTCAATGATTTACTCAACCACGCTACCAACCCCGCCGTCTCGGAGTACTTCCAGCTTCGCTTGATCCCTGACATGCTCTTCGCGGCACTGGCGGCGGCTATTCCGTTCGTGCGCTTCAGGTAAGTCGCGTGGACGAACTTCTCGAATTGCTTCCGCTCATAGACCAGATTCACGGACGCCGCGTATTGGTCGTTGGCGACCTGTATCTCGACGCCTACATTTTCGGTCGTCCGACACGTGTGTCGCGTGAAGCGCCAATTATGGTTCTGGAAGAAACGCGCCGCGAGGAGCGGCTGGGTGGCGGCACCGCGCCCTCCCTTGCGCTCGGTCAACTGGGGGCCGTCGTCTGGCAGGCTGGTGTAGTAGGGGAAGATGAAGAAGGCAGGCAACTGCTCGATCTCTTGCGGCGGCAGCACATCGACACGACGGGAGTCTTCGTCGATCCAAGCCGCCCGACAACGACCAAGACAAGGCTGGTAGCCGAAGGTCCGTACAATGTCTTCCCACAACAGGTTGCCCGAAGTGATCGACAGCACCGCGACCCAATTAGTCCGGCCATCGCGTCACGCTTGGTTGATTTCATCCGGAAAGTCGGCCCTGACGTCGACGCGATTCTCCTCTCCGACTATCGCAGCGGCGTGATGGTGCCGGAAGTGATCCAGGCTGCGAAGGATTCGACCGGGCTCTCGACCGTCGATTCTCAAGGCTCGCTTGGAAGCTTCGCCGGATTGTCCCTGGTGAAATGCAATCAAGCCGAGGCTGAGTCCTATCTTGATACGTCCCTGTCACAATCTAACGCGCGTCAACGAGCTCTGACGGAGCTTCGAGAGCAGCTTGACTGCGACCGGCTGGTCGTGACACTAGGACCGGAAGGCGCGGCTCTGGCCATCGAGGGTGAATATCATGAGGTTCCTTCGTTCGCCCGGCGTCAGGTCTTTGACGTCACTGGCGCGGGAGATACTGTAATAGCCGTGTTGACGGGTGCTCTTGCGGCTGGCGCTGACGCATTACGAGCGCTAGAGCTGTCCCAAGTTGCGGCGGGTATCGTCATTGGCAAATGGGGCAACGCGCAGGCTACGGCTGAAGAAATCGCCGACTCGATCGTGGAGAGCTAGATGGCTCACCGGCAGTCCGGCATTTTCTTCGCCGAAAATCGTTACGGAATACTGAATGTGCATTGTGACAGATGGGTTTTGACCGAGGAAGCACGCCTCGAAATTGTGTTCTGAAACAGCAGGAGAACGAAGATCTTGACTCTCAAGCATGTAGTCGCGTTGGCAGGTGGCGTAGGCGGAGCGAAACTGGCGCACGGCCTGGCATTGACTGGTCTGGATGACCGCCTGACCGTGATCGTCAATACCGCTGATGATTTTGAGTTTCTTGGCCTCCGCATTTCACCAGATCTCGATACGGTCCTCTATACGCTCGCTGGTCTGGCTAACCCGGAGACTGGCTGGGGAATTGCCGGAGATACTTTCGCCACGCTCGACGCGATTAAGCGTTACGGAGGTCCGAGCTGGTTCTGGCTTGGTGACCAGGACTTCGCGACGCACATTCTGCGAACCGACTTTCTTCATAGAGGAAAGACCATCACTGAGGTCACGCGGGAGCTCGCACGCGCGCTCGGAGTGACGAACGCTATTCTCCCAATGTGCGATTCACCGGTGGCAACGCTGATTAATACGCCCGAAGGTAAACTCGATTTTCAAGACTACTTCGTCCGTCGACATCATGAGGCTAAAGTGCTTAACGTCGAGTTCACAGGCATCGATGCGGCAACGATTCCACAGGGCATCAACGCCGCTCTGGACGCTACAAGCGCGATAGTGCTGTGTCCGTCAAACCCGATCGTGAGTATCGGACCGATCCTGGAGATTCCAGGATTTCGAGACCGATTGCATTCGGCGCGGGTACCGATCGTGGCCGTGAGCCCAATCATTGCCGGACAAGCGCTCAAGGGACCGGCCGGACAGATGCTTGAAGGGCTCGGACACGAGGTCTCCTCGTTCGGAGTCGCCGAGATCTATCGGGACTTCCTTTCAGGGCTGGTCATCGACGAGCAGGACCGCGAGTTGGCACCACGCATCGAGCGTCTCGGCATAGCCGTCCTCGTCACCGACACCATCATGCGCAACGACGCCGATCGTCAGCAACTCGCCGAAGAAACACTCCAATTCGCCGGCGAGATTCGCTGATGCCCATCTTCGCTGCGGTCCCGGTGCAACGTCTCGAAACCGCCAAGAGCCGTCTCGCGTCGATTCTTTCGGCGGATGAGCGACGGTATCTCGTCCTCCAATTGCTTGACAACGTCCTGGCTGCTGTAAAGGGATCGAACGCGGTCGATGGCACCATAGTCGTCAGCCCGGACCCCGACGTATTGCAACGCGTTCGGGGCTCGAATGTAATCGCGGTAGAACAACACGGCAGCGGTCTAAACGCCGCAATTCGACTCGGGCGCGACCACGCTCGCACGCTGAACTCGGACGCATTCTTAGTTATCCTGGCAGACCTACCGCGGTTGACTTCCTCCGAGATCGACCGGTTGGTCGAGTCTTCCAGAGAGTTTCCTGTGACTCTCGCCCCGGATCGTCACGGACACGGGACGAACTCGATGATCCTGCGCCCGCCGGCCGCAATCGAACCTGCTTTTGGGGTCAATAGCTTCCACAAGCATCATGACGAGGCGGTAGGGCTCGGTCTCGCAATAAACGTCTTTGAGTCTCCCGGCACTGCCTTTGACATTGACGGTATCGACGACCTGGTCGATCTCGGGTGGTTCAGTGGGACCCATCACCATCGAACTCCGAATCAAGAGATCGATACGGCATCTCCAACGCGCGATCTGAAGTGATCCTAGAGTCGACTGAATTTGCCTTTCCCTGTGATCCGGGCCTCAGTACCCGAACACGGTTGCGGCACATGCTACGATTCGCGGCACGACGCGTGGTCACTTCACGGCGCGCATAAGGGGAACCATGGGCCAACGCATTTCATTCGAGAGTCTGGAATCTCTCGGCCAGCGGCTGCGCCGGTCGGGTAAGAAAATCGTCTTCACCAATGGTCACTTCGACCTACTCCATGTCGGCCATCTCCGTTACTTACAGGCGGCCCGCGGCTTTGGAGATTGTCTGGTTGTCGGCGTAAACGATGACGCGATGACGACTCGCCGCAAAGGAGCTGGCAGGCCGATCGTGCCCGAGGATGATCGAGCCGAGATGATTTCAGGGCTGGCCTGCGTCGACTATGTGGTTATCTTTCCGCAGGAGACCGCCGAGTCCGTCATTCGAGAACTGAAACCAGACGTGTATGTGAAGGGTGGCGACTACGCGACCAACCAGCATGAACTCGACGAAGGCAAGCTCCCGTTACCCGAGGCTGGGGTCGTCACTGCTTACGGGGGCGAGGTTCGAACTGTTCCGTTGATTCCCGATCGATCAACGACCAGCCTCGAACAGAGGATCATCGAACGCGTTTGCTCGGCGAGAGACTGATGGAGACCACCACGACCGACGTCGAATCGGTGGAAACGCCAGAAATCTCCGATCGCGCCAGGATCGCGCAGGGTGCGGCCATCATCATGGCAGGGACGCTGCTTAGTCGGATCCTCGGCTTGGGTCGAGAACAGGTGACATCGTGGCTGTTCGGGACCGGGGACGCGGTCGCCGCGTTCACCATCGCCGACAACATTCACACGATGCTCTTCAACCTGGTCATCAGCGGCATGATGGAAGCCGCCCTCGTGCCGGTTCTCAGCGCCTATAGCTCCCCCGAGCATCGCGAGGAACTGCGGAGGATCACTGGCGCGTTGATGGTGCTCGCGTTGATTCTGGTCGGTGGTGCCATCATCGTGCTGGAGATCTTTGCTCCCTACGTGGTCAAGGTTATGACCATCTTCGGTGGAGGTGCAGAAGCGCGCGGCGCAAGCACGGTTGCATTAGCCAACGAGATGGTGCGCATCATCTTGCCGGCCGTTCTCTTGCTGGCGTTCTCGACTATCCTGATGTCAACGCTCTATTCGATGCATCGCTTCGCGCGACCCGCTATCTCGCTGGCAGTGCGCAATGCTGCTATCGTGGCTGTGGCCCTGACGCTCGGACGCACAGCGTTCGGGATTCGCAGTCTTCCGGTCGGCATCCTGATCGGCGCGTTCTGTCTGGTGCTGATCCAGGCTCCCGGTCTGCGTGATGCGATGCCGCGGCTAAATTTCAACTTCAGTCACCCCGCGATTCGCCGCATCCTGGCACTCTATATTCCGATCTCGATTGGCTTGCTGAGCAATACGGTGGCTCTGGTGATCGACCGCAACCTCGCCTGGGGCGTTGGCGAGAACGCGCTTGGAGCCATGCGCTACGCCACGACGTTGAACCAAATGATCCTGGGCCTCGTGGCTACCGCTACGTCGATCGCCGCCCTACCGACCCTGTCCCGCCACTTCACATCGGGCGATTCTCAGGCGTTTCAGCGAACGCTATCGAACGGCATCAAGATGGTAACCATTATGGTTATCCCTGCAACCTTGGGACTGGCGGCCATAGCCTGGCCGACGGTGAGGCTCCTCTTCTATCACGGCGCGACCAGCTTCGACGGCGCGCACGCGATTTTCGTCGCTCTACTCGCCTACCTACCGGGCACCTTCTTCGCCGCTTTCGACCAGGTGCTGATCTTCACGTACTATTCGCGCCAGAACACGCGCACCCCGGTCATCGTCGGTGTGCTCGCGGTCGGCGTCTATTTTATCTTCGCACTGTCACTCGTCCGGCCACTTGGCATGACTGGGCTGGTACTGGCCAATTCAGCGCAATTCACCTTTCACGCACTTGCAATGTGGTTCCTACTCCATCGCTCGCTCGGCCAAGTTGGTGACTCGACGGTCAAGCGCACGTTTTTGCGCTCCATGCTGGCCGGCGGAGTTATGGCGCTGGTAGTCTATGGTGTGGCGCGTGGATTGCAGCTGACTTCGTTCGCCTCAGCGCTTCCTGGTGAAATCATGTCGGTCGCGGTGCCAGTTGCGTTCGGGATGGGTATCTACCTCGTAGCGTTACGCTTGCTTGGTGTCGACGAGATCCATGCCATCCAGAACGGTATCATACGCCGGATCAGGCGCTCAGCGACGTAGGTCCGAATTCGACTGATCGTGCTGCTTGATTCAGCTGGTTCCTGCCTCGCAAGAGCGGACGGTTCTGGCACGGTCGAGGCGGAGTGAAACGGAAACCGCACATGGCGTCGGTATTCTCGATCTGGTCCTGGATTCGTTGGGTTCATCTGGTCTCGGCCATTGTCTGGATCGGCGGCCAGCTGTTTATTTTGATCGTCTTGCTCCCGATTCTGAGAAATGCGCTCCCACGCAACGAGCGGGCACTCCTTTTCGCGCAGGTCGGTCGTCGCTATGCCGTCGTCTCCTGGATCGCGCTCTTGCTGCTCGTGGCGACGGGCATTCTCAACGGGGAACGTCGTGGGATCGAGTGGGCCCGACTGCCGCAAAGCAGCTATGGGCGAATCCTTCTGGTGAAACTCATATTCGTGGCGGTGGTGATCGCGATTACCCTGGTCCATGCCCTTTACTTCGGTCGACGCATCACGACAATCGCCGCACGAGTTCAGGAGATGGGCAGCGACGATCAGATGGTCGCCGAAGAGCGACGACGGCTTCAGATCGCGTCGGGAGTGCTTTCAGGGGTCAATCTTTTTCTCAATCTCGTTATCGTGCTTCTGGCGGCCTCTCTCGTGGCTTAACCCCTGTTGATTTGAATGGCGTTAATCGGAGTTGGTTCCATCCGCCGGAGCAGTCGCACGGAAACGAACTTCGGCGATGCGCAGGCCATCGAGCTCCGTGACCTCAATGACGTAGGGAGGGACCTCAACGCGGTCGCCGACCTCCGGTCGCTGACCAAGGGCAAAGAAAACAAAGCCACCGACCGTGCTACTGTCATCCACCTGAAGATCAAGGCCGAAGTGATCGCGAATATCCGACAGGTGTGTAAGCCCATCGACCCGCCAGCTTCCATCCGCTTCAATGTGAATGTCCTCGCCCGCTATCTCAAACTCATCCGGAACATTGCCAACCACTCGCTCCATGATGTCATCCAGCGTGACCATTCCGGCCGTGCCACCATACTCATCGACCGCAATAACCACGTGCGTTCGGTGCAGCTTCATCTCGTCCAGCAGTGAGTCAATAGCGATCGAGGCTGGAACAGTCATGACCGGTCGGACCAGCTTCCGCACATTGAACGACATGGGCATTCGACGACACGTCAATCATCACGTCGACCAGGTCCTTAACGTAGAGTACCCCGACGATCTCATCCAGATCACGTTCGTAGACCGGATAGCGGGCAAATTTGTGCTGCCGAAATATGGTCGCGATCCGCTCAAGTGACGCGTCGGTTGGGATGGCGACGAGCTCGGTTCGCGGCACCATAATGTCGTCAGCAGTGTAGTCGTGAAACACGAAAGCTCGCCGGATAATATCTTCTTCGGTCTCGAACAACTCGCCACTCTCGGTGCTCGCCGCGACTATCAAGCGTAGCTCTTCTTCAGTGTAGATCAGGTTGTGACTGACCACGGGTTTCACACCAACAAGCCGCAAGAAAGCCTGACCGACCCAGTTCATCGTGAAGATTACGGGTCGAAACAGGCCCAAGAAGGCGCGCACGGGCGACGCCACAACGAAGGCTGTCGACTCTGGATATTGCAATGCAAATGACTTCGGGGCCAGTTCACCGAACACGACATGGAGAAAAGTAATGATCGAGAACGCAATCACGAAAGAGATCGTATGTGCGGTGGCGGTTGCTAAGGAGATTGGAAGTACCGCCTCTAAGACGGGATCAACGATCCGTGCCATTGCTGGCTCGCCAACCCATCCAAGCCCGATGCTGGCAATCGTGATCCCGAGCTGCGTGGCCGCAATGAATCCGTCCAGATCCTGCAGGGCGTTCCACACATTCCGTGCACGGTGATTGCCTTCAGCGACGAGGGACTCAATTCGGCTACGTCGAACGGAGACGAGGGCAAATTCCGTGGCCACGAAAAAGCCATTGATAGTGACGAGCGCGAAAACCGCGAGAAGCTTTAGAGCGGTGTCCATTGACCTTGCCAGTTTGCGACGATCGATCGGGCGTGCCGGACTACTCCCAACCGATCAACCCGCTCAACCCACAGACGTGCAGGCTGGCAGCCGCATGATCGGCCGAAGAGTCGCGCTGCTGTCCTGGCAACGTTATTGATTATCGTATCACTTGTGGTGACGGCAGCCATGAGTCCTGCGTTGTAATGATTCAGACCTCAAATCACAACGACATACCGAGAAATTGCTCTCCCATCGAGCAGGACTCCTACCTATAGGTGCGTCCGTTACACCGAGGAAGGTGTATGTGCGGATTGAGGGTGTCAGCCGAATCGCCAGACACCGTCGACCGATCGAATCGACGCTAAAGGTGGCAACGCTCACAACTCCTGGCCAAACCACAACTGGCAGAAGGACCGTGTTTTGTTTTACGGTCAGCGAACAGCAGCGAATTGTGATTGACCTATTACGTCCTGGTACTGAGGCGTGACAGACGACACCCAAAGAGATGAGCCGGCAGAAGGATCTACATGCACACGTACAAGTCTCATACGTTTCCGTCATCATGAAGCGCAGCCATACAGACACGAAAAGACCCGGCTCACGCCAGGCCTCTGGGGGAGCGATGTTCTTGACTAGGACTGCGGATAGACGACGAGCGACATTCCATCAAAATATCCCCACGAACGCATGAAATCACTCCATGTGAATTGCCGGTAACTGCCGTCGCCGGGGTCCGCAACTGAGACACCATTTGCGTCATATCCGTAGACGACCACGGCATGCTCCTGGGGAACCAACGCGAACTGCTGTCCATTGACCGTTTCGTAGGTTCGAGTCTGGACCGATGCCATGTTCGTCATCCAGACTATCACCGGACGGCCCTGTTCGATCTGAGCTTTTAGAAAGTTCGCGTTCCCATTAGCATAAAACAGGTCGCTGGAGAATCCATAGTTGCTCAAGACCGGCTGGAACGGTTCTGCATACACGCCGTAATCCGTCGTGCCGCCGAATGCACCTGTGATGTTGCCTCGAAATCCGAGATGCGGGTTTGGGTTCTGCGGGATGTTCTCGATGAACACCCATTCCGATACCTGGTTTCCCCAGTAGGCGGTTGCAATGCTGACCGCCGCGGCCTCACAACTGAGCGGCAATGATTGCTGCATCACAGGCATGGCGCGGAGCTTGGCGGCGCCATCCTGAACCGTTGGCGCGCCAGCTGGGATACGCAATAGATCGCCTACCTCGATCAGATTCGGATCGCTGATGCTGTTCGCGCTCGTCAACGCCGCCAGACTCACGTGATATTTGTTCGCAATCTCCATCAGTGTCTCACCGGACGCAACCAGATGTAGGGTCACATCGGTCGCAGTTGATGGGATAGTCGCTGTCTGGGTAGCTGCCGAGGAGACGGCCGGAACCTTGAGAGCGGTACCCGGCAAGATAACGTTGGGATTCGCAAGGTTATTGATTTGCGCGAGCGATTCAACGGTCATCCCATACTGTTGGGCAATCTGATAAAGCGTCTCGCCCGGGATCACCACATGCTGCCGGACGTCCATTCCACCAGCAGCAGGCGAGTTGCCTGACGAATCGTTCGCGATAGTTAGAGTCTCTCCGGAGATAATGAGATCCGGATTCGACAACGAATTCAACTGAACGAGCGAATCGACCGATACGTTGTACTGGTTCGCAATTTCACTAAGTGTTTCGCCCTGCTTCACCTGATGCAGAGTAGCCGCCGCCGATGCGGCCTGCGTTCCAACCATCAGCGCACTCGCGAGGACGGCCGACACTGCCGCACTGCGCCCCATCGGGAATCTCCAACGCAATGAAGATCGGCGCCCAAATTGATGCAGACCGGAGGGGACTCGCGGAGAAAAAACGTTGCCCGCGTGTACTTCATTTCGATACCGAAGGCGCTCGGCATAGAGACCGACGAGACCATCTCCGGCTCGTGCTCGCTCGTCCGACATGGCAACCTCCCGTCTGATAGGCTGGGTTATTCTTGCACGTACATGCTGTACGTACATTCAGTCTAGCACGCGATTGACTCGGAGACAAGGACGGAGAGGTGCGTCAGTAGGTGGGGGTCATCGTTTCGACTCCGCTTGCCGTCCCGACGAGCGCTTGATCGGCAATGCGAATAAATAGTCCATGATCGACCACTCCGGTGATCGCCTTGATGGACGCGGCAAGCCGTTCCGGATCATCGATCGAACCAAAATTCACGTCAAGAATGTAGTTGCCATTGTCCGAAGCGAATGGCGCCGAGCCGGCTGAAATCGTGCGGAGCGTCACGACGCCTCCAAGTTCGACGAGTTTCGCCGCAGGATGATGCCAGCAAAACGGGAGCACTTCGACGGGTACGGGATGCTGACTCCCAAGCCGATCGACGATCTTGGTCGAGTCCGCGATAATGACGACGACTTCGGACACCAACGCGACCAGCTTCTCGCGAACCAGGGCGCCACCACGGCCTTTGATGATCGCTAAAGACCGCGGTTCG
Organism: uncultured Chloroflexia bacterium; assembly: GCA_963785465.1. GTDB lineage: Bacteria > Chloroflexota > Chloroflexia > Thermomicrobiales > Thermomicrobiaceae > CALAGB01. The sequence continues at coordinate 372,805 of CAWAVM010000009.1, read as the reverse complement.
ATCTCGTCGGCACCGTCGATTGTCAGGTCGATGCGTGCAACCGACTGCGGATCAGTCAACGGAATTCCACACGAACGGGCTAGGGTTTCTGTGCGACGGGAAGTCGGAATTCCGGCTATCTGAAGCCCTGACGCCACTCGCGTTCCAAGTGAACGAATGGCGAACTCGGCTGTCGAGCCCGTGCCGAGCCCGACAACCATGCCATCGTCCACTATTAGCACGGCAGCCTCAGCCGCCATCCGCTTTTCACGATTTATTTCGTCGCCCAACGGGCGTTGCCCTCCTTGATGTATATCCGGCATCGCCTCACACTCGCTGGTCAGCGGCCAAGAAGATCTCGCGCCGCTTCGGCGACATGATGTCCCGTGAGCCCAAAGTGTTCCAGAAGCGCGTCGGCATCGCCCGACGTGGCGAAGGTATCTTTTAGATCGACAAACCGCATCGGGCAAGGCTGATGTCGAGCGAGCACCATCGCAACTGAACTTCCAAGTCCGCCATGATGCAAATGCTCTTCCGCCACAACAATACCTGAAGTCTCGCGAGCCGCCGCCAGAATAGCGTCCTCATCGATGGGTTTGACCGTCGGGATATCAAGCACGCGCGCGACGATACCTTGGCCTGAGAGCTGTTCCGCGGCGTCCAGGGCAGCGGCGACCATGATGCCATTGGCGACCAGAGTGATGTCGCCTCCGTCGCGGACCTTCACAGCTTTGCCCAGTTCGAACTGAACATTGGCATCATAGATCTGCGGAACCGCAGGTCGCCCGACTCGCAGATATGCCGGTCCGTCGTAGTCAAGTAGCGCACGGACCGCAGCGCGTGTCTGATGCTCATCAGAGGGCACGACAACAGCAAAACCCGGTAAAGCACAGGCGAGCGCGACATCCTCGATTCCCATCTGAGACGGCCCGTCTTCGCCGATGCTGATTCCGGCGTGGCTTCCGACAAGCTTCACGTTGAGGTGCGGAAAGGCGATTCCCATGCGAATCTGGTCGTATGCATTACAGAGCAAAAAGGCGGCGAAACTGGCAGCGACGACGGTCTTACCGCTAGCTGCCAGACCTGACGCCACACTCACAAGGTTCGATTCTGCGATCCCGACATTGAAGAATCGGTCCGGGTGATCTTTGGCGAACCACTCGGTTCGAGTCGAGTTGTTGACGTCACCGTCGACCACGCAAATTTCCGGTCTATCGGCACCCTGCGAGCGAAGTGCTTCGCCGAAGGCATCGCGAGTGGCTTTTCCCGCCGGCAGGCCTGCAATCGTTCCCAGTTTCATCCAATCTCCTCCAATGCCTGCTCAAGCTGCTGCTTCGGCACGGCACGACCATGCCAGGTGAAATCAATCTCCATGAAATGGAGGCCCTTGCCTTTCACCGTGTGCGCGATGATTGCGAACGGGCCATCTGAAAAAGCGGTAGCCTCGACGAGGGCCTGATGAACCTCCGTCAAATCGTGCCCGTTCACCTCGACGGTCTTCCAGCCAAATGAACGCCACTTTTCTGGATACAGGGACGGATCGGTAAGGTGTGATACGGCTGCCGTCTGCTGGTATTTGTTGTTGTCGACGATGGCGACAAGATTACCGGCCTTCAGATTCGCCGCGGCCATCGCAGCTTCCCAAACTTGACCCTCTTCAATCTCGCCATCGCCAAGCATGACGTAAACGTTGAAGAGGCGTTGCGCCGATCGAGCGGCGAGCGCATGGCCGAGCCCGATCGAAAGTCCTTGGCCGAGGCTGCCCGTTGATGCCTCGACACCGGCCAGACGCCGCATATTCGGGTGCCCTTCAAGTGGGCTCCCAAGCTTTCGGAGCGTCATCAATTCCGACTTCGGGAAGTAGCCAGCCTCGGCGAGAATAGCATAGAGGATCGGCGCTGCATGTCCTTTTGACAGGATGAATCGGTCCCGGTCGGGCCAGTGAGGCTTCTGGGGATCGAATTGCAGGACACCACCGAAGTAGAGCGCCGACAAAATTTCGACGGCTGAAAACGAACTGCTGGGATGCCCAGAGCCGGCTTCGGTAGTCATCTTAAGTACGTCGCGCCGAAGTGTTCGCGCCAAATCCGTTAATCGATCGACGTCAAACTTCGTGCTTTCGGCACGACTCGCTGGCAACTGATCTGCCATGTTGAGTATCCTCCTAATGCCGCTACGCTGCGATACGTGGATTCTCGTCGCATAACCGCTGCCTCGGCAGCTAGCGAACCTAGTTGCGTCCAGTGGACGCAATACCCTACGATCATCCGACGCTTCGCGAATCGTCGCAAGTGCGTAACCAAATCGTAACAAGCACGTTACTCCTGCGGGTCCGTCAATCACGACAATTGCCGTCCCCTCGCGACCCGTGGTATAAGAATGCACCTACCGACGCGCATCCCAAGGAGGTATTAATGGGGAAGGGACGAGCTGTCCCAACGCGTTTTAGCCTGACCTTCATCCTCATCTTCAGTTTGTCAGCGACTCTAATTGGAACGCAGGCGGTGAGCGCCGCAGACCCTGCGGCTCCTGCCTCTACCGGGTCCACATTCCGAATCTTTGCGACACGCGAGGGTCTGGTTGGAAACTCAACCAGCAATGGCCACGTCGTACAACCCAACGATCACTTTGTTGCCTTGCCCTGCGTATGTGTATTGTCCAGCAAGGATGGCAACGAATTTCAGGTCAAAATCCAATACAAAGACAAGACGGTGACTGCCCCTGTATGGGATGTCGGGCCATGGAACATCCACGACAACTACTGGGATCCGCCACAACAGCGCAAATACTCCGACTTACCCCAGGGGATGCCAGAAGCCACCGCCGCGTATTATGACAACTACAATAGCGGTTTGGATGATAGGGGCCGTCAGGTGACCATCCCCGCTGGCATTGACATTGGTGATGGAACCTTTGCCGACCTTGGAATGAAAGATTCTGACTGGGTCACCGTCACGTTCATGTGGATGCAGCCATCACGACCCAAGCTGACAGACCTGCCAGCCCTCCCGACCGGCTACGAGGACATCCCAACGGTTTACTATGGCGAGCGCCCACCACTGGATCCCGTTCCAGCCAAAGACCCGTCCCTCTACAGTTACATTTCCGAGACGCAGCACAATGTGCCTCAGCCGATCATGGACTACTGGTACGCACACGGTAGCTGGCGCAACATTGGGCTGCCGGTGAGTGAGGTCTTCCGTGAGGTGTCGTTCGATGGAACACCAAAACTGGTTCAGTACTTTGAACGTCAGATCTTGGAGTTGAATCTGCCGAACAACGGTGATCAGCCGCTCGTGACGTCGGGCCTCATCGGCTACGACACATACATACCCCCTTCGGCAAAGAAGACGATTTCGGCTTTCGACAACTCGGACACTTCCTGGTACTTCCCGCAAACGCAGCATTCGCTGGCAAATGGGTTCCTAGCCTATTGGCAAAAGTACGGAGGGTTGCAAACGTTTGGCTACCCGATCTCACAGGAGTTCTCGGGTGTGACGCCGGATGGCCGCAAATATGTCGCGCAGGTCTTTGAGCGTGCTCGATTCGAGTGGTGGCCAGATAAGGCAGGACAGCCCGGCGATATCACACAGGGATTACTCGTCGATGAGATGCTGCAGCAAGAAGGATGGATGCAGTAACTTCGCCGCTTTCCAAACACACTGGAGAGGAGCTGAACCAGCTCCTCTCCTACATTTTGGCGGTACCTACTGCATCGATCCGTTTCTCACGTTAGCCTTCAGTTCTTGAACCACGCACGTCGCTTCGTTAATCGCCTCGTCGACAGTCATGTTTCGTCCGGACTGCCACTCAGCTGCGGCTGAATCTCGGGTCAAATGCATCTTCGCCCGTGTGAAGTAACGGTCGTGCTCGGGTTGATCTGCAATGTCGATTGGGACATTTAGCTGAACTCGCAACGCATCGGCCACGCTGAAAAGTCTCATCGCGCGGCCCGGTCGGTCGGCAACGGCTTCCACCGCACCAATCCCTTCCAGACAAGCTGCAACCGCGTCAAGATCTTTGAGCTCGCTGGCCAGTTTCAGACCCTCAAGGAACATTTCCCCGGCATCACTGGTTCGTGCGCGATGCAGTGCGACGTATCCGAGGTTGTGGAAGCGCAGGCACATTCCCGATCGATTGCCGCTCAGGCGGTCGAACTCCAGACTCTCGCGATAATAGATCTCTGCTTGTTCATCATCACCGGTTCGTCGTGCTTCCTCACCCAACGCATTCAGCGCCCGGGCAAGACCAATTCGATCACCGGCTACGCGGAAGAGATCAGCCGCCTCTTTGACACACCGCTCACCCAATGCGAAATCACCCTGGGAACCCGCGGTATGACCCAGGAAGACGAGCGACCAGCCGGCTTCGGCTGGGTCCCCGAGCTGTCGTCCGATTGTGATGCTCTCTTCGAGCAGACGTCGGGCAAGCGGCAACTCCTCCCGCTTCCAGGCAAGCGCGCCGGCCGCTAACAAAGCTTTGGCTCGTACTGGGAGTTGGACTTCGATCCCTGCGGCATCGACCTGGTCCAGCAGCCGGGTAAGTCGTTCTCGCTCCTCGCGATAGTGGCCACGCAAGAAGCAAAACCACCAAATCGCGCCGGCAAGCCGCAGCGCCATCGTCGAATCGTCACCACTGGAGAGCCATACAATTGCCGATCGAATGTTGTCATACTCTCGATCTAAGCGGTCCAGCCAGACTGCTTCCTCAGGACCTCTCATTGCCGGCTCGGCAGTCTCGGCCAGATCGATCATGTAGCGAGCGTGGCGTCCCCGTACCACGTCGGCCTCTCCACTCTGGATCAGGCATTCCTCTGCATACTGTCGAACGACTTCAAGTAGATGATAGCGCCCGCCATTGCCGTCGGCGTTGAATTGGATGAGCGATCTGTCGATCAGGTCGGCGAGAAGGCCGAGAACTTCTCGTGCCGGCAACTGCTCATCGGCACAGACGTCTTCAGCCATTTCGAGCGTCCAACCCCCAGCGAATATCGCCAGTCGCCGAAATAACGACCGCTCGGGAGCTGATAGTAGTTCGTGGCTCCAGTCCAGCGTACTCCGAAGTGTTCGCTGGCGCGCCGATATCGCCAACCCTCCACTGGCGAGCACATGCAGTGCGCGATCGAGCCGTCCAGCGAGTGTTTTGGCCGACATGGATCCCATACGAGCTGCGGCCAGTTCAAGGGCCAGTGGGATACCGTCCAGGCGACGACAAATCAGCGCCACCGACGAAGCGTTGTCGACGGTCACTCTGAATCCTGGGCGGACAAGCCGGGCTCTTTCGCAGAAGAGATGAACGGAAGGGTTACGGACGAATTCTTGGATGCCAATACGCTGCAGCGAATCGGCCTGATCCGTGATCTGGTCCGGAACCGGGAGCGGATCAACACGCCAAACGGCCTCACCGTGTACACCAAGAGGCGTTCGACTGGTCGCCAGGATCCGAACGCCCCCGGCTTGCAGCAAGATCAGACGGGCCAATCGAGCGCAGGCGTCCAGCAAATGCTCGCAGTTATCCCAGACCAATAGAATGGACTTCGTTCTCAGTGCCTCTACGATGACATCGACCATCGGGCGACCGGCAACCTCGTCAATGTTTAGCGCCGATGCAATCGCGTCGGGAAGCCGATTGGGATCGGTGAGTGAAGATAGGTCGACGAACCACTCCCCTCCCGGCAACAAGCCAACGAGATCACCAGCCACGACAAGCGCCAGGCGGGTCTTACCCGATCCCCCCGGACCGGTAAGGGTTACCAGTCGCGGATCTTCCCGCTTTGGATCGAGTAGCGCGGCGAGCTCGGTCCGCTCCAGTTCGCGACCAACAAAGCTCGTGAGGGGGGCCGGCAAGTTGTTCGAATGGATGGTCTGCTGCTCAGGGTCGTCTCTAACCACGGTAGCAGGGGGGAAACGGTGTGCAAGAATATCGCGGTACAATCGCTCGCTCGCGGGCTCGGGCTTTGCATCAATGTCTTGCAGCGCGGTCCGAAGCTCGTGGAACTGGGAGAGCGCTTTCCCACGCTGCCCGGTAATGGCCAGATCCCGAATTAAGATGATCTGTGCTTCCTCATCAAACGGGTCATCTCGAACGATTTCAGCTCGAATCTCGGTAGCTGCCGTCAGATCGCCCTGGGCTCGATATAGTTCGGCGAGACTGGATAGGAGCGACAATCGTTCTTGCCGAATTGCTTCACGAGGCCCGGAAACCCAGTCCTCGTAGCGGTCTTCTGGTAGCAATTCGCCGGCATTGAGCGAAAGCGCCTGCAGATAGTGATTTACCTCATCTCCTGATCGCGCCTCCCGCGCAGCCTGCAAGAACTCATTCACGTCGATCGAGATCGGACCAGCCGGATCGAGTACCACGAGCTGACCGTGAAGCCGCAACGTGGGTGATGGTGTTGCGGACTTCTTGTTGAAGCCGAGCGCTCGACGTGCTGCGTACAACGTGCGGTGCAAATTGTTGGCAGCCGCTGACGAATCAAACTCTGGCCAGAGGCGATCAATGATTTCAGCCCTGTGCAGGCTGAGATTTGGAGAGAGCGCAAGCAGCTTTATGATGCCTCGTGCCTTTTGCAGGCGCCAGGCACTGGCCGGAATTTCGTCTCCATTCACCCAAACGCGGAAACCACCGAGGAGTGTGATGCGTAGTCCGATATCGGCGTTGCCACGATCATCTATCTCGTGCAACGGTGCCCCAATCGGCGGTAGTTATTCTCTACCCTATCAGCAGTGAGTCTACATCATAATATATAACGATAGCGAAGTTACGGGCACACAGAATTCAACATGCGCAAAAGATGCCGCGGCCAGATCTCCGCTTCGTCGTAAGGTTTGGGGAGGCGCCTGACACGGCTTGGTGATCTATGTTCTCCTATGGATTGGCATCCCGCCGCTGGAAAATGACGAGTGAACCAGCGGCCCCGGCCAGACCGATCACGAGCAAGGCGATGATCTGTAACCAGTCGACGGTGCCGCTTTCCAGCGCTTGCTGTGGCTTGTAGGCGGTGAAGATGGTCAGAAAGCGAAGCCAGTGCAAACCGTTGACCAACGCAGCGAAGACCCACATGAGATAAAACCCAAGCGTAGCCACTGCCGCAAGTCCGGCAACCTTACTCCGCTCGCTGGCAGCAGAAGAGAACAGCAGCGAGTACCCGGCTACCGCCACCGGAAACGCAACGAGTTCGGGGAACAGCATCGCGAGCCGGGAGAATCCAAAGCTTTCACCGACGAGCACCGCCCCAATTTCGATCGACACGACGGTTGCGAGCGCAATAATCAATAATCCCCAACCAGATCGAAGCAATTTTGGCTGAAAGCAAGCGCGCTCGGCTCTCCGGCACCGACAACCAGAACTCGATCGTGCCACGTTCGATCTCTTGTGCTACCGTGGCCGTGCCCGCCATGATCACGAAGATTGCGACGATCAACGGCCAGATAACGTTCAAGAATTCGGCGCTGATGAAGGCCGCCATCTCGAACATGTTCGAACTCACGCCAAATGCCTTGAGGAACGCCTCGGGGTAGTTCTTCATAATGTCCTGGAAGGCCGTTGCGTTCTTCTTCATTGTTGGATAGACGGACATGATAGCCAGGCTGTAGATGGTCACACCGATCGCGTACCAGAGCACCGTCCATTGCAGATCCTTGATAGCGCGTCGCAGCATGATCATGCTCATGTGGCGCTCTCCACTGTGTCAGTCATCTCATCCTGACTGTAGTAGTGCAAAAAGACGCTTTCGAGGTCGGGCGGACCAAAAACGAGATCATCGACCGGAAGATTTGCCAGCCTTTCGAGCAGCGGACCCAGCTTTCCGCGAACTCCCAGCGTGATTTGAAGACCATCTGATGACTTCGATATGACCCGTACCCCATCCAGGCCATCTACCTGATCTTCGGGTATGGATGCCGCCAGTGAAAGCTCCATGGTGCGTTCGCGTGCCTGTTTGAGTCGAGCCACGCTCTCGACGGCGACCAACCGACCTTCACGAATGATCGCGACGCGATCGGCGATCCGTTCGACCTCAGGTAGCACATGGGATGAGAGGAAGAGTGTCTTACCGCGTTCACGCTCCTCGGTGAAGAAGTCAAGCAGTTGCGTTTGCATAAGGGGATCCAATCCGCTGCTCGGCTCATCCATGATGAGGAGCGGAGTGTCATGCATCAACGCCTGGACGACGGCAAGCTTCTGCCGGTTTCCTTTGGAAAGGTGCTTGATGCGACGATCGAGTTCTAGCTCCAGACGTTCGGCAAGCTCCAGACCCCGTTTGCGCTCGGCGTTACCGCGGAAAGAGGCAAAGAACTCGAGAAACTCTTTCCCGGTCATGCGCTCGTAGAGGCGGATCTCTCCTGGCAGGAATCCAACCATACTCTTGATTTGAGTTGAATCGTTCCAGCTGTCGAGACCGAAAACACGCGCCGAACCTCCTGATGGGCGCATCAAGCCCATCAATACACGGATCGTCGTGGTTTTCCCAGCGCCGTTTGGACCCAGGAATCCAAAGATCTCACCCTCGTTAACCGTGAACGTCACGTCAACGACACCACGTTGCTTGCCGTAGGAGTAAGTCAGGTTATCGAGAACTATCGGAGTCGACATCACGCCTCCGAGGTAACTTCATGGCTACACGAATGCCGGGCGATCCCCGCGCCCCTCCAATTTAGCAATATTGGACCTAACGGTCGACGTAGACGTGTTGCGGAATCGCGTCAATATCTATCTCCACTTTGTCCGTTTGTAATCCTGTGGCACCCATTGGGCTCAGACGGTACAGTTGACACATATAGTTTGAGAAACCTTCGAGCGGCTTGCGCTCTGCGCCAAACGACGTTCGATTCGATGATGCTTTCGTGGCTTCGGGGTAGTTCACGAGCGCTATCAGTTTCTCGCTCCGGTAGAGTCTCACGGAACTCGGACTGGACATGATCAATCTTCCGGCGGACGATACCGTCAATATCGGTATGACAACCGGTGTTCTTTTGCGTAGCATGCCGGGATTGAGTACTGGTCTGCCCGCCAGATTCAACGAATCCGACAATCGGGCACGTATCTGCTCAAACGTGTGGAACAACACCTCAAAGTGTCACGGTGCGAGCACCGTGCGTGGTGTCTCTCTAACGTGCCGATCGGTACACGATCCATGAAGCGCATTATTATCATTCTCCTCACGATCGCGTCCGCGATTGCGTTCGTCTATTTCGCGAATCTGGAGTCACTGAGCAGCGCGGTATTCTCGATGCCGGCAGGGTCTCTCCTCCTTCTCGTAGTCCTGTTGGCAACAAACGAGTTCGTGAAGGGATGGCGCTGGGGCTTCCTGCTGAGGTCAAGCGAACTGCCAATTCGTCTCGTTGATGGCATCACCACGTACCTGGCATCGCAGGCAGCAACGGCGTTACCGGGTGGATCGATGCTCAGCGCTCGACTCGCTCAAGAGCACGGCAATATTCGAATGCGACAGGCAATATCAAGCTTCGTCGCTATCGGTGTGTCCGACTTCTTCGCTCCCGCCGGAATCGCGGCGGTGTCAATCTTTTTGACCGGTCAACGAGCACTTCAGGTGATAATGCCGATTCTGACCTTGTCGATGGGCTTCGCGGGAATCGCCATATTTCGCAGTCAAGGCATCGCGCGATTTCTCACCCGCATCTTCATGCGTTGGCGCATCACGCGTCGATACGTACCACAGGAGGCGGAATTCTGGGAGCGTAGCGCTCTACTCATGCGGCGCAAAGTGCTGATGGGAGCGGTCGGGTTGAGTTTTATCTCCACGATGCTTTCAGCCAGCATTTTGTGGGTGATCGCGAACGCGATGGTCGAGCGAAATATCAGCTACGGTGATGGGGTGTATGCGCACACCTTCAGCATGGTCGCGCGGCAAATCATTCCGATTCCAGGCGGGATCGGGATCAGCGACGCCAGCCTGGCAGGGGTACTGAACTTTATTGGTATCGGCCTCGCCCGAGCAACGTTTATCGCACTCGCCTATCGGACCGTCGGCCTGATCTTTCGCACCTTTCTCGGGCTCCTCGTCCTTATCGCGCGATATCCATACTTGATCGTTGGTCCACTCAGAGTTCCCGCGCATGATCCGGTTGACTTGGAGGAGATTGCTGACGAACCACCGTCTAATGAAAAACCTCGACGCCGGGCCGTTCGGCTTCCGCGACGCCATCCCGGAAAGGTATCGGGTGAGTCATCAAGTCATGAGGTCGCCCGCCATCTCCCCAATTGAATTGCTTCCATGGAGAAACAAGTGCACATTTGTCCGAGACCACGCAACTGCCGCGACAGGGGAGTACGCCGCCGCTCACTGGTTCAGTGCGGAGATCGCACGCCAAACGTGCTCCGATCGGATTGGAAGCTCGGTCAAGTGGACACCAACGGCGTCGGCGATGGCATTCGCGATGGCAGCGGCAGGCGCCACGACAGGTGCCTCGCCAATCCCTTTGGCGCCAAAGGGTCCGAATGGCGACGGGTTCTCCACCAGATGAGTCTCGATATCCGGTAGATCGCCAGCCTTGGGAATCGCATAGTCGAGAAAACTCCCAGTCAACAACTGACCGTGCTCATCGTAGACGAGCGCTTCACGCAGGCCCCACCCTATCCCCTGAACCACACCCCCATGAATTTGCGCCTCGACCTCCGCCGGGTTTATGGCCCGACCAATATCGTGAATCGCGTGAAAACCTGTCACACGCACGTCGCCCGTCGCTCGATCGACAGTAACCCGCGCGATATGGACGGCCATTGCCGGCGATTTCTCTGGATTCGCCACGTTACCGCGACCAAAGACGGGCGCAAAGCGGCTTCCAGCATCAGTCGTTCCGGCATGGACGTCACGCAGCGTCACAAAACGATCTGGAGCACCCTTGACCAGGATGCGATCGTCACCAAACTCCAGATCGTCAACGGTCGCCTCAAGCCGGTCCGAAGCGATTGCAAGTGCCTGATCACGTGCATCACGAGCGGCCTCCAAGACAGCATTCCCGACGCTGTAAAGCACCTTGCTTCCGCCGGTGAGGCCAAACTGTGGAGCGCTATCGCTCGACGCGGTCGTGACGCGAACCCGATCCAGAGGCACGCCGAATGCCTCGGCCGCAATCTGGGTCAAACCGGTTGTCGTCCCGGTCAGGTCGACGGAGCCAACCATGACGCTCAACGTTCCGTCCGAATTGAGACGAATGCTAGCCGATGCCGATTCAGCGCCGCCCCGCAGACCACCAATAGCAACGCCAATTCCTTCTCCTTCAGAACGCGGTGTGGTCCAGAGTGACGATGCAGCGGCTTGGTGTAGCAAGGCTTTTAGATCGAATGGCGGCCATCGGCTTCCATCTGCCATGAGATCGTCGCTCGACGCCACATTTTTCAGACGGAAGTCAATGGGGGTGATGCCAAGCTTCGCCGCCATCTCGTCAACGAGCGTTTCGAGAGCGAACATCATAGGGGTTAAGCCAGGGGCGCGATAAGCCCCAGTGCCGGTGCGGTTGGTCGTGACCTCCGCCGAGCGAATGTCGAGATTCGGCACGTGATAGTAAGAACCGATCATTTGGGCGACCAGTTGATACGGAGAGTTTGAGAAATATCCCGTGTCGAACCACAGATCGGCTCGAAGTCCAGTCAAATGACCTTCGGCATCCGCTGCCAGGCCAACCGTGAGAAATGATTCGGGGGCCGGGGTCGTGGATACGAAATCTTGCTGGCGGGTGAGCGTTAGCTTGATTGGTCGTGAATACTGCATCGCGAGCAGGCACGCTAACGGCTCGAGCAACACCATCTTGGCACCAAATCCACCACCGACGGCTATCGGTTCGACTCGAATATCCGTCTCAGAAAGATTTAGCGCTCGCGACAGCGCCGATCGCACCATGAACTGGCCCTGGGTGGGCGTGTAGATCGTCACACGACCGCTCGGCTCGGCACTGGCCAACACGGACCGGGGTTCCAAATAGCTTTGATAAACGGCGTGCGAATGGAAGGTGCGCTCAACGGTCACGGCCGCGGCACGAAATGCCTCATCGGTGTCGCCTCGCAGGTAATGCAGCGAACCGTCGACATTGGAACCCGACGGCTCGCCGGAATCTAACACCCGTGCCGCAACGTGTGACGCTGCCACGCTCGAGCGAGCGCGCCCGCTTCGTCGAACTGACGGAGCACTCTCGGATCGACCAGCAATGAGATCGGCCACGACAGAAAGTGGCTCGTAGTCGACGATCACTGCTCCAGCCGCGATCTCAGCCTGCTCAGCGCTCCGAGCTAAGACGACGGCAATTGGCTGTCCGACATAGGTGACATGACGATGTGCCAGAAAAAATCGGCTCCGATCAACAGGTTCTTCGACGCGAGCGAACTCGGGTAAATCATTGGATGTCACCACCGCCACGACGCCCTCAGATTGCATCGCATCTTCTATTTCGATGCTACGAATCGCCGCGTGCGCGTGCATGCTAAGCACGAGATGACCATGGAGCATTCCAGGCTGTGAAAGGTCGTCAGTATAGCGTTCGGTACCAGTAATCCTCGGTCCAGCATCCGGACGCCGCACGCTCCGGCCAACAGTCTTGAAGCCCTCTTCGCTCACGCCTATTCCTTTCCAGTACTTTGGGATTCCGTGTGGCAGTCCAAACGCCGCGATTGCCGACACAAGATTTTGACGACGCCGGTCGGATCGACACGGCGTCGTCACGCCAGACCCTATTTAGTGCGATGGTCAGGCAGTCAGAGAGTGCGCCAGCATAGTCGCCTGTGCCAGCGCATCTTCGACGCGATTCCGCTGCCGCACGAGCTTGGTCTTGAGGAACTGATACTCGCTCGATGACGGGTCAAGGCTCACCAACTGGCGCACCGCCGTCAGTCCAGGAAGCATGCCCATCTGCAACGCCGGATCCATATCGTACGGTCCGTTGACGGTGAAGAGGACCGGATTAACGATGCGCGTGATCCACTTCAATCCATCGTTCAGTCGATTGGCATCCGCAATCGGGGTTTCCGCCAGTCGCTCGGCCGCAGTCATGTAGGCATTGGCGGCCGCGACGGCCGTACTCAGATCCAGGTGCGCTCCAGCCCCCTCCTGATAGGTCTTCAGTTGGTTGATGAAGTCCTGAGCGCTTGCCATGAAGTTATAGGGGATGACTTCCGGCTGGCACATGCGCAGGGTAATGGTTACATAGACCTCGACGTCTCGCGCCAGGATGTCGGCGTCCGCCTTCTCGAGCGTGTCTTCGGGAGAATGCCACCACCAGGCGCCGCCCGAGCCACCGACCGCCTTGCGATCGGGATGATCGACCGGCAACATACGGAACGCTCCAAGTGATGGAAGCCCGACTCCCAGGAAGGACTGGTCACCGGCCCGCAACGGGCGCCGGATGTTCGGATCCTGGCCGGAGAGCTCGCGCACGACAGACGCAGTGATGTGTTCAATTTCTCCCATGTTATAGCGGCAGTCCCAGAGTTCGGTCTCACGTACGCCCGGTGAATCGATGTTGAGATAGCCCAGCGCATGAGTGCGAAGGTCATCGAAGGCGTTGTCGGCGAACCACGTACTTCCGGAGTAACGGCCGGTTGAGTGTCCTGGCCACCAGCAGAAGCGCACCCCGCAGCGAAGCTCGCCACGCATGCCCGACAACACTCGTGCCATCTCGATCAAGGCGGCGTCACCGGTGGCATTGTCGGTGACTCCCTCGTACCAAGAGTCGATATGGGCGCCGACCAGCAGAAAATCGTCGGTGCCGTTTCCCGGAATGAAGCCGGTAGCGAGCGGAACACGCATCCATTCAGTCTTGACGTTGGACTCGACCCGAACGTTGACAGCCCCTTGCTTCAACTTCTCGAGAATCTGGTTGCCCACCGCGTTCTTGACCCCCATCGAAGGGATCTTGGGCATGCGCCCTTCCGAATCAGGAGTAGGTGTGCCCCAGATGCTGGTCGAAATCATCTCGTGCGTGACAGGCTCATCTGAGGGCCAGATGTGAATGTGTCCGATCGCACCCCGCTCCTGCGCGCGTAGCACTCCGTCGGGGCCCCCGTCCTGCGTCAGGACGATTTTGCCCGTGACATCGAGACCACTGTAGTCACCCGCCACGGCGCGATGAGAGAAGATCATCTCCCCCCTCTTCGGCTGGTCGAATGGGACAAAGACTAACTCACCGGATATGCCGCCCGGTGCCGTCTGTGCGCCGAACGCACGCGTGCGCACTTCGACAGACTCGGCATCCTTGCCAGCGGCATCGAGAAGGGCGAGCTTGCCCTCCAGCGGCCAGGAGATGAGCGAATCAAACTCGAGGATATTGGCCTCAACGCCGTATCCACGCAAGGTGTCCACGATGTATTGGGCTGCCTTGCGCTCGTCCTCGCTTCCGGTATCACGGAACAACGTGCTGAAGGTATTCAGATGCTGCTGCAGCTCCGCAGCGGATACTCGCCCGCGTGCCTGCTGCTCGAGTGCCTCCAACGTCTGACTCATGGATTTGTCCCTTCCCTTGTTGTTACACCAGCGCCGGCTGTGGGCTGGCGATCAGCTCACCGATGACGCGACCCAGGATCGAGCGCGCTAGGATGATCGGCTTCCCAGTTACTTCCGCTACGACGTCACGCATCGGCTCATCCATGCCTATGCAGGTCATCCATACCAGATCGCATTCTGCCTTTCGCAGGATCTCAGCCGCCTCACGGACGCCATCGAGTCGAGCCGGTCCGAGGTAGGGCGATGCGCTGGTGACGGTGGCATCGATCCCCAGTTGAGCGTACCGTTCACGCTCCTTTTCGATCTGGCCGGCCGACGGTTTGATGATCCCGAGCTTGCGGCCATAGGCCAACGATGAGACGACACCTGGGAAAACACGCCCTGGATTAACGACCAGCTTTGGCGATCTGATCGCGCTCCAGTCGGCTCCGCAGAGAATCACGACGAGATCCGCCCCTTCGTCGTTCACCAGTTCATCAACCAACTCCTGCATCCTCGGAAAGATCTTGGAATGTGACAGGAGTGTCTCCCCGCCCGATTTCAGTCTGGCGACAATGCCGACTTCGCCGGGTTCCGGAGCAAGCGCAGCGATTTCTCCGGCAGACAGGCCGTTCAAATTGCCGCGCTCGACCACGGCCACCTCCGGAGGGAGGATCCGCTGAATCGACGGCACCACATCATCGCGCGGCGCCTCCGCGATCGTCGCAAACCCGATCGTTCGCATCTCGTTTTCCTTTCCCGGCATTCATCCGATCCTTTGACTCCATGATAACCCTAGTTTCTCTGTTCGCGCGCTGCTTCGTCACCCAGCCGGTGATACATCAGCTCTCTTGGACCAAGAAAGGAGGATGGCGCGGTTCGAGAGACCGTGAGGTAGCTAAGAGTGCGCACCAGAAGATCGTCTAAACGCAGTGCCCCCGCGTGGTCGACGCGGAGGCATCCAACGGTTCGAATCTGCGCTGGGTCAAAAGATGGATGTCAATTCCAGTCGGCAGGAAATCCAGCGTCTTGCCAGCGCCGGTACTGCCAGACACTAATCGCCCGGCGAACCTCTCGCAACGCTTTAGGATCGAAATTCGTCAGCATCAAAAAAGCGTCGTCGCTCGTTTGATCGACGCTTTCAATTGTCCGATATCCGTATCGATTGAGCAGATTACGAACTCGCGGACTGACATCTAACAGATCGACCGAGGGATACATGCGGCGCGCAACGTTGTCCCAGACCATCTCGATCACGCTCATCAGAAATATTGGGAAGGTCAGCACCATACCAATCGCGGCCAGCCAGCCAAATAGGACCATTGACATCGCTTCCAGGCTCGCCGGAAACAACACCATTGGCAAAATGAAGGCGGACGTGGAGACGATGAAAGCCGCCAGGGAACGTCGCACCGGGTTCACCGCGAATGGATCCCACGGCGCGGTGGCGGCATGTTGTTGCAGCCGGAGAGTCGTCGAGTAGTCTTTGTTCGAGTGCATTGTCAGCAGTTCGCTCCGCATATGGGTTTCAATCGCGCCGTTTGGCCGTTGATTGAATCAAAGTTCACGCCGGATATCATCCTCGGAGTCCGCCAATTCGTCATATTCGTGGGGTTCCTTAATGTCGACCATCACCGAGCATTAAGACGAAAAAGGATTCCGAACGCTCTACCCGTGCGTCACGTCCAACTTGTGAACGACCAAATCGACATTTCCCGTTACGTCACAACGCAAGTCTCCAACCATCGGCACATTTTCGGACGAATTCAAACGAAACGGGCTGATCGTGACACACGTCGGCGCGAAGTCGAGTTTCGTTTCATTAGTTCCTTGCGCCACGATTTCACAAAGTGACTTAGACTCCTCGAGCCGATCACACCGTCAGGTTCGTCCTTGAACCAGTCGGAAATCTGTCGGGCGCGTGCCTGGTGGTGCTGGCTGCAGTACAGGACTGTACGAATGGACAGGTGGCGACTGGCCAGAGTTACATCCTTTGCATGCACCGATGCCGGATGATTAGAAGCGCCCCGAGGATTACGATGAACTGCGTGTGACCAAGTACAAATCACTGGATGCGGTGGCACGATCCCGGATTACGACGCTCAGGGAAAGAGCATGATAGAGCAACGAAGGACGTGAAATGATACTTACTTTGGGCGGGAAGCGAAGCAAGAACGCTGACGTCGAGATGAACGTCGACGCTTCAACAATCATCGAGGCATCCGGAGTCACGAAGACTTATCACACTGGAAAGATGGAAGTCCCTGCGCTTCGAGGTGTCGATTTCACCGTCTCCCGTGGGGAAATGGTCGCCATCATGGGACCATCAGGCTGCGGCAAGACAACATTGCTGAATTCTCTTTCGGGGCTCGATACCATCGACGATGGTCGAATTCTGATCGCGGGCACCGATCTAGCTAAGATGTCCGACAATACGCGAACTGTCTTTCGGGCGCGAGAAATGGGCTTCGTATTTCAGTTTTACAATTTGCTGCCGGTTCTGAGCGCGGTTGAAAACGTCGAACTGCCGTTGCTGGTAAGCGGCGTCAAACCCAAGCGGGCCCGTGAGCGTGCCATCACAGCGCTGGGACAGGTCAATCTCGAGAACTGGGCGGGCCACAAGCCAGCCGAACTGTCTGGCGGTCAGCGACAGCGAGTGACCATCGCCCGCGCGCTCGTAAATGAGCCGTCGATCGTTTGGGCCGATGAGCCGACCGGAGATCTCGATACCGAGACTGCAAACGATGTAATGCGGGTTATGAGAGACCTGAACCTGAAAAACGATCAGACGTTCGTCATCGTGACACATGATCCGCGCATCGGTGAAATGTGCGACCGAATCATTCGTATGCAGGACGGTCGCGTAACGAACGATGGAAGTTCACTCGCCTGACACCGATCGTCTCTGAGGAAAGGTAGCAACCACCGTGCAAAAGATGTTTGGCATTCCGATGAACTCGATCATGATCGCACTCCTGATTCTGTTCGCGGTCTGCTTGAGTGCTGGTCTGTGGGTGCTGCTGCGGCAACGGGTCATCTTCAAGATGGGTATGCGCAACGTTCCTCGACGACCCGCACAGACAGCGTTGATCGTAATCGGACTGATGCTCAGCACGTTGATCATGTCCGCGGCGCTCACCACCGGTGACACGCTCAACAATACGATCACGGGCGCCGTCTACGATCTAATGGGCCATACTGATGAACTTGTGGTTCTTTCTGTCGGTAAGCAAAGTTCAAACAACACCCAGGTAGGTGCCACGTACTTCCCACAGGATGTGGCCACGCAACTACAATCCAACCTTGATAAGAGCGCGCCGATCGACGGCGTGATGCCGATGCTGTTCGACAGTGTGCCGACAATCAACGCCAGGAACAAGCTGCACGAGCCGGCTCTGTCGCTGACTGGGATCAATGCGGCTGACGTGGCTGCGTTCGGTGGCCTGCACGACATCGCTGGCAAGGCCATCGATTTCCAAAATCTACCTGACAATAGCGTCGTTCTGAGCAAGACCGCGGCCGATAAACTCGCTGCCAAGGTCGGCGATCCACTCACGATCTACGCCAATAACCAACCGTATCAACTGAGTGTGGCAGCGATCGCACCCGACTCGATCATGACCGGCATGACCGACGTGGGAGGTACAGGTGGCTTCGTTATGCCACTCAATGAGGCCCAGACGATCACCGGGCGCGCCGGACAGATCAGTCTCATCGCCATCTCAAACACTGGAGGCGTGAAGGACGGCGCGGGCTACTCAGATCAAGCTGTCAAGGCCGTCGACAACGCTCTGTCCGGCATGCCGTACCGTGCCGTTCCGGTCAAGCAAGACTCGGTCAAGGCGGCCGAAACGGCCGGTAACGCGTTCACCAGTATCTTCCTGGTACTCGGCCTCTTTTCAATCGCCGCCGGCATCCTGCTGATCTTTTTGATCTTCGTTCTCCTTGCGGCGGAGCGAAAGCCCGAAATGGGGATGGCTCGTGCGATCGGCATGAAGCGACGCCAGTTGACCCAGATGTTCCTGGCTGAAGGAATCGCCTACGATCTGGTCGCAGCACTTGTGGGTGCGGCGCTTGGCGTGGGGGTGGCCTTCTTGATCGTTGAAATGATGGGCCAGATCATCGGTGACGTCTTGAACATCAAACCGGTGGTCACCTGGCGCAGTTTGGTGGTCGCCTACACGCTCGGAGTGATCGTAACTTTCATCACCATCACCATCTCGTCCTGGAGAGTCAGCCGGCTCAACATCGTCGCGGCCATTCGAGACATTCCGGAAGCGACCATGGCACGCGCGAGCCGGCGCTGGCTGGTGCTCGGGATACTTGGAATCCTCCTCGGCACACTCCTGATGTGGGTCGGCCGAAGTAGCGGTCAGGCGTTCCCGTTCACAATGGGCGTCTCCCTGGTTCCGCTTAGCCTGGCGGTCGCACTGAGACGGTTTGGGGTACCAGCACGGCCTCTGTACACGGTTGCGTCACTGCTGGTCCTCGTCTACTGGTTGGCTCCCTCATCCTGGACCGACTGGATGAGTGGCAAGCTCAACGGTGGAATGGAGATGTTCTTCGTTTCCGGCATCATGATGGTGGCTGCTGCCACGATCGCGATCATCTGGAACGCTGAACTTCTTACCAACTTGGTGAGCTTGCTTGGGCGTGCCTTTAGCCGCTGGCTTCCGGCGGTAAAGACGGCAATCGCCTACCCGACCGCAAGCAAGGGCAGAACCGGTATGACGATCGCCATGTTCAGCTTGATCATTTTCTCTCTCGTGATGATGGCCACCATCAACGCCAACTTCGTTGCCATCTTCACCACCGACAAGGCCGGTGCCGGCTGGGACATCCAGGCAAGCCAAGCGCCGAGCAATCCGATCAACAATTTTGAACAGACTCTTCAGCAGAATGGCGTCGACACGAGCAAAATCAACGCTACCGGACGGGTCGACTCGGTTTCCAGCTCAAAGTCTGAGGTGCGGATCGCCGGTTCGAACGATTGGCAAAGCTACCCAATCAACGGCGTCAGCGCCGACTTCATCAACAATTCCGACGCGCCGCTGCAGATTCGTGCGAACGGTTACGCTACGGACCAGGCTGTGTGGGATGCGGTGCGAGATAACCCGAATTTCGCCATCGTCGACGCAAATGCCATCCCGCAGCAGGGCGGTTTTGGACCCGGTGAAAATTCCTTCAAGCTCTCGGATGTCAAGCAGGGCGACAAGACGATGCAGCCGACTCAGCTAGAGATCGGCGACCCGGCGACCGGCACGACGAAGACCGTCACCGTCATCGGGGTGCTGGATTCGAAGGTTTCGATGTTCTCCGGGATTTTCCTCAACCAGCAAACGTTCGGACAGGTGTTCAACACACCGAGCTTGATCACCTATTACGTGAAGGTGAAATCCGGTGTCGATTCCAAGACATACGCGCAGTCGATCGAGTCGAGTTTGATCACCTACGGTGTCCAGGCACAGTCGATTCACGAGTTCCTGAAAAAGGCGGCTAGCCAGTCGCAAGGGTTCCTCTATCTGATCGAGGGTTTCATGGGTCTTGGCCTGCTTGTGGGAATCGCGGCGCTCGGCGTCGTCTCCTTCCGCTCGGTGGTTGAGCGACGACAGCAGATCGGAATGCTCCGAGCCATTGGATATCAGCGGAATATGGTCTCAGCGAGCTTCCTGATCGAATCGTCCATGATCACCTTGCTTGGAGTCGCCTCCGGATCGACCCTTGGTCTGACGCTTGCCTATCGGTTGATGACAAGTCCCGATTTCGCGGGTACGACTGGCGGTACGTCCTTCATCGTCCCATGGCTCATGATTACCTCGTTCATCGTAATCTCGGTTGGTGCATCACTCTTGATGGCGTACATCCCATCGCGCCAGGCCGCACGAGTACCCATCGCTGAAGCGCTACGCTACGAGTAGCGCTGCACCCAATCCCCTCTCTGGACCAGCGGCGGTGAAATCTCACTGCCGCTGTTTCTCATGCGTCGTCAAAGAGTGAGATGGTTAATCGTCGCACTATCGTGTCGTTTCTTGGCACAATGACTCAGCGAGGGGATACGACGCGCGAGCCCTGGAACGGAATCGCCGGTCAGGTCGCGTGATGGAACGTGGGAGTAGCAATGAAACTCATGGTGACCGGGGGTGCCGGATTTATCGGCTCAAACTTTATTCGCTATTGGTTGGGCGCGCATCCGGACGATGAAATCGTCAACCTGGACCTCTTAACGTATGCCGGCAATCTGGAGAGCCTGTCAGACGTTGAGCGAGACCACCCCGATCGCTATCAATTCGTGCACGGCGACATCGCCAACTTCGACCTCGTTCACCACCTGATGTCTTCACTTCATCCCGAGATCATCGTCAACTTCGCCGCCGAATCTCACAACAGCCGCGCGATTACACACCCTGGCCTTTTCTTTCAAACGAACGTAGTCGGTACGCAAACGCTCCTCGAGGCTGCGACACGTGCTGGAGTTGGGCGCTTCCACCACATCTCGACGACCGAGGTATACGGAGACCTCGCCCTTGATTCGCCGGAGTGCTTCACCGAAGAGTCGCCCCTGAAGCCTCGAACTCCATACAACGCATCAAAAGCAGGCGCCGACCTGGCAGTTCGCTCCTACTCCGAAACCTTTAGGCTCCCGGTAACTGTGTCGGTCTGCTGCAACAATTACGGTCCGTATCAACTCCCCGAAAAAGTCATTCCTCACTTTACCGTGAGCGGGCTGCGGAAACAGCCACTGACGCTCTATCGAAATTCCAGCCACCGGCGCGAGTGGTTACACGTACTCGATCATTGCCGCGCGCTTGATCTGATCCTGAAAAAGGGCCGCATCGGCGAGACATATAACATCGGCAGCGGCCTTGAAGCCGACGTCGAGACGATTGCCGACACAGTCTTGTCTCATCTGGAGCTCGACGACTCTTACAAAACCTACGTTCCCGATCGTCCCGGACATGACCGGCGGTATCTGTTGGACTCCGCAAAAATCAAGAATGAACTCGGCTGGTCGCCACAAATCACGTTCGCTGAAGGGATGAAAGACACCATAAGCTGGTACCGGGAGAATCCATCCTGGTGGCAACCGCTTCTTTCCCGGCTCGAAATCAACGAGTCGCGTTGGACCACCAAGTAAGCGCATTTAACCCGCATTCGGTCTGAGTCCGATAGGCAACTCCCGGTGACCTGTCCTGCGCCGTCAAAACGCCCATTCGAGCGGTGATCCGTGGTATCTTCCTACCCACAAAGCCTGAAGAATCCTCTTTTGCCAGTTTTAGATGGGTGTACAGGTCAAGTTGCACCCGAAACTGTTACGACTGTGTGACCCAATTTGGTGGCTCACCGGCATGGTCCAAATTGCCGCCGCGGACGACCTCCCCGATAATGGCTCCATGAACAACTGAAATGGAGAGAGCGAATGATCAGACGAACACAAGAACCACTCGTGTCAACCTTCTCAATCGTAGCGCGAAATCCCGAAACCGGAGACCTCGGAATCGCAGTCCAATCGAAGTTCCTGGCCGTGGGCGCGGTCGTTCCCTGGGCCCGAGCGGGTATCGGTGCGGTCGCCACCCAGGCACGGGCCAACGTTGCCTGGGGGCCAGCCGGTCTTGATTTGCTCGCATCCGGAATGAATGCTCAGGAGGCACTGCACACGCTCACGACGAACGATGAGGGAGCGGTAGAGCGACAGGCGGGCATAGTTGATGCGAATGGAGTAGCTGCGACGTTCACTGGGACCGGCTGCATGCACTGGGCTGGTGGCGTACAAGGAGAAGGCTTTTGCTGTCAGGGGAACATCCTGGTCGGACCGGATGTCGTCGAGGCGATGGCAGACGCGTTTCGCACCAGCGTGATCCCGTTTCCCCGCCGCTTGATTTCCGCTCTTGAGGCGGGGCAGGCTGCCGGCGGCGACAGCCGGGGGAAACAGTCGGCAGCGTTGCTGATCGTCCGCGAAGGCGGAGGATATGGGGGGAACAACGATCGTTACATCGATATCCGAGTTGACGATCATCCCGAGCCGATTACTGAGCTACACCGAGTTCTTCGTCTCCACGAGGTCTACTTCGGCAGCGGCGAAGCTCACGTCGTATCGCTTGATCCTGAAGTTGTGTCGACAATCCAATCGCAGCTTCAACGCCTCGGACTCCTGCGAGGCGATCACCAGGGGCTGGACGGTGCCACCCGCAATGCGCTCGATCGATTCATCAGCCAGGAGAACCTGGAAGAACGCGGATTTAGCGAGTCAGAAATTGACTCCCTCATATTGGAGTTCCTTGCCCTTCGATCGGAAGAAACCGGGTCCATTGAGGACGGAAAAAGGTAACTCCCCCTTGATGAGTCCCGAAATTCTGGACGAAGGGTTGCCTATTTCACGCGACCTATCTCGTGATTGACCGTCTAAAGTATGGACACAGCTGTGTCCAGCAGGCACGGTTGGGCAATACGATTTTTATCGAAGGTCTTGATGGAATGCTGTCGCAAAGTCAAATCCGCCCGACAGAATCATTATTGTTTCACGAGGAGTCGGGTCCCTGCAGCGAGAATACCCATCAGCATCGAGTCAGCTTGACACGAAGAAAGGGGGACTGACTGGTCAGGCTCTCAACCCTGCAATCGGTTGATGAGCGATCATCAGTGGCTTTTGCCATCGATGCGCTCCACTAGAATTGAGGTGGGAAAGGAAAATGGCACGGAGAACGAAGCAAGGAAAGAAATCCCGACGGCAACGAGCCGCCACTCGATGGATGAGCATATCGGCGATAGTCACCCTGTTGGCAATGCTAGCATTGCCGATCGGCACGGCCGCGGAATCAGCTTCGACGTCCGCGGTCGTGCTGTACACGTGCGTGACAGTGACGCCGACAGTACAGGTATCGTTGGTCGGCGAAAATGCGCAGCTCGATGCAACCGTCACCGAGAACCTTCAAAGCGACTGCTCGGGTGCGAGCATACCGGTTTCAGTGCCGGTCGCCTTCGACGTCACCGGAACCAACACCCTCACATCAAACACGACGAGTACTGTGGATGGACACGCTACCTACACGTATAGCAGCGCTAGTGAGGGTTCCGACCAGGTCACGGCGTCTGCCGGGGGAGTAACGTCCGACCCAGTCACGGTCGATTGGATTACGACGGCCCCGACCAACCTTGACCTGAGCCCGACTTCTGTCAACGCCGCCGTCGGAACCGATCAGACATGGACCACGACCGTGACCGATACGGTTGGAGACCCTATCGAAGGTGTGCCGGTCTACTACGAAGTGGCCGGAGCGAACGCACAGGGACCGACCAGCGCTGGAATGACCGACGCTAACGGAGAGGCGACCTTCCACTACACTGGCTCAACTGCCGGAGATGACACGGTAACCGCTTTCACCGACCTCAATGGCAACGAGCAGCTCGATACCGGCGAACTGTCAAAAACGGCAGCAGCACACTGGGCTGCACCAGCAACCGTCACGTTGGATCCCACAATCCTGACGATGGCAACCGGAACGTCGCTTGCCATCACTGCCACGGTAAACGATGGGAATGGTGATCCACTCCAGGGCGTTGTTGTCCACTTCTCCATCACCGGAGCAAACCCGGGCAGCGGAGATGTAACGACCGACGCGAACGGCGAAGCGACGTTCACCGACAGCGGCACCAACGCTGGAATCGATACGGTTCACGCGACTGTAACGGGCATCTCGGATCCCGCCGCCGCCACGATCCAGTGGATCGAAGGCCCGGCAGCGTTGGCTCTCAGCGCATCCGATACCACGCCTGACGCCAACACCGAAGTGACCGTGACAGCCACCCTGACAGACAAGAATGGGACAGGCATTGCGAATGTTCCCGTCAACTTCGATGTTTCGGGGGTGACGACAACGACTGGTATGGCAACGACCGATGCGAACGGTGATGCGACATTCAGCTACACCGGAACCGCCAACGGCGCGGACACCGTTCAAGCCTATGCCGATTTCAACCGCGACGATGCCCAAACCTCAGGCGAACCAACAGCCTCAACGACAATAAACTGGGGTGCCGCGGCCGGCCTCGCGCTGGCGCCAGCGAGTCAGAGCGTACAAGTTGGCAACGCAGCGGCGGTTGACGTGACACTGACCAACCCAAGCGGAAGTGTCTCGAGCGTCGACGTGAAAGTCACGGTTACCGGTGCAAACGCCAGCACGAGCACCGTGACGACCGACTCCAGCGGAAACGCAACGATCAGCTACTCGGGGGCCAACACAGGTACGGACACGGTCACGGCTTACGCTGATTTGAATAGCAACGGCAGTCAGGACACCGGCGAACCGTCGGCGACGGCGACCGTGACCTGGACTGCGGCGGCGCCGGCCAGCTTCCAGCCGGCACAACCAGCTTCACCGAAGCCTGGCTGCATGTACTTCCCAGCCACCCAGCACAATCTGTGTGCCGGATTCCTTTCGTACTGGAATAAGTACGGTGGACTCGCCGTCTTCGGCATGCCACTGACGGAAGAATTCCAGGAGAACGGCGTCACGACCCAGTATCTTGAGCGACAGCGCTTCGAGTGGCATCCGGGCGCATGGCCGGCTCGCTACGATGTGCTGCTCGGCCTCCTCGGCGACGAGGTCACCGCGGGCCGCAGCAGCGAAGCGCCGTTCGTACCGACCACCGCCAAGAACACGAGTGACTGCACGTACTATGCGGCAACAGGCCACAACCTATGTGCCGGTTTCCGCGCCTACTGGAACATGTATGGTGGACTGCCGATCTACGGCTATCCCATCAGCGAGGAGTTCCAGGAGAAGAATCCGGATACCGGCGTGGTTTACACCGTGCAGTATTTCGAACGCGCTCGCGTCGAGTGGCATCCGGGTGAATGGCCGGAGCGGTTCGACACGATGCTCGGACGGCTCGGTGCACAGGTGCTGCAGATGCGTTATGGAGTGAGCTACTACTAGCAACCTCCATCTTCTCAGCATCCCGAAGGACGATGCCCCTGGAGTTCCAGGGGCATCGTTGGTTCCAGCCTGCGCCCAGGAGATGTGCCTCAAACGCTGATGGTGTTGCTGTTCTTGCGATTGGCCACTCAAGCCCGATCATTCATACACAGTTAACATTCCGCTCGTAGTCTGTAAACGATGCCGTGTGAAGTCGACACCGTCATCGTTTTCAGGCTGTTGTGTTTGGGCACCGGTGATTTTGGCTTTCGGTTATGGGAATGAACGAGTGAACGACCGTTCCAGAAATGACAACTGCGCTTAGTGGCACCGACGCGACGACGGAGTTGAAAGGCTTTCCATGCTGGCGGTGCCTGTATCGGCATATGCCCAGACCAACGGGTCACCCCGGACTCCAAGACACGAGTCGTTCATACCGAAGAATACTTCTCCGTCGTTCCCCGATTCGGTTACCGCTTATTGACACAGCAATGATACTGCTGGCTCGTGTTGGACGAGAAACGGCAAGATGGTCCGATTTAGTCCAGGACCTTCTGGCAACGGCCGCTCAAGGTCACAACGCCGCCACACGGAATGAGGTTGTCGAAATTCCGCATCTGTCGTCAATGCTTGACTCAGATGACGTCGATCGCTTCCCACGCGCGCCACCCAACGACGCCGAATCCGTGACTCAGATGTGGTCGCGGGGCAAACGAGCAGCCGCGACTATTTCCGACACTCCAAATCCATTGCGCTGTATTCAGTCTGGATGTATTTCGTCGAAATGAGAAGGACTATGAATCTATCGTACGGCCGGAGCGGCCGGACTCTCCTGCAATTGTTCGTCAATCGATGGTTGGCGTCTCTTTCAATCCTGGCACTATTCGCTGGATTAATTGCCGCCCCAAATGTCGCCACTGCCGCACCGCAATTAGCCAGTCTTTCGCTCACACCGACATCGCAGACTGTCGGGACAGGAACTCAGGCATCGATATCGGTCTCGCTGTTTAGTCCTTACACAGCAGGAACGAGCGTTGCGATCTACTACTCAGTAACCGGATCCAACAGCAGATCCGGTGTCGTGGCGACAGACACCAGCGGAAACGCAACGATCTCCTATTACGGTGCAAATCCAGGTATAGATACCGTTTCGGCCTATGCCGACCTGAATAGCAATGGGACACAAGACTCCGGGGAGCCGAGTGCGTCTGCGACCGTTACATGGTCCGGCGCCAGCATATCGGTGGCTACCCTGACGCTCTCTCCACCAACCCAGACACTCGCAACCGGCACCACTGCTTCCATCTCAGTCGCTCTAAGTGACCCGGCACCGCTTTCAAACGTTGGCAATGTCGTCATCAACTACACGATCACCGGGCCGAACGCCACCTCTAGCAGCGTCACCACCGATATCGGCGGAGATGCGACGATTACCTACACTGGGAGTTCCAGCGGCACCGACACCATCTCAGCTTACGCCGACTACTCGGGAGTTCCGACCGCTTCAGCGACGGTCATTTGGTCGCCCGTGAGCTCGAGCCTGACGCTGACTCCCTCGACCCAGACGCTAGTGCCAGGGTCGAACGCATCGATTGCGGTCAGCCTCTCGATCCCATCTTCCAACGTCGGAGGCGTGCCCATCCGCTATTCGATCAGTGGTCCGAATGCAACCTCCGGCACCGTGACCACCGACTCGAGCGGCAACACCTCTATCTCTTACACTGGAACTAATTCCGGCACCGATACCATCTCGGCTTACGCCGATGTCAACGGCAACAGCGTCCAGAACACCGGCGAGCCAGGTGCTTCGGCGACCGTCGTTTGGTCGTCGGTGAGTTCGAGCCTTGACACTCACACCCTCAACACAGACGCTAGTGCCAGGATCGACGGCGTCGATCGCGGTCAGCCTCTCGATCCCGTCGTCCAACGTCAGCGGGGTGCCAATCCGCTATGCAATTAGCGGTCCAAATGGCACATCCGGAACCGTCTATACCAACTCGAACGGCAATACCACAATCTCGTACTACGGTGGCAATGCTGGCACCGATACGATATCTGCCTATGCCGATCTCAACGGCAATAGCGTCCAGAACACCGGCGAGCCAGGTGCGTCGGCAACCGTCTACTGGTCAACGACTTCGGGATTGACACTCACACCTTCGACCCAGACCCTGGTTCCAGGGTCAACGGCAACGATCTCGGTCAATCTGTCTCTCCCATACACGAGTGTCAGCGGCGTGCCGATCCGATACACCATCAGCGGTCCAAACGCGACCTCCGGCACCGTGACCACGAACGCGAGCGGCAATGCGACCATCTCGTACTACGGTGGAAACTCCGGGACGGATACCATCTCAGCGTATGCCGATCTCAACGGCAATAGCGTCCAGAACTCCGGCGAGCCGAGTACGTCCGCGACAATCGTCTGGGGCGGATCGACTCTGACGCTTGCGCCGTCCACACAATCACAAATAGATGGCACACAGGTATCGCTGGCAGCAACGTACTCCAACCCGACCGGGAGTAGTTCGGGCGCAACGATTCGCTATTCGGTCTCAGGAGTGAACGCCACCAGTGGCAGCCTAACGACCGATGCCAACGGGAACGCAACCATCACCTATACAGGTTCGAATGCTGGCACGGACACTGTCACCGCGTACGTGGACGTGAACGGTAATAGCAGTCAGGATAGTGGCGAACCATCGGCCACCGCTACCGTCACGTGGAATACCTCGGCGACGCTGACCCTGACTCCGGCAGCAGCGAGCATAGGAACTGGGACAACCGCATACGTCACCGCGTCCCTTACGAGCAGCAGTGGCGGCGTCGCTGGGGTCGTCATCCGCTACAGTGTCTCGGGTGCCAATTCTGACAGTGGGACGGTGACCACGGCCGGCAATGGCAATACGGTGATCTCGTTCACCGGATACAACGCAGGCACCGATACCGTCAGCGCGTATGCAGATTTCAACAATAACGGTAGCCAGGATAGTGGCGAGCCAACTGCCTCGACCACAATCACCTGGACATCGGGCTCCACCCAGCCACCTTCCACGACTTTCCAGCCCGCACTACCATCGTCTCCGAAGGCTGGCTGCACCTACTTCCCAGCCACTCAGCACAACCTGTGCGCTGGCTTTCAGGCCTACTGGAATCAGTTCGGCGGTCTTGCCATCTTCGGCATGCCCCTGACCGAGGAGTTTCAGGTCAACGGCGTGACCACACAGTACTTCGAACGTGCTGAGTTTCAGTGGTACCCAGGCTCGTGGCCCGCTCGCTACGATGTCCTGCTCGGTCTCCTTGGCAATCAGGTAACCGCTGGTCGGGGCAGTGAGGCTCCCTTCATGACAGAGCAAGCCAAC
This sequence comes from uncultured Chloroflexia bacterium, assembly GCA_963785465.1. Classification (GTDB taxonomy): domain Bacteria; phylum Chloroflexota; class Chloroflexia; order Thermomicrobiales; family Thermomicrobiaceae; genus CALAGB01. Next base: position 344,120 of record CAWAVM010000009.1, on the reverse strand, counting down.
TCCGCCACCGGTTGCACCTACTACGCTGCCACCGGACACAACCTGTGCGGCGGGTTCGCTGCGTACTGGAATCAGAATGGTGGTCTCGCGACCTTCGGCTATCCGATCAGTAAGGAGTTTCAAGAGAAGAACCCGGATACTGGCGTCGTTTACACGGTCCAGTATTTCCAGCGCGCGCGGTTCGAATGGCACCCCGGTGAGAGTCCGGCAACCTTCGATGTCGAACTCGGGCGCCTCGGCGCGCAGGTGCTCCAGATGCAGTACGGGGTGAGTTACTACTAGAGTGCCCCAATCGCTCAACAGGACGAAGACGACGATGCCCCCGGGAATTCCAGGGGCATCGTCCTTTCCGTCCGGGTCGGTTCATACACAGTTAATCTTTGTCGGATAGTCTCGCCATGAAGGCGTTCGGTGTGGATCGCTTCCCTCGACATGTAGACCAACAAGTTGTCATCCAGCGGTATCGCAACGGTCGGTAGTTCAGTGCTCGGCGAGCAACCCATTGAGGTCGCATAGCGGCAGTCCCAGTCCGCACCTGACTCTGCTCATTTAGCACGGTTAGTCGCGAAGGGAAAGTCAACGGCAGTACCACTTGTAAACCTGCCAGTCGGAAGGGGATTCGTTCAACAGCCCGAACTCATCGATGATTCTGTCCCGAACTCATTTCGGCAAATGGAGTTCTGGACAGACGACTTCGGTCGCTTATGTCGTGCTCCACCTCGGAGCTTCGCCTCGCCAACAAGATCTATATCGGGAATATGACCGCGCCTGGGAAATCCGGGCCACCTCGTTCCATCGAACGTCACGAGATCTCGATGGAATTCAACGAATCGAGATGGAATATGCACTCAACGAAACACATAATAAGTGGTTCGGGTCGTCGAAGAATCTTCAGTCGATGGATCGCGCTTTTGTCGATCGTGTCCCTGTTCGCTGGCCTTATCGTGCCAAACGTCGCTACTGCTACCGCTTCTGTCGCGTACGTGACAATCGCACCGGCGAACGTGTATACAGCGGTCGGGACTAGCCAAACCTGGACGGTTTCCGTAACCGACTCGAGCAACCAGCCAATTCAAGGTGTTCAGATCTATGCGTTCGTGACCGGTGTTAACCCTCTACCTATTTCGCCGCTCGCATTCACTGACGCCAACGGCCAGACAACATTCAGTTACACCAGCACATACTCTGGAACCGATACCATCACGGTCTTCTACGACGTCAATAGTAATCAAACCTACGAATCCAACATCGACATATCAGATAGCACTACCGTTGCCTGGGCGTATCCTGCCAACCTCACGCTGAGCCCGAGCACGCTGACGAGATCAACGAGCAACGGCGGATTGCAGGTCACTGCGACCGTAACCGACACAAACTCCAACCCTATAGAGGGCGTGAGCGTTCATTATGCGATCAGCGGTACTCACAGTACTTCCGGGACATTAACGACTGGAATTGATGGGACGGTCACCTTCACCGATCTAAGCAAAGTGGCAGGTACTGATTCGATTACCGCCAGTTCGTCTTCGCTCTCTGATTCCGCCACGATTCAGTGGATCCTGGGTGGCGGAACTCTGCTTTTGTCGCCGTCAAACTCATCCCCAGGCGTCAACACAACTGCGACGCTAACCGCCTCGTTACAGCAATCAAACGGTGACCCGATTCCGGGCGTACCCGTCTACTTCAGCGTTTCGGGACAGAACTATTTGAAATCATCGGCGACGACCGACGCGAACGGGGAAGCGACCTTCCAGTACAGCAGTTCTCAGACCGGTGCCGACACCGTTCGTGCGTATGCAGACTTCGACCGCAGCGGCACACAGAGCGGCGGCGAGCCAGCCAATACTGCGTATGTGAACTGGGGGCAGAGCAGTAGCGCAAGTCTGACGCTTTCGCCATCGACCCAGTCGTTATCCACCAACACCCAAGCGTCAGTTACCGCGTCGTTGAGCAACGCGAGCGCCAGCGTCTCAGGCGTTGTCATCCGCTATTCGGTCAGTGGCGCGAATACGTCCAGTGGAACCGAAACCACGGATGCCAGCGGTAACGCGACGGTCAGCTACGTTGGGACGAATACAGGTACCGACACCGTCACTGCCTATGCCGATCTCAACAACAACGGCACCCAGGACAGCGGTGAACCGGGGGCGACCGCGACGGTGACGTGGAGTGGCGCAACGACAGTCCTCAGCCTCGCGCCCACCACAACAACACCTGGAGTCGGCACGACAGCCTACATCGCCACGTCGCTCACCGCGGCAAACGTAGGCGTTCCCAATGTTCCGATCCGCTACTCCGTCTCCGGCGCCAATTCCACCAGCGGTTCAATGACGACCGCCGGCAATGGCAACACGGTCATTTCATACAATGGAACCAATGCCGGGACCGATACGGTGACGGCCTACGCCGACATGAACAACAACGGTAGCCAGGACACCGGTGAGCCGACCGCTACGGTGACAATCACCTGGGGCGGAACGACGACGCCACCGTCCACCTTTGAGCCGGCTCAGCCGAGTTCTCCGAAGGCCGGCTGCACCTACTTCCCGGCCACTCAGCACAACCTGTGCGCTGGCTTTCAGGCTTACTGGAATCAGTTCGGCGGTCTTGCCATCTTCGGCATGCCCCTGACCGAGGAGTTTCAGGTCAACGGCGTGACCACGCAGTACTTCGAACGAGCGCGCTTCGAGTGGCATCCGGGAACGTTCCCGGCTCGGTACGACGTCCTGCTCGGTCTCCTTGGCAATGAGGTAACCGCTGGTCGGGGTAGTGAGACGCCCTTCATGACGGCGCAAGCCAACTCCGCCACCGGTTGCACCTACTACGCTGCCACCGGACACAACCTGTGCGGCGGGTTCGCGGCGTACTGGAACCAAAACGGTGGCCTCGCGACCTTCGGTTATCCGATTAGTGAGGAGTTCCAGGAAAAGAACCCGGATACTGGCGTCGTTTACACGGTCCAGTATTTCCAGCGCGCGCGGTTCGAATGGCATCCGGGTGAGAGTCCGGCCACCTTCGATGTCGAACTCGGGCGCCTCGGCGCGCAGGTGCTCCAGACGCAGTATGGGGTGAGTTACTACTAGAGTGCCCCAATCGCACACCAAAGTGCCCGCGGAACGTTCCGCGGGCACTGTTTCTTTTTGATCTTCTGAACGCGTCGGCTAGTCGTGAACGTTTTAAGCCGCCGCGAGGAGCCCAGCAGGCGCGCACGGTGGTCAGATCACTGGCCGCGCGAACCGCCGAACACACCATGGGTGAGCGATCCGATCCAACTTCCGATCTCTCGACGTGTTTCGGCACCGTTCCTCGGCGCAAAGAAGACGCCGACAAGGATTCCGTACGTCATAAACTTGAGGGCAACGCGGGTGCGACTCAACATGTGGCCATTTCCTTTCAATTCTGAGTCATCATTGGGCCAGGCCCCCTATTCCAGAGCGCCCAATAATCGCTCACCGCTTACTCTGGCTTTGCCCCTTCGGCGACGGTCGGCTCGGCCTCAGGGACGGCGCTCACCGATGGGGGATCGACCGACTTGGTCACTTCCACAACGTGGCCGTCTTCCTCATCTTCATGCTGGACCATGCGCGTCACCTTGTCGACATAGGTGCCAACCAATCCCTCGGAACGATCCCGCACGCTTGACTTGGTATCGGAGATGAGCTGCTGGACGCCTCCAGCCTGATCCTTGAACTCATGACGCAGTTGGTGGCCGGGCTTCGGGGCCATAAAGAGAGCCGCAAGCGCTCCGCCGATTGCTCCAATAACAACGCCAAACAGGAACGCTCCCAGATGGTTTCCTGAATCCATGTTCTTCCCCCTTTTTGATGCGGATCGAATGCAAAGACCGCGCTCGGTAGTCAACTACTACCAGCCTATCGCACCTGTTGCGATTTTACCTACTCTAGGCGTATCAAGGCGCATGCCACCCATTCGCCCGAGCGGCAATACCTGCGATCAATAATGAACGGATCGGTATCCGAAGCCCTGTGCTATCATCGAATGCGGTTCGGACCAGTAGCGACGGTGCAACGGCCGTCAACCAAGACATCAGAGGTGATGGATGAATATACATGAATACCAGGCCGCGGAAATCTTCGCGCGTCATGGGATTCCGATCAATCAAGGTATTGTCTGTACTTCCCCCAGCGAAGTTGAAGCGGCAGCTCAGAAGCTCGGGCAGGCCGTGGTCATCAAAGCTCAAGTTCATAGTGGCGGTCGCGGTAAGGCCGGTGGCGTGAAAGTGGCCAAGACGCCGGGCGACGCCCGCTCCTCCAGCGAAAAGATCTTTGGCCTGGATATTCGTGGACACATCGTCCACAAGGTCCTGGTCGCGCCGGCTGTCGGAATTCAAAGTGAATTCTACCTCGGCGTCGTAATCGATCGGGCGGCACGCGGCGTGACGATCATGGCCAGCAGCGAAGGCGGCATCGACATCGAAGAGGTCGCCGCCACGACCCCGGAGAAAATCCACCGTGAGGTCGCTGACCCGTTTCTCGGACTCCACAGCTATCAGGCACGACGACTCGGTTTCTCACTCGGACTCGATCCCAAGATGGTGTCTGGATTCGCCCGTATCACCCAACAGCTCTATAGGGCATTCATTGAGTCCGATGCCTCGCTGGCCGAGATCAATCCGTTGATCATTACGACTGACAACGTCTGGCAGGCGATCGACTCCAAGATGGTCATCGACAACAACGGTCTATACCGGCACAAGGGCTTCGAAGAACTACGTGACCTCGAAGAAGAGGTCGCGACAGAGGTTGAGGCTCGTGCCGCGGGGATCAGCTTCGTCAAGCTCGACGGCACCATCGGTTGCGTTGTGAACGGTGCCGGCCTCTCGATGGCCACCATGGATGCTATCAAGATGCACGGTGGGGAGCCCGCCAACTTCCTGGACGTCGGCGGCGGTGCCAGCGCCGAGCAAGTGACGAAGGCCCTTGAGCTCGTGCTGACCGACCCGAGCGTGAACGCGATCCTGATCAATATTTTCGGCGGCATCACCCGTGGCGACGTCGTAGCGCGTGGTTTGATCGAAGCGCTCAACACGATCAAGCTTACGGTTCCACTGGTTGTCCGGTTGGTCGGCACGAACCAGAAAGAGGGCCGGGAGATCTTGGCCGAGGCCGGGATCACGACCGTCGACACGATGAACGAGGCAGCCGAGCGCGTCGTCGCGGCGGCAAAGTAGGCGGCGTGACGCGCCGGTTGGGAGAATTAGAATGAGCATTCTGGTCAACAGCGAGACACGCTTGATCGTCCAGGGCATTACCGGTCGAGAAGGATCGTTTCACGCCGGACAGATGGTCGAATACGGCACAAATGTAGTCGGCGGGGTGACTCCCGGCGGGGCCGGCAAGGAAGTCCACGGTGTTCCAGTCTTCGATACGGTGAGGGATGCAGTCGCCGCAACCAACGCGAACGCGTCGATCATCTACGTGCCCGCCCCATTCGCACCGGACGCCATCTATGAGGCAATCGACGGTGGGATCCCACTCGTGATCTGTATCACCGAGATGATTCCGACGCTTGAAATGATCAAGGTCTACCATTACGTCAAACAGAAGGGCGCCCGTTTGATCGGGCCAAACTGTCCCGGGTTGATCACGCCTGGGGAGGCCAAAGTCGGCATCATGCCGGGCTATATCCACAAACCCGGCGGGCCGGTCGGACTCGTGTCACGCAGTGGGACGCTAACCTATGAAGTGGTCAATGCGTTGACCGAGGCGGGCATCGGGCAGACGACCGCCGTTGGTATCGGTGGCGACCCGGTTATCGGTACTTCATTCGTCGACGTACTCGAACTGTTTCAGGCAGATCCGGCCACCGAGGCAATCGTCATGATTGGCGAGATCGGTGGGACCGACGAGGAGATCGCCGCGCAATTCATCAAAGAGCACGTAACCAAGCCGGTCGTCGGGTTCATCGCGGGGCGCACCGCGCCGCCCGGGAAACAGATGGGTCACGCCGGTGCGATCATCTCCGGCGGACACGGCACCGCGGCCGAGAAGATGGCAGCGCTTGAAGCAGCTGGCGTACACGTGGCCGATCGTCCGGCACGGGTCGCCGACCTGATGGCAGGACTGCTTCACTAGAGCTTCGAGGATCGATATGCCGGTAGAGCCCGCTCGCGTCATCCAGGATCAGATCGCCTACTATCGCGCTCGCGCTAGTGAGTACGACGAGTGGTTCTACCGGCTCAATCGCTACGATCACGGACCGGAAATCAACAAGCTCTGGTTCGACGATGTCGCTCAACTCGTGGCAGCGTTCCAAACGCTCGAACCGGTCGATGAGGCTCTTGAGCTGGCAGCCGGAACCGGCATCTGGACCGAGCGGCTCGTCAAACTGGCGCGTCACGTCACGGTGGTCGATACATCACCCGAGATGATCGCTATCAACCGCACCAAGCTTCCCGAGGCAAATATCTCGTATATCCAGCAAGATATCTTCGCCTGGGAACCGGACCGTGAATACGATCTCGTCTTCTTTTCTTTCTGGCTGTCCCACGTGCCACCGGAGCGTTTGGACGAATTCCTGTCGAAGGTCCGCCGAGCCACACGCAAAGGAGGTCGGCTCTTTCTGATCGACTCACGTTTCGAACAGACAGGAGCCGCCAAAAACAACCCCCTCTTCGCCGATGAAGAGACCTACCGCACACGCATTCTGAACGACGGCAGCGAGTACACCATCGTCAAGATCTACTACGAGCCGGAATCGCTGACCCGGAGTCTGGCAAAAGCCGGCTTTGAGGCCGTCGCACGCTACACCGATCGCTACTTCATCTACTCCAACGCCGTCGCACGTTAGTGCGGGCGGAACTCCTCGCCAATGCCATCGACAAAGAGCTCGACCCGTCCACAGCGTGGGCAGACGTAAACGTCAAAGTGCTCGCGATTGGTGAAGAGTTCCCCCATGTCACCGAGGAAGAAGCCCCAGCCGCGGCTCCCCTCGTGAAAGCGTTTCGTTCCGACGTATTGCAGCTCAATTTCACACCGTGGGCAGGTCATCGGGGCTTTGTCACTCATCACGCTATCTCCAGAGACTTGAATTCAGTTCGCCATCAGTCATCTCGTCGTTCGTAGCCTTTCAGCATCTCCTCGTAGATATCGCGTGCCGCATTCGGCGCTCCCGGTCGCGATCCTCCAGCGGCCGGCGAGCCGGTCTCAGGGTGGAGCAGGCGCTGGGCGACCTCACGGACTGACACGTGTGGGCTCTCAGACGCTGCCGTCGCCACGATCGGGTTGCGATGAAATTGCCAAAGGAGATTCACGGCATCCTCGGCTAGCGTTTGGTCTGGATGCGACACGAGTACTTCCAAAAGAGGCGCAATCTCGTTCGTGGTCAACACTGCCGAGAGAGCCGTCAACGCCGTTCGGCGCGGCCCGAGTGAAGCCGACTCGTCCAGCACCATGTCGAAGGCAATTCCCCGTGTCCGTTCAAAGTCACTGGCGAAGGCGGCATCCCAGGCGGCCACGCGCACTCGTTCGCTCGAGTCGTACATCAGCCGATCGAGATCCAACGCCAGACGTTCAGGATCCTCGTCGGCCAGGACATCGGCCGCGATGCCTCGAACGCTCTCTTCCGAATCGTCCAGAGCACGAACGAGCACGCTCGCTCTGGGCGAACCCGCCAGTTGAACTTCGCTGTACGGGTCGAGCAACAGAATCGAAAGGGTTGTCTCACGAGCCAACGAATCTGCGGAATCAAGCACGATGTGGGCAAGGTCCGGAATGGAATCCGGCTGCTCGACAGCGACCCGCTTCCAGAAAGAACCAGCCGCGTTGCTTCCAGCGAAGAATTCGGCCGAACCGATTACATCTTTGAGCGGCAGCGCCTGAACGACCTGCGCCGTCGTCGAATCCCGAGTTCCGGACGCGAAATCCTCGACAAACGTCATAAGACGCCGCGCAAGTGAAGCCGCATCCATCACCGGCAAGCGAGACAGCAAGTGAGATCGCAGCCAGCGCCGGCCTATCGCGTGCGGTACCAGCAAGTTCACAAGGGCGTCGCGGCTCGACTGGGACAAACTCATGATGCTCTCGACGTGGTCAGAGCAATCACTACCCGCCCTGTCGAGGATCCCTCGAGCTAACAACTCAACGCAAATAGACACACAAAAACCTCCTCTCTGATTCTACCGAAGGCAGAGAACCATCAAGATGCATCGAATTGGCGAGAAAGCCTTGATTTCACTCGCAAAAGGGTATATAGAAACGGTAACGCTATGCCCATTGGTTAGCGGTGGGTGGACCTCTGGCGGATTGGACGTCGCGATTGCCGCGGCGCTCATCGCGCGACGTCAGAGGAGTGCTGATTGCTTGGATGCGTCTTCGTGGAGGCCAACAATGCGGGGTGACCGCGGGCGGCAGCGAGAATCCGACGTTTACGTCGAACCCGAGCCGCGTATTACTCGCCGGAAGGTAGAGTCTGCTTTCAGTGTGAGCAGCGTTCGGAGCCTATGGGAACCAACCGTCTGCCCTGAATGCGGAACTGAGCATCCGGATACCTCGAACGTCCGAATCCGAAAAGACGGTGAGGAATTCGAGGCACGCTGTCTCACGTGCGGCACGGTTGCCGCGCGCTTCGTGGATGGGATTTGGAGTTCCTGATAGGTTTGTATACCGCTTCACTCAGGCAGTAATCCCGCGTCAATAACTCGAATAATTCCACTCGCAATCTCGAGGAAATTGATCGATCCAAACGTGGTCATCACGTTCGTCGTCTTTTCTCAATGCTGTGCTACCATCGCGCAAGCGGAACGGTTCGCGACGCACGGGAGGATCATCCATGTCATTGACAGAGCAGATGGCGGATTTCGTTACGTCAACCGAGTTTATCGATCTCCCGCAACAGGCAGTGGACATGGCCCGTCGTTCGCTGCTCGATTGGATTGGCTCGGCAATACGGGGGGGCACGGTCGAGCCGGCCCGTATCGCTCTGGGTGTCACTCGACGTGGCATGGCAGGCGACGTGGCTACCGTGCTGACGACCGGCGAGCGCCTGTCGGCGCTGGGAGCCGCCTTCGCCAACGGTGCTGCTTCTCACGTTATCGAGCTCGATGATCTCCATCAGGGTTCCACTTTCCACCCCGCCGCCCCAATCATTCCGGCGGCGCTGGCGATTGCCGAGCGGGAAGGCGCCAGCGGCCAGGATCTGCTCCGGGCGATCGTGCTCGGCTACGACGTCGCTATTCGCATCGCCGAGGCAGTAAATCCCTCTCACTACCGATATTGGCATCCCACTGGGACCTGCGGAGTATTCGGGGCAACCGCCGCAGCCGGGGTACTCGTTGGTCTTGATCGCGAGGGGTTAGTACAGGCGCTGGGTAGTGCCGGGACTCAGGCTTCGGGGTTGTGGCAATTTCTTGCAGACGGTGCGATGTCGAAGTCGCTACATACCGCCCACGCCGCTCATGATGGCATTATCTCTGCCGATCTCGCCGCCGCAGGATTCACGGCGGCCCGCGATATTCTCGAAGGGCCTCGTGGCTTCTTCATTGCCACCGCTGAACAATCGGACCCGACCAGAATCACGGATCGACTCGGATCTCATTTCAAGATCGTCGAGAACGGCTTCAAACGGCACGCTTGCTGTGGGCACACGCATACGGCGATCGACGCCGCGCTTGAGGTTCGCGACTCGTTCGCGGACCTCGACATCGCGAAGATCGAGATCGATACGTATCGCGTCGCGCTCGACATCACTGACCAAGCTGAACCACACACGCCATATCAGGCTAAGTTCAGCATTCAATATGCGGTCGCTGCCGGTCTGCTCGACGGACACGCCGGGCTCGAGGAATTCACCGACGAGCACATCGGAGATTCGTCCATGCAGCGACTCCTTTCTTGCACGAGCGCCCGTGAGGATGCGTCGTTCACGCATGCATATCCGGCATCCTGGGCGTCACGGGTCCGAGTTACCAGCAACGATGGCGCGGTGCGTGAGTCGACAGTACATCATCCAAAGGGGATGCCTGCCAATCCGATGAGTGACGCTGAAATCGAGCAGAAGTTCCACGAGTTGGTCGATGGAGTAGTCGGACCTTCGACGGCCGCCGGAATCGTCGATACGGTAGGTCAACTGGCCGGCGGGGCTCCAGCAGATAGCCTCATTACCGCGATCGGTCAACGGACAGAGCTAATCGCAGTACCGGGGCCGCGTCCCTGACATGCTGCAGCACGCGTGATACGACGACATGACCTGCCGAAGAAGCAATGAAGGGTGACGAGTGGGCCGCGTTCTCGAGCATTTCGCCAAAGCCTTGATTTCACAATCCGGCGTCTCCGTCCCGATCGGCGAGGCCGCGTCGACAACAGAGCAAGCGTACGCGGTGGCGGCACGCCTCGGCGGTAAGGTTGCGGTAAAGGCACTCATTGCCGCCGGAAAACGGGGCAAAGCAGGGGCGGTTCGCCTCGTCGATACCCCGGACGACGCGCGTGATGCCGCATCCGATCTCATCGGTGGCACGCTCGGTGGCTACCCGATTCGCGAGGTGCTGGTCGAACAGCGTATCCCGATTCGGAACGAGTTCTATCTCTCGATTACCATCGACCGCGATCGCGCCTGCACCCGGATTTTGGCCAGTGCGGACGGTGGAGTTGAGATCGAGGAGATCGTGCGCGATCGACCAGACGCACTGGCAGCCATGGACGTCATACCCTCCGAAGGACTCCACGATTATCAAGCACGCCAGCTTTGGCGACGTGCCGGTATTTCCGGCCCGCTGTTACCACGCCTTGGAACGCTCACTCGACAGCTCTTTTGCACGTTTCAAGAGTTGGACGCCTATCTGTTGGAAATCAATCCGCTGGTCGAGACCGAGGATGGCGAATTGATGGCGGTCGGGACGGTACTGGCAATCGATGATTCGGCCCTCTTCCGGCATCCCGATCTCCGCGACAAGGTGCAGGCTGGCAGTGAGAAAGTATGGCGCCCGCTGACACGAGCGGGAGGAGCAGGTCAACGCCATCAATGCAGCCGAGCCGTATCGAGGCTCGGCACGCTATCTCGAACTCGACGGAGGCGACATCGGCTTCTTATGTGGTGGCGGCGGCGCCAGCCTGGTGCTGTTCGACAGCCTGGTTGGCTGTGGCGGCCAGCCAGCGAACTATGCTGAATTCGGCGGTAATCCAACCGAATCCAAGGTCGCCGGACTCGCACGGGTTGTATTGAGCAAGCCTGGAGTCCGAGGGCTGTTCGTCGCCCATAACATCACCAACAACACGCAAGTCGATGTCGTAGCACGAGGCGTCGTGAAGGCGCTGAATGATGCAGGATTGTCGGCCGGCGATTTTCCGGTTGTCGCTCGCGAGATCGGCGTTCACGACGAGGAGGGACGCGCAATCTTCGAAGCGGCTCGGATCCAGTATTTCGGTCAGGAGAGTACGCTCACCGACGCAGCCCGGGCCATGGTTCTGGTTATGAAACAACGTTATGAGGGACTGAATCAGTGAGTGTGCTCATCGACGCGACGACTCGGCTGGTTGTGCAAGGTATTACTGGACGAGAAGCCCGGATGGTAACCGAGCATATGTCCAGTTATGGAACGAACGTCGTCGCTGGTGTGACGCCCGGCCGAGGTGATAGTGCCGTGTCCGGCGTACCCGTTTATGACACGCTGGAAGAAGCAATCGACCTCCATGCACCGAACGCGACCCTCATCTCAGTACCACCAGCGGCCGTTCTCGACGCCTGTCTTGAGGCAATCAGTCATCGATTGCGCTTGCTTGTGATTGCCACTGAGGGGGTGCCGCAACACGATTCGATGCTGATACTCGAAAAGGCGTCCACAGCCGCCGCTCGGGTCGTTGGGCCAAACTCGGTTGGCATCATCAACCCAGCCGCGCGAGCAAAGATCGGCGCAATCGGTGGAGACAATCCGGATCGTGCGTTTCCAACTGGGCGCATTGGCATCATCTCCCGCAGCGGCGGCATGACGTCCGAAATCGGCTTGATGGCACGGCGCGTCGGTCTCGGTGTGAGCACGGCCGTCAGTGTCGGGGGCGACGCACTGATCGGCACACCACCGGCGGCGCTTCTACCCCTGTTCGAACGGGACGACGAGACCGACGGTGTCGTCCTGTTCGGTGAGCCTGGAACGCGGTTCGAAGAAGACGTCGCGCGAGCTATTCGCGATCGACGCTACACCAAGCCGCTGATCGCAATGGTCGCAGGACGTTTCACCGAGAGTCTCCCCGAAGGGACAGCCTTCGGACATGCTGCCGCGATGATCGAGCAAGGAGCGGGACGGCCATCGAGCAAGATTGAGCATCTCCGCGAAAGCGGCGCGCTCGTCGCCGACGACATGGAGGATCTTCTCCAATATCTGAGTATTGTCTTCAAGAACAAACCGTACCATGGCCCGGTGCCATACCGCTTCAACGTCAACTGAGCGCGAAGAGAACTGCCTGTCTGGAACGCTGTTTTAGTCGATGTTTTCCGCTTGCGTCACGATCTGATATCTCATGATTGGTCGCGTCTCGGAGCGCCGCGCTACCTCGACGAATCCCGCTTGTCGAAACGCCGCCGCCAGGCCGGTAAAGGCAAACACCGGCGGCATGTCCGGCTTTCGCGGCTCGACGGGATAGCCTTCGAGGATCTTCGCTCCATGCGTGCCGGCGAACTCAATCGCCGCTTCCAGCATTCGTACCGAAATTCCTTGTCGGCGGTGCGATCGCTTTACGAAGAAGCAGACAACAGACCAGACCGGCTGCTCGTCCACACGCTTCAGAATGCGAGAACGGCCGAGAGTTGCGAACTCATCCCGAGGTGAGACCGCGCACCAGGCGACCGGCTCGTCCTGTTCGTAGGCGAGCAATCCGACTGGACCACCCTCGGCGACGATGCCGCGGAATAGCTTCCGATTCCCCTCGCCCTTGGCACGTTCGTATTCCGATCGCGTGAGGCGCCAGGTCATGCACCAACATCCGCCACAGGCACCGCGCGGTCCGAAGAGCGTCTCCAGATCTGGCCAGGTATCGATCGTCAACGGCTCGATCCTGAGGTCTGATGTCGTCTTATCCGCCGCAACGGTCATGGGTTCGATCCATTTCTGCGACGTTGTGCGCGACGTCAAGTCGCTTCGGTTCAAAGCCGCGTGAAACGCTCCTCGCTCGTCTTACCGAGTTATCCCTCTGGCCGGTAAATCGAATCTTCAGAGAATGGCCCGACGAAATCGGGAAGGTTGGTGTGACCGAGAAGTTGCCGGACTGCTTGCGATTCGCCGATGTGATACCAGTAATGGTACATCGTTCGCTGCAGCATTGATCCGATACTCTCCCTCAGCGGCTTGCCATCTCGGGTGAGATGCTGTTGGAGGCGATCCACCGTGAGTCCCTCAAGGAAGACATCGGCCTGCTCGGTAATGGCACTCCAGTCGGCCCACATGTCATCAAGTGGCGGCGTGGTGCCTGGCTGACCGGATGCAGTGAGTTCGTAGACGCGCGTCGCGATCACTTTCCCCTGCGCGACGTCGCACCAATAGCGTTGTTCCTGAGCGGCGAGATGCCCGATCATCCAACTGATGCAATTGATCGGTAGGAAGCGACGCCGGGCTTCTTCATCGGTAATCCCCGCAAGTGATCGTTTCAATTCACCGCGTGCAAAGCGCAACTGTGACACAAGTGGATGAACCACATTCTTCTCCCTCACACGATACAAAGTTCTCGTCGACGTGTGGCGATCAACTCAGGCGGGCATCTGTACCGGGGGCTCGTCATCTCGAATTTCAGGTATCGAACGACCTCCGGCACGAAGCTCGGAACTTAGACCGGCTCGCCCAGGTGATCCTTGAACCAACCGAGCATTCTTCGCAGACAATCCTCACGATGAGCGGGTTCGCCAGCGTACAAGAAGAGGTGGGAGTCGCCCGGATAGCGCGCAAACTCAACCTCGCAGTTCGCCTTCTTGAGCGCGACAAACATCTGCTCACCCTGGCCGATCGGGCAGCGCTCGTCAGCCTCCCCTTGGATTATCAGGGTTGGCGTGGTCGCACGATGGGCGAAGGTCGACGGCGAATGCGCCTCGTACCAATCCTTGGCCACATGTGGCGCGGCGCCCCACTGGTGTTCGCCGAACGAGTAGCCGATATCACTTGTCCCGTACATCGACTCGAGATCGAAACAGGGAGCGCCGCAGACCGCCGCCTGGAAGCGATCGGTCTGTCCGATTGTCCACGCGGTCATGTAGCCACCGTAGCTGTACCCGAAGATACCCGTCTTCTGCGCATTCGCGTAGGGGCGTTCAAGAACCTTATCGACGACCGCCATCAAGTCTTTGAAGTCCTCGCCACCCCAATCTTGAATCACCTGCTGCGCGAACTCGCGGCCATACGAGGTAGAGCCACGCGGGTTCGAGATGACGGTCAAAAAGCCATTGGTGGCAAGAACCTGCTGGGTCGGATAGAAGGCGTGCCCGCATAACCACTGTGGGCCCCCATGCACGTCGAGCACGACCGGGTATTTCTTGGAGGGGTCAAAGCCCGGCGGTTTGAGAAGCCAGGCCTCGATGGTGTAATCCCCACGCTGCACTTCAAAGCGCTCCCAACCCGCAGCTGGATGCTGTGCGAACGTCGCCCGACCGTAGTCGGTGATGACCTTCGCCGATTGCGACTGTATGTCGTAGACGAAGACCTCCCCATTCGCCTCGAAACTCGTATAGCCTTGCACCGCGAAGCGTCCAGCGTCGTCGACGGTGAGACCGGACAGAGTTGCTTCCCCGGTGTGGAGCGTCTCGATCTCGCCAGTATCGACCGAAATAACGTAGAGACCACTCGCTCCACCACGGACCGCGCTGAAGAGCGCCCGATGGTTATCGAGCCAAACCAGCCCATTTTGTCCGGCAGAGCCAATATGTCCGCCACCCGGCAGGACCTGGAGATCGTCGGTCAGCCTTGTCGAACTGCCGGAACCGACGTCATAAACAAAGAAATCGGTCTGGGCGGTTAGCACAGTGTCTCCGGTGTAGAGAATGCGCGTGCCATCTGGCGACCATGACCAGCTATCAACCGTCCCGGCCTCCGGCGTAATGAAGGTCGACTCTCCAGACTCCACGTCGACGAGGGCGAGTCGGTGGTGCATACCGCTGTCGAAACTGGTGCCAACGGCGAGAGCCTTGCCATCGGGCGACCAACGAGGGAACAGGTGATCGACCGTGCCGCTGGTAATCATGCGCCGCTCGCCACTGTCGACGTCGACGACAAAGATCTGATACCGCTTATCGCCGAGGTAACCCTCCTCGTCACTCTTGTAGTCGATACGCCGGGTCACCCGAACACGCGGCGCTTCACCCTTTGCCGGCTCGCGGCCCTCCGGGTTTCCCGAATCCCACTGCGCCATGAAGGCGATCCGTGAGCCATCGGCGGACCAGGTCGGCGTGACGATTCCCGCATGGTATTCGGTCAACAGGTGCGCTTCGCCGGGGCCAGTGGCTGGCATAACATAGAGCCCTGACTGGCCAGAGCGATCGGAGACAAAGGCGATCTGCTTGCCATCAGGCGACCAGCGTGGACTCCCATTGACACGGCCAAGCCGTGTCACCTGGTGCCGGTTGCCGCCATCGATACCGCAACGCCAGATCTGGGTGTTGGCCTTTTTGGTCTCAGCATCGACGTTGGTGAGCGTGTAGATGATCGACTTGCCGTCGGGTGAAATCTGTGGATCATCCGCGGTCGTAAACCCGTACATCAGCAGTTCAGGAGTCAAAGGCTCCGTCATCGGTTACTCCTCATAGATAAATACGTGGGGCTCCGATGGAGCCCCACGACCGAGATCGAGTGTTGACTGCTAGACCGGTTCGCCGAGATGATCCTTGAACCACCCGATCATCCGGATGAAGACATCTTCCCGGTGTGCCGGATTCCCGACGCTTCGGAACCCGTGTGAGCCACCTGGATAACGGGCAAACTCGACCTCACAGCCCGCCTTTTTCAGGGCGATGAACATCTGCTCCCCTTGCCCGATCGGGCAACGGTCATCTGCCTCACCATGAACGATCAACGTCGGCGTCGTAGCACGATGCGCGAACGTCGATGGCGAATGAGCCGCGTACCACTCCTTCGAGTTGTGCGGTTGACCACCCCACTGCAGCTCGCCAAATGTGTGGCTGATGTCGCTCGTGCCGTACATCGACTCCAGATCAAAACACGGCGCGCCGCAGACGCAAGCCTGAAACCGATCGGTCTGTCCGATGGTCCAGGAGGTCATGTAGCCGCCATAGCTGTAGCCAGAAACCCCGGTTCGCTTTGGATCGACATAGGGGAGTTCTTCTACCTTGTCCATTACGGCCATCAGGTCTTTGTAGTCCTCGCCGCCCCAGTCCTCGGTGACGCGCATGGTGAAGTCGCGTCCGTATGAACTGGACCCACGTGGATTGGAGAACGCCAGAATGAAGCCGTTGGACACCAGACACTGATGCATTGGATCGAAGCCATAACCGAAGTGCCCATTGGGACCGCCATGAATCTCGAGGATAACCGGGTATTTCTTGGTCGGGATCGAAATCGGCCGGCTTCAGCAACCATGCTTCAATCGTGAGTCCGCCGCGCTCGACATCAAAACGTTCCCACTGTGCCGGCGGATACTCGGCCAGCGTCGAGGCGCTGTAACTGGTGATGGTCCGGTTACTGTTGTCCTGGCTATCAAAGACCGAGATCTCGCCGGTGGAGTCGAAGCCGGAGTAGCCCTGCACAATATAGCGATTTGAGTCGTCGGTGCTCAGCCCGGAGAGAACCGCCTGCCATTGGTGAACCGGCTCGATCGAACCCGACTGGGCGTCAATGATGTGCAGACCGCTCGCACCAGCTCGCATGGCGTGAAACAGAACCTGACGATCGTCCAGCCACACTGGTTGCGATGGGGTCGCCCGTCCGGGTCTACCACCAACCGGCAGGGACTGAAGATCATCGGTAAGGCGGCGCACATCCCCAGACTTTACGTCATAGACGAAGAAGTCGAGTTGGTGGGTCTGCTGCGTGTCACCGGCGAAGATGATGCGGTCGCCACTCGGTGACCACGACCAGACGCCGACGGTGCCGAGTTCAGGGCCAACGAGCTTCGTCTCGCCACTCTCGACGGAAACGAGTCCAAGCTGGGAGCACATGCCGTTCCGGTTCGGAATCTCCACCGCGATAGTTTTGGCATCCGGCGACCACTGCGGGTAGTAGTGGTCGACCGCCTCGCTGGTGATCATGCGACGCTCGCCGGAAGCAACGTCAACGACCCAAACCTGGACTCGCGCATCATTTATATAGCCGAGTCCGTCCTGCTTGTAGTCGATACGCCGTGTCACGTGTACCCGCGGCGGTGCATCCGGATCCGGCTCGGATTCGTCTGGGTTCTCCGGATCGAAGACCGTCGAGTAAGCGATCTGTGTTCCATCAGCGGACCATGTCAGATCGTGAACCGCCTGATTGTGGCTGGTAAGCTCACGGGCATCTCCGGGCTGATTGGCATCCAGCACGAAGATGCCGCTCTTCTTGGACCGATTAGAGACGAAGGCAATCTCCGATCCATCAGGAGACCAGCGCCCGCTGCTATTGCGCTCGCCGCTCCAGGTCAACCGGCGCCCGTCGCTCCCGTCAACGCGACAGAGCCACAGATTGCTCTCGCCTTTGTGTGTCTCTTTATTCGTCGTCGATAGCGTATAAACGATCCACTCGCCATTCGGCGAGATCTGCGGATCGCCAGCCGTCGTAAAGCCGTAGATGGCCACTTCCGGACTAATGGTTTTCGCCATGTTCCCTCTCTTAGCGCGTCTCATCGCGATCGCGTCAACCGAATCATAGTCAACAGATCGATCTTCGTTACTCGTCGCGCTGCTGTCAACGTCCAATGGGGCATCCGCGCGGGTCAATGAATGGAACTTACCGGCAGTCGGTCCGCGCTCAAGATGCCGGGGTGGGCGCCTGTTAGCATCAACTCGACAGCACGCTCGGCGGTGGCAGCTCCCATCCCCATCCCCTCGCCGGAGAAGCCGACCGCGAAGTAAACGTCCTGCAGGTCCGGCAGACGGCCGACCAGCGGAAGATGATCGGGAGTGAAGCCCAGAATGCCGCTCCAACGTCGCTCGATCGGCACGCCGGCCAACTCCGGGAAGTGCTTCGCGATGAAACGTTCAAGCTCAGCCTGGAGTGCGGGCGATGTCTCCACATCGTTATAGCCAACCTCCTGGTCGAGGAAGCGGTTGCGCTGCCCACCGATCAAGAAACGCCCGTCCGGCAACTGCCGAAAATACTGATAGCCCCACTCCGCGCTGACCGGCACATCGAGAAAGCGCGGGACCGGTGACGTCGCGAGCATCTGGGCACGTTTGGGTGCCACGATGTCCTTGAAGTACGGGTGAATGCCCGCCGAGAACGCGTTGGTGCAGAGGCAGACCTGCGCTGCCCTCACGGTCGCCCGCTGACCATGTACGACCATGCCGTCGGCGCCCTGCTTCAGCTTCCAGACGGCACAATTCGGGATAACCGTCGCGCCGCTATGTGCCATGATCTCGGTCACTAACCAGTAGGGCTGCGTAGCGAGATCGCCGGGCTCGTAGATCGCTCCAAAGAATCCATGCTTCGTTGGGTCATCATTGAAGAGTTCGACCCCGTAGCCATCTCGTTTCAGAGCCGCGGCCTCAAGGACAAACTCTCGCTGCTCCTCCTCGCTGATCGAGAAGATCATGCTGCCGTTCTGCTCATACCAGACCCCGTAGTCGTCGAGGTATCCCTTCAGGATCTCCCGATTGCGTAGCCCTAGCTGGCGGATCTCCGTCGCCGACTTCTGGCCAAGATCCTCGATCTGCTTGTAATAGACCGGCTCAAGCAACGTCGCCACGAAGCCCGCGTTACGTCCGGATGCCCCCAGCGCCACGTCGCGTGCGTCAAGCACGATCACCGACTTACCCGCCCTTGTCAAAAGGGTCGCGACGGTACTGCCGACCACACCCGCGCCAACAACGCAAACATCGGTCTCCTCGTAGCGATGCGGCAGATCAGTCCAGTTCGCAGTGTCTTGCCAGATCGAAACGGTGCTCATGGTGGCGTCTTCCCTCGACTATGGACGCGAATCAGTGTCGCAAGGATAGCGCGTACTGATCATGCGAGGAACTACCCGGCGCGCGGAGCGCCTACAGCGAATTACATGAAGATTGACCGACACCGATCGCGGTACGCGTGGTCATCCCGAGGCCACAGCAGAGGGATCTCTGCCGTATGGATCGGGAGCGATGGAGGAGATGCTTCGGCCGCGGCCTCAGTAGGTTGCCACAATGGATGTGTCATCCCGAGGCCACTGCCGAGGGATCTCTCCATGCTTTGTCGAATCGAAACGAGGAGATTCTTCGCTGTCGCTCAGAATGACCACTTCACATTGGTCGCCTACTCAGCATGACCGGGAGACGGCTCTCCATTTCTTGGCCGGCGGTTGCGTAAACCGCTTTGACGCAATTTGTGGAAGGGGCTGACTCAGGTCGGCAGGGCGTCGGAGTCATAGACAATTGCTTTAGAAGTTCACCAGGATGGCGTCTCACCGGACCGGTATCAATCCAGGACCAGCCGCGCACGTTGAAACTTGATCGCGTCGATTACCAGCACGACGAGATCGAGCATCAGAAGAACGCCGATCGCGCCAATCGTCAACTGAACCAGACCTATTGAGTCAAACCGGTGGATGATATTGGATCTGGTCGATGCTGGAATCAGCTGCGCGCCAAAAACGAATAAGAAGATCAATGCGAGCCATCCGAGCGTTAGCGTCTGTTGAGCCTGTCGCACGGTGGACGCCCGCAAGGATACGAGCACACCGATCCCAGCGCCGAATATCGAAAAGAGGAATGTCAACACGAAAGTGGCGGCCGCTCTTCCAGTCGGATAGAGGAGAATCTCACCTCCCCCAACCTTCAAGTTGACCGAGATCAAACCGACGATCAGACTGGCAATCGTCAGTCCCCAGCCATACAGGACGACGGCCCCAACCTTGCCGGCCAGAATCGCCCGATCCGATAGACGACTGGCAAGCAACGTCTCGAGTGTATGTCGCTCTCGCTCACCAGCGATCGTATCGGCCACAATGCTCAAGACCATGAAGACTGAGATGCCCAGGCCGAACCCCACCATCTGGTAAGAATCGACCCAACTTCGACCCGCCTGAAGTGGAAAGAATATCCCGTAAATCACCACGAAGAATAAGAGGCGCGAACTTGCCGCGGCCGCCTCCTTGCATTAGCTCGCGAATTTCCTTCCAAATGACCGAGCCAATGTCGTTGATCACGCTTCGTGCTCCATCAATGTTATGAATGCTTCCTCGAGGCTGGCGGCGCCTTTGCGGACCTCTTCGATCTCGCAACCGGACTCCACCATTAGGCGCACCAGCGGCGCCACCGGGCTCTCACCCTGAAGCGAGATGATCAAGCTTCCGTTGCGGTTGCCGACGCTGGCGACCTCCGGACGTAGGCGAAGTTCGTCGAGCAATTCGGGGTTGAACCCCGTGCCGGACACCTCCACCTGCCGCCCCCCGGCCCTCGTTCGGAGTGCTGATGGGACTATCGACCGCCAGGAGCCGTCCCTGTCGAATGACCCCGACACGATCACAGATTGCCTCAGCCTCGGGCAAATTGTGTGTGGTGAGAAAGACCGTTACTCCCTCGTGAGCCACCAAAGTGGTCAGATCCCGACGGAGCGCGACTGAGGCGACCGGGTCGAGCCCAGCCGTCGGCTCATCCAGAAAGATCAACGATGGCCGGTGCAGCATCGTTCGCGCGATCGCAAGCTTCTGCTTCATCCCGCGGCTCCATTTGCCAACCTGTTCTCCGCGACGTTCCCATAGCCCGAGGTGCGTCAGTAGCTCTTCGATGCGTTCCCGTCTGGCTTTCACCGGGAGATTCCAAACGCGGCCGTAGAACTCGAGGTTGTCCTCGGCGCTCAAGCGCTCGTAGAGTCCGGAATGTTCGAGCAGGGCACCGGTGCGTTCGCGAATCTCGTTCGCCTGCGTGCGCGTATCGAAGCCGAGGACCGTGGCGCTGCCCTGGTCCGCCTCAAGAAGACCAAGCAACAGGCGAATCGTCGTCGTTTTGCCCGAGCCGTTCGGACCCAGAAACCCGAAGATTGTGCCCGTCGGGACCTCGAGCGACACGTCGTCGATCGCACGCACGGATCCAAATGAGCGGGACAGCCCAGTAGTGCGAATCGCGGGATCGGACATCAATTAGTCCTTCAGAGGAGGGCATTCGAGGGGCGAGGGGCGATCGTGACGAAACCCTCCGATGCATAACTCCCTCCGACGCTCGTTCGTCAGAGAGCAAACATGCAATATGATAGCAGCGAGAACCGTCGTCTCCCATTCGAAACATCGTTCACTCGCTGCATGATCTGACTACCCGTGCCATCATTGATACAGTCGCGGAGGCAGGCCGCGCTTCCGGACTTATCGCGTCTCAAAACGTCCGGAGCGCTCGGCGATCCGAATGCGGTACACAACCGCCTGGTGGTTTCCTGACTTATGTGCCTGTCCTGGCCCACCCTCGTCGGGATGGGGAGCCATCAACGTCTCGCTGGTCGTGCCCATATATGGGAGAAAGCGCTCCATCAGCAGTTCCATAGCCTTTGATGCCTCGTAGCCGGCCAACTCTTCGAACGTGCCGTCGATGATGACGCTCTGCCAGTTAGCCATGTTCTCGACGTGGTCCACCTCGAAGCAGACCTGCGGATTGTCCCGCATCATCTGTAATTTTCGGCCCTCGCCCGAATGCGCGTAGATAAATCCGCCGCTGTAGGCATAGGTCACCGGAACGATGTAGACCTTTCCACCGGAAGAGCAGCCAACTCGACCAACCATCTCCGAGCAGAGCAGTCGTTCGATCTGTTCGGAACTCAATTCGCCAAGCATTGCCTGTTTCCCTCCATCCACCGGAGTGATTCACACCGATGATTTCCTCGTCGACGAGTGACGGCGTACTGGTTCGCTCGGCAGCTAGCGGGGAATTCTCGCACGACGCGTAACGACGGCAGCCCAACCGAACCGATGGCAGTCAGGGCAGCGAAGATACTTGTGACCGCCCTTCTTCGCGAATCCATGTGGGCTAATCAGGTTGAGCCACCAGGGGATCTCGAACGTCGCGTCGCAGTCCGGGAATGGGCAACGATAATCGAAACTCTCGGTGTGCCAGTGAACGAGATACCCCAAACCGGCGACTACCAAAATGAACCAGATTAGTATCCCGATTGGTTGGACCTCCGGAATAAAGACAATGGCACCGATGATGGTCACACTGAGAAAGAGGGCAAGCCGCAACGTCGCGCCCTGCCATTCCGCCCACGGATCGGTGTGATGTCTCACCAAGAATCTCCTTGTTCCCCATACAATTCCGCAAGACTTCAATGCCAAATGTAGCGCCTGGCCCGTCACGGGGTGATAACGATCGGGCGCACCGCGTAACATAAGCGTGTCAAATACGAACGGGAGTAGTGTGCGACCCTGGTTGAGGTTCCGTGTCCGGCGTGCGCGACGCGCAAGCGTAGATGTGATGGTGCGTGGTGGCTGATCCACATTTCAACATTTTTCATGCGTACCGCGGGCCGAGAGAGTCTGACGATGCCGGCGAACGCCAGCTTGAGGACAATCTGACGCGCGCGCTGATCGTGACGCTGAACACGATCCGCAACTCCGAGGCGCGGTTTGCCCTGTTACGCGCCCTGCAGATCCCTGAGGAGAGCCTGGACCGGACATACCGCTGCCGCTTGCAAGTGAGCAAAGAGGATGCCGATTGGCCCGCACGTGCGCTGCGCCGCCTGGTCGTCATTCATGAAGGTCCTGAACTCAAGACAAAGCGTGCGGGCAGCGATACAACTCGCGGCCGGGCAGATGCGACGGTCGCGTTCAGTAACTTCGTGTTGGCGATTGAAAGCAAACTCACTGATGAGGTAACCCAGGGACAACTTGACCGCCACTTTGAAACGTTGGCCATACCTCCCACGACCCCAGGGAGTATCACCTGGGCAACACTGGCTCAGACATGCAGAACAATCTCACGACGGCATAGCCGAGAACCGGTGGTCCGCTTCATATTGGAACAGTTCGAGGAGTATCTGCACATGAACGGATTTGGTGGACTCACCGCCGACCACTTCGCCTTCTTCGCTTCAGCCGCGGAAGATCGAGATCCACTGGTCAAGGAAGGAATCCGCCGGGTGCTCAGGCAGCTCGGCGGCGGGATCAAGGACGCTCTCGGGACTCAGTGGGACATTCGCCTGCTGAATATTACCGCCGGTGCGACCGACGGCGGTGTCGTACTGGAACCAGCGAGCAAGCGTCGCGAACCGCACCTGACAGTTGGGATCAACGCAAGTGGAATAGACGTATTCGCCAATATCGAACTGCAGCATGCCTACGACAAGTTCAGAAAGGCATGGTCTGCCAACCCGAAAACGTTGATGGACTTGATGTCGAATATGGGCAGCGCTCGGGTCGTGGGACCCAGTGATGTCCCGTGGCGCCTTCGCGTTCAACACCGGGTGAAGCGAGGTGTCAGAAAATATCACTACTGGACCGCGGTGGATGTCGCTCTCAATGTCTCGAGTTCGTGGGATCGGAGCTTCTGGCAGCAGTTCGTCGATGAGGCGATCAAGCCCCTCGCCGACGAAGCCGCGCCCGAGATAACACTCGGGCGGTTCTATCCAGCTTCCAGTGCGCTCACGATGAAAGACGTGGCCGAGCAAATTGCCTCGGACGCCAGAGACCTTGGGCCATATTTCGAGTGGCTCGGCATGTCCATGTGGTGAAGTTGGCGACTGCGCGACCGGAGATTCACAATTGCGAAACGAGCCGATCGTCACGACGAGCGACGACGTGCGTCAGGCGCTGGCCATCGCCCAGGCGCGAGGTCTCGCCGCTCGTGTCGGACCGAGCAGGCCATACATCTCCACCGAAATCGTGAGCGCCGCGCTCGTCAGTGCCGGTAATCGTCGATATGGTCGGGCGTGGGCTATCAGCTATACCCGAACACCGGCGGAAAGACGATCACGACGATCGCAGCCCAGACGGCGTACACCGGCAGGTAATCTGTCTGCCACCGTTCGACGCACGAGAACGATCCGCGCCGTCTCAGAAACCGGATGTAGAGCACGGCGGACCATGCCAGATTGACCAGAAGAATCACATTGACACCCATGGCGGCCACGCGGTTCGGACTGAAGCCGAACTCGGTTATGCGCGCAGCGATGGCCCACAGTGCCACTGCGTCGGCCGTCAGTGCACTGACCACCAGCGCGACCTGCATCACGTCGAAGGTGCCTGGTGCCCGCCCCGGGTCCCGGGCCGAAACGGAATAGAGCAGCAGGGCAAGGACAATCACAAGGAGCACATCGAAGGCTATGAGCACGTTTCGCTCGACGCCGACGCCGTGTCCGGTAACCAGCATGGCCCCGAGAAACGTGATCAGCACGGCGGCGAACAGGGGTGTGAAGAGGATTGTCAACACAGGCGCCATATTCTCGATCACGCTTTGCTTGGCCTCCACCAGCCACGAGGCGACCAGGACAGCTCCGACCGCTCCACACGGCAGCAGCCACGACGCGAAGAAGGGCTGCACGTTGATCCCGATGGCCTCGAACATGATCGCCATGAATACCGTCAGGACGCCGCCACCGAGGGCGATCAGGACGTAGTAGATGAAGAGCTCTCCCGAGAATCGAATGAAGTCCATGCGGCCTGCGACCTGGCCCCAACGGCCACCGGCGTACGCGATACCGACCACCAACCAGAGCGCGATAGGCAGATGCAACGCTGAAAGCACTTCGGTAGAGCCGTTCGGGACGAAGGGATAGACGTTGGTCACGACTCCGGCCACGACGAACGCCACGACCAGCCAACGAAGCGTGCCGGTGTCGACACGTCGTTTCCAGACGAAATAACCAGTCAGAAGGGGTAGTACGAAGAGACCCACATTACGGGCATAGAAATCAGAGTTCTGGTCCAGCTGCATCCCGAAGAGCCATGGCACCTTGATGGCCACGGCCGCCGCTACCGCGAGGCACAGGGCAACAATAACATCCGTCCGTACCGGCACGCGTGAGTCACTGGAATCCGAAGGGACGACGAGCTGCTTCCAGAGGCGGTCAGAATGCTCGCGCGCGAACTCACGTGAGAGGACGTCGAGGTCGCCCATCCGCTTCACTGCTACCAGGAAGGCTTCATCGGTCGTGAGCCCGGCGTCGACCAGAACCGCCACCTGCTCGCGCAGATGGTCCTCCAGCTCCGCTACATCTACCGGGTGGATCGCCTGCCGGCGCCGGAGGTAGCTTCGCCATTGGTCGATCTGCTCCTCGAGGAGTATCTCGTGATTTGGAACCGACATCGTCAGGTTCCCTGAGCTCGTGGGACGGCTGACACGGGATGACCGGTCGGAACGGGAAGGGAGAGCACGCGCCAGATGTCCCTCAGCGTCGCGTCCACCGCTTGCCACTGCCGGCGTTCCTCCGCGAGTTGAGCCCGACCCTGGCACGTGATGCGATAGTACTTGCGACGACGACCGCTCTGTGCAACTTCCCAACGCGCCTCGATGTATCCGAGCCGCTCGAGCCGATGCAGAACAGGGTAGAGCATGCCGTCCGTCCACTCCATGCGACCTCCGGATATCTCCCGAACGCGCTGAAGGATCGCGTAGCCGTAGCTGTCCTCGTCGGCCAGGATCGCGAGAACGATTGGAGTTGAGGAAGCGGCGACTAAGTCCTTGTTGATCTCCATGATTTCACCCTTCGCTCGGCGCTATTGTCCTCGCCCCGATCTACATAGGACTATTATACATGGCAGCACTAGGTATATACTGTGCTGTGAGTTTGTGGGTTACGGCCCTAGGACAGTTCCCCGCATTGATCCGGGAGACGCAGGTTTCGACAGTTCGGTCAGGACGAGGACGCGATCCAAGGCACGGTGGCATACTGCGAACGAGCGAACGAGCCTGCTATTCAAGAACCACCAGAGTCAGTTCCTTTGGGCTAAGCGCTTGCACAATAGCGTCTTCGCATGACCAATGGTGACCAGACGAGGATCGATCAAATGCGCGAGATTCACGTTAGCGAGATCACGGAAGCAATCAGGAAGCTCTGCCTCGAAGCCAACTACGTGATGGGCGACGACGTACGCCAGGCGCTGTCGGTCGCGCAGACACGTGAAGTGTCGCCGCTGGGGCGCGAAGTGCTGGGCCAGATTCTGGAGAACATGGCGATCGCCGAGCAGGATCGCGTGCCGATGTGCCAGGATACCGGCACGGTTGTGGTCTACAGCGCGGTCGGCCAGGACGTTCACATAGTTGGCGGAGCATTCGAGGACGCCATCAACCGGGGCGTGCACGAGGCATACGACGTCGGTTATCTACGAAAGTCGATGGTCTCGCAGCCATTCACGGCACGCAAGAATACGCGCGACAACACCCCGGCGGTGATTCACACACGCGTGATTCCTGGCGAGAAGATCCGGTTGGCGGTACTCGCCAAAGGCGGTGGCGCCGAGAACATGAGCCGGCTGGCTATGCTGACTCCGGCTCAGGGGCGTGAAGGCATCAAACAGTTCGTACTCGAGACGGTAAAGTTCGCCGGTCCAAACGCTTGTCCGCCCGTCATTGTGGGACTCGGCATCGGCGGCACCTTCGAGTCAGTCGCCATTCACGCGAAGCACGCACTACTCCGCGACATCGGCAACCCGAATCCAGATCCCGAAGCGGCAGAGTTAGAGCAGGAACTCCTCACCGAGATCAACAAACTCGGCATTGGCCCACACGGATTCGGCGGACGCGTAACTGCGCTTGCGGTCCATGTCGAGTCATTCCCATGTCACATCGCCAGTTTGCCCGTCGCGGTCAATCTGCAATGTGGACCAGCGGCCCGGCATCGAGTCATCGACCTGTAGCGCGAGATCGGAGAACTCGATGGAACCCAAGAGAATCCCGGCCCCGCTCGATCAGGAGACGATCGATGATCTCCGCGCTGGCGACCACGTGCTGATTACGGGAACGATGCTGACAGCGCGGGATGCCGCGCACAAACGACTCGTCGACGCACTTGAACGCGGAGAGTCGTTGCCCGTCGATCTCACGCGACAGATCGTCTACTACGTCGGCCCGGCGCCTGCCAAACCAGGACAGCCGATCGGATCGGCCGGCCCGACGACTAGCGGCCGTCTGGACTCGTTCACGCCCGCACTTCTTCGAGCCGGAATGCGTGGAATGATCGGCAAAGGCTACCGCAGTCCCGAAACCCGTGAGGCGATCGCCCAATACGGTGCGGTCTACTTTGCAGCGTTAGGCGGCACGGGTGCGCTGCTGGCCAGGCGCATCACCTCGGCTGAGGTCATCGCCTACGGAGATCTGGGAACCGAAGCTATTCACCGCCTGACCGTGGTTGATTTCCCGGCCATCGTGGTCAACGACCGGTACGGCGGCGACGCGTATCAAGACGGGCTGCGGGAATATGCTGAAGAGTGATTCCACCGGTATTGATTTGACGTCAAACCGCGGACGACGACCGAATACAGTCGCATTTCGACGCGAATCAACTTGTCGGTGACATTTCTGGAAAGGAAATTACCCATATGCCCGGGGGTCAGGTTTTTGGGTCCGAGTAGCTGCGATAGGAGGTATAAACCGTAGCGACGCGCGAAGATGACTCCCGATGGCCCGCCGCCCGACGTCCGACACCGGAGAGCGGTGAGCACCGAAATCCGATCACCGCTCTCCGTGTGATCCCACTATTTCATAACCACGAGATCTCGACGACACTGGTTAATTTTCTCTCCGCCACCTTCACGGACAACAACTGAATCCTCAATACGAATACCAAATCGCCCGGGAATGTAGATACCCGGTTCATCGCTGAACACCATGCCAGCCTTGAGCGGCAGGTTGTTCCCTTTCACCAGATACGGCTCTTCATGGCCGTCGAGACCGAGTCCATGGCCGAGCCGGTGGCTGAAGTAGGCACCAAATCCGGCCTCCTCAATCACCTGCCGTGCGGCATGATCGACCGCCTGACACTCCACACCGGGTCGATAGTAGGGTACGGCCGCCTCGTTGGCTTTCAATACCGTCTCGTACGCGTGCCGGTACTCTTCGCTTGGTTCGCCAATATGAACCGTGCGAGTCACGTCGGCCGTGTAATGCTCGTATTTGCCACCATAATCAAACACCACCGAATCGCCCGTCTGAATCTTCCGATCGCCGGTTCGGTGATGTGGCGATGCTCCGTTCGGTCCACTGGCACATATGCCGATTCCGGTCACTTCCAGCCCGTGCTTCGCCCGAAGCACGGCCAGTTCACTGGCTGCTTCTCGCTCGGTCTTGCCGGTGAGCGTGGCTGTGGCGACGAATTCCTCCCAAGCAGCGTCTGCCATCGCCGCCGCGCGTTTCAGATTTTCTATCTCAGGTTCGTCTTTGACCATGCGGAGCTCGCGGATGATTCCCGTGCCGTTGATGAACGCGGAATCCGGGATTGATTCCAGCATCCCGACCAGGAAGCCGGCGCGCATTTGATCGCAGACTGCGATCGTCGGGGCCTTGACTCCCGCGACAATTTCCCGCACGAGATCTATCGGTCGCTCATGCTCCTCCCAGGTGTGAATCTCAACAAGATCTTCCTTGCCGATCGCATGCGGCCGTTCGAAATTGGCGATGACCAGGTGACATTTGCCTTGCTTCGGAATGATCAGCAACAGGAGCCGTTCGCTGGCATGCGCGGCGACATCGAAGAAATATATGAGATCGGATGAAGGCGCTACGAAGAGAAAATCTACGCCGCGATCCTGCATCACCGCCTGAACCCGCCGCATCCGTTGCGCTAGCACCTGATTCTCCACTTTCGGTCCTCTCTCCACTGGCCTCTCTGGCCACTACACGGTTCGGTTCTTCGGTCGACGACGACCGAGATCCAATATCAGGTCAGATAAACATTACGTGATGGATCCGGCTCGACGGATGCGGGTCGCCGCATGTCATCTCCTCACGGTGCGGCTGCAGCCAGGCGTTCGTTAAACGCGGTCAACGGCGAAATGTCCGAAGGACTATCGTTTACGGAGTCGCGGATCGAACGCATCGCGGAGCCCGTCGCCCATCAGGTTGAACGCCATCACGATCAGAAAGATTGCCAGGCCCGGGAAGAGCGTTAGCCACCAGGCACCAAGGAGAAGTTCGTGCTGTCCGTCCTGAAGCATGTTGCCCCAAGACGGAGTGGGAATCTGAACGCCTAGGCCTAAATAGGAGAGTGTCGCTTCCAGGATGATAGCGAAGGATAGCCAGAGTGTCGCCTCTACAATGATTACAGCGAGTGAATTCGGGAAAAGGTGGCGCCAAATAATTTGCCAAGGTGTTGCACCAATCGTCTTGGCAGCGGTGACGAATTCTTGATCCTTGAGCGACAAGATTTGGCCTCGAATGAGCCGTGCCGCGCCGGGCCAGGAGGTCACTCCGATCACGATAATCGTAGTTGCAATTCCAGCATTAAAGAGAGCTGCCGCCGAAATAAGGAGCAGAATTTGCGGTATCGATAAGAGAATGTCGGTGAACCGCATGATGACTACGTCCACCCACCCACCGAAATAGCCGGAAATAGCGCCAAGCGTCGTTCCGATTGTCATGATAATCGCGACCGCGACGAAACCGACTGCCAGTGAGACGCGACCGCCATTCAACAACCGTGAGTAGACGTCACGTCCATTCCGATCAGTGCCGAGCCAGTGCTCCGCCGAAGGATGGAGGTCGCGCGATCCTGACTGTATCTGACTATACGGATAACGTTGGATGACCGGCGCAACAATCGCGATGAAATAAATGATAGCAACGACGACGAGCCCACCAACGGCGAGCTTGTTCTCCATAAATCGCCGAATGATGGGATGCTTGACTTCCGGTCTAAGGCCGTCCTCGTCAACCGTCCCTGAATGCTTCCGGCCCCGAGCCAGATCTTGTGTTTCGTCGATTGGATCAGCCATTCATTATCCTGACAGCGAGACGCGAGGATCCACTACCACGTACAGTATGTCGACAATGACATTGACGGCAATCACGAAAGCTCCCGCAATTATCGTTACGCCCAGTATCACGGGATAGTCGCGACGTGTAATCGCCTGATACGAGAGATAGCCAAGGCCTGGCCAGGCAAAGATTTGCTCGATGATCACTGCCCCACCGAGAATATGCGCGACTTGCAGTCCAGCCGTGGTGATCATTGGAATGAGCGCGTTACGCAACGCGTGGCGACTAACCACCGTCCGCTCGTGAAGCCCTTTTGCCCTTGCGGTCGTCAAGAAATCCTGATGGATAACTTCCAACATCGCCGATCGCATGAAACGAGCAAAGTATGCGATCGATGGAAGTGCAAGCACAATCACCGGCATGATGAGATATTTGATTTTCCCTGGGAATCCGACGTCTGATTGACCGGTACTTAACGCCGGTAACCAGTGCAACCTCACGCTGAGATAGAATTGCAGCAATAGCGCGAGCCAAAAGTTCGGGATAGCCCAACCGACAAATGCACCGACCGTGGTTGTGTTGTCAAGAAAGCTGTATTGCTTAAGAGCCGAAAGAATTCCAAGCGGAATTGCAATCACTAGCGCGATCACGAGGGAAATAACTTGAAGCTCGATCGTGGCGCCTGCATGCGTCTTAATTAAATGCCAGACAGATTGGCCCCCGAAACCAATCGCAGTCCCAAGATCACCTCGAATCAACTGTCTCAAGTAAATGGCGTATTGCACAGGTAACGGCTTATCGAGACCGAAATTGTGCCGAGCCTGGGCGACGAATGATGGATCAGTTCCCGGGCTTATAAACGCCTGGACCGGATCTCCGGGTGCCAGGTGAATCAAAGCGAACATCACGATCGTCAAGCCCAACATGACCGGAATCGCGATCAGTATCCGGCGAATAATGAACCCGATCAGATTGCTTCGCATCCTGCTCGCTCTCTCGCACGTCGGCACCTACATCTCTCCCGAATGCCGCGGTCAAGCGAATTCGGCTAGAGTGTCAAATTACGACGATGTTAACTCACTCAGTAGGTAGTCAGTCACGCCGCGGCGTGATTCCAGTCGCAGCGTGACTGCCGGATCGTTCTGCACCGGCTCAGTGACAAATAGCGCAACGCCTCGGAATGCTGCGCTAAGCTACGACTTCACATACCAGTTCTGCAGATCGTTGAACACGCCTTCGACCAACACGTTTTGGTCGGTGTAACCACCAAACTTGCTCTTGAAGACATGAATGTACGGTCGATACCAGGCATACGTCGACGGAAACGCATCTACAAGGATCTGCTGGATCTGCGCGTAGATTGGGATCTGCTTGTTGATATCAAGTTCTTGGCGAACTTGCGTCAGCAGTTTGTCAAGGTCCGGGTTGCTGTACCCCATATTGTTTTCGGAACCGTCAGTCGCGTACTGCTGATACAACTCGCCGGGATCCAGCGCGACATATGTCGAACCTGGGCCACACACAACGTCGAAATTCTTGC
The DNA here is from genome assembly GCA_963785465.1 of uncultured Chloroflexia bacterium. GTDB lineage: Bacteria > Chloroflexota > Chloroflexia > Thermomicrobiales > Thermomicrobiaceae > CALAGB01. The sequence goes on along the minus strand of CAWAVM010000009.1, from coordinate 312,637 downwards.
TCTGGGTGTTGTTCACGAGTGTCGCCCACTCCATCAGCTTCGGAGTGATATTCCAGCCGATCTTCGAGAGCTGCTGTTGTGTGTAGGTTACAAAGTCCTCGCGAAGGACGTTGCCTTTGTTGGCCGCGAAAACGATCCCGTCCGGCGGAGTTCCGGCTTGCTGGATGAGCGATTTAGCCTTTTCCATGTCAAATGGCCATGGCTTGAGACTTTTGTCATTGGCGTAGTTTCCTGGGAGGATCGGTCCGACTCCCGGCGCGCCCAGGCCGAAGAGCGAATCCTTGGAGAATTGCACCATGTCCATAGCATAAGCTACGGCTTGTCGAACCTCTTTCTTCGCAAGATAGGGCTTCTTCACGTTGAAGTACCAGCCGTCTACCTCGCTAAACGGCGGCACGAGCACGGACAGATCGCTGTTCGCTTTGAGCTGCTTGTCGGTAGCTGGATTTGCGTAGATTGTGCCATCGATGCCACCAGAAAGCAGCGCGTTTGCGAGCGAGTCCGAATCGGCAATTGCGCGATGCGTGAATTTATCAAGGTACGGCTTCGGCGCTCCGTAATAGTTGTCATTTCGCACTGCGACGAAATCGGCACCAGTTGTCCATGAGACGAACTTGAATGGACCAGCACCCACAGGGTTCTGCCAGAACGGGTCCTTTGAAGCGAGCGACAAATCCTTCCCTTGGAGTATTTTCGAGGGAACCGGCCTGATGAAGCGCAAATTGAACAGAAACGATGTGTCAGCGGTCGCCAACGTTACTTGAATCGTCTTCGCATCCATGATTTTGATGCCCGAAACGTCCTGAGCGGTGCCATTGGTGTAATCTTGCGCGCCTTGGATAGAAAAAAGATAGGACTGGTATGGACTAGCCGTCTTCTTGTCCAGAGTGCCCTTCATCGCGAAGACAACATCGTCCGCCGTTACGTCACTTCCATCCGAAAACTTCGCATTATCCTGCAGATGGAAAGTGAATGTGAGGTTATTGACGTCCCAGGACTTGGCGATGCCGGGGCCTGGTTTCAGTGACGCGGGGTCAATACCCACCAATTGATCGTAGAGCATTTGACAGCGCCAAGTGCCTTCTGATTCATTGGCAACGAACGGATTAATGGTGGACGCTTCACCGAGCGTACCGATGATGATGCTTCCGCCTCTCGTGGCGGTTCCTCCACTCGAAGCGGTGCTGGACGATACTGGTGAACCACTCGATGAAACTGTGCTGGCCGCGGTTGAGGTTACGACGGCGCCACCTGAAGCCGAGGTGGACGTCGAGGTATTTCCGGAACTACCACCACATGCGTCCAACAGCAACGCGATAAGTCCGCCAGAGAGGCCGAGCGCCGCACCTCGTTTTACAACCTGGCGCCGAGACAGTCTTCCCGAGATTACGTCATGGTAGAGATTCAGAAACTGAGGGTCTTTGCTTTCACTCACGATTTTCTTTCCTTCACACAACTACGGTAGCACTACAACCGAACGGTCATGCTCTCGATATCCCGTGGGTAGTATGTAATCCGCTCGGCGCCGTGTCGGCGGATAACAACGGTGTCCGAATGACGGAATCCGGCCAATCCCGGCACGTAGATTCCCGGTTCGACCGAAAAGACCATATTCTCCTGGAGAATCCGTTCATCCCCCTTGTCTATATAGGGAGCCTCATGTCCCTCCAAACCAATTCCGTGTCCGGTGTGGTGGCGTTGATGCGCTGCAACACCGAGTTCTTTGAAAGCTGCGGAGACTTCGATCTCAACATCTGAGAGCTTGCGACCAGGTTTGAGAGCGTCAAAGGCCACTTGTTGCAGCTGCAGCATCTGATCAAACGACTTTCTGAACTCCTCGCTTGGCTCGCCGATTATCATCGTTCGCTCGAGCTCTGACTGATAACCAGCGACGTCGGCACCTGCACCGGTCACGAGCACATCACCTCGCCGAAGACCGAGATTACTGGCCAATGGGTGGGGAAACGAAGTGTTGGCACCCGCGTGGAACATGGCGATTGCAGGATTTGGAGCCGTCCAAGCGCCAGATTCGGGATGGTACGTGGGTCCGAGGGCGGCGAGCATGATGCGACTCGCCTCCGCCGAGGCTTCAAGTGCGATGTCTAGTTCATTCCGCCCGAGCTGAAGGCGTTCCTGCATGACCCGATGCGCGAGGTTGCCCCACTTCGCACTCTCACACACATAACGAAGCTCATTCTCACTCTTGACCATTCTCAAACCATCGACAATATTGCGGGCCTTCTCAGCGTGTCCCACCCAAACGTCGGTGAGATCAGGGCCATCGTAGCCGTTGATGTCATGAGCCCCGTTGTTATCAAAGCCAATCCGCTTCCCGCTAAGATGCATCTCGGCAAGCAGATCCACCAGATGTTCCAGCGGATGCTTCGTGCCGCCAGTTGGAAATTCTGGGTATATCTTGACGTGTTTGACGCTGGGCGACTTTGCGATGTGCTCTTGCTCCAGCTGCGGTATCAACGCACCAAGTTCTGCTTCAAGGGGAACGACAATTGCCATCGGACGCTCAGTCGTCAAGTGAAAAAAGCCGGATACATATGCCATTCGAATTGGATGAAATAAAACAAGTGCATCAAGATTGCGCTGAACAAGCTCCGCACGCACCCGTGAGACGCGCTGGTCGTATTCCGATTGCTGAATGGCCCATGTCTCAACTGGAGTTCCCGCAGTCGCAGTCATCTTTAGCTACCTTCCCGAACGGAAAGCCGGCGATTCGTCGCTTCCGTTGACGATGAATTGAATCTGTCGCGATCCTCGGAGTCAGGTGCTGGAGAAAGCTAGGTGGACTCGAGAAGAATTTGCGCATCAGGACGTGGACAACCTTTTTCCCAACCGGTGGACCAAAAATCCAGTTAAGTCGATCCGCTGGGAGTGAGACGACTTAGATTGGAATGGTTAGGCTCTCAAGGTCTCGTGGGTAGTACGTAATGTACTCAATACCTGTCTCAGTGACGGCTACCGTGTCTGAGTGCCGGAAACCGGCGAAACCAGGGACGTAGATTCCGGGCTCAACGGTGAAAACCATGCCCACTTCGATCGTCCGGTCGTCACCGGTATCCAAGAACGGGGCTTCATGAATCAGCGTCGATTTAGCATGTCCGGTGTGATGACGCCAGTTGGCGTTCAAATCATGCTCATCGAAGTACGCATGAACGGCACGATCCACGTCGCAGCATTTTATACCTGGCTTGATCGCATCGAGTGCAAGCGTCTGGGCACCCAACATAAGATTGAAATAGCGCTCTTGCTCCGGTGATGGCTCACCCATGATCATCGCTCGCTCGAGCTCGCTCCCGTAACCCCAAACGTCCGCACCTGCTCCAGTAACCAACACGTCACCCGCCCTAAGCTTCGCGTTACTCGTCATCGCATGTGGCAAGGCGGAGTCTTTGCCGATCTGACCGCGGAATCCGGCATGCGCGGGCATACTCCCAGCACCTACTGGACGATACTCGGCGCCTAATGTTCTGATCATAGTCTGAGATGCTTCGTACGACGCTCGCATCGAGATCTCAGTCTCGCTGACGCCAATCTGACAGAACTCCTGCAAATAGACGTGTGCCAGGTTTCCCCAGCGCGCGCTCTCCCGAATCAATGCGAGTTCTTCCGGCGAATTGATCATCTCAAGGTATTCGATTTCGTTGTTGACGTTTAGGATCGTCGCATCGGGCAGAAGTTCGCTTACGCGCGGCCCACGATAGCCGTAGATATTGCCATAGCCATCCGCGTCGACACCGATACGCGCGGTCTCCAGGCCGAACTCAACCAGGATGTCCTTCAAGAATTCCATCGGATGACGATCGCCGGGATACTCGGGATAGGAACGAACGGAATCGGCGATTACGAATTCCTTGGCGTGCTCCTCTTCGAGACGAGGTACGAGCAATGCCGAAGACGAGGGAGTTAGCACGTATGCGATAGGGCGTTCGGTCGGAATAAAGCCCCACCGGGAGCAGTAGCGAATGTTATTCGGGTTGAATAGGACAAGACCATGGATGTCTCGTTCTTGAGTTCGTTCGAAAATCGCGTTTCGGTGGCACTCATATTCCATCTCGGTAAGTCGAAGCTGCGGCATCCTAGAGGCTCCTTATGAGACGTTTCGTCCATCCAATTCGAGTAGGAGCATGACTCAGTTCATATCCGTGTTCTCATCTCTCCAACTGCTAGACTCGATCGGTAGCGCGTCCGTATCGATATCGTCTGGTCGCAGTTTTCCAGCAGATATCGTTATGCAATTGGTCTTCCGGCAGTCTGCATCGGTACTCTCTTGTACGCGAGTCCCATTTCATCCCTAAGCCGACCACGTAAGGGTTCACGACTCACCGTCGATACAAACCTAGCAACTCAGTGCACGAGTGTCAACGCGTCAACTACGTCGATTTCCTCTTATGAAAATCTCTATAATGGCGCGGCCACGTCCTTTTCTAATCTACGACATTTGCCGTGATTCGGTTCGCTTCCAGCGGAATAAACATAAACGTGTGCCATGAACGCACCGACCTGATAATCCTCATTCACGTCCCGTCACGTGTGTGAAAGCGCGGCTTCCGGATCTGCCCATCACTCTGTGCGAGCGGACTCCTTCGTGAAATAGACATTCAAGTTCCCCTGACTCCAGATCACTGGGCCATAGGACACTCGGATGGCTTTTGTTGAGGCAAATGATGTTGATAGGTGCGATTACTGTTCCATCTATGAGCGCAGTATTCTCAACATCATCGGACAGAGATATTTCGCTGTCTCACATCTGTCCTCCGCGCTGGTCGTAAAACTACTGCCGGAAAGCTCACAATCGCTAGGATGATTGCTCCACAAATCTCGCCATCTGACCCACTACACGTAGGTGCTGATCACGTAGCAAGACGACGCGAGAAATCCCTAGTGCCGTGCGATTCGGCGCGTTTGATTGCTGCTCGTTCCTGCCGCCACAAGCGAGAATATGTGGCAGACATCAGGGGGCGAGGTTTGTTGCCTGACCATCGGGCCTGCAAACCTTCATCGTCTGTTACCTGTTTCGTCCATTGACCCTCCATCAACGCGGGTGCTACGATGGCTGGTGACGTACTTTTCCGGTACGTACTGAAATATGCCAATGTGTAGTAATTCACCCGACACTGTTGTCTCGCGATTCAGCTGAACGAACTGCAGATCGGGCAAAGACGCACTGCACCACTGGAGGACACGTGAGCAACGAACAAACGTTACTGGATGCCGTGCATTGGCGACTGGCCGGCCCGTTTCGGGGCGGCCGAGTAGTGGCTGTCGCAGGGCACCCGATCGACCCCCTCACCTATTACTTCGGCGCTTGTTCTGGGGGTGTCTGGAAGACTTCCGACGCTGGCCGCACCTGGAACAACGTCTCGGATGGCTACTTCAAGACGGCCTCGGTCGGAGCCATCGCGATCGCCGAATCGGATCCCAACATCATTTACGCGGGGATGGGCGAGTCCTGCATCCGTGGCAACGTCTCTCATGGCGACGGCGTTTACAAGTCGTACGACGGCGGTCAGTCCTGGACGCATTGTGGGCTGGAAGCCACCAGGCACATCGCGCGGGTTCGCGTTCACCCGAAGGACCCGAATCTCGTCTATGTCGCTGCCTTTGGCCATGCCTTCGGGCACAATCCGGAGCGAGGCATCTTTCGCTCGAAAGATGGCGGCCAGACCTGGGAACACGTCCTGTTCCGCAACGAGCAGACCGGTGCCGCCGACCTGTGCATGGACCCGAACAACCCACGCGTCCTCTACGCCGCGCTGTGGGAGGCGCAGCGCTACCCCTACCAACTGATCAGCGGCGGTGAGGGGAGCGGAATCTTCAAGACGACTGACGGTGGCGACACCTGGACCGAGCTGACCAATAACCCGGGACTGCCGGCCGGGCTCAAGGGTCGTATTGGCGTCGCAGTTTCGCCGGCAAACTCGAAGCGAGTCTGGGCGGTCATCGAGGCGGAAGCGGGCGGACTCTACCGGTCCGACGACGGCGGGTCCACCTGGAAGCTAATGTCCGACAGCCCCGACCTCCGTCAGCGCCCCTGGTACTACATGCACCTGTTCGCGGATCCCGTTGAAGCAGAGACCGTCTACTGCCTGAACCTCGGCATGTGGAAGTCGACCGATGGTGGTTCGACCTTCAAAGAGATTCCAACACCGCATGGCGACAACCACGACCTCTGGATCGACCCAACGAACACTCAGCGAATGATCGAGGGGAACGATGGCGGTGCCAATGTATCGTTCAACGGCGGGGTGACCTGGTCGACGATCTATAACCAGCCGACGGCGCAGTTCTATCACGTCATCACCGACAATCAGTTCCCTTACCGGATCTATGGCGCACAGCAGGACAACTCGACCATCTCGGTCCCCAGCTATTCCGATGGCGGTGCCATTACCAACGACGAATGCTTCCCGGTGGGTGGCGGCGAGAGCGGTTACATCGCGATCGATCCACGGGACCCCAATATCATCTACGCTGGAAGTTACGCCTCCCGCATGACGCGCTACGACCACCGCAGCAACCAGGAGGTCGACATCACCGTCTGGCCGGATGACCCGATCGGCTACGGTGCTGAGGCGATGAAGTATCGCTTTCAGTGGACTTTCCCGATCGTCATCTCGCCACACGATCCGGACGTCCTCTACGCCACCGGCAACCACGTGATGCGCTCCAGATCGGGCGGGCAGCAATGGGAAGAGGCGAGTCCGGACCTGACGCGCGGTGATCCCGAAACACTGGGCTCATCGGGTGGCCCGATCACCAAGGATAATGTCTCGACCGAGTACTACGGCACGGTCTTCGCCTTCGCCGAATCACTGGTGCAGGCGGGCGTCCTCTGGGCTGGTTCGGACGACGGCATGGTGCACGTCTCGCGCGACGGTGGCGAAAACTGGACGAACGTTACGCCACAACTGCTGCCGGACTGGTCATTGATCAGCATCATCGAGCCGTCGCCACACGATCCCGCCACCGCCTACGTCGCCGCAACCTGCTACAAGATGGACGACTTCAGACCATACTTTCTCAAGACGAACGACTACGGCGAAAGCTGGCATTTGATCACCAACGGCATCCGCGAAAACGACTTCTCGCGCGCGATCCGTGAGGATCCGGTTCGGCGCGGGCTGCTTTACGCCGGTACCGAGACCGGATTGTATGTCTCTTGGGACGGCGGCGAGAACTGGCACGCGATCGGCGGCGACTTTCCCGTCGTACCGATCCATGACCTGGTCGTGCATGACACCGACCTGGTGGTAGCGACACACGGTCGCGCCTTCTGGGTGCTCGACGACCTGACGATGATCCGCGCCTGGCCAGAGACGGCCGACAACGCCCCCGCAACCCTGTTCAAACCACGTCCGACCTACCGTCTGCAGGCACCACGACGTTGGGGCGAAGACAGCGCCATTGGCTACAAGAACTATGGCCTCGGGCTGCGCAACAACGAGGCGATCGGCGAGATCGTCTCGGATGGCGGTGGCAAGACGGTAACCCGTCTCCTGACAGCCGGAGACAACGCGCCGCTGGGAGTCATGGTCAACTACCGGGTCTCCAAGTCCAACGCGAAATCGATCAGCATTAGCTTCCACGACGCGCAGGGTAATCTGATCAGGAAGTTCCCGGACGGCGACACGAAGGTGCCAGGCGATTCTGGGTTTCACCGCTTCATGTGGGATATGCGCTACCCCGATGCCACCAGACTCCCCGGCAGCCAGGCCGGCCTCTCCGGCTACTGGGGTGGGAGCACTATCGGACCAGAAGCGGTACCGGGCGAGTACGAAGTGCGGCTGGAGGTAGACGGCGCGGTCGAATCACAGCGCTTCACCATCTTGAAAGACCCACGCGTCAGCGCCAGTCAGGAGGAACTTCAGGCCCAGTTTGATCTACTCATCGCCATACGCGACAAGCTGACCGAAGTTCACGAGGCGGTACTGCACAGCCGCGGCCTCAGGGAACAGATCGGTCTGTGGCAGAAGCGGCTGAGCGAGAGCGGTCAGGCTGACCTGGCCGAGGAGGCCGGAGAGGTTGCCGCTCACCTGCTCGGCGCCGAGGGCGAACTGGTCGAATCACGCAGCCAGAGCACGGCCGACGTTTTCAACTACCCACCAAAGGTAAACCGGAAACTGGCCTCGCTCCAGTCAACCGTTGCCTATGGCCAGTCGCGGCCACCGCAGCAGTGCTATGACGTGTTCAACGAACTCGGCAAGTGGGCGGACCGCGATCTCGCCAAGCTGAGACACATGGCCGAGACTGAAGTGACCGCATTGAACCAGAAGCTCGGCACGGCCAACGTCGCGGCCATCGGCTAGCGCACCATGGCGATCACCTGGCCCATCTCACTGGGTTGGGTGGTCGCCACCTCGCATTGAGACGGCCAGATACGGAGAACTTATGACATCCACATCAAACGGGCTTTCTGAGCAGGGGCCGAAGACGGTCGCTACCGGTAAAAAGGCGATGGTTTCGACATCGCATCCTCTGGTGACCGAAGCGGCGTTGCGCGTGCTGCGCGACGGCGGAAACGCGGTCGACGCGTTGCTCACGGCCATGCCACTGCAGCACGTCGTCGAGCCGCAGATGTCGACTATCGCTGGTGGGTTCGCCATGCTCTATTGGGAAGCCAACAGCGGCAAGGCGTATCTACTCAATGCCGAACTGGACCATCCATCGGGTGGTCCGATGCCGCGCGGCTATCCGGAGAGTGAGCGCGGCGTCGCTGAAACGTCGGGGCAGCGTATTGCGGTTCCCGGGACCGCCGTCGGGATGAAGGCGGCAGCCGAGCGCTTTGGCACGCAACCATGGGAATCCTACTTCGCCCCCGCCATTGACGCGGCGGAGGAAGGTTTCCCGATGTACTCCTTCCTCTACGGAGAAATGGCCAACGACTTCGACCGGTTGGTTCACTACGAGTCGGGGCGCGAACGCTACACTCCGAACGGCTTCCTGCCGCCGGTCGGTACGATCTATCGCCAGCCGAAGCTCGCGCAGACGTTGCGGCGAATCGCACAACCGGACGGATCCGACTGGTTCCAGACCGGCGAGTTCGCTCAGCACTTCGTCACAGCAGTCCGAACCACCGGCGGGCATATGAGCCTCGACGACCTGGCGAGCTACGAGGCTCGCTGGGACGAACCAATGCGCTATCGCTTCGGGGACGATGAACTGGTCAGCGGCACTCCACCCGTCAATGGCGGACTCTACACCGCCTTCGTGCTCGGACTGGTGGAACGAGTTGGGCTCGATCCGTCACAGCCCTGGCTGACGTCATCTCGAGCTGTCGCGACCATTGGCCGCATACTGGCGGCCGCTGATCAACAGGTCGGACTCTACTGTCAGGACCCGCGTGCGGTCGCGGTTCCGCTCGACCTGCTCCTTTCGAACGAGTACCTCGACCTGCAGGCAAGGCTGCTCCTCGAGAGCTTCCCGCAGGTCGATCTCACTGTGCCCAATCAGGCGGATAGGCAGTCACCACCGAACCATCACACGCCGGGCAGCACCGATAGCAATCACATCGTCATCGTCGATGAGGCGGGCAACTGGCTGACGATGCTGCACACGGTCTATGGCACGCCGTTCGGCACCGGGCTAGTAGTCGACGGAGTCGGGGTAAATTCCGGCAACGGCTTCGCCGGCCTCGCGACTGGACCAGGCCGACGGATCATCACCCCGCTGACACCGGTGCTGGCCCTGCGTGACGGCAAACCTTGGCTGGGCATCGGCACCCCGGGCACGGCCAATCAGACCATCGCGCTGATGCTTATCAACCTGCTGCACTACAAGATGGATCTCGCCGGGGCGATCGACGCGCCGCGTTTTCGTATGGTACCGCAGGAGGAGTTTCGATCCGGCTGGGACATCGGCACGCTGGCGCACGAGGATCGATTACCGGCCGAAACTCTGGCTGGACTTGCGCGGCTCGGTATAGAGACGCAGTCGCTTGGCACCTACAACTGGCACACCGGTTCGGTGCAAGCGGTGCAGCGGAATCTGGCAACCGGCGAACTCACAGGCGCCGCCGACCCACGACGTGCAGGCTACGCCGACGGATATTGACTTTCAAGGGCAGACACATGGAGTCTGCCCTTACTCCCGCTCTAGCGGCTCCAGGCGCGGGATCTCGGGGGCCATCCCCCGCTTGTAGACCATGATGGTGCGATTGAAGGTTATGACAACAGTTCCTTCTTGGTTGTAACCTGTTGTCTTCACCGTCACGATGCCCACGTTCGGGCGCGATTTCGACTCCCGCTTACTCAACACCTCGGATTGCGAATAGATCGTATCCCCTTCAAAGACCGGGTTGGGCAGACGCACCTCGTCCCAGCCGAGATTCGCCATCACGTTCTGCGAGATATCGGTCACACTCTGACCGGTGACGAGGGCCAGCGTGAAGGTCGAATCGACCAGCGGCTTGCCAAACTCGGTCTGCGCCGCATAGTGATGATCGAAGTGGATCGGTGCGGTGTTCTGGGTCAGCAGCGTGAACCAGATGTTGTCGGTGGTTGTGACGGTGCGTCCGAGCGGATGCCGGTAAACGTCACCCATTTCGAAATCCTCGTAGAAGCGGCCAATCCAGCCCTGTTTCTCAGTCATATCCTCTGTCGTCCTCACATAGACCGATGGCAAGCGTCGCCCTTACATCCGATCGGCGAGAATTCGTCCCCGTCAGACTGCACCGACCTCGCGGAGCGAGGAGATCTGGCTTTCGGTGTAGCCGAGCTCGTGCAGAATCGCGTCGGTGTGCTCGCCCAGCGCCGGGATGGGCCCCATCGGATAGTCGAGTCCGCTCATCTCAATCGGCGGCAAGAGCGCGCGAAGCGGACCGGCCGGTGAATCAATGTCACGCCAGCGGTTACGTTCGGATAGCTGTGGGTGGTCGATGAATTCCTGAACCGAGTTCATACGTGCGCTAGCGATTTGGGCTCGATCCAGCCGTTCAACGACTTCGGTCACCGTCAGCTCCGAAAAGACCTCGCCGATCAATGCGTGGAGATCCTCACGGTGCTCAACCCGCTCGCCGTTGGAGGCGAAGCGTTCGTCACCTGCTACCTCAGGCCGCTGGAGCACGATCTCACAGAATTTCGCCCACTCACGCTCGTTCTGCACCGCCAGATTCACCGCACGGCCATCACCGGCCATGAATGGGCCGTACGGTGCGATCGAAGCATGGCTAGCACCGTAGCGACCCGGCTGCGTTCCCCCGTAGGCCGTCAAGTACATCGGGTGGCTCATCCACTCGCCGAGCGTGTCGAACAACGCGATATCCAACTCGGCACCTTCACCGGTCCGCTCTCGCTGGTAGAGAGAAGTCAGCACGCCTGAAAAGGCGTACATCCCACCGGAAATATCGGCTACGGAAATGCCGACCTTAGAGGGCGTATCGGGCGTGCCGGTCGTCGAGACCAATCCCGTCTCGCATTGAATCAACAGGTCGTAGGCTTTCCGGTCGCGATACGGACCCGAGGTGCCATAGCCGGACATGGCGCAGGTGATCAGGCGCGAATTGTCGGCCCGCACCGTTTCGGCACCGAAGCCGAGACGGTCAACTGCTCCGGGCGCCAGGTTGTGCAGGAAGACATCGGCCGTCCTCAACAACCTACGCAAGATCTCTTTAGCCTCCGGCTGTTTGAGATCGAGCGTCAGCGATTCTTTGCCGCGGTTGAGCCAGACGAAGTAGCTGGCCAGGCCATTCACCTTCGTGTCGTACCCGCGCGCGAAGTCTCCGCTGCCAACTCGCTCGATCTTGATGACACGCGCGCCGAGATCGGCCAACTGTCGGGTGGCGAACGGCGCGGCGACGGCCTGCTCCAGCGCAATAACCTTGATTCCTTCAAGCGGCAGCATCAGAACGACCTCGGCAGACCGAGCACATGCTCGGCGACGTAAGAAAGAATCAGATTGGTCGAAATCGGTGCCACTTGATAGAGACGCGTCTCGCGGAACTTGCGCTCGATATCGTATTCGACGGCAAAGCCATAGCCTCCGTGCGTCTGAATGGCGACGTTGGCTGCCTCCCAGGACGCATCGGCGGCCAGCATCTTCGACATATTCGCCTCGGCGCCGCAAGGCTCTCCGTTGTCGAACATCTCGGCGGCACGATAACGCATCAGGTCGGCGGCGCGAATATTGACATGGGCACGCGCGATGGGGAACTGCACGCCCTGATTCTGGCCGATCGGCCGATCGAAGATGACCCGTCCCTTCGCGTAGTTGGACGCGCGATGGACAAACCAGTCACCATCTCCGATGCACTCGGCCGCGATGAGAATCCGTTCCGCGTTCATCCCGTCGAGGATGTAACGAAAACCACGTCCCTCCTCACCGATCAGGTTCTCGGCTGGGATCTCCAGGTTGTCGAAGAAGAGCGCATTGGTATCGTGATTCATCATGGTCTCGATAGGGTGAACCTCGAGTCCATTCCCAACCGCCTCCCGCAGGTCGACCAGAAAGACGGAAAGCCCCTCCGACTTGCGCTGTACCTGATCGCGCGGCGTCGTACGTGCCAGCAAAATCATCAGGTCGGAGTGCGGCACGCGCGAGATGAAGACCTTCTGGCCCCGGATGACGTAGTGATCGCCTGAACGCGTCGCCGTGGTCTTGATCTTGGTGGTATCGGTGCCAGCGTCCGGTTCAGTCACGCCAAAGGCCTGCAATCGAAGCTCACCGTTCGCGATCTTGGGTAGGTAGCGTTGCTTCTGCTCGTCGGAGCCGTGACGCAGCAACGTGCCCATCGTGTACATCTGAGCGTGACAGGCACCAGCGTTGCCGCCGGATCGGTTCACCTCTTCCAGGATTATCGAGGCCTCGGTCACTCCGAAGCCGAGACCACCATATTCCTCGGGAATCAGCGCACCGAGAAAGCTGGCGTCGGTCATGGCTTTGACGAACTTCTCCGGATAAGCGCGTTCACTATCGAGCTCGCGCCAGTACTCGTCGGGGAAGCGAGCACACAGCTCGCGCACGGCCTTCCTCAACTCGTCATGGAGCTGTTTTGTCTCGGCCACCAGTTCATCCTCCCAGTTTTCGACCAAATCCGGTCTAACATCCCGATTACTATAAACCGATGCGCTCAATCGCGCGGTGTGAGAACCGAGCTGGACTTGACGGCGTACGCTTCGAGCGCGCCGCCACGGCCAAGCCGAGCGGCCATGATGCAGATGGGTTTTGCAAGCCGATGAAGAATCGCCGCCGTTCGCTGGTATTGGCGCTCCAATAACGGCCGATGCCGCAGCTTGAGCGATACCCCGGTCAGGTCACCCATCAGACTGTAGACCAGCCCGGCCGTTCCGGTCGATTGCACGAATTCCACTGGTTCCAAACCTCCCGCCACGACCACAGCGCGAAGAGTCTTCGGCGTGAAGTGAACGAGATGGCGCGGAGCGTCAAGGCTGTACCAGCGACGACCGAAGACACGCGCCTCGACGCTGCCGAAATTCGGCACGGCCAACAGAAGCAACCCGCCCGGAGTGAGCAATTCCGCGACCTTACGCAGCGACCTAACCGGGTCGGGCAGGTGCTCCAGTACATGCCACATCACGACGATGTCAAACGACGCTGCGGACAGCTCAGCATCTTCGAGCGTGCCGTGATGCACGTCGAGTCCATAGTTCTGGCGAGCATAGGCGACCGCGGCTGCACTCGGCTCGATGCCACGCACCCGCATCCCCGCCTCATCGGCAAGGTGCAGGAAAAGACCAGCGCCGCAGCCCACATCAAGCACGCGCGGACGATCAAGCTCACGCCGCTTCGCCCACGCCTGAACTCGATTCTGCAGATCGCGTGCAACGGTCAATGCTTCTGCGGACGGCAACTCGTCGAGCGGATAGTAGACGTCCGGGTAGTAGTGGTCGAGCGCGGAGGCGGTCGGACGCGGGCTCAAGCGAACCAGGCCACAGCTCGCGCATCTGACGACCGGGAACTCCCCTGGTCGACCGAGCAGCCGGTCTCGCGCCACGAACAACTCTACTGCGTCTGTAGCTCCACAGAGGGGACAGTCGAGGAACTCGAGGTCTGGTTTCTCTGGCAGGTCCAACATGTACGCCCGGCTTTCTGGTTTGACGACATGTGCCTATCACCCAGGTGGTGGCTGTGCCAGCTGATAAAGCCGGATTTCCGCGCCGTTGACCACGTGATCGTCGAGTTTCTGGCCATGATCAGCTAGCCAGGTCGCCAAGATGGCGTGCGGGTCCTCTGCTCCAATCCGATCCGGCGATTGAATCAGCCAGAAGCGCGTAGCCTTTCCTGCTTGATCGTGCAACATCCGCACCATCGCGGCCTGATCAAACCACTCGGCCCGAAAGGTCGGAATGGCAAGTGCCTTGTATTGACTGAGTCCCGTTTGGCGCTGGATGAAGTAATCGTAGGTGGTGATCATGTAGCCGGGTTCGACCAGAATAACGTCACCGGGCTGGGCATGATCTCCGATCCAGGCATAGGCAGACCGCCAGTCCTCCTTCTGAGCACTCTGAGCACGATTAACGTCGCGCAGCGGTCCCCAGGCAAATGTCAGGAGCAGGAACATGGCGGCGATGCCAAGCGGGAAGACGACGCGCTGACGAATCATCCAGGTCACCGCAACGGCGATCAGGAGCAAGTAGGCGGGCAGCGCCACGATGCCGTAGCGATCAGAAAAGACGGACTGTCGCAATGAAACGACCCACAGCCCGAGAACCGGCACGATGGTCAGCAGGGCAAAGAGAAACCACCAGTTATGTCGCCGTCGCATCACGCCCAGCGCCACGACGCCGATAACGGCCAGCCCGGCGTAGAGGATCGCCGCGCGGATCTGATCGGTCATGTCGTAGCGGTTGACGGCGAACTTTATGCCGAAAATCTTGATCGCGTCCCATAGACCAACGTCTGGTTGCCAGGTTACGACCTGGCCGCCGATTACCTTGATCGCCCAGGCGGCGATCGGGAGATAGGGCACCGTGAGGGCGGCCGCCGCGATGAGCCAGCTTCGCTCTCGACCACGCCATTGCCGGTACGACAGGACTGCATAGAGCGACTGTGCCGCGAAGACGAGCACGGTGGCAACGTGCGTGTAGAACATCAAGCTCGTCGAAACAACATAGGCAAGCCACCAGAGCTTGCGGTTGGTTTCCAGCGCCGCGACAAAGGCGTAGGTCGATGCCAACGCCAGCAACACCACCATGGAGTACATCTTCGCTTCTTGCGAGTACCAGACGTGATAGGGAGAGATAGCGAGCAGACCAGCCGCAAGCAGACCCGCGGTCGAGCCCGCAACGCGGCGTCCCAGCAGGTAGAGAAGAGGTATCGCCAGCGTTCCTGCGACGGCCGAGGGAAGCCGAACGGCGATCTCCGAGATTCCGGCGATCCGGATCCAGATCGCCAGCAAGACGTCGTAGAGCGGCCCGTTCTCACCCTGCACGACAAATGTGTGCAACACCTGACCGAACGGTCGCTGAGCGCGGATCACCACGTCAATCTCATCGAACCACAGGCTCTGGCGATTCAGCGCGGTGAGTCGCAGATAGGCTCCGACTAGCAGTATCGCCGTCAGCACGACGTAATGAAGAACCCAGGCGTAGGAGCGCAGGTTGGCGTCGGATGCAACCCGGCGGGCCGTCGTCGTTCTCAAGGTCGCGCCATCCCCAGCAACCATGAGATGTCGTCACGTGCTTGAATTCTCTCTGTGCCGGTGTCAGTTTTCCCGATGTCGACCAAAATCTCAGGCAGCATTCGTTCCGAGTTCCGACCACGTACGATGACGTGTCTGATCACGCGACGTTGCACGTTGATTAAGGTTGCGTCTCTATGGTTGCTCATAGCTGGCAGTGACAACTGTATGCAACCCACCCCGAACGTTGAAGTCACCGGTTACGGTGGCACGACGCGGAGACATCGCGCTGACGAGATCGTCGAGGATTGTGTTCGTCACCTTCTCGTGAAAAGCCCCTTCATTTCGATACGACCAGAAATAGAGCTTGAGCGACTTGAGCTCGACACACAGTCGATCCGGTACGTAGTTGACGGTAATCGTGGCGAAGTCAGGCTGGCCGGTCATCGGGCAAACGCAGGTGAACTCGGGTGTCGAAATGTTGATTTCATAGTCCCGTTCAGGGTTTGGATTGGGGAAGGTCTCGAGCGTTCTGCTCGGCTCGGTAGGCATCTAAGTCTCCCTGCTAATCGGTCTGGCAGATCCCGGCAGCCGAGATCTGCCTCGTGATCGCTCAAGTATACGGGCAGAATCGCCTCGGCAAATTGTCGGGACAATCCTGACGGATTTTCGCAGGGACTTGCGGATCGCGACCAGAGGCGTCATGCTGTAGAATGCGTGATGCAAGTGAGAAGGAGTAGGGTCCGGATATGCGTGGAATTGAAGAACATCGGCTGACCAGTAAAGAGCGCAAGGTCGTCATCGGCGTCACGATCTTCATGGCGCTGTTACTCGCCCTCTGGATTTTCACCATTATCTGGATGCTGCCGAATCCAAGCCAGGGCTTGGTCTAGGTCCGGCTTTCCCACTCCAGATTCAGTAAACGACAGGGCCGCCGTCCATTGGTGGACGGCTTTTGCTTTGCTCGAAATAGTCAATTTGTCCCAACACGTCATTGCAGCGCGACGAGATAGACGCCTAGTAGCGCAAACTGCGCGACCACGATCATGGCCAGACTCATCAGGAAGCTCCGCTTGTTCGTCTTGTGTCGCGCCAGACGCATCGCCAAGATCGCGCCGGGAGAACCACCCAGCAGCGCGATGCCGAGGAGCACGTGCTCCGGTACACGCGTCAGCCTTCGTCCTGAGATTTTCTTGTCATAGAAGAACGCAATGATGGCCGTGACGTTGACCGCGACCAGCCAGTCTAGCGTGAAGCTCGCCAATAGGGTGCGCCACGCGAGGAACCCGAACAAACTGACACCCAGGACGGTGAATAGCACACCGTACAGGGCAAACGGATTCAGATGCCGTCTGGCATCTCGTCGACGGGGCGTCTTGGGTACAGTGCGCGACTGGCGGCTCATCGCGCTATTTTCGCAGAAAACGGGAGCATCGACGATTGCTAAGGTTGGTCACGATCTGGGCTAAAGGTTATTTGGGGAAAATTGTAGCCTGGCTGAAGGTCGCGTGTCACATATCCATCGGGGGTAGGCGTCGGCATCAAAGGTCAACTCCTCGCGATCACTCGCCCCTCTGAACTCAGGTCTGATCGTTCACCGGTTGATGGAACGAGATCTTCCTCCCGAAGCGGCAAGAGCAGCACGGCGGCAAGTGGGACACCGGCCAAGAAGCAAGAAACCGAGGCGCAGATCGATGTCTGACAGATAACCAACGAGTAGCTTCATGACCATGGTGAACGCGCCCTCAAGCATCGCGATGACCGAGATCGCGGTCGCGCGATTGTAGGAAGAGATGTGAGCATTTCGCATCGTCGCGATCAGCGGATAGCGAAGCTGCATTCCGCCGAAGCTGACCACGAAGAGAGCGGCAGCCAGATAGGCATGGAAGACCAGCGCCATCGCAATATAGCCAGCGACCGGTAGCACGTTGCCGATGAGAAATGTCCGTCTCATGCCAAAGACCGTCTCGAGCCGGTGGCTGGATCGTGACGCCACGGCGCCCAGCCCAGCTCCTGCCGCGGCCGCAAGACCATATAGCGCCGCTGGAGTACCCGACTCTTGAAAGTAAGGCTGGTAGAGGAACAGCAGCGCGTATGGCAATGGATCACTCAAGACTGAGAGTGACACTATCCGGCGCAGCTTCGGATTTTTCCGGATAAGCGAAAATCCGGCCCGCGCCAGGTTCAAACCTCCAATCCGCTGAGCAACGTCTTTCTCGGTCTGCCGATTTGGAATCGTCAACACGGTGATCGTCCCAACCACCATGGCGACCGCGCTGAGGAGGATGGCAACTTGAAAATAGCTTTCGGTCATCTGACGCACGACCAGAATCGACAGCAGCGCCGACAGGATTCGCCCGATGAGCGATGACGCCCAGAAAGCACCCTGGGCCTGGCTCATCTGCGAGAGCTGGTCGCGCTCCTTCAGTGTTTCGTAGATCCACGCCTCGGCCGCTCCGGACCGGAACGTAACCGCAAGTCCGAGGACCGCGTAGGCTGCAAGGAAAAGCCAGTATGCGTGCGACGCCAGCACGATGAGCAACCAGATGACCTGCAATCCGAAACCGAGCGACACCGATCGTTTCAGGCCGATGCGGTCGGCCACGACGCCGGTTGGCACCTCTAAGAAGAGCGTCGCAAACCCAGTGAACGCTTCCAGCGAGAGGACCTGAAACAAGCTGAGCCCGCGGCCGGTGTAGAAGAGGACCAGAATTGGAGAGTAGATCGTTACCGACAGGAGAAAGTTGGCAAAGTTGAGACGGGCCAACGGGTCGCGAATCGAAATGACCGGGGATTTCCCGTCGAGACCATTCCGACACCCGATCCCTGCCATACCCCAACGCTGCTTTCCTCCGACGTCGCCGTGTGCGGCTGCCAACCTATGAACCGATGACGCACACAGTTTATCCGGTGAGTTCCCAATCTGTATCGGGAAAATGTCGTAATTGCATTCGAGTGGCAAGCAAAACAGCAGACCCTGAATGAGCCGAACGCCTCGTGTTCTGACATTATGTGAGTTGGATCGTGGTTGATGGGACCGATCACGGAAAACGGCCGCCCATTCTCATGAGCGGCCGTCGATGATCAGCGTTCCGTCTTAAGTCTCCTGGCCTACACCACGTGGCGCTTGGAGGTCGTGGTTGGAGCCAAAAGCTCAGACTTGGACCGTAAGCCTTTCAAGAGCATTGTTGAGCACTACTGACCGGCTTTACGCTCGTACAGCACGACCGAAAGAGGTACGAAGACGATAAGTATCCCGAGTCCCCAGGCCAATGACTGCCAGGCGTAGGATCCGACCGGCTGCCCCAAGATGAACGCACGCAACGCATTGACCACCTGCGTCATTGGCTGATGCGCCGCAAACGCCTGCAGCCAGCTCGGCATGGTATCCGTGGGAACGAACGCGCTACTCGCAAAGGTGAGCGGAAAGACGGCGATGAACATACCGGCCTGCACGGCTTCTGGCGTTCGTAGTAGTACGCCAGCGGTCACGCCTACCCAAGAAAGAGCAAAGCCGAAGAGTAGCAGCAGTCCCAGCCCGGTAAGCCAGCCAGTGACACTACCATGTGGCCGGAATCCAACCGCCAACCCAACAACCAGCATGACCGTAACCGCGAGCATACCGCGCAGCAAGTCCGTCAGCGTTCTACCGGCCACAACTGCCGAACGTGACATCGGAAGCGACCGGAACCGATCGATCAATCCGAGTTTCAGGTCGTTCGACAGCCCGATACCGGTGCTCAGGGAGGAAAAGACGATGGTCTGTACGAAGATCCCGGCCATCAGGTAGTTAACGTAGCTCGTTCCGGGAACGTTGATCGCACCGCCAAAGACATAGCGAAACAGAAGCACGAAGAGTACCGGCTGTACCGTTACGTCGAGCAATAGCTCTGGGTTACGCGGGATATGGCGCAGGTTGCGCTTCGCGATGGTCCAGGCATCGATGACCGCCCAGGAGAAGCGATCCCAGACGCCGAGACTAGATTTTGGTTGATCTCGAATCACAGTGGTGCTCATGCCGCTTCTTCTCCCATCTGGCCATTGTCGCTCTCGTCGTTCGACGATCGCGACGAACCGACGTCGTCGACTGCGTGCCCAGTCAACGTCAAGAAGACGTCGTCCAGAGTCGGCCGATGAAGACCAACATCGTCAAGTTGAACACCAGCTTCCTCAAGCTCGCGCACGACTCGAGACATAAGGCCTGACTCGGTCGCAACCGGTACTGAAAGACGACGACGGTCGTCACCAATCTGAACCACACCCGACCCGAACCGGCTCAGCACCTGCGCGGCCGTACCGGCATCACTGTCAGGTGCCAGGACGACCATCAGACGCGCGCCACCAACCTGGGTCTTCAGCTCGTCGGAGGTACCGACCGCGATGACTCGCCCTTCATCAATGACCGCGATCTCGTCGGCGAGCCGGTCGGCCTCGTCGAGGTACTGAGTCGTGAGGAGTAGCGTCGTTCCGCCGGCCACCAACTCTTCAATGAGATCCCACATGCCTAAACGGCTGCGCGGATCAAGTCCAGTCGTCGGCTCGTCAAGAAAGAGGACCGGCGGCTCCGCAACCAGACTGGCTGCCAGATCGAGCCTTCGGCGCATTCCACCGGAATAGGTCTTCACCGGTCGTCCTCCCGCCTCGGACAGGTTAAACCGGTCGAGGAGATCGGTCGCCCGGCGACGAACGTGATCCTTCGGAAGATGATAGAGACGGCCAATCAATTCGAGGTTTTCCCGCCCAGTCAGGATGTCGTCGAGGGCGGCGTACTGACCGGTAAGCCCGATCCTCCGGCGCACCTCATCCGGGTGAGCGAGTACGTCGAATCCGGCAACTTCTGCCCGGCCGGAATCCGGTTTAAGGAGTGTCGAAAGAATGCGCACGGCTGTTGTCTTGCCGGCGCCATTGGGACCGAGCACCCCGAGGATGCTCCCTTCTTTCACTTGCAGGTCGACGCCACGCAATGCATGCGTCTCCCCAAAGTGCTTTTGCAGTCCTTCTGCGATGACTGCATATCCGGAACTCGACATTGAACCTCCGGCAATCACTGTGCGTTCAATTAATACTTGACCGACTAACCGTCCGGTAAGTAAACTGTGATCGAAGATGCTCTCGGGGGAGCGCATCGCCTACTAACCGGTCGGTAAGTAATGTAACGCTCAAACTCCTGTTTGTCAACCCTTGACTGTTGGCGACCAGGGTGGCGTTGAGTTTTCACGAATCTATGGAGACGGTTAGGTTCCCGATGAATACCGCAACTGGTGGTCGCGAGCGTGTTCTGTGCGAAGCACGACGACGTTTTCTTGAGCGTGGTTATGCCGAGGTGTCGATGCAGCAGATCGCCGATGCCGTTGGCATGACCAAGGCAGCCATCTACTATCACTTTCGCGACAAAGACGATCTCTTTGCTTCTGTTGTCGTGCAGGAGATGGCCCGGCAACGAGAAACTATTGAGCGACAAATTGAACGAGGCGGTTCCCTCTCGGACGTAACCGAGCGAATCGCACGCTTGTACTTCGATCAGTTGAGTCCCGATAGCCTGCGCATGATGGCCGATTTCAAGAATCACGTTCCAGAGAATCGGCATGCGGATGTTCACGAAGAGTTAGATCGCTTCGTCAACGTCCTTGCGGGGCTGTTCGAAGAGGCTGCCAAACGCGGTGAGATTCGCGAGATCTCGCCTCGCATGGCTGCCTTTCTCTTCTTTCACACCCTCGTCGGCTTCATCGTCAACTCAACTCGTGATCCGCTCCTGATGCCTCCCGATCGAGAGAGCGCGGCGGCGCTCGTCTCCTCGATAGTGCTCCACGGGATTGCCGCGCCGGGTCCGTCCACCCACTGCGGCGACGGAGGAAGATCGCACCACGAGAAGGCAGCCGTCACCGGCGGAGAATAAGACCAGGTTCCCCGGAGACTCGAGTCCGCAGCGTAAGTTGTCTTCACACTCAACCCGTTCATCGAACGGCCCAGGCCCAACTGCTCGCCGCCGCATCACTCAAAGTCCGCAGTCACGCCATCTGCTCGATCCGAGACCGAATCAATCCGACGGCCTCACCGCACTCAATCTGACCGGACACGCAAGCTATAGCGGTTTGCACAAACGTTGGCTGAGAGATGGGGAAACCGCCTCCTGGGCAGGCTGTAGCCGAAGCGTCTTTTCCATTGCTCCCGAGCGATACGGTGAAAGTGGACACGAGGAGATCCTTCACGGCGGCTCAGTAGGTTGCCGCAGGGGATGTGTCATCCCGAGGCCACAGCCGAGGGATCTCTCCATGCTTTGTTGAATCGAAACGAGGAGATTCTTCGCTCTCACTCAGGATGACCAAGCGTACTCCTACCAGAGTTGGTCCATCTCTATGTAATTCGCGGTAATCAAATGGGACGCGACGAGGCCACTTAATATCAAACCAGCCGCTCAACTGCGATCTCGCAGCGAAACGGCTGGTTCATGACGCTATTTGAATCGCGGTCAAGCGACCGGATTTTGATCGTCGAACCCGACGAGGTTACCGTCGATCAGCGAATGTCGAGAACGCGGAAACGGCGAATTTTCCGCAGAACAGTCTGCTCACGCGTCTCAACTCGCGGCTGCTCGTTCCGCTGCCCACGATCTTCCGACCATCGGCGAACCGGAACCGCGCGAATCACGGGCTTGCCATCCTGATTGACCACACTGTAGCGGATAACGGTCTGCATATTGCACCTCCGAATGCGTCCTTATGGACACAAATAACCCCCGGCTGAGGCCGGAGGTGAAGTGCAATACTTACACACTGGTCCGGTTAGCCGGCGGCATCCTCTATTCGTCTGCCTGAACTACCGGGTTCCAATGCGGACCCTTTCACGAGGTCGATGTGCGGCGGCGAAATCGCATCAATACCGCACCCAATTGCCCAGCATCCCTGCCAAGCCTATTAAAGCTACCACCAACCCGCCCCACCGTCAACTAGTCGTGCTCCCTCATCGAAAATGTTACCGAAGCCGGTACAGTTCCCTCAAATCCGAATGTCACTGGTGAGCACCGTTATGCTCCCAGATCAGATCGCAGTCCAGCCACCGTCTACCGCCAATGTGTGGCCAGTGATCATCGATGCGGCAGGACTGGACAGGAAGACGACGGCCGCCGCGACCTCTTCAGGCTCGCCGACTCGACCCAATGGAATTCGACGTATCAGGTCTGGCCCGAGCTGAGGGTCATCGAAGGTCGAGGCAGTGAGAGGCGTGCGAACGAAGGTCGGCGCGACGGCGTTGACCCGCACCCCTTTTGGCGCCCATTCAAGCGTCAGCACTCGAGTTAGATTCACTACACCTGCCTTTGCCGAACAATATGCGGCCCGCTTGTAGTATCCAACTAGCCCGTTTTGCGAGGCGATGTTGACGATCGAGCCACGCCCGCGCTCGACCATATGACGACCAAATGCCTGCGCGCAGAAGAAGGTTCCCTTGAGATCTACGTCGATCACGGCATCCCATGATTCTTCATCGACGTCAAGCGCGTCCTGCGGCAGGTTTACTCCCGCGTTGTTGACCAGAATGTCAACGTGCCCCTTCCAATCGATGGCCATCCGCGCGAAGCTGTGGATACCGAATGGGCCATCGAGATCGCGAACGTCGAGCGGTAGCACGAGCGCCTGCTGACCGTGATTCTGAATGCTCTGTGCCGTCACCTGCGCCAGATCGGTACGATCCGGCAGTTCAGACATGATGACGTCAGCGCCAGCCTCGGCCAATCCGCTGGCGATCGCCTGTCCTAATCCGGTGCCAGTTCCCGTGACGACTGCTACCTGCCCATCCAACCGAAACGACGGAAGTGCCATGTATCGCTCCTTTCAACCCGAATGAATCTCAGTAGGCGAGTCGGTGTAAGGCGCCAGCTAGCACCCGAATCCCCGCCACTGCGTCCTCGGTCGCGGTGAACTCAGCCGGCGTGTGACTCCGGCCCCCTTTACTCCGGACGAACAACATCGCCACCCGTGCGATGTCCGCCATGCGCTGCGTGTCGTGGACCGCTCCACTCGGCATGGTCAAAAACGGAATATCCTGATCAGTCGCGGCAGCTTGAAGCGTCTGCACGATGGACTTGTCACAGACGAGAGGTTCCAGGTCCGTCGTGATGCTCCAACTCACATCCAATCCACGACGAGCAGCCACAGCGCGAATCCATTCCTCGTGTCTCTGGTAAAGCTGGTTGCGCGTATCCGGATCGGAATGCCGGGCATCTATCGTGAAGGTCACGCGCTCTGGCACGATCGCAGGTCCATTCGGCTCCACCTCCATACGACCCACCGTGGTCACCGCCGGACGACCCATTCTGAGTGCCGTGTCAATGATCCCAAGCGTGATCTCGGCCGCTCCGGCCATTGGATCTCGTCGCAAATCCATCGGTCGTGCGCCTGCGTGATCAGAGCGACCGGATAGCTCGACCACGTAGTGACGAATACCGTTTATCGCCGGGACAACACCAACCGGTACGTCCGCCTGCTCAAGAATTGGCCCCTGCTCGATATGCAGCTCAATGAAGATATCAATGTCATCCCGTTGTGCTTCCGGCAAACACGCCGGATCCAATCCGACCGCACGCATCGCCTCGGCCAACGTCTCACCGTCGTAGCCGATCATTTGCTCGGCGTCTTCGGCTGTTAGTTTGCCAGTGATCGCACGCGACCCCAGAAAGTTTGACGCAGGAAAACGGCTTGCCTCCTCTTCGCACAAGGAGAGAATCTCGAGTGTTCGTCTGGGAGCGCCATACTGCTCCTTGAGTGCCCGCACGGCGGACAGTGCTGAGATAACTCCGAGCGCGCCGTCGAACCTGCCGCCCGGTCGCTGGGAGTCGATGTGTGACCCAGACACGATCGAATTGCCCGGTTCGGTTCCGGCGAGCCTGCCCCAAACGTTGCCGACTGCATCCCGCCGGACTTCCAGGCCTGCCTCTTCGCACCATCTGGCGATCTGATCTTGAGCCGCCACCCATTCAGGTGAGTAGACTGTGCGCCAGACCCCGGTCTGACTGTGGGCCCCGAACCCGGCAAGTTTGGAGATATACCGTTCTATTTCATGCGGATCGATCTGAATAGCGCCAACCACACCACAACCCTTCACCTATCCACCGATCACATCATCTACCCGGGCAGTCGAATTTTGCCTCAGAATAGCCCAACCGATTTCGTTGTGCCGCATCGCAACAGTTCATGGTACAAACGGAGACAGTCGATGATGCCAACGACAGGCCGTCGGTCGGCCGTCGCGTCAAGCTGTATTACGGAGGACGCATGAAAGAATATCGGATCGCCGTCATCGCCGGAGATGGAATCGGGCAGGAGGTCATCCCGGCTGGGAAGCGCGTGGTCGAGGCTGCGCTCGGCGACACTGCGAGACTCAACTGGAATGACCTGAACTGGGGATCGAACTTTTTCCGGCGCACCGGCGAGATGATGCCGAAAGACGGCCTTACTACCCTCAAGAATCACGACGCGATCTATCTTGGCGCGGTCGGCGATGCCCCTGCCATTCCGGATCACGTTACCCTGTGGGGTCTGCTGCTCCCGATTCGCAAGACGTTCGATCTGTATGTCAACGTCCGGCCGATCAAACTCCTTCCCGGCGTCACCGGACCGCTGTCTGGTAAACGGCCGCAGGACATCGACATGATCTACGTGAGGGAAAACACCGAGGGTGAATACGCTGGGGTTGGCGGACGCGTTCACGTCCATACTGAACACGAAGTTGCCATTCAATCATCCGTCTTCTCGCGCTTCAATGTTGAACGCGTTGCGCGTTACTCCTTTGAACTGGCACAGTCGCGCCGAAAGCATCTGACCAGCATCACCAAGAGCAACGCCATGCAGTACGCCATGCCCTTCTGGGACGAGGTCATCAACGAGGTCGCGCACGACTACCCGGACGTCACAGTCACGTCGTTACTGGTTGATGCGGCAGCGGCGCTGATGGTGCGATCTCCCGAGCGCTTCGATGTCGTGGTTGGCAGCAACCTCTTCGCCGACATCCTGACCGATTTGGGCGGGGCGATTATGGGCAGCCTCGGTCTGCCGCCGAGCGCCAACCTGGCAGCGAAATCCGAGTTCCCATCACTGTTCGAGCCGGTACACGGGAGCGCGCCTGACATTGCGGGTAAGGGCTTGGCGAACCCCATTGGGGCCATCTGGGCCGGCGCCATGATGTTGGAGCACGTTGGCGAGAAGGCGGCCGCGGATCGCGTGATGCGGGCGATCGAGAAGACAACGGCTGAAGGTAAAGTCCTGACTGGAGATCTGGGCGGCAACGCAAACACCCAGCAGGTAGCAGATCACATAATCGGGTTGCTGTAGCGACATCGGTCATCTGAAAGATCAACTGGCCTCGGGAAAAGCGTTGCCTGAGGCCGGTTGCTTTTGCTTTACGACACCACGAGAATGCCCCAGCTCAAAAAACTGGCATTGTTTCACGATGCACCACGCAGCACAATACGTCCACTCGCATCGACCGTGATCGTTGATCGAAATTTCGCGTTGTCTGACATACCAGATCGGTTGATGCTTTAGCCGTTGTGCGCGACATCTGTCGTGCCGTTGAAAGGGCTGTCTCTGTGGATGGTCTGATGATGGATTACCCGCTGACAATTCCCGTGATGCTGCGCCGCGCCGAGTCTCTCTTCCACGATCACGAGATCATCTCGCGGAACTCAGATGGCACGTTCCATCGCTACGACTACGGCGCTCTGGCCCGTCGAGTTCGCAGCCTCGCCCTGGCGCTTCAGAGACTCGGGGTCGAACGCGGAGATAGGGTTGCCACGCTGTGCTGGAATCACGCGCGTCACCTCGAAATCTATTTCGCCGTTCCCACAATCGGCGCCGTTCTTCACACCCTGAACCTCCGCCTCAGTCCGGACGACCTCACCTATACGATCAATCATGCGCGGGATCGGGTCATCATCGTCGACGAATCGTTGCTTCCACTTTTCGAGCAAGTGCGTCCAAGGATTGACTTGGAGCACGTGATCGTCCTTCCTGACGATGGCAATCTTCCCGTGGGCGTACTCGACTACGAAACGCTGCTTGCGGCTGAAAATCCGGATGATTGGCGCGAGGTTACTTTGGACGAGCAGGAGGCTGCCGTCCTCTGTTACACCTCAGGCACGACCGGCAAGCCAAAAGGAGTTGTCTACTCTCACCGGGCAATCGTGCTCCATTCGCTGGTGAGTGCGTTGGCCTGCGCCATGGGCCCGACCGATCGCGACTCCGTGCTGATTCTCGTACCGATGTTCCACGCCAATGCGTGGGGACTGCCCTTCACCTGCACCTTTGTCGGAGCCAAGCAGGTGCTTCCGGGAGCGCACCTCGATACCGATAACCTTGCCAGGCTCTTGACAAACGAACGTGTCACCCAATGCTCCGCGGTACCGACTGTCTGGTTGAATCTGCTGCAATTCATGGATCGCCACCCTGGCGTCTGCGATTTATCCGACATGCGGGTGCTCGGCACCGGCGGGCAGGCCATGCCGGAGGAAGCCGTCCGTCGCTTCAAAGAAGACTACGGGATCGAGATGGTGACCGGCTGGGGTATGACAGAGACCGGGCCGTTTTCTACACAGGGCTCCCTTATCGAGACCGTAGATAACGGAGAGAGCCAGATGACGAATCGCTACCTGACGACGTGCGGCCGACCAGTTCCGCTGACCGAGCTACGAGTTCGCGCGGGCGACGGAGTGGCACCATGGGACGGGCTGACGACCGGCGAATTAGAAGTGCGCGGAGCGACGGTCGCTTCGAGCTACTACAATGACCTCAACTCCGGCGAGAAATTCACCCGTGACGGCTGGCTGCGAACCGGTGATATCGCCAGCATAGACTCTCACGGAAATCTGGAGATCCATGATCGGGTTAGGGACGCGATTAAGTCGGGCGGCGAGTGGATTAGCTCGATCGCTCTCGAAAACGCGTTGATGGCGCATCCGGCGGTTGCCGAAGCCGCAGTGGTCGCTGCAACGCACCCAACCTGGGTCGAGCGGCCAGTCGCAGTCATCGCGTTCAAGGATGGGGAAAGCGCCACACGGGAGGAGTTGCGCGACTCTATTTCGCCGCAGTTCTCAAATTGGTGGCTTCCAGATGCGTTTGTCTTCGTTCCCGAAATCCCGAAAACGTCGACCGGAAAGTTCCTCAAGTCGGCCCTGCGTGAGGAGTATCGGGATGTGCTGCTCGACCGGATTGTTGATAGACCATAACATGCGATGTATTGCTGCTTTGGACCAGTTGACCTTAACAGACACGACTGCTATTCTGTGCGAGCGAATAAAATTTCGGTGCCTCTAAATCAAGCGTTTGATTTGTGTGTGCGCCGTTCATTGCACTGGAGGTAGCGGTGTGAAAATTCGTCGTTTGTGCTCAATAGTCGGACTCGGTTTCATGGCCCTGTTATTACCAGCACCTTCGGCTTTCGCGGCCGCCCCCACTAGTAATACCTGCGTGAGCGTAATGGGGATGCCGATACGATCAAGCAGCGGGAATGTTTGTCAAAGCGGCCAAAATAGTTTGGCCATTGCTACCGGCGGTAGTGTGGCACAGGCGTCAGATGGCAGCACCGCTGTCGCGCTGAGTGGCGACTCCGTCGCTCAAGCAACCGATCATTCCACGGCGCTCGCCGCGGGAGAATCCGTCGCTCAAGCAACCGATCATTCCACGGCGCTCGCGACGGGAGAATCCGTCGCTCAAGCAACCGATCATTCCACATCGCAGGCGGCAGGAGGCTCCGTCGCTCAAGCAACCGATCATTCCACATCGCAGGCGGCAGGAGGCTCCGTCGCTGTTTCGTCCGGTTATTCCACTTCGCAGGCGGCAGGAGGCTCCGTCGCTGGCGCGACCGATCATTCCACCGCACAGGCGACGGGAGGCTCCGTTGCTACAGCAATCGACTGGAGCGTCGCGATTGCAGTCGACAATTCTGTCGCTTCCGCAAGCAGTGACAGCTATGCAGGAGCCTTTCACAACGCGACTGTGAGCGCATCGAATGGTCAACATCTGACTCAGTACGGTCCGTAGCAATTGTTGCCGAGTGATCGTCGGCCACTTTGACATTGTATGGGGCGGCCCCAGGGTCGCCCTTCGTCACGTCGTAAAACGCCAAAGCCGGTATCAACGCTCGTGGACATCTGGAGATCCATGTCCGGTCCAGGGACGCGATTAAGCCCGGCGGCGAGTGGATTCGCTCGATTACCGTTGAACAGGCGCTGACGGCGCATCCGGCGCTTGGCGAAGCCACGATGGTCGCCGCGACTCACCCAACCCAGGTCGACGGACCGGATTGTTGATAGACCATAATATGCAATGAACTGCTGCCTCGAATCCATTGGCGTCGTCAGAAACGGATGCTATCCTGTGCAAACGAATAAATTCGCGGCGCCTCCGGATCAAGCCTGTTTTGTCCGTGCGCCATTCATTGCACTGGAGGTAGCGGTGTGAAAGTTCGACGTATGTGCGTAGTAGTCGGACTCGGTTTCATGGCCCTGTTATTACCAGCACCTTCGGCTTTCGCGGCCGCCCCCACTAGTAATACCTGCGTAAGTGTAATGGGGATGCCGGTTAGGTCAAGCGGCGGGAATGTTTGTCAAAGCGGCCAAAATAGTTTGGCCATGGCTACCGGCGGCAGTACGGCACAGGCGTCAGATGGCAGCACCGCCGTTGCGCTGAACGGCGGCTCGCTCGCTGTAGCCACCGATCATTCCACGGCGCTAGCCACGGGCAACTCCATCGCTCAAGCGGATAATCATTCAACTGCACAGGCAGCCGGAGGCTCGGAGGCCGTAGCAATCGATCATTCCTCGTCGCAGGCAACGGGAGGCTCGGAGGCCGTAGCAATCGACCATTCCTCATCGCAATCGGCGGGAAGTTCAGGAGCTACAGCAACCGATCACTCCACCGCACTGGCAACGGGAGGCTCAGGCGCCGCAGCAACCGATCACTCCACCGCACTGGCAACGGGAGGCTCAGGCGCCACAGCAACCGATCACTCCACCGCACTGGCAACGGGAGGCTCAGGCGCCACAGCAACCGATCACTCCACCGCACTGGCAACAGGAAGCTCAGGCGCTATAGCAACCGATCACTCCACCGCACTGGCAACAGGAAGCTCAGGCGCTATAGCAACCGACTCGAGCATAGCAGTTGCAGTGGACAATTCTCTCGCTTCGGCAAACACTGACAGCTATGCTGGAGCCTTTCACAACGCGAGTGCGAGCGCAGCGAATGGTCAACGCGTGATTCAGTACGGTCCGTAGCGATTGTAGTCGAGAGATCGACCGGTAAATTGACATTGTGCGGGGCGGCCTGAAGGTCGCCCTTTCTCATATCGTCAAACGCCAAAACCGGCATGAAATTGTCACGCTACCTGGCGAAATCTGCGCGCCGTCGTTGCGATGTCAACATTACGATCAAACCAGACAGCACTCGTCCCACCCGTTCCAAGCGACCAAGGGGTCAAACGATGAGTGAATGGATCAAAGTTGGATCACGATACATCAATCTGAACAACGTCACAGAGGTTCGACTTCACGAGAGACCGCAGTTTGCACGCCTGTACTTCACGAACGGCGCGACTGTTGATCTTGACGAGGAGGACAGCGCCACCTTGCTCGTGATGCTTGGCGAGCGAGTAATGACTCTTCCGGAGGTTCATCGCAAGGTGATCGCGACGCCCTCTACAAGTTAACTTCTGCGTTCGTTGGAAGGTAGCATTCGAGAAGACCAGTCTTGGAGGCGGGAGGCGCCTGTGCCTCCCGCCAAGTCCATCCCACAGCGTGAAACTTGCGTCACGCGAGCCAGGACGCCGGCTCGGTCAAAGCGGACCGTAGCGCTGCCCACAAAGTCTGATACTTGTCCCAGGGTGAATCACCTTCAATATGAATGGTGACTGGTCCGATTCGCTCGACCGAAGCGGTACGAGACGCTCGGTCACACTGCGGAACGCTGAAAAAGTCGACTTCTAGCCGAAACTCGGCCGGATTGTAGAGCCGGGCGTTCGCGATATTTTCGAGCGCGCGTTTCGCCGCCGCGGTTATTTCCGGAAGTGTGGCGGAGGGAGGCCGGCAGATCGCGGCGCTCGTGCCAACCGCTTCCTTTACGGCCACCATCTCGACCTGGTCGCCAAGGAAATTCCAGACTTCACCCATCGTCGTTCTGTCGCCAGTCACCATAACGACCGGGATTCCCAACGAGCCGAGCACGGCCGCGTTGAGTCCTGTCTCGCCGTGTGGTCGGCCATTGATGCGCAACTCCGCGACGCAGCTTCCCGCGATCGTGTGCGGCGCGATCGCCTTCGGTGTCTTGGCCATAGCGTGATAACCGACCAGGACAGCCGCATCGAATTTCCTGCTGTTGGCCGCTTCAACCTGACAATGGTCCTTGGCGTTGCCGCTCCCAGTCAGCAGGTGAGCTTTCGGATGCATGTCCTCGAAGATGAGATTACGCATCGGTCCGTGACCATCGTTCACGAGAATATAGTCTGCGCCGCCCTGCACGAGCCCTTCGATTGCCGCGTTTGCGTCGGCTGTCATGAGGCGTCGACCACGATCGTACTCGCGCTGATCGGAGCCGAGCATGTCGCGGTGAACGATGCCGGTGATACCTTCCATGTCAACTGAGACGTATATATTCATCTGCCGCTCCCTTCGATATTGAACGTGTATGACGATCGTTTGACCCAGGCAGACCCCCCGGTCTCTCGGCGATCGACAGTTGGCATCTTCGCATACCCACGCCGAAACGAGTCAGGCATGACGCACTATTCCGGGGGTGTCATAATCGCTTGACCATCCCGCATTCGCGCGACGCTGGCGTTGACGTCAAGGTCCACGCCGACCAGACTGATCTCACGGTAATCCGAACGCGTGGTACGTCTTCGACGCCGGTCAGATCTTGAGCTTCGAGCGACAACCTGGTCGGGACCTACCTGAGAAGCAAGGTCCGGTCACCGTGATTCGTGATTCGTGCGCCGCCCGCCTACGACGTCCAGAGAGGCTCAGCGACACCGGTCGCGACCATCGCGGCGCGACTGACGTCACCGATCGCTTTCTCTCCAACATGCTGATCCGGAAGAGCCTCACAGAAGACGCTCACGATCAACGTACCGGACGGCGACGAGATGAACCCCACATCATTGGTGACCCCTTTGACACTACCGGTCTTCGAGCCCCAATGAATCCCCTCGATCTCTGGAAGGTAGCGAGAGATGCGCCGTGAGTTCTGCTGTTTCTCCAGCATGGCGAGCATCTTCTGGCAGGAATCAGCTGAGGCCGCGACTCCCTCAAGCAGGGCCGCAATAGCCCTGGAATAATCTTCCGGCGTCGCCCAATTTTCCTGCTCATCGTCCTGCGCTGGCCGACCCTTCATCTTCCGGCCGAGGTTCGAGTTGACCATACCGAGCGAACGCATCGTGCCGTTCACCTTGTCCATGCCGGCCATGTCAATAAGAATATTCGTCGCGGAGTTGTCGCTGATGCTAATCATCAGATAGATCAGGTCATTCAACGTGAAGCCCATACCGTGATGCAGGTGAAGCATCACGCCGCTGCCGATCGCGATGTCTTCTGCTCGAAGGACATACTCGTCGTCGAGCGAGCGTTCGCCCCGATCGATCTGTCGAAACAGTTCGATCATCAGCGGAATCTTGACTGTGCTGGCAGCGCCAAACTTTCTGTCACCGTTGTAGTTGAACCGTTCGCCATTGGGCGCGACTATCGTCGCGCCGACGGTTCCGCCGGACTCCTCGGCACTCCGAATTACCTTCGCGACGTCATCCCAATTTACGGTTAAGTCTGACATAATCCCGCCTTTCTACCTTTCGTAGCCACTTCAGCCATGATACGGGTTGGGCTCCTCACGTGGAATACGCACGTGACACCTCCGTGTATCTCAAATAGTCGAGATCCGGTGGAAGATCGATCGATGAGATCGTCCCGACGTGGTGAACACGGCCTTGCCCGTATCACTATTGTGCAGACGAATACATCTGAGGAGTACCGTGAATCAAGCAGTCAACGCGTTTGTCGTCGGATTCCGGACGGTCCCGCTGCGATTCGGAGGACTGGACTGCGGCAACCGTTACCTGCCGGATCGGGCGCTGATACTCAACTGATCAGCTACCGCGACATCATTTCGTTCAGAATCTTGTGGATCGCGGGCCAGTTCGGGATGAGATAGTACGGCTGGCCTGGTGAGTAGGAGACGGACGTCGCATCGAGCATGTCGTACGAGTGAATGTCGTTGGGTTTTATGCTGGCGCCGAGCTTGGCCATCGCCAGAACCTGTGACGGCGACAGATCAGTCTGGAAGGTGTTACCGAGCTGGTCGAGCAATTCTGGTGCTTTCGGCAGAAGGTTCAGGCCAACGCTCTGCGCACGCAACGCTCGCAGTAATTGCTGTTGGCGGTCATTCCTTGCGAAATCACTGTCGTCGTGACGAGTGCGGGCGAATTGCACCGCATGCACACCGTCCATGTGCTGCACACCGGTATGAAACACGACACGCAGGTAGTTGTCTCCCGAGCCGGGATATTCGTCGTCCTTGATCGGCGCAGGGACGTCGAGCGTGACTCCACCTAACGTGTCGATGATGCGCGCCAACCCGGCTGTATCAACTTCGGCGAAGTAGTCGATGGTCACACCAAAATTGTATTCAATGGTGGCCGCCGCGAGAGCGGGACCGGTCAGGTTCGTCATCGATCCGTACGCATACGCCGCGTTAATTTTGTCCTGGCCGTAGTTGGGTATGGTTACGAGCAGATCGCGCGGTATGGAGAGCATGCTCACCTGCTTCGTCACCGGATTTATCGTGACGAGGATTAAGGTGTCGGAGCGGCCAATCTGCCCTTCGGCTCTAATGTCCGACCCAATGAGTAGAACGTTGACTCGGCTCGTGCCGTCCCATGTCGGCAGGGTGACGGTTGGTGTTGGCCTGACGGCAATCGGCGAGGGCACTGGTGTTGCCAACGGAGCGGAGGTCGCCGAACTGACACTCGCCACGGTAGCCGCGACTGTAGGAGTCGGATCTGGAACGTCAACAGTCTGCTGAGCGATCACTGGCGTACCCTGAGCGTTGAGCACGACTTTGTAATGAGGCATACGCGGAACAAATACCTGATTGTACGCTCGATGCGCGGCAAGCAATGTCGGCATGATTACGATGGCCAATATCGCCACGATCAGCAACGGTCCGCCGATCAAGGCAATCTTCTTGATCCGCCGGCGCCGCAAGCGAGTCGGATCGTCGTCCTGGGGCAACTCCTCGGGATTGGGGGCTGGAATCAAGACCGGCGATAACCGCTCGTCTGGCGACGGAGTGACAGCCGCGTCAGCGGAACGGTCTCCCGTTTTGGTTGGATGATAGCGAAAATAGGTTCGTTTTCTTCTCGGATACCGATGCATGTCTTCTGTTTCTGAAACGGTCCATCGACGTTCTGCTGCGACGAAAGCGCAATTAGCGCGCCGTGGTGTATACAGACGGCGGTCAAGTGTGCCGCAAGGGCAGGATATTGCATCGCAGGCAGTTCGACAACTAGAACAGACGTGGATACGGTAACGATTTCGCCGCTGAGGATCTCGACCAACGGCTGGACTTCTGACCCCACGTCAACACGGGAGAAACAATGATGCCTCGCCAGTCACGAGTAAGTCCTGACGAGGCACACACGATTCGAAAGACGACGGTCATTCGATCTGGTTGTAAAAACCAAACCCTTCCGAAAAGAGCAGGCCTAAGGTAATCAGTGCAGACAGCACGCACCACTGACACACGGCATGGATCACGTTCAGTTCAAGGTACGTCAAATAGGCGGCGTAGATCGCGCCAGCAAGAACGATGGCGAACGATATCATCGTCAAAGTTGACATCAGATTCGGTCGACGCCAGCGGCCGAGGCTGATCGCGCCGATCGTCAAGTACATAGCAAGGCCCAGAACCGCTACCGGGATCGGGCCAATTGTGCTGTACTTGCTTGTTTGTACGGCATGGCAATCACCAACCGTGCAGATAAGCGCGCCAGTATCGTAGTGCACAATCGTCAAATAGGTTGCGACTCCGAGACCACACAGCACGAGCAAGCCAGTGATCCAGCGCCAGCCTATCGCACGTGCCGCGGCCACTACTTGCCCGCCAGTGCAGCGTCAATCGCCGCCTTCATTGATGCTAATCCGTTATACACCACCGTCTGACCGTTGACGGTGAACGCCGGTGTTCCAGAAAATCCAGCCTTCACGGCTGCACTTGTCGAATCTGAAACGTCTTTGGCATGGGCTCCGGAGTCCAGGCATTGATTGAACTTGCTGGTATCCAAGCCAATATCTTTCGCAATTTGCTTCAACCGATCCCGAGAAAACGCTCCCTGGTTTTCGCCGTGCTGGTTGAGGAAGAGCGTGTCATGATATTGCCAGAATTTCCCTTGATCAAGCGCGCAGTCGGACGCGGCAGCGGCGTCAAGCGATTCTTGGCCACCAAATGCATAGTCACGGTACTCGATCGATGCTTTCCCTGTTTCCACGTAATCGGTGATTAGCTGCGGTTCCACCTCACGGGTGAATTGTCCACAGAATGGTCACTGATAGTTGCCGTACTCGACAATCTTGACCGGAGCGTTAGGGTCACCAAGTATCTTGCCGTTAGACGGAATTGTCGCAGGATGGGCAGCGGCCACCTGTATGGCTCCGAGGCCGGTCTTGCTCCCCAATTGCGGCACGATGATCAGAGCGAGCGCAGCCACCACGGCTACGACGATGACGCCACCTATCATGAACTGTCGTCGCCGCTTGGCTTGCCGCTCAGCCGCCGCCTTTCTGGCGGACCGGCGATTCTTACGCCGGTCTTCATCCGACTGAATACTCATGTCTACTTCAAGTCCCTCCAGGTTAATAATCTTTATGTGTCATCGGGTGGCAATAGTACCACGACAACTTCCGAATCTTCCGACTCATACAACGAATGAGCCGCCACGCGGTTGGACGTCAAGTCCAGAAACCGTCAGCCCAGCGCCGGGTGATTCTCCGTCCGATAATCTGGTCGCGATCGGGGACGACCAAGGGTATTGACAACCGACTGAGTTCATCGTAAATTTACGATGTCACCATGGGGTGGCGATTTATTGGCCGCAATGTTCGTATAAATACGATGGATAGCGACTACGGCCAATCGATTGTGCGAAACGTCGTTCCGGAGTGGTTGTGTTTCTCCGGAATCGTAAGGGAGGAAATCTCGATGAAGATCGACGATACCGGGAGTCGAACAAACCTTCGTGAATCGGTGCGCGAGCATTATGCGGCGGCCGCAATCTCTGTAATTCAATCGGACACCTCGTCGTGCTGTGGCCCTGCAGGCGACCCGCAAGCGATCGCAGCCTATGATCCAGAGGCTCTCACGGAGCTTCCGCGTGACGCGGTGCTCGCATCGCTCGGTTGCGGCAACCCCACCGCTCTTGCGGAACTCAAACCGGGCGAGACAGTGTTGGACCTTGGGTCGGGCGGCGGAATCGATGTCTTGCTTTCGGCCAAGCGAGTTGGCCCCGGCGGGTTCGTCTACGGACTCGATATGACCGATGAAATGCTTGCACTGGCCGAGCGAAATCGGATCCAGGCCGGCGTCGGCAACGTCCGATTCCTAAAGGGACACATCGAGGATATTCCGCTTCCAGATGCGTCGGTCGACGTCATTATCTCAAACTGCGTGATCAATCTGTCCGGAGACAAGGATGCGGTACTCCAAGAGGCGTTTCGCGTTCTGCGACCGGGTGGACGCTTCGCCGTATCCGACATTGTGCTCCAGGGACGCTTGCTTCCGTCAATCCGGCACAGCCTCGAAGCCTGGTCCGCCTGCGTGGCCGGTGCCCTGACCGAAGATGATTACCGCGACAAACTTGCCGGTGCCGGGTTCGCTAACATTGGGCTCGAAGCAACGAGCGTAAACCAACTGAGCGGTTTGCTGGACAATGGCTGCTGTGGCGGCGATACAGGCTCCGGCTGCTGTGGCACCGCCCTGGACACCGAGACGCTCGAG
This sequence comes from uncultured Chloroflexia bacterium, assembly GCA_963785465.1. Lineage (GTDB taxonomy): Bacteria > Chloroflexota > Chloroflexia > Thermomicrobiales > Thermomicrobiaceae > CALAGB01. The sequence goes on along the minus strand of CAWAVM010000009.1, from coordinate 276,022 downwards.
AAACTCCAGGAGGCCACAGGAACGATCATTTCGGCCTTCGTCCGTGCACAAAAGCCGGCTGAGTGAGAGGTCCTTTACCGAATCGGCACTTGACTCCGCATATCTCATCAGGTGTTCAGCGCGATAGATCCCAGCGCGAACGCCGCAGCAAGAAGGCGATGGTTGCCCATCGCCTTCAAACGTTTCTGGCACCGATTCCGTAACGGATTACTCCTTAGGCGCTCGGGCTACTTGTTGGGCTAGCGCTCGGATCGGCGTGCTGACGGAACATCGGCCCACCATTGTTGATCAGATTAGTCAACCGCGTCTGTAGCCCGTTCAGGATCTTCGTTTCTTGATCTGACGTGATGGCGCCATTTGAGACCTTGGTATCGAGCTGCGTCTTGACCTGCGACACAACGCTTTGAACAACTGCATCGACCGTCGTATTGTGACTCTGAATGATCTGCTGCAACGTCTGGCCGGACTGAATCTGGCTCTTCAGATCCTGAGGCGTCATGTTCAGCGCGCTGGCGATATCATTCCAGGACGCGCCCTTCAGCATGTCCATTCGTCGATCGCGACGGGCAAAGAAGTGAGTGAACGGACTAAGTCCATTGCTGTTCGCGATCTTCTGCTTCGCGGCGTCGGCCTGCGCCTGGGTGATCTTCTTGTTCGTGAGGGCCTGGTCGACCATCTGATTCGCCGTATCCTTCAGACCTTGCTGCAGCCGGTCGGTCGAGATCCCGAGGTTCGTTGCCAACCGGTTGAGAAAGGTTTGAGCTCGGGACGATTGGGCCGTGCCGTTAGCAGGAGTTGGCGTTCCCTCCGCGAAGACCGTGGCGAATCCACCAACTGCAAGGACGGCCACTATCGCCATACTCGCTGCCAAAACTACTACACGTTTGCGGGTCATCTGTTCCTCCAAGATGTACGTTTCGCGCCTCGCCGTTCGAGGAACGCTTCTTTAGTACTGTAGCGAACGAATGTAAACCCTAAGTAAATTGTATTTGGCGCTGGTCCGTATGCGGTTCCTGGGCGGTTGATTCTTGCCGACGGACCGGATCTTGACCGCGGAACCAGAGCGGCGTAAGCTAAAGAAGTAGTTGTCGTTTGTGGTTCAACGCGAATTTGTGGAAATTTTTACCTACATGCGCATGAATCGCGGACGGCTGGCGCGGAACGTCAACCATGGAAACTCTCTTTCTATTCTGCTTCGTCTTTGGTGCGCTCTTCACGGTTATCTCCGCCGTGCTCGGGTTCAGCGGTACGGCTTTTTCGCACCTCCCCGGCGGACACATTCACCCCGGCAACGGTCATGAGTTAGCGGTTGGTCATGAAGCTCACGGTAACGGATCAGGCGGCCACGAACTGGCGCACGCCGCGGAGCATGCCGAGCAATCGAATGCACCTCATATCTTGTCACATTTGCCGCTTCTCAATGTTTCGTCGCTATTGGCGTTCCTGACCGCGTTTGGAGCGACCGGCCTGATCTTGATGCGGTTTTCCGGTTGGTCGGCACTTTGGGCCACACCGGTCGCGATCCTACCCGGGATTCTGGCCGATGTTCTGATTGCGCTCATGCTCAGGAAGATCTTGGCCGGTGAGACCGTGATGCGTGCGATCGATTACGAGTTGGAAGGTACGATCGGCCGGGTCACGGTTAGCATCCCCGCCGGCGGTGTTGGCGAGGTCGTCTTCTCCAAGCAGGGGACCCGTCGCAGCGAGGCGGCTCGGAGCCTCGGCTCAAGGCCGATCACCTACGACTCAGAGGTGGTCATCATCGAATATGATCACGGCACGGCGCTTGTCCAGCCGTACGAGGAATTCGTCAATCGTTACGAGCGACAGTTACCGTCTTCAGATAATCCGGCTTCCGCCGGTGACGCATTTCACTAGCGTGGCCGGTTTCAAGAGTGAAACCGTGGGACGCGAGAAGGGACTCACGTAGTGCTTACCCCTGTCACGATTGCCGTGATCGCCGTTGTGGTTATCCTGCTGCTGGCAGGAATTCTCGGAAGCATGTACCGGAGGGTCAGCCCGAACCGGGCCCTGATCGTCTACGGCTCAGGTGGAACAACGATCATCACCGGAGGCGGCAAGCTTGTCTGGCCGCTGTTCCAGAGCGCGCGCGAGTTGTCGCTCGAACTGATGTCGTTCGACGTCGCCCCATCGCAGGATGTGTACACGTCACAGGGTGTCGCGGTGACTGTTGAGGCGGTCGCACAGCTCAAGGTGAAATCCGATCCAGAAAGCATCCGCACCTCCGCCGAGCAATTTCTGACCAAAGCGCAGGATGACCGTGAAGCCCTGATCCGACTGGTGATGGAAGGTCACCTTCGCGGCATCGTCGGACTGCTCACCGTCGAGCAACTGGTCAAGGAGCCGGAAATGGTCGCCGGTCGCGTGCGCCAGACCGTAGCCGACGATCTTAGCAAGATGGGTCTCGAAGTCGTGTCCTTCACTATCAAGAAAGTGATGGATGAGAAGGACTACATCAGCAATATGGGTCGGCCAGATGTAGCACGTATCAAACGAGAAGCCGACATCGCACAGGCTGAAGCGGAGCGGGACACGGCGATCAAGCGAGCAATGGCCGTTCGGGAAGCCGCCGTAGCACAGGCACAGGCCGATCAGGAGCGGGTCATCGCACAGACTGCGTCGGAGACTCGCCAGGCGGAGGCACAGCGGGACCTCGAAATCAAGCGGGCCGAATACGACACCGGAATCCGACGTCAGCGAGCGATCGCTGAGAAGGCCTACGACATCTCGTCCAATCAAGCACAGCAGCAGGTTGTCGCCGAGCAGATCAAGATCGAGCAGGTAAATCGACAAGGACAGATTCAGATCCAGGAGCTGGAAATCCAGCGTCGCGATCGCGAGCTACAGGCGACGGTGATCAAGCAGGCCGAGGCCGAACGCAGCAAGATCGAAATTATGGCCGATGCGCAGCGAGAGCAGGTCATTCGCGAAGCGACTGGTCAGGCGGAAGGAATTCGTCTGCAAGGCCAGGCAAACGCGGAGATTCAGAGAATCAAGGGCCAAGCTGAAGCCGATGTGGTGCGGGCCAAGGGTGAGGCCGAGGCCAATGCGATGGAACTGAAAGCCGACGCCTATCTACAATATAACCAGGCTGCGATGCTCGACAAACTCCTCACGGGACTACCGGAAATGGCGCGAGCGTTGTCGGAATCGCTTTCGAACGTCGACAAGATTACCATCGTATCTACGGGCGACGGTCGCAATGGCGGTGTCAGCAATCTGACCGGTGAAATCGCCAAGATGGTGGCTCAGGTGCCAGAAATCTTCGAATCGATTACCGGCATGAAGGTCAGCGAGATCATGGGTAAACTTCAGGGGATAGAGCAGGCACAGCCAACTGCACGGAACGGACATTTGAAAAAGACGACCGCGATCGTACCGGATGACGGCTCCACGTCAGGCGACGGTTCTTAATCGGAATCTAAGGCGCTCTTGGGGGTCGTTGGGCTTCGGCACAGGGATTCCGGAGTGAGATTGAGTTCTATCGCAGGCGGGTAGCCAGATCGTCCGCTATCCCATCCACAATTTGGGCTATTGTACCTGCGAAAAAATTCCATTACTCTGGCTCTAACGATGTCTGGATGATAGGTTCGTGCTGACTGTTCGCACTTCATAATTCCTCGCCCCTGGCTTTATAGACAAATGCGGGCATTCAACTCAAGGAGGTGACCTAGTCGGGAAAGCGCATAAATTGAGTTGGACAGGATCACCTACTGCACCTTCGCCTCAAAAGAAGGAGACGAGTGGATGAAGCTCAAACGATTGTTGACAAGACCTAAAATGTTGGTGGCGATTCCGATCGCTGCCCTTCTTGCACTCGGCGGCGGAGCCCTTATCGCCGCCGCACAGCCGAGTAATCCACCGGTAATCTATGCATGCGAAAGCCCATTCGGCACGATTCGCATCGTTCCGCCGCCAGGTAATTGCCGGAATGGCGAGTACCCGCTCCATTGGAACACCGACGGTGGTCCAAGCGGCCCGACCGGTCCGATAGGTCCGACGGGCGCTACTGGACCGAGCGGCCCATCAGGCCCGGAGGGTGCAACTGGCGCAACTGGTCCTGTCGGCCCGACCGGTCCAAGTGGTCCAGCCGGTGCGTCCGGTCCTGAGGGCCCAACCGGTGCGACGGGCGCTGTCGGCCCAATCGGTCCAAGTGGCCCCGACGGTGCGTCCGGGCCTGAGGGCCCAACCGGCGCGACGGGCGCTACCGGTCCAATCGGTCCAAGTGGCCCCGCCGGTGCGTCCGGGCCTGAGGGTCCAACTGGCGCGACCGGTCCTGTCGGTCCGAGTGGCCCAGCCGGTGCGTCGGGTCCTGAAGGCCCAACCGGTGCGACGGGCGCTACCGGTCCAGTCGGTCCAAGTGGTCCGAGCGGTCCGAGCGGTGCCACTGGCCCCGAGGGTCCAACCGGTCCACTTGCAACGTCTAACATCTCGCATTACGTAGTATCAGCCCGGGCCAACGGGCGCGGTGGTCTTGCTACTGAGACGGCCATGTGCCAATCGGGCGACTCGGCAACCGGCGGCGGCGTCACAACGAACACGTTGCCATTCCCGAGTTGGATCGCGTCCAGCATGCCGGCGACCGATGGTAACGGCAATCCAGTTGGGTGGTCAGGAACTGCCTACGCGCCGTTCACGGTGTATGCGGTCTGTGAGAACAACACCGCAGTCGAGGTTTCGGTGCCGTAGATCCAGAGTCCGACTCAACAGAGCCGAAGAATGAGGTTGGCCGAATATCTGGCCAACCTCATTTCATTCACCGAGTTTGCCGAAATTCGACGCAGCTATCCGGGAGCGTACGAGCGAAACCACTGGCATGACAAATGCACGCGACATCAGAACGTGCACATCTCACATCAACGTAGGAACTGAGGCGAGCTTGTTACCCTGATCTGTGTGGAACAGGTGGCTGGCTCACTTCAGAATTACCATCCAGCAGCAGAACCAATCCAGTAGACAAAATGGCGATGCCGATCGCCACAAGACCTAAAACGGCGCCGATACCGAACTGTTGCCCAACCCAGATCAACCACATGTCTATGTGCTTACCCGCGACGAGATCGCGAGCGTGTGTTGGTATCGCCGAGATTCCCGGAGTGAAGAGATAGGCGGTGTCGGGCGTGAGCCGCATATTGATCCAATCCCAGTAGACGTAGCTCACGTTGATCGTGACCCCGAGGATCTCGATGGCCGCACCAATGACGCCCACGAGGGCAGCGATCACCAAACGCGTCCGGCTGGTCAAGAAGAAGCCAAGTGGGAGCATCAACAGCGGCACCACAGCGAGCAGATAGCGTGGCCCCCACGACCATCCACCGTCCCAGTCCAGCGGAATCGAGTACAGAAGTAGATAGGTGAGCGATATTCCAGCGATGAGCAAAGCTTCGGCACGATACCGCCGGTAGAACTGACCGAAGGCGACCAGCGCCAGGATAAGTGGCGGGGAGTACAGAAAGACGCTGCGCCCCGGGCTCAGAAGATTACCGTAGAGCCCGACGAGAATGTCGAGTGAACCGTGAACAATGTTGTTCACGGCTGGGTCACGGATCGTACCGAAGCGATAGTAGTTGAGCGCGAGGTAGCTCATGAATGAGAACGTCGGAACGATGAGAAACCCCGCCACGCACCGCACGACAGTAATCGACCACCAATCGGCAAAAGGTATTCCCTCGAACGGGCGGTAGATTCGGGCGGCGAGACGAGAGATCGGTCCGCCAGCCAACTCAACGTCACTGTCGCTGTATCCGTCCCACCTGCTCGCGATAAAGAACACGTACACCGTAATGATGGGAACGATCAACGCAATGTTCAGTCGCGTGAGAACAGCCATTCCCAACGGAACTCCGGCCGCAACTGCCGTCGTCATCGAGAGTCGCTCACGATTCACGAATAACATGTAGATGGTAAGCAGGAGGAAGAGCGCCTCGAGCGGATGCTGAAAATAGTCGTGCGCGTATGTCCAGGCGAGGGTCGAGAATCCAAACAGGAACATCACCACGTACGCTGTTCTCAGACCGAGTCCGAGCCGAAGCGTGAAGAGGAAGACCAGCAGACAGGTCAATGGTGTGATGAAGGCATTGAGCAGCGACACAAAGAAGATCGGGACCGTTCCACCCCAGTCACCAATGTTTGGCCCCGCGAACATGGCACGGGTCGACGGAGAAGCCACGCGGTCGACGGCTGAACCGATCAGGTAGAGCGGGATCGAGACGACCGATTGTAGCAACCCATATCGACCATAGTAGGCGCCACCCCGGCCCTGAACAGCACGAGCGATCGGTTTGATGGCCAGCGAATGATGCTCGACCATACTCTGTGTTGTGAGATACACAGCGACGTGGTCAGTCGAATAGAAGTGGCCGGAACCGGTAAAGAGATATACGGCCAGAAAGAGTAGGTAAATACCGACCTTGGTTCGCGTCGTGACCATTGATAAGCGCGACATGGATGGTGGCAGGTTCGGAATTCGGGGAGCCGGACGAGTGCCGCGACGATGAGCGACGAGAGGTCGTATGAGATGATCCGCTTTCGACGTGGAGTCCGTGATGATCGACGACCGATGCGGATCAGTCGACACCGGTTCGTCCGGCGCAAGGGTTGAAGCCCTTTTCGTGGTCGGCGCAGGGCGTGACGACTGCGGCGAGATGGCGAATGACATGCGTGCCGTCACACGTTTCCATTTACGATTGACCTGGTCCCACCGCCATTCAGCGAGAGCGATCATCGTTAATGTCAAGACGCCGAGCAGCTCCAGTATCAGCCGCAACCGGCTCGCCTGGTACGTCATCTGAATGCGGTGCGTCCCGGGAGCAACCGGTATCCCGACAAAGCTCGGCATCAACATCACCGGATTGACTGTCGTTCCGTCTACCGTCACGTGCCAACCCGGGTGAAAGGTCACTTTTGCCATCACCATCGACGCGCTCTTCACATCCACCGTCGCGGCATACGACCCATTCTTCCCGACCTGCTCCGACGTAATAGTTCCCTCAGGCGTGACGGTATCAGTCATCGGATGCGAGATTGCCGGCGCGGAAAGTGCCAATGGCACCACGGCCTCATTCCCGTGGCTAGAGCCATCCAGAATCAGGCGGGGCTCTTGCTTGAGCCCAGGTTCCGGTCCAGCCAACCAACTTGACGCCGCCGGATAGAACTCACTCTTGTCACCGACCAGCGTGATCGTCGGCTGAACCACATCGAAATAACCGGTTGTATCTACCTGAAACAGTTGATTATTGCCAAACGTGCCAATCGGTCTAACGAAGCTTGGGAAACTGCGGCCAACCGGAGCGACCACATAGCGGACGTTGAACAGGTTGTATTCCTCCTGTCGCCGTTCATCGAATAAGACCTGAATATCTGAATTCAAGGAGAAGGGCGCGTAGAGATAGCCGAGCATGTCGAAGCCCTGATCCTGTAACAGCGCGTACATCGGGATAGCTCCCACGCGATAGCTGCTACCCCAGGTACCTGCTAATCCCGCGTAGACGCGACCAGGAGGGAGCGATCGAATCGTATCGAACAGGGAGTTCAACTGAGGCTGCTCGGCGACGATTGCGTCGTGGCTCTCCTGCATCCAGGTGGCATTTTGCGACAGATAGCTTGAGCGCTCATGAAATGCCGGGAAGAGAAGCAAGACGCACAGGAACGCCGCCCCCACAACCGGGAAGAGGCCACGCTGCTTGACGAGCCACGGCCAGGGTGCGGCCAGCGCCACCCCAATCAGCAGCAGTCCGCCAAAGTGAACTCCTCCAATCAACCGGTGAAAGTGCAAATCGGACTGAGCGGCATGAGATCGAGGAGTGGCCCCCACGTCGGCCGGCCAAAATAGAGCGCCATCCAGGCGACGAAGAGGACCACCGGCAGGCGGTAGCGCGGTTCTCGCCAGCGTACCGCGCAAACAACCAGACCCGCGACCACCAGCAACGTCAAGACCGGCAGCCGCCCGTAGTCGAACAGGTCACCTTTTGCAAACGTCTTGAGCACCCAGGTAGCGCCAAATGAGTTGTACTTAGTCGGAAGCTCCCAAACGCTGCGATTCATGAACGCTTGGTCGAGCAAGAACGGAATAAAGAAATAGGAACCGGACAGCCCGGTCAATCCGATCAGCAGCAACAGCCGGCCAACGGTACGCCGCACAGCCGGCCACACCTCGGCCCTTCCCTGCTCGAATATCAGCAATACCGCGATGAAGCCGAGCGAACCAACGGCCATGTACCCATAAACCGTGTGGCATATCATGGTAACGGTCAGCAACAACGTCGCAACGAAATACCCCTTGCCAGCGCGCAGGAGCCGGTAGCCCGCCGCCAGCGCGAGCGGCAGCAGGAACATTCCCCAAAGCTGGGTGTAGAGGCCGTAGCCGCGCCAGACGTAGCTTCCGAAGTCAATTCCGTACAGCCCGTTGGTGGCGACGAGAGGCGCGACCATACCGGCGAAAGCAGCCGTCAGATACCCGAAACCAAACCGTCTCACAGCGTAATAAACCGATAATGGAAACAGGCTCAGGAGCAGAATAGTCGACCAGGCGACAATAGCGTTGATCGAGAACGCACGCTGGAACAGCAGGTGAAGGCCAGCCACCGGAAGGTATTCAAGGTGCTGATAGTGATGCGCGAGCGGGAAGCCAAAACTGATTTGCGGTAACCATGGGTCGGTCGGGTTCTTCCCATCTGACCAAGCAGACGCCGTCTGTTTGGCGGCCAGGAGGTGGAGGACGTTATCGTTCAGTGGGGGGACATTAATGAGCCCTTCCGGCAACAGCGAGACCGCGCTGAAGGCAATCGCGATGATCAGGATGCCGTAGGCGATCGCCCGTTCCCGACCCGCGAAGCGATCGCGGACATCAGCGCCTGATTCGGAGTCTTCGATCTGGCTCGCTGGTACGGTCGCCATCAGTATCCTTAACGGACCGCTCCAATAACCGGGGAGATTCAACGGGTAGACCAAAGTCTAACGTCTGACAGTGCGTCCGTACTATACCAAACAGTACCAGTCCCCTAGACAGGGTCGGGATTGAGCGGACGTGATTCGTGTGTGCCGCCGACCACATCACGCTGGCGTCGCAAGAACTCCCGCATCGTGGCAAGGAACCAGTTCTGTCGACGCCAGGGGATTGAATGATCTGCGTTTGGGCAGACCGCGAGTTCGGCATTCTGAATGATCCGGTACATGCTGACCGCATCTTCGACCGGCACGTCATCATCTCTATCGCCAACCATAATCAACGTAGGCACATCGATCTGCTGGTATTCGGCTTGGGTTAAGCCGCGGTAATCCAGCCAGAGATGCGCCGTTTGGTGAGCCAGAGTTTGCCATTGACTGTCTCCACCGGGGTGTTTCGCGTGATAGCGCTGGAACGATTCACCGAGCATCTTATCGAGAATCGCAAGATCGACTTCGCCCTGTTCGTTCATGCCGAAAAACTCGCGGACCCATTGTTTCGTTTCAGGGCTAGTCTGGAAGTCAGCCGCACCGACAACCAGTGCCCGAGCAATTTGCGGGTACCGGCTACCAAGCTGCAGCACATGCTGTCCGCCATCGCTCCATCCGGCGATCAGCGGACGATCGAGTCCCAGCACCTCGATCGCGCGCGCAAGGTCAGACGCGATCAATGGGTATGAAAGATTGCCGGATGGATTACTCGAACGACCATGTCCACGAACGTCAATGGCAACCACATGATAATCCTCGGCAAGATCGGGGATGAGATGTTCCCAGTCGCGAACCGACCCGAGTCCGCCATGCAGCAGCACCAGCGATTCGCCACTCCCATACTCCTCGCAGTAGAGATTCACATTATTGACGTCGATGTACCGAATGGTAGCGCCCGATATCTTCGGCGATCGTTCCACACTCTGGCGGTCGTCTTGCTTCATGTGATGCACTCCGATTCAGTAGAGCATTTCGTCAGCATCTGGATTTCGGTCGGATCATAGCACTCTCGGTGGACACGATGCTGACAATGCGACGAAACACATTCCAACCGTCGCACGTCAGATACCGGAGTCTCCATACGTTGGCAGGAGCAACTCCCCGGCGGCACTCTGTAAATGGGATGATCCTTTCGATCTTCGAGTCTCTCCGGCACTCACGCCGGAAGCGGGACTTCTACTCTCGAGACAACTGAGCGCCAAACTGGCTATCCCTGTTCAGATGATGCTATCTCATAGAACGCATTTGCACGCGGTGATTGCTCCCGTCTGCATTAGCCGGGTGGGTCGCAGATCTGCTCCCAGAAATCTTGAGATTCGATATCCCGGTACGTCTCGCTCGACCGAGTCGGTTCACCGCGCTAGAATAGTTTGAGTAGTTCGAAGTAACGGTGTCGATCAGGAGCATATGGTAACGGAACAGCAAATCGAACAATTCATCCAAATTTCTCGATCCCTCAATGCGCGCCTCGCTCGGCCCGGTGCCGAGGAATGGCCGGATGTCGAGCTAACAATGGGGCAGCTGCGTACGCTTGTCTTCCTTGCCGAAGGTTCGCAACGCATGAGCGAAATCGCCGCGAGTCTCGGAACGAGCCTCTCATCGACGACGAGCATGATCGAGCGGCTCAAGAGCAAGCAACTCGTGACACGGTCCCAACATCCGGACGATCGACGCGTGGTAATGTGCCAACTCACGCAGCTCGGAAGAGAGAATCTCGAACGATTCTGGCGATTCCGGCAATCTCGCATTCGCTCTCTGGCCAATCTTCTAACCAATGAAGAGTTCGAAATGGTGATCGGTGCGCTCCAGGTAGTGGCAGCCGCTCTGAATCGCAACGACAAGCGTGAAGCGGCCGACCATCTCGCGCCAGATCCAGCCCGTTTTCCCTTCGAGAAAGTGTGAACCGTATGACGTCAGTTGTAACCGTAGATGATTTGGTTAAGCGGTATGGCTCGGTCGAAGCCGTAGCCGGTGTAACCTTTTCGGTGGGGGAAGGTGAGCTCTTCGGCTTTCTGGGGCCGAATGGCGCCGGGAAGTCAACCACCATCAAGATTCTGTGCACCCTCTCCAATCCCACGTCGGGACGCGCGACGGTAAATGGCTTCGACGTCACTCAAGATCCGGATGCGGTTCGCCGTTCGATCGGAATCATCTTTCAGGATCCGAGCCTCGACGAACGGCTTACCGCCATGGAGAATCTGAACATCCACGGCCGTGTCTATCATCTGAGTGGCGACGAGCGAAAAGAGCGCTCCGGGCAACTCTTGCGAATGGTCGATCTGTGGGAGCGCCGCGACGATCTCGTACGCACCTACTCCGGCGGAATGAAACGACGGCTCGAAATCGCGCGCGGTCTGTTGCACCAGCCGCGGGTGTTGTTTCTAGATGAGCCGACGGTCGGTCTTGATCCGCAGACGAGGGAGCACATCTGGAGCTATCTCGATCAGCTTCGAACGTCGACGAGTACCACGATCTTCATGACCACCCACTACATGGACGAAGCCGAGCGCTGCGATCGCATCGCCATCATCGACTACGGAAAGATCGTCGCCAGCGGGACGCCGGATGAGCTCAAGGCACAGGTAGGTGGCGACGTTATTACGCTTCGCACGTCGGACAACGAGCGAGCGATGAGCGAACTGGAGAGCAAGTTCGGAGTCGATGCGGTCCAAGTCGACGGCACGTTGCGATTCGAGGTCGAGGATGGCGAGGCATACATTCCACAACTGGTGCTGGGCTTGTCAATCCCGATTGCCTCGGTAAGCGTACGTCGCCCAAGTCTCGACGACGTCTTCCTGCAAATTACCGGACGCGAAATCCGCGACGAAAGCGCCAGCAGCTCAGATCAAATGCGTCGTCAGATGCGCGCTCGAATGAGGAGCTAACAAACGTGGCTACGCGAACATCGACCGCCAAACCAACGATTCAAACGAACTTCACACAAGCCGACCGGCTCCGTTCGGCGCTCGACGGCGTCGTGACGCTCTGGTATCGGGACATTATTCGCTTCATGCGAGACCGCAGCCGAATCGTGGGAAGTATGGCGCAGCCGTTGCTGTTCCTGATCATATTCGGCGTTGGACTGTCGCCGACAATCGGATCACTCGGGAGCGGCGACGGAAGTATCAAATATGGCCAGTTCATCTTCCCCGGTATCATCACCATGTCGGTCCTCTTCACCTCGATCTTTAGCGCAATTTCGGTCATCATGGATCGGGAATTTGGCATTCTGAAGGCGGTACTGGTTGCACCCGTTCCGCGCTGGTCATTAGTCGCGGGCAAGGCTCTCGGCGGTAGCACGACCGCCATGGTTCAGGGCATTCTGATCCTGGTCTTCGCGCCCTTTATCGGCGTGAGCCTGACGCCGCTCATCGTGCTGAAGCTGCTCGTCATGATGTTCTGCACGGCCTTTGCGCTCAGCGCGTTCGGTCTGCTCATAGCCGGCCGGATGCGGAGCATGGAGGGCTTCCAGATGGTGATGAACTTCCTGATGATGCCGATGTTCTTCCTATCCGGGGCCCTGTTTCCACTGTCGAACCTACCTGGATGGCTGGCCGCTCTAACCCGCGTCGACCCGGTCTCGTACGGCGTGGATGCGATCCGCCAGACAGTGCTCGGTAGTAGTCCGCAGGGACAGGCAACGGCGAAGGCACTCGGATTGTCGTTGTTTGGGCATTCGCTGAATCCGTGGGTCGACATCCTGATCGTGACGGCCTTCGGCGCGGTGATGATCAGCCTGGCGGTCAGTTCGTTCAGCAAACAGGAGTAAGAAGCTGTCCGTCTCAGTTCAGGAGGTGAGCCATTTATTGAAGAATTGCACCACCCGCTGCTCGTATTCCGCCGTATAGAGACTGCGGGCCTCAACGTGATGCGCGCCTTGAACCCACCAGATCTCCTTCGGGTCGCGCGCGGCGTCGTAAATGCGCTGGCCGTTGGGAGGCCGAACTTCCTTGTCCTCTGTTCCGTGAATAATAAAGATTGGACGTGGACTGATCTTACTGACGACATCCACCGGCCGGATATCGCCAACATTCTCTCCGGTTCGCCACTCGGCAATCTTCACTGTCACTGGCGCGAACGGAAACGCCGGGATCGGAACAAATGACTCAAAGCTCGATGCAATGACATTTTGGACATCACTGAACCCGCTATCCTCGACGACCGCCTTGATGCGTGGGTCCTGAGCGGCCGCAAGAATGGTCGTGGATGCTCCCAGAGACACGCCAAGGGCTCCGATACGATTCGCGTCTACGTCGGGTCTTGTGACGAGATAGTCAACGACTGACACGAGATCGGTCTGCTCAAGTGCCCCAATCGTCACCGCGTCGCCACCACTCGTCCCACGTTGCCGCATGTCATAGGTAAAGACGCTAAACCCAGCCCTATTTAGAAAATCTGCCCATGGAATCATTTGGTCCTGATCGTCACCGTAGCCGTGCGACAGGATGATCGTGGCCGGTGAACGGCCCGGAAAGAACCTTCCAGTAAGCGTAATACCAGTTCGACTCGGAAGGCTGATTGGTTCCGCTTTGAGGTTTGGAAAGTCGCTCAGCGACCAGGCGTAGGTGTTCTGTTTCGGGTGGATGGCAAGCTCTGACCCGTACCACCCAACGCCACCGATAACGATCATGGCAAGCACGACCAGGACAACCAGCACGTAGCCACCAATCCGAAACCACGAGCGCTTTCGTGGAGAGCGCCTCAACATCCCGTCTCTGGTTTCGCTGTTGTTCACCATATGCAACTCACGTTCGATAATAGAAGGACAGGTGTTGGATCGAACACACTGTGATCATAACACCGAGACTGTTGATCTACAGTTGGCCCAAACAGCGCCTCAGGCGTATCAGCGCGGCTTTTCGCAGGTAATCCCACGAGTCGCTGGAAAGCACGAATCAACCGGCGCTCCGACCAAATCCACACCCGAATTAACGCTATTTCTGCAATTTCGGTAAGGCTGCAACACGAATGTAACGGTCGGGCCGCTAGGATTGGAGAGATGTTGACGAGGAATAACCCTGAATTCCACTCAACCGCCTGAAAGCGAGCAACTTCATGAGCATTACGACCGACCATCTCTCCCCTTTGGCGACCGAAAACCGGTCTCACAACGGCAGGACAGAACCGAGACGGGAGTTGGAAAGCGCGGTCGAGATCGTTGGACTCACCAAGCGCTTCGGCGATTTTGTTGCGGTCGATTCGCTCTCATTCGACGTGCCGAAAGGCTCAATCTTCGGCTTCCTCGGCCCGAATGGCGCCGGGAAAACCACGACGCTTGGCATGCTCCTCGGCCTGATCCCGTTTGATTCGGGCTCGGCGAAGGTGCTCGGATTTGACGTGCGGACGCAGCTATATCAGGCGCTGGAGCGCACCGGAGCACTGGTCGAGCGACCGGCCTTCTACCCCTATCTGACTGGACGGCAGAATCTGTCCCTCTTCGGACAACTGGCCGGAATTCGTGACCGACAGGTCGTCAATCGAGCACTGGAGGAGGTCGATCTTCTCAGCCGAGCCGACGCCAAATTCGGCAGCTATTCGACCGGCATGAAGCAAAGGCTCGGAATCGCCGCGGCGCTGATTCGCCAGCCGGAGCTCATCATATTGGACGAGCCCACCAGCGGACTTGATCCGGCCGGTCAGCTAGAGATTCGGAATCTGGTGCGCGATCTCGCCCAGGCAGGGCGAACGGTCGTGCTTTCTAGCCATCTCCTCAATGAGGTGCAGCAGGTTTGCACGCATGTGGCCATTATCGACCGCGGCAAATTGGTACAGACCGGATCACTGTCGCAGATTCTGTCTGCCGAAGACGTAGTCGAAGTTCGCGTCGTCGATCGCGCGGAGCAAGCGGCCGAACTGCTTCGTCACATGGATCATGTTCAGCACGTCGAACTCCTCGACGGCCTGCTGGTCGCCGAAGCATCCGCGGACCGTTGCGCTACGATCAATCGTGCTTTGATCGAAGCAGGATTCGACGTCAGTAGTCTGCAGGCTCGTGAGAGCAGACTCGAAGAGCGATTCCTTGACTTGACAAAACAATTCGAGAATGAGGCATAAGATGGCATCGATTGCAACGCTCCTCCGAGTCGAGCTCATCAAGCTGACGCGACGGCCAATGACCTGGACTCTTTCAGCGATCCTGGTAGGGCTCGTCGGTTTCATGTACCTGATGATGATGCTGGCGCTCCTGGCGCCTGAGTCGGCAGGGGTGGACAAGGCGCAACTAGAAAAACAGATTCTGCTGCCCGATGGGCTCTACTTCGCGTCCACGATTGCCGGGTCACTCGTGACGATCATGATCATCATCCTGGCGGCTGGGTCAGTTGGCAGCGAATTGAGTTGGGCGACAGTCCGCACCAATCTCCTCATGGGGGCCACTCGCACCCGTTTTCTCATCGCAAAGCTGCTGGCCCTGGAGATCTTCGCTTTCTTCTGGATGATCATTGCCAACCTGCTCGCTCTCGTCGGTGCGGTAGTAACGGCTGCGGCAACGAACAATGCAGTCCCAAACGACTACCTATTCGGCATCTCGTTTGCTCAGGATTTCGGACTTACGCTGTTTCATTCGATCATTGTGCTGGCTGTCTGGACACTGATCGCTGCAGCCATCACACTGATCACCGGCTCGCTCGCGGCAGGTCTCGGGCTGTCCTTGGTCATGACACTTCTTGGCTCCCAGATCGCCGCGCTGGTCTCCCTGCTCGGCGAAATCGGCAAGTGGGTATCGCGCGCCATACCAAATCGAGCGTTGGATTCTATCGTCGCGCTAGACGCGACTTCACCGCCGTCGTATGTTGCTTCCGATTGGATCTGGATTGTGCTCAGTATCGTTGGTTGGTCAGCCATCTTCGCATTCCTGGCTTGGCGACGGTTCCAAAATATGAACCTCGTCGGAACGTCATAAGACAACGTCGGACTCACGAGGAGACCGCACGAGTTGAAGAATATTGAGACGAAAGCGCGAGTCGCCGACCTCAGCCAAGTACGCCGGCTCGCGCTCGACATTGGCGCAAAGGATCACGGAATTCGGCGCGACACCGATACGTACTTCCGGGTTCCGGATGGCCGCCTCAAGCTCCGGGTAACCGAAGGAAATCCTGACGGTACGCTGATCGCCTACCAGCGGCCCGACCAGGTCGAGAGCCGGATCTCAGACTACCAACTGGTAGGCGTTCCCGACGCTGACGCGCTACTCAAAGCGCTGGCAGACACACTCGGTGTTCTCGTAATCGTGCGCAAATCGCGCCGCCTACTGCTTCTTAGTGCCACGCGTATTCATCTGGATGACGTTGACGGCCTCGGAACCTTCGTTGAGCTCGAGACGGTGTTGGGCAGCCAGCCCGTGAAGGAAGCCGAGGAGGAGCATCGATTCTTGAGGCGGGTGCTTGGTCTCGAGCGTGCCGGGATCGTTCCCGTGAGCTACAGCGATCTGCTCATGAAGAAAAACGGCTAAGATTGTTCGTCTGAAGTTCAAGCCACCAGAGGAACGCGGCCCATCCACGCCATCCCACCCAGGCCTCGGCGATATCACGCACTTCTGCTTCGCTCGCCGTGCGTCCCAATCCATAGGCCAGCCCAATGATCTTGCGTAGTCCAAGATCTCCGGCCGGAATGCTGTCGGCAGCGCCGAGACCTCGCATCATCACGTATTCGGCCGTCCAGCGACCGATCCCTCGGTGTCTGACGAGTTCATCAATGGCCTCAGCACAGGGCAAATTTCCGAGGGACCAAAGATCGAGATCGCCATTCACGATCGACCGAGACAGCTCTATGAGATAGCTCGCTTTTTGGCGGCTGAATTGCAAAGCGAGGAGTTCGGCCGGTTCCAACGCCGCGATCCGCCCGGGTTCGGGCAGCAGTCGGAACTCGCGACTATCGACGTGCATACGTCTGCCGAACTTCTCGATAAGGGCGATTTTCATGCGCCTGGCGAAGGCGATATTCACTTGCTGCCCAACGATGGCGAAAATCAGCGCCTCGTACGGTTCAGCCACGAGGAGCGGTCGGATCCCAGGTAGATCACGCACGATCTGCCCAAGTACCGGATCTCGCTCGGTTATGGATATGAATGGGGCTGGGTCGACATCGAGCTGAAACATACGAATGACGTGCCGTCTGGCGGCTTCGACCAAATCTGGTGTCAATGTATCGCCGCGAACTCTTAGCTCGATGCCCGGTTTCTCGACGCTGCCGGTGGATCGCATCATCAACAGGAGGTCTGACCGATCGATCGACAGCGCACGCTGGCAGACGCATTGATCGAGATCAACCTCCTCCAATACCGACGACGGCGAAGAGGCCAGATAACGCAGGGCAAGCGGAAAGGAGTAGGGCGCCACCGGCCGAAGCTCGATGCTCGCTTCGCTACGACTAGTCGATTGATTCACGCTTGGTTCGGTGAGCGGTTGACACTGAAATTGAAGACGTCGGGCCGGTTGTAGTGCCCGGCGGCATCGAAGGTCAGACGTTCTTCGACCGCTCGTCCGGGATCGACCTCGGCCGTCACGATTGCTTCGTCTTCCCAGACCGGCCCGGCCAGGTATTCTCCATCCGGTCCGATGATTGCACTGCCGCCGCGTTGAATCAGCTCGTCCGGTTCGCCGGGAATCTCCTGGAGGAGCGGCAGATCAGTCGGAAGGTCCCTTTTGCGGAGCACCGTGCCGGCAGCGATGACGAAAGCGCGTCCCTCGAAGGCGTAGTGACGTGACGCGATCTGGTGCATCTCTTTGACGTCGGGCCAGCAGGCGACATGCAGCAACTCGGTCTGCAGGTGCATCGCCTGTCGCGTCAAAGGCATCCAGTGTTCCCAGCAAAGCAGTCCGCCGAGCTTCCCCAGCTCGGTGTCGAGAACGATCAGGCCGCTGCCATCACCCTGCCCCCAGATCATCCGCTCGTCATAGGTCGGCATCAGCTTGCGGTGAACACCAAGCAACGACCCATCCGGCCCGAAGAAAAGCTGCGAGCAGTAGAGCGTGCCGCCGCCAAGCTCATGGACGCCAACGACGACATATGCGTTGGCGATCTTGGCCGCCTCGCCGATTCGCTCAACCTGTGGACTGGGAATCGAGACGGCATTGGCAACGAGTCGCCGGTAAACCTGTCGGGCTGGATCATGTCCCCAGAGAGCGGCAGACGGCGCTTCCGACAGCCAGACGGGGTAGCCGGCGATCCAAACCTCCGGAAACGCGATCAGCCTCGCCCCTTGGCCGGACGCTCGGGCAATCAGATCGCACGTCTTCTCGACCGTGGCATCACGATCGAGAAAGACAGGCGTCGACTGAACCGCGGCTACGCGATATGACTCCCAAGCGTCACCATGCGACATGTCGCTTCCCCTTCGCCGCGGCCACCATCTACTGGCCGCCCAGCTAAGAATCTCTACTAGCGCTGGCCAGGCAACACTTCTTCAGCCGAATCATGATTCGGATCGAAGTAAAGGCGTGGCAGCACCATCGTGTTCGCCCCGAAAAGGACGTACTCATAGGTCGCCTTGCCGTCATGGCCCCGCTGAGCGTGGATATCCTGCGGTGGGGGTGGAAGCACGACAGCGTCGCCCGGCTCGAGAATGCGCTCTTCAACAAGTTCGACCCTGGCGTCACCCGCGCCAGATCCTTCATCGAGCCGGCGCCAAACCTGATATTGATCGCGCCCTTGATAGACGCCAATGACACCCCAGCTGCCATGACTATGAATCGGCGTCATGGCTTCCGGGCCGAAACGCGCCCGCACGAGAATCAGGCCGGAGTCATCCATGTACAGCGGCTTCGACTGGCTGCCAGTGTGGATGTTCCCCATCGGCTCATCGCCCGCCAGTTCCGGATGCTTTGCCAGTTCTCGCATGCGGCTGGCGATCTTGTTGAGTCCCACGTCGCTGGGTCCAACGTCGGTCAGGATCTCTTTAACCTCTCCGATGAAGGTGTCGATCGTGTAGGTCGCCGTCATGTGTTGCCCTCCTTGTCTGTTCGATCTCCCAGCATCCTACCCGAGGCTCGGGAATAGCGAAAGCCGGGGGGACCTGATGGAGATGCGGGGACTTTGTCGACGTTAGGTCCGCGCGATCCAGCCAGATTCGCGTCCGATCGAAGTCCGATTACCTGAAATGCAACGATGCAACTTGTACGCATAAGGTCGCCTTACGTCGAGTTGCCATCGGCGCCATCACGTGACTAGCGCGCGTCTCGATGGATCGGTCCGAGAGTGATGGCACCATCGTCTGAAAGACGTTTGACGTCATCGTCTGCAAAGCCCATTTCAGAAAGTATCTCGGCGGTATGCTGGGCGAACAACGGTGGAGGACGGCGAATCACGGGCGGCGTGAGCGACATGTCGATGGCCGGTCCGATCAGCGGAATGCTGCCTGCAAGATCGTGCTGGACTTGCTTGATGATTCCCAGTTCCCGAACGACGTCACTCTCCAACGCCTGGCCAATCGACCAGATCGGTCCGCAAGCAATTCCCGCATCGTTGAGCCGCTCAACCCACTCGTCAGTAGTATGAGGTGCTAATGCCTCGGTCACCAGTACGTTGATCGCAGCCCGGTTTGCGACCCGGTCCGCGTTCGTCTTGAAGCGTGCTTCATCGACCCATTCAGGATGCCCCAACGCGGCAGCCAGCCGTTGCCAAACCGGCTCACTGGCTACAGCGATGTTAATCATGCCGTCGGAGGTCTTGAACGCGCCGTAAGGCGACGCAACCGGATGGTCATTCCCTTCGAGGTGTGGATCGCCACCTCCAGCCAGGTAGCCACCAGTCTGATAGGTCAATATGCCGATGATGCTCCCAAGCAGCGACGTATCTACGCGCTGACCGATGCCGGTCTGTAGGCGACCAACGTAAGCGCCCAGCACTCCATACGCCGCAAACATCGATGCAAGCACGTCGCCGATGGCGACTCCAACCCGCACCGGTCCACTCTCCGGCTTGCCGGTCACACTCATCAACCCGCTCATCCCTTGAGCAACCTGATCGTAGGAGGCCTGGGTCGCGTACTTGCCGCGCGGCCCGTAGCCCGATACCTGGCAGAAGATCAGACCCGGGTTGACTTCGCGAAGCGACTCGTCACCCAAACCGAGCCGGTCCATCACGCCGGGACGGAAGTTGGTGACGATGATGTCGGCTTCCTCGGCGAGCCGCCGGACGATCCGCGCGCCCTCAGGATGCTTGAGATTGATTACCGCGCTCCGTTTATTGCGGTTGACCGACAGGAAATAAGGGCTTTCGCCCGCCACGAACGGGGGACCGTAGCCGCGCGCCGCGTCACCGTGGGGTGGCTCAATCTTGATGACATCGGCCCCTAAGTCTCCCAGAAGCATCGTACACATCGGGCTGGAGACAGCCTGGCCAAACTCCAGGACGCGCACTCCCGTAAGCGGCTGACGAGGCTCTTCCTCTTGACTCATCGTGCTCCCTTCGGGCTGGCCATTCTCAACTCATCACGATTGCGGGATCACTGGTAGGAGGATGTGAGACGGATGGTTGCTATCATGATGGATCGTATTGATCGCGATCTGCGTATACGTGTTTCGCCCTAACGGCTCTCCAGTGTTCGGATTGACATCGAAGCGAGGGAAGTTGCTACTCGAGATGTCGAGTCGAATCCGGTGACCCGTGTTGAACATGTTGCTCGTGCCATACATCGGAATTTCCACCCGGTAGACCTCGCCCGTCTGCATCAACTCCGCCTGCTCCCTGCTGTTTCGATAGCGTAGGCGCAGGATGGAGTCGGAGACGTTCATAGCGTATCCGTCCGGATAGTCCGGATTGGGTGGATAGACGTCGACGAGCTTCACCGTGATGTCGGTATCGGGAGCCGACGAAGAGACCCAGATCACAGCAGAAAGCGGTCCGGTTACCTCAACCGGCACGGTCAAAGGCTCCGTCTGGAAGACGAGCACATCCTGGCGGCTCGCCAGCGGCAGGTAGGGAGGATTGGCGCCAAACGTCGCCCGATTTGGTCGCTGATCCTGCGGACCGACCGTGGTGATGTTTCCGATCCGATCCTCCATCGCCACCTTATCGACGAGGCCAGGATCGACGTCAAGTACGTCGGTCAGCGACGAGATGTTACCGCCGATCGTCGGAACTGGGTCATCCGGATCGAACCGGAACGACGTTTCGCTCGACACAACCCTGGGCTCATCGGTCGTGAGTTCTCCCCGATCACCAAGATAGAACGGTGTGAAATTCGCCCGTGTCAGCGGCCACTCCTGCTCAGTGCGCCACTGCCCGCCATGGTAGAGCCGTCCCTCCGGGGTTTTGTGGCCATCGCCGCCGCCCATCACGAAGATCCGAACCGGCGGCTCGCCAGCGATCCCGTTCTCCATCCCTTTTAGCCAGTGATCGAAGTAGCGCAGGTGATGATCGTTGACGTCATCGGCCAGATTTCCGGCGATCGAGGCTTCCGGGCCAAATTCGACATCCCCCGACCAGGTCAGGTCGACCTTGTCACCGCCGTGCGTCCAGGGACCCATCATCAATCGGATCGGACCGTGCTTCCCTCGCGAGAAGCGAACGTAGTTTTCAAGCGTTGAACGAGTGTAAGAGTCGTACCAGGCGCCAGAAAAGAGGATGGGCACGTCGGCGTGGTTCTCGAAATGTTCCTCGAAATCAAAACCTGGCTGCTTCCAATACTCGTCGTAATCACCCCGGGTCCAAATGTCGAATACCCAGCGCTCGTGCATCGGAACGAGTGCCAGCGGGGAGAGACCGGGTTTGAGCGGCAGACGCTTCAGCCAATCGCGAAACTGCACCTGCCTCAGAGACTGGCCAACGACCGGATCGTCGATCTTCGTGCCCGTCACCAACGCGCGGAAGCCCCATGCCATAAACCGCATCTCAAATGCGCCGTTGTGTCGCACCGAGCTGGTATGGGCGTTGGCGCCACCCTCGTTGACGTACATGGCGGCCAGATTGGGCGGGTTCAAGGCGGCAAGGGCATTCTGGACCCAAGCGAGATAGGACGTTCCAAACGTGCCGACTTTCCCATTTGACCAGGGTTGATGGCTGAGCCAATCCATGGTGTCGAAGCCATCCTCGGCTTCTTGGGCCAGAAAATAGAACTCGCCCTCTGACGCGTAACGACCGCGGCAATCCTGTATGACCACGGCGTAGCCGCGCCGAGCGAAATAAAGACCCTTCTTTTCTACCGTGTCCGGGGAACTCTTGTCGTAGGGCGTGCGCACCAGAAGTGTCGGAAAACTGCCGCCCAGCGGGTCAACCCCGCTGGCTGGCCGGTAAATATCGGTCGCGAGGCGGACACCATCCCTCATTGGGACCATGACGTCTCTGGAAATCACCGCGTCGTGGTCAGCGGAGGAACCAGAAGTAATCGGCTTGCTCATATTGTGCTCCTCTCATTGGTCTTGCAGCATTCTAGCAGTACTCGCGAAAGCTTGAGTCTTCGTTTTCGTCCTGCTCCGTCGCTGCTAGACTGTGAAGTTATGAGTGCCCGACCAGAAGTAACAACTCAAGCGAGCGACGATCGGCTGTCCGATCAAGCACGACGGAGCATCCTGGTTGGACTTATGCTAACCATGGCGCTGGTCGCCATGGATACGACTGTGGTCGCCACGGCGATTCCATCGATCGTGCAAGATCTTGGCGGCTTTTCCCAGTTCACCTGGGTCTTCTCGATCTATGTCCTCGTTCAAGCCGTGACGATCCCGATCTATGGAAAACTGGCCGATCTCTACGGACGTAAGCCAATTCTATTGACCGGCATTCTCATCTTCATCGTCGGGTCGATCTTCTCCGGGATCGCCTGGAGCATGTTCGCACTCATCGCTTTTCGCGCGCTGCAGGGGATCGGTGCGGGAGCAATTCAGCCGGTCGTGACGACCATTGCTGGTGATATCTACACCGTCGAGGAACGCGCCAAGATTCAGGGTTGGCTTTCGAGCGTTTGGGGCATATCAGCCATCATTGGGCCAGCCATCGGCGGATTCTTCGCTCAGTATTTGACCTGGCGCTGGATCTTCTACATCAACCTGCCGCTCGGCGGCCTGGCGATCTTTGTAATCCTCAAGTACTTGCATGAGAACGTTGCGCGCAAACGTCACAAGATCGACTATCCCGGGATCAGCGCTGCTGGCGATCGGACTGGGGTTCTTCATCTTCGGCGTACTCGAAGGCGGCGTTCGCTGGGCGTGGATCCTCAACGACGAGCCTGGTGATCTTCGCCTCCGCCATCATCGCGCTCGTTGGTTTCGTCATCCAGGAACGACGAGCAGTCGAACCAACCGTGCCACTCTGGGTGTTCCGCCGGCGGGTGCTGCTCGGTGCGAATCTGGCGACCGCGTCCCTGGGACTCCTTTCGATTGGACTGACGACCTTCCTACCGACTTTCGCTCAAGGGGTTCTCGGCGTTAGTGCGCTCTTTGCCGGATTCATCCTTTCATCGATGTCGATCGGCTGGCCCGTCGCGTCGGCTCTTTCCGGCCGCGTCTACCTGCGAATCGGATTTCGCGATACCGCATTAGTCGGTTCAGTCTTGTGCGTGGCTGCATCGTTTGGTTTCTTCATGTTTCCAGAATCGGTCCCCATCTGGGTTCCGGTCCTCACGAGTCTCGTTATCGGAGCCGGCTTTGGCTTTCTTTCGACCTCATTGATCGTCGGCGTGCAGTCGTTGATCGACTGGAATCGCCGCGGCGTTGTGACGGGGTCCAATCTTTTCAGTCGCCAACTTGGTCAGGCGCTCGGAGCGGCGATTTACGGAAGCATTGCGAACGCGGTGCTACTGGGCAAGCTTCGCGACGCACCGAGCGACCTTGCCGGCCAACTGCCCAAGACCCTCAACGACGCCAGTGATGCCCTCACCAGCAATAGCGCAAATCTGAGCGCCGCCGCGGAGAGCTATCTGCGTGACGCTCTCTACCAGGCGACGCATCAGGTCTTCTTTGCTCTCTTCCTGATCTCGATCGCCAGCATGGCCGTCATCTTGCTGACACCCCGGCGATTTGAACGGCTCCGCTTCGACGAAGACGATCCGGTCAATCGAGCCGATGCCGAACGCGAATCGGCAAGACACGAATTGGAATCGCCCACACCGGCCGGCTAAGCGGAGTAGGCGGGACCGCCATTCTCCCGAGGAAGGGTCAGAACTTTGGCTATCGACGTTCACGCGCATTGCTTCCCGCATGAATACCTCGACCTCATCACTCGCTACGGCAGCAAATCGGCCAGCTACGCGCGAAACATGAACGCGGGCGACTCGAAAGATGAACTCGAGGCGCGTTTCGTCATGATGGACGGCGCCGGAATCGACAAGCAGGTCCTATCGATCTCACCACAGCTACCCTACTTCGAGGACGAGTCACACGCGGTCGACGCTGCTCGCCTCGCAAACGACATCTATGCTGACTTGGTCTCTCGTTTTCCCGAGCGATTCGCAGCGTTTGCCGCGATTCCACTTCCCCATTTGGACGCGTCATTGCGAGAGATCGCGCGAGCTATGGATGAACTCGGGATGGTCGGCGTTACGATTGCTAATTCGATACTTGGCGAGTCACTCGTTAGCGTGGAGTTTGAACCTATCTACGCTGAGCTGAACCGGCGTGGAGCAGCTCTCTTCGTACATCCAGCCGGTCAAGCGGCTTATTCACCCCTGATCGCTGAGTCAGGCTTGACCTGGTCAATTGGAGCGCCGATCGAGGACACGATTGCCGCGACGCAGCTCATCGCACACAACGTCCCCCTACGTTATCCAGACCTCCGCATCATCCTGTCGCACCTGGGCGGAGCGCTACCACTGCTGCTAACCCGGTTAAACCATCAACTGCCAGGCGTCGACGAAAATGGACCCGAGCGACCGAGTATGCAGGCTCGTCGCATGTGGTACGACACGGTCAGCCACAACGACGTCATCGCGCTCAAGTGCGCGGCCGACGCGCTCGGTTCGAGTCAACTCCTGTTTGGCAGCGATTTCCCCTATTTGTCGGGCGAATGGCTGGAGGGCGCCGTGTCGCATATCGGTGATGCAGGCTTGGGGAACACGGTCGTCGAACGCATTCTCGGAGAGAGCGTGCGCCAACTGCTTCACCTGTCCAAATTAGACTGAAGCTGAGGCTCAGATCACGTCCTGAACGGCTAATGACCGTTTGGACTGGGCCGGCCATCGTCGACGATCAAGCCGTCCTGCATTCGAATGATCCGGTCGCACATGGCGCCGATACGTGGGTCATGAGTAACTACAACGAAGGTTTGGTGGTTTCGCTGATTCAGCTCGCGCATAAGCTGCATGACCTCATCGGCAGTCTGCGTGTCCAGGTCACCGGTCGGCTCGTCGGCCCAGACAATAGAAGGCTCGTTAACCAGGGCACGCGCGATCGTCACGCGCTGGCGCTGGCCTCCCGAGAGTTCTGCCGGTCGATGGCTTGCCCACTCGGCTAAATGCACCTGCTCCAGAATTGCCATCGATCTTTCACGGGCCTGTCGAGGTTTTACGCCGCTCACGAGCAACGGTAGTTCCACATTCTCCACCGAACTCAGGACTGGAAGCAGATTGTAAAACTGGAAAATGAACCCCATCTCTGTTGCACGAAACGAGGTACGGAGGTTGTCCGATAGCTTGGAGAGATCGGTGCCAGAGATCTGGATCAGGCCGTCGTCGATGGTGTCGAGTCCCGACAAACAATTAAGCAGGGTGGTCTTGCCACAGCCTGACGGACCCATGATGGCGGACATCTCGCCGCGATCGATTCGTAGGTCGACTCCGCGCAGCGCCGGCACCCGCACTTTGCCGGTGTCGTAGGTCTTCAGAATGCCGCGCGCCTCGATGATGACGTCAGTCGCGACTCCGGCGCCGGTGCTCCGCTGATCAGCAATCGGGTGATCCATTCGATGCAGCCTCCTCGTCAAGATGTTAATAAGGCTTCGCAAGGCTTGTCCATTAACGGAAACGTCCGTTCGCGCCAATCAAGCGTAGCACCTCCCCAGACGACGTGCGAAATAAGATCGTTTCGTCGATACGACTGCGAACCAGTTCGAACCAGCACCACAATTTATCTCGTTGTCCCGTGAACGCTTGACTTGGAACGCACTTCCCGTCAATAGTCGACCCATGTACGACGACCGTCTTTGTGAACGACGGAGGATTCTGATGCGTTTTAGCTACCATGCCGATCTACTGGATCGCTGCCCTGAGCTTGTCGCTGGCGTGGTCTGGATGGAAGGACTAACGAATCGGCCATCATCAGAAGAATTCGACCGGCTACTCGAACAGTCCGAGGCACTCACGCGCAATCGGTTTCCAACCGCACCTGATATCGCGAAATATGAGTCGATCGCGGCCTGGCGTCAGGTCTATTCCCGTTTTGGAGTCAAGCCAAACCGCTATCCGTGCGCCGCTGAAGGATTAATTCGACGCGTCGTCGAGGCCGGCTCGTTACCCCGCATATCGGCGCTCGTCGATCTCTGCAATTCAGCGTCACTGCGTTATGGGATCCCGGTTGCTCCCTTCGATCTCGATCGATCTGAAGGAGACTGGGTCGTCCGCTTGGCTACCGGAACAGAGCGATTCTTGCCGATCAATGCCGAGACGCCGGACAATGTTCCAGAGGGTGAGGTCATCTACACCGACGAGACACCTGATGTCCTATCGCGCCGCTGGAACTGGCGGCAGTCGGACAAGGGAAAGATCACGCCCGCAACGACCAATCTCTTAATCACGACCGAAGCGGTACATGCGTCTGCACGTGAGGCAGTCCAGGGCGTATTGTCAGTGCTGATTGACCAGCTTCCGTCAATGGTGAGCGGGACGATCCAATCAGATATCCTGGACGGCGAACATCCGGTCAGCCATCGCGATTAACGATTGAATGTCCCACCAATCTGCGGATCAAGCCTTAACGGCCGCGCTTTTTCCCACGCGGCCGCTTCGTACGACTACTTACCGGTTGGAAATGACTGGTTGTGGCGGCATCGCACCTTCGGGCAGCGGCGCCTTATAGGGTTTGCCATCAGTCGACTCTACGTATTCTTCGTGTGCTTTGGTAATCAGCGACGGGTCGAGATGCAGCTCCGCCGCCGTCACTGCCATGACCTTCGCCGCATGCATCATCCCCTTGTGTCCGATTGACATCCCACCGGTCGCGGTGATGCCCCAGCTATGGCCCGTCACTCCCGCCGGATGGCAGGTCGTCAACACCTGCGCCGTGGGAGCAATCCAGCTCACTTCCGAAACATCGGTCGAACCGGAGAGTACCTTGCTCCGGTCGCCAGGTTCGAAGATTTCTCCCAGCAGCGGCTGCTCGAGCGCACTATCCGGTAACTCGCCTGATCGAATGCTGGCGGCACGGATTCGCTCCGGATAACCCGCGGCCACCGCCTTCGCGAAGGCACGCTCCTCGTCGTTGAAGTCGATCGGGCCAAGCTCCTTCAGCACGTCGTACATGACGTCCGAAACGACATGATTCGGCAGCAGATTGTGGATACCGAAGTGATCGTGAATAGTCAGCTTGGTGTCGGTCATCATCTCGGCACCCTTGGCGATGCGAATGACACGCTCGGTGATCTCGTCCACCTGATCACGCTTCGGGGCGCGGACGTAGTACCAGACCTCAGCTTCATCCGGCACAACGTTTGGCTGTCCGCCGCCGTTGGTCACCACATAATGGATGCGTGCCTCTTGAATCACGTGCTCGCGCATGTAGTTGACGCCCACGTTCATCAATTCGACCGCGTCCAGCGCGGAACGGCCATGTTCGGGCGCGGCCGCGGCATGAGCCGTCTGACCGTGGAATCGAAACTTGATGTGATCGACGGCCAAGCTACTCGCGGACCAGACGGTGTTACTGGCCCATGGATGCCAGGTAAGCGCGACATCCAGATCATGGAAGACGCCTGCGCGCGCCATGAAGACCTTCCCCGCCCCGGTCTCCTCAGCAGGACAGCCATAATAGCGGACTGTGCCCGGCTTACCGGTTTCGACGAGCCATGCCTTCAGTGCCACAGCCGCAGCCAGCGCCGCCGTACCGAGCATGTTATGACCACAACCGTGCCCTGGGTCGCCACTGACGACCTGCTCTTGAACCGTCTGCGCCTTCTGTGACAGGTTCGGCAGGGCATCATACTCACCGAGAAATCCGATGACCGGCGAACCACTGCCCCATTCCGCCATGAAGGCTGTCGGCATGTCACCAACGTTCGCCGTAATCTCGAATCCGTCCCCAGCCAGAAAGTCAGACTGCAGTGCGCACGCGTAGGTCTCATCGAGCGCAACCTGCGGGTGCGCCCAGATGTCGTCCGACATCGCGATAAATCGTTGTTGCCGTTCCTCGAGCCACTCGGCGAGGCCCATATCTCTGGCCATTCACTTCCCTTTCAACACCGTGCGGAACAGGCGTCCACACATCTTCTCGTCCGGTCGAATTGTAGACCCCTTACGCGGGACCATGTCGACCGAGTCGATGAACTCTCCGAAGCTGAGATGCTCATCTCACACAAATATGCGCTAACATTGCCGTTACATCCGCCTCACGCTGCTCGGAACGAAAAGTCTGAGAGCTTCAACAGCATGTTTGCTCGCTCGTCAAGACGTCGACTGAGAACACCTTCTAATAGTGTCCAGACCGAGCAGGTCGAACAAGCACGACTTCGTGCGTCAATGAGACTCCTCTTCGACGAACCAATAGCGGACCGCGTCGCGATGAGCAATGGCGTAGTCTTCCGCACGGCGAAACGGCATTGGGTGTTTGGAGCGTGGCGTCGGCGCTTCGGGAGACGCAGGGCCAACGCCGCCATCGAGCCTCCCCCCTTATCGGCCGCCAGAATGCCGTCACGCGGGGCCATCGCGCTGGCGCTTCACTTGGGCATGAACGAAACGATTGCGACGCTCGCCGAGTCCGAAAAGACAAGTCTCGAGCAGATCGGCGAGGATCTGTATCAGGCACGGTCAATATTGGTCCATGGACCCGCGGCAGCCTGCGATCAGTTCACGTCTTCAATTGGTCGATATCGGGATCCCTCTTTAGATATTGTGGACCGCGCCATGATGCTCCAGCATGCTCAGCGCTGCGATGCATGCCGGACTACACTCGATCAATTTCGGATGATTGACGCTGCGCTGATCGAGCAGATAGATCGAACGATCCACAGTCTCGACGAGTCGATTCCACCAGAATCCCAGTTTCGAACGATCTCCCAGACCGCACGGTGGGGACTTGTGGCAGCCATTTTCATGTCGTTGTTGGTTGCCGCTTTTTTAGCCCGGTCGAGCTGGTTGCCAGCCAAGAACGGTCTCGTCACGATGGCCACGGACTCAGATCAATCGCTCAACGGTTGGATCCTGATTCGGGACGATTCCGGCCAGCTTAGTGTCATTGACCTGGCAACCGGTCGGAGTCAACCAATCGGTGGGCCGGACATACAGCCTGCCAGCCGCCAGTTTGGTATTGGTTCAGCAATTCTGTCACCTGACCAACGGTTGATTGCTGGGCAACAACCTGTCGAAAACGTAGAGCCCCAACAGCTCCTCACCATCGAAACGATCGGCGGGAAGGTTGTACGTCGAGTGGCGCTTCCGAATCCCTATTCTGCGCTGGTCGGCTGGCTTGGAAACGGCGCCGTGCTGGAGGTTGAGCAGCCTCAACCATTGGCCGGCGAGTCACAGACTGCGTACAGCGCCCGTCTTCAGACGGATACGACCGTCAGCACCATAGATGCGACGACTGGCGAACGGCACGAGATCTTCAAAGGAACGGTCGCGAACGTATTTCCATCTCCTGACGCCTCGATGGTCGCCATAACCTCGTGGTCAAACCGCAACGATGGTTTGATGACTATTGAACTCAGGTCCATCGCGGGAGGACAAGTCGGGCAGGTGATTGCGAACCCCGCTCAGGGCATCTATGGAGATCCCGTCTGGGCTGCCGACAGTAGCGAACTCTACGCCGGAATGACGTCCGACAGTTCGGACCATTCGAGTCCAACCGCTGACCAACTAGCTCCATACCCAAATCCGTTTGCGCAACATCTTCGAGCCGTCTCGATCAGCAGATCTGGCACGATCCGGCGGCTTCCCAGCCTTCCTGCTGGGGATTCGAATATTCCGATTGCCGCATCGCCGGATGGACGTTACCTGATCATCGGCTCGGTTACTGGCAGTTTGGGGGATAACTCGTATCGCTTGTGGCGGACGAGCATCTCGGGCGGGCAGCCAATTCCTCTAACCGAGGACGCTCCTTTCTGGAACGGGAAGGGAATTTGGTCACCAGACGGCCAGGCTCTGCTGGTAGAAAAGAGACGGCCGTTCCTGCTGACGCCATCAGACGCGATCGCGGCAATCGGCGACGTCACCAACACGGCTCTCCTGGCGATTCTCCCAGATGGCCGGACACGAGTAATACGAAGCCGAATCAATAGTTCGATCGGGTTTACGTTCCTCGGCTGGCTACCGTCCGGAACGTTTTCGCCGACAGGCGCCCTGGCAGCTTCAGGAGATCAACTCGGCGATCCGACTCCGGTCGATCTCTTGGATCCGGGATTGACCATCGATAACAGCAATGGGTCCGCGGCGAACGGCGCTTACATCATCCTGCACGACGGCAAGACGAACAAGCCGATCATCTGGGATCGGACTGACAATACCGAGCGGCAGCTTCCGAACGCTACGACAGGCCTGAGTTGGTTCACGAGCGATCAGATTTTGATCGGAGCCGGAACGACGACCCGAGGAACAGCGGTTGAGTTTAGCCGTCTGGTGACCTATGCACCAAGCTTTGGTGGATCGGTGCCGATCTACGATTTCCGGGCTTATGACCCGGCCAACGTCGGCAGCGACACCGCCAGGCATTACGCGGAGCCACTGATCTCGCCGATGCAAACGTCACTGGCCTTCTTTGTCACTGACGATCGCGACAGATCGATTTCGCTCTGGATTGCAGGCTACGACAACCCGGCGAAATCGGTCTATCGCTGGGTCATCCCAGGCGATAGCGGGGCTGATGTCGCTCCGAAAGCCGCTTGGATCGACGACTCGACCTTGATCTTCACCGAGCCAGCCGACTGGAATGGTGGCCTGCCGCGCCAGGTTCAGCTACGTCGGATGAAGATCGACAGCGGTGGACAAGTTCACGTGGCTACGCTCGCCACGCTTCATACCCATGGCAACGAGCGTGGCATCAACCTGAGCGAGCTCGCGGTGAGTCAGGTCAGTGGGCGCATCGCCTATCGTCTGCAACATTTCACTCAGGCAACAGCGGCAAATGGGTCCTTCGACAGCGTTGCTATCGTCACGGTCGCGCACATGGACGACCCAATCGAGCTATCGCGTCAAGGGACTGGAGTTGGGTTGTCCTGGTCTCCCGGTGGAGGCATCCTCGCCGCTTCGTTTCCAGGCGAATTGCGCTTCTTTTCGGCCACCGGAGAATTGATTGCGAAGGTCGGTGGGCTAATCGACCCCTCGTCGCCACAGTGGGTTAGTCAATCAATGATTTGGTTCGAGGCTACGAACGACCGAACTACTCAAATTCTGTCGGTAACTATATATTGAGGCCGTTTGTATGGGCTTCGCCCGCACGGACGAATCGAGGCGGCTCTCGCTACTCGTCTTCGATGCCTTGAGACCGGCGGTACTCGATGAGGCGGCGTCGCACCTCATGTGGAGTGAGCTCATCCAACTCGAGCCCCAGCAGTTCACCCAACGCGGAGCGGCTGTTGTAGCCAAGGCCACGCGCCCACTTCCAGAACTCAGTCCAGCTGTAGTCGGCCGGTTCGAAATCCTCGCGCTCAGCCGGCTGTATCTCTTCCCGAATCGGGCGTAGGTTGGTCGGATGAGATTCGATGGTTTGCGGCGGCTCTTCGACATCCAGTTCTGGGGGAGCAACGACACGCACATGGGTCGTCTCCGGGGAACGGGGCGGCTCCACAACGCGGGTGTGCGGAACGTCGGGCAGAACGGCATCAGCTGGTTCAATGGCCGCATCGAAGTCAAGCGCGAACTGTGTACCGTAACCGAGAGCCGCGAGGGCACGCCCGATGGCTTTCGTCTCTGCCTTCTCGATATAGTCGTCGAAGTCTCCCTGCGATTCACTGCCATATCCAGTCGCTCGACCGCCGCTCGGCAGGATCACCTCGGCGCGAAATACCGCAATGTTCTTCTCGTTCGACACGAGCTCTGTGAGGACATGCGCATCCGGGTGCTCGCTGCGCAACCAGACTAGCCGCCATTTAACATCGAGGTACTCCACCTCGGTGCCGCGCACCTGAATACGGCGCAGATAGGCTCGCGGATCGAACGACTTTGACGCATCAGAACGCTTCGCCCCATCAGCCTCATTCGTCGCACCGGATTCATCAGGCACGTTCATCCCTCCAGTCGATCACCAGACACGTCGCACTCTGGTTAGTAAAGGCGGGCTGGTTCCGGCAGTTCGCGCCGTTTGCGTAAGTAGCGCGCCATCCCATCGACCGTCATCTGATAGGAAGTGGCCACTTCATACGGCATGACGAGATCATCGTTACCGGTAGCCGCCACGATTTCGGCATCACCACGACCGCGAAGCTCAGCCGTTACCACCTTAGTGTCGCGCTCCACTGCGAGTCGCGCGTCTGCCCAGCCGGACCAGAACAATAGACGAGACAGCAAGTCGTCCAGATGCCAGCTAATGTCGTCAAAGCCTCCAAAGTGGGTCAGGTAGAAGTGAGTGGGATTCAGCTCACGAAGGAGCTGAATGCTTTCTCGCCACAAGATGAGATCCAGCTCCGGAGGAACCGTCGGTGGGCGCACGTAAGCTGCATTGTCGAGCCGAACGCCGCCAACATCACCGGTGAAAATCACACCAGTATCCGGATGGTGATAGGCAATGTGGTGCATGGCATGACCTGGTGTATGCCGCGCGATGAGCTCACGGTCACCAGCCTTGATTGTGGCTCCGTCGTCGAGAATATCGACTCGGTCGGCCGGGACCGGTGCTACTTCACCCCACAGCTCTTCCATTCGATCGCCATAGATGCGAGTCGCACTGGCCATCAGCTTAGTCGGATCGATCAGATGAGGCGCTCCGACTGGATGGACGAGCAGCCGAGCCTTGGGGAAACGTCGCATCAGGACTCCGGCTGAGCCGGCATGATCGAGATGAATGTGAGTCACGGCAAGCTGCGTGATCTCGTCTGGGTCAAATCCAGCCTCTCGGACGCCCGCTAGCAATGTCTCGACAGTCGTTGTCGGACCGGTCTCGATTAGCGTCAGACCCTGTGATCCAGTCAAGAGATAGGACGCAATCACCCCGGGAACATCCTGGAATTGATGGTCTATGATGTAAAGGTCGGGCGCGAGCTGCGTTACCGTGGTTTGTGCCATCTCGTTCTCCAGAGGCTCTAAATCAGTTCAGTCAATTTCACCGTCCGGACAAGCACCCTGTCAGACGATCTGCCTCACCCAAACACATCGGTTCGGCCGGTACGACTATCGTAGCAGAGCGGTCGAATTATCAGAAATTGGCCTGCTCCCAGTCGCGCTCAGTGCGCACTGTCAAACCATCGTAGGCTAGATCAACGCCGGGGGGAGACTCTCGCTCACCGCCGCGTGCGACACCTCGTGGCTGACATGCACGATGTACGCCTGACGCGGGCGAACCTCCGACACGACCTCGAGGGCCTCGCCCAAGCTCAGGTGTGTGGGATGCGGGCGCTCGCGAAGCGCATTGATGACGAGCACATCTGCATCGCGCATGAGTTTGAGCGAGTTGTCGGAGATACCCTTCGCATCAGTCATATACACGAGTGGACCGAAGCGAAATCCCTGCACAATCCACCGTCCGTGCGTCACCGATATTGGCGTCACCTCTCGTCCGAAGACCTCGAATGGGCCATCGAAGACGTTAAGGAGCAAATCAGGCTTGCCCCCGTAGAACGGGAACATGTCCTGAAAGGCATAGGCAAATCGATCGCGAAGTAATTCCGCTGTTCGCCCATCGGCGAAGACTGGCAAGTGTGACTGATTAATCTCGTTGAAACGCCGCAAATCGTCGATCCCGGCTACATGATCGGCGTGGGCATGCGTGAAAAGCACGGCGTCAACCACGCGTATATCCGCGGAAACCGCCTGATGTCTGAGTTCAGGAGAAGTGTCGATGAGTATCGATTTGCCATCGAATCGAACGACGGCGGATGTTCGGCCACGTCGATCCCTTGGATCGTCCGACGTGCAGACTGGGCAAGTACAACCGATCATCGGGATACCGTTCGAGGTGCCCGTTCCAAGAAAAGTCAGTTCAACCATTACGCATCTACCCACCACGAGTTCATCAACGCAAGTATACCCACCAGATCTCGCCATGTGAGCTTCCCCTCGTTGAGCACTTCCCGCGGCAAACACTGACTTCGGCGACGATCAGTCCGCTGTGAATCTGAGTACAAGGGGACGAACTCTTTCTTCCCGACGACACGCTGTTTATCGACCTGACCCAGCTTTCAACAGAATTTGAAAATAGACCCGAGCGGCCCGTGAGCCGCAGATTGCTGATCGCGTTGCCCGCTGCTATGCTCGCCACGCGGTACAGATGTGCACAGAGAGGGGTGGCGACATGTCGAGCGATCTCGCGGCGGCGATTGCGGCGATGCCGCTGAGCGACACCCACGAACATCTCCGCACCGAGCAGCAATACGTTGACGAAGGCCCGGACATCCTTCAGGCGATCTTCGATAACTATGTTCTTGCCGATCTTGTGGTCGCCGGGGCATCAGCCGAGGCGGTGGCGCGCTTGGTCGACGCCGGCGATCCAGATGTCCGTGCGCGTTTCGCTGAGGTGCGGAACGCCTGGGAGGCCTGCCAGCATACCGGCTACGGCGAGGCGGTGCGCCTGATCGCGCGGCTGGTCTACGACCTGGAGGAGATCACCCCGGACGGGCTGGAGGAGGCGACGGTGCGCCACACCGCCCTCCGCCAACCAGGCGAGCGCTTGCGCCTCCTGCGCGAGGTCGCCCGGATAGATCATGTGCAGATCGACGACTCCGAGTGGACCTGCCAGCCAGATCCTGCCGGCCCGGAATTCTTCCTCTATGATCTCTCCTGGGCCAACTTCTGCGATGGTCGCCTCGAGCTGCCTCTACTCCACGGCGAGACAGGGATCGCCGTCGCAACACTCGCCGACCTGCGCGAGGCCTTCGCCAGTCTCTTCGCGCGCTACGGCCCGATCTCGATCGCGGTGAAGGCGCAGCACGCCTACAAGCGCACTCTGCATTGGCGGGAGCGTACCGATGCCGAGGTCGCACCTATCCTCGAGATGGTGTTGGCCGGGGAAGAACTGTCAGAGGCTGAGCGCCTCTGCCTCGGTGACTGGTGCTGGGCGCGCGGTGTCGAGCTCGCGATCGAACACAACCTGCCATTCAAGCTGCACACCGGTTATTACGCCGGCTATGGACGGATGCCGATCGATCGTATCCGCGCGGGCCATCTCTGCGGCCTCCTCGCGCGCTATCCGCGGGCGCGTTTCGTCCTGATGCACATCGCCTACCCGTACAGCGACGAGCTGGTGGCCCTGGCAAAGCACTACCCGAATGTCTATGTCGACCTCTGCTGGGCCTGGAGCATCGATCCGTGGACGACGCGCGATTTCCTGCGGCGGATGATCCACACCGTGCCAACAAACAAGCTCTTCGTCTTCGGCGGCGACACGTTCTGGCCCGCCGCGTCGGTCGCCTATGCGGCGCAGGCGCGCACGTGGCTGGCGCACGCCTTGCAGGCAGAGGTGGACGATCGACTGCTGACCGAGCGCCAGGCGATCGCCATCGCCAGACGGCTGATGCAGACCAATCAGCGCGATTGCTTCGATATCGACGGCACGCGCACCGCTATTCGCCGGGAACTCGAGGGGCGAGCATGACTCGGTCGATAGGCGGTTGTGGGATGGCCAATAGCGGAATCACCGTATAACGCTCACGCTCCTCTACCCCGCGCATGATGACTGGCGGATCACCATGTTGTTGCGACAGTTGCTCCCAATCAACGGAGGGCACACGCGTTTCGGGGTGGGCATGTCGGCGCTCGCACGACACTTGGCGGACGACAATCCGTTGCTGAACGTAGACGGACTCTATCGGGAAAGCGCCGCCGGTCAACATGCGGTGCTCGCTCAGTCGTAACTCGACGTTCGCCACGGGAAGTGCCCAAAGAGGGAAGACTCACGTGGCCAGGTTTGTACCCACAGGTCCAGAGGGCTGCAGACTTAGGTGTCATCAAAGACGGTACTAATGGGCCGACAAATCATCGGTACTTGACGCCCGGTCTTCGCTATCATCAGAACATGCGCCGCTATGACTTCGGCGTCACAAACGTCCATCTCAAACTTGTCGAGAGTCGGTTTCTGGTGAGTGTAGGACGACAGCGAATTAACATGAACGAACAATCGGATCGCCGGTCGGGCTGGATCGACAACTTTTCCCGGCACCTTTCAACCCACGATGAGGTCCCGTACACCCGCACCGCGGTGCAGCCGCTTCTTCCGCTCCTGCAGCATATGACGGCTCGTATACGTTCGGATACCTCTTTGACCGACCTGTTGTCGGTACTGGCCGAATCGACGTGTGAAGCCATCAGTACCGAAGTTGCGTTGGTGCGTGTCTTTGATCCCGAGCAAAAAAACCTTTCAGTACAAGGGCTCTTCGGCGTCCCGGCTCATCTCGTCGGCAATGTACTCGGTGAGCGCACCGCTACGAACGAACTATTCGAAGAACTGCGCCCCGGATCGCTGATTACGTTCACGCCAGATCGCCCGCTCGTGTTACAGCACGCGTCGAATCTCGTAACGTCGGAATTTCAGGAGATGCAGGCACTTGGCGCTAAGCATATTTTGGTCTTGCCGCTCTTCCACCATGGCCGCCTGCTGGGTCGGCTCGACCTACTCAGGACGCGCGACGAAGCGTTCAGCGTCGAAGATGGCTCGATAGCCAATATCTTTGGAACACTGATCGCCGGTGCAATCTACGGCTTGACTCAAGACGACACCGGCGAACGCTATAACAGCATCATCGAAGCGAGCTTCGCTTTCCAGCGATCGATTGAACCCCTCGCCAACGTCGGCGAGATGTTCCAGAACGTCGTTGAAGCACTTCGCGAAATTGTTCCCTGTGACCGCTGCTATGGCTTGCTCTGGGACGAGTCCCTCCGTGAGTTCTCGCCAGCGGCAGTTAGTGGAGCGGGGCGCGACATTGTCGATCGGCTAAAAGAGGTGTCCTTCGTCCCCAGCTCAATCCCCGCTCTTGAAAAGACTCTCCAGAGCGATGAGCCGCTCGTCATTCGCGACGCCGCTAGAGACGTTCTGCTTCCCAGTTCGGTGACCATCGCGCTCAATCTGAATTCGATCGTGATTGTTCCGCTTCGGGCACGCCAGCAAGAGATTATCGGGGCGGTAATACTCGATCGATCAGGAGCAGACAGCGATTTCAGCGACCGCGATATCGCCGTCGTCAGTACCATCGCGCCCTATTCAGCGTTGATGATTGAGAATGCTCTCCTCTATGAGGAAGTCAAACGCAGTTCTGATCGTCTCGCCCTGGTAAATGACATCGGCATCGAACTGGCATCGTTGACGACATTGACCAGTCTTTTCCGGCAGGTTCACTTGCACGTCGCATCGGTAATGACGGCCAATCGGTTCTGCCTCGGGTTACTGCTGCCGGACGGACGCTCGATCGAATATCACTACGCCGTGGACGATCAGGTCGTCAAACAGCCGGTAACGATCGATCTCGACGATGGTCCCCTCGGACGCTGCATTCGAGAAAAGCGTCCCTTGCTAATGAACGGTCGCGCGCTGGACGACAAACAGGATTGGTTTCCACCGGATAAGGAGATCTCAGCATCTGAATCGATGCTCGCGGCGCCGATCACAGTCGGGCAGCACGCGATCGGCGTTATCTCGGCGCAAAGCGACAGCTATGGTTGCTATTCGAAGCACGATCTCGATTTGCTCGGCACGATTGGTATTCAAACGGGTGTCGCCATCGAGAATGCTCGCGTTTACTCCTTGGCACAGGAACGCGGCGAACGGCGTGCCTACCTGCTCGACCAGATGATCACGCGACAGGAAGCCGAGCGAAAGACGATCGCCGACGATATTCACAATGACACGTTGCAAACGTTGGCTACCTGCCTCTACAGCATCGACCTGATCAGCCGACGCGCAAACCAGCTTTCGCCCGAAGAGACACAAGACGAGCTCTGCGGCGTGCGTGACAATCTGGCCGAAAACATTGACCGGCTTCGGCACATCATTTTCCAGATTCGTCCATCAACGCTCGATATTCTCGGGCTAGAGCCAGCCCTCCGTGAGCACGCCAAATATGTCCAGCAGGACACCGGCATCGATATCTCCCTTGCGGTAAGCCTTCCCGAGCGCCCGTCAAACGATATGGAAACCGCAATCTATCGAATCGTTCAGGAGACGATCCATCTCGTGCGAGTACGTGGCGGGGTGCAACACATTGTGGTTCGCATTCGCCAGAAGGGCACCTCGATTATCGTAACGGTCGCCGATGATGGACGCGCGCCAGAGAACCAGGATGCTGAGGACAAGGAGTCGAGTGAGGCCGCGATTTCAGAGTCAGCATTCTCGCTTTTCGCCTTGCGGGAGCGAGTTGAGCTAGCGGGTGGTCAGGTGAAGACAGCGAGCCTCCCAACTGGAGGATCCACGCTGCAGATCATCCTTCCAAATCGGAGCACGTCATGAGTCAACGCTCTCCGCAGGTAAATTCAGTCGACAAGGTAGTAACGTTTTTGGTGGATATCCAGACGGCGCTCTCCGGGGCACCCAGCGTCCCTGATCTCATGGGAATCGCGGTCGAGCAACTACGTCGCGTTCCCGGCACCACTGCGGCTTGGATCTATCAGCGGGATGAGCGCGGAGAATTGGCCGTCGTTAACTCGTGGGAAGCGCGTGTCAATAGCTCCGAACCGATCCCAGAGACTGAGCTTGGCCAGCTTCTTCATCAGCGCTGGATCGCGGCACACGGCGCCGATCATTCATCTGAGCAGTTCTCCCAACCTTTTGTGCCAGATGGATTCCCACGCCACACAATTACGCCGATGCTGCTAGCCGGCGAGATGATTGGCGCGATCGCGGTCGAACGACGTGACGGCGAAATCTATCCGTACGAGATCGCAGACCTTGGTGCGATCGGAACAGTCGCGGCCATGACGGCCCAGAGCCTGCAGATCATCGTGTTGCGAGCACGCCTCCTAGAGCAGGAAGAGAAGACCGATGTCGATCACCTTCGACGGGAACTCGGCCGCCTGCTCCACGATGGCATTGTTCAGGATCTTGCCTATCTAAACTTGAAGCTTGAGCTACTCGTGCGACAGCTTGAATCAGAGGCACCCGATCTCGCGGAATCAGCCGAACAGATCCAGAACCAGGTCAATCAATCAATCACAAGCATGCGCTCGACGATCACAGATTTGCGACGTCGCCAGCAGCGAGCACCTGGAATCACGGCGCAGCTTCGCGACATCGCGTCGCACATTCCGGACTACATTCCACGGGAGATCGACCATCAAAGCCAAGGAATGGAGCTCGCACCTGAGATCGAGCGGGCGGTGATCGGGATCGTACGAGAATCCATTCAGAACATTCGCAAGCACGCCATCGCATCGGATGTGCGCGTCGAAGTCCAGCTTGAGGATGACGAATTACTCGTGACCGTGGCGGACGATGGGGTCGGGTTTGACTCCGGGTTCCCGGTAGCACGTGAAGGTCACTTTGGCATGGAGCAGATGAGGGAACTCGCAGAGGACATGGGCGGATCACTATTGGTTGAAGCGGTGCCAGGTAGCGGAACTCGTGTTCACGCGCGCATACCGCTCATCGAAACTCAGTCAGGTCGGTAGGAGGTTACTGGGGTGAGCGAACATTCGATTCGAGTTGTAGTAGCTGACGATCACGATCTGTTCCGTGAGGGACTCCGGCAACTCCTGGAAACGATTCCATCTGTCGAGATCGTAGGGGAAGCATCGGACGGACAGGAAGCGATTCGGATGGTCGCCGATGTACAACCTGACGTCATCTTGATGGACATCAATATGCCGCGGGTAGACGGCCTGCGCGCCACGGAGTACATCGTCAAACACTACCCAGAGACGAACGTGATCGTGCTGACGATGTACCAGGACGACGAGTATGCCATTCACGCTATTCGGGCCGGTGCCAAGAGTTATCTATTGAAGAACAGTCGATCGGAAGAGGTCATTGAGGCGATCCACGTCGCGGCAAACGGCGGGTCGACGATCGACGCCGCACTGGCACCGGCATTGATGCGCGAATATCACAGGCTACTCACTAAGACTCCGAGCAACAATCAGCGCCATCTGAGCGACCGCGAGGCGACACTGCTCCGGCTGCTCGCGAACGGCTTTAACAATCGTCAAATTGCGGATCAACTCGAACTGGCTGAGAGTACGGTCAAGAACAATCTATCATCGTTATTCCAGAAGATTGGAGTTCGTGACCGGACCCAGGCCGCTCTCTATGCGATATCACAGGGGCTCGGAGCTAAGTCCGCCGATACCATCTAGCCCGACTCATCCCGGCCCTCCTCATGGGCGTATCCTCTCCACAGCCGGTCGTGTAGACTGGCGAGGAACGAAGAGGGTACGCTCATCTTTTGTTGGATGCAGATTATTTCTGAGATATTGGGGTGCGCAGGATGGCTACACAGGCGCTCAACGGAATACGTGTTGTCGATCTCACCAGAGTCATGACGGGTCCATATTGCACCATGCTACTGGGAGATATGGGCGCCGAGGTAATCAAAATCGAGCAGCCAGGCAAGGGAGACGACACACGAGCCTGGGGGCCACCCTTCATTGAAGATATCAGCGCATATTATTTGAGCGTCAACCGGAACAAGCGCAGTCTAACGCTGAATCTCAAGAGTGACGCCGGACGGGAAATCCTCTGGAAACTCATCGAGTCGGCGGACGTCGTCGTTGAGAACTTCAGCCCCGGGACCGTCAAACGCCTTGGATTCGGCTATGAGGCCGTCAAAGCTCGTCGGCCAAACATTGTCTACTGTTCGATCTCCGGCTTTGGACAGGAAGGTCCATCGCGCGATCGAACCGCGTATGATCTCATCGTTCAGGGGATGTCGGGTCTCATGAGTGTCACCGGTGAGGCCGACGGCGGGCCGACCCGCTTCGGCGTCCCGATTGCCGACATCGCCGCCGGAATGTTCGGTGCCTATGCGATTGTCAGCGCTCTCTTCCACCGCGAGCGGACCGGTGAGGGCCAGTACATTGACAATTCAATGCTGGGCGGTCAGGTAGCGCTGCTCACTTACCAATCAGGGATCTTCTTCGCGACGCACCAGGCACCTCAACGAACCGGCAATGCCCACCCCATCGTTGCCCCCTACCAGACATTCCGGAGCAAGGATGGCTATGTCAATCTGGCTTCAGGAAACGACGGTATCTTCTCACGACTCTGCAAGGCCATGGGGCTCGAGCGTCTTCTCGATGACCATCGCTTCAAAGACAACGTCGGCCGAATCACCAATCTTCGAGCGTTGGTCGAGGAAATCGAGACAGCCTTCAGTCAGTACACGACGGCCGAGATCGTCGAACGACTCGATGCCGCCGCGGTTCCCTGTGGGCCGATCTACACGGTTGACCAAGTCTTCGCCGATCCGCAAGCTCAGCACTACCGGCTCAGCCAGCGTGTTCCGCACCCTACTCTTGGAGAAGTGGACCAGGTTGGCTTCCCATATACCTTGAGCGGGACGCCCTGCGAAATTCGACTGGCGCCACCACTGTTGGGTCAACACAGCGATGAAATCTTGAACGAACTCGGCTACAGCACGGACCAGATTGCCTCATTTCGTGATGAAGGGTCGATCTGAGACCGACGATTAGATGACCTTGACTCGCGTTAGAATGTCAGTACGACGTACCCAGAAATCAGTTTGCACCGCCAGGATACGGACCGGAAGGATGCATTCATGACAGCGGACATACTGCGAGTCGGTCTCGTGCAGATGAATTCACAGTCCGACAAAGAGACGAATCTAGCAACAGCCGAACGCCTCATCGACGAAGCCGCCGAACAGGGCGCCCGGTTGGTTGGATTACCGGAGTACGTCTCCTATCTCGGTCCAAAAGATTTCCACGAGGTCAATGCCGAGCCGATTCCAGGACCAACGACCGAACGCTTTGCGGCTAAAGCTCGCCAGCACGGCATTTACTTGCTGGGTGGATCGATCCTCGAGCGATCCGAGAAGCCAGGTATGTACTACAACACCAGTACGTTCTTTAGCCCGGACGGTCAACTTCAGGCGAGCTATCGGAAGATCCACCTGTTCGACATCGACATCACCGGCAACGTGAGTGCCAATGAGTCGGCTACGATCTTGCCAGGGGATCGCATCGTAACGGTTGAGATGGACGGACACATACTTGGTCTGTCCATCTGTTACGACCTGCGCTTTCCGGAGTTGTACCGGTTACTGGCGCTCGAGGGAGCCGAGGTCCTGTTCGTTCCGGCGGCCTTTACACTCTATACCGGGAAAGATCACTGGCACACCTTGCTGCGAGCGCGGGCGATCGAGAGTCAGTGTTACGTGCTGGCGCCGGCACAGATCGGCCCACATGAACCAGAAAATTCCCAGTGCTACGGACATGCGTTGGTAGCCGATCCCTGGGGCACGGTGATCGCCGACGCGCCTAATCACGAGGGAGTGGTGATCGCCGACATTGACTTCGAGTATCTGCGCCAGGTACGTGCCCAGGTACCGTCACTGGCCAATCGACGGCCCAACGTATACCAGCGCGAGACGATCAGCGTCTAGCAGAGCCCCTTCATTCGACGAGACGTGCGGAGTCGCGAGCTCCGCACGTGCGTGGTCACACACAGAACTACTCGACTCATGCAAATTTTCAACCGGGAACGTGACTCCAATCATTTCTTCACACCCAATATCGGACCAAAGTTGAGGTAATCGGGTGATTGCACGAGACGAAGTCGCGAAGAAAGGAATAGGACGTCGATGATTACAAAAGCACGGGCGATCAACGTATACGTCGGGGATCAGGACCGAGCGCTCGACTTCTACGTCAACAAACTCGGGTTCACCAAACTGCGGGATGATCCGAACGGCCCCGACGCCCGCTGGATCGAAGTGTCACCTCCAGGTGCAGAATCGGTCCTCGTTCTGTACACTCCGCCCGGCTTCGAAGACCGCATCGGCACGTTCGCCAACATCGTGTTCGATTGCGACGACATGGA
The DNA here is from genome assembly GCA_963785465.1 of uncultured Chloroflexia bacterium. Taxonomy (GTDB): domain Bacteria; phylum Chloroflexota; class Chloroflexia; order Thermomicrobiales; family Thermomicrobiaceae; genus CALAGB01. Next base: position 232,862 of record CAWAVM010000009.1, on the reverse strand, counting down.
TGCAACGTATCAGGAGCTTCTAAGCAAGAATGTGGAGTTCTCGCAGCCACCAGAAGTGCAACCCTGGGGCATGAAGATGGCGACGTTTAAGGACACTGACGGAAACGAGTTCGTGCTGGTGGAGTCACACCTGTAGCCCGAGCACGCGATTTCGCCCGCTCCAACCAAATAGTGTCCAAATACCGGTCCCGGTGAACGGTCGATCACCGGGAGGTCGTGTTGTCGATGCCACCACCATCGTCAGATCCGAGCGCCTGTCGTTCGAGTCCTGTCCGGGCTCTCTCCCTGGAGATCGTTGATCAACTGGGACGACGCGTTCGCGCTTGTTGGCGGATGCTCCTCGTTGACCAGATGACTGGTGATTTCCGCGGAGAGGAGAACGCCGGGTATACCAGCGCCGGGGTGTGTGCCGGCTCCAACGAAATAGAGACCTCCGATATCGTCTGACCGGTTATGCTGTCGAAAGTAGGCGGATTGGAAGAGCGTCGGCTCGACAGAGAAAGCTGAACCGAGCCAACTGCCGAGATCCTCCTGAAAATCACGTGGCGTGAAGCGGTGCTCCGTCACAATGCTGGCTTCAAGACCCTCCAGCCCGAACTCGTGCTCGAGCGTCTGAATGATCCGGTCACGGAAAGCATCCGCCTCCTGCTCCCAGTCGATGCCGTGGCCAAGATGCGGCACCGGAACCAACACGTACAGGCTCTCGCCTCCTGTCAGGCGCCATGCTCGGATCGGTCTTCGACGGAGCGTGCAGGTAAAAGGCCAGATCAGAGGGCATTCCACCCTCATCAAAGAGTTGATGGAGTAGCTTTTGATAGTCCTTCGGCATGATGATCGTGTGATGTCGCAGTTGGGGGTACTGACGATCTAAACCAAGATACAACAGGTAGCAGCTCATCGAATGACGATAGCGGTTCAGGCGTCGCTTCATGCCACGACCTTGATAGCGAGGTGGAAGGAGTTCCAACTGCGTGTTCATCACGTCGCTGTTGGCGACGACCGCCGCGCCAAGATGTTCGCCACCATTGCGCGTCTTCACTCCGGCAACATTCCCGCCGTTCATCAGTATCTCGTCGACAGGATCGTTCAAGACGACCCGCCCACCGATGTCGCGGAAGAGACTCTCCATCGCTTGCACGACGCTGTACATCCCGCCCATGGCGAAATGAACCCCGTGCTGGCGCTCGAGATAGGGCACGATGCTGTAGATCGAGCTGGCGCGAAGGGGATTACCACCGATAAAGAGCGGATGAAACGAAAAGACCATGCGCAAGCTCGGGTCGCGGAAGAATCGTGAGACGTAATTGTAGACACTGCGATCAGCGCGGAGTCGCGCCAGAGCAGGAACCGCACCCAGAAACGTAGAGAACTTATCAAACGGTTTTCCAGCAAGATCGTCGAACGCACGTCGATGAATCTGTTCGGTGGCCTGGAGGAAATCTCGCAACCCCTGAACATCGCGTGGTTCGAACCTGGCTACTTCGGTTTCATCGTGCTCGACACCGCCACCATAGTCGAAGTAGCGACCGTCGGAAAAGTAGATGCGATACGCCGGTGACAGAGGCACCAACTCAACGTCGTCCTCCAGCCTGCGTCCGGCAGCCGACCAGATACTCTCGAGTAAGTTCGGTGCCGTAACCAGCGTGGGCCCCATGTCAAAGGTGAATCCGGCATCTTGCAACTGATAGGCTCGACCCCCGACTCGCTCTCGTGCTTCGACAAGGGTGACCTCGTGACCCGCTGCCTGAAGCCGGATGGCGCTAGCAAGGCCGCCGAACCCCGCACCGATGACGACGACACCATCCAATTTTGAATCGTCCGGCGAACCAGTGAAACCGAGAGGGCGAACGGTGTGGAAATTGCTCAAAGTTGAACCGCCTTCTGAACGTGAGATGTTTCGAACTCAACTGACGGCACCGAGAGTGCTCGCACGGACTGCTCGATCTCTCTTAGGACTCGATCTCGTTCGATACCGTGACGAACGTAAATCGGGGAACCAAACCGCATCGTCAAACGCATTTTGGCGCTGGTCTCGTATGCAAGGCCGACCGGGATGATCGGCACGAGGCATCCATCGCGCTGCGCGCGTTCGACCAAGCGCAGAAAACCAGATCGAAATGGAAGGAAGTCGTCAGGGCCTTGTTTCATCGAGAAGGTAGGGTCGACGGTCGGATACCCCTCTGGAAAGACGACTACCGCCTTGCCCGAGCGCAGAAGATCGACTGACTCATTGATTGCCCGACGAAGATAATGACGACGCTCACCGGACTGGAAAGCAGATGTATTCGGGCGACGAACCGAGGCGTCACCCCGCAGTACAACCGGCCATTCAGCCAGCCGGCAAAGTGACTCCATCGCGTGACGCAGCAAACGACTCTGAATCCAATCCAACCCGACCAGAACGTGTAGATGACGTCGTGACCGGCTGAGCAGAGCGGCGCCGTCGTACAGGTGGTGATAATGACGACTCACGATCATCACTGGACCAGTAACCGGCAGATTTGATTCGCCTGTTACCACGATGTCGAGCCGCTGTGAGGTGAGGAGACGGGCGCCTGCGTGCATGACTGAATGAGACACCGTTCGAGGTTCTGCCGCTGGACGGTCCGCTGAGTTCGCAACCGACAGCCCGAGCGACCACTGCGATCTCCAGGCGAGAAGAGCCGGGACACAGCCGAAGACAATGGCCGCCACGGTTGGCTCCCACAACCCGACGCTCAGACTCAGCGCCATCGCGAAAGCCATGTTGGCGAGGTAGATTCCGACCGGGACCCACGCGGGGAATTCGGTGACTCCCACATCCCTTCGCCAAAGCAGGCGACTGACAGTCATAAAAAGAATCCCGGTGATGGTCCAGCCGACAAAATTCTGCACCGGCATGCCGAAATAAGGGCCTGTCTCAAACCAGGTCCAAAAACGAATCGGCATGGATGGATGCGCCATAGCCGGATCCAGCACAAGATCCCAGACCGTTAGCAGGTAGGCGCCGATGGCAACCGACCAGAACGCATGATGGCGCTTGAAACGGGTCGCGGCCAGCACGCTCCCCAGTAGAAAGGCCGAGAACCCGACCAAGAACCAGGAAAGCGGAATGGTAAACGGTACACGACCCAAGATCTTGAGCCCCAGCCCGTCGTTATAGGCGTAATTGCCGAACGGCCAGCCGGTTCCGGTGCCAATCAACTCGGCCGAGAGCGAGAAGGTAACCGTGGCAACGAAGAAGATCAGAGTCCGCCGACGGCCGATAAAGAAGAGTCCGAACGCGAACATCGTCGCAGCGCCAAGGATGATATGGAGCGATCCAGCATAGGTCATGCCGAAGCTGAAAACCTGGGCAGCGAACTTGCTGCCAGCCCAGAGTTCAGGGTGCGGTAAGGCAATCAGCAGACCGCCAAGTCCAAAGACCAGAGCGATCAAATGCCCCAAGAAGAGCGAACGGGTCGTTGTCATGAAGTGCCTCCGCGGGAGAGAGCCCGGCCCCGCCAGACGTAGCGGCGACGGAAGGTGTTTGCCACGAGGAGTATTGACGCCGGCAAATCGAATAGTGGGGATATCCAGTAGGTCCAGGGAACTCGTTGATAAGCGCGGCTCGTACCAAACAGAACGCCAAGTCTGGTCACCACAAAGACGGTCTCAAGCATCGTGAACCAACGGGGCACTCGACTCAGCCGGGAAATAGCGAGCAAGGGTATCGGCGCGGACTGAATCAGCACCACTTCAACGAGCCCAAGTAGACCGGCCCAACCGAAAAATCGATCGCGCATCGGCAGGGATCGCGGCCACTCTCGCAGGGTCGTCCAACCGTCCGGGTACATGCGCACCGAGACCAAATCGTCGGTTTCAAAGAAGCCGATTGGATGCCCCGCCGCCGCGATCTCCCGTGCCAACGTCACATCCTCACAGACGGAGGATTTTACCGACCGGAATTCACCGACCTCTGACAGAAGGTCGCGGTGGATGAGGAAGCACTGGCCATTTGCCTGGACGTCTGCTGGACGTCGGGATACACCTCCAGGAATTCCAAAGCGGTAGACCAATGTCGTGAGCAGAGCGGGGTGGACCAGACCTTCGCTCAGCGTCTCAATTTGTTGCCTGGTCGCGACGCTCAACACACGGAGTTCGCGAACGTTAGCGAAGTCGATCAAAGACTCCACGAGCCGAGCCCGAGGACGAACGTCGGCATCGATCGTAAGGATCCAGTCAGTGGACTCATCGACCTGATCAAGACCGCGCTGCAACCCCCATGACTTGCCATTCCAATCGCCGGGAACCGGAGACGCATCGACAAGCTGTATTCGCGGATCACGTGTTGCGAAGGATCGGACCAAATCCTGCGTCCCATCCTCGGATCCGCCATCGACGACCAGAATTTGCGTCACGTCAGGTCCCTGCGCCAGCAGACCTTCGAGGCACGGCTCAAGACGGAGTAGCTCGTTCAGCACCGGGACGATAATCGCGATTGACTCGCCGGACGAGCCAGTGGAACTCATCGGTACCGTGGTGGTGTGGAGACCGGTGCCCAGCAGACGCCACAGAACGCGACTACCAAGCACAGCTTGCGCCGTTGCGAGCGACAGTGTCAGGTAATTTTTCATTTCAGATCGCTGATTGAACATCACGACTGGCGAAACGAAGGGAACGGAGCGACCGGACGCGGACGAGCTGCGTGCTCACCTCTACGCCACAGACGATCAACCACCAACGTAATCGCCGCCTCCTCCAATTTTCCGATCCGCGACGTCGATGCGCGACGACGCAGGGTGTCGTAGTCACGGCGTTCAATGACCGTCAAGATTCGCCGATAGAGGCGTGTCGCCAGCAAGATCGGTAGGCGGCTGTCTGATGGAAGCAGCCAGATACCTGGCATACTCCGCTGAAAAAGATCGTGAGCTCGGGCGATCTCTGCCCTCATCAGGGCCCGAAAGCGTTCGTCAGGACCGTCGCCAGATTTCCAAAGCTCCTGCAGCGATTCATGTGTGAGATCGAACTGAACCAAACTGCTTTTCGGTAGGTAAATTCGGCCAAGAGAAAGATCTTCTCCGACGTCCCGAAGAATGTTGGTTAATTGCATGGCGGCACCGAGGTCAGCCGCCGCTTCTAAAGCCGAATCCGATGTCGCCCCAAGAATATGCGCCATTCCCAGACCAACGGTTGATGCGACGTGATAGCAGTATTGTCGTAGCTCACTCTCCTCCTCAAATGCCACTGGTTCGAGGTCCGCCTCAAGACCATCGAGCAGATCGAGCAGGTGACCGATCGGAATCACGTACTGATCAATCACTCGCGAAAGTTCGCGAGCGAGAGGCTCGCGAGGACCCGCTGAGGTGCGCGAGCCGGTCAGCCAGACGCGCCAGGCATCGAATTCCTGCCGGACGGCGTGCTCGGTCTTTCCAGGCATCGGCTCGTCAACGAGGTCGTCGACTTCGCGACAGAATGCGTAGAAGACGGTCGTGGCTGCCCGTTTCTCTTCAGGTAAGAACCGAGCCGCGAAGCTAAACGTACGAGCATGCGTCGCCATCAACTCATCAATGGATTCTCTCGAACCAACACGTGGAACGAACCTTGAATCAGATGGCGCGAGCGTCAAAGAATTCACGCTTCTGTTTGCGGATTTCAGCTTCGTCGACATTGGAACGATTCCTATCTCAAATTCTCGGTCGGAGCCGAATCATGCCGTATCACGAGAGTCACGTGGGCGAAGGCCATCAATCAACACGTCGATCATCATGTTCGCCATCTCGTCGCCAGGGAGAGGGCTGAAGCGCTGCGACACCTGCACCGTCTCGATGATGGCCAGGAACGATCCGGCCAGCAGGCGTTCGTACTCCATGTGGTGTTCTCCGCGTTCTCGCGCCGCGGCGAACGCCACCTCAATCGGCACCACTAACGAACGAAGAGCGATCTGGGTCAGGCGGCGAGCATGAACTTCGGAGATTGCCGGCATATCGGATCGAATCATGCGGGCGAGATCGAATGGCGGTTGTGACAGCAAGAACGACGCAGCGCTCACCAACTGATCGCGCAGGTTACTCCCGTTCTCCCGAATAACGTCTTCCAATTCGACTCTGGCGCGCTCCAGACTTCGCTCGGTCACCTCGACAAACAACTGCTCTTTCCCACCTGGGACATGATGATAGAGCGAGGCCTGGCGAATTCCGAGTTCACTGGCGATATCACGCAGTGTGACGGATGAGTATCCTCGTTCACTAAAGAGCCGTTCCGCCACATGCAATACCCGCTCGCGGGCCGCGCTACTCTCCTCAACCGCCATGCGGCCAACCTACCTTTCGTTTGGGAACTCTACCGAACAAACATTAGGTTGTCAAGCACGTCGTACAATTGTTCAATTGGCGCGCTTGGCGCGCGACCAGCAGGATGAAGCGCACAAATTCCATGATGCGTGGGTAGAAGTCGATCTCGGAAAGAATTTGCGGCATAACGACAACCACCGACCTGCCGTGTTCAGCGGGTCGCACCGTCCGAAGAGTTAACTCGACTCGAATCAATCGGCGCGAGATGATGCCGAGAGAAGCAAGTTCAAACCTTCAGCAATAAGCTGTCGCTCTGATGTATTTAGGCGCCCAACAAGATCGTTGAGGTGATCGGCATTGACCGGATGAAGCTCGTCGATGACCTTGACACCATCCGGGGTGAGCAGGTTGAGTACCACGCGACGATCGCTCGGATCATCGTCACGAGCAGTCATTCCTCGATGAACCAGTCTATCGAGGATGCCGGTAACCGTAGGCGTCGACACTTGAAGCCGTTGAGCAAGCGTTGATACGCGTGTTGGACCGTCGCAATAGAGGATGTGCATCACTCGAAGCTGCTGAAGCGTTAATTGAGGCCAGCGCTCGGCAAGTGTCTCGACACCCGGATGGAATTCCACGAATGCGCGGCGAATAAGATCAACGAAGCCGTCAGCTTTCGCTACCCCAGACGCCCCGTTACTCACGACCGATGAAATCATTGGCAGATTCATCCCCTTACGCTCTCCGAGCCAACTGGTCCGGTGACGGCCCGAAGTGCCACCAACACTTCCCCCGACCACAGCTCACGAGCTGACGCCGGAGCGGAGCGAAACCAAATTTGCCCCATTTCCCACGCGGCAAGTATAGGCCCAATAAGATCCATAGCACAATGCGCAATGCTTCACTCGGAACAGACAATGGGCGCGACTTGCGCAATCGATCTCAGACAGGATCGCACGTGACGTGCGATAATAGCCGTTGGAGCAGTTCGGGACGACGAATTGCCATTCTCGCGGGAACTCGCCAGAGTCCTGAAAACGCTCATCGAGCGTGACACTCTGGCGCTGAATATGCGATAGGTGCAGGATTGATTGTGCGAGCCCCGCTTAGCGTCAAGGTAAGGAACGTATGCCCGACTACGAGAAAATGACAGCCGAGCCGCGCTTGACCACAGGCAAGGAAGTCAAACGATTGCGGCGCGACGGCGTCCTGCCCGGAATTATCTACGGACCGGCAATCGCCGAGCCACAGAAAATCAGCATGGGGATGCGCGAGTTTGACCGGATCTATCAGACAACCGGGGCAACGTCGCTGATCGAGCTTTCGGTCGGAAAGGACACGCATACTGTCTTCATTCGCGGTGTCCAGCGAGATCGAGTGCGGAACACGATCCTTCACGCCGAGTTTTACGCGCCAAACTTGCTAAAGATCATCGAGGTAACGGTGCCGATCACGCAGATCGGGCGTCCAGCCGAGAACTCAGGTGGCGTGCTGAATCATGGCCGCACAGATGTGCAGGTTCGCGGCCTTCCGGCTGCAATCCCGCAGCATATGGAGATCGATCTCTCCCAGCTGAAAGCGATTGACGACATGCTCACGGTCGCCGACATGAAACTTCCCGAGGGCGTCGAAATGCTAACCCCTGGTGAAGAGATGGTCGTTCGATTGTCAGCACCACAGCGCGCGTCGGTGGCCGAGCAAGCGGAAGAACTGGCCGCAGAGCAGACCGGCGACTTCCCGGCAGGTGTCGATGAAGGCGCAGAACCCGAGAAGGAAGAATAGTTCGCCGGAACGGCTACGTGTTGTCACGCGGCCGTCCAGAGAGCGAGTAGGAGACACGGCGGGCTGCCGCTGCGCCAAGCAAGAACACGCTTGCGACACTTATGGCGCCAATTCCAATCCGCCCGCCGAGTCGCCGCTTTCCGGCAAGTGCTACCTCTGGCGAAAGGGACCACGAATTCGTCGAACGCACCACGATCCTCCGCACCAGCGGAGAAGTGACCTCGATCTCAACCTCTTGCATCGCCATGCCATTGGCACCAGCCGGGGGGAGACCCTCGGAAACACCATTGGAGGAACGAAGGCTTCGTCTCGTCAAGCGCAGCAGATCGGGCAAAAGTTCGACCAGCGCGTCGCCGATCGGTGATCGCAGCCAATGACGGGAGCTTCCGCGACGCGAGACCGCTGACCGTCGGTCCGGTTCGAGGTCGACTTGCACTGGAACCGCCGGTAGCTGTCTACCCATACCGTTCTCCGTCTCTCTGACATGATCTCAAATGGCCGGCTACTTTCGTGATCCTAGTTCATTGAGTCTTGAGGTTCAACCAGCCGAATCGGTTGGTGCAGATTGGGCCGCTCGTTCTTCGGCTTCTCGGGTAGCTCTCGCCTTCCACTCCTCGCGAGCCGCAGCAACGGCTTCTTGCCCACCCAGATACTTTTCAATCATCTCTTCAAAGCCGAATACGACGTCGACCCGCACATCGTTCTCGGCGTACTTCTTTACCAGGTTCTCGTACTGAGTCCAGTACCAATCTTCACCACCACCAGCTTCGAATTCCCATTGCGGGCGAATCTGGATGATCAAATTCCGGTCCGGATCGTAGTAGTCAAAGATGAACTCAATATCTCGGGGCTTCTTACAGACCGGACAGCGCGTTCGATGCATCGAACCGAGCAAGATTCCAAGTCGTGCGTCCGGATGCGTCTTGACATTAACCTGCCGGGCAACCGGTGGATTCCAGATGGCACTACAATTGACGCAGCGCATCTCCACTTCGGTGTACTCGGTCTCCAGCATGATTCTCCTCCGTCAGATCGCGTCGTCTACCTGCTATAACCAGCGCGATCCACCAAGCCAGCGCTGTAAACACGGCAGACATCTCGTTCATTGTGCGAGCATAAGGCTCTCAGCCAAAAGGTCGGCCTACTTCACTATTTCGGGCACCTTTCGCTTGCAAAGAAACATTATAGTTCACGGTCATGCCGGTTGGCAGATGGGGGGTTCATTCATGGTTCATGCACCAGGCGAACGAAAGCAAAGCGAAAAATCAGAGATGACCGGTTGTCCCGCCGGCCATCTCTAAACCATTCCGTTCCCGGATTATCGATGAAGGTTGATACGTTTTCTAGCCGAACCAGTCGCTCGGTCGGGATGCCCAACTGGCGAAATCTGTCAACACCAACGAAGCGCCGTGGGTTACGAAGAACTCGTTCAGCCGCAGTCGTAACGAGTCAATAGCCACGTCCTCCGTTTTACCGACACCGACAAGGACGCAACGCGTAACATCGCCACTGTCAAACGCCGGGAGCAACGGGACTACGCTCAAGGCGATCCATTGAGACGGAGATGGCTGCGATGTGTAGTAGTCGATCGCGCTTCCCCCGCCATAGAGGATACCGCGCGACACCACCACCTCCCCTGGCGCACTATGCTTCACGAGTCCAGCCCACCTACCTTGCGGTTGACTTTCTCGTGGATGAACGGTCACGGTAGGTGCCCCTTACTCTGATCTCGGAGGACGCACATCTCCCTGTCCAAAATCGGACTCTTCCCCGAGATGTATCTCGTCGGCCCGGGTGTCGCAACGTTCTGCTCGGGTTTCACGACGAACAGGCTCTGTGCTGTTGGTCGCTTCAGGCTAACTCTTTCGTCCCACTGCAAGATTTATGCCCTAGGCTCATTTGCGTAAAAGCGGCGTGTTCCTCACCCGTTCATCTAGATTCTCCCGACTTTTGATGCGAATTCGAGGTGGTAGCATTGCGAAGGATTCTGGCTGAAATCCTCATGCCGATGCGTGAACGGTGGCCCCGCAATGAAATGGAAACACCCCAGAATGACACGGTTAAGTCTATTTGTCGCTGCTCCCGTAGCCTTCAGTCTTCTCTTGACATTAACTGCATGCGGCGGCTCGACGACCAAACTCACTGGAACCTCGCTCGACAAACGACCCGCACCCGATTTCACACTGACCGACCAGCGAGGTCAGACCGTGACTTTGAGCTCATTGCATGGCAAAGCGATCGCACTTACCTTCATCTACACCAACTGCACTGACATCTGCCCGTTGATTGCGGAGAAGTTGCACGCTGCCTATCAAGAACTGTCGCCCAGCGAGCAGCAGAACGTGGCCCTGCTGGCGGTCACCGTCGATCCGGCTCGAGACACCCCCGCAGCGCTGCAGGCGTTTTCAGAGAAGCATTCCCTCGCCGATACGGTCAACTGGCACGCGATGACCGGCGCACCCACCACCCTTGCCAAGATCTGGAAGGACTACTATATCGACGCCAGCGGGATGATCTTGGAAGACGCCACGCCGATCCCCGGGTCAGTAGCGACGCCGGAGGCGAGCCCTTCCGCGGCACCTCCGGCCCACACCGACGCCATCTTCATCATCGACAAAGACGGCAACGAGAGAGTGCTGATGCGTTCAAGTGCTGACTACAAGGCAATCGCCGCCAACCTCAAAGCACTCAGCAAGTAGCGGGAAACGAACATTCTGAGATTCTGTCACGTCTCGAAAAGCAGCAATGTCTGCCACACCGTCAATTGACGGACCGTGGAGTTGTGCGATGATTACGAGGCCAGTGGCTCGCGGGCCGGAACAGGCAATTGCGCGTGTCGTGGCTTATGACGCTTCGTTTCGTCGACGCCATGAGGCCAATCCGGCCTCAGCAACGAATGGCGAAGCCCGCTGAGACGCTTTCTGGTGAGCAGGATCAACGACGATCAAGGCGCGCCGGAATAATGGTACGTTGAGTTCTCAATTTAGATGGCTGGGACCGAACGATTTCACGGTCTCTCCGAGCAGCGAGGCTCGTGAGGGGGCCCCGCACCCGGCCGATCCGATGTTGAGCACTGATCACGAGTAACGAGATCAAACACCCGAGCAAACCGGTTTACCGGTTCTGCGCTGGCGTGCGGTATTGGCATAAAGGGAGACGTTTATGGCTAAAATGACCGGGGGACAGGCCCTCGTCGAATCATTGAAACGACATGGCCTCGAGGTAATTTTCGGGCTTCCAGGAGTTCAGCTCGACTGGGCGTTCGACGCGCTTTATGACGCACAGGATTCTATTCACCTCTATCACACTCGACATGAGCAGGCGACATCCTATATGGCAGACGGATATGCTCGCTCGACCGGGAAGATCGGCGCCTGCTTGATGGTTCCTGGCCCGGGATTGATGAATGCAATGGCAGGGCTATCGACAGCGTACGCCTGCTCGTCTCCGGTCCTTTGTATTGCCGGTCAGATCGAATCTGGTCAGATCAACTCAGGCCGCGGCATGCTCCATGAGGTCCCGAATCAGATCCAGATGGTCGAATCAGTGACGAAGTGGGCCGCCTGTGCAATGAGTCCCACCGATGTTCCAGGCATCGTTCAGGAAGCGTTCCGTCAGCTCCGTACAGGGCGGCCACGACCGGTCGAGATCGAGATTCCGCCCGACGTGCTTCAGGCGACCGCCGAAGTGACGCTGCTCGATCCGGCTCCGGTCGAGATGGCCGAGCCGGACATGGACCTGATCGAGCAAGCGGCGAAGGCACTCGGTGAAGCCAAGAATCCGATCATCTTTGCCGGTGGCGGCATCATGCTCGGGCAGGCTTCGGAAGCGCTTCGCGAACTGGCGGAGATGCTGCAAGCACCGGTGGTCATGACCTCCGAAGGCAAAGGAGCCATCTCAGATCACAGCTACCTGGCGCAGACGGTCGTTGGTGGACGTCAACTCACTCCCAAGTCCGACGTCATCTTCGCCGTCGGCACGAGATTCCTACAGCCGGCAACGTCTCCATGGGGTCCGACTGACGAGCAGACACTCATACAGCTTGATATTGACCCGACAGAGGTCGGCCGTAACCGCAAGCCAAACATCGGCATCGTCGGTGACGCGAATCTCGGTTTGAAGGCAATGGTCGATCGAGTCGCAAAGCACAATCGGAAACGCGAGTCGCGCGAAGAGGAACTCAGCGAAATCAAGGAGCGGGCCAACGACATCGTATTCGAGGTCCAGCCACAAGCGTCGTACGGTATGACGATCAGAGAAGAGATGGCTGAAGATGACATCCTGATCAGCGGAATGACGCAGGTCGGCTACTGGAGCAATCTCGGATTCCCCGTCTACAAGCCGAACACGTTCATCGGCGCCGGATACCAGGGCACGCTCGGATTCGAGATTGCGACCGCGCTCGGCGCACAGGTTGGCAATCCCGACAAACGAGTCGTGGCGGTAAGCGGTGACGGTGGCTTTCTTTACAACATCCAGGAACTCTCGACGGCGATGCGTCACAAGATCAACGCGGTACTGATCGTCTTCAACGATGGCGCGTTCGGCAATGTGCGCCGTATCCAGAAAGATCGATTCAACGGCAGAACTATCGGCTCAGACCTGCTGAATCCAGATTTCGTGAAACTGGCCGATTCCTTCGGCATGGCGGGGATTCGAGCGCGTGGACCGGAAGAACTGCGTGGTGCGCTACGGACCGCGTTGAAGGAGAATCACCCGACGTTGATTGAGGTACCCGTCGGCGAGATGCCGTCTACCTGGTCAATTCTGCGCGGCAGCTGAGGCTTCTCGCAGCAATTCCTGAGCGCTACGGGCGGAGTCTGGACAATCGACTCCGCCCTTCCTCGTCTAAAGGGTCCACGCACCGAGCCCTGCGGGCCGTCACCCATCTCGCGCTCCGCACCCGTGATTCTCTGCCGCCTCATATGCGACGAACCTGATCATCTGGACGACACGTCTTGGTCGTCGTCAGTAGGTAACTCGAAGATGTCGCCCCAGGCAGCTTTTCGGGCACGGTTGAAGCGTTCCCGGTCGCGCTTCGAGACGACAATGGTTTTGACGCCTTCGGACGTGCAGAGCTCCAGGTAAATGTGCCCTTTGCGAATCTGTGGGTGCCGGAGGATCCGCGAGTAGCTGTGCGCGACCGGCTCCCGGGCCATTACGACGTAAGCGTACTTCTCGTCCTCGTAGCCAAGCTCAGCGCCTTTGGCAGAGCGATGAATCCTGCTGCGAGGCAAACGGACGGAAAAGTGAATCCAATCGTCGTCGGTTACTTGACACGGCGGATCATGTGGGCAGGGAGCGAGCGAGAAGGCGCCTAATGATCTGAGATGGTCTCCCGCCCGTTGAATGCGCCGGTATCCGGCCGGCGTCCCTGGCTCGACAATCACGAGCGCCTGACCGGCGGCCTGCCAGGCTCGTTCGAGAATCAGTTTGACGTTGGTTTCTGCCAGTTCCGCCAGGACGTAGCCAATGAGAACGACGTCGTGCTGTCCAGGCAACTTCGCGTCGTTCAGATCCATCTGAAACCATCTGGCTGATCGCAACGCTCCATGTGTCCCGGTGCGGCACATGTCACGGCCCATCGAGATCATGGCTGGCTGCGCGTCGATGGCGGTCAGTTGCTCGATATCCGGCCAGACTTCGGTTGCCGCCCAGAGCCCAGCACCAAGTCCCGCACCGAGATCGAGCAGCGTCGTCGGGTGCCAATCCTGACGCTGCTCCCGAAGCGCTCGCAGCACCGCCACGATTGCGGCATACGTGGCTGGAAAACGGTACACACCGTAGGCCGCGACATCCTCGGGCGATCGGGCGATCGGCGCACCGGTTGGACGATCCTCTCGGTATCTGGCCGATAGATCGGTCGCCGACCGGCTCAGTTCCTGGGCTGAATAGCCCCGGGTGAGACGCTGGATGGAGTCGCGTAGAGCGTGTGGCAGGTCGACGAGCATCAGGCTCCCGAGCTCAAACCGAACGATAAGAAGATCAGTGAGTCACCACCATTTAGCGCTTCGCGAAGGCGTCTGGATCGCCAACTTTGTTGCGAAATCGCTGCTTCATGACCTCGGCTTGCTCTGCCTCAACGCGGTCACGTGCTTTTCGACCGTTGTCGATTCGCTCGCGAATGCTCAGCTTTAGCTCCTCACCGCTTTGCGGAGTGAGCATGGAGGCGACTAGAGCCCCGGCTGCAGCACCGGCAATCGCACCGATCGCGAAAAACGCCAGGCTTCCAAGGAGACGCATGAACGTTATCCTCTCCGAAACGCGATCCGCAGTAGCGCCAGGACGATCGTTACTCCAACCCCAAATGCCGCACCCAAAGCAGCCGCTGTCGGGATCGACAGAACGGTAGTCACATCCCCTTCGGATTGGCCCGCGAACATGAAGACACGAGATCCCTCGAAGTGGGCGTTGTGCGCAACGACTACCCCGGCCTGACTGCGTACCATACGGAGATCTTGAGCCGAGATCTGGCTGGCAGACGATGACTGAAGAACAGCTCGCTCACTGTTGACGCGGGCAGCCGCGCTCTGCTCCATCTGCAGACTCTTCGCATCAATCGATCTCGCAGCCGCCCGCTCCATACTGACCCGCTCTGCATGGATGCTCTGCGCGTTGCCGCGTGTGAGAATAACGGTCTCTGCCTCCACATTTTGCACAGACGTGCGGTCAACCTCCGTCGCAGGTGTTGGTTCGCGGCTGGCAGGCTGCTTGTAGGTCGTCTCTCGGATTCCTGGTTGGGACTCCTTAACCATTCGACGATCCTCACTGGTAGATCAAATGTCAAATCTGAACGTTGCCGGGCCCTGGATGGCCTGCCTGACGTAATGACTGAGGAGCCATCTGCAATAGGAAAGGCGCCCATACTGATCGTACGAGCGCCTGGTTGACGTGTCAAACTCGGCCGCGACTGGGTGCAGCCCAAATATCGTTAGACAGCCTGCTCCTGGAACGCGTGCTGAACGATCTCGGCTGTCTCATCGAGGAAGTAGCGAGCAAATCGATCCTGATGACCGCGTCGCCATTCTTGTGAGTGCGCCTTGACGGCCGCCCGGGTCTCCTCCGGCATATGATCGAATGTCCGTGTGATACCCGGAAGGTCGGGGTGCTCCTGCTGGAACTTTCGCGTTTCAGCCATCATCTCATCGGTGACCTTCTCCGGACGCTCAATCAGGAATCCAATCTCACGCATGTTCTCGTCGAAGAAGATGAAAACCGGTATCGCTTGATAGCCATCCTTGCGCACGTAGTTGGCCGCCAGATCCTTGTTCTCGTCTCGCTTGAGCACGCGAATCTGCATATCCGGTAGTTCACGAGAGAGACGAGTTACGACTGGCACGAACTGTGTCGAGTCGATGCACCATTCTTCCGTGAGGACGAGGACCCGCAATGGATGCGCGCCAAAAATCTCGCGGTCCTTTTCGGTGGTCACGGTTCGTTCGATGTTGTCGACGCACTGATCGTGGTTCAGCGTCATTTGCGCTAAGTAATCATCAATAGTGAGTGCTTGCTCATATCGTTCAGCTGCTAGCACAACAATCTCCAAGTTTCAAGTAGCAACGGAAACCAGACAGACCGTCTCTCTCGAGGGGTCATTAGATCCAGTTAACACGTAGTGCATTGATTTATTCCACAGGCGGCCTGAGCATATCAACGCTAGCCCATCCGGCGAAGCTCAGGCAATACGTTACGCGCGCAATGCTCCATAACCGAGCGGGAGTCCTCAGGTGGCATCGGGAACACCAGTTCGCTGAATCCGAGCTCCACGTAATCGCGCACGGTATCGCGAAACTGTTGCTCTGACTCGAATGGGTGTTGCCACGTGTAAACCGACATACGAACTTCATCCGGGTTTCGTCCGGCCTCCACGAGCGCTTTCCGGAACATGTCTGCCATCGGCGCAACAACCTCCGGTGTCCCGCGCGTGTTCCATGTATCGGCGTAGCGCGCGGCTAGCGAGATCATTCTTGGCTTGAACGCGCCGATTATGATCGGAATATGCGGCTGCTGCAGAGGTTTGGGCTCGAACGGCGCATCGTCGAACCGATAGTAGTTGCCGTTGAAGGTGGTTCGTTCCTCAGTCATCAGGCTCGTGATGATCTGCAGAGCCTCTTCAAGCATGTCGACACGGGTGCCGTCTGACGGATATTCGTAAGAATATGCGCGATGTTCCCGCTCCATCCAGCCCGCACCAATGCCGATCTCAACGCGCCCGTTGCTGGCGTGATCGATGGTCACTGCTTCCTTGGCCAGCAGCCCGGGATTCCGGTAGGTGTTGCCGCTGACCAGAATGCCGAAACGGATACGGTTTGTCAGCACACCCAGAGAAGCGATGAGCGACCAGGCCTCGAAGTAGGGTGTCGATTCGTCATTCCCTGCCATGAAATGATCGACCAGCCAGGCCGAGTCTAAACCCAGATCCTCAATATATTGCCATTGCCTTGCGAGTTCGGGAAACGACAGCCGGTTCCCAGTGCCAATGCCAATGCGTAGCGGAAAACCCATCGAACCCCCTTGTGAAACTATCGGAGACGGTCTGCAATAACATTTCCAGTATTCCCCAGCATAACCGATATCAGCTCGTTTGCCGCGCGACGGTATACCAATGCGTGTTCCGCGGCCAAACGACAGGTTGACGCACGGCGAGTAGTACGCCTCCCTTCTAAAATGCGAGCCGGGATCGTCGCTGTAATTCGGGGACAGTTGCCCTCCAACTCGTGCCATGCTAGGATTTTGCCTACGGGATCAGCGCTAGTCGTTGATTCGCGTATTTGTTTCCACACGGTGCGGAGATCGTTGTGACTATGCTGGCGGCAGATCGCCAAAAATGGGTGAACGTGAGACGAAAGTCGGGCATATCGGGGCCTGCTATGTCGTACTGTGCCCATTTTTCGGTACTGATCCAGTGTGACGGCGGGCTTCCCCGGAAAGACGAAACATAGCGTAGTCGTTTTACCGAGTAGTCACACAAGTCGAGCAAGGAACCGAACGTCGTGGGCCAGACAAGCGGCCGGCGGCGTTTTTTGTTGCTCCTGTGACGATGCCGGCGGCGACCTGACCCAAACCTGACTGGATATATTCACAGGAGCAGACATGGAGTCAATGTGCTGCTAACCAGGTTAGAGACCATTGAACTGAGCTTCGGCACGCGGTCCGTCCTCAATGGTGTCAGTCTCAGTCTGAATGACGGCGAGAAAGTGGGCATGGTTGGGCCGAACGGTGCCGGCAAATCGAGCCTGCTGAAGGTGCTGGCGGGTGTTGACACACCCCAAAGTGGGGAACGCATGTTGCGTCGTGGGACGATCTGTGCCTATCTCCCCCAAGAGTATTCCGGGGAGGGGCTCGACAACGCACTCGAGGAAGTACTACTCGGCCGATCCGATCTGCAAGAGATCGAGGCCGAACTCGAACGAGTCGAGGCAGACCTGGCGAACCCAGAACTAAGTGGCGACATCGAAGCTTTCGGCCACCTGCTCGATCATCAGGCAGCACTCCTGCAACGGTACGATGAAGGTGGTGGAAGCCGCTTTCGAACGGACGCTGAGACGTTGCTTGAAAACCTGGGACTGCCACCAGAACTACACGCAAGGCCCGTCGCGGAGCTGAGTGGCGGGCAAAAGAAGCTGGTTGGGTTGGCTCGATGCCTGATCGCCAAGCCGGACTTGCTATTGCTGGACGAACCCGACAATCACCTGGACATCGCGGGAAAGGCACTGCTGGAGCAGGTGCTCAAGAGCTTCTCCGGCGCCTTCGTACTCATCTCTCATGATCGCTATCTTCTCGACGACACGGTATCGCAGATCGTTGAAGTGGCTGACGGCCAACTGACCATCTATCAAGGAAATTACTCCAGCTATGCCACCCAGCGAGAGATCACACTCTTGAAACAGCAGCAGGACTTCGTGTCGCAACAGAAGGAGATCAAGCGGCTGGAAGAAGCCATTGCACGCTTTGAGCAATGGGCACGAACAGTAGTCGACGAACGGCACATCAAACAGGCCCGCAACAAGCAGCGTCAGATCGACAGGATGGACAAGGTCGAGCGGCCGGTGCTGGAGCGGCGCAAGATGGCTCTCGCCTTTCAAGCGCAGCAGCGCGGCGGACAGAAGGTCATCGAGGCACGACGTCTGACGAAGGAGTTCGACGAAGATCTGATCTTTCTTGATGTGAGCTTTTCGATCCGGAGAGGCGAGCGTGTCGGTCTCGTCGGGCCAAACGGCACTGGTAAATCGGTCCTATTCCGAATCCTACTCGGCATCGAGCAACCGACTGACGGGGAGACATGGGTCGGTCCTTCAATCCGTCTCGGATACTATGCCCAAGGACACGAGACTCTCGACCCGGAGATGACCCCAATCGAATTCATTCGACGGCGCCACGCCCTCCGTGAAGAACAAGTAGTATCCGTGTTGGGTCGCTTCCTGTTTAACTACCGGCAAGCACGCAGTCCCATTTCGATCCTCAGCGGAGGTGAAAAGAGCAAGCTTCAATTGCTCGACTTGACACTGAGCGGCGTGAACTGCTTGCTTCTCGATGAGCCGACCAATCATCTCGACATTGAATCAGCCGAAGTGCTCGAGACGGCACTGGATGAGTTCGACGGCACCGTGCTGACGATCTCGCACGACCGCTATTTTCTGGATCGAACCTGCGGTCGAATCCTCGAACTCGACGACGGGGAGATTCTCGATTTTCCGGGCGGCTACAGCGATTACTTCGAGCAAAAACAACGAGACGCGCTCGTAACAAAACGATGACGAGTGGCGGCGTTTGAGGCGAGCTTCGTAACTTCGCAAAGAGTCAGGACCCCAATAGTGTGTGTTCGGAAAGATCATCAGTACCTTGCTTTACCTGGCGCAAAGCGCTATTATGTAAGTAGCGAGAAGTGGTTCTCGCAGCAACGATACCGACCCTATAGTGTCGGAGTTGCGGCAAAAAGCCGCCGGTTCGATACGGAAGGAGCGGAGCTGGAGCTGGAATTTCCGCCGGATTCGCAACGTGTCGGTGCTGGTTCAGAACTAGAGGTTTCTCAAAGCTAAATCGAAATGCAGCGAGAACCTGATCGTCATCCTACGAAGCAGGAATATAGCTGGCGCCGACCGGCGTGATGACGGCAATAAGAAGCGTTTTAACGACACCCGGGTACCAATCCCGGGTGTTTCTTATTTACGCGCGCGTAGCATGATTGCCGAACTCATGAACCTCATTCAACCGTCGATGCTTTGAGGCAATCGGAGGAGTGTTGCTACCGAATCAATTGCGATGGGCGCGGGAGATCCAGACGATTGCCCAGACCGGGCTAAGCTATGCGCATGATCCGTATGATGTCGAGCGATACGCACAACTTCGCGTAATAGCGGCTCAATTGATGGCAGCTGGCGACGAATTTGTCGCATCACGTCTGGAGTCGCTGTTCGTCGATCAGGTTGGGCACGCCACGCCGAAAGTAGACGTACGGGCCGCGGTGTTTCGCGATGACACGGTTCTGCTCGTGCAAGGGGCCGACGATGGAACATGGTCGCTACCAGGTGGGTGGGCTGACCCGGGCGAATCTCCGAGCGAGGCAGTGGCCCGTGAGACGCTCGAAGAGTCCGGTTTCATCGTGAAGGTGAATCGACTGCTTGCCCTCTACGATCGCGACCGTCACGATCATCCACCGATGGCATTCCACGTTTATAAGCTGTTCTTTGATTGTGAAATCCTTGGTGGATCGCCGAAAACGAGCCTCGAGACCAGCGCGATCGACTTCTTCGATGCAAACGATCCGCCACCGTTGTCGCGTACTCGCATCCTGCCGAACCAGATTGCCCGTCTACTTGAACTGCACCACAACCCCGGCATGCCCGCCGACTTCGATTAGAAACGCGCCGCCAAAAATCGACCGGACGCGACATATCGTTGTCTCAGACTGACTCTCCGAATCGGCGATTCATCATGGGGAATGCGTTCGTTGTTCCCGGTCGTAGCATCAATCGATTTTGCAGGAAGGTTCAGACGTTACCGGGCTCCGGCGCGTTCTAGTTCTGCTTGTATGCCCCCGATGGCTGAAAACGTGACTTCGGGGTGATCCTGAATGGCGAAATCGAGATCCCACTGATTGCGGAAAAGCATCACCACATTGCCGTCTCGATCCTCGGCGCGAGATCGGCCACGGCGACCGCCCATCTCACGGATCTCTTCGGCATCTCCAATCACCCAACGAACGAGCTCGTACCCCAATGGCTCGAGAACCGTCTCGACGCCGTACTCGTTCTCCAGCCGATAACGCACTACGTCGAACTGCAACGCACCAACCGCGGCAAGGATCGGTTCACGGCTCCCTGAATCGAGCGGATAAAGGAGCTGAATACCACCCTCCTCTTCAATCTGCTCGAGACCACGCTGGAACTGTTTGTAGCGATCGGTGTGAGCGTTTCTCAATCGCGCGAAATGCTCCGGCTGGAAGCGAGGCATCGCAGCGAACGCGCCCTGATCGCTGGTAGTTACCGAATCCCCGACCGTGAAGGTGCCGGGGTTGATCAGACCAATCACGTCGCCCGCGTACCCTTCTTCGACAACCTCTCGATCCTGACCGAACAGCTTCATCGGCCGGCTCAGACGGACGTCGCGTCCAAGTCGTACGTGTCGTACCAGCATGTCTTTCTCGAATCGTCCCGAGCAAACTCGGAGAAAGGCGACACGGTCGCGATGGCGAGGATCCATGTTTGCCTGGACTTTGAAAACGAAGCCCGAGAAGGATTCGTCCTCGGCCCGTACCCGACCGGTGGATGTTTCACGGGGGAGCGGCGAAGGGGCAATCTCAACGAAGGCGTCAAGAAACATCTGAACGCCGAAATTGGTCAGCGCGCTACCGAAATAGACCGGAGTCAACTCTCCAGACAGCACTCGATCGCGATCAAACTCGAAGCCGGCTACGTCGACCAGTTCAACCGATTCGCGAAGTCGAGCAGCGGCCGCTCTACCAATCAGCTCATCAAGTTTCGAATCGTCAATGCCAGCGATCTGCACAGGCGCTCGTCGTGTCCCGTGCTCAGTTCGATCAAACCGGTGTACCTTCTCGGCCGTCCGATCATAGACGCCTTGAAACTCCGAACCGTCACCGATCGGCCAGTTCATCGGACAGACGTCGAGTCCAAGCGTCTTCTCGATTTCGTCCAGCAATGAAAGAGGATCGAGCGCTGGACGATCGAGTTTGTTGATGAAGGTGAAAATCGGGATTTTTCGCAAGCGACAGACTTCGAATAATTTCAGTGTTTGGGGCTCAATCCCGCGCGCTGCGTCCAGCACCATCACGGCACAGTCGGCGGCGGTCAACGTCCGATAGGTATCCTCAGAGAAATCCTGGTGACCAGGAGTGTCGAGTAGATTAATGCGGTAGCCGTGATAGTCGAACTGAAGAACCGTGGAAGAAACTGAAATACCACGTTCCTTCTCGAGTGACATCCAGTCAGATGCGGTCTGGCGCTGATGGCGACGGGCCGTCACCGAACCGGCAAGATTCACGGCTCCACCGTAGAGCAGAAGTTTCTCGGTTAGGGTCGTCTTTCCGGCGTCTGGGTGAGAGATGATAGCGAATGTCCGTCGGCGACGGACTTCCCGTTCCAATTGTGTCGACGCCACCCGCTGTGCTCCTTCTGGTCAGTGTGAATTGCGTTCAGGTTGTCTCCCAGGCGCCAGTTCCTCGTCTCGATCTCCGCGTTGTTCGGGGCGAAAAGGGGGGTGACAACCCAAGACCTGTAAGTATATCAATGCACGCGAGCTTGGCAGAGCGATGAGAGTAACTGTCATGTCAACATACGGAGGCTTCGCTATACTTCGCAGTCGCGGAGAGATTCATCGTCCTCCGAGATCGTACATCAGCGGGGCGCGCTGAATCGCGGAGACGTACGACCGAAGGAATCACTTGTCGTCCCTCGTGACGATGAATGAGGCACGATCAAAGGGAGACACACTGGTGGACGCGATGGCCTCAACCCAGCGCGCTTCTGAATGGAGACGCTGGAGCATCGTTATTGGCGCGACGTTCGTTTTGGCGGTCACCGCCGGCGGTCGCTTCATGGTCGGACTTGTCTTCGACCAGATTCGCAATGGCTTCTCGCTCAGTCACGGCACACTGGGCCTCATCGTCTCGTTGAACGTTCTCATCGTTGGCGCGGCTCAACCAGGTGTCGGATGGCTTGTCGACCGGGTTCCGGCACGTGCGGTGGCAGCCATCGGTCTCGGATTGATCTCGGCGGGCATGATCGTGACCGCGGAAGCTCATTCCACCTTTTTGCTGATTCTTGGCTACGGCGTATTGGTGGCCCTTGGTCTCGGCGCGGTTTCACCGGTTACCATCACCCCATTGGTAGCCGGCTGGTTCGACCGGCGGCGTGCCACAGCCCTGTCGGTTGTCAGTATGGGGAGCCCGCTCGGACAGCTCGTCATCGTGCCTGGTCTTGCGCTGTTGGTCGCTGGCATCGGTTGGAGAAACGGCTATTTTGTGGTGGCGGCGCTGCTGCTTGGAATCGGTGCGCCACTCATTCTCTGGCTTCTGCGGGAACGGGAGACCACGGTTGAGGACACCGAGCCAGTCTCCGGCTGCTCGCTTGGCCACGCAGTCAAAGCCACCAGCTTCTGGAAGCTTGGTATTGGATTCTTCGTCTGCGGCTTCACGATGTCCTGGATCATGACCTATTTCTTTGATTATGCGAAGGTCAACAACATCGATAAAGGGCTAGCCGCATTCGCACTCTCAATGATGGGCGGCATCAGCATACTCGGCACACTGACAACCGGGTGGTGGTCCGACCGGTCGGGCGGGTCCGTACCCCTCTCGGTGATCTATTTGCTGCGAGGTCTCGGGTTCGGACTGCTCTTCCTGGCCAAAACCAACCCAGCATTCATGTTGGTGGCAATGGCGGTGATCGGATTCTCCTGGAGCTCGACTGTGCCGTTGACGTCGGCCATGTGCGCCAACATCTATGGTCGTCGCTCGCTCGGATCGATCTTCGGGCTGATGTTTGCCATCATGCCGCTCGGAAGCGCCGTGGGGGCCGCGATGACAGGCTTGCTCTTCGACCAGACGGGGTCCTACGCACCGTCATTGCTCATCAACGTGGCAGCGGGAACAATCGCGGCGATAACAGTCATTCAGGTTCGCGAAAAGCCAATCTTTTCGCATCGGAGACATTCGGAAACGAGACAGGCGCTCGCCGACTAGCTTTGGCACCTGCCGACGGTGTAGAACGCCGCAAAATTAGAACGGGACAGTGTTCACAACACGTGCACCGGTTTTCTCTGAGCGACCATTCGCCATCTGGATTTCTTCGCCGTTCTCGGCAGTCAACAACTTCGGCTCTGGGTGAATCAGCAGCAGCGGCACATTCACCTCGTGTGCGAGCCGCTCGGCGACCGATCCGAACAGCATTCGACCAACACCATGGCGTCCATGGGTCGCCATCCCGATGAGGTCAGCGTCGATCTCGTCGGAGACTGTTAGGATCTCCTCAGGAACATCGCCGATCTTTACGGACCAAGTCACGAGGTACCCACGCGCGGTGAGCTGGTCGGCCACACTCTGTAAATAGTGAGTAGCCCACTCCTCTTTCGGTCCCACAAAGGCCTCGATCGGCACACCATCAAAATCGGTGGCTGGTACCACGACGTAGAGAAGGTGAAGCGAGAAGTCCGGTTTTCCCAGCAACTGCAATGGCTGGCTTAGCGCCGACTCGGCGAGAAATGAACCGTCGAGAGGCACGAGTATGGTTCCTCTCTCCGGTAGAGTCGACATATCGAATTCATTGGACGGAGTCGGAACGATGAGAATCGGGCACCGTACTCCGTGGATGATGCTAAATGCGACGCTTCCAAGGATGGCTCGTTCGGCTCCGGCATAGGCGTGACTCGCCAGCACGATTATCGGGTTCTCCCGTTGCTCCACCTCCGCGACGACCTCGTCCGACGGATCGCCGAACCGAACCACCGTTTCTATCGGCAAGTCATCGAACTCAAGAGCAAGATCTTGGAGATACCGTTTGCGTTCCGCGATCGGGCCATGCTCCATAGCTTGATCGGCAACCGGAAGCGAATAATATGCTGAGAGTTCGAGCGGCATATCGACAACTGAAACGAGGACGACCGAAGAATTCGTTCGTCGCGCAAGTGATTTGGCGTATGGTACAGCACGTTCGGAGAGACGCGAGCCGCCGATCCGAGGGCCTGAAAGCGGCACGACGATCGTAGTGCTCATGGACCTGACCTTTCGACGTTCATCCAACCTGACATCGACCGGATGTCACCGGAACTATCGACCCTCGTCGCTACTATAGGTTGTGAACGGTGACGTGAACGTTACAGTCTGCAACGGGACGCTACAGCAACCTGACAAATAACTGATTGGTGGCTGGCACTAGAAGTACGTTCTGGGATGCCAGGACCACTTTTCGGCATCAACATTGACATCGCAAACGCCGACCCAACAGACCTGTTCAGGCCCAAACCAGCTCACCGGATTCGAATCTGGGTCGGAGCGACTAAACCTCGCATGCTACGACTTACGGGACGGCTCGGTGACGGAGTCTCGGTCTCGAACGCCTACGTGCCGGAGAGTGCACTGGAGGACATACACGCGAACATTGACGCTGGAGCCGTCCAGGCGGGGAGCCGGCCGGAAGACATTCGACGCCTGTACAACCTGATGGGAACCATCGATCTGCCTGGCCGCCCCAACAGTGCGGAAAACTTGCGGCTGAACACATCACTCATAACCACCGACGGCTGGATCGAGTTTCTCGTGCGACTGTACCGCGAGCATCGCATGGATTCATTTGTGTTCTGGACATTGGGAGAGAAGCAGCTCGAGCAGGTGGAGCTCTTCGCGAGCGAAGTTGTCCCAGCGACGCGGCACGAGCTTTGAGTTATGGATTAGCTTGTCACGAGCGTGCAGGTCGGTGCGTCGTGCTGTCAAGCACGCGGTCGAAAATGGGGTATGACGACGCGTCCAATCGACCGAATCGCCTCGATCGGATTCGGGCCAAGAGGCGGACCAAAGCTGAGGTGTTTCACGCCGAGCGCGACGAGGTGCTCGAGTCGAGGTATGAGATCCTCCGGGGTTCCGACAATGCCAATGCGGAGCATGCGCTCATCCACCAGACTCCTCGCCTTTGCCAGATCACGTTCGGTCATAAGGGCATACTCAATTGGCCGAAAATCCTCTTGAGTCACGCCCAACCTCTTGCGGATGAGCGGGCTCAGCGCGTGACCGTAATAGGCAATCTTGTCCTTGAGCGCGTTTTCCGCCGCCACGTGATTATTCGACACTGAGCACCAGACACAGGCGGCGATATCAATCTCGTCGAGCGACCGGCCGGCGCGCGCAGCTCCATGCGCGATCAAGGGCTGCACCGTCTCATAGTGCTCGGGTGGGAAAAGAAGCGGGAGCACGCCATCGGCTAGTTCACCGGCGAGACCCAGCATCTTTGGACTCATGGCGGCCAGATAAATCGGAATGCGCCGTGCCGGAAAGCGGAGGTAGGCCTCCGGCTGCCAATCCGGCGTCTCTGAGCCAGCCAGCACTGCCGAGATCTGCTCAATTGCTCGCCGGGTATCGCGCAATGGCCGTTGCTGCGGAATGTTGATCCACTTGAGGAACTCCGCGGCGCCAGCGCCAATCCCAAGATTGAAGCGACCACCGCTCAGTTCGTCGAGGGTTCCGGCCATCATCGCAATCTCAGCCGGATGCATCGAGTATGGGTTGACGATACAGGTGCCGATCTGGATTCGCTCGGTCGCCTGCGCCACCGCCGCCAGGATAACCGGAGCGCTCCGCAAGAAGAGATCGTGGCTGACCCAAAACTGGTCGAACCCAGCCGCTTCAGCGGTACGTGCGAGTTCTAGATAGTCGGCAACCGGTAGATCGTTGTTGAGACGCAGACTAAAACGCACCCAGAAGGTCCCTTTCTAAGCTGTCTCCAACAGTCAATAACGTGCCGCCTCCCGATTCTATGTCGAAACACCGCCACTGAACCAATAGGATCAGATTGTGGACGGAAGAGCCGGTTGGATGCCGTACCTACCAGCCAATAGCGTAACCGTCGCGTCGTGGATCGGCACCGCCGCTGTAGGCGCGAGTCTCGGGATCGATCAAAATGCCCTGGCCGCCACCGACGGCCGGTGACCAGTCATCAACCGGCATAACCTCGTGACCTAGCGACCGCAGTCTGTCGAGCGTCTCGCCGGGCACCCGACTCTCGATCACAAGCTGGTTACCAGCCACCGTCTTGAAGCGGGGTGCCTCGATGGCCGCCTGAACGCCATAGCCGTGATCGACCACGTTCGAGATCATCTGGACCGTTGTCTGAGTGATGCCGAACCCGCCCGGCGTACCGATCGACAGGAAGAGTCGACCATCGCGAAAGAGCATGGTCGGCGATAGGGGCCCCAACATCGGTCCGTTCGAGCGAACAACATTCGGACTGCGTGGGTCGATGTCCAGAAAGTACAGGAAGTTATTCATCATGATGCCGGTGTCGCCAGCCATGAAGCCGGAGCCGAATACGGCACCGATGCTTTGCGTGATCGAAACGGCATTGCCTCCCTGATCGATGACGTCGAGATGAGTCGTGCACTCGCGCGTGAAGTCACCCGGATCACCCGGCATCACGCTACCGGCTGGAAGTGGTCGAGTGAATCGATCTCCTTCAACCGGGTGTGCCGCCGCTGAATCGATCAATCCTCGCCGCTGCTTTGCATACGATTTGGAGAGCAACGCCTCGGGTGGTGGCTGCTGAGCACCGGCGTAAACAATACGATCCGCCACCGAAAGCTTCATGGCCTCGGCGATGGTGTGGATCGTCTCGCGCCGAGTTGTGGCCGGACTCGTACAAATCGAACCCTTCGAGCACGTTGAGCGTTAGTTGCATCTCGTACGAGGTCATCGGCCAAGAAGTTGTCCGCAACTCGTAGCCCCGGTAGCTGGAAATGGAAGGGTCAGCCCAGCGCACAGCGACATTAGCCAGATCCTGTTCGGTCAGGACGCCGCCGGCCGCCTGAACAGCTGCGATCATCCGCTTTCCGATGTCACCGTCGTAGAGCGCTTCAGCGCCAAACTTTGAAATGGTTCGGTATGTCTCGGCCAGTTCTGGCTGGCGAATGATCGCTCCAGCTTGCGGCGGACCGCTCGCGTAGAACGTATCTCGCGCAGCGCCATGCAGGCGTTCCGACGCACTTTCATAGAACATCGCGTTCTTAACCGTTAGGGGTACGCCCGACTCCGCATACTCGATCGCCGGAGCGAAGAGATTTTCGATCGACATCGAGCCATAGCGTTCGAGCGCCGCCAACCATCCGGCCAAGGCGCTGGGCGTTGTTACCGATACGTGCGCCCACGTCGACGGTCTGGGCATCGAGCATGGAAGCGTCAATCCCTTCGGGCGCGCGGCCCGAGTAATCGAGCATCACCGTCTCGCCACTGGCGCGGTGAAGCAGCATCGCCCCACCGCCACCCAGACCGGACATGTAGGGCTCAACGACATTCAGCGCGGCCATCGTGGCAATCGCGGCGTCGACCGCGTTACCTCCGCCCACCAGCGTGCGTATTCCGGCCAGCGATGCGAGAGGGTGGGCGGAAGCAACCATGGCTCTCCGTCCCATGACCGTCGACCGATGCGTCGTCCCAGCGTTCGACCAAAGCATTTCCAGCCCTACCTTCCCGTTCGCGTCCACCCACCTGAATGTTGAGCCGTTGGTAAATCACTTGGATACCCCGAACAAGGTTTGATGCCACTATAGCGACTGGTTGAAGGGAACGGAAGATGGCGGCGCACTTGACCCAAGTTGACAATCCGGGAGATACGGGTTTGGAAGACAAGTTCAGGCGATGAGGCATCAACATCCTACGGGAGGGTGGGGTCGATCTCCATTAGACGTCGTTTCAGATAGGCACGCTCGAGATCGTTACCCACGAGTTCCAGCGCTGACCGGTAGGCGTCTGCCGCATCGCTAGGGCGGTCGAGGCGACGCAGCAGATCGGCCCGAGCAGCGTGGAAGAGATAATAGCTGTCGACTGTGCCGGTAGCACCGAGTTCATCGATCAGTGTGAGCCCTTTTGACAGATCACCTGCCATCGCAAGTGCGACAGCATGGTTAAGTGCGACGATCGGACTCGGATTCATGCGGAAGAGAGAGGCGTAGAGGATCGTGATCTGCTCCCAGTCAGTCTCCTCGGGAGTTTCGGCTTCCGAGTGAAGCGCCGCGATTGCCGCCTGGATCTGGTACGGCCCTGCATGTCGCATGCGCAGTGCACGTTCGACGAGGGCGATGCCTTCAGCGATTTCTGCTCGATCCCAGAGTGACCGGTCCTGATCCTCAAGGGTTACGAGCGCTCCGTTGTGATCGGTTCGGGCCTCGCGCCGTGAGTCATGTAACAGCATGAGCGAAAGCAGACCGAGTACCTCTGGCTCGTCCGGCATCAGGTGAACAAGCAAACGCCCCAAGCGAATGGCTTCTTCGCAGAGCGAGGCACGTATCAACTCGTCCCCACTGGCCGCCAGATAGCCCTCGTTGAAGATCAGATAGATCGCTACGAGGACAGCATCGATACGGGCGGGAAGCTCATCGTCTGGGGGTACACGATACGGAATGCGGGCATCACGGATCTTGCGCTTGGCCCGGACCAATCGCTGCGCCATGGTCGGCTCTGGCACAAGGAACGCCTTGGCAATCTCGCCGGTGGTAAGGCCGCCGAGCGTTCGCAACGTAAGAGCCACCTGCGCGTCCAAATTCAATGCGGGATGACAACAGGTGAAGATCAGTCGCAGGCGCTCGTCTTGAAGCGAGGATCGGTCGAAATCGTCGAACATCTCATCTTCACCCGATCCAAATTCCGGGTCATTCACGAGGACGTGATACTTGTCGAGACGCAGCCGCTCGCGCCGCAATTTGTCCACAGCTTTGCGGCGGGCAGTTGTGACAATCCACGCGGCGGGAGTTCTCGGCAGACCGTCTGTCGGCCAGCGTTCGAGGGCGATGAGCAAAGCATCCTGCATCGCCTCTTCAGCAAGACTGAAATCGCCAAAATGCCGGATCAACGTCGCAATGATCAGCCCGTATTCCTCGCGAAAGACCGTCTCGATTGTCGCCGGTGTCGTCGTCATTGTTTCCCAGGTGGCCCGCGGCCTGGTTGGTCGCGGGCCGATTACCGTCGAACCTAGTCAAAGCTCATGATCGGGCGCACCTCAACCGCCATGTTTCCATACGCCGGAATCATCGCGGCCCACCTGATCGCTTCGTCGAGGTCCTCGGCCTCGATCTCGTAAAACCCGCCAAGCTGTTCTTTCGTCTCAGCATACGGTCCGTCAATGGTGAGCGTGTCACTATTCTGGCGCCGTACTACGGTAGCAGTCGTCGTCGGCTGTAATGCATCACTTCCGATAAGCTTGCCCGCCGCCGTCAGCTCGGATGTCAGTTTTGCATATCCATCGAATACGGCGACTTGCTCTTCCGCGGTCAGGAGCTCGTATGCATTCTCATCAGAGTAGATCAATAGTAGGTAGCGCAACCGTCCTGTCCTTTCGCGGGATTGTCGTCGACACTCCAGGCCGTCCCGTTGATGGCCAGTCACGACTTTGGAAACGCCTAGCGCCTCAATGCTCGACGATCGGTCGGACCTCTATTGTCGTACTGCCGGTAGCCGGGATCATCGCTGCCCAGCGAACCGCCTCGTCCATGTTGTCCGCTTCAATGATGTAGAAGCCGCCAAGCTGCTCCTTCGTTTCGACAAACGGTCCATCGCTCGTCAGCGTTTTGCCGTCGTTCTGACGCACGAGTGTCGCGGTTGAGGACGACTGCAGTTCTTCGCCACCGATCATCTTTCCGGATGCGCGAAGCTCAGTGCCAAACTTTTCATGTCCCCGGTACATCTCGGCCCGCTGGTCGTCGCTCAAATCGTCCCAGGCTCCTTCAGCTGAATAGATCAGCAGCACGTAACGCATGTGTTCGGTCCTCCTTTGTGGATGATGACTCCGTACGAGCGATCAGTTTCCGCTCTCAGCAATACGACGAACGACAGCGCTCGAATTCGACAACTGCTCTACCGTAGAAAGTCCCCGAGGCCATTGAGGCGACGACGAAGATCACCTAGCATATCTCAGGAGCTGGCCGCCGAATCATCGACAAGCCACCCAACTGAAGAGCGACAGAAGCACGGGAGGAGTATACGTGTGAGCAACCGGCAGAGAATCTCTAGTGGCACGATCTGGGAAGAGCGCGTGGGATACTCACGGGCGGTACGAGTTGACAACTTTGTCTTCGTTTCGGGCACGACCTCAACTGACGACGATGGAAACCTCGTCGGAGCCGGCGATCCGGGAGCCCAGGCGCGTTTCATTTTGCAGAAGATCGGTGACGCGCTGGAGCAGGCCGGATCTTCTTTGAGGGATGTCGTCCGCTATCGCTGCTACGTAACTGACGCGGACGACTGGGAACGAATGGCGCCAGCCCTGCACGAGGTGTTCGGCGACATTCGACCGGCCAACACGCTGTTTGAAGTGAGCCGCCTTGTCGGATCTGGGTACCTGGTCGAAATCGACGCCGACGCCATCATTGGAAGTGGCGACTAACGCGATTCACCCGCACGAATATCGGCGGATCGCGTCCGATTCCGTGGCGGTGCTGACACCACGTATGCAAACCGCTACAATCTCTCTGTCTCGATCACAAAGAATTCAACAGCGCAAGGTGAGCCACATCGATGAAGGATCAGCGTCGCGCGACACGGCTCATTGGACGTCACGCCGAGTGGGACATTCTTTGGAACGAGTTCCGGGCCGCAGCCGGCGGACGGACCCGGGTTGCCTTCGTGTTCGGCGAACCTGGTATCGGAAAGACACATCTGCTCAACGCGTTCGCGGCGGCTCGTGAAGACGAGGGCGCCTATGTGCTGCATGGTGGGGCATCCGAGGCTGAGGGGATGCCCCCCTATCTTTCATTCATTGAGGCACTTGGCCGGCATATCCGCTCGTCGAGCGGGCGCGAGCTTTTCGCACAGACCGGGCACACCGCGCCAATCCTCGCGACGCTCTTCCCCGAGATGGCGTTGAAGATCGACGACGTACCGCTCAGCTACGAACTACCGCTGGACCAAGCTCGTCTCCGTTTATTTGAGGCCGTCGGCTCGTTCATCGCAAACATCGCCAGTGATCGACCAATCATCCTGATGCTCGACGATTTGCAATGGGCTGATTCCGCGAGTCTCGATCTCCTGTGTGCCGTCGTACGATACCAGCCCGAAATTCGTCTGCTCATTTTGGGGGCAGTTCGATCGGGCGAGATCGACGTCAACGATTCGCTCAACCGCGCAATACGCGAACTCAATCGGCAACGAACGTTTCGGTCGATCGACCTGATGCCCATTTCCTCCGCCGAGACGGCCGCGCTGGCGGCTGAGCTGCTCGGGGCGCAGCTCAATTCCGATGGTGTGAACGTGCTTTTCGCACAAAGCGAAGGGAATCCATTTTTCGCCGAGGAACTGCTCCGCGGCTGGATTGACAGTCATGCGCTCCAAGAATCGAATGACGGTAATTCATATCTGCTCGATACAAATCTGACGGCGACGACACCCGCCAGCGTTCTCGGTGCCGTTCGCGAGCGGCTCAATCACCTGAGCCGAGAAACAATCGAAACATTGGGAACCGCGGCGATCATAGGACGTGAGTTTGACAGTGAACTCCTCGCCACCGTTGCCGGTGACTCACGCGAGACGATCGAAGAACGATTGCGTACGGCGGAACGCTTCCAACTGATCCAGTCCTCAGACGTTCCAGCATACAGGTTCAGACACGACAAGATTCGTGAATGCCTGTATCTGGAGGTTCAACCCTTCCGCCGACAGCGCCTTCATGGATTCATTGGGCGCGCACTAGAAATGCAGGGAGAGCCTTTCAGTTCGCGAAACCTCGCGGATCTGGCCTACCACTATTCGCGAAGCGGCGATCGTGCGCGAGGCGCCGATTTTGGACGCCGCGCCGGGGAGCAGGCGATGGAAGCCTATGCCGCTGATGAGGCGATGGCGCACTTCAACACGGCACTCGCGTTGACCAATTCCGACGACGAATGCAGAGGCCCCTTGCTTTTCCGACTCGGTGAGGCAGCAAGCCTAGCGGGCAACGAAGAGCAAGCCGTATCGGCGTTCACATCAGCGCAAAATTGGTACGAACAGACCGATGATCGAGTTCGGGCAGGGCGCGCGGCGCTCTTCTCGGGTCGCTCCTGGTGGAGACAGGAAATGATCTCACAGGCGCGAATGGCCTTCGAAAGAGCGCACGCGCTACTGAAGGATTCTGAGCGCCCTGAATTGGTTGAGGTGCTCGTCGATCTCGCGAGCTTGCTCGCGGTAAGCCAGCACGAACTCGAAGCCGGCATCGCGCTTGCTTACGAAGCACTGCGGCTGGCTGAACTGCTAAACGATGAGCACGTCCTTGCAGCGTCAAACCGGTCGCTCGGTAATCTTCTGGTCCGCGCCAACGATATTCCTGCTGGAATTCAGTTCTTGGGAACGGCGCTCGACCTTGCGATCACAATGGACGATCTAGCGGAGGCAGCCGAGTGTTGTGCTGCGTTGGCCAACGCCTACTACTGGCAGGGCAGCATCAACCGTTCTCGGGACGTGACGATGAAGCGACTCGAGTACGCCAAGCGAAGTCACGACCCGTACCAGATGCGTCACATCTACCCTTGGCTCTCAGCTCTGGATGGCATGCAGGGGAGGATTGAGGAAGCGAAGGACCGTTTATCACAGGCAGAGATCGAGATTCGCGCCCTGGCCAGCCCGGAGCCACATGCCTATCTGCAGTTCTGCCATGCTGCGCTCGCATTCTTTACTGGCGACTACCGGTCAGCGCAACAGCAGGCACACACGGCGATCGACCTGTTCCGTCAAATCGGCCCGGACGCACTTGTCTGGTATATGGGAATCGTCGCTCTGATCGAGGCAGCGCTCGGGAATGAGGATGAGACACGACGCTTGGTCGCCGAGTTCGAGCCATTGTTTGAGACCTTGCCAGAGGGAACGATGCCAACCGCTGAACCGCTCTGCTGTGTCATAGGAGCGGCACTCGCACTTGACGATCGTGAACGACTCGATCGGTATTACCCCAAGCTGCTGAAGTTCGAAGGTCAGTTCCACGATCTGCTCGTGGACCGGCTCTTGGGACAAATCGAGACGTTGCGAGGTGCCCTGGATCAGGCTGAAGAGCATCTGAACGCAGCCGAGATCATGGCAAGGCGGGAAGGCATCGTCTGGGAGATACCTCGAATACTAATGTCCCAAGCCCGTCTTGCGCTCGCTCGTGACGGGCGCAACGGCACTGCCAAAGCGCTCCAATACCTCGAACAGGTTCGGGCAACCGGTGGTCTCACAATCAATTTGGTCGAGTACCAGCGTCTGCAGGCGCAGATCGACGACATTCGAGGCTCGCGTCCCGCCCCAACGATCCCGAACTGATGGGCTCAGCCCACGCGAAGTTGAGGTAATCGCTCTCGTCGCGACCGGAAAAAGCAATCGCCAGATCGCTGATGAGTTGTTCATTAGCGAGAAGACCGTGATTAATCACCTCACTCATATCTTCAACAAGATCGGTGCTGACAACCGAGCCGCTGCCGCCGCATATGCCGTGCGCCATCAGCTAGCCTGAACCCGATCGAGGTTCACGACATCACACTATGGGAAGATCCCCCCATTGCTACTCTCGCCCACCGCTCAAGTCCGGCTTACCTGATTGAGAAGTCCCTCCGATGCGCCGGGTGTCCCAGGCTCATAGACTCGAATCATCGCAGTTAGGACGTCGCACGGTTCGGACAACCGGCGCGGTGCGACAACAATAGTCAGGAGGCAGCTATGCGTGGGTCCAAGCACGATCTTCCGTTGGCCGGGGAATTCGATACCCCAGACGGACACGTCGAATTGCGCGAGGTGGAATGGGGCGAGATGAACGTCGCTATCGAGAACTTTCCAGCGGGAACGGACACACGGCCCCTTTTCATTGGATTGCCTGACGACAAGTGCCAGTGTCCCCACTGGGGGTACGTAGTCAAGGGCAAGTTCCGCGTGAATTTCGGCGATCACGAGGAGACGATGAGAACTGGGGACACCTATTACCTCGAACCGGGCCACGTCCATGTATACGACGAGGACACCGAGATCGTCGAGTTCAGCCCTCGCGGTGAATACCAGGCAACCATGGAAGTTGCCGCACAGAACATCTCCACGATGCTCGCCAGTGCCGGTTGATTCCGGGCAGGCGTCGAACCGCACTGTCTGCGTACCCTGCGTGGGGCAGTGCGGGCGCCCCACCAAACGGATTACAGCGCGGAGCTTAACCCGAGCGCATTTGGAAAGGAAAGGCAGCGAGATGACGACTGAGCAGGCCACGGCTCTCGCCAGTGAGTTCGTGCGTTTTCTCGAAACTGGTGATGTCCCAGCGGCACTATTCACGTCCGACGTACTTTGCGACTTCACGTCGCCGCGCTGGCGCGTCCAAGCCCAAGGTGTGGAGCAGACAGTCGCGTTACGTAAGCAGGGCCACCCTGGCCCAGGGAAAATCCCGCGCTGGCGCTGCGATGCGACGCCCACCGGATTCGTGATCGAGTTCGAGGAAGACTGGCACGAGAATGGTGAAGATTGGTACTCCCGCGAGATGGCCCGTGCTGACGTGCGAGACAACTCAATTGCGGCATTGTCGGTCTACTGCACGGGCGACTGGGATGCGGAGCGTCGAGCAGAACACCGTCGAGCTGTCAAACTCTTGCTCCCATGAGCCTCATTTCCCGGACTGTCGAGGTCTACGAGAGCGTGTTTGGTGAGGCCGCAGGCGCGGTGATTCGGTACGCTGGTGTGCATGAATGCAACCTCACCGATGCGGAGTGGGCGTGCGTCCAACCGCACCTGCCAGCAAACGTGACGCGTCGACGTTGGCCACCCATTCGATCCGCCGCGTCCTTGACGCCATCTTCTACCTCCTCCGCACGGGATGTCCATGGCGCTACCTCCCGTGCGATTACCCACCATGGCAGACGGTCTACTACCACTTCCGTCGCTTTCGCCAGACAGGCGTCTGGCACCAGGTCTTGGTGGCCTTACGGGCGGTTACCCGCGAGCGCGATGATCGGGACCCGCAACCGAGCGCCGCGATCATCGATGCGCAAAGCGTCAAGACCGTCGAGGAGTCGGCAGGTAGCAGTGGCTTTGATGGTCACATGCGTGCCAAAGGACGCAAACGACATCTCCTGGTTGATACGCTGGGCTTGCCGCTCTCAATCTGGGTGACGCAAGCCAGCAGCCACGACAAAGTCGGCGCTGGATGTGTACTTGTGGGACTGAAGCCACTCGTCCCTCGATTGGTGAAAATTTGGGCTGATGGGGCGTACACGAGTGGGCCATTGACGCGCTGGTGCGCGCAGTATGGCGGCTGGAATCTCGAGATTGTCGGACGCGACCCTGCTGTTCCGGGCTTCGCGATCCAACCACGACGCTGGGTGGTCGAACGAAGTTTTGCCTGGCTGGTGCGCAATCGCCGGTTACGGCTCGATGACGAGCGTCGCGTTCAGACGAGCGAGACGCTCATGCAATTGGCGTTCATCCCCCCTGCGGTACCTCGCGAGGAGCACCGGATGAATCACCAAACACGCTCTTAGACCGTGTCTTGTAGCATCGTGTCTGACATCTGCCACGCCACGGCGGCTTCGAGTTGAGCAGTGAGTGCCCGCGGGAGTTCGGAACATCGCCTTGGAAGGTGTGGTCAAGGAGGTTTCCGCGCCCTGTGGGGGTCGCCGACGTCTTCTTCGTCCCGGGCAACGCACTCGGCCGGAGTTGCTTGGAATCCGCATCCCAGTGATCTCCCCGCGACCGGTCGCCGCGTCTATAGGCAACGCCTCACGAGCGCAGCACGACTCGGGCACGCTGAACGCTACCTGGCACTCGCTGCCTGCAGAACGCGCTATCGTGGTGGAAGTGCGTCGCTTTGACGAAGGATCTCGTCCACAACGCGCGCGAGCGGTGCGGTAGCGTCGATGATCGTACCGTTTTGCGGAAGGCCTTCTTTCGTGTGATACATACGCACAGTGATTTCCCGTTGCGCCGGTGTTCCGCCCCAATCAGTTGGGTCCAGTGCGACTCGCTCAGCAATGCGCCGGAGACTGGTGCCGAGGTCGACCTCAAGGACAAATACGCCGTCAAATAACGCGATGTATTTGGAGGAATTTCTTGAACCACCACAGAAGAAGGTGACCGCCTCATCCTGGTTGGCGACAAAGGCTTTGACTTTCTCGACATCCCAAATGTGGTGCTCGGAAATGAATGTAGCCGAGTGCTCGTGGTTGAGGCCATCCGTCGGTTTACCCGTGTCCGGATCGCCCTGATACGCCAATTCATTGTCACCGTTAATGGCCTGGTAGCCGCGCCGCTGCAATTCGGTACAGACCGCCGTTTTGCCGGCGCCGGACACGCCGTCAATCAGATAGTTTCTCCTGCCCATGGATAGCCGCTCACCTTCTCATCGTCGCCTCGTGATGCATGCAAGCATACCCGGAACCCATGCCGCGGTGTTTGCAGATTTCTTACGAACTGCGTCACGCGTTACGAGCATGTTTGGCCTGCCACTCGGCCTGCCGTCCGAGACGCGCTAACGGCAGGCGAATCATCGCTAACTCGATCAGGCTTTGACTGGTCTGCACGTTGCACTCATCGTCAACGACCAGTCGTCGATTGCGAAGCAACCAGGAAAAGATTCGCTCGACAATCCAGCGCTTCGGTCGCTGACTCCAGCGGCGCACTCCGGGAGGACGCTTGACGACCTCGAGTTCCCACCCACCCGTGGCCTGGCACCACTCGTACAACTCTTTCCCTTGGTACGCTTGGTCGGACCAGATCGTGGTGAGTCGCGGGACGAAATATTTGAGTCCGTCCAACAGACAGCGTGCACCAACGGTATCGTGCACGTTAGCCGTTGTGACATAGAACGAGATGGGAAATCTCAGGGTGTCTACCAGCAGGTGACGCTTGCGCCCCTTGACACATTTATGCGTGTCGCAGCCACGGATGCGACCCGACTCCTCCACGGTTTTCACACTTTGCTCATCCATGATAGTCGCACTCGGGTTCGGGTCTCTGCCGATCCGCCGACGCTCGGCCTCCCGCGAGGCTCGATAGAGAAGAGTCTAGCGCCCTGTGTGGCAAAATTGACGCTAATGACAATGTGCCCTCTGCGACGGCCGAAATTTGCTCGGTAGTTAGCGCCCGGGGGCAGCCCGTACGCAATAGGTAGAAGAGCGCACCGAAGACTAAGCGAACGGAGTGGCGGCCGAGTCTCGCCTTTGATGACCCCGCTGGCATGAATCGTTTGAGGCAGTCCCACTCGGTCTCGGAGAGACTGCTTGGATAGGTGATAGTCACGCCGCGGAGTGTAGTTCATGGAGCCACCGTAGTGGTCTACCAAACACGTTCTAAGACGTTCGACGCTAATCAAGCATCGCCACAGCCTTACGAGTCGCCGTGGTCTCTTCGGCGTCCGGCATCATCGACATTGAGCCGGTCAGGCTTTCAAACGCGCGCAACCGGCTCATCTATTGGAGTTGGATAGGAGCGCCGCAGCCGACCCGGATCGTACAGCCTGTGGGCAAACATTCATTGGTTACGGATTCAGCGGCACCCACATGAAGTTGCCGTCGAACGTCGGGTTGTCGGTCAACCGTTTCATCCCCGATCCATCCGTGTTCGCAATGTAGATTTCCCGGTCGTTGCCGTTCTTACTCTCGAAGGCAAGATAGGCTCCATCCGGAGACCATCTGAGCCACGAATCATAATTCGCGCCCTTTGTAAGTGCCTTGACTTGTGTGCCGTCCGCTTGCATCGAAAACACCTCGCCATTGGCAGCAAAGCCAATGCGCTGATCATCCGGGGACCAAACAGGATCTAGATCATCCTCCGGTGAGTTCGTCAGGCGTGTTTGGCTTGAGCCATCCGCGTTCATAACGTAGATCTCGTAGTTTCCATCTCGGCGCGACATGAACGTGATGTGCTGACCGTCGTGCGACCACCAGGGCGACTTATCTTCTACCGACGTGGTCAACTGCCGCAGATTGGCGCCGCTCGCATCGACCACGTAGAGATTGGGATGTCCAGCACGATCGCTGACGAAGACGATCTGCTTGCCATTCGGCGACCAGTTCTGTTGCCAGTTCGATCCGTTCGGAGTCGGTGCGAGTTCAGTTATGCCTGAGCCATCGGCGTTGACGATGAACAGGCTGGTCTTATTGTTGACTGTGTGCGAGAAGGTGATCTTGGACTCGACAGGGGACCAGTTCGGGTATTCATCTGATCCCGGTTCGTTGCTCAAGCGTGTCTGGTTCGACCCATCTGAGTTCATAACATAGATCTGATTGTGTCCGTCTCGCGTGCTAACAAACGCGATCTGTTTGCCGTTCTGCGAGATAGCAGGCTCCCAATCATCCTGATTGTTTTGTGTGATGGCAGTCAGGCCCGATCCATCCGGATTGATCGAGTAGATCTCCAGAATTCCCGGCGGCTGCCCGCGACCAGTCGAAAACAAGAGGTGCGGCGTTGATGTGGCGGGAACGACAACCGTCGCCTGCGGTGACACCACGACCGGCGGAAGCGTTGCGGTCGGTACGGTCGCGGTCGGTGCTTCAGTCAGGACCACCGTGGCCGTTGCGACGACAGGGGTCGCCGTTGGCTGCGCGACGACCACTATTGCGCTGCCGGTCGACGTGGCAAAGGCAGTTGGCGAGATGCCGCCAGCCGACCCTCCCCGATTCGACCACGCAAAGCCACCAACCAGACCACCAATCAAGAGAAGCGCCACCACCGGTAACAGTACTGGTAGTAGAGGTCGCTGTGAGAAGGTAACCACCGCTGAGCGCGGTTGTGCGCCCGTCACCCGAGCATCTAAAGTCAACGCGCCCGAACGACTGCCGGTCCAGCGCGTGCCTGATCTGACGCGTACCTTGGTCTTGCGCGATTCACCTGGGTCGAGGTCAACCATGGGTGTCTTCATTTCGAGCGCGAAGGCCGGCTCCGAAATCGAACCGAGAAGCTCTACTCGAATCGCCGTGTTTCCGAGATTTCTGGTCGAAATTGTGAACCCTCCGCCAGTCCATCCCGATGCCTTTGTTGGAGAGACGGCGAAATCGAGTCCGTCAAATGGTGAAACTGACCAAATCGCGACTGCGGATTCCGCGGTACTCGCCGCGCCTCTGAGACTTGCATTCAATGTGGCGCGATAATCTCCCGCCGGGAATTCCGGGGAACGCGGGACCATGACCGGCAGGGCAATTGACTGTTCCGCTCCAGGCGCTACGGTGACGCTGGTCAACGGGACTGACATCCAGGAAGGAGGTATATCCGCGAGCGACAAGTCAATTTCCAACGGAGAACTATCCTGGCTCGAGATCTTCGCCATGACAACGGACGGCTGGCCGGGAATCAGCGCTTGACGATCGCTATCAAACGCCACCCGGAAACCACCAGGAAGTGCTGATTGGCTCTTTGCCGCAGATGGCGCCTGTGTGGGAACGATCGTCTGGGTCCCTTGAGTTCCTCCGCGCAGCGATTGGATCATGATCTGGAGTTGAAGAGCCAGCTCGGCCGCCGTGCTGAAACGCTCGTCCGGCGACTTCTTCAGACAGCGCAGGATTACTTGCTCGAGCTCAACTGGGAGATCGGCACGAACCTGCCGTGGAGGCGGTGGCTCGGTATAGACGTGTTTGTAAACCGCGTCGGTCAGACTGCGCGTTTCGAAGGGAAGTAACCCGGTCGCAACCTCATACAGGACAACGCCAAGTGAGTAAATATCGCTTCGGCCGTCCAGTGGTATCGCCTGGCATTGCTCGGGAGACATGTAGGCCGGCGTGCCAACGGTGAGACCCTGTGTCGTATTCATCCCACCTTCAGCCAGCTTCGCAAGGCCAAAATCAGAGATTTTGACGATGTACGGGTTATCTGGATCGGTGGGCGCGCCATCGCGCACAATAAGCAGATTGTCGGGCTTGATATCGCGGTGGATCATCTCACGCGTGTGCGCATATCCAAGACCGTCCGCGGATTGCCGCACGAGGTCAATTCCCAGCCAAAGCGGAAGAACGTTCCCTCCGGTTGACTGCTGTTGCAATAACGTCCGGAGAGAACCACTCGGTGCCATCTCCATGACAAGGTAATACCAGTCATCCTGCTGGCCGAAGTCGTATATCTCGATGATGTTCGGGTGGGACAGCGCCGCGGCGGACTGGGCTTCTTGAAGGAAGCGGGCCTGAAATGTCGGGTCGTTCGCATACTGCTGATGCAGTACTTTGAACGCGACGACACGGCCGGTCTGACTATGCTTGGCCCGAAAGACCTGACCCATGCCACCAGAACCGAGCAGCGCCTCGATCTGGTATCCGCCAATTGTTTGACCGATCAATTCCATTTCCAGGTCCCACTCGTCACGCTGACTCCAGTTCTTCGTCGAAACGAGTACGCTGGAGGATTCCGGCTCGTCCCAATGTATGTATCGGCGCGTGCCTGGAAGATTGTTCTTCCTCAATGGCACGGAGATCACGTCAACCGACCGGGGAACTTTCATTTTTTGGTGCGTGAACTATCTCGATAGAGTTTAGCATGACCCGACCAGCAGGGGGCTGAGCACGTCGGAGTGAACCTCTCGAC
This sequence comes from uncultured Chloroflexia bacterium, assembly GCA_963785465.1. Lineage (GTDB taxonomy): Bacteria > Chloroflexota > Chloroflexia > Thermomicrobiales > Thermomicrobiaceae > CALAGB01. Next base: position 192,134 of record CAWAVM010000009.1, on the reverse strand, counting down.
GGACGGGCCTACCCGATTCCTCCCAGCGGCCTTTTGTCAGTGAATCTCAGACTCGGGTTCGTGTCGAGACGGCCACCAGTTCCAGCGCCCGAGAAGCAGCACGATAGCCGGTACTGTCAACGTCCGCACGATGAAGGTGTCCATGAGAACACCGATCGAGACGGCGAAGCCGAGCTGAAAGAGGACTTGAAGTGGCAAGGTCATTAGCGCTCCGAACGTGCCCGCCAGGATGATCCCTGCTGACGTGATGACGCCGCCGGTCCGGCCGAGCGCCCGCACTGTACCGGCCACCAAACTGTCGCGTCGCTCCTCTTCTCGAATCCGGGCCATCAGGTAGATGTTGTAATCGATACCGAGAGCAATCAAGAACACGAATAGGTAGAAGGGCACGCTGGATCCGACGCCTTGATGGCCGAGGAGATTCTGGAATACGAGCGTCGAGATGCCGAGCGTCGAGAAGTACGTCAGCACCGAGGTAGCAAGCAGATACAGAGGCGCTACGATCGACCGCAGCAGCAGTCCGAGTACCACGCCGATCGCGAGCAGAATCAGGGGAAGGACGACCCGCTCGTCACGGTCGTTCGCGACTTTCGTGTCGTAGTTGGTGGCGGTAGGCCCACCGATCAGCACCGAGTTCTGATTGAGTCCCGAATTTACTGCTGCTGAGCGTGCGACGCTTCGTAGCGCGGGAATGCCTTCGATGGCGGTCAAGCCGTAAGGGTTTTGGTCCAGCACGACGTTGATGCGGGCGACGGTTCCATCAGCCGAGACGAAGGATTGTGACGCGGCGAAGAGACCTGCAGCCTGACCCTCAGGTGAGTTCGGATCGACGTTCGCCCCCGGAGAATTTCCACTGGACGAATCGCTCCGAATGCTTTGTCGTACCTGATCCGGGAGCAGATTGACAGCCGACTCGATCTGGGCCGGACCGACTTGAGCGTTTGACCCGAAGGGCCGGCTGGGCCCCGTGACACTGCTGATCCCAGGCTGGGACGAAAGAGCGGTCGTGACGGCATCGATTGCCTGGAGATTGCCAGGATCGTAGACCGAAGTGCCCGCCGGCAACACGACGTACGCTTCGGTCGGCGCCAGTTCTCCGGCAGGAAATCCCTGGCGCAGCAGCTCGAACCCGGCGCGGGATTCGGTTCCTGTCGGCAGGCTCGAGACCGTATCGAAATCTTGACGAAGCGTGGTTACGCCCAGGGCCATGATGATGAAGACCGCCAGTGTCGAGGCCAATACAACTCCAGGTCGTCGAGCAACCAATCCTGCGATTCGCGACCAGACGCCGTGACTCTCACTCATGATCTGTTCCGGTTCCACTCGCGGTTGGAACGGCCAGAAGGAGCGACGACCGAGGACGGTCAGAATCGCCGGAACCAGGGTCAAGGAAGCGACAAGCATTGCACCGATGGCGATAGCCAGCAGAGGTCCCAATGCCTGATTCGAGCGCAGCACGGCCAGTAGCAGTGCCAGCGTAGCGATAAGAATTGTTCCCGCTGCCGACAGAATTGCCTCGCCCACCCCTCGCATCGCCAGACGCATCGCCTCATGTTTGTCGTCGGTACGACTCAATTCTTCACGGTAGCGAGAGGAGATGAAGAGACAATAGTCCGTGCCGGCCCCAAACAGAAGCACGGTCATGATGCCGGTGGCCTGACCGTTGACGAGCAGCCCCGCATGTTCCGCCAGCAGCGCTCCGATGCCGCTGGCCAGACTGAAGACCCAGCCGACGCTGACAATCGGAACGAGTGCGACGATCGGCGAGCGATAGATCAGGATGAGAAGCACCAGGACTAATCCCGCGGTGACCAGCAAGAGAAACCCATCGATGCTCTGGAAGACTCGAAGCAGATCAGCAAGCAAGCCTCCAGGACCGCTCACCTTAACCTGCAGCGTTCCGGAATCAAATTGCTTGGTGAAGTCGCGAATGGATCCAATGGTCGTGGAATAGGGATCTCCGGCCGGCTCTCCGGTAACGTTGACAACCATGGTCATGGTGGTGTTGTCGGCAGACACGAGACTGGAACGAGCTTGCGGTACGGTGAAGATCGATACCACGCCCTCAACGTTGTCACCCGGCTTGCCAGAGAGAAGCCAGTCATTAATCTTCTGAGCATCACTCAAATTCTGATCGGTCAGTCCACTTGCGTTGCGAAAGACGATAATGGCAGGGGTGCCATCGGATGGAAACTTGCTCTTGACCAATTGCGCGACTCGAGTTGACTCTGCCCCGCTGGGGAGAAACGACGCTTGATCGTTTGTCGTGACGCTGGAGAGTTGCGGAGCAAGCGGGACGACGGCTGCAGTTACAACGAGCCAGATCGCGAGGATGATCCACTTGCCGCGACGCGAGGTTGAAAAATCGGTAATTGCCCGGATCAAGGTTGAGACACCCCCACGAACGATCAGACAGCCAAGCCACGCGGCAGTAGCCGCTGGCAAAAGTATTCTACCTAATCATCGGTAGGCGTTGCAAAGAGGCTCGAAGTTCCGGCCGTTATCATGGTCGCTGGTCAACCACCCGATTAGCGCTTCTTTCGCTATTGGAGACTCATCCATCAGCGCCTCGCTATCCACGACAAAGACGTCAAGTTGACCCGATCTGCCAACTTTCAACGACGCAACCGGCGTGCCAACCGTCAGCGTTAATCGAGATTTGCGCAGTCATTCTTGGAGATGTATTGAGCCTAGTCTGTGCTATGCTTGCCTGCGGCGATTTGTTACCGACTTTTGAGTAACGGTGGCCGTTGAGCTAAGAAATTCTATGGCGGACAGATTCAGGGAGAGGACCTCTCAGCAACCCATGGAGATAACCACCGTACGGAAATCCGTATCTCGCAAAGAGTCCGGAAAGGAGAACACGGCGCCCGCGGACGACTCAGCTATCTACCTCGCGATCGTGTTCCGCGTCATGCTCGCAATTGGAATTACGCTCACCGTTCTTGGGTCCGCCGTAGGGCTGATTCGGGCGGGAGAGTTGCCCACCCCGGTCATCAGCATGTCTCAACTCCTCAGTCAATTGCTGCACTTCGACTCGGCGGCAATCTTGACGCTCGGAGTTCTCGTCATTTTGATCACGCCGGCAACTGCGATCGCATTCATGGGAGTCTCATTTGCACGGGCGCGTGACCGACTCTTCACATTCATATCCGCCGGGGTATTCTCGATCATTCTCGCAAGCATTGCCATCGCCTGGCTCTCGGGTGCGAGCGCCGCTCAGGGGTCAAAACCAGCTCTGTCTCCACTTCATGAACTCGGAATCATCGTCGTAGCAGCCATCGCAGGAATCCTTGGATCCATGGTTGGTCTTGGTGGTGGCGTCTTTATCGTCCCCATCCTTTCGATTTTCTTTGGCATACCACTGAAAGTGACGATCGCCGCAAGCGCGGTGAGCGTTATCGTCAATTCATTGGGTGGTAGCTCCGTCTACCTCAAACACCGGATGACCAACGTCCGACTCGGACTGTTCATGGAACTGACGACCGCTGCTGGGGCGATTCTTGGTGGTCTCTTCGTTGTCTTGGTGGCTCCCAACGTGTTGCGGGTAATCTTCGGTGTCGCTCTTCTCCTGATGGGCGCAGCGATGTTTCGGCGACAGCACCAAACGGACCCGATCACGACTGGACCCGATCGCATGCGGCTGCGGCAAGACTTCCATGACCCGGCAACGGATGAGAATGTCGACTACATCCCGCAGCGCCTCGGAGTGGGAGCCGCGGCCAGTTCATTGGCCGGCGTAATCTCAGGCATGCTTGGCATCGGCGGCGGAGCCGTTAAAGTGCCGATCATGAACGCGATCATGCGTGTGCCAGTAAAGGCATCGGCCGCGACCAGCGTGTTCATGGTGGGAATTACCGTTTCGGCCAGCGCCTTCATCTACTACATTCACAACATCATCGACCTCTCGGTCACTGCGCCAGCCGTCATCGGGGTAGTACTCGGCTCGCAGGCCGGAGCGCATGTGTCTCGTCGCCTGCACAGCAAGGTTCTCGTACGCATATTAGTGCTAGTGCTCGCCTACCTGGCGATCAACTTGCTCCTACAGGCCTTTGGAGTGCACCTGCCAGGTACCGCACGTGGATAGAGCGACGAACAAATAACCGGTGTATGTTCAGGCGCGAATTTGCTGGAGGGCCTTACCGCAGCGCTCCAGCAATCCCCTGGTGATCGACCAAGACGACCACACCCTCTTGTTGCTCGTCTGACTTCCTCTGGCTATCTTCAATCGTAGCCGCTATCTGGCGTTCTCACCCATCTTCGTTCTCTGAACTTTAAGCCGCCCCTCGAGAATATTTGCGCCTCAAACGTGTCTCGCGATGCTTGACAGACCTCCGCCACGAACCTAGAATCGAGTTACAAACGTCAGGTGGTCAGACCAATGAAAAAATCGATTAAGCCAATACAACGGGACCGAGTTCCCAAACAGATCGAGCAGCAGATTCTCGCGTTGATTCGCGAGGGTGAATTAGCTGTTGGTGAGCGTCTTCCATCAGAGCGAGAGCTATCGGAGATGTTCAGCGTGTCGCGAGCGTCGATCCGTGAGGCGATGCGTAGTCTGGAACATCTCGGAGTGATCGATGTTCGCCAGGGTGGGGGCACCTTTGTCCGTGAAGCCCGATGGGAAGATCTGGGCTCGCGAATTACGGCGACATTTACTGTTCATCCCAATTTCCTCCGGCACATTTACGAGGCTCGCTGCGTTATCGAGCCCGCCTTAGGCCACGGTGCCGCACAGAACGCCACAGACGATGACATCGTTCAGTTGCATGAGGTCCTCGACCGACAGGCCAAGACACTTCTGCGCGGAGCCTCCACCGTGGAGGAGGACAACGCCTTCCACGCGATCATCATGCGTGCTGCCGGCAATCCAATTCTTCAGACGATGGCCGAAGCATGTCTTAACTTGTTGGAGTCATCGCGGGAAAGCTACTTGCAGTCTCGCGAACGTCAGACCACATCGCTCCGCACGCACCGGATGATTCTTGAGGCGATTGAAAGACACGACGCGGACGCCGCTTATAAAGCGAGCCTGCACCATATCCAGGCGACGATTGGACAATTCGTCAGTGATCAAGTGGCCGCACAAGTAAAGGAGGGAGACAACGTGTCGTAGACGGCTCTTTTGCCGGAGGCGCTGTTCCGTCCAGCCAGGAGGCGATCTCAGGTTTCGGGAACGCCAAGGGATCCTCAAAGTGTCAGGTGTTCAGTTGTTAGTCGCCTGATCCGGCACGCACGACGCACCATAGAACCGGAGGTACCTCGTGATCAAAAGGGTTGAGATCAACTACCGAGGAATCTTCCAGAAGACCCTCGCCAAACGTATCGGTGGCGATCTCGTGCTTATCGCGGCACGAATGGGCCAGGTTGGTTTCTCAAACGGTCGCTATAGCGACTCTCCCGAACGCAACGGAATCCCCTGCAAATATTTCACCTTCATTTCTCCGGATCTCGAAGAAGAAGAGCTCGAGGCCGAGTGTGGCGCCAAGATGGATATCGACGAAGCGAACATCTCGGTCGTGCTCGACGACACGATGGTCAAGGGCGTCGAGCCATGGGGCTGGAGCGGCATCCGTGCGATCAATGAGAAGATGATCAAGGGCGGATCCATGCTAGTCGTCACACGCAAGGGCCCGGAGGACCTACTGAAATTCATTCCTTCGCGACCCTTCTCCTTTAACCTGGTGACGCTGGCCGGTGACGCCAGTCTGGCAGGTCTCTGGGTCTTCAAGGACGATTTGACGCATGAGCGAGTACTCGGCGCGATCGCCGGGATCGATTCATCGATTGTCAGCATCGACGCCGTCGAGGCACATTTGCGCTCCAAATCCAACGACGAGCGCCGCATCGCCGCCGCGCGCGAGGCGTACAACTCGGTGAAAGGGCAAACGCGTGTCGTCAACGCCGGCGAGGGCGCGGACTGGCAGCATGAGGTACCGAAACTACCGGGATGGGACTACTTCCGCGAGGGAACCGTCATCCCCGCGGTGCCGCGCCATTTCGAAGTCGGCCCACGTGGCCAGTCGCGCAACCCGAGCTTCAAGCGTGGCACCACCAAGACACAACGCCCCGTTGTCCGCTTCGACCTCTGCACGAAATGCACGCTCTGCTGGGTGGAGTGCCCGGACGAGTGCTTCGATCCCACGACGGACGGCTACTACGATATCGACTATGAGTATTGCGTCGGTTGTGGCAAATGCGCCGAGGTCTGTCCCGTCGAAGAGTGCATCATCATGGTCGATGAGCTGAGCTTCGACAACCACGACAGCCCCTGGGAGCATTGGCAGCGTGATGCCGACGACTACTTCCGCTGGGCAGAGGAGAAGAAGGGTACCGAACGCGTTAGCTACCCGTTTGTGACCGGAACGGGCCGCGTCGTGACCGAGATGGAGAGTGTTCCGGGCGTGGGCGAAATCAAGCCCCGCAAGGAAACCCCCCAGCCAGTATAGGAGGATTGACTGTGACTTCAGCCACGAAACCACAATCTGACGTCTGGGAGCGTCAGGACCTCCTCACCGGCGTCCAGGCTGTCGCCGAGGGCGTTCGGCTGGCCGACGTCGACGTGATCCCAGCCTTCCCGATTCGCCCATACACCGGAGTGATGGACGCGATCTCGAAGATCATTGCTGACGGTGGCCTCGACGCAGAGTATATGGTCGCCGACAGCGAGCACTCACAGTTTGAAATCGCAAAGCACGCCAGCGCGGTAAATGCGCGTGCATTCACCGGTAGCAGCGGCACGGGTTGGTGCTATGGATTCGAGGCTCTGGTCGTCACTGCGACCGACCGGCTTCCAGTCCTCTTCCTCGTCGGCAATCGCGCGCTGGACGATCCCGGCGCGTTCGGCGTCGAGCACAACGACGCCATGTCAGTGCGTGACATGGGCTTCCTGCTCAACTGGGTAACGACGCCACAGGAAGCGCTGGAGCACGTTCTCATCGGCTACCGCATCGCCGAGGATGCCCAGGTGCGCATGCCCAATGCCCTGGCAATGGACGGCGCCTTCCTGACCCACTCCCAACATTTGGTTCAACTCCCGACTGCTGAATCTGTCCGCAAGTTCCTGCCTGATTACGATCTTGGCGACCGGCGACTGCATCCGGATAACCCAATCTCGATCGCACCTCAGGTAAACGAGGACTGGGTGATGGAGATGCGTCGGCAGAACTGGGAAGCAGCGCGTCGTGCGCGTGGAATCATCGTCAAGGCGTACGAGGAATTCAATTCGGTCTTTGGCCAGCGATACGAGCCGCCCTATTACTTCACCGAGTATATGACCGACGACGCGGACGTCGTCCTGATCGGGCTCGGCACCGTAGCGGCACCGGGACGCACCGCGGTCAAGCGCCTGCGCGAACAGGGCCACAAGGTTGGCTACGTCAATCTGCGCTGGTTCCGGCCATTCCCGACAGTCGAACTCCGGGAATGCTTGAGCCGGTTCAAGGCAGTGGGAGTGATCGACCGCGACTTCGCGCACGGATCGCCTGATGACGGCGGAATCCTGTTGCACGAGATCCGTTCCTGCCTCTACCCGGCCAAGCAGCGACCGGCCGTCGTCAACTTCCTGACCGGCCTCGGCGGCCGCGACATCTCCATCCAGGAGTGCGAGCGGATGTTCGATATCACCGAGAAGGCGATGCGAGACGAGACGATGGATGGCTACGTGACCTGGATCGGCGTTCGCGGTGGGCCGGGTAGCTCAAACTACCTGGCGGCGCCGTCGCATTGAAAGGGAGCATCGAACAATGACAACAGCGCGTGAGAAACCAAAAATCGAATACGAGCGAATACGCGGCGTGCACCGCATTCCGCTGGAGGAGCTCTACACATCCGGTCACCGCACCTGCCAGGGGTGCGAGTCTGCGACAGTGATGCGAGGCTTTATCAAAGCATCTGGTCCCCGCACAGTCGTTACCGGCTCGACTGGCTGTATGTACGTCGCCAACACTTCCTACATGACCACGCCCTGGATCGTGCCGTGGATGCACACCCAGCTTGGCGCAGGTGGATCCTCAGCAATCGGCACGGCGGCCGGGCTACGAGCGCTGAAGCGCAAAGGGAAGATCAAAGACGAGAAGATCAACGTCATCTCGTTCTGCGGAGACATCGGCGGGGCCGACATGGGGCTCTCCGGCATCTCAGCCGCACTCCAGAGCGATCTCGACCTGCTGATCGTGCTGTACGACAACGAATCGGCGGCTAATACTGACATCCAGGCGACCAGCCTGACGACCTACGGTGCGCAGACGACATTCACTCCAACGGGTACGAAGTACCGTATCATGCAAAGCCACTGGAAAAAGAATGTGGCCGGGATGATGGCTGTCGGCCATCCCAAGGTGCGGTATGTCGCGACCGCTTGCGCGTCATTCCCGCCAACCGACTACCTCAACAAGGTGCGCAAGGCACTGGCGGTCGGTGGACCGACCTTCCTCCATACCTTCGATCCGTGCCCGAAGGGCTGGGATTACCATCCGCGATTCTCGAGCGACGTGGGAGAGACAGGCATCAAATCCGGCATCTTCCCGCTCTACGAGATCATCGACGGTGAGGTGATTTATACGTGGGACTGCCGTAAGACCGGCAGAGGCCGCATCCCGGTAAAGGAGTACTTGACCAGGCAGGGCCGCTTCGCCCACCTGATCGATGAAGACATCGACTATATCCAGCGCGGAGTTGACGAGATGTGGGAAGAATGGGAGATCCCCGGCGTTGTGCCGATCAAGGGAATCCTGAAGGCCCGGATCTAACGCTACTCGATCATAGGCAAACCCAAGAGGGCCGGCAGCCGCCGGCCCTCTTGATGCGTCGATCTCGGTTCAGCCTGGGCCGCGCTCGCGTCGGATTGGATGTGAGACGCGGCCAGATACTCGGCACAATTCACACGGGTGCGGGCTTTCGGCGTGCAAATGCCGGTCACCTCCACCAATTGACAAAACCGGTCCGTCACGCTGGACAGGAAGGCTGTCAGATGTCACGATAGTGGCACCGGCGTGCAGCCGGTTATTGCGCCTCTAACCCCAGGAGGAGACTCGTGGCTCAACCCGCTCCAAACACTGACGACGGCCCCATTACGGGCATCGATGCCGATACGATCGCTGCTCTCGAAGCCGTTCAACGACGCGTTCTCTGGCTCGCAACCAACATCATTCACCACGCCAATCACCTTCGCCCTAATCCCGACAAGATCAAGGTCGGCGGTCATCAGGCGTCGTCGGCGTCAATCGTGTCGATCCTGACCGCTCTCTATTTCCATCACCTGCGCGCGGGTGACCGGGTATCGATCAAGCCGCACGCCTCCCCTGCCTATCACTCGGTGCAGTATCTGCTTGGCAACCTTGATCGTGACTACCTGCCAACACTACGCGCATACAAGGGATTACAGGCGTATCCGAGCCGCACCAAGGACCCAGATCCGGTCGATTTCTCAACCGGCTCAGTCGGCCTGGGTGCTGTGGCGCCTGCGTTTGCCGCGCTGGCCCATCGCTACAGCCTGGCCCACTTCGGCGAGGCGGCTTCGGGCCGATTCGTCTCGATCATCGGCGACGCCGAACTGGATGAAGGAAACGTCTGGGAGGCGGTAACCGAGGAAGCGCTCAGCGGTCTCGGCAACGTCCTCTGGATCATCGACCTGAACCGGCAGAGCCTCGACCGCGTCGTGCCCGGCGTCCGGGCGGGACGGCTCAAGGCACTCTTCCACGCAGCCGGCTGGAATGTGATCGAGGCGAAGTATGGAGATCGCCTGCAGGAGGTCTATGGGCGTCCGGGCGGCGCCGCGCTGCGGCAGCGCATCGACGACATGAGTAACGAGGAATACCAGGCGCTGATTCGGCTTGATGGCCCGGCTCTGCGAGAACGGCTGATCGAGGGGACGCTCACCGGCCGGGAAGACCTGTCAAAGGTCCTGACTCCGATCAGCGACGAGCAACTGCCCGGCATTATCGCCGACCTCGGCGGACACAACCTGGTTGAACTCCTGCGTTGCTTGCAGGCGGCCGACGAGTCCAAGGATCGTCCCAGTGTTCTGTTTGCGTACACGATCAAGGGGTGGGGACTGCCGATCGCCGGCGATCCGATGAACCATTCGGCGTTGCTGACCAACGACCAGATGGAGCAACTCCGAACAGACCTGAAAATTCCTGAAGACGAATGGGCCATGTTCCCGGCAGACTCCCCCGAGGGAAAACTGTGTCGAGACTCAGCGGCGCGGTTGGCCCCGCGGACCAAATCGGCTCCGCCGGCAATAACCGCCGATCAGATCCCCGATTCCATCGGCGTCCGTCATCCGAACGACACCTCCACTCAAGAAGCACTCGGACGCGTGCTGCCACGGCTGGCCGAACTGAAGGGCGTCGGCAGTCGCATCGTCACCGTCGCTCCCGACGTGGCGACATCGACGCACCTGGGCGGCTGGATCAACCGCGTCGGGATCTTTTCGCCGACCGAGCAACCCGATTACGAGGCTGCGGGGCCACGACTGCTAAAGTGGCGGGAGAGTCCCGCTGGACGGCATATCGAGCTCGGTATCTCTGAGATGAATCTCTTCATGGCCATCGGCCAACTCGGGCTCAGCCATGAGCTGGTTGGACAGCACCTCATCCCAATCGGAACGGTCTACGATCCGTTCGTCTGCCGCGGCCTGGATGCGCTGATCTACAGCCTCTACGTCGGATCGAAGATGATCTTCGCTGGCACCCCATCCGGCGTGAGCCTCAGCCCGGAGGGCGGCGCGCACCAGTCGAGTGTGACCGTCTCGCTCGGCGTCGAGCTTCCGGGACTTATCAGCTTCGAGCCTTGCTTCGCGAACGAGACTGAGTGGGTGATATTGGAGGCGATGCGGCGCTGCTGTGATCGCGAGAACGGTCTCTCGAGCTACCTGCGACTCTCGACAAAACCGATCAATCAGAAGCTGATCGAACCGGCCCTGCTGCGGCTGGGCGAAGAGGAGTTGCGACGCCAGGTGCTGACCGGCGGGTATCGCCTCGTCGACCGGCGTGAGACGACGCCGAACCTGCCGGTTGACAACGTGGTGCAGATCGTCGCGGCCGGCACCATGATTCCTGAGGCAGTGGAGGCAGCCGCGCGACTTGCCGACGAGGAGATCGCCGCCAACGTCATCAACATCACCAGCCCGAGTGAGATTTATCGTCTATTCCGCGAGCGCCGGCGCTATGGGGTCGATGTGGCGTCGCCGAATAGTAATGAGTCGTTCGACTGGCTGATCCTGCCGGAAGAGCGCCGCGCGCCGATCATCACCGTTCAGGACGCGGCGTCGCATGCGCTCTCGTTCCTGGGTGGGATCTTCGGAGTGCCGGTTATCTCGCTCGGAGTCGACGAGTTTGGCCAGTCGGGCAGGCTTGGTGATCTGTATCACGCCACTGGCATCGACGTCGAAGCGATCGTAGGCGCCGGGCTTCACGCGCTGGAGCTAACCACGCAGCGATAGCGATCCACGCGATGCATCTATCGTAGTTCGCGGGCTCATGGGACGCGGCAAAAGCTTGGGCGACGATAGGCTTCGCCCTTACGTCGTTTCATTCGAGGGGCCGACTGACCAATTGGCCTCACCCCGGTAACGTACCGCTCGGTGGCGTCTTCTCGGGGTCGTTGCGCCATTCGACGTATGAGTAGACGACGAGAAACACGACCATCACGCCGAGCACGGAAAGCATGATCCAGACCATTGCCGCGCCGATCCCGATGATTGCCAGCGCCAGGAAAAGGATGCCTGACAGGGTGAAGAGCCATCCGGCCACTCGATGAGTCCGTACCCAGGAACGCTTGCTGGAGAGAGTCCAGGGTGTGCGAACGCCAACAAACCAGTTGGGACGGATCTTGCCGAGTACCTGCCCGAACACAATGAACATCACTGCGGTGGTCGACATCACGGCGCGCGACATATCGATTCCGACGCCCTTGATCGCGAGAATCGTCAAGATGTAGATCCCCACATCCACAACCAGCACTACATAGCGAACGACGAGGTACGCTCCGGCGAACTGCGCGTAGTTGGCTCTACCGGGATCGATCCGTGGAATAAAGAACAAGAGCAGATACAGACCAATCGTGATCAGCGGCATGAGCAGCAAGCCTTCGAACTTGCCGCCGAATCCATCGGCCTGGCCCGACGCGTTCCAATGGATTGGCACGCGTGACGGTATCGTCGGCCAGAGCACACCTGCCGCAATGAACATAGTCGCGATGATCAACCACTGCGGAAGTTCTATCCGCCATCTGAACTTCATCATGCACCGTCCTCGAGTCTCTCGCTTGCATCGCGCGCGCCGACGCCCAGCAGATTCATGATCGTTGCCAGCAATTCCTCATACATCGCGACGTTCAAGCTATACATGATGGTTGTTCCCCGGCGCTCGGTCACCACCAGCCCGGCCTCTTTGAGAACGTTCAAGTGACCTGACAAGGTCGAGCGAGCGATTTCAAAACGTTCCGCGATCGTTCCGGCGCTCATATCGCTCTGCCGTAATAGACGCAGAATCTCTCGTCGTTTCGGATCACTCAGTGCCCGGAAAATTGCGTCCATTCCCTCGCCATCTCCGGAGTATTTCGGAATTCACCGAAATAATTGTACTGCAACTCGATGACAAGTCATAACGGCTTAATTTGATCTTAATGTTTGGGGTGCAGACTTGTGGGTTGACAATCGATGACCCCAGGTGAGCGATCAGGAGCACGTATTTGGATGCGACACTCTTTTCAGCAATCAATGGTTTAACTCGTTTCGGGGATCGTCCCAATGACTTTTTCGAGTTCTTTGCCCACTACGGACCGTACCTGCTGGTCGGACTCCTGTTGGTGATCTGGTTCTGGCCAGGTAGCCGTGCGCGGAGAAATCTGCGCCAATGGGCGGCCATCAACGCGACGATCGCGGCCGCTGTCGCGCTCGGAGTCAACCAGATCATCATTCGAATCTGGGACCGGCCACGCCCATTCGCAGCCGTGCACAACGCTGTTCTGCTGCTCGCGCCGTCACGTGACCCCTCGTTCCCAAGCGACCACGCTACATTCGCCTTCGGCGTTGCCGTCGCGCTTGTCCTATCGCTGCGTCGTGTCGGGATCGCGGCGCTGATACTCGCAGCGATGATCGCTTTCGCACGTGTCTACGTGGGAGAGCATTACGTCAGCGATGTGGTAGCCGGCGCCGTGATTGGTGGAAGTGTTGCGTTCGTAATCCACTGGGCGCGACCGGTTGTGATGCCCGTGCTCAATCCGCCACTCAAGCTAGCCCGTAAGCTTCATTTAGCCTGAACGGGAATGCTCTCCCGCTGAACGCGGCGCGGGAGAGCGATTCTCTTCCATCTCTATAGCGTGCAATCTCGCTACCAGCGGTCTCTATGCACAATGGCTTTCATTGCCTTGCGGCCTCGCTTGAGAGACGGAGACGGCACGTCCTGATCGCGGTAGCCGATCGGGATCACGCCAACAGGGATCACGTCTTCTGGAATGCTCAACAATTCGCGTGCGCCATCCAGATCTTGGAATCCGGCATAGCCGGCAGCCAGCCCCTCGTCAACCACCGCCAGTAGCAGCACCATCACCGAGCAGCCAGCGTCCATTATCCAATACGGAACCGGCCACTCGATTTCTTGGCCGTCCTCCCGGACTTTGTCCGCTTCCTGATAGCGGCGGTGATAGGCGCCCTCATTGGCACATGGTATGACCTGAACCGGAGCTTCCGAGATCCAGGGATGGCCGAAGCCTGTCTCGTAATGTTTCTGCTCGCCGCAAAGACGACCAACGGCACGCTTCATACCGGGGTCGGTGACGACGATGAAATCTTGTCCCTGGGTAAATCCAGCGCTCGGCACGCGACGTGCCAGATCGAGCATGCGATCGATGATCTCCGGATCAATCGGATCCGGCTTGAAGTGGCGAACGATACGTCGTTTGCGAACCAGTTCAGCAAATTCCATGGATTCCCCCCAAACACTGCTGACGATGGTGGCGCGAGGGTGCGCTCGTTCAGAATACGTGGGACCTGTGGCAGCGGCAACCCGGCCAAACCAATTCCCGTTCGGATGTATACTGCAAGACTGTGACTATTCCGAAAACGCATTCCCGATTCAACAGGAGCTCATCGAGGACGGACGTTATTGAGCGATAACCACGAAGATCCTGCTGGGCAAAACCACCCTCTGCTGCGCGTGTCGAATCTCCGCTACACGTATGGTTCGGCGCAGGTAGTCAACGATGTCTCGTTCGCGGTCGAACCAGGAGAACTCGTCATTCTGGCTGGCCGCAACGGAGCCGGCAAGTCGACCTTGCTGCGCTGCATCGCCGGCTGGAGCAAACCGTCGCGCGGCACGATCCTGATCTCTGGTAGGCCGATTGAACAGTCTGAACGCGAGACGCGCCGTTGGCTGATGCTCGTTCCGGACACGCCGGTCTTTTACGATCAACTGACCGCCTGGGAGCACCTCACCTTTATCGCTCGTGCCTACGGACTCGACGACTGGGAGTCGCAGGCAACTCAACTGCTGCGCCACTACGGACTTTCGACGCAACGTGACACCTACCCGTTCACCTTCTCACGTGGGATGCAATACAAGCTTGGGCTCAGCCTGGCGCTACTGGTCGAACCGGAACTGCTGCTGCTCGACGAGCCGTTCGGGCCACTTGATGCCCTCTCCGCGAGTCAGCTCTGGTTCGATCTCGAGACCTATCGAGATGCCGGGATCTCGGTGTTGCTCAGCAGCCACCAACTCCCGCCAGGGGCCAAGCCGGACCGTTACCTGCTTATGGACGAAGGGTCGGTTCTCGGAGACGGCTCTCCCGACGAGCTCGCATCTCGACTCGGGGTTAGCGGCGAACCGACTCTCGATCGCCTCCTGCGCGCGGCCGTCGAGCGCGAGGAACAGATATACGTTGCTGGCTGACCTGAGGCTGCTGATCTGGCTGCACTGGAGGCAGCTGCAACGAACCACCGCCTATTGGCTGCGCGTCGTCGGATTCGATCCGCTCGAGGAGACGACAACTAACCGGCTCTACGGTCTCTACCTGATCCTGATCTTCGGCGGCTGGGTCGTGCTGATGTGGAGCCTCGCCGTTCATGAAGCTCTCTGGGTTGGCAAGAAGATACCGATTAGCGATCGGACTCAGGTTCGATCCGACTTCGTCAGTTCCTTCCCCTGGCTGGTAACTGCCGTGGCGATCCTGCTCATCTTCCTCGCAATCCGTAAGACACCACTGAAGCTCTCTGTCGAGGATCTGGCGTACATCGCCGCGACGCCGATGCGTCGCGAAGTGATTGGCATGGTCGGCTTTACCGGCTACACGTTGATCGGGTTGGGCGCGACCGTTCCTCTGATAACACTTGCATCGATGATGTTGGCTCATCCGTCGAGCCGTGACGAGCTCGGGATAGTGGCCTTCCCGGCGATCCTGACAAGTATTCCAATGGTGGTGTTTCTTGCAGGTAGCGCCTGGAGCTTCGGATTTTGGCGACTTGGACGGGTCAAACCGGCCCGTTTTCTCTGGGTCTGGCCCGTGCTGCTGATCGGACTCTCGATCGCCTTCCCAACCGTGATCAACTGGCCGGGCCGTCTGCTGGCGCGTGCGGTGGTTGCCGAACCGCTGGCAGCACAGACGTCGGGCCTACTGGCGATGGCACTCCTCATGGTCGCCGGAGTCGCCTGGCTCGGGCGAAGCATCAATCTGATTACGGTGGCAGCCGAACTCGGTACGACATCGCAGCTTAAGTCTCTCGGCGTGCTGGGCCGCTTCGTCTGGCGCGATCTATCTCGTCAGATGCGAGACCGCGAGTCACTCGCCCGCCGGACACCGCGTTTCGCCCTGCCAAATGCGACCGGTGCAACAATGCTGGTCGCACGGGCAAGTCTCATCTTTATACGTCAGCCGGTTCGGTTCGCCTGGGCGGTGATTCGCACGACCGGCATCATCGCCGCCGGTGTCTGGCTCGCCTCGATCGGCGCTCCCGCGCTCGGCTGGCTGTTCTGGCTCAGCTTCGTCATGTTTCTTCCATCACGCGACGTTCTCGGTGTTTATTCGGCGGACCAGAGCAATGCGTTCCTGCGACAGTTCATCCCGTTCGGCAATCTCGAACTGCTCGCGATTGATGCCTTCATGCCCTTTGTCGTCATTAGCGGGTTGGGGCTCACCGGCTGGACGCTACTGACGATTTTTGCTGGGGTGAGTCCGTTCACGCTGCCGCTGATGGTGACCTTTACCGCGTTGATGCTGCTCAGTCAGGGCGCGGCTCTCGTTCGCGCGCCCGGCGGTGACCCGACCGTTGCCTCGCTCCTCTTCACCGGGCTTGGCTTCGGACTGACCTTGTTGCTCGCCGAGTTCACCAATCCCCTTACGGCGCTAGTCACCTCGATCGCCGCCATCTGGATTCTCAGCAAAGTGATCGCCGGTAGCAGCCGGTTCTCCTCCGCCGCGTTCGGGAATGAGTAAGAGGTCGCAGTATCAGCCGATCACTTCGGCTTCGCCCGCGCTTCGAAGGTTTAACATGGTCCGAGATGACGCCACGGTCAGTATTCGTTCCCAAACAGTGGGAACAGATTAACGCCAGTCATCGGGTAGTCCTTGACGTTTCCAATCTTTGTCGGATTTCAGGGAATCAGCGCTGCCCGAGCAATCTCCTGCAGGTCCAACTGAAGAGCGTCAGATCTCCCCGGATATGCTGATAGTGCCTGAAGCCCAGGCGCATAGCGTTCAGTCGGGCCAGGGTAAAGAATCGCGTCGTACTCCACCACTCGACTGCCTGATGAGTCGCGAATGGCGTCTCTGTAGGCGTGCATTTTGTCCACGTCCACCTTCATTGGCCGCGGATTCCGACCACCACTGGTCAACGAACCTCGTGCCACTGTGACTTCGGCCTGAGTGAGTTCTGGAACAACTTCTTCGTCGCTTGTCTCCGAAATGAATTCACCGTCAAGCTTATATTTCGGGTCAAAGAGATAAACACGTGGTGCCTGTTCGGCCCTATAGACTTCTAAAGCAACGTCGGGTCGTTGCTGAAAACTGACGCTCTTCAGCGCGGTATTGCGACCATATGCTGCCTCCGTTATGACCCGTGCAACAGTTTGAGATTCATTATTCTTAAGCACGACTACCGGTTGACCACTGAACAGGTTATGCACGTAAAGGCCATCTGGCGTTGGGCTCACGAGATCCTGACTTTGCAGCGAGTAACCGAGTTCCGCGGCTACCGAGAGGACAGCCCAAATGACTTGGAGAACACCCCAAGCTTGGTAGAGAACCGGTAGATTCTCTAGTGGAGCCTCCAAGCGAGAGTCGTCCAAGCGCACTGTCGTGATTCGCCGAAACTCCAAGAAGCCGTCCAACATCGCTCGATACAAAGGATTATTTAGCAGGACCATAGTGACGCGACTCGGGATGTGTGCGGGCTGGTTCACCTCATCCAGAAATTGCGCCTGAGCGCGTGACCGTGTTAGTCGCCGGAGTAATGATTCAGCTTCGGGCAAATCTGATCGAGGCCGAGCACGCAATAGTCTGATCAGACGACGCAGCCGAATATCCACCTGTTGGACATATGATTTCAACACTCGGTTTTCGTAAGTGTCAACGCTATGTTCAACTCGCGTGTCGATTACCCGTCTAGGCAACCGCGCGGAATCGATATTACCGGGAAGAGCAAGACTCTGCGGGATATTGGCAGGCGACAGCCTGCGAGCCCGATCTCTGCGGACCCAAAGGGTAACTCCATTCAGCACTTGATGCGGCTTGTCCGCCAGTTGATTGAGGATGCCAACTATCCCTAGACGTCCCGATATCCCCATCACCGCCCGACGTAGACGAATAAGTTCTTGAGATAGGGTGTTGAATCCAGCGGGCAATATCTCGACACCGCCCAATGCACCAAGTCTCTGAAGTCCAAGCGCAATCGATACTGGAAGATGGGAGTCCAAATCCTCAAGCATCTGGTCATAGGCAGAATGATCGATCTTTGATGGCCAAATGGTGATGGTTCGCCGTTCATCGACGTTCTCGGCTGACAGATGAAGCTCGTAGTTACCAGCAGAAGCCCGAGGCCAATCCACGAGTACGTGGACTTCGCCAAGTAGACGCTGAACAAATACCTGAAGTTCACAAGATTGAAGATGGACATGAACTGATTCCCAGGAATCGACTGGGACATCAATTTTCAAAATCGACGGTGTCCATTCTTGAGGGACACCAACGACCTCGCCTTTTGAGCCAAGAAATGTCAGTCTAGAAATAGGATGCGAAGCCGTGCTGGCGATAGCCATCTGCCATCTCCTTTGCTTTCGCATGACTAAGAGGAAACTGCGACTCGGCGAGACCGACAAAATCTTGGAGAGCGTTACCCACCCTCAAATCGGTCCCCTTCAGCTTGGGGAGGACTTTCTGGAGAAGTTGTTCATCCAGAGCATCGCTCCACGGCACATTCATTTCTTCCGCTTCACGAAGATAACTCTTGATCTCGTCGACGACGCGATAGGCAAATGGCGCCACGACCCTGGTAATATCCCAGACTTGACTCAGCTGTGCCCGGTACGGAACGTCACCGATGTGACGCTCAAGATCCTGCCGGTCAACCTGGAGTTCCAGAAGCTGTGCCCGATCAAAAACCTTGTCGGCGAAGCCGTGTGTCGTTTCATCCACATTGACAGTGCCGACGAAGAGCAGGTTTGGCGGAAGGAGTACCTCATCATTTGGGCCCAAAGTCAGAAGTGTCGCGCCGTCGCGAATTCGCGTTTCCATCGTGGAGAGGAACTTCGCAAAGTAATATTCGACACGTGCTAGGTTCATCTCGTCTAAGACCAAATGAAACGGTCGCGGTGTTCGACCCTCATGTTCCGCCTCTTGATATTCAGAGGCGGCTCGACGCAGAAACCTACTGAACTCGGTATCGTAATACACGCTGTCGAGAGGGTTGAAATAGCCGAGGAGATCTTCGTTTGTCGTCCAATTCGGTGCGACAGGAACCAGTAGGTGCTCCGCGCCAACTGCATCAGCGTAGGCCGCCGTGAGCCAGGTCTTTCCGACGCCACTGACCCCCGAAAGGATCACAAACCCACGTGTCTTCAGGGAGAGATGATATCGCTGAAGCATCCGCTCTGTAATGCGGAATCCGACATCTGCGAAGTACTCAAGAATAGTCGAAAACGGAGGCTCGACGTAGTCGGATTGGACGGGTTGATCGCGCCCGATTAGCTTAGTAATTGCCTGAAACTCGTCATTCGTCACCCTGAAGTTCGTGCCTTGGGGAGATTTTATGACCTGCATGTTTCTGAGCGAGGGATCGCCTTTGAAGGTCGTCCGTGGGATTGGGCTCTCGAGGATGTGCGTGTAGCGAAATTCTGCAAACCACGCCGATTCTGCAGGATTTTGACCAAACGTAGACCTGCCCTTTGAAAATTCACCGGTCAGCTCGCAGATGGCGTAAAGTCCGGCATCGGGCCCCGACTGCCAGAGAAGCATGGTATCTCCGCGAGCCATCTCCTGTCGGTAGCGTGACACCATCCAATTGTCGAGTTGCCCCACCGACACTTGTTTGACCTCTTCAGCCAAATTGAAGTAGGCAGGGTTTGACTGGAATAGCCAGACATGCGTGTCACGTGTGCCTTGTGGCATGAATGCCGGCCAGTCTCGACGAAACAAGCTAACCACGCGTTGAACAAATTCTTTTGATACAGGGAACAGATAACCTTGCTTAACGGAACCTTGACGAGTAAATGGCTGCTCATTTGTGCTGCGAAGGGTGATCGGCAGGTCGACCAACGGTATGGGTTCTGGAAACTGGTGGTAGCCGGTGTACACAAGATAGCCATCTTTGTCACCAGCAATAGATGATAGGTCTTCGGGCCGTGCGGCGTGCTCAGCCATGGTTTCCGCTTCGCTCACAGCACGGATTGATCCGTTGACATAGTGGAGAATGATGTCCCCAGGTTTGATGAGTGTGACGTTATGGTGATGCGTATAGACCGTTTTGCCGTCACGTCCGGTCCTTGGAGCCCAAATGTATCCTCCCGATGATTCGGTTTGATACGTTGCCCCCTGATTTACCCACCAATAATTGACTTGGTGCTCATCGTCTTGTTTCTTCCCGAGGTAATAAAGAAAGGCGTCAAGATCGATGAAGTCTTCGGCACCAAGCAAGAATCGCAGGTCTGTGACACTCTTCTCAAATGATTCGAGTGTACTGGAATCATATCCAATACCTTTAAGGGCAGTCTTCGTCGGGCTATTGTACAGAGCGAATTCTGTAGGGTGGAAGATCATTACGAGACCAGTTGCGACGTTGTCGCCAAATCCGGGAGTCTTACTGATCTCGTTAGCCTTTTCCAGCGGCGACATTCGGCCATTTAGAATACGAAGTGCCTGACGAATGTACTCCGTTTTCTCCTCCGGAGATTTCTTGAGCATCGGACCATAGACCCTGCTTGCGGATCCCCAAATCGAGTTGCCGTGAAACTCAATTGATCCTGAATTCAGTGAATTTTCGAGCTCTGCAACGTGTTCCGGCAAGAGCACACCGCTTGAGGAGAATCGATGGTTTGTATCTTTGCCATGGATCGACGAACCTGTTTCCAGTACCCAGACCTCACGATTGAAGATTTCGAGATCAATTGAGTCCGGATTTGAGAGAAGTCGCCTGAGATCCTCTGCCCGTCGTTGGCGCAATCTCATCCAGACTCGATTTACTGGGTCTTGTCGGAATCGGTCGAATGACTCTTTGAGTTCCTGCAGTTCTTCTGGTGCAAGGTCGTTCAAGATTCAGCACTCCACTGTTGTTTCAGCGCATCGTTAGCGAAGGTTTCCCTTATGCAGTATTTAGTACTTTCCCGACAAGTATTGGGCTTCGATCCATTTTCCCGGCGTTGGCTCACAACTCCGCATCCTGAGTGTCGTCAGTGTTCGTTCCCAAACAGTGGGAACAGATTAACGCCGGTCATCGGGTAGTCCTTGACGTTTCCAGTCACGAGTACGGCATGACGTTCGCGGGCGAGAGCGGCAATAATGCGTCCGTTACTGTGATGGTGACGCCTTGCCGCGCGAATCGGTAGCGATCCTGCCCGGCGAGCATCGCCGCGTCAGGGGCTGATCCGCCAATACTCGAGGGCCGCGACGAATTCTTCCCAATCCCGGGCCTGATCAACCGAAAGACCAGCATAGAACTCCGCGACGGTAATAGCGCAGGCTGCGAGCGTATCACCTTCTTCGATCCAGGCGAGGATTTGGGAGTAGGCGGGTTCGCGGCGTTTGGAGAAATCAATGAGCGCAGTGGTATCGAGCAGATAGGCTGTCATGACTCGTGAGATTCATGCCGCTGCGTTCGTCGCTCTCGCGACGGAGGAAGCGCACCCAATCGGCGGCCGATTCAGTTGATTCCCAACCCGGGATGTGTTTGTCCGCGAGCGACCCGCCGAGTTTGTGTGCAGCCCGGCGCAGCCGCTCGCGGGCGAGCTTTTCAGCCACTGCTTCAGTTATGAACTCGCTACGATGACGGGCGCCGACCAGGTGATCGACATCGGCAACGAGATCTTTGGGGATAACAATGTGGGCTCGCATCATCTCATTTGACATTTTGTTCTCCGGCTAGCCCATAGTAATGGGATGAACATATCACACAGAGTAAAGCAAACGGCGCTCTCCACCCCCAGGTACGTCCGTCCCCTTGACACTGTTCGGACAGACTCCTAGAATAAGAACAGATGTTCTAATTCTGTTCCGCTTCGGCTGTGGGGATGGTTCTCCTCCTCCGGGGGAGGAGGAGTTAGTGGAGGATGGTCCTCTCCTTCCAGTGGAGGGAGAGTTAGTGAGAGGAGGCATAAGGTGGATCAATGGCAGCGCGTGATCGTCCATGCCGATCTCGACGCCTTCTTCGCCGCCGCTGAAATCCTGCGGCATCCGGAGCTACGCGGCAAACCGGTCATCGTGGGTGGCCGTCCGGGCGGACGGGGCGTCGTCGCGGCAGCGAGTTATGAAGCACGCGCCTTCGGTATCCACTCGGCTATGCCGGCCGCGCAGGCAGTGCGTCTCTGCCCGCAAGCCATCTTCCTGCCAGGCGATGGCGACTACTACCGCGATCTCTCGCGACGCTTCCAGACGATTCTCGAGAGCTTCAGCCCGCTGGTCGAGATGGTCAGCATTGACGAAGCCTACCTCGACCTCAGCCATGCTGGACGCTCATTCACTACTCCGCGCGACGCGGCGAACGCGATTAAGCAGCAGGTGCGCGACGAGCTTAGCCTGGTGGTTTCGCTTGGCGTCGCCTCCAGCCGCATGGTGGCCAAGATCGCCTCCGACCTCGACAAGCCCGACGGTCTACGCGTGGTCGAGCGCGGCACCGAGAAGCAGTTCCTGGCGCCATTACCGGTCGAGCGCATGCCCGGCATCGGCCCGAAAGCGACTTCACGCCTGCATCAGAACGGCATTGCCACTCTTGGCGGACTGGCCCAATTGCCGGCCACCCTGCTTGAGCCGATCTTCGGCAAACGAGCGAGTGACGTTCTGGCGCGTGCACGCGGCGTCGATACCCGGCCGGTTCAACCGGAGGGTGGGCCGCGCCGGTCGGTCGGCCACGAGCGTACCTATAGCCGCGATCTGAGCGCACCGGTCGAGATCGAGCGCTCCCTCTATCAATTAGCCGAGCATACCGGACGCGACCTGCGCCGCAAGGAACTGCGGGCCGGAGTCGTCGCCGTCAAACTGCGCTACAGTGACTTCGAGACGGTCGGCAAACAGCGCCGGCTGACCCGACCGACCGATTCCCACCGTGAGATCGCCGCCGTCGCTATGGAACTTGCGCAGCAGATTCTGGAGCAACGCCGTGCGCCGATCCGGCTGCTTGGCGTGCGCGTGGCCACCCTCAGTCCATTGGCTATCCAACTGCCCCTTTTCGACATCGATCCCCTGCGGCAGCGGCGACTCAATTCGGCGCTGGACCGGCTAGTGGAACGCCACGGTCAGGGGATTATCCAGCCGGGTTGGCTTCCGCCCGGCCGCGATCGGCAACAGTCGATTCAACCCTTTCAATCGGTCTACGACTCATGAATGGGAGAGTATGGTCCTCTTCCGGACCCGGGGGTACCCGCTCAGCGGGTCCGGTACCCCGGAGGGAGAGGTAGTGGAGGGAGGAATCAGGTGGATCAACACGAGCACGAGGACCGCAGCATCCGCTGGGTCTGCGAATGCTCGAACCCGCCAGTCTTACTGGCGATCTACGATCAATCGGGGCGCATCGAGATCAAGGTGCGTGACCGCTACTACATTGCCCACGATCAGTTGCAGGCGACGTGTCCCAAATGTGGCACCCGCCATGTGCTGAACATCCACCGGCCGCCAGAAACGTAGTTCCGCGCACCCAGAGAGACCGGGTAACCGGAGAGCGCGGCCACGACACCCGAGCTCCAGAGAGCCACCCAACGTAACTGAGCGCCAAAGCGCCCACACCTCATGCCAGCCGGGAGGGCCCGGTGGTGGCAGCCGGTATGTTGCCGGCAGAGGGGAATCTGGTCATGTCCGCATTACCGAACATCGTTGAATCGCTTGGTGACTTCGAGGCTTCTCCCGAGCTCGACGCGCGACTCGGTGCCATGGCGCTCCGCGCTCGCACCGATCCACAGACCCGCAACGCCCTCTACCAGGCGCTTGGCTTCAAGATCGAGCGCTTCATACGCCGCTATCGCTATCGTGTCCGCCAGATGGCCGTCTGCGAGGTGAGCGACGTAGAGCAGGAGGCCTTCCTCGTTTTCTGCGACATCGTCGATCGCTGGCCGGGGCAGGAGAGCTTCCTGGGCTATTTCTTCAGCCGCTTCCCCTGGCGGCTCGCCCGGGCAATCGACGTGCTCGAACGGGGCTGGTCAGCCACCCGCATGGTGCCGCTCGACGAGATCGCCGAACCGGCTCCACCGCCCGATCCAGTCGACGCGCTGCTGTTGGCCGAGATCGGCGCCACCCTGGAGCCACGCGAACGAACCGTGCTCGAGCTCCGTATCGGCTACAACCTGCGCGTGCGCGAGATTGCACGCATCCTTGGGCTTCACTCCCGCACCATCCATCGCTCCTGGGCGCGAATCGTCGACGAGCTTCGGGCCGGCTGGGGTATCGACCCGAACCAGCCAGGCGACTCCACTACGCCTTGACAGCGCTCGCGCCCGATGGGGTAATCAACATGGGAAAACCCGAACGAATCGAAGGCAAACAACAGAAACCTGGAGAGAATCGATGGCAACAGCCGAAGTCGTCGTCATCGGCGGCGGAGTAAACGGCACCAGCATCGCCTACCATCTGGCGAAGGCCGGCGTGAAGGACGTGGTGTTAGTCGAGCGGGCACATCTCGGCTCCGGAGCCAGCGGTAAATCGGGCGCGCTGGTGCGCATGCACTACACCAATCCCTACGAATCGAAACTTGCCTATGAGAGTCTCAAGATCTTCAGCAACTGGAGCGAAATCATCGGCGGTGACTGCGGCTTCGAACCGATCGGATTCTTCCAGGTCGTCGCGCCGGAGTACGAAGATCAGCTGCGTCAGAATGTCGCAGAGCAACGTCGTATCGGCATCAACACCGAGGTGATCACCGCCGAGCAGATGAAGGAGTTCGAGCCAGACGCCAATATCGATGGACTGACTTACGTCGCCTACGAGCCGGAGAGTGGGTTTGCCGATCCCAACGCCACCACGTTCAGCTTCGCGAAACGAGCTCAGGAACTGGGCGTACGCATGATGACCCAGACCACCGTCACCGGTATCCGTACCGCACAGGACCGGGTCGTTGGGGTCGACACGACCGCTGGACCGATCGACGCGCCAACCGTGGTCCTGGCCGGTGGCGCCTGGGCGGATAGGCTGCTCAAGCCACTCGGCCTCGATCTGGGCCTCATCTCCTATCGCAGCCAGGTCGTCATCTTCCGCCGGCCGTTTGGCAGCACCGGTCCACGTCACGTCTTCATCGACACGGTCGCCAATAGCTGGTTCCGCCCCGAAGGAGAGAGCGGCATCCTGATCGGTGCCGAGTCAGGCGGCACCGGCGTCGACCCGGACAGCTTCAATGAGACGGTAGACGGTGATCAGGTCGAAATGGCGCGCGGAAAGCTGGCAACGCGCTTCCCGGCCACACGCGAAGCCACCATGCGGGGCGGCTGGGCCGGCATGTACATGCTGAGTCCCGACCACCATCCGATCATCGATCAGCCGCCATCCGTCCCGGGACTCTTCATCATGGCTGGCGACAGTGGTACATCCTTCAAGACATCGCCCGCCATCGGCAAATGCATGAGCGAGTGGATCACGACCGGCGAGCCGGTTACGGCGGATCTCACGCCGTTCCGCGCCTCGCGTTTCGCCGAAGGTAAGCCGTGGCACGACCCGACCAACTACGGCTACCGGGCACGAACGATATCGCGTTGACCGTCATCGGCGTCACCGAGCTCACATGCTGGACGGACGCGTTATGATGGGAGTGGCGACTCTGTCGCTCTCTTTCAAGAGAACGGGCGCCGGCAACCGCACCTGCCGGCGTCCGTGACAGCCGCCTCACGAACGACAGGTCCTAGGGAGAACAAATTCAACGAGGAGACAGGGAAATGACGGCATCACGGCAGCCGCTCGTCCTGGGCAAAAAGCCGGATTGGTTCAAAGTCCGTACGCAGCACAGCGATAACTACCTCGACCTCAAACACCTCATCCATGGCCAGAGCCTGCATACCGTCTGCGAGGAGGCACGCTGTCCCAACATTTACGAATGCTGGGCCAAGCGCACCGCCACGTTCATGATTCTTGGCGATCTCTGCACCCGCTCGTGCCGATTTTGCAGTATCAAGTGGGGACGCCCGAGCCACGTAGACCGCCAGGAACCGAAACGCGTGGCCAGCTCCGTCGCACAGATGGGACTCAAATTCGCCGTGATCACCTCGGTGAACCGAGACGATCTGAGCGACGGCGGCGCGGGCATCTTTGCCGAGACAATTCAGGAGATTCGGGGGAACGTGCCAGGCTGCGGGGTCGAGGTACTGATTCCTGATTTCGAAGGTAACTGGGACGCATTGAAGCTCGTCGTCGATGCCCAGCCGGATATCCTGAATCACAATGTCGAGACGGTGCCGCGCCTGTTCCGACGCGTTCAGCCCTGGGACAACTATGAATTGAGCCTCAATCTCTTCAGCCAGGTTCACGCCATGGACCCGCAGATGATCACCAAGTCAGGAGTGATGGTCGGGCTTGGCGAAACACGTGATGAGATGATTGAGGTCATGCGTGATCTGCGCAGCCGCGATGTCGACATCCTGACTATCGGCCAGTATCTGCCCCCCTCCAAACGACATTTCCCGCTTGAGCGGTACTACACGCTGGAGGAATTCGCCGATCTCAAGCAGATCGGTCTGGAGCTCGGATTCGGGCACGTGGAGTCGGGTCCGATGGTCCGCTCGTCATACCACGCGGGCGATCAGGCCGAGGCATTGAAGCTGCGCCGTCTGCGCGCGGCCAAGCAAGCCAAGAGCGCCTAGCGAATCATGGATACCAACCAGATTCACGTCGTCCAGGCCGGGCGTCAAGACTATCTCAAGAGCTGGCGACTGCAACGGGAACTGGCTGCCGCACGTCGTGACGGACGTGTGCCAGATCTTCTGATACTCACCGAGCACCCGCCCACCTACACGATCGGACGGCGCGGTACGCGCGACAACCTGCTGATCGACGACGAGACCCTGCGTGACGTCGGCGCAGTCTGTTACGAGGTCGACCGTGGCGGCGACATCACCTTCCACGGTCCGGGCCAACTCGTGGTCTACAGCATCATCGATCTTGGACTGACCCAACGAAGCGTTCGTCGTTATGTCGAGAATCTCGAGACAGTCGTCATCAATTCGCTATCCCATTACGGGCTACAGGCCACCATCGATCCTGCCTATCCCGGCGTCTGGCTTGATCGGGACAAGATCGCGGCTATTGGGATCTCGATTCACCACGGAGTCAGCTATCACGGTTTTGCTCTTAACATCGACCCAGAGCTCCGCTACTTCGGCTACATGATTCCGTGCGGGATACCCGATCGTGGAGCGACATCACTCAGACGTGAGATCGGGCGCGAAGTCGACATGGACGAGGTGGCGGATCTGGTGGTTAAACGCTTCGCCGAGGTCTTTGGCGTTTCGGTGATGAATGATCTCGACCTCGCGGCGCTCGAGCATGCGTGCGAAGTCGGGCGCCCGATTCCAGCAGAACACGCCGTGATGGCTACCTCTAACTTCAGCGAATTGCATAGCGATTAACCAACACTGGGCGGGGTACGCCTGGTCGGTCTGAGGCCGCAGCCTCAGTAGGCGACCAATCTGAATGTGTCATTCTGAGCGACAGCGAAGAATCTCCTCGTTTCGATTCGACAAAACACGGAGAGATCCCTCGGCTGTGGCAGCGGGATGACACATCCCCTGTGGCAACCTACTCAGCATGACCGGGAGGTGGCTCTCCATTTCTTGGCCAACGGTTTCACAAAGCGCTTTAAGGCGATAGAGACAGACGAGCCGGCTTGTGCACCGCTGGCGCTCGTCACAAGTGGACTGCCGCTTTGTTACGCATTCGGCACAACATCGCTCCCCTATGCGTCACCCCTGTAACGCCTGTCTTCGTAATCTTTAGATGAGTAAGACGCTTGAACGCGACGCACGTTCGTGTGCTGTTCGACTGTTGCGGAACGGAGATAGAGGCCGTGACTGCGCTCATCATCTACGACACCCTCTACGGCAATACAAAGCAGATCGCCGAGGCGATCGCTGCCGGACTGACCGAGCGCATTCACGTGCAAACGATTGCCGCCACTGAGGTCAAGAAGATCGATGAGAGCGTCGATCTCCTCCTTGTCGGCGGCCCCACCCACCAGCACGGCTTGAGCTACGGCATGCGTGAACTGTTCGAACGCTGGCCATCAAGATCGCTACACCAACTGCCGGCCGCGGCATTCGATACCCGCTATCGGGGGCCAGCCTGGCTCATGGGATCGGCTGCCGACAAGATCGGGCGCTTACTCAAGAGTAAAGGGGTGAATCTCCTTGTCGCGCCAGAGAGCTTTTTCGTGGCTCGGGATCATCCTGACGGGGGCGACATGCGCCACCACGAGAACGAACGGCTCGAGCCGGGCGAGGCTGAGCGCGCACGCGCCTGGGGAGAACAGATCGCGTCACTCGTCGCATCAGTCACGTGAGGCCACTAACGGTCAATGACCGGACAAACGACGCGGGCCCGGGTGTCGCCGAATATCGTGTTGAAGTTCCTGGCGATGTCGGTGTGATATCCACTGGGCTCTAGATATTCGCGCCGAAAGAGGGGATGATACACGGACAGAGATTACTCACGAACAGTTCGATCGTTGCCCGTCGTTGGGCCGCAGCGCGACTGACCTCGATTCAATCTAAATGGCAATCTTCACTCTTGGGGGCTGGTGTGCATCCTGACGACGATCTCCTGCAACCGATTCCGCCAATCGTGTCGCTCAAGGATGCGGCGCGCATGTTCGAGCGCGATCTGCCATCGCTTTGTGATGCACAGCTAGCTCAGGTGCTGGTGGAAGCCCGAAACCTCGGGGCACACCCAATTGCCGAGATGCTCGTACCGCTTGCCCGGACTGAGCTCCAGCGTCGCCGGGCGATGAATCCCGCACTGAAGGACTCGTTGCCTGAGGACTTCCGGACAGATCGAGACTGAGTCAGACGTGCGCCAAACTCAGTGCCGGAGAGGTGGCGGCCAGTTAGGTGCGTCGGCGGTGGAACCTTCGCGATCCAGCACCTGCCAGCCCGACGATGCCCGGTCGACGCGCTGTCGCTCGCTGGTAAACCGCTCGTCGTAGAACGTGTCGTCCAGCCCTTCCGGCGTCTGCGGCTCCATCCCCTTGCGTTGCTCCTCCCAGCTTACGCTGGTTCCTACGATTGTGCCGCGCGCTGGCAGCGGATGCTTTCCGCTCGGTCGGATTTTCCCGGCATGTGAATCGGTTTCGTTCGAGCCTCGTTCGTGCGCCACGGATTGCTCCTTTCATCCAGCCAGATATCTTAGCCGAATGCCATGGAAAAGCACCAGATACCTCTTGCGGTTTCAGAACATTTGTTCTATTCTGGAGCTACGTCAGCCTGTCTCACCGGCGGCGTACGGGGAAGGAGATCGTGGCCATGCCGGTTGCCTGTCTCAGCATTCCACATTTCGCGCTCCGTGTCGCCTTGCTCGGCCAGCCCGAGCTCGATGGCACACCACTGGTCCTCAGCACTCCACCCGGTGGCCGTTCCACCGTCGAGGATCGCACGCCCGAGGCCGCCGCGCGCGGCATTCGGACCGGTATGTCGCTCAAAGAGGCGACCGCGCTCTGTCCCGAGACGATCATCATCCATCCCGATCCAGTGCGAGACGCCGAGGTTTTCGAGCGCATCGTCGGCCGGCTTGAAGCGCTCAGCCCGCTGGTTGAGCCGGAGCGACCGGGCGTCTGTTACGTCGATCTCTACGGCCTCGATCGCCATTACGGCTCACCAGAGCGGGCCGCGACGCGTCTGCTGCGAACGACACCGCCGATTCTCCGCCCACGGATCGGCATCGCGTCGGGCAAGTTCAGCGCCTGGCTCGCCGCTCAGGAGGCGACTCCCGGCGCCACGCTCGTGCTCCAGGATAAAGAGCTCAGCCAGTTTTTGGCCGGTCAGCCGGTCGAGCATCTACCATTGAAGATCGAGACCGTGCGCCGGCTGGAGCAGCTCGGCATCCGCACTTTCGCCGATCTGCGCAATCTGCCCATCTCGGCCGTACAGGCACGCTTCGGTCCGGCCGGGCGCGACGCATGGAAGCTCGCTCGTGGCGAGGACAGCAACCGGGTCGAACCACGACACCCGGAGGAGACGATCACCGAGCACCTCAACCTGCCCGCACCGGCCGTCAGCCACGAGACGTTGCTGATCGCCATGCGTCAGCTCGTGACGCGCGCCTTCAGCCGCCCGGTCATGCGACATCGGGCCACGCGACAGGCGCGGGTACGTGGATTGATCGAAGGCGGTGGATCCTGGGAGCATGTCGCGACGCTACGTGAGCCGCTCGACGCTCCCCGGCTAATCAAAGCGCTCGGCCACCGGCTGCATACGGTCGAGCTACCCGGACCGCTCGAGGCGCTGACGCTGGAACTCTCGGGGCTGACCGTCGAGGCGGCGCATCAGGAGGCGCTGCTGGGCGCGCGACCACGGCGCACACGCCAGATCGTCGACGCCATCCGCCAGCTCAAACAGCGCTACGGCACATCACCGATCTATCACATCGTGGAGGTCGAACCATGGTCCCGGATACCCGAGCGAAGACGCGCGCTGATCAGCTACGACCCCTAAATCTTCCCAAGCCGATCACCATTCTGGCCGAGGGGGAGAACCCGGCAGTGTTAATCGAGGGGAAGCGTCGAATTCGCGTGGCGCAGGTGCAGGACTCCTGGCGCATCGACGACGAGTGGTGGCGCAACCCGATCAGCCGCCGCTACTACCAGATCGTCCTCGAAGACGGCACGGTGCGCACGGTTTACCACGACCTGGTCAGCGATTCCTGGCACGAGCAGGCGTATTGAGACGAGAGCAGCTATTCCGTGGTCATGGCAGCCAGACGAAGGAACGCCGTTGGCGATGGACCGAAATCGAGACGCTACCGAATCAGCTCACCAGACTCCTCCGGGCTCAGCATCGACGTATCGACCTCTAGATCGCAGATACGCGGCACTATGGAGTCTCAGTTGCTCCGGCTGGTGTCGCGACCGGCGTCCCTCCTGGACTGACGGCACCTGAGTGGGACTCCGACTGCAGGGTGTTCACCGCTCTGGGAACGAATGAACCAAACGGGATAAGTATCGCGAACAACACCGCCAGCCAGGTAAGCACCCAGCGATTACTCCCAGCACGCGCCATCAGCCAAGCCATCAGTGGAATCGACAGTGCTGAAATCAGCACCGGCAGGCGTACGGCCTCGACAATCCAGTGGAACAATTGCCATCGTAGATCGGCTAAGCGCTGGTCGACGACATCTTTCGGCAGATGTCCAATTCGAACCTCGCCCCGAAGGTACGACCGCGCATATGCGTAGTTCATGGGGTCAGATTCGGATCCTACCGCCAGCACCGACCATAAACCCACGGCGAGAACGGTCGCGACGAGCCAAATCAATATCGCGGGAATCACATAGTGGCGAATCGTTCGTGCGATCAAAGAACATGCCTCACGTTCAAATACGACGATCGTTTAGCGCGGGTTGCGCTTCGTCGAACTGGCACGCGAGTAGACCACAACGTGGAATCCGCGTGACTGTGAACGCACAGGCACAACATAACAGAGTTGTACTCCCATACAGAGGATAGGAGCCAGTGTGGATAGAACACGAAAGCCGGAGCCACTGTGGCCCCGGCTGTTTTTTCACACGATGTAATGACTGCGCTATACGACAGCGTTATCAGAACCCGAGCGTCGTGGCGCCGGAGGCTATGCCATTCCGGACAAACGATGTGATGACCCCGCTGAGTGGCGGGAACTCCTCCTTATTAGATCGTTCAGCGAATTCCTGGTAGCAAACCAAATTCCGCCGAAGGTAAGGACCACGACGGAGTCTTGGTCGGCGCTTGCTGCAACGTCGCCTTAGACAAACTCCAACATGGCACGTTCCGGGTCTGCCTTGCCACACGTCGTGCTCACGAGCATCCGGGCCGCAACCCCTAGATCAGTGGAGGGAAGGTGGCGCAGTCGGCCTGGCCACCTTCGGGCATCGCCGCGACCGTGACATCGGCGAACTGGTCTTCCTAGGAAACGGTCGTCGCTGGTGCGTGTTCCGGACGAAATCCAGAGCAGAGGAGGTCGAATTCGGCAAACTGACCATCCTGGATAGTGGCGAATGCCTGCTGCTCGATGACTCGCCGACCCATCTGATCCTGAACTCGGAAACGCCATGACATATGGTGGCGGTCGGCGATCGCGTCTGTCCTGCTGTCAAGCACATCCAATTGATCAGCCGTGCCGAACCACTGCTGGAAATAGCTTGCCGGCTCGCCGCCACCCGTCGCCTCTCGCAGTCCCCGCGGCAAGAGCGCGCGGAAACGGGCATCTTCACCAAAGCACGAGGCCAGGGTCGCGAAATCGCGACAAGTCAGCGCCGTCAGGAATCGATTCTTAACGTCCTGCGCGGCAGTCGGATTTCTGTTATCTGTCGCCATAGTCAGCCCCTATCGTGACGTACGCTTCAGGCTAGCTGCCTTCGTGAACTTCGATGATTTCGTCGGCGGCCATCCCATGCCCTTCCCGGTGGACCAGATCGGCGGCCTCCTTATTCGGCGCCTCGCACAGGCAGAAGACGGTGCCGTCCTGCTCGTTGAACCAGTAGCGCAGGTACTTCACTCCGTGCTTCTCCTGCGTTTCGAGGTCGATCTGATGAGCATGCGCGACCGCGTCGGCCGTTAACCCGTCAACGTGACGGTGAATATCGATAAACAGTGGCATCGGTGCGCCTCCTTTCTTGTATTCGATAGTAGGGACCCGCGCGATGCGGCACATCGGACGAACGTCCCATGACCCAAAATCAATGACAGGAGACGAGTGCTGCGGTCGTTATTGGAGGAGGTTGTGCTCGAGTGCGAAGAGGGTGGCCGCTACGCGAGTGTGTACATCGAGCTTGTCGTAAATGTGCTCGAGGTGATGTCGAATCGTGTGCTCACTGACCGACAAATCCTTCGCCATGGATCGCCGGCTCGCACCGGTCGACAACAATCGAATCACGTCGATCTCGCGATCCGTCAAGCCGGCGGGCCACTCCCGACCTACTCCAGTCGTATCGACCGGAAGCTGGTCGATCGACGACCGCCCGAGCGCCCAGGCAAGCGCCTCGAAGGGTTCGGCAAAGTAGCGGGTACCGACGTCCTTGGCCATCATTCGTAGCGCAGCATCAGCGCTGAGCGCAGGATGTTCCGGCCCGGCATGCGTCAATTCGTCAAAGACGTCCGCCGCAGCGATAATTCGTGACCCCGCAGGAATCTGAGCGCCGCTGATGCCTCGGTGATAGCCGCGCCCATCCGGCCGTTCATGATGAGCCGCGACCAGTGGAATCAGTGACGCAAACGCCGGGCCCTGAGAAAGAATGCGTTCGGCATAGTAAGGATGAAGTCGCAGGCTCTCCCACTCGGCCGCGGAAAGACGCTCCTCGGGTTTATGAAGGATGAAAGATGGGATCGCGACAAGGCCGATATCGTGCAGCAACGCCGCGCGCCGTACCATCGTGATTTCCAACGATCCTAACCCGAGGTAGGAGGCCATGGGCTCGACCAATGACGCCACGCGCCGGGAGTGCCCAGCCGAGTAGAAGCTCTTCAAATCGGCAAAGTCGGCGAACGCGCGGGCAGCGTCATCAAGGCGGATCTCATCAAAGTAGCGGTACGGCGAATCGGGCTCCATCTCGCGAATCTCGTCCCAAACAGATTCGGATTCGAGACCTTGCCAGAACGAATCGTCAGGTACGAGCCGCAGGAAGGCATCGACCACATCGGGGTCGAGTGACTTGCCACGACGTGCCCGCGCGATCCGAATTGCCGACTCCCGGCCTTCAAAATGATGGAACACCTCAAGAAAGATGGTCACGTAGACAATGCGCGCGATTAACGGGATCGAATCGGCGCGCTGGCCGTTCGGGCCGGATCCATCCCAATGCTCGAAGGCGAAGCGCAACGCTTCTTGAACCTCAACGGATCGACCAAGCCGTCCGGCCATACGTGATGCGACCTCGCCAGTGTTGCGTAGCCCTTCCATCATGAACTCTTTGCCGTGCAGGCCGAAGTTGGCCATTCGCATCGCCCGGGTGCCAACTCCTTCGCCCGCCGCCATGTAACGGGCCAGCCATTTGAGAACGTCGCGTGGATCGCGCGGATCGCTTCGAAAGAATAGCTCGCGCCTGGCGACAATCTCGTCCCCAAGTACCATCGCCGCGACCTGGCTCATCCAGGCGGTACAGCCCGCATCCATCAGTAGCTCGGCGTAGAACAGGTCCGGCCGTTGCTCGGGTGTCAAATCGAGTTGCTCGGCGAGTCGCATGCCGATGTAGGTGGCGCGTACGCCATGCCCGGCAGCAAGACCGAGCGCCAGATCCGCGGCGAGTGAGAATGAAAAGAGCAGGTCGATCGTCCGAAGCTGACCCCTCGGCTCGTCTGATCGATTCATATGCTCCTCCGACTGCGCAATCGCAGGATATCCGATCAAGCACGGCGTGACGGACGTTGGTCAGTCGACTTGAAGCATTCTGCCTGGTGATGTGTGACCGCCTGATAGTAGCCGAAACCGAACAAGGCTGCAATTCACCGTTCTGTCGCACACCTTTGAAAACGTGTCCGATGTCACGTCTGGTTGCTGATTGACGAGAACGAGGTCGTCCGCTACCGTACCACTGGTTGCGCGCCGTTACGCCACACAAGGCAAGAATTGTGATCATTCCGACTTGACGCGAGCAGGGCACAGCCCATGTCGACCTCCGGCGATTCCGTAATCACTGTCGAGCATCTTCGCAAGAGTTATGGCACGACCATAGCGGTCGAGGATGTCTCCTTCGACGTGTTGGACAACGAGATCTTCGGCATCATCGGCCCGAACGGTGCCGGCAAGACAACCACCGTCGAATGCCTCCAAGGTCTCCGCCGCGTCGACGGCGGCCAGATTAGCGTTCTGGGATTGGACCCGACCAATGATTTCCAGCGACTTCGGCCACTGATCGGATCGCAGCTCCAGGCCACCTCTCTACCGGACCGCATCCGCGTCGGCGAAGCGCTCGATCTCTTTGCCGCCTACGCTCCGCGGCAAGTTGATTGGAAGCCATTGCTGGATGAGTGGGGCCTTGCTGGTCTGCGAGATCGTGCCTTCGGCAATCTTTCTGGAGGACAAAAGCAGCGGCTCTTCCTCGCCCTCGCCTTTGTGAACGACCCCCGGCTCGTCTTTCTTGACGAGCTCACACAAGGTCTTGATCCACAAGCGCGCCGTCTGACCTGGGAGCTGATTCGCGAGATCCGCCAGAGTGGGACGACGATCGTACTCGTGACTCACTTCATGGACGAGGCCGAATATCTCTGCGATCGGGTAGCCATCGTCGATCAGGGACGAATCGTCGCACTTGGAACTCCCCAAACCATTGTCGACAGCCTCGAGGTACCTCTTGCCGTTCGATTCTCAACCACACATTCGGATCTTTCGTGGCTGGAACGCATTCCAGTGGTGCAGAAGGTCAGTCGTCATAGTGATCAGGTTGAGGTTGAGGGATCAGGCGCGGTTCTGGCGCTCGTCGCGGCTGCCCTGGTAGAGCACGGCATCGCACCGGCCGATCTGAGGGTAGAGCGACCAACGCTTGAAGATGCGTTCATTACGATCACCGGTCGGGCGATTGGGGACTGACGATGTCGCGCACACGGAGCTTCTTGAAATTGACCCGAGTCGAGCTGAAGCTCTTTTTGCGCGATCCATTCGCGACTGTCTTCACATTGGTACTTCCGCTGATTATGCTTTTGCTGCTGGCCGCGGTATTCGGCGACACTCCTGCGGGCGAAACGGAGAATGGGCGCCTCATCTTTCGAGGTGTACCGGGCGCCGACTATTACATGACCGCCTCGATCGCGTTAGTAATTGCCGCGATCGGGTTGCTGACGGTACCCATTCATCTGGCAGGCTATCGTGAAGTGGGAATCTTACGCCGGTTTCGGGCTTCATCAATTCCGGCCTGGGCACTCTTCGGCTCGCAGATCGCCGTAGCCTTGGCGGTCGCGACCGTTGGTAGTTTGTTGATGTTACTCGTGGCCAAGATCGTCTACCGCACGCAGTCTCCAGAATCGATCGCGGGCGTCATAGTAGCCTTCATCGCGGCCACTCTCTGCTTCGCGGCCGTCGGATTCCTGCTCGCTTCGCTGGTGCCAACCGCACGGGCCACCCAGGGCATTAGCCTGATCCTCTTCTTCTTGTTCTGGATGCTCTCCGGCACCGGTCCGCCGCGCGCCGTTCTGCCCGATTCCGTACGCACGTTGACCGACGCCATACCTCTCACCCACGCATTGATTGCGATTCAGGATCCTTGGTACGGAATGGGCTGGAACTGGCTGGAGTTGGGGATACTCGCGGCGTTCACAGTCGGCACCGCGATCCCTGCCCTCGTGCTCTTCAACCGCAATAGTGAAATGTAGCGCGAGCGCTCAGGCCGGCATTACCGAACTGGGCATCGCGCCATCGCTCTCCTCGACCACCCTGCGTAGTTGGCCGTATAGATGGCTCAGCAGCACCGAACCCGCAAACGTGGTGAAGACGACGCCAACGAAACAGAGGAGAATGCCGAATCCCGACACGCTTCGAATGCCATACTCGAGTCCTACGACGATGAGGAGCGGGACCGGAACCCGCCGAATCTCCCGTACGATCTCACTTACCTGGAATCCGGAGGCCAGGTCACCAGTAACGGCGATTCGTCCGAGCACCATGGGTTGAACCGCCAGAATGAATACCTGAAAGACAATCGACACCAAACTCATGCCCATCCAACCGACCGTGCTGATGAGTGTCAATGGCACGGCGACGGCACCGTTCTCAGATCCGGACGCGATAAAGACTGGAATGGAGAGGCAGATCAACGTCACGAAAATAGCGAGAAACGGTAACCACCAGACGAACATGGCAACCGCGGCTTTCAGCCCGAGGACGAAGTCGTCACCGAACTGGTCCCAATCCGGCAGCGGCACATCGTTCCCGGCGTAGGCACTGCGAATGACGCGCATCCAATAGCCAGCGACGACCAGCCATCCGAAGATCGGAATGAATAACAGCGCGCCTCCAATGAGCAGCTTCTTCAGCCAGTCCGGATCCTCGAAGGCAAAGGTGAACGCGCGACCGACATCCATAGGTCCGCCTTATCCATATGTGTGCAGTGTGTTTTCGCTCGATGACTACGCTAGCAGAAGACAACAGACTGGTCAAAGCATCTGCCCGCTAAGCACCGTTCGCGGTACGATTAGCGCCTGACACGCGATAGACATCCATGGCGCGCAACAAAAAGGATCAATCAACTATGCAGCTACCGGAAAACGGCCGCTGGGCCGACGCGCAAGTCGCCGAAATCGTTGAGGAACCCTATTATCTTCCGGTTGGCGACGAGGTGACGATCTTCGAGGCCGCTTACGCTCAGAAGTTGCCGGTCATGCTTAAAGGGCCGACTGGAGTCGGCAAGACACGCTTTCTCCGCTATATGGCTCACCGGTTGAACCGCCCACTGGTCACCGTTGCCTGCCACGACGATCTCACTGCCAGCGATCTCCTTGGGCGGTACCTGATCAAGGGTGATGAGACGATCTGGATCGACGGTCCACTCACGCATGCCGTTCGCATCGGCGCCATCTGCTATTTGGATGAGATCGTCGAGGCGCGCAAGGACACCACTGTCGTCATCCACCCGCTGACCGATGATCGCCGCCGGCTGCGTCTTGAAAAGACGGGCGAGCTTCTCGTGGCCCCACCTGAATTCTTGCTGGTCATCTCCTATAACCCTGGCTATCAGAGTTTGATGAAGAACCTCAAGCCGAGCACGCGACAGCGCTTCGTCGCCCTCGATTTTGACTTCCCGCCGACCGTGCTCGAATCGCAGATCGTCGTACACGAGAGTGGCGTTCGGGAGGATATCGCCTCCCGGCTGGTACAGCTCGGCAATCTAATTCGTAATTTGAGCGACTCCGGTCTGGACGAGCCGGCCAGTACCCGGCTGCTGATCTATGCAGGATTGCTGATGAGCGCCGGGATCGCGCCGCGCCGCGCCTGCGAGCTTGCCATCGCCGCACCGATCACCGATGACCAGACCGTGCAATCGGCCGTGCTCGATCTGGTTTCGACCGTCTTTCCGTCGTAGCCGATGCCTCGCTGGATCGATCGACTCCTCACAACCAAATCAGGCGCTCGGGACAGTGCGCAACCCGCGGTTCAGGTCGTACGCCTGCCCTTCTCCGAGGTCGAAGGCTCCCTTGCCCTCTACGTGACCGCATTATCGGACGGTAACCTCCGCATCAGCGGCACCGCAGGCGCGTCGAGCGGCAGCTATTCAGATGGACGTACGATTTTCTTCCCGCCTGAGATAAATGCGTTCGACACTCAGGCAGAGGCTCGCCGTCTTTACCGTGTGATGGCTGCCTGGAAGGTCCTCCAGGTGCGATGTGGCGGACTCGACGTTCAAAGTCTTCTGGCCAGCGAAAACGTAGCACAGGCGCTCGGGCTTTACGAGATCCTGCATGGCGAGTGGCTCGATCGTATATTGATCGCGCGCTGGCCGGGACTTACCAACGATCTGACCCATCTCCGGATAGACGCGCTGCAGCGACGATCTGATCACGGGCAGGTGAACGGTAACGCGCAAGAATCGCTGCTGCGTCATCTCCTGGGTCACCCCCTCGATACACTCCCGCAGCGTGATCATGTCGAAGACCAGGTCGGCATTGAGTTGCCGGGACTCGAAGACGCGTTCGCAGCCGATACCATCGAGCCGATCCGTCAGCTGACGCTCGAGATCGCTCGATCGCTGACGGTGTCGGCGAGTAGCGAACCGTCGATCGTTCACTATCGTGGACGCATTCGCTACGATCAGATCCGCGTGTCAACGCCGAGCGACTTCGACGAAGAGACCAGTGAGTCGGCCACTGCCGCTCCTCCGAGGACCAAATCCCGACACGATCCATTGGTCGTCGATGTTCGTTCGACTGAGCAACCCAACGTACGAGAGCGAAAGGCGAGCCGCGGTGGCCGGCAGTCGGTGCAGTTGAGCATCGGCGACCGCGAACCGACGATGACCTTCCAGCAGGTCCCGCTGAGCGACGCCGAGAAGGCTGGTGCACTCCTCTACGATGAATGGGATCACCGTATCAACGTCTACCAAAAGGATTGGTGCGCCGTCCGTCTTCGCCATCCCAGAGGTGGCAGTAGCGAAGCAGTCGATCGCATCCTGCGACAGAACGGTCCACTTATTACCCGGATCAAGCAGCAGTTCGAGGCATTGCGACCGGAACGGACCCGGCTTACCCGTCAGTTCGATGGAGATGAACTCGACCTGGACGCCATTGTTGACGCTCATGCCGATCGCTACGCCGGGTTCTCTCCGAGCGAGAAACTCTACAGTCGGATACTCGAGCGGGAGCGGAACATAGCGCTCGGAGTGCTTGTCGATCTAAGCGGCTCGACCGGGGCATGGATCGATGATGATCCGCGCAACGACCAGGTGATCGAGGTTACCAGGAGAGCGATCGTCTTCCTGTGCGAGGCCTTGACCATGCTGGACGACCGATATGCCCTCTTCGGATTCACCAGTAGCACGCGCAAACGAATCGATCTGTCGGTGATCAAAGGATTCGACGAACAATACACCCAGACGGTAAAGGGCCGCATCGCGGGGATGGCGCCAGGCTCCTATACCAGGATGGGACCGGCGATTCGGCACGCGACTCAAGCCCTGATCCAGCAGCCTGCACGGGTTCGACTGCTGCTGATGCTCTCGGATGGACGGCCCAATGATTTCGATGGGTACGGCGGCCGTTACGGCATCGAGGACACTCGTAAGGCATTGCTCGATGCCCGCCAAAAGGGCGTCGCAACGTTTGCCCTGACCATCGACGCCGAGGCACGCGACTATGTCCCGTACATGTTCGGCCGCAGTCATTACGTCGTTATCGAAGACACCCGGGCTCTATCCATTAAGCTGGCCGATATTTACCGACGGCTGACGGTACAGTAGCCGCCGGGCCAGGAGTGACGTCACATCGCCCTCCACCGACCTCGTCAAATCAGTGACCGGCGCGAATTGCCCATTCCTCGCCCCTTGCTAACCGCTCCATAGTTGCCGGTCACAGTTCACCGTCCATCGGCTGGGACCTGAGAATTTGCCCTTCGTTGCGCAAATAAGCGACAGTATTGCCCGCGTTCGTCGTTGTCGCACGCCAAACGATTGAGTGGGTGGTGGTGATGCGGTCGCCGTCGAGAAACCACGGGCTCCTCTCACCAATTCATTGTTTCCACGCTAGAGGATCAGATAGACCAGGACACATGACAGGCAACGCTCTTGGGGAGCCGAACACCCGCCGGGCCTAGCACTGTTCTGCTAGATACTCCGATGAATGGCCGATTGTCCGAACCAAAATAACGCTCAAATAACGCTTATCCGTTATAGTGTCGTCATCAGACCATATTCAGTTGACCGCCGCTGCAGGTGTTCAAGACTTGGTGCGGTCTATGACTGGGCAGCGTTCCCAGCAGAGGCAGCAGCGCGGAGTGCGTAGGTGAGGATGGCAGATGCACGACTGGCGTTTTGACGATCTGACCCGAACCCTGGGCAGGGCCACCTCCCGCCGCCAGGTGCTCAAGGGTCTGCTGGTGGGTGTCGCAGCGGCGCTCGTCGGGCGATCAGTCGATGCTCCGACAGTCGCTGCAGCGGGCTCTTGTGACGCACAAGCCTGTCAAGATCACGCTTCCCAGCTGTTTGAGGAATGCCTCAAGACGTCTCAGATCGTGAATGGAATCAGGGGCGGATTTGGGCATAACGGCAGCCCCAACGAATCTGTTGGACGCATCGTCTGCGGCGCGGAGCGTCAACTCAACGATCTCTCTTGCAATCGCGCAGGCTGCATCATGTTTGAACAATGTTGCGGCAATGGCTGTACCGATATTCGGTCGGACGCGAACAACTGCGGGGCA
This sequence comes from uncultured Chloroflexia bacterium, assembly GCA_963785465.1. Taxonomy (GTDB): domain Bacteria; phylum Chloroflexota; class Chloroflexia; order Thermomicrobiales; family Thermomicrobiaceae; genus CALAGB01. The sequence goes on along the minus strand of CAWAVM010000009.1, from coordinate 151,443 downwards.
TGTGGCCACGTGTGTCCTGAAGGAGCTATCTGCCGAGCTGGCCACTGTGTTTGCCCGGACAATTTGATCCGTTGCGGTGACGCCTGCGTCAACACCCAGACCGACAGGAACAACTGTGGCAGTTGTGGGCATGCCTGCGGTACGTGCAAGGTCTGCCAAGACGGACAGTGCATCGCCAAGACGTGCGCCGTCGGGTACGTCTGCTGTCAGGACAACTGCATCCTGGCCTGTGCGAGTGGCGATCGCCCCGATCCCCAAACCTGCCAGTGCAACGTCTGCAAGGATCAGATCAATGGCGCGGCCTGCGACGCGACCAACGCGACCATGGCGTGCTGTGACCAGCAGTGCGTCACGACCTCGTGTGCAAGCGGCAAGCAGTTCAGCTATGACACCTGCCGGTGCGAGTGCACGACGCCGTGTCCGCCCGATCAGCTGCAGGATCCTGAGACCTGCGCATGCCAGGACCTCTGCGCCAACGTCACCTGTGGCGAGTGCCAGACGTGTGACCCGACCTCGGGAGATTGTGTCCAGGCGGACAACAACACCGCATGTGGCACGAACCAGTCCTGCTGTGGCGGAACCTGTTGTTCAACGAGCGAGAGTTGCTGCCAGGGCGTGTGCAAGGACAGCAGCCAGGGGTGCTGCGATAACCCGGTTCAGGTCTGTCACGGACCCGATGGTCAGCCGACCGGTCAATGCTGCCAGCCTGGAACGGGCTGCAACTACGCAGTAGACGGCTCGGGAATCACCGCCTGCTGCCCCATTATGACGAACGGCCCATTTCCCGGTGCGCCGTATCCGGTCCTGCCTGGTGGCGTTTGCTGCAGCGGCACTGGCTACAACGCCGTTCAATGCTCGGGAGGCACGTGGGTCTGCTGCGACTATTACGGCGGACAGAAGTGCTGTTAGCACCTTCCCAAGAACGTAAACCCGGTCATGTGGCCAGGCCCACAGATCAGACTTACCAATCTCTTACCAGTCTTAGAGATCCTCTCTCGACACCAGGTATTTGTGAAACATTCCGCCGTCACCCGACAACCGCACGCGCGAACGATTCGCCAAACTCGGCGTTTTGCGTCCAGTCGACGCGGTGCTAGAATACTGCCGTCGCACGTGCCATGCGCTGATCACTCATACGTCCAGAGTGCATCGACTGACGATTTGGAGGTCGACGTGGATTTGGTTCTTCTGGCGGCGCGCTTGATCCTGGCCGCTGTCTTCGTTGTGGCTGGACTCGCGAAGCTCGCCGATCTTCCCGGCTCTCGGCTAGCCATGATTGGCTTCGGCGTCCCGACGCGTCTGGCGACTATCTTTGGTACCCTGTTGCCGTTCGCCGAGCTTGCCACCGCTATCCTGCTCATTCCTCTTGCCACTGCCTGGTGGGGTGGTCTGGCGTCTCTGGCATTGTTGCTCGTCTTTATCGCAGGCATCAGTGTCACCATGGCGCGGGGCCAGGCTCCTGATTGCCACTGCTTCGGCCAGCTCAGACCGGAGCCAGTCGGCTGGCCCACCTTGGTCCGCAACGCCATCCTATCTCTGATCGCAGTATTTATCATCCTCGCCGGTCGCTCTGATCCAGGGACCAGCACCGTAGGATGGATTGGGCGGCGATCCGGGGCCGAAGAAGTTGGGATCGTCGTCGGTTTGGTCCTCCTACTGGTCTTGGCCGTTGAGGGTTGGCTCTTACTTCATCTGCTGCAGCAAAATGGTCGTCTGTTGGCACGGGTCGAGGCGCTCGAAACGCTTCCCGTTGGCGGCACAGCCCGTCCAGCATCTGCTCCGTCGTTGCCGGCCGCGGGTCTCCCAACCGGCACCGTCGCGCCCAGCTTCAGCCTCTCTGGCCTTCACGGTGAGACGATGACGCTCAATGCCCTCCGCGCTGGCGGAAAACCACTTCTCTTGATCTTTTCCGACCCCCACTGCGGACCATGCAACGCCCTCCTGCCGGAGATCGGTCGCTGGCAACGAGAAAACACATCGAAGCTCAGCGTGGCCCTCATCACGCGCGGAACGGTCGAAGAGAATCGAACCAAGAGCGCCGAGCATGGCTTGACCCAGGTGTTGCTGCAGCAAGATCGTGAGGTCGCGGAGCAATACCAGTCATATGGAACGCCTAGTGCCGTCCTCATTCGTCCCGATGGGCGCATTGACAGCCAGTTGGCTATGGGGTCTGAGCAGATCAAGACCCTGGTCAGCAAAACGACCGGCAAGATCCCACTGGCGGCTGCGTCAATCCCGAGTACGAATGGCTCCGCCGCAAACGGGAGTGCTCCGCGTCCCGTGTCGCGAGCCGGGAGCGCTGCTCCAGCCGTTGTTCTGCCAGATCTGGAGGGTAAGACCGTGGAACTCTCTGATTTCGCGGGAACGCCAACGCTGCTGCTCTTCTGGAACCCAGGCTGTGGCTTCTGCCAGCGTATGGTCGACGATCTGAAGTCCTGGGAGGCCAAGCCGCCGAAGGGAGCGCCGAAGCTTCTCATCGTGACGACCGGGACAGTCGAGGCCAACGCCGCGCAGGGGTTGCGTTCAACGATGGTGCTGGATCAAGGCTTCAGCACCGGCAGAGCATTCGGCGCGACGGGCACTCCTTCGGCCGTATTGATTGATCCAAAGGGAATGATCGCCTCCGAGGTCGCGGTCGGCGCACCAGCGGTGCTGGCCCTGGCAGGCGCGACCGCTACGGCATAAGCAACGCGACCCATGGAGTTCACCAGTCAACGTCTCCTACCCGTGCCTGGGACGATCACAGACACTGGCAGCACTCACAGCGGATGGCATCGGCTGGCCTTCGCGTCGCTTCCTGCTGCCTGCTTGACAGATATCGGGCTGCTTCTTGTCGTATGCGATGCACCGACAATACGCCAAAAGGCGTATTGTCATACCATCCGACTATTGTTAGCTTCCCATAATCGATGAGTGCGCCCCGAATTCATCCAGTGACCGCGCGCGAACGGCGGCACGAACCCAACGGTCAGGATCACGGGGCAACTGGTGCGACCCTGCGATATATCGGTAGATTCACGAGTGTTGGATCTGTTACCGGTCGTTCTCCGGGCGCAATTCCGTCCAGTACGGTGTTGCTCTCGCGCAAATGAGGTAGAACGTTCCGACAATGTCTGGCTCTCAGTTTTCAGCCAGCCCCGTAAAACAATCTGAACCATGCGGATTTGAGGGAGCGAACCTCCGGCTTGAGTTGCTTGGACGGTTTCGGGTGTCCTGTGACCGTGCTGAGCTATCTGAAACAGCCTGGCGCGGTCGTAACGCGGCGCAACTTGTTAAGCGCCTGGCTGTGGCACCTGACTACACCATGCTTCGTGAACAGTTGGTCGATCTTCTCTGGCCGAACGTTTCAGTTTCTTCGTCTGCGAACAGCCTTCGTCAGGCGCTTCATGTGGCCCGGCGGCACTTACGAACGCTCGCTCTCGACCCCGATCTGGTCCTCCGGTCACATGGTGATCGAGTTCAGCTGTATCCTCCCAACCAGGTTTGGACGGACGTCCACGCTTTCGAGGAGACGGCCCGAAGGGCATTCAAATCTGCCGATCCGCACCTCTTCTGGGCAGCCATTGATCGTTATCGTGGCCCGTTTCTGCCGGATGACCTCTACGAGGACTGGACGATCGCATGCCGCGAAAGACTCGCCGCTAGCTACGTCGGCCTGCTCGATCACGTCTCCCAGCTGCACGACGATCGTGGCGAACTACAGGAGGCGAGTGACGCGCTCCGTATGCTGGTGGCAGCGGAACCAACGCACGAACGAGCCCACGCTCGGCTAATTCGTCTCTACGCGACCTCTGGACAGCGGACCCGAGCAATAGGGCAGTACTTTCAGCTCGTAGATGCGCTTTCACGCTTCCTCGACATCGCGCCGGAGCCGGAAACCGACGCACTCTATCAGCAGATAAAGACAGAGAGCGGACCGCTCGTATCCGTGTCAACAGTACGTCATCAGCACCCAGACAATCTGCCACACGCGATCACCAGCTTTATTGGGCGCGACGAGGAGGTGACCGATGTTATACACCTGATTCGACAGCATCGGCTGATCACTCTCACCGGGCCGGGTGGAATCGGTAAGACGCGATTGGCGTTAGAGGCGGCACGGAAAATCTCAGGCCGATTCCCAGAAGGCGTCTGGCTGGTGAGACTGGCGGGGTTGGCCGATCCGGCGCTGGTGGGACAGGCCATTGGCGACGCGCTGCGTATCGGAACCGAGACGCATGATTCACCAGCAGATACGCTGATAGCATCGCTCCGCGACTCCGAGATTCTCTTGATACTGGACAACTGCGAGCATCTGATCGGTGCCTGTGCCTCCCTGGCGGCAGCGCTTGTGAGCCAGTGTCCGAAACTCCGGATCATGGCCACCAGTCGCGAGGCCCTCGGTGTTCCGGGTGAGCGAGCGTGGACGGTCTCCTCTCTGTCACTGCCGCCGCCATCGGCAAGTTTCGCCGAGCTCATGCAGAACGACGCACTGCGGCTCTTCGTCGACCGGGTCGGTTGGCACCAGCCAGGCTTCGCGTTGACTCCTGATAATGCCGAAGCAATCTATACCATCTGCCGGCGGCTCGACGGCCTGCCGCTCGCTCTCGAACTGGCGGCGGCCCGGGCCTCAGTCGTCTCGCTGGCGCAGCTCGCGTCTCGTCTCGACGACGCCCTAGCCGTGTTGACGTCGGGCTCACGTCATATGCCGACGCGGCAACAAACTCTGCGTGGGACGCTCGACTGGAGTTATCGTCTGCTCGACGAGAACGAGCGAACGCTTTTTCGAAGGCTGGCTGTCTTCTCCGGGGGCTGGACCCTTGACTTGGCGGAGGCGGTATGCGCGGGCGACGGACTGCCCGCCAAACGTATTCTCCATTTCCACGGTCAGCTCGTGGCAAAGTCGCTCGTGCAGGTCACACTCGACACCGAAACAGCGCACTATCGACTGCTCGAACCGGTCAGGCAGTATGCGATGGAGCAACTCCGGTCATATGGCGAAGCTGACCTTCTGGGCGAGCGGCACGCCACCTACTTCGTCTCCTTCCTGGAGGCGATCGAGCGGGACCTGTCAGGACGCCGCCAGGTTGAGGCGCTGGACCTCATCGAGCCGAATCACGATAACCTGCGAGCCGCGCTACGCTGGGCGATTCAACATGGCGAGGCTGAGATCGCGCTACGTATCGAGGCGGTTCTCTGGCGGTACTGGGGAATCCGCTGGCATTCGACTGAAGGACTCGACTGGATCCAGAACACACTCGCATTGCCAAGTGCGAGCCGTACGGCTGCGTTTGCATGGGCAGCCCTCGGTGGTGGCGAGCTCGCCAGACGCATCCTCGAATTTGGTCGCTCCATCGCACTCCTCGAGAAAGCCCTCGAGATCCATCGTGAATTGGACGATATCAGCGGCACCGCCTGGTCGCTCATTTATCTTGCCAATGCACTAAGCATGGCTGAGCGATTCGACGAGTCAAGAGCTAAGGCGCAGGAGAGCCTGCCCCTATTCCGAAGTCTCGACGACAAGCGTGGCTTGGCCCGCGCGCTCAACACCCTGGCTGAGGATGCTCGGCTTTGCGGTGACTATGCCACGGCCGACACCCACTATCAGGAAGCGCTTGAGATCGACCGCATGCTTGGTGATCAGCAGGGAATCGCTACTCGCCTGCACAATCTGGGTTACGTGGCGCTCTACCAGGGGAATCCGATCAGTGCCGTGCGCTCGTTTCGCGAAAGCTACATGCTCAATCGGGAACTCGGCTACCAGAGCGGGCTTCTGTCGTTTCTCGAAGGTATGGCAGCCTCGGCCAGCGCTGCTAGTCACCCGGATACCGCAGCCCGTCTCTATGGTGCCTGGGAGGCCAACTGCGCACTTCCGGGAACAGAGTTCAAGCTCCATCCACCTGATCAGTTGGAATTTGATCGTTACACCGCACTGGCCCGCGCGGCAATTGGGAACGAGGCATTTGAACAAGCATGGGACGAAGGACGATTACTCTCCCTCGACCAAGCTGTTATCGAAGCGCTGGCTGCCCAACAAGTGATCAGTCTCAAGACTGCCTGTTCTCCAGATTGTGACCGCGCGTTCAGGCAGGGTGAGCGTCAAATCGGCCCGGTCGGAGTGACCGTCAATTGACCGGGTCAGATCAGTATTTCGTTCGACGCTGGAACAAATCTACGAGACATCACCAGTGCCGGATCACGTTCACACGAAAACCGGAGCCGGCGAATCTGCGAAAGTCTTGATCCGAGACCGAAGCTAGGCAGCTAGACCTCTCTCTGTCTCAATCGTCATCACGCTCGACAACACAGGCTGTGTCAGGCTGGAGCCGTCCGCGTTCGTCGCTTCCGCTGTACCAGCCGATTACGACTCTGGCGACGGCTTCCCCGTTTCCGCAGCCGAGCTGAATCCGTTGCTCAACACCGCGATCGACTGCTGCAAACCCATCTCGGTCCAGGTCATGGCTTGTGCCTGCTTCTGTCGTCGGATCGAAGGATCACGAACACATAGCGATTGCCGAGTAGGGCGTCCCTGACCATACAAACGGGTCCACACAACCCAACGCGACGCGATAACCGGGCAGTCGTTCTCGTCCAAATTCAACACCAAGAAATAACGTCCCGATAACGCTCCGACGCTAACATGTGAGCATGGGTTGACAACCGTCTATCCGGCATGCTCGTGGCAATCGGGCTGACGACCAGACGGCCTGAGCCAAGCACGGCGAACTGAAGCATCAAACGCGATGCGGGCACCGGTTCGTGTCCCTAGCCGTGGCGAGAAGGGAGTGGGGAATGCAGGATTGGCGTTTTGATGATCTGACGCGAACGTTGGGAATGGCGACGTCGCGGCGCGGCGTGCTCAAGGGGCTACTCGGCGGCTTGGCAGCGGCTCTGGTGGGACGATCTATCGTAGCACCAAGTCAGGTCGCAGCCGCGGGTTGCGATCACCGTGACTGCGAGAAACGGGCCGAACAATTTTTCGTCAACTGTCTCAAGGCAGCCCGGCTGTTTGGTGGAGGGTCAACTCCGGGATCGTCGATTCCCCCCAGCGCCAGGAGTCACCTACTCTGCGGATTGGCGATGTTCGCCCAGCTTGAATCCTGTAAGCAGAGTGGCTGTCTCACCGAGGAAGTCTGCTGCAACGGCGGCTGTGCTGATTTACTCCGAGATCCGAGTAACTGTGGCAACTGTGGACACGCGTGTCCTTCGGGAGCAACATGCTACGACGGCGAATGTCAGTGCCCTGACAACCTCACCTATTGCGATGGTGCGTGCGTAGACACGACCTTCGACCACGATAACTGTGGCGCCTGTGGAAATGCGTGCAACGGTTGTGAGATCTGCACGAATGGGCAATGTGTCTCGCAATGTACCGACGATGCACCGTGCTGCAACGGCCAGTGCGTCAGCACGCAGTGCCCGTCTCCGACCGTCTTCAACCCCGTCACGTGTCAGTGCGTTTGTCCGGGTGGCAATACCTACTGTGACGGTCAATGCATAGACATCTATAACGACGACCAACACTGTGGCTCGTGCGACAACGCGTGCACTAACTGTGAGACATGCAACTTCGGCGCCTGCACCCCCATCAACTGTTCATCTGGTGAGATCTGCTGCAATGGAGCCTGCGTTCCTCTCTGTAGTGGAGGGAGTGCGCCTGATCCGACCACCTGCGGCTGCAATGAATGCCAAGGTCAGAGTGACGGCACGACCTGTGGACAGGGAACCTGCGGCAGCGTCCCGTGCAGCGTTCTCTGTAACGTCTGCGTCGGTGGACAATGTGTGCCAGTCGCCAACGGTACTCTCTGTGGCGTCACCAGTTGCAGCATCTGTCAAGATGGCGCCTGTGTCGTACAACCGAACGGAACCGACTGCGGTGGCGGCAATGTCTGTTGTTACGGGCAATGCATCAGTTCGTGCTAAAGCGACAAATCGACAACTGCGTAAGTTAACCGCAATGTCTCGGGCGGATGACGAGCTATCATCCGTCCGATGATAGCTCGTGCGCGTCCTGATCAAGTTCGCCGCGTTGGGTCACAGGCTTCTTCTTGCCCGGTGGTACGATTGAAGGCACATGAACCGGCCCGGAGCCACAGCTAGAACGCTAGGCATGCATGAGCGACGACGAACTCCAACCCGCAGACAACCAGGAAAGCACCGATCAAGAGGGCGCCCTCGACATCGTGCGTGACGACGAACTCGAACTCGTCGATGACCAGGAAAACGCCAGCCAAGATAGTGTTCTGGCTATCCTGCGTGACGTCGGAGATCGCCTTCCGAGCTATGCCAAACTCTCGGTGAACCTCGTATCGGCCGGTAAGATGTCGGGCGCTCAACAGAGCCAGATTCTCGGCCCATTGGGCTACGGTGCCGCTTCCCGATTCACGCGTTTCGTGCCGCTGCTGAATCAGATCAGCCGCGTGCTGTCGATGATCGGTACTATTCGCTTCGTCCTGACACAGATGGATGTTGAGACTGCCAATACGTATTTAGAGTCGGTCGGGCTGAGTCGTGAGCAGGTGGAACAAGACTTCCGCATGACCCGTGACCTCGCCAAACGTGCCGGAGAGACCGGCACGCGCGAGGCGAGTCGTGCCCTCGAGATCGGTACCCGTGAAGCGGGCCGTGCCTTCGAGAACGGAGCCCGCATCGCAGGACGATTGACCGGGAAGGGCATCCGGTCATTTCGCAACTGGCAGGCTCGCTCCACCGATCAACCCGATCAGTCATGATTGGCTTGGATACGCGATCTATGAAACGGCCATGAGTTCACTGGAAATCCAAAAAGTGTGGATGGATGGGAAGAGATGAGCACAGTTCATCAGCCTGGACTGCGTGACATGTTGGGTCGATTGGTACGGCATTCACCTCGGTACGCGCGCCTGACACGGCGTCTACTCGCGGACAGCCGCATCTCGGCAAGAGACAAGGCGCCATTAGTCGGCGCGATCGGGTATGGCCTGTCGCCGATCGATCTCGTGCCGGGCATTGTGCCGGTACTTGGCCAGCTTGATGATATGGTCGTGCTGCTCGTCGCCATTCGTGTGACGTTAGACCGGATTCTGCCTGAGATCGCGAACGAGCACTTGCTCGCTATCGGGTTGATTAAGGCAGACATCGATGACGATCTTGTCAACTGCCGCCGCGCAGCGGGACGGATTGTATCGACTGGTGCTCGTGGCGCCACGCGCGTCCTGCGGACCGGCACGCGTCTATCGCTGCGGCTCGCCGGTGCCGGTCTTCGTTCACTTCGAGACCTCTGAGATTATCCTGCAAGAATAAGCGATTGAAGCTCGGAGAGTCCCGGAATGCGATCATCCGGGCATCAACCCAACCATGTCTCGGACATGAAGCTGCAGCCGCTGCTACCACGTTTACGGTTTACGGCCAGCAGCGTCTTCCTAGTCAACGAATCCAGTATCCTGTCTGGTCCGTTGGGATATCCTTGGTCGGGTCCGTTTCTGAGATGGCGTTGCGATCCGGCTGTTCGTCTTGACGCCGTGCCCGGTGCCAATCAGAATCTTATTGGGGAATTCTCTGCTCCAGACCCTTTGGCCTGGTAGAAGGTATGACACCTCGTGATTTCACGCAGCGGGTTGATCGCCGTTTTCGTCGTTATAGTGGCGATCGTCATCTTCGGATATATCGCCTTCAACTCGTCGGGCACGACCAATCCGTCATCAAGCGTGACGCCAACCTCTGACACGGGAACACCAGCGTCGCAAGCAGATCTTGTCGCGCAAGGGCAGCGGCTCTTCAATCAGTATCGGTGCACCGTCTGCCACTCGACGACGGGCGGAATAGCGGCTGGACCGACGTTGATGGGTTTGGCTGGGAGTCAGGTGAAACTCTCGAGTGGACAAACCGTGACAGCGGACGCGCTGTATATTCGGCAGAGCATTCTGGATCCGGATTCGCAAATCGTGGCAGGCTACGGACCCAGTGTCATGAGCGCGGCGACCGACCCGTTCTCGGAGGAGATCAGGCAGGACGATCACGTGAGCGCGCTGGTGGCCTACATTCAATCCCTCAAATAGCTCAAACACCGTAACGCCTCACAAGAACGAGGAAGGCGCAGTGGCCTTCCTCGTTTCGTTCCTTACTCCGTGAACTGGTATCGACCGCTGAATCCTACCGCTCGTTTGGTCGAACAACCGGCCAGATACTCGGCATCTCGCCCACCGGAACCTCGATCAGCACCGGTGCGTCCATCTTCAGCGCGCTGCGCAACACCGACCGCAGATCGTCCGGGCTATTTGCGCGCATTCCAACCACACCAAACAGCTCAGCCAGTTTGGCGAAGTCCGGATTCTTGAGATTCGAGGCGATGGTGCGGCCATGGAACGTCTGCTGCTGAATCCGCTTGACGTTGCCGAAGGCATTGTCGGAGAAGATGATTCCGACCATGTTGATTTTGTGCATGGCCATGGTCGACAGTTCCTGCACGTTGTACATGAAGCCGCCGTCACCGTTTACCGACACGACCTTCTTATCTGGATTCCCAACCTGCGCGCCAAGGGCCGTGGCGAAGCCATAACCGAGCGTGCCCTGATAACCGGACGTGAGATAGGTTCGTGGCTTGTAGACTGGGAAGGCGTTGTGCATCCAGTACCCGACCTGAGTGCTCTCACTCACCACGATCCCGTCGTCCGGAAGCTCTTCACGGATCACGGTCGCAAAGGAAGCCTGGGGCTGAACCTCGAAGAAGCGATCCTCGATCCCCTCCTTGATGGCCTCCATCTCGTCCCGGCGTGATTCACGCTTGCGATTATGCGATGGAACCCGGTTGATCAGATCGGTTAGGCCAATCTTGGCGTCCGAGACGATCCCAATATTCGGCCGGTAGTTACGGCCGACTTCGTCGGCGTCGATGTCCATCTGGATGATCTTGTGCTGCTCAGACGGTGTCCACTGCGACCGCACTGGCTGGGCGAAGCGCGTGCCGACGACGAAGATAGCGTCCGCCTTGGGCAGAAGCTCCATGCTGGCATGATAGTTCTGGGCCAGATAGTGTCGCGATGAAATGGCACCCTTGCCACTGCTCGACATGATAACCGGCGCCTGCAACATCTCGGCGAGCTCTCGCAGCTCTTCCCACGCCTCTGACGCGAAGATGCCACCACCGACAAATATCACGGGGTTCTTAGCCTCACCCAGGGCTTTGGCAGCCTGCTCAAGGGCGTCCGGATCGCCGGATGGCCTCGACGGTGTGATCGGCTCCATGAGATCGACATTACCGACCGCCTGAAGGACATCCGGAGGAATCTCAATCTCAACCGGGCGGGTCCGTCCGGTTCGCAGTTGGCGGAATGCCTCCGTGACAACCCCCGGAACCTCTTCCGGCTTCATGGCGCGACCCGACCATTTGGTGACCGAACGAACCATCTCGAGCTGGTTCGGAATTTCGTGGAGGACACCACGCCCGACCTCAATAAGATCGGACTGGATCTGCCCGGAGATACAGAAAACCGGAGAGCAGGTTGCATAAGCAGTCGACAGCCCCGCCATGGCGTTCAACAGCCCCGGTCCTGGGACGACGAGACAGGTGCCGACCCGGCCTGTAGTGCGAGCGTAACCGTCGGCCATGTAGGATGTCGCCTGCTCATGACGGGTATGGTAGACCTTGATCTTATCCTGCGCGTCGTAGAGGGCGTCAAAGGCCCAGTCGAGCTGTACACCGGGAAGGCCGAAAATTACGTCCACCCCGTGTTTGAGTACTGATTGGACGAGGGCTTGCCCCCCTGTCATCTCTGCCACGAATTGTCCTTTCCGTTCCTGCGAACGGCCACCAACCAACGAATGGCCACTCGCCCTCTCGCTCCTCTGTCGGCGTCGCTCCCCGCGACTCCGGCGTCATTCGTCTGCTCGTCCCGTCCACCTCGATAGCTGCGTCATGACCACTGTCCAAACCAACAGGCGGTCAGGGTAAGGTACCGAGGCAAGCCGGGCTAGAACCAATCAGACGGCAGACGACGACGTTGGCGCTGCCATATTTCTCCGTTATCCCGCATTGTAGACAATGCTCGCCCAATATGCAGCCCCTCCAGTTCAGCATATGCGCATGGGTGGAAGACATTCATGCCGCGACAAGAGCTCTCTGGACAAGGTCGGATCGAGATAGTCGGTGACACGCGAGAAAGATGTATATCAGATCGATATAGATCATCGGATCGCAAGATGGAATTGTTACGATTTTGTCACGGTTCCGCTCTAGCTGTTGCGATCCTGTCTCTGTCTCCCCGGTAGCATGGGCCTTGGTAGTACACGGTGCCTCTTACAGCAGTATTGATCGGAGAGCGTTTCGGGTCCCAAACACTGACGACACTCTCCGACACACCTTACAACCCCAACCATCCCTCTTCCTCGGCCCGGTTCACCCGGGCCAACCTCTATTAATCCCCCAATACGTTGGGGCCGTCATTACAGTAGCAGAATCGATGGGTATTCCGGTCGCGTATCGCGGTATCATGCGACGTACGGGATCAATCCAAGATTCGTCAGAAACCCGATCAGGAGTTCGTTGAATGCTTCGGGGTTGTCGGCGGGCGAGCCATGTCCGGCATTGGGAACGATGGCGATCTCAGCTGCGGGCACGGCTTCTGCCACCGCCATCGTTAGCGCGCGATACTCCGCCTGAGTGTCGTCTCCGTAAACCAGAAGCGTCGGAACATCGAGCGCAGCGAGTGGACCAGGCCCAGGATTGAAGGCCTCGACGGCGGAGAACCAGGCCGGTGTCGAAAGCACGTTCTGCCGCCACTCGGCGAGGCGACGACGTCCAACCTTGTGGCGCCAATCGGATCCCACGCGGGGCGTCAGAAAAATATCCAACGCATCATCGATTCGGCCACTCTCGAGCAACGGACGCGCCTTCTTGGCGGCGGCACTCAGGCGATCTCCTCCCCGGTCATGAAGGAGTTGGGGAATTGACGGTTCGGCCAGCAACAACCCGAGGACCCTCTCAGGACGAAGCAATGCCAGCGCCAGGCCAACCGTACCGCCCAGTGAGTTCCCGATCACAACCGCGCGATCAACCCCTTCGGCGTCGAGTACGGCCAGCGCATCAAGCGCTGCTCGTTCGATGCTTGGCGAATCGCCGGCCGGCGAACTGTTGCCGTGACCGCGAATGGCGGGCGCGATCCAATGGAACTGAGGCAGCCGAAGCATCTGGTGAATCCAGTTTGAAGTTCCGACCAGCACGCCATGCAGTGCCAGGATTGGCACTCCGGCAGGATGATCGACCCGAACCTCATAAGCGATATGCGCCCCGTCATCCACTGCGATCGATCGTTCCTCGGTAACGGCCATCTTACCCCTATCTTCTGTCATTGTTCGGGCACCTGCCCCAATCCCTCATTCTACGGTCCCTGACGCCTCTGGTGAAGGCGCGGAACGAGGATCAAACGGTGACATCGCACACCGACCTCTTGTCCGAGCCGTAACCATGATTTCTTAATAGATCGACATACGACAGGACGTAGAATCGAATTGATCGCGTCGCGGACCGCGGAAAGGCATGATGACCGTGAAGAAAATCAGAGTTCTTTTCTTGTGTACTCACAATTCAGCGCGTTCACAGATGGCTGAAGGATTGCTCCGTTTTCTCGGAGGGGATCGCTTCGAGGTATTGTCAGCCGGAACGGAGCCAGGAGAAGTCAACCCACTCGCCGTTCGCACCATGAACGAGATCGGCATCGACATCAGCGAGGCAGCGTCCAAACATGTCGACCAGTTCGTAGGTCAGGACTTCGACTACGTCGTCACGGTCTGCGACCGGGCCAACGAAACCTGCCCAATCTTCCCTGGAGATCCGAAGCGAATCCACTGGTCTTTCCCTGATCCCTCCGCCGCGACCGGGTCCGACGAGGAGCGGATAATGGCTTTCCGGCGGGTGCGCGGCGATCTACGCGGCCGCCTGCGTACCTGGATCCCGATTGCCGAACGCCAACAGGCGACCGCACGAGATCACTCGACTTGACGATCGGCTCAAGACCGCAGTTCGCGACACCAGAAGCGGAATTCACCGCCCGGCTGCAGCCCGGCATCACCGGCAACGGCGATTGCCTCACGATCATCGATCGAGATTAGTGCACCGACAACTTTCACCTGATCGGATGATCGCAACCCAAGCAATCCCGCGGCGTTGACTGCCTCAAGCCAGAGACCCTCATAGCGAAACGTTCGAACCGGGACCACATGCATCCCATCGGTGTCCGTTGTGGGCACCAAGCGCTCAGCGACCCAGAGTTCGCCTATTCCACTTTCGGGGGCAAATCCGCACGCCGCGAAGACCCGTTCGCTGGCGATATTATCAATCCGGATCAAGCCACGGGCGCTCGAAGCAGCGGCGCGAACACCCGCCTCGATGCTGGAGCGCACCAGTGCGCGACCGATCCCGTGCCCTTGAGCATGAGGGCTGACTGCCAGCAGATCGACCTCCCAGCGGACGGATCCGGCACGGCTCTTCGTGGTAAAGCCATCGACGAATCCGACGATCCTGCCATCTAGTTCGGCCACCACGGTTGACCGCGCTATCTCACCAATCAGACTGCCAATCGCTCTAACGTCGAGCAGGTCTTCTGGCCAGACGCCTCTGGCAACGTCCACAATCGAGACGGCATCCACCGGCCCGGCATCTCGAATGATAGCGTTCACCGCGACTCTCCACTAAACGACGAAATGGCCTGTTCGGTTGGACGGTGGTTGGTACCAGCGAGTGAGAAGCGCGGCCCCAACGGCACCGTTTGAAACCGTCAGGCAATGGCAAAGACCTGATCCTGAACGTCGAGCATTCGCTGGTAAAGGCCATTCGCGCCGGATAGCTCCACATGCTTGGCGCGTTCGACAATCCGTCCGCCGTCAAGCACCAGAATCTCGTCCATCTCCTCCATACGCACCAGCCGGTGGGTGATCATCAAGATGGTCCGGTCGTGGAAGAGTTCGAAAATCGCGCCCAATACTTCCCGTTCGGTGACAGGGTCAAGGTTGGCCGTGGGCTCATCCAGAATCAGCATCGGCGCATCTTTCAATAGGACTCGGGCAATCGCCAGACGCTGCCGTTCACCACCAGAGAAGCGCATCCCTTGTTCGCCGAGCCAGGTATCGAGCCCGTTCGGCAGACGATCCTTCAGTTCATCGAGTCGCACACGTCGAAGTACCTCGTCGAGCTCTTCGTCGCTCGCATCCGGTTTGGCCAGTCGCAGGTTAGCCCGCAACGTAGTGTTGAACAATCGTGTATTCTGTCCAACCAGGCCAATTCGGCTGCGCAGATCATCCTGAGAATAGTCGCGGAGATCGGTGCCGCCAAATCGCACCTCGCCTGCGAGCGGATCCCAAAATCGAACTGCCAGATTGGCGACGGTACTCTTGCCCGCGCCGCTGGGGCCGACGATCGCGATCTTGCTGCCGGGGTTGACGTTGAAACTGACACGATCCAGCGCCAAGGGCTCGGTGGTTCCGTATGCAAACGAGACCTGGTCGAACTCAAGCCGAGCCAAGGCTGGCACCGGCTGAGGCAAAGTTGGATCAGTCACCGTTGGTTCGCGATCGGCGATCTCGTAGACACGTTCCCCCGCTGCCACGGTGCGATCGAGGAACTGAAAGGATCGACCAAGCGGCCGGATCGATTCGAAACTACCGAGCATGATCAGTCCCAGCGTGGCGAGGTAGACACCTTGAATGCGCGCATCGTTCACCATTGGAATGGCCACCAGCAGAATGGTCCAGACCGCCAGGTTCGTGCCCAGGTCACTCAGTGCTTGCTCGAATCCGGAAATGCGTGCCATACGGCGCTGCAGCCGGCCGAGCTCGTCACTGAGTTCGGCGACGTGGTGCCGGTGATCGGCGGCCCGCCCAAGGGCCAGTAGGTCCTGCAGTCCTTGAACGCCGTCGACGAGTTGCGCCTGAAGTTCAGCTCGCAGCACAGGCTCGCGCCGACCGGCTCGACGACCCAGAAACCGAACTAACAGCGGAACTCCTCCGCCCGTCAGCACGAGGAAAGCCAACGCGACCACAGCAAGCAGACTGCTGAACACGTATAACGTGGCGAAGGTGAGGAGTGCCGTCGCGATCGCGATCAGCACGGGACCGACGATTTGCTGGAAGAGATTCTGCAGCTCGTCGACGTCGCGCATCACCCGGGCGAGTAGGTCGCCACTCCGGAAACTGGCCAGTTCGGCCGGCGCTAGCGGCTCGAGACGCCGATACAGGTAGACGCGCAGCGAACCGAGCAGCTTGAAGGTCACGTTATGCGACACAAGCCGTTCGGCGTAGCGCACAAACGCTCGCGATATACCGAAGATGCGAACCAGGTAGATCGCGGCAGTCAATTCGATGAGCAACGGATGATGCGCCGCCGCCGAGATCAGGTAGGCGGCGGTGGCCAGCAACCCGGTGTTGGTCGCCACCGTGAGGACGCCAAGAAAGACCGCTCCGGCGATCCGCCAGCGATACGGGAGCAACAGCTTCAGCAACCGTGTCAGAACCCTCATCCTACGGCCACCCCATCGTAGGCGCCGAACAGTTGAGCGTAGTGGCCACCGTTTGCCAATAGATCAGCATGCGTGCCACATTCGACGAGTCGACCACGATTGAGTACCGCAATCTGGTCCGCGGAATACACCGATTTCAGGCGATGGGCGACGATGAGGACAGTCCGGCCCTGAGATAAACGTCCAAGCGATTGCCGAATCTGCTCCTCACTCTCGGGGTCGAGACTCGACGTCGGCTCATCCAACAGAACCAGCGGCGCGTCCTTGAGAAATGCTCGAGCCAGTGCGATTCGCTGCACCTGGCCCTGACTCAGCCGATTGCCCTGCTCTCCCAGTTTGGTGTCATACCCGCACGGCAGGTCCTTGATGAAGCCATCGGCTCCGGCTAACTCAACGGCACGATGCACGTCATCAATCGAGGCGTCGGGTCGGGCCAGCCGAAGATTGTCAAGCAACGTACCGTAAAACAAATACGGATGCTGAGGCACCAGTGACACGAGTTCGCGCCAGGATTCTAGCGCGAGGTCAGAGATCTTCACGCCGCCGGCCATGATGTCTCCATCGTCAAGTTCGACAAAGCGCATCAGGAGACTCACAAGTGTGCTTTTGCCAGATCCGCTCGCGCCGACCAGCGCTGTACGTGTTCCAACCGGCAGTGACAGATTCACGCCGCTGAGCGCGGCATCAGTTGATCCGGGATAGGTGAAGCTAATGTCACGCAGTTCGACCGAGAATCCCTTTGCCGGCAATTCAGCCGGACGTTCATGCATTCGGACGGTAGCCGGCGTATCGAGAATTTCGAAGATGCGCTCAGCCGCCGCCTTGCCCTCCATCGCCGCATGGCGGTCAGCACCGAGATCTCGCAACGGGCGGTAAAACTCGGGCGTTAGCAAAAGGACGAGAAATGCCGGCTCGAACGGAACATGCCCGGCCAGGAGACGCACGCCCAAAGAGACCGCGATGAGCGCGATCGCGGCCGTCGTCATGAACTCGAGCACCAGGCCAGAGAGGAAGGCGTAGCGCAATACCTTCATCGTGCGCTTGCGGAATTCTTCGCTCACACTCTCGACCCTGTCGGCCTCGACCTGGCTACGGCCAAACAGCTTGAGCGTCGGCAGCCCCTGAAGGACGTCCAGGAAATAGGCGCTCATGCGCGACAGCGCCAACCATTGACGCTGAATGTGTCCCTCGGCGTAACTGCCAACAATGATCATCAGTATCGGTATGACGGGAGCGGTGAAAAGAAGCAGCAGTCCACTGGTCAGATCGAGCGGAATGACATACACGAGAATCATAAGCGGCGTGATCACGGATAACGCAATCTGCGGAAGATAGCGAGCGAAATATGGATCGAGCCGCTCAATCCCTTCGGTCACCGTGCTGACGATCTCGCCGGTCCGTTCATCTTTAGTGAAGCTGGGGCCGAGCATCGCCAGATGTTCAACGAGCCGATCCCGCAGATCAGCCTTGACACGAATTGCCCCTTCTTGAGAAGTGAGCTCTCTGAGCCAGAGCAGACCGGCACGGATCACGATCGCGACGAAGAGAAACGCGACCGGAGTTCCAACTTGAGCTAGCGTCTGCTGCTGAAGAAAGACGCGATCGACGATACGCGCCAGGAGAAGCATTTGAGCGACCGTAACCGCCGTCCCGAACGTTCCGAGGACGACGGTTACGATGAGAAGCAGTCGAAACGGTCCGATTTCGCGTGCGAGTCTCTTATCCATGATCTACCGGGACGATTATCGTTTCACCATAATTGAGGCGCCTTGGCGAACGGCCGGCGCGGTCGTTCAATAGCCTTCTTCGGAAAGTTTCACCTTCCCTCTGAACATGCGATAGATCAAGACAAAGTAAATCGTCGCCAGCACCATCCCGATGATCCACCAGATCAACCCGACGACCAACCCATAGTGTGGGGCGGCCGCATTGTGGATCGTCAGGCTGTTGGCCGGATCGACCGCCGGGAGCACGTTCGGATAGACTCCGAAAACCGTACTGGTGAGCATTCCCAGAATGAATGTACCCGAAGCGATAAGACTCCAGCCGTCCCGTCCTTTGAGATTGAAGTACCCGGTCATCACCAGCCCCGCGATCGCCACGACCGGAAGGATATACCCATACGGTCGATCGTTGAAGCTAGTCAACATCGACCGCCGTATCCAGAATGTGACCGGAGTCGCGATCACCGAGAGAGCGACCGTCGCGACCCATGCCCCACGTGCGATCATACGCGATCGACGATTAATCGCGTCCTCTGTCTTCACGCTGATGAAATTAGCGCCGTGCAGGACCAAAACGGTGAGGGCAAGCACCCCGATCAAGATTGTGTACCAGTCGAGAATTCCAGGGGTAGCGCTACGCGGGTTGAAATCGGTCCAAAGTGGCTCGAAGAAATACCCTTGCGAATTCAACGGCACACCACGTACCACGTTGGCGATCGCCGCGCCGAAGAATATCGCCAGTAGTGTGCTTCCCAAAAAGAAGAGCGCATCCCAGAACGTCTCCCAGAGCGGGTTGCTGATATGGGAGCGAAGCTCGACCGCCAATCCTCGGATCATCAACAGCCACAGCACGATCATCAGTGGCAGGTAGAATCCGCTGAAGCTGGACGCATACAAAAGCGGGAAGGTGAAGAAAATGGCACCTCCCGCCGCGAGCAGCCAGACTTCGTTCCCGTCCCAGATCGGGCCAATCGCCTGAAGGATCGTCCTGCGTTCGGGACCAGTCTTCGCGGCGAATGGATGAATCGCACCGGCCCCGAGATCGAACCCATCGAGAAGCACGTACATCGTCACCATGACTGCAACCAGTATGAACCAGAGTGTCGTCATTATTTGCCCCCTCAGTCTCTAGCCCACCAGGCTCGGCATCGTGTCGGGATCATCTTCCTGCGGCTCGGGTCCGTGTGCGACGTCCTGAACAATCAGCACGACATAGAGGAGCCCCATGATGAGATACATCCCAGCGAATCCGAGAAGGGTGAAGAGGACGTTACCGGAGGATACCGTCGTTGACACGCCGTCCGTGGTACGCATCAGGTCGTAGATGAGCCAGGGCTGGCGCCCCAGTTCAGTCGTCAGCCATCCGGCCGTGTTGGCGATAAATGGGAATGGCATTGCCAGCATCAAGATCCACAGCATCCAGCGCGATCGCCAAAGCTTCTGACGCCAAAGCAACAGCGCGGCGAGGACCATGATCGCGATGAAGAGCGTCCCAAGTCCAACCATGATGTGATAGCTGTAATAGAGAAGTGGGATATTGTCAGGCCAGTTCTCGCGCGGAAACGCATTTAGCCCCAATACCTCTGCGGTCCACCGGCGGTAGGTGAGGAAGCTCAAAGCGCGCGGAACTTTGATGGCGTTGTCCACGGTCTGAGCCTGCGTGTCTGGCTGGCCCAGAATCACGATGTCCGCAGCAGACGTGGTGTTGTAAAGACCCTCCATGGCCGCCAGCTTGGTCGGTTGATGGGAGGCGACCTGTTGGCCCTCGAAGTCGCCACTGGGATAGAGCTGGAAAATGGTGGCGATCACACCGACAATGACACCAATCTTGAGGAACATACGCCCATATTCAACGTGCCGGTTGAGCAGGACGTAGTAGGCTCCGAGCCCAGCCATGACGAATGACGCCGTGATGACCGCGCCACTCATGGTGTGGAAATACATCGGCAGCGTCCAGGAATTGAAGACGACCGCCCAATAGTTGGAGATCTTGATCCCGCCATCGGCCAGCGGAGTATATCCAACCGGGTGCTGGATCCACGCGTCGGCGGCGATAATGAAGAACCCGGATGCCCAGGTGCCAAGGAAGACCATGAGCGAGGCGAACCAGTGGACACGCTGCCCAAAGCGCCGCTCGCCGAACAAGAGTAACCCGAGAAACGCTGACTCCAGGAAGAAGGCGAAGGCACCTTCCATAGCCAACAGCTGGGCAATGATGTTCCCGGCGTACGTCGAGAAGAGCGCCCAGTTCGTACCAAACTGGAACTCCATCGGAATTCCGGTGACAACTCCGAGAATGAAGGTGACTGCGAAGATCTTGGTCCAGAAGCGTGTCGCTTGATGATATTTCTCATCGCCCCGGCGCACGGCCAGCGTCTTGAGGATGAGAATCAGCAGCGCGACACCCATCGTGAACTGAGGAAAGAGATAGTGATATGAGGCGGTAAACGCGAATTGCAGTCGAGACATCGTTGTCGCGCTGTCCATATTCACCTCCTGTGGCCGGTGCCCCCACATCCTAGCACGTTCCGTACCCATCGCGCGTGGTGAAACGTGCAGTGAGATTCACCCGTTCAATTTACCCACGATCCGACAGGACCAATGACCCGGGTCAACCCCGGTAGCAATTATCTGGAGACAGGACAGATTCATGGCGGATAGACCCGCTCGTGGGGTGGCGAAAACCACGACACGCTGTCGATCTGGGTTTTGCGTGTTGAATGTTGGAGATCATCATGAACTGACCGACCGTTCATAGAATTGGTCGCGTCGTTTACCATGCTCATTGTTCGATGGGTCGGGTCGCCTGTCAAATCGGGATGGAATCTCTCCGGATGCTGCCTTCGCACAGCTGCAACGATCAATGAGTAAGGACGGCACGATCTGCATTTCTGGCTGACGGGAATCTCGACCCGCTCACGCTCACCCAGGACTTCCACCGGAAAGAATTGAGGGTTGTAGGATCGAGCGACGGCTGGGACTACCACCAACACGCACGCTGGTTCTTCGAACGAG
The DNA here is from genome assembly GCA_963785465.1 of uncultured Chloroflexia bacterium. Taxonomy (GTDB): domain Bacteria; phylum Chloroflexota; class Chloroflexia; order Thermomicrobiales; family Thermomicrobiaceae; genus CALAGB01. The sequence continues at coordinate 130,238 of CAWAVM010000009.1, read as the reverse complement.
CGCGTGGCCAGGAGGAGCTTCTGTCCGAGCTGTTCCAATGGCGCGTCTCGGCTGGTCAGCTTATCGCCACCTTTCAACGACTGGCTCACGGCGATGAACGTCCGATCAAGGTCTTGGTGCGCTATCGCGGCTGATGCACCCCTAAAGCACGAGCATTGGCCGTCACACCGCTGATCGGCCGTGATCTCGTTGACAGCCTTTCGCTTGTCCCTTAGATTGACGATGTTCCGCAGACTTTCTCTCATTTAGATACACATCGCGTAAGGTCGCTTGTTGGGCACATCGACGGCGAGCGCGGTCGACGGAGGGGCATCGTGCCGATCACATCACCGCAAATCTGCCCAATTCTCGTGGGTCGCGACGCCGAAGTGTCGGAGCTAACCAGACTTTGCCTCCAATCTTTGCGCGGCGAGAGTTCCTTTGCGCTCATCTCCGGAGAAGCAGGTGCTGGAAAGACGCGGCTGCTGGAGGAGATGACGAGCTTCGCGATCAAGCAAGGCTTTCAATGCGTGATCGGTGGTTGCACTGAGCGGGATCTTGATTTCCCATTTAGCGCATTCGTCGATGGTTTGCGGCAGCGGCTCAGCGAAAATCGGGCCGCCCCGCGCTTGGCTCTCGGTATTCACGCTGACGTATTGGCCGAACTGCTACCGGAAATCGGGCGGGGTGAACGCAGTTCAAGCTCACCGACATCCCTCTCACCAGAACAAGGCAAACGTCACTTGTTCGAGGCGCTGGTGGCCTTCTTCGACGAACTTGCTGATCAGCAACCGCTTCTCCTGGTGCTTGAAGACCTCCACTGGGCGGATCCCACAAGTCTCGAGCTACTGGAGCTATTGCCGCGCCGATTGGCATCGACACGCATCCTAGTTCTTGCCACCTCACGAATCGAAGGACGACGTGGCGACCTGATTCGCTGCATCGACACGCTAAGACGTCAGCGTGCCATCACCGAGATCTCGCTCGAACCTCTCCCGAGTGATCAGGTACAACGTATGCTGGATGCCCTCCTGCAGAGTCCATCCTCACTCGCGATCGCCTCAATGATTCAACGGAAGACGAACGGGAACCCGTTCTTTATCGAGGAACTCGTTGCGTCGATCGGACCTGGAGGCGACACGGCCTGGCTGTCCGACGAGCTGCGAGTCCCCGAGACGGTTCGCGACACGATCCAGCTTCGGCTGCAGGGACTGGACGCCGACGCATGGCACGTCGTCGATGTTGCTGCCATCATCGGCCACCGATTCACGATTGAGTTGCTCAGTCAGGCCTGTGGCATTCCTCGCCCAGCGGTCCTCAACGCAGTTGAACAACTTGAAAGTCGACACATCCTCGCTACCGAACGCTTCGAACGCGAATCAGTTCTCACCTTCCGCCATGCGCTGACTCGTGATGTCATCTACTTACAAATCCCGTTGTCACAGCGTCAATTGCTGCACCGGCAAATCGCGGAGGCGCTCGAAGAACGAACCCGGCATGACGCAGCATCGCTAATAACGGCCGCGGAACTCGGTTACCACTTTCACCAATCCGGCGTATGGGAAAAGGTGTTGGAGTATGCGCCCGTGGCCGGAGAAACAGCATGGAAGGTACATGCCACCACCGAGGCGCTTATCCATTACCGGCGGGCGCTTGATGCCGGAATAGCACTTGATCATCCATCCGTCGCCGAGTTCCACACCCTGTGCGGCCAGGCGCTTTCACTGCTTGGGGTGTTCGATGATGCGAGGCACCACCTGGAGGAAGCCCTGTGCATCTCCCGCTCGCATTCGGACCAGTCGACCGAACAGCAGGCACTCTATTTTCTGTCCGGTCTTTACGCGAGCCAGGACTATTCGCACGCCATGGAGATGGCGGAGCAATCGCTCGCCTTGGCTCGTTTTCTGAAGGATCCCCGAAGAGAGGCGCTGTCGCTGAATCGCTTGGGAAATATTCTCACCAACGTGTTGCGCCTATCAGAGAGCAGGCTGTTGCACGAAGAGGCGCTTCACATCTTCGAGCGTCTCGACGATCAATGGGGCAGCGCCGACTCTCTCGACCTGATGGCCATGAATCACTATCTGTCGGGAGACGTCGTCGAAGCGCGTGCCCTATTCCGCCAAGCCGCCAGCATCTTTGAGAGTCTCGACGATCCCGAGAGACTTGCTTCGTCAATTACGTCACGCGGTCTCTATCTGGCGGTTATTGACGGACCGTGTGGGTGCGACGCATCTCCGGACGACTTCCGCATCGACGCCAAACAAGGGCTTACGCTGTGCCGCGAGATTGGCTGGCGACCGGGTGAAACATACGCTCTTGTGGCACTTGCGTGCGCGGAAATCGGTGCAGGTGACTATGGTCAAGCCCAGGCATTCGCCGAAGCCGCACTCACCGTCGCGACAGAGATCGATCACCAGCAGTGGCAAGTGATCGCGCTGCTGACGCTTGGTCTGCTGCGAGTGGATCTCCTGGACAATATTGGGGCGATCGAGCACTTCTCTGAGGCGCTCGATCTTGCGGAAACGCTCGGTTCAACCCAATGGGAAGAGCGCTTGAAGGCATGGTTAGCCCATTGCCACTTGAGACTCGATGATATTGACCTTGCACGTACTGTCGTCACACAGATCTTGCCCGCAAACAGCGAGGCCAAGACCATTGGCCAACGCCGAGCGCTCGCGACACTGGCGGAGATCATGCTCAATGATGGAAACGCCCGAGAGTCGTTGGAGGTTCTCAACACACTTGTGCAACAAGATACGCTAGATTCGCCAGCGGAGCTCCTACTTCTTCGAGGTGACGCGCTAGCGGCCTGCGGTGACCGAGATGCGGCAAATGCCGAGTATGTGCGTGCCCGGATAATCGCCTCACAGCACGGTCCACAAGGTATGCTCTGGCGCGCAGCAGCTCGTCTTGCCGATCTGTGGCGCGGCCATAACGAAACCGTCGTCGCACACGAATCTGACATTCTACAAACCGAACTCGATGACTTGGCCTCCTCGTTATCTGATCCAGATCAGCGTGATCGTTTTCTCAGGGCAGCCGGGTTGGATACTTTCACCGACAAACCCAGTCGCCACCGAACCGCGCGGACAGACGGGCCCGGTGGATTGACTCCACGCGAGCGCGAAGTCGCGGTCTGGGCGGCCACCGGGCTGAGCAACAAAGAGATCGCTTTCAAGCTATCGATCGCCGAGAAGACTGTGGAGATGCACGTGAGCAACTGCCTCGGCAAGCTCGCATTCACCTCACGCACTCAGCTCGCGTCATGGACGTTCGATCAGGGCTGGAGCCCGGCATCCGAAGATACAGGGTAAGCACAGGGTTGAATTTGTTTGGCGCACAGGGAATTCCCGGTTTCTCCTCCCTGCTACCAGCACTAGTCTGGAGATGAAAGGAGGGCCGTAGTGATGACGGCACCGCAACAAACGTTTGATCCGGCCAGGTATAAGGCGACAACGCATGCTCAGTGGCAAGATGCAGCTGAAGCTTGGTACCGGTGGACCCCTACCATCGCGCAATGGTTGGCCCCTGTTACCGAAACTATGCTGAAACTCGCCCACGTGACGACCGGCAGTCGCGTGCTCGACGTCGGCGCCGGCGCGGGTGACCCGTCGGTCACCGTGGCGGAACGGATCGGTCCAACCGGGCACGTGCTAGCCACCGATATTTCGTCGACTATCCTCTCTTTCGCTGCGCAAGCGGCGAAGGAACGCGGCGTGACCAATTACGAAACTCGCGTGGTGGACGGCGAGAAACTAGACGTTGGTGTGGAAGAATTCGACGCCGCTCTCTCGCGTGTGGCGCTCGTATACTTCCCCGACCAGGTGAAAGCACTCTCCGGAATGCTTCAGGCACTGAAGCCCGGCGGTTACGCGGTGAACGCGGTCTATACGTCTGCCGAACAAAATGGCTTCTTCTCGGTGCCGATCTCGGTGATCCGGCGTCGGGCGCAACTGCCGCCACCGCTCGCTGGCCAGCCAGGACCGTTCAGTCTTGGCAGCGCGCCTGTCCTGGAAGATGTCTATCGGCAAGCTGGATTTCGCAATGTGGAGACACACATCGTGTCGGCGCCGCTCAGAATGAGTTCAGCCGCCGAGTGTCTCACGTTCGAACGGGAGTCCTTTGGGGCGCTGCATCAGATGCTGTCTGGCCTGCCTGAGGACGAGCGAGAGTCGGTCTGGGATGAGATCGAAGACGAGCTTCGTCAGTTTGAGGGGCCATCCGGCTTCGAGGCTCCGTGCGAGCTCATAATCGGCGTTGGAGTCAAGTAGTTCACCAATCGTAAGTAAGGGAGTCCGGTAACATGACAGAGTTCGCACAATTCACGCTGGCGGCGGTCCAAGCGGCACCAATCTACTTCGATCGAGATGCTTCGACCGAGAAGGCATGCGCGCTGATCGAGCAGGCCGCGGCCCAGGGTGCGACGCTGGCGGCCTTCGGTGAAACCTGGTTACCGGGCTATCCATTCTTTGCGCGGGCGCTCGACTCGCCTCTCTGGGCTCAAGCCGCGGCCGAGTATCTCGCCAATGCCGTTGAAATCCCGAGCCCGACGACCGACAAGCTGTGTGACACGGTTAGACGTGCTGGCATTGATGTCGTCATCGGAATCGTCGAAAAGGACATGCGCACTCAGGGCACGGTCTACAGCACGCTCCTCTTCATTGGCAAAGAAGGCGTGATCCTCGGTCGACACCGCAAGCTCAAGCCGACGACCGCGGAGCGGATCATGTGGGGCGAGGGTGATGGAACTGGGCTGAATGTTTACCAGCGGCCCTATGCGCGCATCTCTGGGCTCAACTGCTGGGAACACAATATGGTGCTCCCAGGATATGCACTGATGAATCAGGGAACACAGGTTCACGTGGGCGCCTGGCCGGGGGGAGAATCGTCTCGCCAGTTATTCCTGTCTCGCGCCTTCGCCTCACAAGGGGCCTGCTATGTCATCGTCGCTGGGGGCGTCGGGCGACCGGAGGACATCCCCGAACGGTATCGGGAGCTCGCTCAGAACTGGGGCGGCGACAGCTACATCGTTGACCCATGGGGCAACGTCATCGCGGGGCCTGCCGAAGGAGAGACGATCCTGTTGGCAAGCGGATCCGTCGAGACGATCTACACAGCCAAAGCGGTGTGTGACATCGCCGGTCACTACTCGCGACCTGACGTTCTGCAGCTACATGTCAATCGGGAGCCCCCGCAACGCGTCATCGAGCATGGCGATTCCCAGAACGTCTTCCGAAGTCACGCCGAAGAACCGGTTCAGACTGCTGCTCGAATTATGACGCCCACGAATGGGGCCGGCGGCACTGAAAACTAAGAGGGCCTAATCCCGAGAAGATACGACAACGGCGGCCAAAAGTGGCCGCCGTTGAATCTTGCAGGATGAACACGAAGATTAGCCTTCGAGCAGCAAGCTCTCCGGATCCTCGATAAGCTCCTTCACACGAACCAGGAACTGCACCGCCTCCTGTCCGTCGACGACCCGATGGTCGTACGACAAGGCCAGGTACATCATCGGTCGTACGACAACCGCGCCATCTACTACGACCGGACGTTGCTCGATCTTGTGCATGCCAAGAATGCCGACCTGCGGCGGGTTAAGAATCGGTGTCGACAACAGTGATCCGTAGATGCCGCCGTTCGTGATGGTGAAGGTGCCGCCCAAGAGTTCCTCGAGCGAGAGCTTGTTATCTCGCGCTTTCGTTGCGAGCTCGAAAATCCCCTGCTCGATCTCGGCGAACGTCTTTCGATCGGCATCACGCACGACCGGAACGACCAAACCCTCGGGCGCACCCACGGCAATGCCGATGTCGTAATAGTGCTTATAAACGAGATCGCTACCCTGAATTTCGGCATTTACGCGCGGGTAAGCCTTGAGTGCGCCAACGACTGCCTTGGTGAAGAAGGACATGTAGCCAAGGCTAACACCATGCTGCTCTTTGAACGCATCACGCCGTCGCTTGCGCAGGTCCATAACCGCACTCATGTCGACTTCATTGAAGGTCGTCAGCATTGCGGCAGTCTTCTGTGCCTCGACCAGCCGTTGCGCGATTGTCTGCCGGCGGCGGCTCATGCGCACGCGTTCTTCCCGCCGTCCGCTTCCCGCCTCTTCAAAGTCGGGCATTGGCATCGAGGACGGTGCTTGCGACGCTGCCGGTGGAATCGGAGCTTGGGTCGAGCCATTTGTTGCGGCAACTGCGCTTGCGGGCTCCGGGGTACTCCGGCTCAACGCATAGCGCACAACATCCTCGCGAGTCACACGTCCGTTGTCGCCACTCGCCGGAACCTTCTCCAGGTCGAGGTCGTACTCCGCCGCGAGGCGGCGAACCGCCGGCGTTGCTCGCGCCGCTCCGGCCGCCTCAGCCGCTGCGGGTTCCGGCGTACTGGCGACCGCCTGCACCGCAGGTTGCGCGGCGGCAGCCGGTGCGGTGACTTCTTCCTTTTTCTGAACCGGGGCCACCGCGCCCTCTTCGATCGAGGCGATCACATCACCAACGTTGACGGTTTCGCCCTCGCTACTCAAGATCTTTTCGAGAACGCCATCGTTTTGGGCGATGACCTCAATGTTCACTTTGTCCGTCTCGAGTTCGACCAGGGTTTCACCGGTCGAAACCGGATCTCCCTCTTTTTTGAGCCAGGTTCCGACGACGGCGTCGACGACTGACTCGCCCAGTATCGGAACTCGAACCTCAATCGGCATGCTTCACTCCATATGTCTTCAGCTCCGGAACCGGCGCACCTTCATATGCCTCCGTCACGATCCGGTGCTGCTCGATCGTGTGGAGCTCCGCCATTCCCTCCGCGGGGCTCGCTCGTTCCGGACGGCCGACATATTTGAGCTGTAGCTCACTTCCCGCAATCTCCTGCAGACGCGGACTGATGTAGCTCCAGGCGCCCATATTTCGTGGCTCTTCCTGTAGCCATACGATTTCTCTCACGTTTGGATACGAGCCAATGACCTGGCGCAGGTCCTCCTCCGGGAACGGATAGAGTTGTTCGACTCGCACAACAGCCACCTGCTCACTCGACTCGCGCAGATCGCTCGACATCAGGTCCACGAACACCTTGCCGGAGCAGAGAACGACACGACCAATGGCATCGCGCCGCGACATGGCTTGTTCGTCGTCCAGCACCGGTTGGAATCGACCCTCTGTCAACGCTTCAACCGGGGAGGACGCCAGTGGATGCCGCAGCAGGCTCTTCGGCGTCAGCAAAATCAATGGGCGTGGCGCCGTGCTCAGCAGCGCGGCATGAGTCCGCAAAAGGTGGAAGTATTGCGCCGACGTCGTGCAGTTGGCAACGCGCATACTGTCGTTCGCGACCAACTGAAGATACCGCTCCAACCTGGCGCTCGAATGCTCCGGTCCCTGACCCTCATAGCCGTGCGGGAGCAACAGGACCAGTGACGGTGTCTCGCCCCACTTGGCACGCGCCGACGAGATGAACTGATCGATCATCACCTGACCGGCGTTGGCGAAGTCGCCGAACTGACCCTCCCAAACGACCATAGCTTCTGGAGCGAAAACGCTGAAGCCATACTCGAAGCCAAGCGCCGCCGATTCTGAAAGCGGGCTATTGTATACGGCGAATGAGGCTTGAGCATCTTCGAGTCGCTGCAAGGGCGTAACGGTCTCGCCATTCTCGTAATCGTGGAAGACGAGATGGCGCTGACTAAAGGTGCCGCGCTCGGTATCTTGACCCGATAGCCGGATAGGAGTGCCGTCGGCCAATATGCTCGCAAAAGCCAACGCCTCGGCGTGCGCCCAGTCGAGCTGGCCGCCCTCTTCAACCACTTCCAATCTTCGCAGCACGTTGCGGCGCAGCTTCGGATTGAGCGTAAACCCATCCGGAACCGCGTAGACCTGCTTGTTGAGCTCCTTGATACGGTCGAGTGGAACGGCAGTGTCGATCAAACGAACCTGGCCGGGAAATGAAGTCGGCGCCACGGGCGGTGTAGACTCGCCTTCTTTCTGCAGCGCTGAACGCTTCTCCTGCATTTCGGCGATCGATGCCTCGACCATCTGCTCGGCCTCGTCCGCCGTGACGACGCCCTCAGCGACGAGACGCTCTGCAAAGACCGCTCGCACACTCGGGTGTTGGGTAATCGTGGCGTACATCCGGGGCTGTGTAAACGACGGCTCGTCACCTTCGTTGTGACCCCAGCGGCGGTAGCCGATCAGGTCGATCATGAAATCTTTATGGAATTGCTGGCGATAGGCGAACGCCAAACTCACCGCGGACAGACAAGCCTCCGGCTCATCAGCGTTCACATGAATGACTGGAATCTCGAAGCCGCGTGCCACGTCACTCGCATAGAATGTAGAACGACCCTGGTGGGGAGTCGTGGTGAACCCGATCTGATTGTTCGAAATAACGTGGACAGTGCCGCCGATCTCGTAGCCGTCGAGGTGCGAGAGGTTCAGTGTTTCGGCGACGATCCCTTCACCCGGGAAGGCGGCATCGCCATGAATGACGATCGGAAAAGCCACGTCAACGTTCTGTCTGGGGGCTCCAGCCTGATCGCGACGCTCCTGTGCCGCGCGGGTCATTCCCTGGGCTACTGGATTCACGAACTCGAGGTGGCTGGGATTAGACGGCACAGTTAACCGGGCGCTGATCTCGCCTGACGGCTTCCGTGCACCAAAATGATATTTGACGTCACCGGTATAGCCGCTCGTCCCGGCGTCGCTCGCGGAGACCGGGTCACCATGGTCAAGATGCATGAACTCGCCAATGAGTTGTTCGGCCGGCCTGCCCAGGACTTGAGTCATGACGTTCAGCCGGCCGCGGTGAGACATGCCGATGATAACGTCCTCTGCACCCAATCCGGCGGCAGAGCTAAGCAACTGATCGAGCATTGGCACCAACATGTCGGTCCCCTCGATCGAGAACCGTTTCTGACCGACGAAGGCTCGATGCAAGAAGCGCTCTAACCCTTCAACGTCAGACAGTCGTTTGAGTAGTGCCCGTTTCTGATCGGCTGGCATCGGCTGGTTATATCGACGCGACTCGACCGCATCTACCAGCCATTCCCGCTCTGTCGTGAATTGCACGTGGTCGAAATCGTACCCGGTCGTGCCGCAATAAATATCGCGCAACTTCGCGATCGCCTCGGCCGCGTTTCCGGCCGTCGCTGCGATCGGACCACCGACCACGCTGGCCGGCATTGACGGGAGATCAGCCTCTGTCAGTCCATGTGCCGCGGGATCAAGTGTTGGATCCCCGACAGGCGGACTTCCCAACGGGTCAAGCTGAGCCGCAAAATGCCCATGCTTCCGTATGCTCTGGGCCAGATTGGCGACCCCGACAATTTTTCCAACATCCACGCCCGCGCCGGGTGCGAAAGTCGTGGTCGACGGAAGCTCCGGCCTCCACTGCTCGAAATACGCACGGGTCGAGGGATCGACTGAATCTGGATCCTCAAGATACCGCTCGTAGAGTTCTATGACGTACCCTGCGTTGGGTCCATGAAAACGACTGTATATGCTCATAACTCGCTATCACCCTAGCCGTTGCGCAGCCTGCGATCGGTGAGTAACTTCACTACCGTTGGGCCGTTGTCGCCAATACGATAACGCTTACGGCGCGGATCACGATCGTTCACTTCTGAAGTACTGGGAGATCGCAGAAGCACAATATGTGCAATACGCACGGTCTTCCGATCTCTTCTAGCGACACTCGTACTTGAGAGTCACCAGCCCAAACGTCGAAAGACACGCAAACCCGTTAGCGACGGGGCAATCTCCATTGCTCGCTTAATGGTACAACAACTCTCCTAATTTGGCGCTCCAACGCAACGAAGTTACTGTCGCAATCGGCATCTCGATAGGCAGTGACCGGAACCGTGAGATGGCCCAAACCGCCACGTTTGCAATGTCATCGTCACCGCGGACATTCGCGTTCATCATTTTGGGCAAATTCATTCATTGACCGGGGGGATCGAACCCGACAGCGCGGCTCGCACGGCCTTGATCGAATAGACGCTGCCAGGCGGAATGGAATGTGTCATGGCGGCGACCCGGGCGCGGGCCAACTGCTCGTTCTCCCAGGTGAGCCGGCCGTATTCTTGCCACTCCTCTTCGCTCAACTGAGCCTCGAGGCGGCTGGTCGTGAAATCGTACATCGGGAGCAGATCGGCGTCCCGTTCGGCGTGATAACGGTCAAGCGCTGCTCGCTCAGTACAATCACCGCGCCACCAGCGGTCGAGCTCGCCGGCAAGCAGATCCGCCGAGCGGGTAGCGTCTCCCATGCCCTGCACCGTATGCGGATCCTTGTGCGAACCAGCATCACCAACCAGCGCCCAGCCGGAACCGTTTGGCGTGCGAAAATAATTCGGCAGGTCGCCGGTGCCGACAATGGACCCCTCCGGCCGAGACACTCCAAGGCGCCTGGCTACGCCCGGAACGAGACTGATGCCCTCCATGAAGTGCTCGCGATACCCGTGACGGAATCGGTCGAAGGCGTCCCGTTGCACTCCAAACCCAACCAGGGTCAGACTGCTATCGGTCGGAAAAACGAAGGATGCGCCGTAATCCGCCCCGACGGCCGGATATGAGGCGAGGCGCTCTGCCATCGCGCTCGGCGGATCATCAAGTGGAACCCCGGGGAAGTAGGCGTAATACCAGGCAAACAAGGCTGAGACTTCGTTATAGCTCGATGCCCGCACTTCACGCGCGACCATTGAGTTGCGGCCATCGGCCCCGATGACGATGCGCCCAACAACCTCTGATTCTTCGGTCTCTCCGATCGGACGGATTCGAACACCGGTAACGCGCTCGCCCTCCCGCATCAGTCCGGTTACCCGGGTTCCGGTACGTACCTCGATGCGGGGGTTCGCTTCAGCCGCTTCGACCAATATGACGTCCAACACTTCGCGTCGGATGCAAAGGGCGAAATCGCGTCCGTCACGAAGTGGAAATGGCGCATCGACATACGGAAACTTCAGCCTTCGAAGGCGAGGCGCGTCGATCGCAAGTACACGATCAAGTACGCCAATACGATCGAAAACCTCCATGGTGTCGGTGAAAAAGAGATGGGTCGAAAGTGTGCCGCTCGGGAATCGATCTTGATCCAGCAGCAGTACCGAATAGCCCTTCTGGGCAAGCAAAAGGGACGTTGTCGCACCAGCGATACGCGCCCCCACGATGATTGCGTCATAGGTCATGAACGGATAATTCCTTCAGCCAGAGCTGGACGATGTCGTGGTGCGGCCCCGGAGTACCTGGACGTCTGGATTCTCTGAGGCCTCCAATGTCACACCAGGCAATGCTCACTGAGAAATGCACACCAACGACGATCGTGTTACCAATATCTGACTCACCAGGTTTGCCAGCGCCGGCAAACCCGCTGTCGTCAGGCTGGTCCGATACAGATACGTGCTAGGCGACCGGCGGGTCGTTCGGGTTCGAGGCCGGATCGGCCTCATCGTTAATTTCCTGAACCGAATGGCGGAACTCTCTGATCGATTTTCCGAGGGTCCTACCAAGGTCGGGCAACTTTCCTGGGCCAAAAATGATCAAGACTGCCACCAGAATGATGATCAGTTCAGGTGCTCCGATATCAGGCATCCTTGCCTCCTCTAACGATCCAGCAGTGGCGCTGATTCCGCCCTGCCGGATTACCAGTCGTTCTCTGACGTGGGCCTGCCTTCACCACGCTCGGCGCTGAGCTTGGCGGTCGCTTCCGCCCTCGTCCGTACCTGCAACTTGCGAAGTATATGCTCGACATGCTTTTTCACGGTCGCTGGAGAGATGAGCAATTGATGCGCGATCTCCTTGTCTCGAAGTCCGGAAGCCAGCAGCGTTACAACTTCTCTCTCTCGCTCACTCAGCACCGCGAGAGACTCAGAACTACCACTCGGTCGCAAATGGCGAAAGTGCGCCAGCACCCGAGTTGCCATCGCCGGAGTGAGCGGCAAAGCACCCTGACTACCCCCACGAATCGCCTCAACAATTTCGGTGCGTCGAGCATCCTTGGTGATGTACCCAGCCGCGCCGACTCGTAAGGATTCGAAAAGATCCTCTTCCGCCGACGAAACGGTCAGCATGATGACGCATGTCTGAGGCATCCAACGCACGATCTCTCTGGTCGCGTCGATTCCCGAAGATTCGGGAAGATCGATGTCCATCAGGATGACGTCCGGCTTGACAGACAATGCGCGATCGACGGCCACATGCCCATCCGCGGCCTCAGCCACGAGGCAAAGATCTTCTTCAGCGCTGATGATCTCGCGCAAGGTTCGGCGCATCAGGGAATGGTCTTCAACCAGCATTACCCGGATCATTGCGCCAACCCCTCATCGCTCGGCAGACACACGGTGATAGTCGTCCCCTCACCCGGATGACTTCGAATCGTGAGATCTCCGCCGAGTAGGGCAGCTCGTTCTGACATCCCCTTCAGTCCAAAGGCACCGGATCTCACAGGTGCCGCTGGGTCGAAGCCGATCCCGTCGTCCGATATCTCGACCTGTACCGTCTCTGGAAGCTGTCGCACGGTGAGTATCACCCGGGATGGTTTACCATGTTTTCCGGCATTTGCAATCGCCTCGCGGCAGATTCGGAGCAAAGCAACCTGCGCTGCTCCTGAAATTCCCAGCATCGGGTCACTCTGTTCGATGACCACCTGACAATCAAAGCGGTCGGCGAGATCATCGGATTGCCTTCTCAGCGCCGCGAAAAAATCGGCCGGCGCGGCAGTCCGTCCACGAAGGATCGTGATCGCGTAGCGAGCCTCCGATAGGGCGCGATCGGCGAGAACCTTTTCGTTGCTGCCGTCATGATCACCGCTCAACTGCAAACGAAGGACGGCCAAATCCTGCGCCAGTCCATCGTGGAGTTCCCGGGCCAGCTGAGCGCGTTCGTCGCGCACGGCGCCTCGCGAAAGCTCATGGTAAAGCTCGATCGCCCGTAACAGGTTGGCAGTCTGATTGGCGACGATTCGCAAGTATTCTTCGGTGTCATGATTGAGCACCTGTCCGTCGATTGGGCGTACCTCAAAGGAACCGTAGCGAACCCCGTCCAACGAGATGGGTACCGCTATCCCGCCGTCTGCTGACGGGACAACCTCGGACGCAGAATCACCGATCTTCACGGTGACAGACGCTTCCTGATCGACGACATTGGCCGCGGTTCTGGCAGCCGACAGCACGAGCCCCGGATCTCGGCTAATTATCGGAGTCTGGCTCAGGGCCAACAAAGCTCGAGTGCGCGTCTGTTGGCGACGCATCCCGCTTGAGGCCAAAACGTACTGATGCCCCAGATAGGCCAGCAGAAGCACGTAGGAGACGAGCCAGAGCAGATCGGATGTCGTGATCGCCGGGTGGAATGGAGCGGGATAGAAGATGAACTGGAATTCCGCGATCGCTGCGGTGATGATCGCCAGCGCGAGCCAGGCATCCTCACCGTGGCGCACGGCCAGCGTCAAGCGGTAGGCGAGCCAGAAATACAGAAGCGCGACTAACGACTCGATGAGCATGCCGAGAATCGTCTGACCAGCAAGTACCGAGGTCGTGATCCGTCCAGGCAGATCGAGAAACTCCCACGCCGCGGATCCCAATAACCGGGGGAGCAACCCGTTCCAAAGCCAGATGGCGACATTGGCGAACACGACGGCAAGGACAACAAGGGCCACCCGTCCACCCGCCTGCGCCAGGCGTCGATATCCGCGCTCCCACGTGCCAAGACCGAGCAGCAAAAGAATGCCGACCACAAGACGAGTGAGAATCCAGCCCCAAAGTGGCGCGTCGGCAATTGATTGGTATGTATACCCGGTGAACGGAAGAATCAGGCCAAACCAGAGCGCCGTGACCGCGATCGTGCCGAAAGCGGCGGCAATCGCCAGATCAAACGGGCGGCGCTCGAAAACATACCGTGCCAACCCCACGAAGCTCACCATCGTCGCGACCAGGGCGTTGATGGTCTCGAGTGTCAAGCTCAGTGCTTCATGATGAAACGTGACACGCAGGCCAGGCACCAGCACGATGAGCAGGGTGAAGCATCCAAGAAGCAACCACCATAGATGAACGATGGCTACTGGCTGGCTTAAGTTCTGGACTTCGCCGCGCTGAGGGCGCCGCGCCGTGTTTTGCATTGCAATCATCGTTGTTGTCCGGCTGTCGCCGCTCAAGTATACGCCGCGCAAAAGGACGGGGATCAAGAACTCACCGAGGTGTTAGACGACGCAATTCATATGATTGAAGTAATACGCCACGCTCGCCGCTTGGTCGATACTCTCTTTGGCGTATTCACGCTCTCGTCGGTCTCTCGAACACTTCAGCGGGCAACGTCGCCTCGGCTGAAGGCGAGATGACTTGACGAAATCGACTGACATTCCCTCAGTCCACAGGTAGGCTTCACATGGAGTGATGGAAGTCCGCTTCCATCGCATGCGCGGGTTGGGTCAACGTTATAGCGGAGCCGGGAACTCATTCAATGCCATTTCGACACAGATCATTCCACGCATTCAAGTCGACGCCACGACAGGTCGCCGCGGCTCTTGTCGTTTTGGTTGGCATCTTCGACATCGTTTCTGTGCTTGGGAATCGCGCACTTGCCCGTGTGGCGTCGTGGGACACCGCCCTACCGTTTGCCGTCGCACACGGTACGCGTACCTTCGTCGTACTGGCCGGCATCTTTCTGGTCTTGATCGGCCGGGGACTACTGCACGGTCGTCGCACCGCCTGGTACGCCTCGCTCTTTCTTCTCGTCACGTCGCTCACCTCGTCGATCGTTCAGGGCATCGACCTGGACACCCTGGTTGTGAAACTCGGACTCATCGCCATCCTCATCTGGCGACAGCAGGACTTTCGCGCCCGTCCAGATGTCCCGACCATGCGTCGCGGCATTCGCGCTGCACTGTTCGCTCTGATCCTGGTACCACTCTACGCGGCGCTCGGGTTCACCATAATGCGGCACTGGTTCATCGAACCGGTTACCGTCTCAGCGATGCTGAGAGAAGTACTGGCGAGAATGGCCTTCAGTAGCAGCGGCGCACTGCACGGCGCTCGATTGAGCTCTCGCTCCTTCCTGGATTCGATCAGCATTGCCTGGGGCGTCGTGTTGGGCTACGCCGTCGTAGTCATCCTGCGACCGGTACTTCAACCGACAATCGAGACGGCACGTGACCGGCGTCGATCGCTCGAGTTGCTGCAACAATTTGGTGACACGACCGTCTCCTACATGACCAGTTGGCCGGGAAACACGGTGCTGATCAACGGTGAACGGGACGCATATATCGCCTACCGTCTCATCAGCAATGTAGCCGTCGTGCTCGGTGATCCAATTGGCAGCCCAGATGGATGCCGGCGCGCGATCGACGAGTTCCTCGATCTCGCGATCGTCAACGGATGGACGCCCTGCTTCTACGCAGCGTCAGCGCACTATCTTCACGACCTCAGCCAGCACGGGCTCGGTTGGATCAAGATCGGAGATGATGCGACGATCAACGTGTCCGATCTTTCGTTCCGCGGCAAGAGATGGCAAGACGTGCGAACCGCGCGGAATCGAGCCCAACGCGAGGGCATCAGCTTCCAGATGTTGGATCAGACCAGCGCCGATCAGGAAATCGTCCGGCAACTGTGGGACATCTCCGCTGAGTGGACCGCGCAACGAGCCCTACCTGAGATGAATTTCACACTGGGACATCTCACGGATCCGCCTGATCCTGAGATTCGTACCGCGATCGCACTCGACCAGAGTGGCCGAGTGCACGGCTTCCTGACCTGGTTGCCGGTCTACGCGCGACAGGGCTGGGTGATCGATCTGATGCGGCGGCGAGATGACGCATTCCACGGAGTGATGGAATTTCTCATCGCCGAATCGCTATTGGCATTCCAGGCCGAGGGATACCGCTTTGCGAGTCTCTCGGCCGCGCCTTTGGCACATTTGGTTCGCGACAAACAACGCACCCGAAGCATAGAACGGGCGTTGACCCATGCCGCTGAACGGCTCGATTCCTTCTATCACTTTGGGTCGCTCAATGAGTTCAAGGCAAAGTTTATGCCCAATTGGGAACCGATCTATCTGGCCTATGCGGGAACGGCCAGCTTACCGCGCGTCGGATATGCGCTACTTGCGCGCGTATCTCCCAACATTGAGCGGACGCGATGTCCGCCAGCTCATAACGGGGCTGACTCCGGCAGGGCTGTCGCCAAGCCGTCCGTCGCACGATAAAGTGCACACACCTGCCCGCCCATCGAACGCCGCAACGCAGGTGAA
Organism: uncultured Chloroflexia bacterium; assembly: GCA_963785465.1. Taxonomy (GTDB): domain Bacteria; phylum Chloroflexota; class Chloroflexia; order Thermomicrobiales; family Thermomicrobiaceae; genus CALAGB01. The sequence continues at coordinate 114,048 of CAWAVM010000009.1, read as the reverse complement.
AGAACCACTCGTCGAGGAATCCACGCTGCATGCGGACATACCGCCCGGTGCGCCGAACCCGCAGGTATCGGCATTGGAAGACTGGTCTGGAGATAGAGCGTGACCATCAATCAGGAATCGCCGGTCACCCTCGAAACCGCGTTGGAGCAGCATGATTCCGAAGCGGTGAAAATCGCTTTGGAGCAACTCACCCGAATGGGCGAACTACCCGAGCGGATGACCCGGTTGTCGTTGGAGGAGGCGCGCAAGCTTGCCGTAGTCCTCGGCGACGAAGCGCTCGCCGAGCTACTTGGCGAGCTAGATCCCGGCGACGCCGCAGCAATCCTGAACCTCTTGGCAGCAGTTGACGCTGCCGACGTCCTGGAATCGATGGATCCCGACGAGGCAGCCGATGTCGTCGCGGAGATCTCGCAAGACCGTGCCGACGAAATTCTGTTTGAGATGGAGCCAATCGAGGCCGAAGAGCTCCGCGGCCTGCTCCTTTATCCGCCGGACACCGCAGGCGGGCGAATGACACCCGCATTCGTTTCGGTTGCTCCAGACATCACTGCCAGGCAGACGATTCTTGCCCTTCAGCGCCTCTCCGAGCAGGCTGAAACGATCTCCTACGTTTACGTGACTGACGGCGAGGACCATCTGCTCGGCGTGCTTTCTCTACGGCGCCTCGTCTTGAGCCCACCAGAGACGCCAATTGAGAACCTGCTGGATCCGCAGGTCGTTCGGGTCCCGGTGATGGCCGACCAGGAGGTGGCCGCCAGGATGCTGACCGAGCGAAATCTGTTAGCAGTACCGGTGGTCGACGACGAAAACCACCTGCTCGGAATCATCACGGTCGAAGACGTTGCCGACATCCTGCGGCAAGAAACGACCGAAGATATCGAGCGTCTCGGTGGTTCCGAACCGTTGGAGGAGCCATATCTGCGCGCGAAACCCGTGCTTCTCTGGCGAAAACGCGTCGGCTGGCTGCTGGCACTGTTCCTGGCTGAGGCATATACCGGTACCGTATTGCGTCACTATCAAGGTGAGGTCGAAGCGGTTGTCGCGCTCTCGTTCTTCATCCCGTTGCTGATTGGAACCGGCGGAAACGTCGGATCTCAGGTCGTTACGACGATCGTGCGTGCCATGGCGGTTGGAGACGTCCGCTTCGGGGATGTCTTCCGCATAGTTCGCAAAGAGTTCCTGACGGCAATCATGCTCGGTGCCGTGATGGCCGCGGCAACCTTTGTTCGCGCGATGACCCTGAGCGTTGGGATTGACGTCGGGTTAACGGTAGCAATTTCGGTATCGACCATCGTCGTTTGGGCCGCGGTTGTTGGGGCAATCCTGCCGCTTGTGCTGAACAAGCTCCGGGTCGACCCGGCAGTCGTGTCAGCACCATTCATTTCGACGCTGGTAGACGGAACCGGATTGATGATCTACTTTACCGTTGCGCGGATCGTGCTGCATCTATAATAGCGATGTCGGACGATGTGCATCGTTGTAATGTGCTACTTTCTGCATCACGCTCCCATCGCCAGAGTCAAGCAATGTCAGGGGCGTTAAACCAATGAAAAATCACAGCGTCATCGGCTTCCTGATCATCATGACGGTCTATACGATCGCGCTCCTCGCTTGGATGGTTTACGATGGCCGTGCCGCCATCGATGTCATCCTCTTCTATTTGATTGGCGTTCCGGTAGTGGCAGTAGCGGTTTGGTGGGGCAGTCAAGCGCGACAGAAGCGTCGCCGAGACTGAAACGATTTCAGGTGGTCCACCGGCAACCAACATCCAATGGCTCGACAGCGATATTGGACTTGGCTCACAAGAGTTTGATGTGGCCCGCCGAAAACACCTGTCGTGTGGTGCTTCGACGAGCCACTCATGGTCCACAGGTGTGAAGCGGAAGCTAGTTGATGGTGAGCGTCCCCTTCATACCAGCCTCTTTGTGGCCAGGCACAGTACAGAAGAACTGATATGTGCCTGGAGTATCGATCGTCACGCTCCACGTCTCACTCTTGCCAGGCTGAACCAGAGGAGATGCCTTAACGGTCCCGTTGATGTCAACCCCGATATCATGGGCAACCGCACCGGTATTCTTGATCTCGAACGTGATCTTGCCAGCCGGTGCAGTGACCGTGGATGGCGTAATCGAGAACTCTTTCTCCGTGACGCTGATCGACGTTGCACCGCCGGAGGAGCCTGAATTACTGCTCGCCGAGCTCGTTGTCGACGACCCGCTACTGGCTGATGTCGAAGCGCCAACCGTGAGCGTCCCCTTCATACCAGCCTCTTTGTGGCCAGGCACGGTGCAGAATATCTGATACGTGCCTGGAGTATCGATCGTCACGCTCCATGTCAGACTTTTCCCAGGCTGAACCAGAGGAGATGCCTGGACGTTTCCGTTGATGTCAACCCCAATGTCATGGGCAACCGCGCCGGTGTTCTTGATCTCGAACGTGATCTTGCCAGCCGGTGCACTGACCGTGGATGGAGTAATCGAGAACTCCTTCTCCGTGACGCTGATCGTCGACCCACCACCGGAGGAACCCGAGCCACCACTTGCGGGTGTCGGAGAACCAGAATACCCACCGGACGTCGAAGCGCCACAGGCCGCTAGCACCAACAAGACCGATCCGGCAACGGCGCATATTGCGATGAGTCGCGCGACCCCCCGTTTATGAATCATTCCCTCTCCTCTCTCCAACGCTCACGTGCCTAACTTAGGTATCGAATTCGCTCACCTATCCGAGTACCAGCGAGCAGCATGAAAACAGCCTTGTCACCATGGAAGGCAATCCCAACGATGATACGTCATTTGGCCAACGAAGAAACGGCAATTTTCCTGACACGACACAAGCGACTCTGCCTGACACTCAACAGATCGTCGCCCCGCGACGAGAAATAATATCAAGTCCTTCACGCCCTGTCCTGATCGACACAAACAATGCACCCCGCATCAAATCTGCGATGTCGGGTGCTACAAGCGGTAAAATGATCGTCCCGGACCGCACTCGGTCGGACCAATGAATCCACGACAAAAAGTGTTTCGACTCGACGTTCCGGTTAGAAAACAGCACACTCTATCTTCAGTCGGAGAGACGAATTCGCGCCGGCGACGTTGTAACGAGCGTTCCCAGCCGGATTCAAATGTTCCAATTGGCGCTCGCGGCACGTGCCGTGACCGCACAGGCGGCAACAAATCCGACAACGTTTAAGGTGAACTCTCAAGCGACCGCGTTAGGCTGGAGGCAAATATCAATGAATCGACGGCGACGGATTTGGGCGACCGTCTTCATAGCACTCATACTTTCGCTCGCCCTCTCGAGCGCGGCATTCACGGCCGGATTCGTCGTTGGCCACACCAACACGACTCCTTCGACGCCCACGAGTTCCACGCCCACTGGCGTGGCGTCGGCCACCGTTCCGGCAAACTTCGACGTCTTCTGGCAAGCATGGAATCTCGTTCAAAAGGACTACGTCGATCAACAAGCAGTTGATCCTACAAAGATGACCTACGGAGCAATTCAAGGAATGCTCGGCTCGCTTGGAGACGTTGGGCACACGCGCTTCCTTACCCCTCAGCAACTCCAGGACGAGCAACAGTCGCTGTCCGGCCAACTCGAGGGTATCGGCGCTGAGATCACGACCCGTGATGGTCAGCCAACTATCGTCGCACCTATTCCGGGAACACCAGCTCAGAAGGCCGGTATTCTGCCCGGTGACCTTATCATCAAGGTCGACGGCAAAGACGTGACGACCATGACACTCGATGACATCGTCAACCTCGTACGCGGACCTGCCGGCACGAAGGTGACCTTGACGGTCATCCATCCCGGCGATACGGCACAGACCGACATCACCATCGTACGTGCCAAAATCAACATACCGAGTGTTACCTGGTCAATTCTTCCCGGAACTCACATCGCGCATATCCTGGTCAGCCAGTTCGCATCCAACGCTACGGCCGAGCTCGTATCAGCGATCGACAATGCCCAGCAGTCCGGCGCAACGGCGATCATTCTTGATCTGCGGAACGACCCGGGCGGATTGCTGGACGAAGCGGTCGGAGTAACCAGCCAGTTCGTCAAAGAGGGAAACGTCCTACTGGTTCAGGACGCCAAAGGAAACAAGACGCCAATCACCGTGCGTGGCGGCGGCAAGGCTACGAGCATTCCGATGGTCACACTGATCAATGCTGGCACCGCGAGTTCGGCCGAGATCGTCGCCGGCGCACTGCAGGATCACCAACGTTCGAAGATGATCGGCGACACGACGTTTGGAACGGGAACCGTTCTATCGACGTATCACCTGAGTGATGGATCGGCCATCCTCCTTGGGACCGAGGAGTGGCTGACACCAGATGGGCGGCAAATCTGGCACAACGGGATCAAGCCGGACATCCAGGTTTCGCTGCCATCGGGCGCGACGCCTCTCACTCCGGAGCAAGAAACCGGTATGACCGCTGATCAGCTAAGCAAAAGCCAGGACACGCAGTTACTGAGGGCAATCCAGGAACTTGGTGGAAGCGCGAACTCGGTGACACAACCAGCCGGTTGATATGTGAGTTGGGCCCGAGATGTCATCGCTCGGGCCCAACTCGACCGCGGAGCGTTTAGTTCAGGCGGATGAGTCCAGCTTTCGAGGGGATGAAGCCACACGCTTCGTAAAACGGGTGCAGTTGCGGCTCATAGTCGACATGCACCCACTGCATTCCCTGTTCACGAGCAACTTCCACTGCTCGCTCGACCAGTGAGCGGCCAATGCCGCGACGGCGAAAATGGGGATGGACGGTTGGTTCAAGCAAAAACGCGTGGATTCCGCCGTCCCAGGCCAACCGTACGCAGCCGACTAATTCGGCGTTCTGATAGGCGCCAATGACGACAAGCGCATGGCTCAACTCCTGGCTGAAATCGTATTCCGCAAAATGGCTCGGCCACGAGACCATGTAGAGCAGGTTCAACTCTGCGTTCGTGAGCGATGGGTTGACACGATACTCAATATTCATCGCAAGACCCTTGCTCTTGCTACACAACGATCGTCGAACGACCTCCGATTGCAGTGGAGATCAGCTAGCCAGTACCGTCCAACGCTACTTCAGATCAATCGTGACCACGTGGCCATGCCCGATGAGGCTGTTGACAAAGCTAGGATTGAAGACGAGACGTAAATCCGTGGCATCAGATGAGACCTGGAAGGCCACCTCGCCATGGATAGAGCCGAGCGCCGGAATGGTGTCCGGCAACAGCGAGGTAGTCAGATCGGTTGTAGGCGTCACGTCCGCGTCCAACGGATACTGTTTGCCCTGCGCATCCTCGATAACGAGCTGTGCCGCGGCTGAGAGGCGGGCATTGTTCGTGTCGAGCGTTTGAATTGTAAGATCGAGGACCAGAAATTTCGTACCGGGCGCTGGCTTAGCTCCCCCCAGATCTGATGGATAGAGAACCTTGTCGACGGTAATGACATATGTTCCGATCGACGCTTTCTGGCCAATCTGATAGTGCCCGTTTTCACCAGGGGTGGCGACTCCACTCGGGACAGCGGCCGTCGGCCCCCCACACGCGACCAGTACCGCCGCAAGAGCCAGCGACAGCAATCCTGGCAGCATTGCCAACCTCATCCGCACCGCAGTTAACTCCATTCGACACGATCAATTCTATTGATGCCCGTATCATCGGGACCACGCAACTCTGACCCGACAGAGGGTCAAAAACGGATCAAGTATTGCACTGGTTCGACGGCGCAGTCTTGCTCCTGAGGAGGCTTGGAATCGTGAGGCTGTCCATCCGCGCTCGACAAAGTGAACCATCGCATTGAACTGCCGCGCTACCTTGAGCTTCACTGTCCGAAAGAACAGGCGGACTACCGCCTCGTTGTCCACTGGTCGAGCGACCCTCAGCTAGCTATGCTTAAGCGAAAGAGAATGCACCCTGGGAGACGATTCCCGGCGCAAACCTGATTGGGAGCCAGACCATCGAACAGCTGATTACACAATATGGGGTCTACATCGTCGCCCTCCTGATCTTTGTGGGAGAGCTTGGTATACCCACTGGCATTCCGGCAGAAATCGCGCTCCTGGTGGCGGGAAGTTACGGCGTGCATTCCGTCTCCGAGCTCGTCGCGGCAGTGGCGCTCGTTGTCGCCGCCGATATGCTCGGGACGATCGCGATTCATCTCGTGTCACGAACCGGTGGTTCACGCCTGCTCGACAAGGTCCTGGAGCGCTTCGGTAAACAGAGTGAAGAAACGCTCGAGCGTTGGCGTGTTCGACTTGGTGGGCGAGATCTTGTCGTGGTCGGGGTCGGCCGGATGCTCCCGCTGGTACGCATGTATATCTCGATTGGCACCGGGTTACTCCGAATTCCCTTCCGTGATTTCGTCATCGGAGCGTTCCCGGGAGCGGTCGTTTGGGTTGGCACACCGATCGTGGTCGGTTACTACTTGCATGCTGACGTGCAGCGCTTCGCCGTAGAATACGCCACGATCTCACATCTCATCTTCATGGTGCTACCGACGTTGAGTCTCGCCGCGCTGACCATGTGGTGGATTCGACGTGGTCACACACGTTGGAGCCAGCTCCGCCGGGGTCGCTCAGCGGCCGGAATTTTGATCGCGTCGGCGGCCATCGTTGTTGTGGTGCGCACTATTATCCTGCATAACGACGTCATCATCGATGGCGTTGCCGCGATTCCACAGTCGGTTCTGACGACCTGGATAATCGCGCTTGGGGCGACAGCGAGCGCTCTCTTGACGGTCTCATTCAACGATCTTCGCGTCGCCTTTCGTCGTCGTGATTGGAGCCAGCCAGTCTCCAATGGAGCTGTCGTGGAACTCGCGACTACTGCGGTATGGCTTTCACTCGTCATTGGCACCGGTTCGATCGCCATCCTGATCATCACGCGTTACGCGTTGTTCTAGCGCACTGGTGCAACAAGCTGCTCCTCGCCAACGAGGTGTTTTGGGCAGGTATGACACCGACCTGGTGGCTCTGTACGGCCTTCCGTTGTCAGCGCAAAGATAGCGTCGGCCGCGATGTCGAATGTCGAATTAGGAGAGCTAGCCATGCGGTTGAATGGCGCGAGTCGAGATGACGTCGACGAGTCCATCCAATTGGTGTTTCAAGCGCAGACGAGAAAGTGGGGAGCCCCGTTACTCAATCACACCCTCTATGCTCGGCGTCCCTCGATATTTCGCGGTGTGCGAGCTATGTGGGGTGGACTGGACCATTCGGGATTAATCGACGGGGCCTTGGCGTCACTGGTGAATGTTCGTGTCGCCGCGCTCAATGGATGCGTCTTCTGACAGGACCTTAACACCGCCGTTGGCGGTCAACTCGGGGTACCGAACGAGAAATTCGCCGCTCTTGCCAACTACGCTACCTGTGACCTATTCGACGAACGCGAGCGTGCCGCACTTGAGTATGCGGATTGCATGACGGTCACTGATCTCGACGTCTGCGACGAACTGTTCGAGCGGCTGGGAACATGGTTCGACCATGACGCGCTCATCGAACTCACGGCCACCATCGCCTGGGAGAACGCATCCAGCAAGTTCAACCGTGCGCTACGGGTCCCATCCCAGGGTCTGGCAGAGTCTACCCGCGAGCGCACGAACAACAACGATCGAGTAAATTGATGCACTCTCATAACGCGATTCCGCTCACCAAAGTCAGGGGGAGAAATCAATGTCTCACTCCGTAGTCCTGTTCGTGCAACCTGGCTGAGAAGACTGTCACGCTGAGTAGGCTGCCACTGGGTAGTTGACACACGGGCACATGCGTGAGATCGTCGGGGGCATCGACCAGTTCGGCGGCGTCATGGGAGGTCCCGATGCCTCGGAAACAGCACTTCGTCCATCTCGCGGCCGGCGAGCGGCGTGCCCTGCAGGCGCGGCTCCAGCACGGAACGTTGCCGGCCCTGACCCAGACCCGCATCCGCATCCTGCTCAAGGTGAGCGACGGCTGGACCGATGCCCGCATCGCTGAGGCCCTGGAGTGCTCGCCCCGCACCGTGGCGCGCATCCGTGCCGACTGGACCACGCGGGGATTGGCCTGCCTCGAGCGGCGGCGGTCCGCTCGTCCGACCCCACCCAAGCTCTCCCCCGCCCAGGTCGACCAACTCCTGGCGGTCGCCACCACCGACCCCCCGACGGGGCACGCGCGCTGGACCTTGCGCCTGTTGGCCAAACGGGTGGTCGACCTCGAGATCGTCGACACCCTCTCGTATGAAACGGTGCGCCGAACCCTGAAAAAAGGGGGCGCAAACCGTGGCAAACGCAGCGGTTTGTGATCCCACCCGAGCAGGATGCGCGCTTTGTCGCCGCCATGGAACTGATCCTCGATACGTATACGGCACCGCCCGATCCCCGCGTGCCGCTGATCTGTTTCGATGAAGCCGGCAAGGAACTGCAGGCCGATCTCCGGGACCCGCAGTCGCCGACCGCGCACCATCCCCGCCGTGAGGATCCGGAGTATCGCCGCCAGGGAAGCGCCAATCTCTTCCTGGCCGTGGCGCCTCATCTGGGCTGGCGCCGCGTCATGGTCCGTGCGCATAGGGCGAATCGTCCGCGAGGGCGGGTCCGCTTGGTGCCGCGAGGCCGTTTCTGAGTCTGCCCCCGCGCGTCCGTCAGGCACCACCGACTGTGCCGCGAGCACGTATCAGAGACGCTGGAAGAAGGGACGCGTCGGACGATCGACCGGTGGTGGGATCCGGAACGGAGGGTCGGATGAAGGTTGAGCATCCCTATGGCTGTGGGCTGGACATCCATAAACGGTTCGTGGTGGCCTGTGTCATCACGCCAACGCAGCAGGAGACCCGGCGCTTCAGCACGGTGACCACCGACCTGCTGCGGCTCGGCGATTGGCTGACCAGCCGGCAGGTCACGCACATCGCTATGGAGTCGACAGGGGTCTACTGGAAGCCGATCTGGAATCTCTTGGAGGGGACCTTCACGCTCGTGTTGGTCAATGCGCAGCACGTCAAGGCGCTGCGGGGGCAGAAGACCGATGTCAAGGATGCCGAGTGGCTCGCCGACTTGTTGCGGCACGGCCTGCTCCGCCCGAGCTTCGTGCCGACGCGGGACGAGCGGGAACTGCGGGAACTGCGGGAACTGACCCGCTATCGGACGAGTCTGGTGCAGGAGCGCAGCGCAGAGCTCAACCGGCTGCAGAAGACCCTGGAAGGGGCCAACATCAAGCTGGCCAGTGTAGCGACGGAGGTCTTGGGGGTCTCCGGACGCGCCATGGTCGAGGGACTGATTGCCGGAGAGACGGATGGCGCGGCCCTGGCGCAGTTGGCCAAGGGGCAACTCAAGCGCAAGGTGCCCGAACTGACAGAGGCGCTCACCGGACGGCTCAATCCCCATCAGCGCTTCCTGTTGGCCCAGCAGGTGGCGCACATCGACTTCCTGGAGACACAGATCGAGACCATCAGTGCCCAGATTGCGGAGCGACTGCGCCCGTTTGAGGACGAGATTGCCCGCTTGGACACGATTCCGGGGGTGGGCCGCTGGACGGCGGAGGTGCTCCTAGCCGAGATCGGCACCGACATGACGCGCTTTCCGACGGCCGGACACCTGGCCAGTTGGGCCGGGATGTGTCCGGGGAATCACGAGAGTGGCGGCAAACGCTTGAGTGGGCGGACGCGGCATGGGAGTCCCTGGCTCAAGGTGGCCTTGACCGAGGCAGGCTATGCGCCGGACGGAGCAAAGCGACCTATCTCGGCGCGCAGTACCGGCGGTTGGTCCCACGTCTGGGACGGAAGCGTACGACCGTGGCCATCGGCCACCACATTCTGGTGATCGCCTACCACCTGCTGGCAACGGGCACCGCGTATACGGATCTTGGGCCTTCCTATCTGGAGCAGCGGCAGCGAGAGCAACGGGAGCAACGCTTAGTACGCCAACTGGAACAACTCGGCAACAAGGTGACGGTGGAACGCGTGGCCGCCTAACACGGTATTTTCATTCTGAGCGACAGCGAAGAATCTCTTCGTTTGATTCGACGAAACAAAGAGAGATCCCTCGGCTGTGGCCTCGGGATGACACATCCAGTACTGGCAACCTACTGAGGCAGAGTTTCTGGCTCATCACGGAATCGAGATTCGTCGAGCGGGATGTGACATCCGATCCAGCGAGCGGACGCGAACTCTTCGAACTGGGCTCGCAACTCACCCCGACGACCCTGATCGACGATGAGGAACTCGTGATCGGATTCGATCGCAAGCGCATCCGCACGCTTCTTGACCTCACGTGATTCGCCCCGATGCCCTCGTCCCGGCGCCGGACTTCAAACCCAGCGCGATCGAGGATCAACGCTTCTGATTCCAAAATAGTCGTCAAGCATGGTCCAGACTTGCTAGACTGTTGCCTATCATGCCGGCACGTGATCGACATTCGATGTCCCATGCGAACCGAATAGGTCACGCATGGCCAAAGTGGAGTCACGACGCATGGAAACGTCACATAGAAAACGGGGTAGCTTTGCGCCGCTGTCTTCTTGCCACCATCGTGGTAGTCCTGATCGGGGCAACGCTATCCAGCGTCGCGTTGGCAGCCCCTGACTTCGCCGATAACTCCTTCAACGCTGTCTGGACACGCACAGACGAACCCGTCCTCGACGGGAATGTTTCGCGCACCTGGTTCTGGGGCCCAGAAGCCAACACCGGGGCGACCTACGAACGTTACCTCGATTCTCCCGGCCAGAAGCGCTTGGTCCAATACTTTGATAAAGGCCGCATGGAGATCATCGACCCGAACGGCGATCCTACCAATCCTTGGTACGTCACCAGCGGCTTGATCGACCGTGAGCTCATAAGCGGCCGCATCCAGATCGGTTCGGACACGTTCCTCGATACCGGTTCCGGCGCAAATGTTCCGGTGGCCGGTGACCCCGACAACACATTCCCGACTTACGCCGATTTCCAGCGCCTCGTCGACCAGGGCCAATCGGACAAGACCGGCCAATTCGCGACGTCCGTCTTTCTTCCGGATGGCACCTCTACGAGACCCAGCGCGACGAGCGATCCCGGCGCCCAATACGCACACTACGTCAGCTACTCGGGAGTTGGCGGGGTCACGGTTGGTTACAACATTCCGAGCGCATTTTGGGATTTCATGACGCAGCCCGGGTTGGTCAAGCAAAACGGGAGCCTTGCCACCGCCGACCCGCTGTTCGACTGGCTTTTTGTGCTCGGCTATCCGATCGCCGATCCAGTTTGGGTGCAAGTGAAGCTTCAAGGGGTCAATCAATGGGTGTTAATCCAACCGTTCGAGCGGCGAGTTCTCACATACACACCATCGAATCCGAGCCAATGGCGTGTCGAGATGGGCAATATCGGCCTGCACTATTTCCGCTGGCGCTATGCTGACACCCCTCAGGTCAACTTGAGCGGTGATCCGGTCTATCTCGCGATGTCTCCTGGAGACAAGTGGGTTTATGGGACGTCTGAGGGAATCGACCGGACCTGGCAGATCACGGGCGTGACAAATGGTTTCTCCGGGGGATCGCAACTGGTCGTCCGTCAGGAGGATCTAGCCGATGGACGCCAGCTGACCTATTGGGGCGTCACCCAAACAGGCATGGACCTCTATGGCGTCGACACGCTCGATACGAACGGAACACTGACGAACTCGACGGTGTATTGGCCACCGGTTCATTACTTTCCGGATCATGATCCGTATATCGGACAGTCATGGTCTACCGAAACGACCGCGATCTCCAGCACTGGACCACCAAAATTGGTGACGCTATCGATTCAGGTTTCTGCCTGGCAGGCGGTAAGCACGCCGGCCGGTATAAGCCATGCCTGGAAACTCAACATCGTCGAGTGGACAGGAACCGATCCGACACACCCAGACCAGACCACCACGACCCTCTGGTTCGCGCCAAATGTCGGCATCATGCAATGGTTCACCGATGGATTCGCCGCCCAACTGAAATCGGCCACGACGATGCCGGCTCATTAAGCCCGGTAATCGAGTTGCGTTCACGAAGTCCACTGAAGGAGCATGATGTCCGAGACACCATCCTCGCAATTCCTGACCAGTACACAGGACATTCGACAGCGAATTCTGTCCCATCCATTTGTAAGCGGGATTGGCGACGGCACGCTTCCACTGAAGCCGTTTGAGTACTACATCCGGCAAGACTATGTCTACCTAGTCGAATACAGCCGTGTCCTGGCACTGGGCGTGGCCGGCGCGCACGATCTCAACATTATGGAACTGTTCGCGGAGTTGGTTCACGCGACACTCCACGTTGAGATGGAGCTACATCGGGGCTTTTGCGGGCGATTTGGCATCGGCCGCGAGGATCTCGAATCCACCCCGGTCGCACCAACGACACATGCGTATACTCGACACCTGCTGTCGGTGGCCTACAGCGGCACGACAGCCGAGTTGATGGCGGCGTTGCTGCCTTGTCAGTGGGGTTATTGGGAAATAGGACGAGACTTGGCCGCAGCGGGACTACCGTCAAGTCAACCCCTCTATGCCGAGTGGATTCAAATGTACGGCGGTTCGGAGTATGAGGAATTGGCGGAACGATTGCGTTCGACGTTCGACGAGGTCGCGGCTCGCGCTTCCACCGACGAAATGACACGCATGCGCGACATCTTCATCGCCAGCAGCCGTTACGAATACGCCTTCTGGGACGCCTCACTGAGAATGGAAACCTGGCCAGTCTAATCGCGGTCGTCCGGCTCGAGCTGGGATCTTCGTCGGTGATGATGAATCGCGGGCGAAGAATGGGCACTATCTCAAAGACCGATTTGTACACAGGGGTAACACAAACGCCGGGGGCTTGATGCCCCCAGCGTTGACAGTTCTTCTGACAACAATGAACTGACTTGGCGATCGTTAATTCCCGGACGGCGCCGAATAGGACATTTCGTGGGCTTTGTTCATCGCGGCCACCATCTCGTCACCGGTCAGCAATTTTGTCGTGTGATACGCCGTGAGATGCCCGGCAGCAGTGACAGCGAGTGCACCAGCAACGGCCTCAACATCACCGGGAAGTTCGGCAATCGCTACTATATCGAACTCACCCATCGAGAAGTAAAAGCATTCGAGTTTGCCGCCCATTCGTTCCATGAGTGCCGCGACACCGGCAACACGGTCTTGCGGGTGTGAGACGAACGCCTTGCGAGCGCCCGCGTTGTAGGTGGCCTGAATCATATAGCGTGCTATAACGTGCCTCCCTGGCATACAGAAATTCGTGCCGTCGACGTAGTTGTCGGCGGACAACTTGACTATCGTTGAAATAGAGGAAAATGTCAAACCGAATGTTGCACAAATTGATATTCCGCAGCAAACCTGTCGGGCAGTACGAAGCAATCCGCTGACTCTCAGCCGCGCGGAACTCCCACGGCCATTCCTTCGAGAAACGGGTAATCTCCACCGTGTCGCATACCGTCATCGTCGACCAGTACGGCCGCGGGACGAGCGAAAAACCCACGATATCCGGCGCCCGGTCCGCCTGAGTTAATGAACTCATGGACCGTGTCGACCCGATGTCCGATCTCCCGAAGTCCGGCGATGACATCGGAATCGATCCGATCGTCGGCGACAATGTGGTCTTGTGAGAGGTCGACTCGCGGCGCCGATATCGCCGTCTGCACCGGCATGCCGAAGACCAGAGTATTGAGAGCCACCTGACTGACGGCATTACTGATCCGGCGTGATCCTGGCGCACCAACCGCAAGAAGCACCTTACCGTCACGCTCGACGATCATCGGAGTCATGTTGGCCACCGGCCGTTTGCCCGGAGCCACACTATTCGGCGCGCCACGTCCAGGATCGAACCATTGCGCGGCGCAGTTCATGACCACGCCGGTATTACCAGCAACACCGAGTCCGGTCCAACCGCCAATCAATGTGTGTGTCATCGAAACGGCATTCCCATCGGCATCGACCACCGAAATTTGCGTCGTGCCGCCGCCTCCCGCCTGCCTACCGGCTGGCGCTACTCCGACGTTTCCCGGAGGCGCGACCCGCATAGATCGCTTGTTGTCGATCTGTGCTCTTCGGCTCGCGATGTAGCTGTCTGAGAGTAACGTCTCAACCGGAACGTCCACAAAATCGGGGTCGCCAAAGTAAGCGTCCCGATCGGCAAAGGCGAGTCGAAACGCTTCAGCTATGACGTGCAGCGCATCGACCGAGTTGTGCCCGAACGCTTCCAGATCAAAACCCTCCAGCATCTTCAAGCTCTGAAGAGTCATCAAACCCGGGCATGGGAGCGGGCCAGTCAGCAGATCGTAATCATGGAAACGGGCACGCAGTGCCGGTACAACCGTCGGTTGATAGGCCGCCATATCTTTCATCTCGAGCAGGCCGCCTTGGGCCTGAACGAACTCAACGATCTGGCGAGCGACCGGTCCGGTGTAGAAGGCCTCAGGTCCGTTACGGGCAATTTCCCGAAGTGTCTGGGCCAACTCGACCTGTCGGACGACGTCGGCGCCGTGGGCCATCCCTGGATCACCGTTAACCAGGAAAATCTCCGCCGATTTCGGGTTGGCTCGAATACCATTCAACTCTTGAACTAATCTGAGTGCGAGGACCCAGTTCAACGGCATCCCTTTTTCGGCAATGTCGATCGCCGGAGCCATAACCCGTTCCAGGTCGAAGGTGCCAAATCGCTCAAGCGCGGTGGCGAGCCCACCAACCGTACCGGGCACCATAGCCGCGAGACCACCCTGGAACGACACCGTCGTGCGCGACTTCAACGCGTCCGGAGTTGCCTTCGCAGGTGCCCGATTGCTGAAGTCGACAAACATCGATGTGCCATCGGCTCCCGAGTAAACGAGATAGCCGCTGCCGCCGATGCTGGTGTTGTACGGCTCCATGACGTTCATCACGAACGCAGCGGCCACCGCCGCGTCGACCGCGTTACCGCCATCGGCGAGCATGCGTGCCCCGGCGAGCGCCGCCTCATCCTGCTTGGCAACGATCATCCCGCCATCCGAAGTGGCTCCGGTCTTATCCATCTCCCATCGTGACATGGTGAATGACATGGTCCTGAACTCCTTTGAATTGCGCGTTCCAGAAGTCAATTGTATGGTCTTGGAACAGTGGATTCCGAGAGTAACAATGGCGGCCAATCGACTGCCCGTCAATATGAGGCATCCCACGTGGGTATTCAGCTGCGTCCTCATCAGCCCGTTCGCTGTCGCGGTTTCGACTTGACGTTTTGCCGCGTCGTAGACACGCTCACGAACATGATCCCAGGGAAGGACACAATGTCGCCGAAACGGATTCACCGAGAATGACACGACCGCTATTCATCTGTGCCGGGAACGTGGCCCGAAGTCAGATGGCCGAGGCGTATTACAATCACCTCTCGAGTTCGAAACGAGCATCAAGCGCGGGTCTTCTCGACCACACTCCCGCCAAATATGGAACTCCGGTCAGCGAGGCTGTCGAGGTAATGCTCGAAGACGGGATCAATATCGCGTGGCAGCAAGTGAAGACCTTGACACCCGGCATGGTTCGCGATGCCGATGAAATCTATGTGCTCTGCCCGGACGAGGATGTTCCCGGCTTTGTCGCAAACGCGCCCAACTGCCATTACTGGGACATTCCGGATCCCTCCGGCGCGACCCTTGAGCAATTCAGGCAGGTGCGAGACGAAATCAAAGCCAGGATTGAGGAACTGATCCATCCAGACGACCGCTGTTGAAGACGTTCTTCGGTCTTCATCGATATTTTGCGATTGACTTGGCGCGCCAATTTTGGTAAGAAGATAACTCACGAGTCCCCACGCGGCGAGGACACGAAAAACTCCGGGGAGAGCCGGGAAAGGAGCACCCATGCGGGACCGACTACGACCACGATTCTGGGTCGAAACCGTTATGTCAATGTCTAGCTTCGTATTTGCGATGCTGACTCTGTTGTGGAAAGACTGGATCGAACTCGTTTTCCGAGTCGACCCGGACCAGCACAGCGGATCAATTGAGATGACGATCGTTCTTTCGGCCATCGCCATCACAGTCATCGCTGCCACACTGGCGCGCGCCGAATGGCGCCGTCGTGCCGTGGTAGCTGCTTAGGCTTCTGATCGCCGGCGACCGACTTCTTGCCTGAGTCGCCGGCGATATTCTCTTCCCCGCGCACCCGCGTCCAGCCACGTTTTCGCTCTTCACTACCTTCGCTCGACTCCCATTCATGCCCATCCCTCACCGCAAGCCACTGTGTCGAACAACGACGATGTACGCTGGCGCCGCCTACTCAGTTCAGAGTAATAGGTGCTGAAGTCCGCCGTAATCATTCATCTGAGCGTCGGCGAGATCCAGCTTCGAACCATCCGTGAGGAGAAGACATGAGCAAGAATTCCTGTGGCGTACACAAGCTCATAGCAGATGTAGCGGTTCTTGCTGGTGATAGCGTTGCACTGGTTCGCTATGGCGGTTCTACCAACGTCGACGGTCAAACCGGGTGGTTTCTGCCGGATGACGAACTCAAGCACCTGGAACATCCAGAAGATGCGGCGCACCGAATCCTCTCCGAGCAGCTTGGGCTGAGCGATTTGCCGGTAAGCCTGAACCACATCGAATCATTCAAAGGAAACGACTCGAGCTGGCACCTGGTTTTCCACTTCACCTCGGTGCTCGAGACGCCGGCCAGCGTCGATCCTGCCGGTGAGATGATCTCGTTCGAGTGGTTCCCGTTGACACGACTCCCTGATCGAGCGGAGGTTGCCCATCACGGCTGGGCGATCGACGTAATCCAGTCGATAATCGATAGTCAAACAGCCGGAGATCGCAACTGATCGACCCGGGGTGCCGGGTGTGGATACATTCACAAACGAGACAGGGATGAACCGATAATGTACGAGTCCGACATCGAGCCGACCCGACTACTCCTGATCCGGCATGGCGAATCGACCTCGAATCGTCAAGGGGTCATCTCTGGCTGGTCAACCGATGTGGTTCTGACCGGGCGCGGGCGACGCCAGGCTGAGCGCACGGGGAACATTCTCAAATACAATGAGAAGATCGACGCCCTGTACGCCAGTCCGCTTCCGCGCGCCTGGGAGACTGCCACGATCATTGGCAACGAGATCGGATTGGATCCGACTCCGGTCAATGACCTGCGTGAGATCAACGTTGGCACCGCGGTGGGCCAGCCTCTGGTCGATCTCACGTCCCTCTATCCGCAGCTACAGAGCCAGGTCGATCAAGACAGCCTGCACGTGCCGTGGCCCGGAGGCGAAAGCCACGCTCAGCTGCGAGAGCGAGTGATGCGCGCGGTTAGGATGATCGCGCAAGGACACTCTGGAGAAACGGTCGTCGCGGTGGCACATGGGGGACCACTGGCCTGGATCGTCACCACACTTGCTGGTGAAGATAGCCGCACCTTTCAGGCATCGCGTCACAATAACTGTGCGATCAGCGAGATGCTGATTCGGGTTGATCCGGCAGGTCTCTCAGCAGAGTTGGTCCGCTTCAACGACTGCACGCATCTTAGCGACATCTGATCGCCGGACGTTCAGACCTCCATCCCAGAACGATGTAGAACGACGATGGTGAGGCGTGCTAGGCCATCGTCTCGGTGACCGTGTCGATCGTGAGCTGGCTCGCGCCTCCCGAGATCTCGATGTCATACCGATCCGTCGCGCTCTCATAATCCGGATCTTCCCAGCGCATCTCGCCGCCGAGACTGCCGAAATGCTGCGAGTCAAGTCGAATCTGGCTGGCACCATTGCGGATATGTATGCGAGAGCGCGCACCCACCGGACGATGGATGGTTACCTGGCTAGCTCCTGCACCGACGCGCACCGGGATAGTACCGGACGGATGCGGCAAGGTCACGGTGACCTGACTTGCGCCGCCTTTGACGATCAGCGACTGCACTTTGATGCTGCTGAGGTCGACACCAACGTGCGACGCACCGGCTCGAATCTCTACTTGCCACGGAATGGTTGTGTTCAGGCGAACCTCCCCTGTGGTCCGCATCAGCCAGCCAAGCTGCCAGGGAAGTGAAACATTTACCTTAATCTCGCCAATCGAACGCATGCTCCATTCGAAGTGGGGTCGATTCCGATGTTTGATCGTCAGCGTGTTTCCCTGCACCTGAAAGGTCGGTGCGGTTCCCTCGAAACGCGCGCGGTAGAGATCGCTCAGGGACGTATCCCCACGGATCGCGACGTTTGCAGCGCCGGAGGCAAAAACGAGCCGGCCGTCCTCCAGGCCGTTGAGTGGAGCAGCGAACTCCCCATCTCCCAGCCCGTCATTTGACGAACGGAGCTTGGCGGTCTCCTCGAGACCGAGCTGATTCATACGTGTAACGAAGTCGGTTATGAGCGAAAGCTCCCGATCGGTATAGCGTGAAATGAGCCGGGTGGTCGCCTTGGCGATTGATTCAAACAGCGGTCCGATCTTCTCGTCTGCGACCCCAGGCACCGGCTGAACGATCACGCGGCGACGGTCGGTCGGGTCTTGCTCGCGACGCACGTAGCCAGCCCGTTCGAGCCGATCAATAACGCCGGTAATCGCTCCAGTAGTCAAACCGGTAAGCTCCGCAAGTTGGCCAGCCGTCAGTGCGCCAGTTTCACCCATGATTCCAAGACACTCGAGATCAGTCGGGTTCAGGCCCAGCCGCTCAGCCACCGCCTGGCTAAACATGACCGACTGAGCGCTAATGCGGCGCATTTCCCGATCGAGGGTGCGCGTGAGATGGTCACGATCGCCGATATCACTTGACATGGTGTCCTCCACTAGTTATCTTAGTCACTGAGAGACTTAGTACGTAGCCTTTCTGGATAACGAGACTCTCACGAGATGATTATAGCAGGACGTTGTGCGTGCTGGAAGTGGGCGTCAAACATGAGTCAAGAGTTCGGTCGGCAAGCGATCTTCGTCGAATCTGAGAAGGCTAGTGTCCAGAACCTTGCGATGACATCACGTTTCACATGGGACGAGCCAGCGTCGGCGAACTCCACGAATGTGGATGGCTCACCTGCGTCAGCCGAAACCCGGAGTGGATTTAACTATTGGACGCTCTTCGGGTTCTTAACTGATGGATGGGCTCGACTTCCGCCGAATCATGACCTGCCGCCGTCCCGGATCGAGTCCGGCGACGGTCTCTCCGGCCACGAGGTTATCGAGCAACCCCATACGAGGCAACGAACCGGGGAATTCGTCTAGCTGTTCGAAACCCAAACGACGATAGAGACCAATCGCCCATTCAGCGTCACGAAAGGCAATCAGCGAGTAATGACTGCAATCCGACATCGGTATCGCCGCTTCGAGATACGCTTCCGCGAGCCGCAGGCCGATGCCGCGGCCCTGCCAGTTACGAGCGACGGCCAACTCCTCGAGATGGAGAAAAGGCCCGATCGAGAAGAAGCTGCAGTAGCCGACGACCATCCCGTCGAGCTCGGCCACGAACATCGTCGTTACGTTCGCCAGCCGATGAAGATCTTGCTCATCCCGAGGTGGCGCCTCGTCCAATGAGAAGCCTGCCTCCTGATAGCGGCTGCTCGCCGATGCTTCGACGTCAACCAGCGTCGGCAGATCCTCTGGCTGCACTGGTCGGATACGGATGTCACTCACCGGAGCGGTCCGATCCAGCGGTCTCCTGACGCTGCCTCCACTCGAACGTTTTCAACGATCCCCCAGTCACTACAGAATCTCCAGCATGTCGGCATCGGGCGATGGCGGATGAGGAGACGATGTCTCGCGCTGATACCAGAAGGCGGTGGAAGCAATGTCGTCCTGGAGCGGAAGATAGCGCCTTCCCGAACGCCAGCCGAGAGCCTGGATTGTCACCCGTAAATCCGACGTGAAGCGAATCGGATCCATGATGTGCCAGCGATACATTCCGAAGCGCTGCTGGCTCCGATAGAGTCCGTCCGGCCGTAGAATCTGATGCAGTCCCTGGAAGGGAGTGCTGAAGACCGAGTAGCCCTGACCAGGAACGTCGAAGTTCCAGGCGCCGCCAAAGTAGTCCTCGGTCCCGGTGCCACAGACGGTCGGAAAAGCCTCATCACCGTCCAGATAGAACTTCATTTCGCCCTCGCCCCACCAGCCGGAGCTGTTGGTGCCCCAGGCAAGGTAGGTTCCCACGTAATGACCACTGCCGCTCAAACCATCGAGCAAGATATGATCAGTCATGTACGTGAGTGGATTGCTGCGTCGCCATTGCGCGTGGAAATAGGCGGCGTCATCCGGTACGTCGGTCAGAGCGTAGGTGATCTGATAGTAGACGGTGCATTCCTGGTCCGACAGATTCTCAATCGTGACACGCGCTCCGGTACGGAAGGGCATCTCCCAGTAGCTGTTGCAGCCGCCGTGCGGGTTCACGGCAATCGGAAGTGACGAAACCTGGCTGAATTCACCCCAACCGTTACAGAAAAAGTCACCGACTGGAACTTCGACGGCCGGGCGCTCGTCACCATCCCAATAAAAGCGGAAGAGGAGACTGCGCCAGTTCCGGGGATGCGTCGTCAGCCAAATATGCTGAATCGCCCCCATGCCGACGATTTCCGCCAATGTCGCCACGGTACGAGGCGCGACGTGGATGCTTGGAGAGACCTTCCAGCCCTGGCCAAGATCGCGCGCCGCGTCGGCTCCGGTCCCCTCGACCGCCATGGCGCCTCGGCCCTTTTCACCGTTGAAGTTCTCTGGACTGACTGACCGCGTTTGCGCCGACGACATCCGCGCGAGATTCCCAAGGCCCATTCCCAAGCCACCAAAACCGGTCATCCCTTGTCCTCCAACCCCAGTATTCGCGCCAAATTGAACTGCACGGCGTCGCGGCATCTAACCCATGGGAGGGCTCGCGGTTGTCGGAACCGCTGCATGGTAATCGTCACCCCCCAGCGATCGGATCATGATGCCGAAGATGATGGTCAGGTAAAGCAATCCGCCTCCGACCCACATTAGCAGCCCCGCATACTCCTGGTCAGCCTGCGGCGACAGCCCCCAGAGTGACTGGGCATGGGCGTAAAAAGGATAGATCAAGGAGCTATCGAGCGAGAGAGTCGCCCCTAACGCTTCGGCGACCAGACCAGTCAGAAAGATCGACCCGAGCGCGAATCCCATGCGGATCTTGTGGTGACGCGGCACAGGCTCAATGATCGGCCACCAATAGATAAGCGCGGCAGTCAGAAAAGCGAGGTGTTCCAGATCGTGAATAGGTTGGTGTGAAAGGGCTGCATCGTACATCGCTGGAACGTGCCAGAAGAGCATTGTGACGTTGAATATGAGGAAGGCGACCAGCGGATGGCTTACGAAGCTCAGGACCGATCGAACCCAGCGGCGCCGAAGGACCGGTTTGAGAACCGACCCGCTCCGCTGCGGTGAGACCGCCTGAAGCACGACTTGTACCGGACGGCCCAACCAAATCAACGGTCCTGCCGCCTGAAGCAACAACAAATGCTGAGCCATGTGCATCAGGAGCGAATCCTCATTGTAGACGTCAAACGGGCCGAGCAATGCTATCGCGATCGCCAGCAAACCGCTGTAATACCAGACGGCATAGCTAACCGGTAGCTCGCGGCGCCCGATCAGCCTCACCCGCCGCCAGGCGACCCAGTAGCCCAAACTCGCCAGCACCAGGCCGATGAAGACCGGTGGATCGATGGCCCAGGAGAGTAGGAACGGCCTGCTTTCCGTAGATGCGTGCAACAGCGGGAAGAGCATCGGCGACGTGACCTCGATTCCAGATTTCGCGTCAACAACATCAGTCAATGTAGATTTGGCGCACCACGCAGACAATTGGCGGCCCGACGAAGCGGTCGGACCGACCGTCGTGCCGTCAGTATTGAACGCCGCAGCGGGCATCAATTCAATGCTGCAAATAGAGACTGTTGATGGAGACTTGTTGTGGGGTTGGTCAGTTGACCGGGCCGGGTGCCGCTGACAAGCACCGCCGGCCCGGGTTATCGATTTAGAAGGTTGGCCGGCGAATCAGCATGAGATCGGCCAGAGGAGAAATGAGCCCAACGGCGCTCTTACGGATTCCAGACGTCGTAAACGTCTATTTCGTTGCGTGGCGGCTCACCCTGAGGATTCACGCCGGCCGCCTTGAGCGCCCGCCAAACGATCGGATGCAATATCTCGTCGGTGAACCGGTCACATGCCTCCTTCGATTCCCACACGTCGAGGTAGCGCAGCCCATTCGGCAACTTCTGAACGATATGTGAAATGGTGCCTTCCGGTGGTCGGCCGCCGGTCTTCTCCATAACCTGAGCTTTTATCTGATCATAGATCTCAGCCGTGATCGGGACATCCTGCACCCATGCGTATGTCAATGAACGCCTCCTCTTAGTATTCATCCGAAACCACTTCGGATTAATATGTGTATAATAGGGCTTATGAGTGATGGTGTCAAGCGCCGATACAACTCGAGGAATCGACGGGCTTCGGCGGAGCAAACGAGAAGGCGGATTTTGACGACGGCTCGTCACCTGTTTGTCGACCGTGGTTATGCCGCCACGACGATGACGGCTATTGCCGAAGGAGCAGAGGTGGCTCTCGACACCGTTTATGCTTCGGTCGGTCCGAAACCGGCACTGTTTCACCTGTTGATCGAGACGGCGATCTCCGGAGCCGATGTGCCCGTTACCGCGCTCGAACGCGACTACGTTCGGATCATCCGAGAGGAAGCAGACCCGGCACGCAAGCTCGAGATCTACGCTCAGGCGATCCCTCGTATTCAGGAACGGTTGGCGCCCCTGTTTCGCGTTCTGCGGCAGGCGGCGCCCATGAATCCCGAATTGCATGACTTGTGGCAGGAGATCGCCGAACGGCGCGCGCGCAACATGCGGATGTTCGCGACAGAGCTCATGGCCACCGGAGAAGTACATGATCATTTGTCGGTCGATGCCGTGGCCGACATCGTATGGTCGATGAACTCGCCCGAATTCTACGCGCTGCTCGTCTTTGAACGCGGCTGGACACCGGACCGGTTCGAGTCCTGGTTGGCTGACGCCTGGAAGCGGTTGTTGCTGAAGAATGGCGGACGGTGAGGACGAATGTGTTCGGACGAGGGCGGCGGAGATTCCACGAACGTAAAATCCCGCCGCCCGCTTCGTCAGTGAACCATTGCCTCGCCGGTCTCAAGCAGGGTCTTGAGACCACTCAGAACGAAGCTCCAGCCACCGCCTGCGCCCTGAGCCTCGAACTCTCCCGCAAGAAGCGAAGCCAGAGTAGGTGCACCGTCAAGCTGATGGATAACCGTGAGCTTTGACACACCATTTTGGCCTTCCTCGATCTCGTAGGTCAATCGCGTGAAGCCTTCCTCGATCATCGTCGGGTCCATCAACATACGCCACGTCTGAACGAGTTTCCTGGGAGGATCCAGCTCGATTACCTCGCCGTCAACGGCCACATCCGGCACGGGGTGTCCCATCTCGGCGCCACTTTGCTTCATCTCGTCGCTCGTGAATCCCTGGAACGAGCCTCCAGGGCGAAGATCGTACTCAACACGCCCTCCGTACCCGAAGCGCTCGGTCCACTCCGGTCCGGTGATGGCGTCCCAGATCGCTTGGGGCGTGGCTTTGATATAGACCCGATAAACCTGTGTGTCAGTTGAATGAGTTACTTTGGACGTCATTCTGTCTCCATTTCCAGCTCTCGCTTGAGATCGGCGAGTGCCATCACTTGACGCTCGGTGTACTTATCAATCCAACGATCATGAATCAGCCGAATAGGGACTGGGTTCAGATAGTGCAGCTTTTCCCGGCCCGATCGGCGGGTGACGACGAGATCAGCATCTTCAAGCACTCGCAGGTGTTTCATTACTCCGAAGCGCGACATCTCCAGCTCGGATTCAAGCTCCTTGAGCGTGCGGCCGTCACGCGTGAAGAGCAGGTCGAGCAGAAAACGTCGGGTCGGATCAGCGAGTGCCTTGAATACACGGTCATCGTCGGTCATGCACGCCATAATACGTGACCATATAGTCACCTGTCAAGGCGTGGATCGAGGTTCGTGTTCGCTGGTGATCTCGAACCGCAACCGAATGGCAAGAGTCCCGAGCGTCGCATTGGAAGTGGGGATATGCCGAATTCCGCTCATCGCCGGCGATGCAATAAATGCACTGAATGAAGCAACGCGATTGACGCTCACTGGTCGTCCTGCGATGATCCGCAGGTTGTTCGACGCAACGGGACGGATCAGGAAGCATGGACCCATGGCTTTTCGCCTGGGTAAATTATTACGAAGAACTCGGGGTCTCATCGAGCGCCTCGATCCGCGTCATCCAGGCAGCCTACCGGGCCATGGCTCAGGATTACCATCCCGACGGCGGACGATACGCTGACGCGGAGCGAATGAAGCGAATCAATATTGCTTTTGAGGTCCTTTCGGACGCTGGGGTGAAGCAGCGCTATGATGATGCCTATCGAAGGCGTCAGCAACGACGAACCGCTCATGCTCCTGGTTCTCCGCCCCCACCGGGAAACAGGACAACTCGTCCAGCATCGTCCAGCCCACCGCCCAGGCAGGATATCAAACACGGTGCCGGACATGATTGCTTGGTCGTGCTCTTAATTGTGGTGATCGTTGTGGGCCTTGAGTTTTGCGTCCTTATGGCCATTGGAACCACGTTTTTTCGCTAATCGCATTACTCAGCGCCTGACTAGCGAACATCCAGAAGACATCCGCAGAAGGTTCAACCAGTCAGATCGAACACCTCGGTCCCCCGCGGATCCTCAGAACACGAGGGGACGACCCGGGATGTTCGATGACCCCGAATCGTCGAACTGACCAAACATCCTCCTGACACGCCAACCCCAGTCTTGCGACGACTTTGTCGCGCCATAGCTGCTACATCTGAACTGAATGTGGGAGGAATCGTCCGTGGTGATGGCGACGCATCCGAGATTCTCGAAAATCAACCGATCCGTTCAGTCTACCCGGGCGGCGGCGAAAGCCGCCGTCTTCCTCCTCAAAGTCCTCCCGATGCTCCCCTCCAGACCACTGAACTGGGTAACATCGACACCGATTGTCGAACAGTTGACGTACCCGACGCTCACCGGTGTGGCCCATGGTGATCTTTATCGTCCCGGCACTCCTGGCCCACATCCCGGCATGGTAGTTTGTCTCGGAGTTGTGCCGTTCGAGGTTGATCACCCGCAGGTTCCGCGTCTCGGTGAAGCCCTCGCGCGTTCCGGCTTCGCGGCGCTGCTCTACTGGTCGCCGGCGATGCGCGATCTCCGGCTTGACCCCGCTGACAACGAGAACATCGCTCTGGCGTATGACGCACTCCTGCGGCAACCGTTCGTCGATCCAGCGCGGAGCGGTCTGCTCGGGACCTGCGTCGGAGGGTCGTTCGCGCTGATGGCAGCCGCCAGTCCGCGTATCCGGGATCGCGTTGCCTTTGTAGTTTCCTTCGCACCCTATGGATCGATGTGGACCCTGGCACGAGACATCGCCAGCTCATCTCGACTGATCGGCGATGCCCGCGTGCCCTGGGAGGTCGATCAGCTTACCCGTAAGGTCTACATCCATTCCCTTACGGCGACTCTGAACCCGCGCGAAGGCGATCTCGTACAGCGCGCGTTCAGTGATTCGAGTGTCGGACCTGGTCCGGGTGCCTTGTCGGCGGAGGGACAAGCTATCTATCGATTGTTCCGTGCCCGAACGACCGATGAAGCGGATGCCTCATTGGGTCAACTACCGGACTCCATGCAGCAGCTTCTGGCCGCCATGTCGCCAATGAGCTACCTTGATGACATCGAGGCTCCGAACATCATCATCGGCCATGATCGGGATGATGCCGTGATCCCGGTGAGCGAGTCTCGGCAACTTCAGCTGGCGCTCTCGGGGCGCGGCAACGTGCATTACACCGAGTTCTCGATGTTCCAACACATGGATCCGACCAAACGAGGTCTATCTCCGATCAGGCTCGTTCGGGAATTGGGAAAGTTCTACCGCTACCTCTACCCAGTCTTCCGCTGCGCGGTGACTACCTGACTCCTGGAAACGGATCAGACATGATTGTGATTGCTAAGGGGCACCTGGCACGTAAGCATACGGGCCTGAATTGGCCGATGATTCAACGGCAAGCTGGAAAAGATCCGTCGCGGCGGTGAGACGGGTCATCCGGCACAAACCCTGCGCGATACCTCGCTGCTGGAACCAGGAACGGCCTCTCAGGCACGTGAGCGAGCGTCCGTGCGAACAAGCGTCGGCGCCATCCGCCAGGTGATGGCCAGCACGATCAGCGCCACACTGCTCCCATAGACCGCACTCATCCACGGTGTGCCGGTGTCGGTTCCCGTACCCAGTCCATGCAGCAGGGACAGTCCATAGATCGGATAGGCTAACCCATGCAGGATGTGCCACGCCCGATAGCCGATCCAGCGACGCACCCAGACGCTCGCTCCAATTGCCAGTCCCAGCTCGATCGCGATCACTCCCAGGCTCATCCAGAACGGCCGGTACCCTCCGGTGAACGGGATCACCGCATTCATCAGCGAGACGTGCGCAAACGGGTCCAGCATGATCGTCGCTACGTGAATCACCGTGAAGCTGAAGAATGTGATCGTGAACCAGCGATGCATCGCGTCGACGACCATGCGCGGCCAATTGGTTGAGTACCAGCGCCGGTTCATGGTGATGCCGAGTGCCACCGACAGCGTCAGCAGGATGAAGGCGACGATGCCGCTGCCGCGTGCCACGTACCAGAGTAACGAGGTCGTCGCTCCGCTCATCTCATATCTCCTGTCAGGACGACGCGGTCTTCGTGCGGAACGGTGACGAACTCCGCGATGATGATTTGGTCGTCGTCGACGGTGCGCTCAATGAGGCCGCCTGTGAAGACGTGGTTGTAGTCGACGTCGTTGCCGAATTTGTTGTTGTTCCTTGCTGCACGATAGCGGTCGTCGTCTGTGCAGCCGCTGCGCTCGCGGTGGACTGGCTGTGATAAGCGGCGAGCGAGGTAAACGTTGCTATTCCAATAAAGCTGACGCTGACGAGAAGCCGGCGCAAAGATCGAATTCGGCGGGCGATAAGCTCACGCTGCGTCGGGCCGACATGCGACGGAACGCGACGGTCCTTCTGATACCACTCGGGAAACGGCGGACGATTTGGTGTTGTCATCGAAGTTTTCTACTTTCTGTTTTGCAAAGGCATAATCGCTCCGGTCTCCAGCAAACCATTCCCAGCCGAGAAACTTCTGTGACTGACCTTAGAGTTTCCTGGGAGTTTTGGATCCATGTCGATCTGCCGTCGTCGGTGCGCTCTGTCGGGTCTTCGGCTAGACTCAAGCATCGGGACGCGATATCCCATTAGCTACAGGACGTTTAGACGAGTTGGAGACGATGATTTCGCCACACAGCAAGACTCATGGTATGGACGATCGACTCCGGCAATTCATACGGCAGATGCCCAAGGTGGAGCTTCACGTCCACCTCGAAGGGACGATTCAGCCGGGAACACTGCTGGAGTTGGCGCGGCGCCACAACGTCGAGCTACCAGCCAGCGACGCGCAAGGCATCTCAGAGTGGTATCGCTATCGCGACTTCCCCCATTTCATCGAGATCTGGCTCGTCATTAACAGTTGCCTGAGAGACGGCGCCGACTTCGCCCGCATCACCCGTGAGTTGGGTGAAAACGCCGCCGCGCAGCATGCGCATTACCTACAGGTCAGCTTCGTTCCTTCGACGCACCTCCGCTTTCAAGGCGTTCCCTATGACGAGGTTTGGGACGGCATTCGCGAAGGGGCCACACGGGCGGAGAAGACGTTCGGGGTTCGCATGGATTTCGTGCCCGACTTTCCGCGCAGTCTTCGTACGGGCGACGACGGGTCGGTCGAAGCGACGACCGAATGGGCTATCGCACATCAGGAAGAGGGGATCGTCGCTCTGGGTCTGGGAGGCTACGAGGTTGGTAATCCCCCCGAGCTCTTCAGCGAGGTCTTCACCTACGCAAGGGCGAATGGACTACGTTCATGGCCGCATGCAGGCGAAACCGAAGGGCCGGCAAGCATTTGGGGGGCGGTGAATGCCCTCGGCGCGGATCGCATTGCCCACGGCATTCGCGCGGTGGAAGATCCAGCGCTGGTCGCCTATCTCGCCGAGCATCACATCGGCTGCGACGTCTGCCCGACCAGCAATGTCCGACTCGGCGTCTATCGCTCGATAGCCGATCACCCGATCCGGCGTCTCATCGAAGCAGGGGTACCAGTCACCATCAACTCGGACGATCCGCCGATGTTCAACACGAGCCTCACCGACGAGTTCCATGCGCTGGCCGGCGTGCATGAGTTCACGGCGTCGGAGCTTTCCGACCTGGTGCGAACCGGTGTTGAGGTGAGCTTTCTCGACGGCCGCGAAAAACTGGTGCTCAAGGAGAAGATCGAACGTGAGCTGCGGAACGCTGCCACCCAGACCGGCGTCGATCTTCCACCGGCCGGCTGATCGGCGAAGCCGCTACGGTGCAGAAGTCGATGGCGCCGTAATCGCGATCGACGACGAATTGAAGTCAATATTGTGGTTGATCATGTAGTGATGGTCAGCCACCATCGCTTCGCGTCGTAGCAGATGCGTCTGTGTTCCAACCCACCAGGCATACCAGGCGGCCCCCTGACCGGGCCCGGCCGGAACCGAGAACGTGATAATCTGGCATTCTTCCCCATCAACCACCTGAGTGCGGCCTAAGGTGAACTCAGTGGCCCCGGTGTAGTAGGTGGTCACGGTGTGCGGAAACTGGAACACATCGGCCCGCTGGTCCTTGGTCCACGGCTCGTTCCCTTGCCGGTACCACTGAGTCTTGCCAATCGCGACGGACGAGGCGTTTGAACTGGTCTGATAGGCAAACATGTTTGGCGCCTCATACTCGTTCTCTGTATTCACGCTGTTGCCGACTCCATCCGATAGCGTCTGCTCGGTCCTCATCGAGTCAAGCGTCTCGATGTTCGCGATCGCCAGCTGGTAGATGTTACTTGCCGTCGAATCGATCGCACGGTGATGGAGTCCGCCCACCAGAAGCGGGTCCGGAACCATAAAGAAGAACTCTGCGTTCGCCGTCGAACCCGAACCAAGCATGAAGATAAGCTTCAGATCCCACCAGCCCTGCACGGTGAGAGGGACGTCCGAACCGGTGAAGTGCCCGAAGGCATTGGTCCGAAGCTGCTGATCCGGCAGATCGATAGCCCGCTCGAGCATAGTGAACTGAGCTACCACGTTGGTGACACCGGCTACCGGTCTCTCTTGGGAATCGGTCAGCCAGGCCTCAATCTGGTTCGGACCGTCGTGCACTGGATCGATCACGACGTGCACGACCTGGTTGCCGACCACCGACTGGCTGAGCCGCAGCGGGATCACCTTGACCGGCTGTGGCGGCGCCCAGAGCGACAGTATCGATGCGACCAGAATGGCACTGGCGCCAAAGGCAAGCTCGATGCGGAGTCCGCGAACAAACGAAACCGCTCGCTGGAGACCTACCTGCACCGCGCGCCGGTTTAGCCAGGCAAAGAAGAATATTCCAACCACCAAGACGACCTTGACCAGCAAGATCTTGCCGTAATTGCTCTGCGTGAGGCTGGCGAAGGATGGCAATGTAATGCCTGCATTGATAATGCCTGACCCAACTGCCAATGGTGCCAGGACAAAGGCTATTCGAGAGAAGCGCCGGGTCTGCCTTGATATTCCACTACGCATAGATTTCGGCAGGAGAGCGAGTAAAGCCAGACCACCAATCCAGAACGCCACCGTCTCAACATGCACAATCTCCGAGACAATCGCCGGAAAACGATCAGTCGAACGCGCGGCTGCATGGCTGGTCAACGCGAGCTCGACAATCGCCGCCCCGCTCAGCACGGTGCCGATGAGCGCCATCCATGTGTCTTTTCGATGTCCGACAAAAATTGCGGTCACCAGCAGGAGGATCGTAGTTTCGAGAATCAAGCGTGCGAGCCAGGACTGCGGCATGATCGAGTAGGTATCGGCCAGGGACTGCGATGGCAGTCCAGCACCGGGCCAGAATGCCGTCACCGGCAGCAGAATCAGGTCGGATGCCACAGCCAGCAGTGCACCACCGATGACGATCCACCAACGCGTCGAATCCAGACTGATCCCTAACATGCCCAGCAAGAACCAACCGGACGGAATCATCAAACCGAGGAAGACGAGCCAGCGCAGCACAACCGCCGCAGCCGACGGATGACTGTTCGTCGTTGCCGCCGCGCCCGGCAAACGCGACACACCGACGGTGAAGGTGAAAGTCCCGTGGATGACATGTCCGTCATCGCTCGAAATGGACGTCCAGGCGACGGTGTAGGTACCGTCCGACAGTGGCTGCAACGACACCGTCAGGTGGGTCGGATCGTTCGGGTCCACCATGTTGTCACCCTTATCGACCTCATGCCGCTGGGCGTCGAACACCTTAATGGTCGATCCAGACGGGGTCAGTCCTTCGGTGAACCAGAGCTCCATCTTGGCAGGGGCGCTGCCCAGCGCCGCTCCCTGGCTGGGTTGGCTACGTTCGAGTTCCGCGTGGGCGCTGGACGACATCGGTTGCAGAACCATCGCCAACGTGACGCTGACGAGTATGAGAAGAGGAGCCAGCCAGCACCGGCGATTCAGGACGTAAAGAGGATGCATGCAAGAAGCTCCAAAGATCCGTCGTTTGATAGCAGATTGAGCGTCGTCGGACGGCACCACCTGACCCGGCACGTAGTCTCTCGTCATGGCATGTGGCTGTATCGATCGATCACTCATAACGAATCGTTTTCGATCACCACCAAGACGCGACGCCACCCATTGTGATACCACACCTGACCGGATCAATCACTCCGCTTGCTTGTTCGACCCGGATAGCTTTGAGAACGAAAAATGGGACGACCATAGTCCGAGGTAACCCAATAAAGTTCGACAGCGACGGTACAATCTGACAGACTCTGGTTCGACATGAAACGTGGAAGCACTTGTTCGCGAAAAGAAAGACGACCGAACCGATGGAACAACAACCCGAGAACCTCGATCCGACAACGAGTAACCAACCGGTCGAAGCAGCGGCAAAGCCGTCCATCCTCTCCGGAGATGAGAAGCTTTTCTTATTCCTCGCCTGCATGCTGATCGGATTTATCGGCGTGCTTATCGGATTCGTTCCCCTGGTTGCGGTGGCCATGATCGGGCCGGTCATCATTGCCATGCTGACCTGACCACCCCACTTACACCGCCCTCTGCTACTATCCCCAGGCAATCGATCATTCGCTCCGCAAAGTTGTGGCACAGGTGAAAGAGGCTAGCCGCTTGGATAAGTCGCGTCACGCTGCCGGGATTCTGTCACACTTATGAATCGATCCTCGGCACTGGTCGCGCTACGCCATCGCGACTTTCGCTTGCTCTGGGCCGGACAGGCGGTCTCGATCCTCGGCACTCAAGTCCAGACCGTGGCATTGGCCTGGCTTGTCTACTCGATCACCGGCTCTGCTGCCCAGCTCGGAGGTCTCGGCCTGGCCCGAGCAGTTCCGACCATCCTGCTCTCACTCTTTGGCGGAACCCTTGCGGATCGCCGGGACCGCCGCAAACTACTGATCATCTCTCAAGGCATTCTGGCCGCGCTCTCGGCACTACTGGCTATTGCCGTCAGTTCCGGGATGACCAGCATCCTCCTGCTGGATGGGTTTGCCGTAATTACCGCAGCGGCGTCCGCGTTCGAGAGTCCCGCAAGCCAGGCGTTTATCCCACAGCTCGTACCACGTAACCACCTCGCCAACGCGTTGACGCTCAACGTGCTGTCGAACGATACGGTCGCTGTGGTGGGTCCGGCCATCGGTGGCATTGCCATCGGCGTGCTCGGGGTCTCGGCCGCCTTCTGGATCGACGCCGCGTCCTTTTTCGCCGTCGTCGCCGCGCTGCTGGTAATGCGGACGCGTGCGGCGGCACCGAAGGCCGAAGGTCACCCGATGCGAGCGCTACTCATCGGGCTGAATTTCGTGCGGGAGCGGGGCATATTGTGGCAACTGATGGTGATCGATTTCCTGGCCACGTTGCTGATCTCACCGACCGGATTGCTACCCGTCTTCGCGCGCGACGTCCTATCGATGGGCCCGACCGGGCTCGGCATCCTTTATGCCGCTCCCAGCGCCGGAGCCGTGCTGGGAGCCGGGCTAATGGCCTTCGCGCCGGCACCGAGACGACCCGGGCGAATGGTTGCCATCATGATCGCCGGATATGCCGCTGCTCTGGGGCTGTTCGGTGTCTCCAGCTGGATCGGACTGGCGCTGATTCTGCTTGGGATGGGAGGCGGTCTCGATGCCGTCAGCATGGCTATGCGCCACACAGTCCGCCAGTTGGCAACACCCGACGAGCTCCGCGGGCGTATTGGGTCTCTAGCGGACGTCTTTTCGGCCGGCGGACCTCGGCTTGGCGAATTTCAGGCGGGGATAGTTGCCAGCATCATCGGCGCACCTGGCGCTATGGTCGCTGGCGGCCTGGCTTGCCTCGCCATGGTCGCCAGCTCCCGCTTCTGGGCACCGCAGCTCTGGAACTACCAGGATGATGACCTTCATAATACGGTCGCGAGTCACCCGGGCAGCGTCACCAACGACGACTGAGATGGCTCCAGCTACTCTTTTTCCGGGTCGTAGGGGATGGCTCGTGCCCATTCATCAGCCGTCGTTCGCGCCACCACCACGACCACCGGCTCGCTATCGCTCAGATTATGTGCGCTGTGGGGCACGCCAGACTCGACAAAGATGAAATCACCTGCCCCGTTGATCAGTGACTTTGCCAACCCTGGACCAAAGCGATGTTTGAGCCGACCCTCCAATATATAGAGACCAACCTCATAGCCATCGTGAATGTGGGCTTCGATCGACTCACCAGCCGGCAACCGCGCCACGTTCATCGAGAGAATTTTCGACCCAACCGTCTTCTCTGACAGACCAAGGTTGTAGTGAGCGCTGCTCCACTGGTCGTTGCCGGCGCCCGCGCGAATCGTCGAAAATCCCCCTAGCCGCTCAATGAGCGGGTTCGTCTCGGATTGCGTTCCAGACACGTGTCCCTCCCCGCTTGATGGATTGATTCATCGGAGCGCATCGTACCACCGGCAATGCCGTCTTCGATCTTTACCGCAGCAAACTGTGTTCTGATTCATCCGATTCTAAGGTTTCTCACAGGTTGTCGTCGTACGATTCTCGCGATACACACGAAACGATAACGGAGTTGGCGGGGAACCAGCAAGAACGGGCACGTAGAATGAAGAAACTCGTTGTCGCGGTGCTGATCATCGGCACATTCACCCTGTACAGCTTCACGCATCAGCCGCCGAGTATTTCCGCGCTCGTCGGATCATCAACCGTTGATACGGGTTCTGTGGTGAACATCGCTGCTTCGACGCCAGCGGGAGCTTCAAGCTCGCCTCCAACATCAACCGCAGTTACCTTGATACCAACGGCTCCCAGCGCACCGACACCGACTGCTCCGGATCCCGTCGCGATCGCAACGACCACACTGTCGCCAACCCCGACACCACGACCTACGCGAGCCGCCGTGCCGACACCGACCACGCCCCCTAACGGGCAGTTCAAGGACGGTTCCTACACCGGCACCATCGCCGACGCCCAGTGGGGTTACGTGCAGGTGAGGGCGATCATCTCGCAAGGCCGCATCACCAGCGTGCAGTTTCTTCAGTTTCCGAGCGATCGGTCGCGATCGGTGCGGATTAACCAATATGCCGACCCCGCGTTGATCACTGAGGCTATTCAGGCGCAAAGCGCACACGTGGATGTGGTAACCGGAGCGACCTACTCGAGCGAAGCATTCATGCAGTCTCTTTCCAGCGCGCTCGCACAGGCCGGGGCATAAGACGGTCAACTGATGAAGCAGTGTCGTCTTCTAATGGGAATGCCGATCACCGTGGAGATACTCGATTTCGAGGTCACGGCCGCAGTCATTGAATCCGTGTTTGCCTACTTTGGATCTGTCGATGAGACCTTCAGCACCTACAAAGAGACCAGCGAGATCTCGCGGTTGAACCGGGGTGAGATCGATCTGGCTGCGTGCAGCGACGACGTCCGCACGATTCTGGCGTTGAGCGCTCAAACCAAGCAGCAGACGCACGGCTACTTTGATATCGAGCGAGACGGTTCTCTCGACCCCTCCGGCATCGTCAAGGGTTGGGCCATCCAACAGGCGGCGAATCGTCTGCGATCCGCGGGCTGGCGCAACTTCTACGTCGATGCCGGTGGCGATATTCAGGTCGTGGGGACAAAAGAGGGACGGCCTTGGCACGTCGGAATTCGGAACCCTTTCCGACAGGAGCAATACGTCAAGGTTCTGGAGGTCAGCGATTGTGGAGTCGCTACATCCGGCACCTCAGTCCGCGGACAACACATCTACGATCCGTTTCAGCCTGGCGTGCCGCTGTTGGACGTACTGAGTCTAACCGTGGTCGGCCCAAATGTTTACGAGGCTGACCGGTTCGCGACAGCGGGATTCGCCATGGGACGTATGGGCATCTCGTTCATCGAATCCCTGCCTGACTTCGAAGGCTACATGATCGATGCATCTGGGCTCGCGACGTATTCGAGCGGGTTCGAAAGGTATGTTCAGAACGAATGATGCGCCCAATTGACTCCATCATCGATCAGATCACGATGTACCGGCTGACGCTCTACATTCTCTTCGTCTACGTCTTCGTGGGCATCGTTCTCGCATTTACCGGGAGACTCGCTTTCTCGCCCGCTGCTTTGCTCATTTCGGCCACCTTCTTTGTCGTAATGTGCTGGACCTCAAACACGATTCTCGCCGCGATTTTCAACGTGCCGACCAACGTAGAATCAGCTTTCCTGACAGCCCTCATCCTGGCCCTGATCTTCGATCCGCCGCATTCGACGAGTGATTTGGTGGTTCTGGGTTGGGCGTCAATTTTGGCGATGTCTTCGAAGTACATCCTGGCGATTCACAATAAGCATCTCTTCAACCCAGCGGCAGTCTCTGCCGTCATCATTGGCTATGCGCTGCAAGACCCTGCCAGCTGGTGGGTCGGCACCTCAAGCATGCTCCCCGTGGTGGTGATCGGTGGCCTGCTTATCGTGCGCAAAGTACGCCAGGAGAACCTGGTCGCAAGTTTCATGGCGGCGGCTCTCGTTGGGGAAAGCGTATTTGGCCTGCTTCACGGCACATCGGTTTCGCTCGAGCTACGGCGGTTTCTGATTCAAACGCCGCTTATCTTCTTCGCGTCCGTCATGTTGACCGAGCCGCTTACCGCTCCTCCGACGAAACAGCTGAAATCGATCTATGGGCTGCTTATCGGCTTCCTTTTCGTTCCGCAGGTCCACCTGGGGTCAGTCTATTCGACCCCAGAGATCGCCCTAGTCATCGGCAACCTGTTCTCATATCTGGTGAGCCCAAAGAAGAAGTTCATGCTTGCGCTTCAGCGCAAGACCAAGCTTTCACCAGACACGGTCGACTTCGCGTTCGCGGCGCCGAACTCGTTCGCGTTCGCGCCTGGCCAGTACATGGAGTGGACGCTCGATCATCCACGTGCTGACAGCCGTGGCAATCGTCGGTTCTTCACGCTCGCCTCCTCACCGACCGAGAATACGCTGCATCTTGGGGTCAAGTTTTACGAACAGGGAAGCACCTTCAAGCAGGCAATGTGGGGCCTCAATCGCCGCACGACTGTCCTCGCCGGACAGATCGCCGGGGATTTCACCCTCCCAGACGACCCCAACACGAAGCTCGTCTTCATCGCTGGCGGGATCGGTATCACACCGTTTCGGAGCATGTTGAAGTATCTGGTCGACACGAAGCAGCGTCGCGACGTTGTCCTGTTCTACGCGAACAAGACCGTGGACGATATCGTCTACCAGGATGTTTTGACCGAGGCCAACAGAAAACTTGGCATTCAGACGATCTACACGTTAACCGACACATCCTCGGTTCCGCGAAACTGGTCTGGTCACGTGGGTCGGATCGACCCGAACATGATCGCGCGGGCCGTGCCTGATTACCGTGAGCGAGTCTTCTATCTCTCAGGGCCACCGGAGATGGTACGTTCCTATGAACGCATGCTGAAGCAAATGCATGTGAGCGGCAGACAGATCAAGAAGGACTTCTTCGCTGGTCTGGTCTGATGCGGCAAAATGAGTCGGGCGGATCTCGGTGTTTGCCACCGCGCTCAGTCCCATCGGTGAAGCTCATCTCTGCGGGCCGAGATCAGGGTCTCAGGAAGAGTGCGTACAGGATCTCGTCCGTGC
The DNA here is from genome assembly GCA_963785465.1 of uncultured Chloroflexia bacterium. Lineage (GTDB taxonomy): Bacteria > Chloroflexota > Chloroflexia > Thermomicrobiales > Thermomicrobiaceae > CALAGB01. The sequence goes on along the minus strand of CAWAVM010000009.1, from coordinate 77,921 downwards.
GACCAACTGAACCGGTGGGTTCAGATCAGAAATCCTATGGCTGGCACGCCTGAGTCATTAGCTTCGCTGTGTCGGCACTGTTGTCGACCTTCGTCACGTTTGCTTTCTGGATGCCCATCGGTTCGAAGGGTGGCTGGGCCTGGATGTCCGGGCTCGCCAGGTGCAGGTTGTAACACCCGACGAAAGTTTGCGTAGTTCCGTCAGCCATCGTTGCCACAATCGTGGCCGGAACCGATGCGTAGCGTTGTCCAGCTCCGGCGTCGGTCAGAACGCTGCCGATTGTCAATGCGACTGACTTGGTCTGAGCATACCCTTGCTGAAACTGATCGAAGGGTGCGAGCTGTGATGAGTCGGAGTTGGGCTCCCAGTACGAGTAAGCACGTGCATATTCGTTTCGATTGATCGCATTGTAAAAGGACCGGATCACCTCGGCGCCGTCGCTCCGATTGTCAAGATAGTTGTTCGCACTGATGTCATTCGGATTGGCCACGGGCGTCACTGTGGCTCCCGAGCCACTGCCCGGCTGACCGGTACAGGCTTTGGCCAGCAGATCCTCGGTGCTGGCAATACTGGCGACTTGATCGATGGTAGCCGACTGAATCGCCATCGGTTGATAAGGCGGGCTGGCCTGGATCGCCGGGTTCCCGAGATGCAGGGTGTAGCATCCGACGAACGTCTGCACGCCGACATCGCTGGTCTTGCTTTCAAGCTCCACCGGCACCGAGTAATAGATGTTGCCTAATCCGACCCCTTCGCCAACTGAACCAAACGTTACTCCCACGTACAGGGTTTTCGCGTAGCCTTGCTGGAATTGATCGAAGGGTGGGAGCTGTGATGCGGCTAACCCAGCCATCCAATAGGAATACGCTCGCGCGTATTGCTTCGAGTTGATCGCGTTGTAGTAAGAACGAATCACCTCTTCGGCCGTGCTGCGATCGTCGAGGTACACGGCGGACGATCCAGCGGATGGAGTTCCGTCGGGATTGGTCGTGGTGCTCGTTCCGGACGAGGTGGCAGTGGGCTGTGAGGTGGCTATCCCCGTAACGGTGGCGGCAGTCAAGGTACTGGTCGGTGTCTCCGACGCGACCGTGCTCGTCGCGGTCGACGACCCTACGGTTGGGGTCGAAGCCGTGGTGGCAGTCGAGTTCGACGGTCCGCTACAGGCTGTCAGCAACACCGCTCCCAGAATCATGACAGCCAAGAAACTCATCGCGCGCGGTGGTCGCCCTCGTGCTTCCATCATTCGTTTCATCCGTTCGTCTTCAATCCACTGATTGTCGAATCTCAGTTGAGAAGCCACCCAAAATAGCTCCGAGCACTCTATCGCAATTCGCTCTTCTCGCTTCGTCCGTTCTGCTGACAGAACCAAGCTTCGCCGACGATCGATTCATCAGCCGTCGATGTGACATTCGGATTCGGTCACCATTAGAAGTGAAGCGCTGCATATTCTGTCAGACGCATAGTGACGGCAGAAGTTACCATCGAGGCTGGGGTGACCCCTTGCGGCTTATTCACGCGCTTGCCCAGTCTGATGTACAGGTGTAACATTGCAACAGTTGTTTCGTTGGAGTGAATAATGTCAAGTGCACCTTGGTTGCTTCTGGTCTATCGCGTCCCGACCGAGCCCGCCAGCAGGCGGGTCACTGTTTGGCGTGACCTCAAGCGGCTCGGGTCGCTCTATCTGCAGCAGTGCGTCTGCATCCTGCCTGACCGACCCGACCTTCGATCGGACGTCGAGCGGATTGTGGAAAAGATTGAATCACTCGACGGTGAGCACACCCTTTTCGAGATTCCCCGGCTACGAGAGCACGATGAGGAACGCATTGTTGCGTCCTTCCAAACGCTGCGTAACAAGGAATACCAGGAAATCATCGAAGAGTGCGAAACGAAGTTCGTCAAAGAGGTTGAGTTCGAGCATTTCCGGCAGAACTACAGCTTCGAAGAGGCAGAGGAGATTGGCCAGGATCTGGACAAGATTCGACGGTGGTTCGACCGGATCGTGACCCGTGATTGGTTCGGTGCCGACAAGCGCCAGGAAGTCGAAGTCTGGATTGAGCGCTGCGCGGAACTGCTCAGCGACTTTGAACACGAAGTCTACGAGCGAAATCCAGACGATGCACCGAGTGACGTGCCCGAAGGTTTGCGAATGGCCATTTCGCCGCGTCCGCTGACTCGCGACGAGTCCGCAACTGAGTCATCTAAAAAGGGGGAGGAGACTGGAACATGAGTGTTGCTTTTCTTCTGGTGGCCGCGTTCCTCGCGTCCGCCGTGGAGATGGTTGAAGCGCTCACCATCGTGCTTGCGGTAGGTATCACACGTGGTTGGCGTTCGGTATTGATCGGAGTCGGAACGGCGGTCGTCGCGCTGTCGATCGTGGTCGCGCTACTCGGCCCGGCGCTGACCCGAATCCCGATCAACGGCCTGAGAGTCGTCGTAGGTACGCTCCTGCTGATATTCGGATTGCAATGGCTGCGAAAAGCGATCCTGCGTTCCAGTGGCTATAAGGCACTGCATGACGAGGACGCGATCTTCCAGCGTGAGCTCGCGGAAGCGCAGACCGCTGGCACGGTGGTGCGAGCCAATCTGGATTGGTATGCGTTCACCCTATCATTCAAAGGCGTTTTCCTCGAAGGACTCGAGGTAGCCTTCATCGTTTTGACATTCGGTAGCACCCAGGGAAACATTCCGTTGGCGGCCGCCGGAGCAGCCGCGGCTATCGTGGTCGTCGGAATCGCTGGAGTTTTGATCCACGCCCCGTTGAGTCGAGTTCCGGAGAACACAATGAAGTTCGCGGTCGGCGTGATGCTGACAACCTTTGGAACCTTTTGGAGCGCTGAAGGAGCCGGCGTCAAATGGCCGGGTAGCGATCTGGCGATCCTCGGGATTCTCGTGTTTGTGTTGCTCATCTCGTTCGGATTCGTTGCCTCGCTTAGACAACAGCACGCACGACTGGTAATCGCCGAGGAGGAGGCCGCCTGATGAGCTACGTCGTTCAGTTCTTCCGCTTTTGGTATGACTTTGTCGTTGGTGATGATTGGGCTGTCGCGGCTGGCGTCGTCACGGCACTGGCAATCACTGCAATGCTGGCGCATCGTGGTGTGACGGTCTGGTGGTTGATGCCTGCGGCGATCACTCTTGTTCTTGGAATGTCACTCTGGAGGGTTAGCCAAAATACTCGCTAACGATCCGGCAAGTCCGACGTTCGACGTTCTTCTTGTCGTTTTCAACCCACACAAAATCGGTGGCGGATCAGTCCGCCACCGCCTCGATAGACATTCACTTGTCATTCACTACTAGCGATACGGGCAATCAGGTGCCGAAGTGAGAACCCAACTACCATCCGACTGCTGCTCGTAGACATGGACCCGTGTGATCTCAGTCTGGCTTCCGTCCGCGAGTGTAACCGTGAAGGTCGCCGTTACCGTTTTCACTGTGCCGTCCACCTGAACGTCGCGTGTCACTGAATCGACGGTCGCGCCATCCGGTAGCCCGGCGAACATGCCGCCCGCTGCCTGCGGTCCAGGGGTGTTCGCGGTGTCGACGTGCAACTGAAGACGGTCTTTCGTCTGCAACATATCGCCCGTGGCCTGCGGTCCGGTGGTATTAGCCGTGTCGACGTGCAACTGCAGGCGGGCTTGTGTCTTCAACATATCGCCGGTTCCCGGCATAACACTCGTCTGCGAAATCTGCTGCCCGTGGCCCGAATTCGGCCCCTGAGCCGCAGCGACTCCAACGACCAGAGTTACCGCGAGTGCCGCGATAACGGTTGCAACTACTACGAAGCGTTTCATCACGTACTCCTATCTTTCGTTCCAACTCTCGATGGTCTCTGCACCCGCTCTTCCTTCTCAGTTCGGTTGGGCGCTGTTCCCATCTGTCTCTACTGTAAGCGGGCCGCCTCAAGAACCAACCAGGCTTCAGATCAAGATTGGGTCAAGAGTTCAGCGACACACGCGATATCGGGATCGCAGCAAAGCGAAGGAACTCGAGCAGGGGATCATGGATAGCCCGGATTCCCTGTACGTACGCAATTTCGCTACATATGGCTGAAGAAATGGTAACGGCTCTGTAATGCGCTGGAGGCAAATTCAACGCGCATGTCACAGGGACCGGACTATGATCATCTCAGATTAGGAGTTGCAAACGACGGGGGAAAGTCCGATGGCCATTTGCATTGCGAGAACCGATCAATCCAATCATCACGATGATGTTCTGCGAGTGCTACGACAACTCGTTTCCCGGGAAGTCGACGGTGACGGGGCTGAGTTCTGCTTCGATGTTCAAGGGCACCGATACTCGATCGTGAAGTCAACCGGCAGAATCGGCAACACGGATGATCTGTCGCTCGCCATCTATAACGATCTTAAACTCAGCCAATACATCGTCGAGGACGACAACCTCACCACGCGGGAGGCACGGCATTTCACGCTGACGACACGGGGCCGGCAATTCGTGGCCACCCTGGCTGATTAATGACCGTGCTAATTGACGCTTCCGCGATTCCTTCCGACTGCTGAACACAGCAGCGGTCCTCTCGAACCCCCGCTCTGCTATCCTTAAATCAGAATCTTCAAAAATATTAGGCTCGCCTGATGTCTTGCTGTCACGTAATATTTAGCGGAGTCGGTCGTGACCGTCCGATCGATCGAGGCATGGATCCCACGCAAGCGAGCACGCGATCTCGAGGTGGAGCGTTCACGTTTCGCCGGAGATAAGGACGGCAGGTTGACACGTTTGTTTGAACAGGGTGTTCGCAGCCGAATCATTCGGCGCGTATTGATAGGTGTTGTCCTCGGGGTCGTTATGTGGATCATGACGCCACGCCGCGCGGAGGCGCTTTCGCAAACGCGTTAATGTTTTGTATGAATCGTTACATTCATCGCGCTCGTACGTTATATCAAGGGAAGTACTACCGGGGTTGTCTCTGGACTACGGTGTCTCGACGACATCTCCGCATTCAGACAGGGTTCGGTAAATCCTGCATCAGCGATATGCTGCGGGAGCCGGATGGGAAGGGACAAGCATTGGCACTATCCAAGCGGATGCCGCCGGTTATGGCGGCATTTCTTATCCTGGTCGTGCTCGGCGCTGGAACGGTGTTGACTACCGGTGCGGCAAAAGCCGCAGACACCACAACTGCGGAGATCTATTTTTCGGAAACCGGTCACCACCTAAGTGGTGATTTCTTGAATGCATGGCAGGCCAACGGTGGCCTGATGACCTTTGGATACCCGATTACTGAGCCAATGCAGCAGGACGGCATGACCGTGCAGTATTTTGAACGTGCGCGGTTCGAACTGCACCCTGAATCCGCTGGAACACGCTGGGCAGTTCAAGCGACATTGCTCGGCACCTGGGCAGCCAAAAGTCTGAAAAGTAATCCCGCATTTACGCCGTTCCCAAGCGACACCAGCACCGGAGGAGATGCTGGCCGAATATTCTTCCCCGAGACGGGACATTCGCTCGCATATGGGTTCAAGGAATACTGGGAGCAGCACGGCGGCCTTTACGTCTATGGCTACCCGATCTCGGAAGAATTCCAGCAGAACGGTTATACCGTTCAGTATTTTGAACGAGCCCGATTCGAGTATCATCCAGAGAATCGTGGCACGCAATTCGAAGTTCTGCTCGGACGGATCGGGGCCGACTACGCCGCGAGCCGTGGAGTTGACACCTCGTCGGTGCCAAAGCTCGCCTCGGCCATTCTCGCATCTTCGTCGGTTCTCGACCCACGGTGGTCAAGCGCGATTCGGACTAAAGAGGGCTGGCCGATCGGCGTCGTGACGGCCGATAGCCTGTTGATTCGTTCCGCCCCAAGTCTGAGTGCCTCAGTCGTTGGCAAGACCTATAAACGTCACCCGGTCGTGATCCAGGACATCGTGAACGGTGACGAGGTCAACGGCGCTCCGATTTGGTACAAGATCGCCGACGGACAATATGTCGCGGCCGGATGGGTCGAGCCGTTTGTGCCGCAAGCTCCACCGGCCACGTACAGCGGCCATTGGATTGATGTCAGCCTGACGAACTTCTACGCAGTGGCCTATGACGGTGATCAGCCGGTCTACGCCGCCATAATCACTGCGGGACGCGATGGCAAGACGCCACTTGGGGTCTACCAAATTCAGTATCGTGTCGAAGATGAGACGATGGACTCCGCCACCGTCGGCATCCCGAAGGGGGATCCGCACTACTATTACCTGCAACATGTGATGTACACCCAGTACTTCAAGAGCGAGGGGTATGCGGTTCACGGCAACTGGTGGACCGATCCGTCGAACTACGGTGGGTTCACCAGCAATGGCTGCGTCGGCCTGATGAACAGCGACGCGCTCTGGTTCTGGAACTTCCTGAATATCGGATCGACGGTGCAGATTCATATGTAGGTCGGCCGGGCAAGATTACGAATGGTCAGGACGGGACGGCTCTACGCTGTCCCGTTCGTCGTGAAGGGGGCTGAGTTGCATTACCGCTCGTCGTTGGTGCACCACCGCCATCATGCCGATCGCACCTCGATTAGCATTCGAATACTCGCTCAGAATGCACGCCTCAGGCGGCAAGCTCTTCTTCCGTATCTTCGGGGCACTGACCGGGTTTGAGCGGGAACTGATCCGGGAGCTATCGCTGGCGGGCAGCATCGCAGCCTGCGCCTCTGGTCGACAGGGTAACTGACGAAGGATCTGGACACCTCAAGAAGGTCGCTGTGGCCAAGCGCTCTACGACGTCAGAGGTCACTCCAACATCGGTATCTGCCAGAGGCTAGGGTGTTGGGAGCAATCTTGTTTGGGGTGATCGATCTCACGGGTCGTAGTGATAACGGGCCTGTAAAGAGACAATGCGGTCGTCTTCGACCAGGTAGACTAGACGGTGCTCTTGGGTAATCCACCGCGACCACGGGCCGGAGTCAAGGTGCTTTAGGGGTTCCGGCTTCCCTATCCCCTGAAATAGGTCGTGCAGGACATCCTCGATCAATTTGAGGACACGCTGCGCCGTCTTGCGGTCCGTAGCAACCCAATAGGAAAGGTCCTCACGACAATAATCGTCCAGCACGCAATCACGGCTCTTCGCCCGACCCTCACGCGTCGACAAGCCCCAGGTCCGTTGTGAGTTCCGCAATGGTGGTGGGCGTTCCCACGCGGGCCTTCGCATGTGCGAGCGCGGTCAAGAGCCGCTCAGCATTCGTCCGCGAGCGCAATAGGTGCACGGCTTCCAGGAGGGAATCGAGTTCGTCCGCCGCGATGAGGGCGACGGTCTCGGAGCCCCGCCGGGTGATGAGCACCGGCTCTCGATCCGTCACCACCTGACCAAGGAGTTTGGCGAAATGCGCACGAGCCTCGGTGTAACTTTTTGTGACCATGACACGTCCCTCCTACAATCTGTACAGGAATACTGTGCAGTTCGAGCCAGAACGTATCAAGGCGATTCGTCCCCAGTGGAGCGCCCCTGCGGGGCGGAGATGACGCAGTTCTAAACCATGGCCTGCTGGAACAAGGTCATTGAGACCACGAGTCAGTGCCTGAACAATGATGATTCCTTCTACGTCGAAAGCCGATCGAATATTCAACCTTCGAAGATGGAGACGGAGTGGAGCGCGGCGCTGTCGAGATCGTTACCAATGACGTGCAATTCATCGATCGTAGTCGGGACATGGCCGCCACGCACGGGCCCCGCGCTTCGACCCCGTATTACCCGTCTGACGTGAACCAACCTCGCCGTTCATGCTTGGAGTTCACGCCTCGCGATGACCGAGACGGAGGACGAGCAAACCGTACGCCACCGCCGCCCAGATCCCCATCACCACAAATGCTAGCCACGTCTGTCCAAAAAACTGCTGACTCGACATGCTATCGATCATCACCTTTATTGCCTGACTGGTGGGGATGACGTCGAAGATCGTCTGCACCCAGCCAGGGACCGGCAGACCGACCGCAAAGGCTGGAGCCAGGAGTGGAAACAGCATGAACCCGCCCCAGGTGTTCAACTGGTTGGCGCTCCGGAAGAGTCCGCCGATCAACAAACCGAAGCCGAGCAGGGTCACGCTCAAGGCCATGACCGCGACCGCAAAGAGTGCGATGCGCTCCGGAGCGATGCGCGTCAACGAGACGAGTAAACCGACCGATACAACAATATAGGTGATCCCAACGAGGGCCTTGGCCACAACGATATCGAGGTAGGAGGAGACCAAGACCAGAGCGTCGATAGTGTGCTTCTCGACCTCTTCGGTGAGGATGATCGGAACCGCCAGCATACTGATCATCCCGATCTCCATCACAATAGCGACCAGGACGAGATACTTCCGCGGCCCCAATCGATCAAAGATCGCCGCAGTCGTTACTTCACCCGCAGAGACACGGCTGACGGCGATCGAGGCGGGCGGCGATTGCCCAGCCATTCTGCGAATGGCCGAACCGACCGCCGCGGAGACGTAGTCCCCGCTGAACGACGACGACTCAGGCAACAGCACGCTCACCTGTGGCGTCGACCCCTGAGCCACTGCCTGGTCAAAACCGGCTGGCAGGACGATTCCAATATCTGCGTTCTTCTTTCCGACCACGGTTCGGACAGCATCCGCGGACGGTTCCTGGATGAATGACAGCGTGACCGCATCTCCAGCAACTGTCTGAATATTCTCAAGCAGTTGGGTCGGTCCGGGCGCGAACCAGGCGATCTTCGCGCTCGGCGCTGTAGTCGTGTCCTGAAACATAAAATTGTAAAGGATCCCAATAGCAATCGGGACGATTATCGCTACCAGAACGCGCGAGTCCCGAATCGCGTCCCGAAGATCCTTCTGAAAGATTGAACGAATCATGCGAAGGTTCATCGTCTCGTCCCAACGATTAGAGCGGGCGACCGGCTAGCTCGATAAAGACGTCTTCCAGCGTTCCCTCCTGGGAGTGGACCGTCAGAACCTGACCTTGCTCCATCCAGGTCGCCAATCGCTCGGCGTCGGCAGCGTCGTCAAGTCGTAGCGTCTCCTCCTGCCGGTCCCGCAGGAGCACGAGCGCGGTCCTTTGTCCATAGCGCAGCTTCAGTTCGCGCGGCTCATCGAGCGCCACGATCTTCCCCTGGCTCAGGAAGGCGACGCGGTGACAGAGTTCATCCGCCTCTTCCATGTAGTGGGTGGTAAGGAAGACGGTCGTTCCTTCGTGGCTAAGCTGCGAAACGAGATCACGGAGTTCGCGCGCCGACGACGGATCGAGCCCTCGTGTTGGTTCATCGAGAAAAAGGATCCGTGGTGTATTCACCAGCGCCCGGGCGACCAGTAACCGCTGTTTCATGCCGCTCGAATAGGTCTTCACTTTGCGATCAGCGGCCGACGTCAGATCGACGAGCTTGAGCAAGTCATCGACCCGGACCGGCAAAACGCCATAGAGATCAGCGAAGAAACGCAGATTCTCCCGGCCCGTCAGGCGCTCGTAAAGATTCGGCTCCTCAAACACCAGGTTGATGAGCGGTTTAACTCGGTCGAGCTGACGCACCACATCAAAACCAGCGATCCGTGCCTGGCCAGCCGTCGGCAGGGTCCGACCGGTGAGCATACGAATGGTCGTCGTCTTACCGGCGCCGTTGTGGCCCAGCAGACCGAAGATCTCGCCTTCGGCGACGGAGAACTTGATTCCGTCGACTGCGTGCACGGATCCGTAGTGTTTCTCGAGGTTATCCACCTCAATCATCATGGCGGCCGAATTCATGGAACCTCCAGCCCAACATCGTGCACCGATCCATCCTACAACCGTACGGCTCGAACGGAGCCCGTCTGGTGTTGACGACCCGCCGCTGTCGGTAGTCACTCAACGGTGAACGAGGGACTACTGGACCGGATCACCAGCCGATGGCGTAAGCCATCCGACGCGGATCGGCGGCGCCGGTGAGCAGACCGCGCTGGTGATCGACGACGACGGTGCAGAGCGATCCGGCGCGCGGCTCCCAGACCGGCCAGGGCTCGACTCGGTGTCCCAACTGGCTCAGCTCGGCCAGGACATCGCTCGATATGCGCGTCTCCACGTTGACCAGTCCCGGTGAATAAGGATGTGGCGAACTTGACCTCGGATAGTTAAAGCTCGCGACACGTGGCGCTTCCACTGCCGCCTGTGGTTCCATGCCAAAATCGATCATGTTCACCAGCAGTTGCACCATGGCCTGTGGCTGCACATCGTTCCCAGGCGTGCCATACGGGGCAAAGAGCTTTCCCTCTTTCATGATGAGTCCAGGACTCGGCGTAAGACGTGGCCGCTTGCCGGGTGCCAGGACACTGGGATGCCCCTCGTCGAGCCAGGACTGCCCGCCACGACCCGAAACGATGAAGCCCAGACCCGGAATGACTGGCGTATTCGTCACGCCGTCGCTGGGTGTGGCGGAGAATGCGTTTCCGGCCTCATCGACGACGCAAAGGTAGCTCGTGTCTGGATCCACCTTGGCGCGGAAGGCTCTCGGGGTGCCCGGCCCGTCTCGTCTCGTCTGACTTGGCCCGTCTTGAAACTTCCAGGGATCACCCGCTTCAGGCATCCCGTCAAACGCCCGGTCAGACCTGATTCGATTGCGCCAGGTTGCGGCGTAATCCGGATGAAGCAGTCCATCAATTGGTACGTCGATAAACTTCGGGTCACCGAAATACTGCTCACGATCGGCGAACGCAGCGTCGAGTGCTTCGAGAATCAGATGCAGCGTCCTCGACGAGTTGTGGCCGAGCGAAGCAAGGTCGTACCCGTCCAGGATCGCGAGCGCTTGCGGTGCGACCGGCCCCTGACACCATGGTCCACAGCTATACACGTCGTGGCCGCGGTATTGGGCCGTCACCGGCTTCTCGACGTCAACATGGAAGCTCTTGAGATCTTCAAGCGTCAGGAAGCCACCCTGTTCGGCAAAGAACCGCGCTGTTCGCTCGGCGATATCGCCTGAATAAAACCGATCACGTGCCGCCTGGATCCCCGCCTCCCGGCTCACGTGCCGGGCACCTTCCTCGGCTTCAACCAGCATTCGCAAGGTGTGACCGAGGTCGCGCTGCACGAAACGTGATCCGGCCCGCGGCGCAGCCCCACCGGGGAGAAAGACCTCGGCGCTGGATGGCCATTGACCGATACGAGCGGCATCGGCCGCAAGGTTGGCGCAGAGGAACTCGTACGCTTCGAACCCATTCTCGGCAAGCTCGATAGCCGGTGCCACAACCTCGGAGAATGACAGAGTGCCGAATTCCTTCAGAGCGGTTGTCCAGGAGTCGATCGCGGCCGGCATAACGCAATGATGCACGCCACCAGGAATCCGGCCGGCATACTCACGGCGAAAGAATTCCGGTGATGCCTGAGCCGGCCAGGTACCGAGACCGCTTATCGTGCGAATAACGTCCTTCCCGGCATGATACAGAATGATCGGCGCCACTCCGCCGATGTTGGTCATGTCCGGCTGTAGCACGTTGGTGCAGAGACCGGCAGCCACGCCAGCGTCGATGGCGTTACCACCCATCTCCAGAATCCGCACCGCTGCGAGCGTGGCCAGATAGTGACCCGCTGCCGCTACGTAGTGCCGGCCGGTGATCGCGGGACGGAACGTCTTCGGTGGTGGAAACCCAGCCATTTGCGTCTCCTCAATCGCGTGTCAAGCGAAGCGCCCCGGATCGAAAGCTGCCAGTTCAGGAACCAGGCTCCCCGTGACAATGCTCTCCGCCAGCAGTTCAGACGTCGCGGGAGCCAGCAGCGCGCCGGCCCGAAAGTGCCCGGTCGAGACCCAGACGTTGTCGAACTTCGGATTCCGGCCGACGATCAGCCCACCATCTTTGGACGCAGGTCGCAATCCAGCCCAGAGGGAGACCAGGCGACCCCGATTCAGACTCGGGGCGAGACGGTCGACCAGAGCAGCGAGCCAGTCGATTCCGGCCGGCGTAACCTCGGTAACGAAGCCGGCATCACGCTCTTCGGTGGCACCCACTGCCACCGTGCCATCGGCGCGGGGCACCAGATATCCGCCCTCACCCTGGATGACCCCCGTGATCGGGATGGGCGCGTCCGCGATTGCGATCATCTGTCCACGTACCGGACGAGTCGGGATTGGTACGCCGACGTCCTCGCCGAAGAGGTGACTCCAGGCACCAGCGGCGATGACGATATTATCGGCAGCGACTTCGCCGTCGAGCGTTTTCAATCCAATCGCACGCGATCCTTCAGTCCGGATACGGACCACTATAGTGTGCTCGCGGATCACCGCGCCCCTGGACTCGGCCGCGCGGGCAAGTCCACGCGAGAACTCGCCAAGGAGCAAACTGGAGGCTTCGGAGTTGAACAGACCACCGGTGAACCCGCTGCCGGACGATTCATCCGGTTGCCGTAACGCCGGCTCGCGTTGGAGGAGATCATCGCCATCGAGCCACTCGGCCTCGAAGCCCCGTTCCCGCTGCCAGCGCATCGTATCGTGCAACATCTCGGTGTCGTCCCTGGTCGTGACGTTGACAATGCCGCGGGGTGCCCAGCCGGTAGCAACACCGCTTATCTCTTCGACCTCGTCGACCAGCGCCTGATATCGCTTGAAGGAGCGGACGGCCAGCTCCGCTTTCGCGCCGTAACCGGGGCTCGGCGGCGAAATGATGCCCGCTGACGCCCAGCTTGCCTCACGCGCCAGCCGCTGGCGCTCAAGCAGCATCACGCTCGCACCACGTGTGGCCAGGTCGTAGGCGAGCGAACAGCCCATCACGCCACCACCAATGATCGCCACATCGACGCTAGATTCACTCGGGTTCGATCGACTCATTCTCAGCCTCGTTTTCGAATACGCAATCAACATCACCGAACAGAGAGTACGGCGTGATCCTGCGAAGTGTAAATGGCTGGAACCCTGACGAGCGTCCGGATCGACCGTGCCGGACCACAAACGAAGAGGGCCGCGCTGCGGCCCTCTCGTCGGCTTACTCTGCGAAGGCTGTCTACGGCAACCGCATTCCCGGATGATTGTGAGGCGGCACGTAGCGAGCGACGTTACCTTGGGCGACGTACGCGTGTACCTTCTCGATCGCCAGGTTGAGCCGCTCGAGGGAGCGATCCCGGCCGAGCACGCGCAACGTCTCGAACAGACCCGGCGCGATAGTCCGTCCGGTAGTGGCTACTCGGATCGACATGAAGAGTTCGCCAGCTTTTAGGCCGAGTTCCTTGGCCAGCGCGCGAAGCTGCGCCTGGATGTTATCTTCGTCGTCCAGATCAGAAGTCTCCACGATCTCGACTACCCGCTTGAGAGCCGGCTCGACCTCCTCCGGATGGTCCTTGCGCGGAATGAGGCTGTCCGGATCATAATCGGGCAATTCTTCGATGAAAAAGAAGTCCGTGTCTTCGACTACTTCGGTGAGAATGCGGGCGCGATCCTTCACCAACTCGACCACCATGCGAACGTAGGCGAACTCGTCCGACTCTGGATCGCTCGCCGCCTCGGTTACCAGTCCCGCCTCCTGCAGGAACGGGACCGAGCGCATGGCAAAGTCGTCCAGTGTCAGGACGTGGTTGATGTACTTCTGGTTCATCCAGATCAGCTTCTCGAAGCTGAACCGAGCCGGACTTGGGTGGACGTCGTTCAGGTCGAACTTTTGGATGAGATCCTCACGAGTGAACATTTCCTCATCACCGGAGGACCACCCGAGCAGTGCCAGGTAGTTGGTCAATGCTTCCGGAAGGTATCCGTTCTTTTTGTATTCGAGCACGCCGACTGCACCGTCCCGCTTGCTGAGTTTTCCTTTGCCATCCGGCCGCAAAATAACCGGCGGATGGGCGAAAATCGGCGGCTCCCAGCCAAACGCGTCGTACAGGAGAACGTGGAGCGGAGAGGATGGGATCCACTCCTCTCCCCGTGTAACATGACTGATCTCCATCAGATGATCGTCGACAACCACAGCCAGGTGGTAGGTCGGGAAACCGTCCGACTTGAGCAACACAGCATCCTGAAGCACGCGATTCTCGAACTCAATATTGCCGCGAATCAGATCGTGCACGACGGTCACGCCGCTCTCAGGCACCTTCAGGCGGATGACCGGCGCGATCCCCTGCGCACGATAATCGGCCACCTGTTCGGCCGTCAGATTTCGACAATGGCGATCGTATCCAGGCGGCTCGCTCCGCTGCCTCTGCTCCTCATTGACCTGCTTGAGCCGCTCCTCGCTGCAGAAACACGGATAGGCATGGCCGTGCTCTACGAGCCACTCGGCATGCTCCTGATAGAGCGGCAGTCGTTCGCTCTGAATGTAGGGACCATAGGGACCACCAACTTCCGGCCCCTCGTCCCAATCAAGCCCAAGCCAGCGGAGCGCCTCGATGATGCCTTTCTGGCTCTCGTCGACGAAGCGCTTCTGGTCGGTATCCTCGATGCGCAAAATGAAATCGCCGTCGTGGTGGCGGGCGAACAGCCAGGTAAACAGCGCGGTTCGCGCCCCTCCAACATGGAGGTCACCCGTGGGGCTAGGCGCCATGCGGACTCGGATGCGACGGTTGCTCGTACTCAAGATCGGTCTCCCTCGGTCTGCGGCAGTAATGCCATGAACACTAAAGTATGGGCCAGGTTCGTGATTCGAGCAAGGCAAAATGTAGGATGTACTCAGCCTATGCTCATTCCCTGGTAGTATATGGGGTTGGGTTAGCCGTTTGACGAGCTATGGGAACTTAAACGAGAACGGAGTATTCATGCAGGAAGAAGCGATGGACAAGGTGGCGATGGTGATCGTGGCGCACCCGGACGATGCCGAATTCGGGAGCTCCGGGACCGTCGCCACGTGGGTGCGTGATGGCTGGGACGTCTACTATGTTATTGTCACCGATGCCTCGGGTGGTGGCGCGGATCTCGCCAGCACGTTGAGCGTTGATGCACGCCGGACCACCACCGAGACGCGCCAGAATGAACAACGCGTGGCCGGTGAGATTCTCGGCCTCAAGGACGTTCTTTTCCTCAACTATCGTGACGGCACCCTGGAGCCATCGTTGGAGCTGCGACGCGATATTACGCGATTGCTCCGCACCTACCGGCCGTCACGGGTGATCTGTCAATCACCTGATCGTGTCTGGACTCCCAGCTACTCGATCGGACGCCACCATCCTGATCATCTCGCCTGTGGCCAGGCCGTTCTTGCCGCGATTTACCCAGCGTCACAAAACGCCTGGGATTTCCCGGAATTGCTGGCCGAAGGGCTCACCCCGCACAAAGTACGCGAGATCTTTGTCGTCGGCGCGCCAGTCATCAATTTCTTTGTCGACATCAGTGACACGATCGACACCAAGATCGCGGCTCTGAGGGCGCACGAGAGCCAATTGGCCGATCACTTCGACGAAATCGAAAAGTGGGTCCGCGAGTGGTCGGGACGCAATGGAGAAGAGCACGGGGTAAAGTACGCGGAGCAGTTCCACCGCTTCGAGAATTGATAGGCGTCACGCGTCGAACGACGTGATTACTCGCTTTGCAAAGAGCCCGGTAATCCAGTGCCGTTCGATTCGAGATAGACGTTGCGAGGATAATCAAGGGCAATAATCGATTCTTGAACTGAACGACTGCTGCGAACGTGGTGGATTCCGGGCTTACCTGTCCGAGGGCGCGGCCCTGAAGATCGGCCGGTTACGCCTCAGCAATCGCTGCGAGCAAGAACTTCGGTTCCACGGTCGGTTGTGGACAAGGAAATCAGCGGCGACTGATCTGGTCTACGTAGGTCAGGCGACCAAGGGTCGGGCTATAATCAAGTGCAGTGTTTAATCCGCGCGGAGGAGAGAGCGTGTCGGACGATTTGCAGCGACTGCTTCGATTCATCGTCCAACATTACACTTGGCGTGAAGAAGTCAAAGATATCGAGCTCGATGCATCCCCGCTTGAGCAAGGAAGTGATATCGCGGCGAGTCGGAGGCGCGTGCGTCGAGAAGTGGAGCAGCGCGCCGATCTGCTCTCGGACGCGTTTCGTGACGGCCTGAAACGCGCCAGCGATGCTCGGCGTGCCGGTGGAGACGCAATTTCTCTTGACGATCGCGTGCCGGAAGATAATCACATCGCCGACGCGATGATGCAATTTCTCGTTGGCACTGGCCTTGCTCATTCGACTACACGTGAAACCGAACCGTTGCACTATATCTATACCGTGTCAATCGACTGGTCCCGGCTCAACTCGGTTGCCCGCGATGCCCGAGTCGATCTGGGCGCTGCCATGAAATGAGCGTTGTGGCCGAGGATTCAACGACGACATCGTCATCCGACCGCCCCCCAATCTGGACCGACGACCGGGCCGAGCAAGCCGCGGCGTCGCTCGGAGTCGTGTTTCACGACATGGATCTGCTGCGCCTGGCGTTGACACACCGCTCATACTTGAACGAGCAGGGTATCGAGCAATTGCGAGCGGTCCATCATTCGAACGAGCGACTTGAATTTCTCGGCGATTCAATTCTCGGGATGATCACGGCGGAGTTCCTGTACCAGCGCTATCCGGATGTGCCGGAAGGTACGTTGACAGCATATCGAACCGCGTTGGTGCGAACCGAGACCCTCGCCGATTGGGCACGACGATATCAACTCGATGCAACCATGTATCTTGGTCGCGGAGAATCGGCCGAGGACGGCGAAATTCGCGACCGCATTCTCGCGGGGGCGTTTGAGGCAGTTATTTCGGCGATCTATTTCGATCAGGGATTGCAGGCAACACGAGATTTTCTCAGCGCCCTCCTCGAAGAGGATGCTGACGAGATCATCAGTATCGGCCAGGAGACAAACTACAAGGGACGACTTCAGGAGCTCGTTCAAGAGTGGAAGCGCATCACACCGGTCTACAACACGATGTCGGTCGACGGGCCGGCGCATGACCGGACCTTCATGGTGGAGGTCTTGGTCGACGAACAACAGCTTGGCGTGGGCACTGGCAACAGCAAACGCACCGCACAGCAAGTAGCGGCACAGCGAGCGTTAGTCCAGCTCGCGGCAGAAGGGATAACCGGGAACGATGAGCGGCCTCTACGATGAGCTGACCGTATTCAGCGGGAATTCGAACCCTGATCTCAGTCAGGAGATCTGTTCGTATATTGATATTCCACCTGGTCGCATCGACGTGTTTACCTTCAGCAACGAAAACATCTTCGTTCGCATCGGCGAGTCTGTCCGTGAGAACGATGCGTTCGTGATCCAATCGTTCAGCACACCGGTCAACGAGAGCATCATGGAGCTGCTCATCATCATCGATACCTTGAAACGCTCATCTGCCGGTCGAATTACGGCCGTGATTCCCTACTATGGCTATGGACGCACCGACAAAAAGGACCAACCGCGGGTGCCGATTACCGCCCGCCTGATCGCCGATTTGATCGGGGTAGCCGGGGCCAATCGGGTTCTGACGGTCGATCTTCACGCCGGTCAGATTCAAGGTTTTTTCAATATTCCGGTGGATGAGTTGACGGCCATGGGCCTCATTGCACGCTACTTTCAGGAGAAGCGGCTGAGCAATCCGGTGGTCGTTTCTCCCGATCTGGGCAACACGAAGCGGGCGCGTAACTTCGCCGAGGAGATCGACGCGAGCCTGGCGATTATCGAGAAACGCCGCATCGGCAACCACGACAAGAGCGAGACGCTCAATCTGATCGGAACGGTCGAGGGATGCCAGGCGGTGCTGGTCGACGACGAGATCGACACCGCTGGATCGATCACGCAGGCGGCCCAGGTCTGCGTTGACCATGGCGCGACCGAGGTCTACGCCGCGGCGACACATCCAGTATTGAGTGGCCCGGCGATTCAACGGCTTGCGGTCAGCCCGATACGTGAGGTGGTAGTGACAAACACAATCCCTCTGCCACCGGAAAAGAGAATCGACAAGATAACCGTGCTCTCGATCGCGCCACTCATTGGGGAATCGATCCAGCGGATTCACACCGGAGCCAGCGTCAGCCTCGCGTATCGGAGCACCCAGCATACGAGAGGTCTCCGCTAACCCTATCGTGAACCTTGACTTCATAGTCACAGCAGTGGCAGAGTTGTGCCCACATATGTCGGCGATGAGCGAATGTTCGGCCCGTGGTCGTAAGTTCGTCGTGCGCGCCAGACCTGAGACGCGTGCCGCCAGACCAGGAAGGCCCTGATCGTGTCTCGTTATCGCTCGCCTTACTCCCGACGACCGCCTTCTCGGAGCGTTGTGCCGAAGCTCATCATGAGCCTTATGGGTCTCATGATCGTTATCCTCGCGTTGTTTCTCGTGGCCGATCACCTCGGGCGCGGCACGAACTTGGGCATCGGATCAAGTGCTTCACCGGTCGCCAGTGTGGGCGGCGGGAGTAATTCGGCCACGGGTTCCAGCCAGCCTGCAGCCACCCCAACTGTGGTCAACACGGCAACGCTCAAAACCCCGGAAGATGTCGCCAGCGCCTATGTGAAGCTTTGGTCTGCCGGCAGCTACAGCGACATGTACCAACTGCTCTCGACGACCTCCAAACAGGTGATCAACGAGACTGACTTCGTGAATCGTTACGAGGGCATCGCCGCTGAGGTCGGACAGACGTCGCTGACAGCAACCATCACTGACACGTCGGCAAACTCGACGCGCATACCGATCCACGTGGTGCGGCAATCCGGCAAAGTTGGTGAGATTCAAGAAGACAACGTTGTGACACTCGTGCAGGATGGCAGCGCCTGGCGCGTCGACTGGACACCATCGATGATCTTCGCCGACCTCGGCGATGGATTGGTCCGCTGGATCCCCGACGTCCCCCAGCGCGGGCGCATTCTCGATCGAAAGGGCCGACCGCTCGCCGCTCTGGGCACTATAACCAAGGTCGGTGTCGAACCGGGCAAGATCAAAGATGAAGCTTCAATGCTCGACCAGCTTAGCAAGCTGCTCGACATGCCGCAGGACCAGATCAAAGCCCTTTATGTCAATGGACAGCCCGACTGGTTCATGCCGATTCGCAGCTATCCGGACAACATGGACCCGAATTTGCTCAAACAATTCGAAGCCATTCCGGGTGTCGTGCTCCAGAAGTGGCCAGATCGCGTCTACCCCGCTGGTCCAGCAGCAGCTCAGGTCATCGGCTACCTCAGCGAGGTGACCGCGGACGAGCTCAAAACGCTGTCGAAAGAAGGGTACAGTTCGGGAGACCGGATCGGGCGTGCCGGACTGGAGGCCTGGGGAGAGAAATATCTGGCCGGAAAACGGGGCGGCCGACTCGTGATCGTCGGGCAGGACGGAACCGAGCGCAAGACGATCAAAGAGGTCAAGAGTGAGCCCGCCGATGACATCGTGACCACCATCGACCTCGACGTGCAGCTCGCCGCGGCGCAAGCACTCGGGGACAAGTGGGGAAGCGTCGTCGTTATCGATCCGGCTACTGGCGGTATCCTGGCGATGGTGAGCAATCCGACGTACGACCCCAATCAGTTCATTCTTGGCATGTCAAATCAGCAGTGGACCGATCTCAACGACAACGTGAAACGTCCGCTCGAGAACCGCGCGACGCAGGTTGCCTACCCAATCGGATCGACATTCAAGGTCGTGACCATGGTCGCGGGCATGCAGTCACTCGGTCTGACCGAGCAGAGCACCTTCAATTGCCCACCAACCTTCTCGTTACCGGGATCAACTCAGGTTTGGCATGACTGGAGCAAGAACGGTCAGGGAACGCTTACGCTGCACAACGCGCTTGTTCAGTCGTGTGACACCGTCTTTTATCAGATCGCAGAGCAGCTCGATAAGAAGGGACCGAACATTCTCCCTGATGCGACCAAGGCCTTTGGATTCGGCACTCCCACCGGACTACCGGAACTACCCGAGATTGCAGGAACTGTTCCGGATCCCGCCTGGAAACTTCAGGCGATCAATGACTACTGGGCGCGAGGCGATGCAATCAACCTGTCGATCGGACAGGGGTACTTCCTCGCCACGCCGCTGCAAGTGGCCGATGCCTACGCCGCCATTGCCAACGGCGGGACCCTCTGGCAACCCTATCTCGTCCAGGAAGTGAAGAGTATCGACGGAACCGCGGTGTATACGGCCAAGCCGAAGGAACGGGGCAAGCTCCCAGCGACCGCTCAGCAGCTCGCGGCGATTCGATCGGCGCTGAGTGAGGTGACCACGGCCCCGAACGGGACGGCGGCCGGTCTGTCGATTGCCAAACCGTTCGCGGGCGAGACGCACTCCGTGGCTGGTAAGACCGGCACTGCCGAGAGTGGTGCCGAGGCTCCGCATGCCTGGTTCGCGGCCTTCAGTCCAGCCGAGGGCGCAAAGATGACGGCGGTTGCCATGGTGGAACATGGCGGAGAGGGAGGTGACGTGGCGGCGCCAATCGACCGTCAGGTCATCGATGCCTTCTACGCGGCCAACCCGTAGCGGGATAGCCAACGCGGGAGGACTATATGCCAGCGGAGATGGTGGTGCGATTGGCTGCCTGTATCTGACGCGGGCCAGGGTACGCCTGACGTCCTGAGTAGTTGACCAACGTGAATGTGTCATTCCGAGCGAAGCGAGGAATCTCTTCGTTTGGCGTGAGCGTGAGAGATTCTTCGGCTGCGGCCTCAGAATGACTCCTGGCAAGTCCACTGTGGTTGCCTACTCAGCATGACCAGAAGGCGGCTCTCCAATTCTTGGCCATCAGTCTTGCAAACCGCTTCAGACGACAAGCAGAACAAGGCCGACGACTATCAGCACGGCCCCGAGCACCAGGGTCGCAATAGCACTGACGCCAAGCCAAAAAGCTTGCTTTCCCCATGAAGCTTGGAGTTCTTCTTCGCTCCGGTAGCTGACGATGAATTTGCGATTCTTGTCGCCAAATGTCGGTGCGCCGACCGTGCCATCCTCGCGATAGGCACCGAGAACGTAGATCGGCTTGTCCACTTCAAGCGCTTCGACGACGTAGCGATATCCCAGAGTTCGATCGCTGTCGCCCGCCGAAATCGAAATCCCCGCAAAAGATATCGACGGTCCCGAGCTCTTGTCGTCCTTGTTCTCGAAGCGGTTAAGAATAGTGGGTGCGTCGATTTCGGCCCCGTCCAGATGAACCGGGACCTTACCCGTCGCGTCTTCCACGAAGAAGGTCGTCATCAACTTGTTCGACGAAACGGTCTCGCTTGTCCGGGTGGTCTGCATATCGCCGTCGGAGTCTCGCTCACGCTTCTCGTACTCACGAACGACTTTTGACGAGTACCAGACACAGGGCTTGTTCGCGTATTCGCTGGTCAACGGAGTCTCACAGCGGACCGTGCCCTTGACCTCCACCATTTCGCCTGGCAACAGAGTCGGCAGATCCTTGACGTTCAACGTCACGACCGATTTCATCAGATTCGTTTTGGCCTGGGTCCGCCGTCCGAAGACCAAAAGCCCGGCACCGACGGCAATGACGACCAGGCCGATGATGAGCATGATTGCACCCATGGCTTCGTCTCCCCCTACCCGCGCTATTCAACTGCAAGCCGATCGTTTGCGGGACATCCTAACAGAAAACGTTCAGGTCCGGCGAAGGATTAAGATACGGGCGACCAGTAGTCATACTCCATTCGCCGAGCGGTCCAGGCTGCCGTTTCGGCCCCATGCAGGCGAGCAACCACGTGCAACGACATGTCGATCCCCGCGGAGACCCCCGCAGAGGTGACGACGTGTCCTTCATCGACAACTCGATGGTCGGCGAGCATCGTCACGGCCGGATACTCTTGCCGCATCCAATCGACGCTGGCCCAGTGTGTCGTCGCCTGACGTCCATCGAGGATACCCCGTTCGGCGAGCAAGAACGCGCCGGTGCAAACGCTGGTCGTGAGCTCAATCGACTGATCCTGCGCGGCAATCCAATCGAGCAGCCGCGAGTTAAGTCGCTCTCGGCGAGTTCCCTGGCCTCCTGGAACAACCAGGATGTCGAGTCTGGGGTGGTCTTCTATCGTGTGATGCGGTTGAACCAGAAGCCCGCCGCGGCAACGAATGATCCGATTCTCTTGGGAGATGGTCACGACGCTAAAGAGCTGGGCCTCATCAGATGGGTCAGCTGGCATGCGGGCCATTGAGAAAACCTCGAACGGGCCGCAAAAGTCGAGCACCTCGACGTCGTCAAAGATCAGAATTCCGACAGTTCGTTGTAGTCCGGTCACCATGACGATCACTCCCCACGTTCGAAATCAACTCGATCTCTCGCGAAGAGTATCCATCACACCAGCGTCCTGGTCGATCACCAGACGCGATTGGCGGACATCAATTCATCAACAGACGGGCTGGCGCCCGGGCGGGCGAAATAATACCCCTGTCCATAATCGCAATCCATTTGCCGGAGACTCGCCAGCTGTTCGGCGGTCTCGATTCCCTCGCCAACGACTTCCAGATTCAGGCTGTGGGCCATGGCAATGATTGCCAGGATAAGATCCGGGCTATCGCTGCCTTCCCTTCCCATACGCTGAATGAAGGATCGGTCGATCTTAATCTTGTTGAACGCGAAGCTATGGAGCACGCTCAATGACGAGTATCCGGTTCCGAAATCGTCCATGTGAACGTGAACGCCCATCTCTCGAACACGCTGAATCGTTGTCCGCGCGAAGTCAACGCTTCCCATGACCATGCTTTCGGTGATTTCAATGCGAAGCCGCTGTCCGTCAACGTGCTCTTCGTCAAGCACGGCCTGGATGAAATCCGGGAGGCTGGAATCGTTGAACTGACTCGCGGACAAATTCACACTGACGGAAACACGAGAGTCGTCAGGGAACCGGTCCAGCCAGACACGCATCTGGCGGCACGCTTCGCGCAGGACGAAGTGGTCAATCGAGGCGATGAGACCAGTATCCTCTGCCAGTGGGACGAAACTATCTGGAAAGAGGAGCCCACGCTGGGGGTGCTGCCAACGCACCAGCGCTTCAAACCACGCGATGTTCCCATCCTTGAGCGAGATGATCGGCTGGAAATACACGACGAGCTCTCCGTCATTGATCGCGCGTCGGAGCTCCGACTGCAACTGCAGCCGATTCACCGCGTCATCGTGCATCTTCGCGTCAAACAGTTCGAAGCGGGCTCTGCCAAGCGACTTGGCGTGGTACAGCGCCGCGTCGGCGTCACGCAGGAGAATCGCGGAGTCGGTGTACTCCTCTGAACCAAGCGTAATACCGATGCTGGCGCTCGTGTAAACATCAACACCATTTATGCTTACCGGCATTGCAAGCGCCTGCTGAATGCGCTCCGCCAGTCGTGTGGCATCAGATGGGTGGTTGATATCCTCGACCAGCACCGTGAACTCGTCACCGCCAAACCGCGCGACCGTATCGCCAGGTCGAACGCAAGACACGAGCCGCTGGCCAATCGCGATCAAAAATTGATCCCCTATTTGGTGACCCAGGCTGTCGTTGACAGTCTTGAACCGATCGAGGTCGAGGAACAGCACGGCATAGTTCAGATCTTCCCGGCGCGTTGAGCGCGCCAGCAGATGATCGAGGCGATCGGTGAAGAGGACGCGATTGGCCAAACCGGTCAACGAATCGTGTAGCGCGTCATGCTCAAGCTGCTGTTGAATACGCTTCTGCTCAGTAATATCCTCCAGCATCCCGATGATCATCGGGGATTCGTCGCCCTGACCTCGCACGCGCGTGGACGTCAGGCGTCCCCAGAGCTCTCGTCCATCACGTCGCAGATAGCGCTTCTCGACCTGATATTGATCGCGAATGCCGGCGACGAGTTCGGCAAAAAGAACGTCGTCAGCAGCCAGTTCCTCTGGATGGATCCAGGTTTCACGCGACATCATGAGAAACTCTTCCTCGGTGTAGCCGAGCATGGTCTGGAGCGCAGGATTACAGGCAACGAACAGGCGGGACGAGTCCATCAATCCGATCCCGACTCCGGCGCCCTCGAACATGGATCGGAACCGTTCCTCACTCGCGAGAAGTGCAAATTCGGCCTGTTTTCGTTCGTTGATATCCTCTACCAACCCGATCACGAGCTGGCCCTGATCACTCGATGTATACGCGATCGAGACGGTCAAACGCGCCCAGACGATCTCTCCGTCTTTGCGAATAAACCGCTTCTCGATCTGAAGAGAGTCACGTTTCCCCTCAAGGACCTCCATTACAGCCGCAAATTCTCGTGGCTGGTCGTCCGGGTGGGTGATCGATTGAACGGCAGATCCACGAAGCTCATGCTCGTCATAACCGACCAACTCCTCAAAGGCATGGTTGCAGGTGACGAACGTGCCATCTAATGCGATTAACGCGACTCCCATCGCGGCGTTTTCGAAGATGGCGCGAAATCGTTCCTCACTCAAGTGCAGTTCAGATTGGACCTGTTTTCGTTCAGTGATATCCTCTATCACTCCGATGACGAGCTGGCCCTGATCACTCGATGTATAGGCGATTGAGACGGTTAAGCGTGCCCAGACGATCTCTCCGTCTTTGCGAATAAACCGCTTCTCGACCTGATTCGAGTCGCGTCTTCCCTCCAGGACGTCTGTTACCGCCTCCATTTCTCGTGGCTGGTCGTCCGGGTGGGTGATCGACTGAATGGTAAATTCACGCAGCTCGAACTCGTCATAACCGACCAGTTCCTCAAAGGCATGGTTGCAGGTGACGAACGTGCCATCGAACGCGATCAACGTGACTCCGATCGCGGCGTTTTCGAAGATAGCACGGAATCGTTGCTCGCTTTCCTGCAGGAGCTCCTCGCTGTGGATGCGCTCGGTCACGTCGTGGAGGATCGAAAGGTGCTGACCAGGCCAGAAGTTCGCGGTCGCCGCAAACTCGACGTCGATCCGCTGACCATCGGGTCGGGTCATCTGAATGACGCCTTCCTGATGGCCCGTGTCAAGAAAGGACTGATATTGTTGGGCCGTCGCGTCAACGGCGCCCGCACCAACAAACGCGTAAAGGCCCTTCGTGACCAACTCTTCCAGGGGAACGCCCAACAGCTTGCAGGCCGCCGGATTGCCGTAGATGTATCGGCTAGTATCATCCGCCACCAGGATAGCGTCGAGCGCCCCATCCAGCAGCGCCTGCAACCGCTGTTCACTCTCGCGAAGCTCGCTCAACGCCGCGGATCGTTCGGTGACGTCTCGCGCGTTGATGATGATTCCTTCGATGTCCGGATCGGAGGTGTGGTTTACCAGATACGTGTCGATCTTGCGCCACGACCCATTCCGGTGGCGGATCGATAGCTCAAGGCTCACCGGTCTTGAAGCCGTCCGAAGACACTCCTCAAACGTCTGGATGGCTTCCTCAATATCGTCCGGATGGATGAAATCGAAGATCTTTTGGCCCCGCCATTCCGCCGGGAGATAGCCGAGAGCACTTTCAACTGATGGGCTGTCGAGCCGAATGTGTCCACGAGAATCGATAACGACGATAATGTCCGTGCCCCGCTCGATCAACGAGCGGAATCGTCGTGCACTTCGACGAACGGCCTCTTCGGCCTCCTTGCGATCGCTGATGTCTTCGACGGTGCCGTCGACGTAGATCGGCGCTCCCTTGTCGTCCGCCACGACGCGAACGGACTCCGAGACAGAGAATTGAAGACTATCCTGTCGCCACCAGGTGGATTCCTGTCCATGAATCCCACGCTCATCGGCCTTCGCCAGGAAGGTCGTGCGTGCCGGTTCGGCCCTGATTACGAGGTCAGTGAATTGTTTGCCAACGACGTCGGCTGAGGTCGAAAATCCGAGCATCTGGGCGAAAGCATGATTCGCGATGACTATCCGATCATCCAGGGTCAGCCGGTAGATCCCGACCGGAGCGTTCTCGATGAAGCTGCGATATTGTGCTTTAGAATGAGCGCGCAGCCGGAGAAAGACGTCCACGCGTGCCGACAGTTCGGCCTTGCTCATAGGAATTCGAAGTACGTCATCGAACTCTACCGGTGCCCATGAAACGGTGCGGATATTCTTGGGCACGAGCACGAGAATGGGCAAGAACGCATTTCCAGCGCGCTGCTTCAAATCCCTCAACTGCGACGTGTAACGGGCGACCGCTGATTGATCGACGATCAGTAGATCGACATCTTCATCAACAAAGGCGGAGTCACCGTCTGTGAGAAGTTCGGTAACCGCAAGATCCATGTCGATGAGGAACATGGACAGAAGCCCGCGGTCAGTTGAGTTGGCGATCAGCAGACCGACAACGGGGGGTGACGACCGCGGCCAGATCGACACCAGTCGTGTCCTCTGGCCAGTACTCTCTCTTTCTCCTTCGGCGATCATGTCATCTCATCGCTTTCTGAACTATTCCGGAATTGTTGCCGCGCCGGAGAGAATTCCCTCAAGATGAACGAGCGCCTCGCTTACCTGGATGCCCTCCGAAGTAATACGCAACTCTCGCACCTCAGGTTTGAAGTCGCTCAGTCTCTTTTTTAGACAGCCGATAATTTTGATGAGGCGACCCGACTGCTCCGCGAAGCGCAGAAACAGGACATTGTCACAGACATGGCTCACCCGGTCTTCCGATAGCGTGAACGCGCCGGAAACGTTGGTGGTCTCCTGGATAAGAATCGTGGTGACCGCTCGAGCCTTGAGGAAGTTAACAAGATTTCGAATGTGAGCCACTGGAGAACCGAACTCCTCCATAGTCGATTCGTAACTTCGCAGGCTGTCGATCACAACGAGCTGACGTTTATCACGCTCAACGATTTCTCTGACCATCTCGAGAAACTCGTCGGGGTAAAGGTTCAGTGGGTTGAGATTGACAATTTGCAGCAGGCCGGACTCAATGAGGTCATCGATCGGCAAACCGATTCCGCGTGAGCGCCGAACAATCGACTCGACCTGCTCTTCAAACGCGAACATGACGCCGGGAATAGACTGTCGCGCGGCAATACTCAAGAACTGCACGGAGACAGTGCTCTTGCCGGACCCAGTTGGACCGCTCAGCAGTGTGGCAGTACCAGATTCAATTCCGCCACCCACGAGATCATCGAAATTTCGAATACCAAATGACATCATCGTGTGCGGAGGGTTTTCTACACTTTCGTTCACAATGCGATGCGGAAACACCACCATGCCCTCGGACGTAAGTCGCAACGAATGCACACCGGAATAGAAATCCGAGCCACGCAACTTTTCTACCTGCAGACCCCTGAGACCGATGACGCGTCCCGGTGATATGTCAAAGTGAAGCCGAATGATCCCGTCGACGGCGAGTGAGACCGACATCTCCCGCTCGAGCTCGGATGGTTCAAACGTGAGGATTGACGTGCACGGCAAACGGTCGAGAAAGGTGACGAAATTGAGAATATGCTTACGAAACTGGTACTCATCGGTTGAGAGGTAGCGGAGCAGAGTGGACGAATCGATGACGAGGCGATTCGGACGTTTTTCGTCGATTATCCGGTAAAGACTCTCCCAGATCGGAGTTTGTTCGACCTCTTCGGGGACAAAAACGTGATACTCCTCGCCGATCAGGCCGGCTTCAGTATCCCGACGGTCCGAGGTCGACCATCTCGATCTGGGAGAGATCCCACTGGAGGGAGGCGGCATTTCTTATCATCTCGCTGCTTGGTTCGGCCAGCGAAATGAGGAGCACGGATTCACCATGTCGCACGCCTTCGAGGAGCCATTGGAGTGAAAAAATGGTTTTGCCAGTTCCCGGGCCGCCAACAACTAAGTAGGTACGCCCCGAAATAAATCCCCCGAAGAGAATCTCATCCAGACCGCTGATACCGGATGGAAGCCGATCTTCCAACATCGCTGTGACTCCCCTCGACAACAAGACGGCTCAATGCAATGAATGGGTGCCTTCAGGGCGCTACGCACAGGATGCCTGTGGCATTCCAACTACCATGTCACGTGATCAGCGAAGCGCTTTGTCGTGTAGGACGTCTCACTTGTTGCTCAATTTACTCACGTACCAATAGACGGTGACGGCAACTGACACTATCGAGCCGTCCATTCCTTTGAGTATGACATACGAGCATGAGGATGGGACCATGGTACTTACGTACGAACCAAAGCGATTTGCAAAACCGTTGGCCAGGAAATACAGAGCCGCCTCCCGGTTATGCTGAGTAGGCGACCAACGTGAATTTGTCAGGAGTCATTCTGAGGCCGCAGCCGAAGAATCTCTCACGTTCACGCCAAACGAAGAGATTCCTCGCTTCGCTCGGAATGACACATTTACGTTGGTCAACTACTGAGGCCGCAGCCGAAGCACCTCTTCCATCGATCCCGATCGATACGACGAAAGCGGAGACGGGGAGATCCTTCGCTGCCGCTCAGGATGACGAGGCGTGCCCCGACCAGTGTTGTTCAATCCTTTTGCAATTCGCCATAAGCCGATTGGGCGAAGTAACAAATCGACTGTCTGAATTGGCGCGCCGCACCGTTCTTATCGGTCATTCCCCGACCGATCCCCGGTACCAATGTTTTGCATACCTCCTACGAGGTGATCCGCCGCGCGACCACCCTACCGCACAAACACGGTTCCGACTCAGGTCGTAACTCGACATAAATGTCGATTCCAATGTTTCTCCGGGCCAGACGTCCGGTACCTCCACAGCTCAGGGATACCAATGATTGGTCAGCCCGGTCACATGGCTCACAGGTACTCAGCCCGAGTGTGACATGTGACTCTGTGAGCAGGACGATCCAGTCCCCTATACTCTGAAATGTCTTCCCCGAACAAATGGAGACAAAGTTTGGCGGGCCGCCTGACTAGCGGACGTGACGATCTCGACAGCGAGTAATGGACGCCGTGCTGTCGAGGGAGCGAGTGGCGTAACCGGCTCTGGCAGGTGGAATGTGCGTAACACTCCCCTTCCTTATCAAAGTGCTGGACGACCCGAACCAAATAACGACGAGGTATCTCCAACGCTCAACGCCTGGGTAGCGGGTACCCCGGGGAACCCAGCATGTCTGTCCAGGTTGGACAGGCTCAGACAACGTTCCAGGAAGGGACAAAATCGATGTTCGCACTACTTCCACGAACCAAGCAGCTCTTGATGGCACTGAGTGTCACCGGAGTTCTCGCCTTAGGGCTCGCCGCACCGGTTGGCGCCGAAAATCTTGTGACGCAAGACGTTACTGCCGGAACAGTGACTGCGATCGATCACGGATCTCCCTATGGCTTCGACGGGCTTTTCGCATGAAGAGCAAACTCACGACTTGCACCATGGTGTTGAGACGTCGAACGACCTGACCGATTCAAACGCCGGCTGGAGCGTATCCGTCATGTCAAGTGGTTTCGTCTGGACATCGGGATGCGTACCTCAACGTTGGGCGTCACTATCCCGGCCACGAACTTTGAGATCACGACGGCGAACACCACCGACCGTGGTCGCCGGTCAGGCCATGTTGCCACGTGGTCCGATAGTGCCGGCCGACAGGCCTTGGTGTCGGTACGCTCGACACCGCTATTCCGGTTCTTTCATCGGCCGCTGCGTTTGGTAACGGTGAACTATTACCAGAACCTCGACGTAAGTCTGACGATCCCAGGCGATAGCGCGCCTCGGTACGTATACGGGCACGATGATACCAACCATCGCATCACGGACCAGCACCGTAATAGTGTTGATAAGGATCGGTATCATCGCACTGATCTCCAACGTCCGTAGCCGGATAATCGCTGGCTGGGAGCAACCTTCGGGCCTCCCGGCCAGCACTGTAGCAATCAGCTCAAATCTATTTCGCGCAGGTCTCAGGAGCGGTCTATGGCCCAATCTGAGAAGACAAGGTGGTCCAGTAATGGTGCGATGGCAACGCGTTCACGCAATACAACTCGTCGTTGGTATCGCCACACTGGTGCTACTGTCGATCACCGGGACGACCGCGATCGCAAGCGCGGTAACCCAGGACATCACCGGTGGAACGCGGACCGTGAACATCGCTGATTTGACCCTCCCCACCCTCACCTATGCGCACTCAGCGCAAACCTCAACCGGTTCAATGATCTTGACCGCCGATGATAGCACCGGCTCAAATGCTGGTTGGAACGTGACTATCCAAACGACCGCGTTCGAGTGGTCGATAGGCGCTAGCGGCGCGGTAAGCGGCACGGATATCCCAGCCGTGAATTTCTCGCTGACTTCGGCGGCCGCTCCGGTCATGACCGCCGGTCAGGCGGTTGATCCTAGCGGCGGTCCCAGGGTGCCCACGGTTAGCCCAGTTGGAGCGCTCGACACCGCACGGAAGACCGTCCAGGCGGACCTTACGTTCGGCAACGGGACCTACAACCAGACCCTCGGCGTGAGCCTTGCCATCCCGGCCCATAGCGCGGCCGGCAGATATACCGGAACGCTCACGCTGTCGATTGTGTCGGGGCCATAATGACGACCTACTTCGAATCAGAGCCGCGGCGCGGGCTACATCGGCCGGTGGCTCAATTCTCTCATCGGTATTCGAGACCAAGGAGCGGAATTGATCTCATACTCTTTACCGCATTTGATCAGGATCGGGTGAAGCAGTCGAACGGGCACGAGCCGTGGCGTCGCTCATCCCACTTAGCTCACGGTGGTCGTGCGCTCGCAACCGCTTACCAAATTAGGACATGTTCAACGGAATTAGCAGGTGACTCAAATGAATGGATATAGAGTTTCGCTTCGTTTTCTCCTCTCCACGATATTGATTGCTCTCTTCTCAATAATGGTTTCGGGCGCAGGCGCGGCAAATGAGCCCATCAGTCTCGGAATCAAGCCAGCGGGGGAAACCGGGACGTATTTCACGCTGGCAATGTCGCCCGGAGAAAGCCGTCAATTGACGGTATCACTGGGCAACTTTGGCACGGAAAACGTTGAAGCGCGAACCTTTGCCGCGGATGCGTACACACTCGTCAACGGCGGTTTTGGCGTTCGTCTGGATGGTGAGCCAACCAGCGGGACGACGACATGGCTCAATTATCCGGCCGAGACGTTCCAGATCGAGGCACGGAAGAGTGTGACGCGCACATTCAGTCTCGCGATCCCGGCTGATGCCAAGCCCGGCGAATACCTCACGGGGTTGGTGATTCAGAATGCGACGCCGGTCGGCGTCAGCGACTCCGGTTCGGTTGCGATCAACCAGATCAACCGGCAGGTGATCGCCGTCTTCGTGACGGTGCCAGGTGCGCTTGTGCCGGGGCTCGAAATCAACCAAGTCACGTATAGGCCCGCCGGCGCTCGCTCGGTGCTCAGCTTTGGAGTGGCGAACACCGGCAATATGAAGTTGAAGCCCTCAGGTGAGTTCACCCTGAAGTCGGCGGATGGCCAGGAGATCAGCAGCGGCTCGATGCAGATGAATAGCTTCTATGCCGGGACCGCCACCAACCTGGAGGGCGTGCTCGCCCAGAAGCTCAACCCCGGCGATTACATCGCCACGCTCACGCTCACTGATGCTGCGAGTGGCGCGACGGCCACGAAATCGCTGGCGCTGAATGTACCGGTCCCGGCGGTTGCTGCCGCAAACACGGCGAACTCGGCTTCGAATGGGGCGAGCGTCAATCAGGCGGCCGTGCAAGAAACAGCCACGGGCAAAACGACGAATGGCTCGCAACTCGTACTGCTCGGTACGGCAGGCGCGGTAATCGTTGGGTTGCTGCTCATCCTGTTCATTCTGATGCGTCGCAAGAGAATTCGACAGGCGACGTCGAAAGAGACGACTCCGTCTCAGGTCATCGCCGCTCCGAGGAGTGTGACTGTTCCTCCGGTGTCGAATCAAACAAAACCGAAGTCTATTCTCGTCCGGCAGCTGGCGCCGAGAGGCGACGATCGATCGTAGAATGCCACCTCGCCCAGCAGACAAATTGGGGGCATGACCGCTTGGACCCAGTGCAAGAAGGAGTGCTGGAACCAGGAACGCGTCGTTCACTAATGCCTCTGAAATGTCTGCAGGCGGTTTGCGGAACCGCCTCCCGGTCATGCTGAGTAGGCGACCAACGTGAATTTGTCATTCTGAACGACAGCGAAGAATCTCTTCGTTTGATTCGACGAAGCACGGAGAGATCCCTCGGCTGTGGCCTCGGGAGGACACATCCAGTGTGGCGCAGCCGAAGCATCTCTTCGATCACTCCCGATCGATACGACGAATGCGGAGACGGGGAGATCCTTCGCTGTGGCTCAGGATGACGAGGCGTGCCCCGACCAGTGTTGTTCAATCCTTTTGCAATTCGCAGTAGTGGTCGCGAGTGTCAGGCGGTGTGGCTGGAACGATGCGCGGGCAGCCCGGCAAGCCGCTCAGCCGCCGCGGCGATCGTTTCGGGCCGCTTGGCGAAACAGAACCGGGCGAGTAACGGCGCGCTAGCGGGATCGAAGTAAAAGGCGGAGGGTGGGATCGCCGCGACACCGATCTCGCTTGTTAGATAGCGGCAGAAGGAGACGTCATCCGCGAAGCCGAGCCCGGCGATATCGGCCAGAAGAAAATAGCTACCGCTGATTGGGAGAACCGGAAGTTCAGCGGCCTCGAGCGCATCTTTCAATAAATTTCGGAGGTACGTGTATCTGGCCGCAAGCTCAGCGTAGTAGCCCTGTGTTTCGGCCTCTTCGAGCGCGATCGCCATCGCCTCCTGGAACGGCGTGGCCGTGGCGAAGGTGATGAACTGATGCGTGCCGCGCAGCGATTGGCTGAGTTCGGCCGGTGCGATGGCGAACCCGATTTTCCACCCAGTCATTGAAAACGTCTTGCCGGTGCTGTTGATCGTCATGGTCCGTTCCCACATGCCGGGGAAGAGGGCGATCGGCAGATGCTCCGCGCCGTCGAAGGTAATCCGATCGTAGACCTCATCGGTGATGACGAGCAGATCATGCTCAATCGCGATTCGCGCGATGGTCTCCAATTCGGACCGCGTAAACATCTTTCCGGTCGGGTTGTGAGGCGTATTGAGCAGGATCGCACGCGTCCGCGGCGTCACCGCCTGCCGCAGACTCCTCCGGGTCGAAGGACCAATCAGGTGGCTGCAGCCGAACAGCCCGCGGCGTTCCGCCAGCGAAGACAACCTGAGCTGGATAGGCGTCGTAGAACGGCTCGAAGAAGATCACTTCTTCGCCGGGATCGACGAACGCCAGCATCGCTGCCTGAAGCGCTTCGGTCGCCCCCGTCGTGATGGTTACCTCGGAGTCGGGATCGACCTCACGGCCATAGGTTCGTGCGAAGGTCGCGGCGATCGCCTGCCGCAGTCGGGGTGTCCCGTGGCTCGGCGCGTATTGGTTGAGATCAGCATGGATGGCTCGTGCAGCGGCCTCTTTCACCAGATCGGGTCCTGGGAAATCGGGGAAGCCCTGACCGAGATTTATCGCGCGATGCTCCACGGCTAACCGGCTCATCTCGGTGAAAACCGAGGTACCGAAACCGGTCAAACGCTGGGCAGTAGATCGAACCATCCGATCGCCTCGTATTTCATTAATTTCGATCGCCGTTGACGTGCCGATGTGCTTCGCGCCGCGCTGGGCGCCATGAATGTCGCCCCTACGAACGAGCAGCCCTACGACCGGTAGGGGCGCGATTGATCGCGCCCGATCGCTGGACACCTCGCTGGGCGCCATGAATGTCGCCCCTACGAACGAGCGGCCCTACGACCGGTAGGGGCGCGATTGATCGCGCCCACCGTTCCGTCGTCGGCGCTGTGGCCTAAGCCGGCGCGAGTTCGGCATGCTCCCGGCGTAGCGCATGCGCCGCCTTGACCATGTGTTCGAGCGACGGCCAAACCTCATCGTTGCCACGGGTCTTCAGGCCACAGTCGGGATTGACCCAGATCTGCCCCGGCTCCAGCACGTTCGTGGCGCGGGTCAGCAGCGACTCCATCTCGTCCGGCGTCGGCACTCGCTCCGAGTGGACGTCGTAGACGCCGGGCCCGATCTGCCGCCCGTAACTGTGATCGATGAACGCCCGCAGTAGCTCAGACCCACTCCGGCTGTTCTCAATCGAGATGACGTCCGCATCGAGCGCCTCGATCGCCTCGATTATGTCGTTGAACTCGCTGTAACACATGTGGCTGTGGATCTGCGTGCCGGCTTCAACTCCGGACGAAGCCAGACGGAACGATCGCACCGCCCAGTCAAGGTACCCATCCCAGTCTTCCTGTCGCAGCGGCAGGCCCTCACGCAACGCCGGCTCGTCGATCTGGATGATCCCAATCCCAGCTTTTTCGAGGTCAACTACCTCGTCCCGCAGCGCGAGCGCGATCTGGTTGGCGACCGTGCTCCGGGGAAGATCCTCGCGCACAAAGGCCCAGTTCAACATCGTGACCGGTCCGGTCAACATGCCCTTGATCGGACGGTCCGTCAGCGATTGCGAGTAGGTGATGGTGTCGACCGTCATAGGATTGGGACGGTAAACGTCGCCGTAAATGATGGGTGGCCGCACGCAACGACTACCGTAGGACTGCACCCAGGAATGTTCCGTCACGGCATAGCCGCTGAGCTGATCAGCAAAGAACTCAACCATGTCGGTCCGCTCGAACTCACCATGGACCAGGACGTCGAGCCCAATTTCCTCCTGATGACGAATTACATCCTGGGTTCGCTCGGCGATGAACGATCGGTAATCCGCATCGGACATGCTCCCCTTGCGCCACCGCGCACGCGCGGCGCGGATCTCCCGGGTCTGGGGGAAACTCCCGATCGTTGTCGTTGGATACGGGGGCAGCTTCAGCTTGTCCTGCTGCTGCACAATGCGGTTCTCGAACGGCGCTTCTCGCTGAAAGTCATTGTCCGTCAGGGCGTTCATCCGCTCCTGTGTCGGACGGTGATGAATCCGCGAGGAATCGAGCGCCGACCGGAACATTTCCGCATTCTGTTCGATCTCGGACTTTACTGCTTCTTGGCCCGAGTTCAAGCCACGCGTCAGCGTCGCAATCTCGGTCAGCCGTTGCTCAGCGAACGCTAGCAGCGGCTTGATCTCTTGATCCAGGTTGGTTTCCAGTTCGACGTCAAATGGAAGATGAAGTAGGGAACAGGAGGACTGCACCCAGATGCGGTCCGGTTCAACCCGATCGGCGATCTCCTCCAGCAGGCTCAGTGTCTCCTCGACGTTGATCCGCCAGACGTTACGTCCGTTGACGACACCGGCGCCGAGCACTTTGTTGGGCGGAAAACCATGACGGTTGAGCAGCATCAGGTTCTCAGCGGTGCGCACGAAATCGAGACCGATGCCTTCGACCGGCAGCGCGGCGACCGTCTCCCAGTTACCCTTCAGCGACTCGAAGTAGGTCTGTAACATCAGTTTTGGCCGACCGGAGACGTTGGCGAGATCCGCGTAAGCGGTTTTGAACAGCGCAAGCTCGGCCGCGGTTCGATCCTGCACCAGTGTTGGTTCGTCGATCTGCACCCACTCGGCTCCAGCCTGCCCAAGGCGGCTGAGCACCTCGCGATAGACCGGGAGCAACTCGCTCAAGTGCTCCGCCAACGACTTGGTGTAGTGCTTGCCGAGCAACAGGAAAGAGACCGGCCCAAGTAGCACCGGCTTGGCTGGACTGCCAAGCTGTGCGGTCGCCTCGTTGAACTCATCGAAGATCTTGGTGCTCGCCAGACGGGGCGTACCAGCATCGAACTCTGGAACAAGGTAATGGTAGTTGGTATCGAACCACTTCGTGAGCTCGAGAGCCGGTGCTTCATCATCGCCGCGGGCCATTGCAAAATACGTCCCAAGATCGACGTTGTCGCCGACATCTCCATAGCGTGATGGGATCAGGCCGGTCAGACAGATCGTGTCGAGTACCTGGTCGTAGTAGCTGAAGTCATTGCAGGGAATCAGATCCAGCCCGGCATCCGCCTGTGCCTTCCAGGCAGCTTTACGAATTTCGCGAGCCGTCTGCTCCAGCTCAGCTTCGCCGATCTTCCCGGACCAGAATCCCTCGACCGCCTTCTTCAACTCGCGGTGCTTACCGATGCGCGGATAACCTAGTATCGAGCTCTTGGCCATTTATTGCTCCTCGTCGCGGCTGCGGACTCACTTGTCACCAATTCAATCATCGCGTCTTCACGGATAAATATTGTTGCACGTTCGCGCAATCTTGACCCAATCCAACTCTGGCAAGACAGAAATCGCACGAGCCGAGCGTGACCAGTGCGAGCCGATGCAATTATGCGTCTTTCATGTCACCTTGAAATCGAACTCACAACCGGTACGAAGTCCGACGATTACCCAACGTCGTGAGTCGATTCGTCACCATCAGCCAACCAGGTCTCACCAAAGGTGCGAAGCTGATCGATGATTGGAAGCGCGGCGCGGCCCTTTTCGGTGAGCGTGTATTCGACGCGCGGCGGAATCTCGTTGTATTGCCGCCGCGTGATGATGCCACTCGCCTCAAGCGCGCGCAGGCGCCCCGAAAGGACCCCAGGGCTCATGCCGATCGAGGTTTCGAGCGCACGAAACCTGCGGCACCCACCTTCGAGGTCCCGCAAGATCAACAGAGTCCAATGATCACCGAAGATTTCCGCGGCTCGCGCAATCGGACACACCGGCACGGTCTGTTGGATTTGATTTCGAATCGGTGCCATGACGCCGCCCCCTTGGACATTGCTGTGATCAGAGTATAGCAAACCTGTTGACAGGTCCCGGTTCCAATAGTATCATATTCGGAGTGGCTATTCTTTTGATAGTAACTCCGGAGGAAAAGTAATGGACAACCAAACCCAACAATCTCAGTCGACCGAGACGGTGACACGCTGGAAAATCGATCCTGTGCACTCGGAAATCGGTTTCGCCGCCAAGCACATGATGATCAGCACGGTTCGCGGCCGTTTTAGCGACGTCAGCGGTTACATCGACTTCGACGAGAATGATCCTTCGTCGGCGAAGATCGATGTTGAGGTCGGCGTCTCAAGCGTTGACACGCGGCAAGAAGCACGCGACCAGCATCTTCGTTCAGCCGATTTCTTTCACGCAGAAGTTCATCCTCGGATGTCGTTCGTCAGTGACAAAGTCGAATTGGTCAAAGGCAACGAGTACAAAGTCACGGGCGATCTAACGATTCGTGACATGACCCACAAGATCACGCTCGATGCAACCTTCGAAGGTGCGCATGCCGATCCGTGGGGCGGAATGCGCGCCGGGTTCAGCGCCAACGGCAAGATCAATCGGCACGATTTCGGGCTCGGTTGGAACGCCGCCATCGAAACCGGTGGCGTGGTCGTTGGACCGGAGATCAAGCTGCAACTCGAAGTCGAAGCCGTCAAGCAAGTCGACTAAAACAACCTGCGCTCCCGGGCCGGCGGACGTCATCGCCGGCCCGCTTCCTCTTTCAATAGTGATCGCCTGATCACGATGGAGGTCCTCCAAGGCACGACTCAGAGACGAACTGCTCGCGTGGCACCGATAAGGAAGGCCCGCGCGATCCACTCGCTCCGCATCGACCCTGGATTACACAGCCTGTCGACGAGCTGCCTACCTCACTGGAGCGACACCGCTCGACTCATGAACTGGTTCGCAACAACTCTCGAACACGGCCGATTCTCTCTTTCGGTACGCGCAAAATCAGGAATTCAAGTGTCCCGGCTGGCACCGCGATTAACCCTGTACTGAAAGACGGGTTCAGGACCTGCTCGCTCGGCGCGTTGCGACTGTCCGGATGCCTGACGCGGCGTGATAGGGCACCGGGCTATTCTCTATACATCGAAGCGAGGTTCCCGGATGGACCGGGAGATCGCGGACGATGACAAGAGCGGGTCAGGATGATGAACGTCCGGCCCGAGAGAGAGGTTCAGATGTACTTCTTGGATTCCACGACCATGATTCAGCTCGCCCTGGAGCGTCAGCGTGATCTGACCAAGCATGCCATGGTTCAGTCGCCGCGAGCGAGCACTGGTTCGCCAGCAAAGAGCCATCGACGGTCCCTCCAGCAATCCGCTGGCGCGACGCTCGTCCGAATCGGTCGACACTTCCGGGCCTAACCGATGGCGGGCAATAATGAAGGTGCCGCCGGTCTTACACGATCGTTCGAGCATCATCACCGCCAGAGAGTTCCCCCAGAGTGGCGTGATCCCCAGTAACTGAGGATCACGCCACTTCATTCTTTCCACCACAGCGCGCCACAGTCATCGATTACCACCGTTTCAAAGAACATCACCATTCGCACCGAGAACGTTATGCTTATGGCCCGACAATGCCACGACGGGTTTTCAACGATACCGTGGAGGAAGCCCCATGCACGAACTGCGAATCGCCTTGCTGCAGATGACCGCGTGCGGCACTGACCAGGATGCCAACAAACTCAAAGGTGAAGACTTCGTGCGACGTGCCAAATCGATGGGCGCGGACATCGCCCTCTTTCCGGAGATGTGGAACGTCGGCTATGCGCCGTTCGAAGGAGTTCCACCGAACACTGGAAACATCTGGCGTTCGCCTTCATCCTGGCGAGACAGCGGTAAACCGGCGCCGAAGATCGATCCCGAGATACGGCGACGTTGGCAGTCACGGGCAATCGAGCGCAACAGCAGCTTCGTTGAGCATTTTCGTGCGCTGGCAGGTGAGCTCGACATCGCCATCGGTCTCACCTACCTGGAGCGTTGGGATGGGCCACCACGCAACGCGATATCGCTTATCGACCGCCACGGCGAACTAATCATGACCTACGCGAAGATCCATACCTGCGATTTCGACGAGCCGGAAGCCTCAACCACACCGGGTGATGACTTCTACGTGATCGAGCTTGACACGTTGCAAGGACCGGTAAAAATCGGGGCCATGATCTGCTACGATCGCGAATTTCCGGAGAGCGCCCGCATTCTCATGCTCAAGGGGGCCGAGATTATTCTGACGCCGAACGCCTGCGACCTCGACCCCAATCGTCTTATGCAGTTTCGATCACGTGCGATGGAGAACATGGTTGGCGTTGCGATGACCAATTACGCGGCGCCCCAACACAACGGTCATTCGGTGGCCTATCATCCCATCGCCTACGATCGAGACGGCAAGCCACAGGATCTGTTGATCATCGAGGCCGGCGGCGCCGAGGGCGTCTACCTGGCCACGTTCGATCTAGACAGCTTGCGTGATTTCCGCAATCGCGAAACATGGGGAAATGCCTTTCGCCGGCCGCATCGATATGAAATGCTGACCTCAGTGGAGGTCGAGGCACCGTTCGCCCGGGTCGCGGAGGATGGAACTCCATATCCCCGGCTCGACCGCTGAGCAAGATCGGAATTTGTACGACAGAGAGGCGGTGGACGGTGACGGACGGGCCAACGTGCGAAGTCAGCATTGACGTTCAGGGGCCGTTTTCGCTGGAGCAGGCGTTGGAGTTCCTGGCCGGGTTTCCTCCGGCAGGACTGGACGAGCAACGGGGCGAATACCGCGCCGCTCACCTGGTGAACGGTCGTCCACTCCTCATCACGGTCGAACAGCCCTCAACTCATCATTTGAGACTGACTATCGACGGGCGCGACCTCAAAGCCGCAGACAATGTTCAGGCAACCAAACTGGTGAAGCGAATCTTCAGCCTCAGCATCGACGCGACACCCTTCTACGACCGTGTCGGAACCGATGACCCGGTGATCGGCGGATTTCAAAGGCAATTCCCTGGTCTGCGTCCGGTGCTGTTTGGCAGCCCATTCGAGGCCCTTTGCTGGGCAATCATCGGGCAGCGGATCAGCATCGCCCAGGCGGCGAGGGCCAAAGCGCGACTCGCGGCGGCGTTCGGCCCGACACTCGATGTTAGGGGTAAGCGCTGGCAGGCGTTTCCTGGTCCAGCCGACCTCCTCGAACTTGACCCTGAGTCCGACGCGCAGACGTTGCGGCTCCCCGTGATAAAGGTAGAGCGTCTACATGCCCTCGCGGAGCGTGGGATCGCCGGAGATTTCGAAGCGGACCTGCTCCTCTCGAAAACGGTCGAGGAAGCTCGCGATTGGCTCGAACAGAGTCCCGGCATCGGACCATGGGGCAGCGGGTTTACTCTGATCCGCGGTGCCGGGCATCCAGATCTCCTTCCCCACGGCGAGCGGCGGTTCACGAACGCCGTTCAGTTGGCCTACGAGTTGGACCATGAGCCAAGCATCCAGGAAGTAGAGACGATTGCGCGCCGCTGGTCCGGCTACCGCAGTTGGGCGGCTTTCCTGCTGCGAGTATCTCAGCGACGAGACCTCTGAGACACGTCCTTCCAGGCGCGGTGCATCCGTGTTTCACGGGCACCTATCTATTCGAGCGTGACGGCGAGGAACGCCTCGGCCAGGTCCAGCCCGGCCGGAGCACCCGCTTCGGCGGCACGCCGTCGAATCCGATCGTGGAGACCGCCCGGAAAGGCCGAAACCTGCGACACATGGCATTGCAGTGCTTCGATCTTGCGCTCGAATGACGGCGCGATGTCCACGAAAGTATCGGGCCGTTCGCTGCCAAAGAGGAGCATGGCCCCAACAAAGTGCGGCGACAGACCAGCGGCGGCTTGCTCTGGGAAGAAGGTCGCCAGCCGTATCGACGGAAAGACTGCATGGATCGTGGCGAAGCCAACGGCGCGATGATCTGGATGCTGGCGGTAGATACGCGTCAGCGGGTCGTGCGTCACGATCAGGTCAGGCTGGAAACGACGAATTTCGGCACTGAGCCGGCGTCTCAGATCGAGCGTGTCGAAGACTTCACCGTCCGTCAATCGGAGGAAGCTCACGCCGTCGACACCCAGTAATCGTGCCGAAGCCTGCTGTTCGGCTTCTCGCGTTCGCGTAAAGACGAAAGGATCGAGCGACGGATCGGGCATCCCCTTGTCGCCTGACGTCACCACCACGTAATGCACGGCCGACCCAGCCGCCACCCATCGCGCAACGGTGCCACCGCAGGCAAAATCGGGGTCATCCGGGTGCGCTCCGACCACCAAAATGCGCGACGCGGCAGGTAGATCGCTCACATTCGCTCCCTTCTGCTCACCGAGATGGAGATAGAGCCTGGTTCCAGCACCTGGATCGCCGGGCAAGCATAGCGAACGGAGCACGGTGCCGCCCAGCACATGTCCGATCAAAAGTGACCGACATCTCTCCAGTCAGAAGACAGACGTTTACGCTTCCACAGGCTCCCGGAGCAGATCGCGAACATCCTCCGGCGAGAGACTTTTCAGGCGTGACCACACTTCGGGACACCCAACGGCCGCCATGCCGAGATTCGCGCGTATTCTACGGTCCGCCTCGCGCTTGCCCGCGGGGTCAAACGCGAGTCCAGCCGCGCGCATCGGTTCCTCGAGATGTCGCGTGTAGCAACTCACGATCATCCCGCTTTCTCTGCCTCGTCGACGCTCACGTCCATCCATTTGAGTGTACCCAGGTAGGGAAGTGATTCGTACGAACAATGCAGGCAGTATACGAACGACGGGACTCATAGCGCGATCGAACGATTTCACGGAGCGACGACGTGGAGAACGGCTTGCGCCTCCCCGGTTGTTGAATTGTTGTTGAAACTGGACGTCGTCGAACGGACGAACGAATAGAAGCCGGGCTGCAACGTTGCCGGAAGCTTCATCGTGCTGGTATAGATCTGGTTCGTCCAGGAATCAGTTTGTACCGGATCAATGCGCAGGGTCGCGCCGCTCAGGTCCAACCCCATCGCAAGCTCATGAATCCGGGTTGGCGACATCTGCGTCTTCAGCTGATCTACTGACTCGAACGGTCCATAGAGACCGGCGCGCAGCGTGATAACGTTTGGCTCCTTCGCACGAACTTGACCTTCCGACTTTGGCTCCCAGGTAAAGTTAAGCTCGTCGCCAGGATGAAGATCTCTGGTCGGATCAACAGAGCTAAATGTCGCGTAGTTGAACGCGTCGTGTGGCTCGGGTGACGCCGTGCTCGTCCACGGGCTCGAGCAACCGGTCAGTAGAAAACCAATCGTCACTAAGGCGACGACGGCCATCCCTACCCCACGCCGACTACCTTCAGGTCTCATGAACACCAACGAAATCCCGATCCCTTCTGTAATTCACCGGCTACACCGGCCCGCGAACACACCACTACATCGACGGCCCGGGTTCAGGACATCGATCGTTAAGAAGACGGCGGATGCGGTCAAAAGGTTCCCCCGGGTTCACGGTTCTGTCACCTCCGGCGTACGTGATATTCTGTGATCATGAACAACGCAGAGAATCGTTTGACCAGGACCAGTAGTAACGCCGCGCTCTAAACCGGCCAATGGCAGCGCGCCCGCCGTACCTTCGATTGCATCGATCCCGTCCGTGGCCGTAGACTGCTCTGAATCCCACGATTGCGGCACGTTTTGGAGGTCATCGTGTCTGAATCAGATCCGCCTCCCGTTCCATCCGAGATACTCGCCCATTACGATCTGGGCGTCGAAGCCGGACGTCTGGAAACGGGGCACGGCAGCCTGGAACTGGCTCGAACCCGGGA
Organism: uncultured Chloroflexia bacterium; assembly: GCA_963785465.1. GTDB lineage: Bacteria > Chloroflexota > Chloroflexia > Thermomicrobiales > Thermomicrobiaceae > CALAGB01. The sequence continues at coordinate 35,797 of CAWAVM010000009.1, read as the reverse complement.
AATTCTCGAGCGCTTTCTCCCGTCGCCGCCGGCCGTGATCTGTGACGTGGGTGGCGGACCTGGCGTGTATGCCGCCTGGCTCGCCCGTCTCGGCTATGAGGTGCATCTGATCGACACGGTCGAACTCCACGTGCAACAGGCGCTGGCCGTTTCGGCCGCACAACCCGAAACGCCGATCGCGACCTGCCGGCAAGGAGACGCGCGCAAGATCGATCTCGCCGAGTCCAGCGTCGATGCCACCATCCTGTTCGGGCCCCTCTATCACCTGACCGATCGAGCCGACCGTGTTGCAGCCTTACGAGAGGCAGGCAGGGTGACACGCCCCGGCGGGCTTATTTTTGTCGCGGCAATCTCTCGCTTCGCCTCATCGCTCGACGGACTGGTTCGAGGATTCATAATCGACCCAGAGTTCCGAGGCATCATGAACGACGACCTGCGGAACGGCCAGCACCGCAATCCCAATAATCGCGAGCATTACTTCACTACCGCCTATTTCCATCGACCGGAAGAGCTCCGCATTGAGTTCACCTCGGCCGGGCTGACCCATATGCAGACGCTGGCAGTGGAAGGCCCTGCCGGATTCATCAATCGGGTGCAGGATCAGTGGAGCGATCCGAATTGGCGGGAACACGTTCTGACGACGATTCGATCGATCGAGGCCGAACCCGCGCTGCTCGGGGCAAGTCCTCACCTGCTTGCCATCGGACGCAAGTGAATCCAGCACCTACTCCAAAGAGATCCTTCAATCGTCCTTTTGGCTGACACACTGACGTCGCGCAGCTAACCACCGTCGTTAATCTTTGTAAGTTAATATTGTGCCCTCTTGACACACACGAACATATGTCCTAGGATGTCCGTACACCTTAATCGTTGCCGCTCATTGAAAGGAGCGACGCACATGTCAAACCACCAAATCGTCCACGTCGAATTTGCGACCACGGACCGGGAGGCATCTGGCCACTTTTACCACGAGCTATTCGGCTGGAATGTTCAGCAAATGCCGGAGATGAACTACGCCATGTTCCAGGCGGAAGGCGGTCTTGGTGGCGGCCTCACTCCCGTCGACGGCCAGATGACCAAAGCCGGCGACGTTAAGGTCTATGTCGGCACCGATGACATCGACGCAACACTGGCACGAGTCAATGAACTTGGCGGGCAGACGTTGGTTGGCAAGACCGAGATCCCGGGTAATGGCTGGTTCGCTTTCTTCAGTGACCCGTCAGGGACTCCAGTGGGCCTCTTCTCGTCGTAAAGACCACAAAATCTCAGCGTGTCCCCCGACCCGCTGACATAATCCTTCCCTCCTCCTCAGCGCCCGCCATTCCGGCGGGCGCAACTCATTCAAGAGGGAACGGCGCGAATGCCCGACCACAGAGTCTCGACTAGCGGTTCGAGACGACCACTGAGATTCGCTACGTCCAGTCGCTGAAAGAGAATGGTGAAGACCGCCGTTCCGGCTACCATATTCATCACCAGATCAACGTCGATGTCCGGGCGTACGTCCCCACGGGCGATACCGCGACGCAACAGATGTCTGCCGATTTCCTGCCGCGGAGCAATCAGGTGGTTCCAGATGATCTCCATGAGCTCCGGATCGGTGACGGCGGTACCGGCCACCCGTCCGATCATCGGGCCTAACACCGTTGACGTGGTGGCCCGCGCGAAGTCGCGCACCAGGGCGATGAAATCGTCTCGAGTATTCCCAGTATTGGGAACCAGGAGATTGTCGTCGATGGACGACAATGCGGCGGCGACCAGTTCCTGCTTCGACGACCAGCGACGGTAGATCGTTGCCTTCCCGGCTCCGGCTCGCGCCGCGACGGCGTCCATGCTCATCCCATCGAACCCTTGTTCCAGCAGGAGTTGCAGTGTCGCGTCCAGAATCGCCTTTCGTGCCCGATCGCTGCGCGGCCGACCTGGTCGACGCGCGGCGGGTGGTGTCAAGTCGCCCTCGTTCGTCGTCACGATCCGCTCATCTCCGCGACTTGAACACCCTCCGGCAGCTGCTCTGACTCCTCGACCTGCTCTCGTGATGGCAAGAAGGCGAGTGTGATCAGCGCGCCGACCATCGCGACAGCAGCCGCGGTCACCAGGGTCACATCCATCGCGTGAATGAAAGCGGAATTTGCACCGGACATCAGAAGGTTGCCGTCAAATCCTCCAACCCGCTGTGCGACCTGGGCGGCCGCGCCAATCGAATCACGCACCATCGAGGCTTGCGGTTGCGGAAGAGCCGAGGCGATGTCACCTATCCGGCCGCTATAGCTCGTCGACAGCACGCTGCCAAGCACTGCGACCCCGAGCGCACCGCCGACCTGACGGGTTGTGTCGTTGACCGCGGACCCGACCCCGGCGTTCTCGCGCGGCACCGAACCCATGATCGAGTCGGTGGCCGGAGCCATGGTGAGCCCCATTCCAAGTCCGATGATCGGAATACTGAATCCAATCAAGGCATAGCCGGTCGTCGGCGTTGCCCGTGACATCACGAAGAGCCCGATAGCGACGATTGACAGACCGCCGGCCACCACCAGCTTTGAGCCGAGGATACGTACTAGACGAACGCTCGCCGGCGCACCGATGAGGATGCCGAGTGCGACCGGAGTGATACGGATCCCCGCTTGCAGGGTGCTGTATCCCAGCACGACTTGTAAGTACTGAGTAAGGAAGAACATCGAGCCGAACAGCGCGAAAAAGACCAGAGCGATCGAAAAGCTCGCAGCCGAGAAACGTGGATTGCGGAAGAATCGCGTGTTGAGCATCGGCCGCGGATTTCGCCATTCCCAGTATGCGAACGCCGCGAGCAGGAGCGTACCGGCCAGGAATGCTATCCAGCTGCGGAGACTGAGCCAACCATAGTTCGGTGCCTCGATAATGCCGTAAAGGAGCACGCCCAGCCCGGCGATCGACAGGACCGCACCGAATGGATCCAGCGAAGAATGCTCGGGGTCCTTCGATTCCGGCAAGAGGAAGAATCCGGCAATCAGAGCGATCACGACAATCGGAACGTTGATGAGGAAAACCGAGCCCCACCAAAAGTGTTCCAGCAGCCAACCACCAAGGACCGGGCCGAGTGGGATTGCAACACCAGCAGTGGCCGTCCAGATAGCGATGGCCCGACCGCGCTCCTTTGGCGGGAAGATGTTGGTCAGGATCGATAGGGTGGAGGGCATGATAAACGCGCCACCGAAGCCCATCAGGGCACGGCTAGCGATCAACTGGGCACCTGTCCCGGAGTAGGCCGAGAAAAAGGAGCCGATCACGAAGATCAACATGCCAAAGTTGAGCGCTCGCTTGCGTCCGAACCGATCGCCCAGGCTCCCGGCGGTCAGTAATATTCCGGCGAAGACCAGGACGTAGGAGTCGACGATCCATTGCAGCTCGCTGGCTGTTGCCGAGAGATCGCGCACCAGGGTTGGCAACGCGACGTTGAGCACGGTATTGTCGAGTCCGATGATCAACAGGCTCGCGCAGAGAACGATCAACGCCCACCATCTGCGCTCGTAAGGCTTCCGTTCCATTCAGCATCTCCCAATTACGAAACGATACGGTCTCGTCTCGTAATATAGCAGCCTCGATTTGATCTGGCAAGAGGAGGCGCCCGGAATCGTACTCTTTCCGGTCGCGTTATGCTGACAGCACGACCAACTTCGTTGAGCGTTCAGGAAAGGAACGTGATCAGAATGTTTTCTTCAGCCGAATGTGAGTTGCTCGATCTACCGGCATTCGCGTCGCTGGCAACGCTTTTACCGGATGGAACTCCGCAGATGACCGTCATGTGGTACCGGCGAGTAGGAGACGACCTCCATATGATCACGCCCGCCAGTACGCGCAAGGCCCGCAATCTGGCCCAGGACGGTCGGGCGGCTTTGGTCGTCAACGATCCAGAGAACGGCTATCGCTACGTCGAAATGCGTGGACACATCGAACTGAGGCGCGAGCCTGAGCAAATACGGGACGCGCTATTCAGGATCGCGACACGCTACATCGGCGCCGAACGAGCAGAGCCCTACACGGCTGCCCGCGATCCGAAAGAGCGCGTGCTGATGATCTTTCATCCATCGCACGTTCACGGGCACTTCGCCAACAAACCCTGAGCGGGCCTAACCAAGTGCCGCGATCGCCTCGATCTCGACCAGGTAATCTGGGTGCGCCAGGCTACTGATCACCGCCAGCGTGCTCGCAGGCACGTGACCGATTGGGCCAAAGACCTGATCGCGCACCTCGCGAATTGCAGAAAGATGATCGAGACTGGTGGTCAGAACCGTGATCTTGCCGACGCGATCGAGACTCGATCCAGAGGCTTCCAGCACGGCCTGCAGATTCCGGTAAATCTGCTCGGTCTGTGCCCTTGCGTCTCCCTTTCCGACGATCTCCCCCTGCTGATTCTGAGCCACCTGGCCCGACACAAAGAGCAGATCGCCCATTCGCACCGCATGCGAGTAACCAGACGTCGCATGAACATTGGCTGGGTTATGGATGATCTGGAATTCCATAAGCTCGTCCTCCTTCACGGCCAACAGCCGCTTTCTAGTCCTGATCGCCGGTCAGCAGGCTGGTCAGTCGCAGCTCGGACGGCACCTCCGGCCAGGCGCGATAGAGAGTCGTCACCGTCTCCGGTTCCTCGACCAGTTGTTTCGAGCGCTCCTGAGCGTCCTTGATGTGCCGCGCATGAAAGCTCAACGCCTCCAGCTTGACCGCCGCGGTGCGGCTGACGTCGATCCAGGTATTGGGATGACCATCAGGTAGCCCATCCAGGCCAAACTGACGCGCGCGATCCGGACGGACGGCGTCGTAATACAGTTCCCGTAGAGCGACACCTTCCGCCCGCGCCCGGTGAAACGCCGACGTCGTCACCCGCGAGATAATCTGGTGATCGGGATGGCCGGTAATACCACCCGGGCCAAATGTGAAGACGATCTCGGGAAGATAACGATTGATCGCCGCGAGGATCAAGGCTTCGAGCTGATCTTCCGGTGCATTCGACAACGCGCCGTCCTCGTAGCCGAGCAGTTCGATCCCGGCATAGCCGATAACTGCTACGGCGTCGCGCAGATCCTCTTCGCGCATCAGCGCCAGGGCCGGGCCCGTGACACGAAGGCTATCGACTGGCTCGCCTTGCTCGCCTCGTGTCGCGAATACCCCGTGAATGACTGATCCGCGTCGTGCGTACTTGGCCAGCACAGCAGCTGGACCGAAGCTTTCGTCGTCAGGATGCGCGTAAACAGTCAGAATGCGGGGCGAAAGGGTTGCCGCGTTTAGTCTCTCCAGAAGAGATTCATTCATGAACTTCGTTGTCCTCTTTATCAAGTTCGAACATCTAAATGAGGCGGAACCTCATCCCGTATCGGCGCCGGGCTACAGTATGATTGCGTACAGGTGCCCCGGTTTCATCCACTGAAAGGATGCCAGAATGCGGATCGTCTCGCTGCTCCCAAGCATCACGGAGATCTGCTATTCACTCGGATTGGGCGAGCAGATTGTCGCCGTCACACACGAATGCGACTATCCGCCGGCCGCTCTCCAGAAGGCACAGATCACTCGCAATGTTCTGCCCGCGGACGTAACCGACAGCGCCGAGATCGACCGGCTGGTGAGGGAGCGGATCAGCCAGGGCGAAGCGATCTATGAGCTTGATGTCGATCTCCTCATGCGACTCGAGCCAGATCTCATCCTGACCCAGGAGCTTTGCCCCGTTTGCGCGGTCTCCTACCAGGATGTCTTAGAGATCGCACGCACGATGAAACGTACACCACAGGTGCTCTCGATCGAGCCAACCACGATGGCTGGCGTTCTCGATTCGTTCCGCGCCGTCGGAGTTGCGACCGGTCGCGAACGAGTCGCCGAAGCGGTCATCCAAGCATTGAAACACCGAATCGACTGGATCGGAAAGAAGATCAGCGATGCCGCCAGTTCATCACGGCGCGTGGTCTGTCTCGAATGGCTTGATCCGCTCATGGTCGGCGGTCATTGGGTACCGGAGATGGTGCAACTGGCCGGCGGGAGCGACATGCTCGGGAGTGCTGGTGGGCGTTCCGTCTGCGTCAACTGGGAGCAGGTCATCGCCGCCGCGCCCGACATACTGGTACTGATGCCATGCGGCAATGACCTGGCCCACACCGTCGCCGAAGCTGAAAAGCTGCGCGAGCTTCCTCGACTGGACATGATTCCGGCCGTGCAGCACGAACTCGTCTTCGCGGTCGACGGCTCGGGCTATTTCAATCGGCCGGGACCGCGATTGATCAATGGCATCGAGATTCTGGCGGAGATCCTGCATCCGGAGGTTTTCGGTGGCATCTCGCCCCAGCACGCGGTGCAGCCAGTCCAGCTCATGCGTCACGAATTGCTCAGATGACCGGGCGCCGCAGACCTTCCTTCCTCGTTCTCCTGGCCAGTATTGTCGGTGGGCTGACGATCCTCTATCCCTTTCTGCTCCCATTGGCGGGGCAACAAGATCGACTCAGTCAGCGCGGCATCGAGGTTCCGCTCCTTTTCGCACTGCTCAGCGGGATCTGTCTGCTGACGATTCTGGTCCAGATCCAGCAATCGACGAGTGGTCCGGGAGCGTCAGAATCAAAGCTGGTGGCACTGCTCGGGGTTCTGGTGGCAACCGACGCCGCGCTCAGGCTGATCCCGAGTCTGCTCGGGGCGTCACCGATTTTCTTGCTGATCATCCTGACCGGCTTCGCCTACGGTGCCGATTTCGGATTCCTGATGGGAGCGTTGACGCTCTTCGTCTCGGCCTTCATCACCGGCGGAATCGGACCCTGGCTCCCATTCCAGATGTTGGGTGCCGGCTGGATCGGACTCACCGCCGGACTGCTGCCCCGGACCGGATCGAAGCGCGAACTCGTGCTGTTAGCCCTCTTCGGTGGGGGTTGGGGTTTCCTGTTCGGCGCGATCATGAATCTCTGGGAATGGCCCTTCGCTGCACCCGGCCTGCAACAGCAGGTTGGACTCTACTGGGTTCCGGGGATGAATCTGTGGCAGACCATACACACATATGTCCATTTCTACCTCGTGACGTCGCTCGTCTATGATCTTTTCCGGGCAATCGGGAACGTCCTCCTGATTCTGCTACTGGCGAGACCGGTGCTGAATCTGCTCGATCGCTTCCGCGAGCGATTCAGCTGGCAGCCCTGGACACCCTATGAACCGGTGGTCGACGCCTCGGTATCGGCGAGCGTGCCAGACGTGTAACCGGCCGGCCGGTGCTTATATTTTCAAATCCGAAGAACGTAGCTTCTGCAATCAGGGCGAGACGACGCGGCACGATAGTTTGAATCAATACCGCCGGGGGTCCGTTTCCGGCTGGTGGCACCCTCGTATCACCGTGGGGTTGCTCCGCCCAACCGCGCACACCATGGCGAATCAGGACGTCCCGCTGCTGGAACAGACCTCGGTCGTCAGTCAAGACGCGGGTACAGCAGATTGGCATACAGCCATCGCCTCAAAAGTCAGCGACGATATCAAGAAGCAAAACGGAGATTTCGAGACGCGATTGTGAGAATCAGCAATTCTGGACAGAAACTGGTCGAACATGCTTCTCCGACGGCGCTTCTGTTCTTCTGTCGTTATTGGCGGAAACAACTGCTCGGAGACGGTTCCGGAGAGTTCAAAAGAACGAGGTCAAAGAGACATCTACCTGTGTGATGCCCTTACGACGACACACTACTCGCGCAGATAGCCGGTCTGGAGAACGCGCCGCTACGTCGGCAATGACGGATCGGGCGGAAAAGGATGCGGCGTGAGGAGCTGGCTTGTCAGGCTATCACACAGCCACGCCTCCCAATAGGTCGTCGACCAACCTCGATCCGCAGTGAGTAACCGGTAGAGCTGCGGCGAGGCCAGCGCCCAGATAATGTCGGTGGCCGTGTCCAGGTCGAGACCCGGACGAAGCGCGCCTCGCTCCGCCAGCGCCTGTGCCACCTGTCGCAGATCATTCCAGCGGCCTTGTCTTGCTCGATGATCGAGTGAAGCGATCTCGGGCTCACTCGCCGCAGCCTGCCAGACGACCGCGAAGAGGTTCGACTGACGCTCAATTGCCAATGCAACCGCCGAGGCAAACTTCTTTAGCATTCCGTGGGAATCGGGATCAGCCAGAAGTTCCCGCCACCACTGCTGCTCGACAAGCGGGACAGAATCGTCGTCGCGCCGCACCTCTGCCTGGATGGCCGCCACCAGCAGGTTTGGCTTCGTGCCCCCCACGAGCTTGACTGTTGCTACCGAGACTCCGGCTGCCTCAGCAATGGCCGCAAGCGTCGTGTGAGCATAGCCGTTTTCGACAAACTGCTGCCGCGCCGCCGCAAGAACTGCGCGGCGGGTCTCACGGGCAGCTTCGGCTCTCCGTGGTGAATTGTAGGAACGGCTTGACTTCGGAGCCATAAATCATTATCCTCTTAAGCTAATGAATATCCCTGGTGGCTCTCTAACTCAATATTACATCGACTATCGCGTGACTTGGAGATTGGCCGTGACGAGTGACACGCAGCGTCCCCAGTATAGAGACGTTCTCGGGGTGTCCCTCCATGAGCGTCAAAGACTCCTCACACAAGCCAAGAATCTCGAGCCAGAAGCTCGTTGGCTGATGGATCAAATCAATATGCCACCAGGCCAGCGAGTGACCGACGTTGGCTGCGGCCCGATCGGTGTTCTCGACTTACGAGGCGAGCGAGTCGGACCTGATGGGAAGGTCATAGGACTCGATCTTGAGCCTCGCTTTGTCTCGATGGCGAAACAGATCGTAGCCCAGCGTGGCCTGACCAGCGTTCACATCGACATCTTGAGCGCATACTGCGAGCCAGCCCATCTTGCATGGGACACCCTGTTCGACGTATTCCAATCGTTTGTCGGAGGCCACGGGCCGGACCTGCGCCGAGCAAGACATCTTCCGACGCTCTTCCGAGGTGGCGGCTTTACGAACGTCGAGGCGGAAGTCCACGCACGCCTTGCTCGTGATGGAGAACCTCGCCGTCTAAACCTTGGCACGCACCCAATGCATGAGCCCTACTTGGTAGGGTCTGGCACGCGACCCAAACGATCACTGAGTGCTGCTCAATGAATTTGCGACACGCACGGATCAGAGAGGCCGGAACTATGGAGGCGACCCACCCAGCTGTACTTCCCGTCATGACGGGCGACCGTCCGTCGAGATCCAGTGCTCTGGTGCTGATCGCCACCGGGGTGGTCCTGTTCGCCGGGCTGGCTCTCCATCCCCACGATCCCAACGCCACAAGCATGGCCGAGGTCGCCTACGTGCAGACGGGCCAAGCCAGGTGGTGGCCCGCCCACGCGCTACTGCTCACCAGCTACGTGCTGTTCGTCGTCTTCTTGGTCCAGATGTCGAGCCTCACGGGTCTGCCCACCTCGGCTCGACGCGTGCTGAAGGTGGCCCTGCCGATCGCCTCCTTTGGTGTGCTGGCGATGCTCGTGCACCTGTTGCTGGGCTTCGGGCACGACAGCCTCGCCAACTCACACAAGAGTTGGGCCTTCTGGCTCAAGGACGTCGTTGAGACGTACGACGGCGTATGGGCTGTCTCGCTCGCTGGCGTTGCGTGGGTTCTCGGGCGAGCCGGTAGCCTGGGCAACCGGCTCATCGGTCTGCTCGGCCTGCTCGGCGGGATCGGCTTCGCGCTCTTCTCCTTTGCCATTCCCCTGACGGGTCCGATCATCCCGGTGACCAGCATGGGGCCGCTGGTCCCGAAGATCGCGCCGGCGTTTGGGCTCCTCGTCGTCGCCTGGACGATCACCGGCGGCGTCCTCGCACTGCGCAAGGCCGGCTGAGGTAGCGGTTCCCGGCTGGCTCGGTGGCCGGTTGCCGCCCACGCCGTAGCGGCTCGACCTGCACACCGCGTCTACATATTCCTGCCGACGCGGTACCGCGTGTCATCCAAGAAGGCTGAGTGCGGCTGTTCAGCAAACCATGGGCGCTGAGACGTCCTTCGAGCCGTCAGAAGTCCCGCACCGCCGAGTCATCAGGTCGGTCATGGTCATGACACACGCTGGACGCTCAAGGTTGAGAAGACCACATCAATCCTTCGCGATTTCGTGTTGTTGTGTTTGCCCCACGACCAAAGAAAAGTGAGCTTATGCACCGGAATACCGTGTGTCGCGTATGCGCTTATCTCGCCGTCATCTTCCGCAAATCGCACTTCAGCAATTTCATTCATACCCCAATTCAGCTCATCCATATGTGCGAGTTGGTAGTCATTAAGGCCACTTTGGAAGCGCACTTCAAGGACGGGCGCAAACGTGAGGCGAAATATCATGGGCGCTATATCAACATCTTCCCTGACTTTCCCCTGGGCATCCCACGTGTAGTCAACGTCAACGGTGAGCGTGGTTTGATAATCGGAAAACTGCACGTCTTTCACTAGACATTCTGAAAAGCTTCGGAGTTCTTCTAGCGCGGACTCTATTTCCTCGCGATCTGTCATCACGTGGCGTTTTCCCACTGGCTCAATCCACTTTCGTCGCACGATCGCATAGGCCGAGAACTGGTGTATAACGCGCTCGGAGTGACCGTCGGTCCGCGCATTAGCGCTCATCGCGAACCCGTACAGGCAGAATGCTCTAAAGCTACATGTTTGTGGTCATCCGTCCGACGGTACTGCATCGATCTCGAGTCTCTCCACTGAGTCGAACGCGACGTTCAACACACGAGCCTCTTGAAAAGCGGTTCTGACGCGAGTCGTCACGAATTTGTAGCCGGCTCTTGCGTCGTTCGACATGAATAGGTCGGACCCGTCCCAATCACGGATGCGCGGACCACGCCATATTGGAAAGAGTCCGGCCGGATATTCCTTCATCACCCGCTGGCTTTGCGACCAATCCACTGCCCCACACCGCCCCGTAATGGCGAGCCCATGAAATCCCGAGATCACAGATCCATCTTTGCCACTCAGCACGATGGGATAGGTGGACCAGCCCGTTAAGTCATTCTCCTGCAGCAGGCTCACCACACGTTCATTTACGATCACTGGAATCGCAAACGTCGTCCAGATAACGTCTTGGAGATCACGTCCGGACTCCCATCGAACGACGGTGGGATGATAGCTCCTGATCTCTCCCCGCGTTAGTTGCCACACCATCTCCCAGGTTGTTTCCATCTTTACGCGGAGCGGAGGGTCTGCCAGTGGATCGCGGAAGGTTGCAAACTCTTCCATGGCTTCACTATCACATTCGCAATCCATACCTACCGCCTCTCTCAATCAGTAGTTGAGTGTGAGACCAAACTTTGCGGCGAGAGTGCGACCTTGTTCAAGGATCTGCTCAGGAGTTGCATCAGGATTAGCATCGATAAATCTTGGCTATGCCGCCTGCCACTCAGGCGTTAACGCGTTATGCTCTTGGTCCTCAAGCCATACCAGGAACCTCGGATCGTTGAGATTCACGCCATGTGACAAGAAGTAGTCCGCAAATTTCTTCGGGCAGATATGGTGAGCCTCAATGTTTGAGGGCGGGCTCTTGTCCGTCAGACATTTGAGATTCTCTCGATAGTTCCGCGCTGTAGATAGCTTGAAACAGCCCTTATCCGGAAGCGGCGGAATCGGTAATGCGGGCTGCCCGCTTACTGACGCCCCCCGCTTTGATGTCGACTCCGAACATGGGACATTCGCTTTCGGGATCGCCGGAATGGCCTGAGCCGCGTCACGGATTGCCGTAGCACTGCCCGTCCAGGCTCCCGCCGCCGCGGCGGAGCCATAGGCCCAGATGATCCCATGCAGGTGTCGAATCTCGCCACGTCAGGCTTCATCCAATGTGCAGATCGCTAAGATCAACAGGACGATGACAAATCCGCCGATGGCCAACCAGTCTGCCCGCGCCGATCCGCCGCGCTCGCAGATCGATGAAGCCGGTGGTGGGATCGGTCAGCTCACCGGTGTAGCCCAGGGCAAGCGACGACCCGGTCTGCGCTCGCACCGCCCCGAAGGCATCGTAGCTGGTGCTGCCGGTGAGCGTGCCACCTCATGTTCTCAGGTGATCCCTCGTCGGGTACTTGAGTGCAACAGCCGCCGTGAATACGCTATGAACGCTCTTCGCCCAACCGCTCTGGCAACCGCGCCTCGACCGGGTTTGCTCCCGCATCTCGCAGCACCGACCATGCGAAGCTGGCGAGTTCCGACTCCGCCTGGAAGACGACCGTGAAGGGGATGCCCTGCGTGTCCGCACTGCCCGCTCCACGCGTTCGCCAGTGCTCCGCCACCCGCTTCAGGATCTCAATGAACTCCTGCCGCTGCGGCGGAAACTGCCGCAGGACCAGATCGAAGTCCGGCACAAAGAAGACGAAGCCGGTGTGCGGCAGCCAGTTAAGGTCGATCAGATAGTCGTCCAAAGCCGCCATGTTGTGGCCCATATTCCATTTCCGGCCAAAGTCGTAGGGGAACTGCAGAGCGGCGGCCCATTCCTGCAACGCGCCTGCCGGAGTCTCGCCCCGCCGCCCCTGCAGCACCCGTACAACGGCTGGCTGCGTTCCAACCGCTTGTTCCCGCACGATCGGACGGACATAGGCATCGAACGCGTCGGTTGACGCGCGCACGAAATAGCATCACGGGCCGTCGGCGCGAAGGAGGTCGGTGGGCTGCAGCATTGGCACGATCCACGCTAACGTGCTGAGTTCGTGTCGGAAACGTGATCTAGCTCATAGGTCCACAAGCGCTTGAAACCGGCCCCTTCGAGGCCCGATTGCTTCACTAAGTCCACAAACTCCTCGTCTACGAAGACCGTCTCAATTTGCGGAACCTTGAAGACGTGGACGCCGTGCACCACCTCAGGCCGAAATACGAAGCGCCTGACCATCATGATGTCAGTTCCACCCGGGAACATTACAACGTCTGAACGCTCCATATCGAGGGCATCGATGACGCGCGTGACATTTAGCACGAAGAGCTCACCGTCCGTATAGTCGAGCGGCAGCAGTTCCCCAAAGGGCGCCAAAAAGTCACGTAGGGCGTCAGCCGCGCGACGGCGAAACAGAGGTATATATAGCCCCATGCTAGGAAAGTCCGACTGGCGAAGGGGGCGACCATGATCGTCCTCGGTAAGACGCTTCATCGACACGGGTTTCCAGTCATTCAGACGGGAACTCCCGCCGAGAGAAGCGAGAATTTCGTACTCATCAGTGTCAATCGGAACAGCGCACTCGTACTTCTCAAGAGGATCGAATCGGTAAATGCTCATTAATCGTCTCCGCCATACTCCAATATCCCGGACTTCAGCATTTTTCGGATTAGGGCGAGAGCTGCGTTGAGCTTCGCGCGGTCTCCCGCCGCGAACGCCGCCACAACAGACGCGTTAACGAACTGATAGTAGCCAATAGTATGCAGCGTCGAATGCACTACCTTGCAGTCCGTGCCGTGCAGATGGAAACTACCGGTAAGGGTGTCCGCCGCCATGGGCGGTACTCTAGCACGGCCAGGCCGGCGGCAAGTACATTCGGGCGATCACCGATTACCTCAGCGTCCGGAGAACGACGATCGCCGTAGCAGGATCGAGGCGCCGAAACAGCCGGGCCACTGTTGATTGGTGCGGCGTTTGCCCCGTGGGAAAGCCAAGCATCCGGAGGAACTCCGGAGACTGATTCGAGCCCCATTTCGCCATTGCCAACAGGGAGCGTTGATTGGCCACGATGGCTGCGGCCGCCAAGGCGGGGATGGCGAACAAGGCGGTCGCGGCGATAGTCTCCAAGACACTCTCCTGGCGACCGTTGCGGGCGTTCAGATTTCCTCAGCGTAGCACGGAAGAATTTCTTGTCGCGGTACCTCCTGTCAGAACGCATAAGCTCGAATAGTTTGACTTGCGCATCCATACATCGATGGTAAGATGGACGTACGCACAAGTCTAAAACTCCCGGATCATCCTCGGCAGACCTTGCGGTAGCAGTGGGATGTCATGGTCTGACGTGGTGCGTGTCTCTGAGGTACGACGGTGACATTCGGCCGTTGTGGGATGCGGGTTGGCGGACCAACCGTGACCACCGGATGCGGCGTGGGACCTCCAATTGAACGGATTACCAGGCGAGCTGAAGGAGAAGGATGATGAGTGGTCGAGTCATCGTACGATTCGTCGCCGCGTTGGCACTGGCTGTGCTGTCGCTGGCGGTCACGCTGCCAGCGACGGGGGCGTCGCTGACCGGCTGTCAGGTCAACGTGCTAAGCGATCAATCAAACGGCCCGGCCTCCCGATTCGGAGGCCTGTGGGGCCGATCGGTGCTGACCGCCACCTTCGGCCGACACTACACAAGTCTCCAAGATGCGGTGGATGCGGCGCAGTCGGGCGACACGCTGCTGGTGCAAGGAACATGCGACGGGACGACAGAGATCGACAAGGATCTGACGCTGACGGGATTTTCGCCGACGGGCCTGGGGCTGCGGGGGCGGCAGAGCGAGAGTTCGGAGGCTACGCTGGACGGGCAGCAGGCGGGGACCGTGCTCACGGTTGACAGCGGAGTGATGGTGAGGCTGGAAGGCCTGACGATCACCGAGGGTAAGAGCGCTACTGCCGGCGGAGGGATCCTCAACTCTGGCGCTTTGACGATCAGTAACAGTCTGATCACGGGGAACAGCGCTCCCTATGGCGGCGGGATCTACAACGGCGGCGTGGTGACAATCCGAAATAGCAGCGTTGAGCAAAATTCTTCGACGAAGGAAGGCGGGGGGATCTTCAACCACAGTCTGGCCGAGGCGACGATCAGCGGCAGCCTGATCGAGAAGAACAGCGCTGGTTATGGCGGGGGGATCTTCAGCGGCGACAGTAGTAAGGTGACGATCGGCAACAGCCGCGTCGACGGCAACAGCGCTGCCCACGGCGGGGGGATCTACAACGATGGTGGTACGGTGATGATCACCGATAGCACGTTCGGCCATAACGAAGCGGGGGAAGAGGGCGGGGCACTCTCCAACAATGGTGGTACCGTGACGATCACTGCCAGTCGCATTGCCGACAACAGCGCTGCCGTTGGTGGGGGGATCTACAACGCCGCTGGTGGTACGGTGACGATTAATGGGAGCCAGATCACCGACAACAGCGCTGACTACGGTGCCGGGATTGACAACGGTACTGGCACCGTGACAATAAAAGGCAGCAGTATCGACAACAATCAAGCAACGACCGGGGGTGGGGGCATTCGGAACTCCCAAGGTACGCTGACGATTACGCAGGGCAGCACGATCCACCACAACACCGCGACGGACGGCGGGGCAATTGTCAACAATTTTGGCCAAGTGACGATCAACGGCGGCAGCACGGTCTTTGGCAATAGCGCTTACTTGGGCGGGGGAGTTTTGAACAATGGCGGTACGGTGGCGATCACCGACAGTCGCGTTGCGGGCAACAGCGCTACTACCTACGGTGGGGGGATCTATACCCAGAATGATGGCACGGTAACGATCACCGGCAGCCGCGTTACCGGCAACAGGGCTGCCCATGGTGGGGGTATCGACAACAACGGTAACAACACTGTGACGATAGGAAATAGCAGCATCAGCTACAACCAGGCCACGGATGACGGCGGGGGGATCCGGAACTTCCACGGTACGTTGGTGATTACTGGCGGCACCACGATCGATCACAACACCGCGACAGACGGTGGGGGGATCTTCAACGATAGTGGTACTGTGAATGGGGTGACGGCTGGCCCTGGCGGGAACGTGTATGACAACACGCCGAACGATATCGCGCCGTAATCACGTATGCGACTAGTTGATGACAGGAGGTTCAATCTCCTGTCATCTTGTTTCCAGGCCACAGCCCACCGGCCGACATAGTTCGAGGTACATGCAGCGATGTTGCGGGTCGACCTGCACTCTGTACGATCCGATCCCGCTCTTCTTGACTCGTGACGTATCGGTGGCGCCCACGCGTCGCCTGACCACCAAGCCGGGCTAGCTCCCGGCCCGCTCCAGCAGCGCCCCGATCGTTGCCGTGATCTCCTCGCGGCTCAGCGCCAGGGTAGCGTCGCCGACGGTGAACTCCCACTTCTGATAGCCGGGTAGCGGCGTCGGTGACAGTGAGCGCAAGACGCCGATACCGGTCTCCTCGGCGACCTCGATGGCGGCGGCTACCAGCCGGTCGCGGTCGCCCCGGAGGTAGAGATGCATCATGTTCGTCTGCGGCGGGTTGGGCACGATCGCGATCTGTGGAAACACCGCGAGATCGGACGCAATCTCGACCGCCCGGCGGTGATAGTCAGCCATTCTTCCCAGCCGCCGTTCGAGTCCGAGCCGAGCCGATAGCACGTACGGAAAAAGCTGGAGGAGCCGGCCACCCTGCCGGTGCTGCCAGACGCGCGCCTCGGCGATCACATCCGCTGGGCCCGCCAACGCGGCGCCGGTCAGCCCGCCCAATCCCTTATAGAACGAGACGTAGACCGAATCGAACGGCGCGGCGATCTCGGCATAGGTCCGCCCATAATACGGACCGGACTCCCAGAGCCGGGCGCCGTCCATATGGGTGGCGGCACCGCGCGCATGCGCCCAGTCGGTCTGAGCGAGGAGGTCGTCCCAGGCTGGCAGCTGGCCCCCGATCTCGCGTTGGGGCAGCTCCAGCAGGAGCACGGCGAGCGGCTCGGCGACCGACTGCAGATCATCGAGCGTCAGCAGCTGATCAGGGTCGCCGACCGCGATCCCGCGCAGGCCGTGCAGCCGCTGATACGCGTAGCCCTCATGGAGATCGAGATGGTTCCTGGGGTGCATTGCGATATTGGGGCTTCCCCGGCGTTCCGACCAGATCCGGAGCGCGATCTGCTGCGCCAACGTACCGCTCGGTAGAAAGACCGCCGCCTCTTTCCCCAGCAACTCGGCGATCTGCGCTTCGAATCCGTTGATCAGTTCGCCCTTGCCGTAGCGATCGGGGGCCAGATCGGGGTCGGCCGCCTCGGCCAGCTCCCGCAGGATCTCGCGCGGTGAACGCAGGCCGTGCTGGGTGAGGAAGCGAGTGCACCCGCGCAGTGTCCGCTCGGCGCGCTCGGTGAGCGCCGCCGTTTGTTCGTGCCGATCCTCTGCCACCAACTCATTGCTCCCTTCACCGTCCGCGATGTGCAGATGGGGACTATGGGTAACGGGTGTCCACCGCCAAGGGCGCTACTGTAGCACGGCCGGGCCAGCGGCAAGTACATTCGGGCGATCATCGATGTGCAAGGTTCCATGTCGATTCACAGGCCATTTCGAACTATCGCTGACAACAACAGCGTCCGTAGAACCACGTTCACCGCGAATTCTGGGGGTTAGGCGCAGATGACGCCAAAACCGATGACCGCAATAATGCGCCATCGGCAGCGAGGCTCGGGCGGACTGAGCAGGCAACCACAGTGGATTTGCCAGGAGTCATTCTGAGGCCGCAGCCGAAGAATCTCTCACGCTCACGCCAAACGAAGAGATTCCTCGCTTCGCTCGGAATGACACCTTCACGTTAGTTCACTACTCAGCGTGACACGTCCACTGTGGCCGTTTACTGAGTCTAATTGGAATGGTTTCCGATCAACTGCGCGACCCGCGGCTGGCACTCCTGCCGCTGGCCCCAGCCGCACTGGTGATCGCCGCGATCGCGGCCGCAAGTGGACGATCAACTATGTCGGGTGTTATCGCTGCCATGGAGCACGGGTGGGTGCAAGCCTCAACCGCGTAGTCGCATCCAGTCGGCAGATGTATCCCATGCGGCTCAAGGCGATCCACTCTCATGTTCCGTGCGCGCCGTCGGGTAATCGTCGGCCCCGTCTGCTGAGGGCCATCCATGCACGCCCACAGCTTGTTTCGGCGTAAGCGTGTCGATCTACCCTGGCTCGGCCTCACCGTGCGATGCGAACTCCACAACCAGCTTCGGCGTGGTCAGCTTCAATTAGCGGGCGCATCGCGTGGAGTCGCACATTGGCCCAACCGACGCACCGGTCGAGCCTTTCGCTCCTCAGTCGAGTCGACTATTCTGACGGCAGCCCGTCAGACGGTGCTCGTGATCCCGCCATGCAGCCGGACGTACTGGGAGAGAACGCAATCAGATGACAAGCTCTTCACCCTCCTCGCTGACCGACCATATCTTGGAGACGCTGCGCACGGCCGGGAAGGATCTCGAAGCGCTGACCGAGCGCGATCTGGCGCCAATCGACCAGTTTCACAACGGCGGGACCTGGGCGACGCGCAAGCTGATGGGACTCGCCGAATTTCCGGCCGGCGCACACGTGCTCGACATCGGTGGTGGCATTGGCGGTCCGGCCCGAACACTGGCGCGCGAGTTCGGTCTGCGTGTCACGGTCCTCGATAGCTCGGTCGAATTCTGCTTGGCCGGTGCGAAATTCACACAGATGATCGGCTCTGGCGATCTCGTCCGGTTCGTCTGTGGTGACGCACTCGACCTCCCAATCCGAGAAGAAGGCGTCGACGCCGTGCTGCTTCAGAACGCAGCCATGAACATTCCTGACAAATCAGGACTCGCACGGGAGCTCTATCGCGTGCTGCGACCGGGTGGCCGCCTCGCCATGCAAGAAGTGATGCAAGGTCCAGTCGAGCCAGTCCGTTATCCGACTCCCTGGGCTGTCGATCCGAGCGAGAGCTTTCTACAGCGTCCGGATGAAGCACGAGAGGCACTGACATCCGTCGGCTTCGGCGAGGTGCATTGGCTCGATGCGAGCGATCTGATTCGGTCGTGGGCGAAGGCTCGCATCGGCAGCAATCCGGGGAAACCACCGCTGCCGCCTATGACGGCCTTTACCATGCCTGAGTACTGCGACGAGGCAATCGGGAACATGTGGCGCAACGCCGAGGAGCAGCGCTTCGTGACGATCTGGGCCGTACTCGAGAAACCCGCACTAAATGATCAGGGAGATACTTGTTGATCGATCCGAACACTCACCTTCCGAAAGCGGCCTTCATCGATCCGACCGGACAAAATCGCGCCGACGTCGAACGATTGGTCGATCGCTTCGTGGGTCAGCTGCTCGATTTCCTCTGCGGCGCTGCCTCGCACACGCCCATGCCGGCCGACAGCCCGTTGCCCGAGATCATCGACATACCGGAGGAACCGACCGAGATCGATGAGATCATGGCCGGTCTCGACCTTCTCGTTCGAGGCTCGATGAACACCGCAAATCCCGGTTTTATCGGGCATATGGACTCGATGCCGACGACAATCTCGATGCTCGGCGAGCTGGTTACAGCGTCGCTGAACAACAACATGTTCACACTCGAAATGTCTCCCTCTTTTTCACGTCTCGAGCATCGCTTGCTACGGGAGTTCAGCAAGCTATTCGGACTCGGCGAGAGCTCCGGGGGAGTGCTAACCGGTGCAGGTGGCATCGCCAATCTGGAAGCGCTGACCGTGGCGCGCAACGTCGCCTTCGACGCGCGCGAGCGAGGCATCGTCGGGCTCGACCGCCATCCGGTCCTCTTCGCCTCCGACGTTGCGCACATGTCGCTGCAGAAGGCGGCCATGATACTGGGATTGGGCAGCGACGCGGTCATTCCTGTCGACACGGATGCCGAGTCGAGGATGATCCCCCGCATTCTGCGCGATCGTATCGAACAGGCTCGGTACGCCGGGTTGGCACCATTTGCCGTGGTAGCGACAGTTGGAACGACGACCACCGGAAACATCGATCCACTGCTGGAGATCGCTCAGATCGCCCAGGCGACGGAACTCTGGTTTCACGTCGATGCGGCCTATGGTGGCGCGGCCATCTTCTCGGAGACCGAACGGGAGCGGCTGAACGGCATTGAATGGGCCGACTCGATTACCTTCAACCCGCAGAAGTGGCTATATGTGACCAAGACCTGCGCCATGGCCCTCTTCCGCGACTATTCAGTGCTCGATCGCGCCTTCCGAATTTCGGCCTCCTACACTCGAGCCGCTGAAGGGTTCATCAACCTGGGCGAGATTGGCGTGCAAGGGACACGTCACGCGGACGTCCTGAAACTCTGGCTGGCACTACAGCACATCGGACGACGCGGCTTCGGAGAACTGGTCGACCACGGCTATCGACTGGCGGCGCGCCTGTCCGAAGAGGTCGAGCGACGTCCCTACCTCGAACTGGCCAGCCACCCCGAGACGAACATCGTCTGCTTCCGTGGCTGCCCCGGCTGGATTTCGCCGGACGAATGGGACGATTGGAACAGCGAATTGCAGGAGACGCTGCTCCGTGAGGCGGGCATCTTCGTGTCGCTGCCCCTCTATCGGAGTGCTCGCTGGCTGCGGGTCATTCTGCTCAACCCCTACACAGACGACGCCGTGCTCGACCGGATGATGCACCACGTCGATGCGTTCGCCGCGCAATCACAAAAGACTTGAATATCAAGAGAGTCTAGGCGTGTTGTTTGGTCGAAGACAGCAAGCAGGTCGTGGACCGGCACGTCGAGCAGGGCTCCCGAGGTTGCAGGCCACAAGATAAGGGAAGGCTATCGAAAAGAATTCGTGCGTTTCCAGCCCAATTTCCTCCAACTCAGAAGGTGAAGCTCTTACGCACGATGGTCGGGTCGGCATTCTCGAACGGGGCCGGCATCGTCGAGGTCGGGCGTGGCTCAATGGTCATCCCTGGCACTTGTGGCAGACCGTTTGAGCGTTCCTCGACGGCGATCCGCACAGGCGTCTGGCCGGTTGTTCCGATCGAAAGATCAATGCCTTCGGACCGGCATTCCATAGTACTGTAGCGTCAGCTTGGTTCTCGCGTCGGCCACGCTGCCGAGATCTGCTGGCTTTCCTGCGATCGACAGCCGAGTGATCGCGGAGTCCGATTCGATGACAATCTGAGCATTTGGCGCTTCACTCGGCGAGGTGAGATGAAGCTGCAATATCCTCCCCGAACTATTCGTCGTCGTGTTTATCAACGTTAGCTGAGGTCCTGTCAGATCGACCAGCGGTGCCGGAGCCTCCAGCGCGGTGAATTTCATGTCAGGCAGTTCGCTCGGTAGCGGGACATATTGGGTCTGCTGCGAACCGTTCCGGAAGAACTGGGCGGTCCATTCATCGGTGCGTGTTCCGACGCTCACCCAACTTGCCTGGCCGGTGTCGGCATTGAGAACATAGGCAACGTAGTCAGGTCGTGGTTGGCTCGGACCAAATCCTGAAAGTGCACCGGCGATTATGGCGATCGTGACAGTGACGACTGCGGCGGCGGCCGGCAAGGCCCAGCGCCACTCAATCTCCGGTAGCGGCAGCAAGGGGAGCACCAGACCCAGCCCGAGTACAACGAACAAGATTGGCACCGCACCGAGCGGGAGACGAGTCGGAAGCTCGACGTAGGAAACGACCGCATGTCCCCAGACCACCACCGGAGCCAGCAATAAGACCGTAGGCAGGAAGGCCACAATCGGTGCGACCAACCGCTGCCAGGTGATTCCATTGTGATCAGATTGTGGCGGCGACAGAAGCATCAATCCAAGCGCCAGCGAGGCGCCAAGCAGTGGCCAGACGAAAAGATAGCTCGCGACCGGAAAGAGTGCGGACGTCACCAGCGTCAGCAATCCCCACCAGATCATGGCTCCGCCAGCCAGATTTACCGCGTTGATCCGGTGGCGTGTCCAGGAGTGCAGCGCCAGCACAACGACCGTGGCAATCCCGACATAGATCAATAGGAGCAGACCATCGTGGTAGCCCGATCCACCCATGAATACCTGGTAGTTGGGATTCACCTGGCGCAAACCCCATTCAGCCAGGGTGACGAGGGCAGCCGACCCAACGACTCCGCCCAGGAAGACCACGCTCCCCAGCGCGATACGGCCCGCCGACAGACGATGCCGGCCGAACCCAACCACCAATACTCCTGCCAGCAGAATCAACGACACAATCGCGAACGGCAGTGCCCAGCCAACCGGGTATTTCACCTGTTGATCGCGGACAACATTGAAGAAGATTTGGCTGCCCGCCGGATTGATTGTCAGGTCGGAATTTCCCAGTTTCCGAGTCACGGCCAGCAAGTTAGAGCCGCTGTTTTGTAGGCTGCCTTGGTCGATACGCTGCACGCTATCGAGCGCGCTGTGATAGGACTGAACTCCGCCAAAGATGACAAATTCGAAGCCAGCCGCTCCCTGCGAAACATACTGCACCGTGTCATTGCCAAGCCCAAGGCTCGACATGAATGAGCTGGTCAATGGATGGGGCAATGAGCTCAGCATCGATTCGGTCAACGTGCCACTGTCTGGGCCGACATAGTTCAATATGCTGGCACCAGTCGTCCCGATCGCCTCAAAATTGAGGGCGACGGCAATATCTTTGGCCCATGGACTCTCCGCCATAAAAGTCTTGGCTCCGAGCATGTCATGCTCTTCGGCATCGAGCGAAGAGGACGATCACGTCATTACGGAGTGGAGCGCTTGCCTGCAGCGCGCGCGCCGTCTCGAGCACTGTCACCACGCAAGAGCCGCAGTCACCGGCGCCCGGGCCGGTCGGGACCGAATCGTAATGCGCCGCCAGCAAGATCGCTCGTGTACTGTCGGTCCCCGGAATACGCGCCACGATGTTGTGCACCGTTCCAGCCCAGATGTCGCCGGAATCAGTTGAGGAGATACCGGTCGATACGTCGACCTGTGGGTTGAGTCCCATCGCCGTGAGCTGATCGACGAGATATTGTTCAACCATCGTGTGGGCTTCCGAGCCAACCGGGTGCGGGACCTGCGCGATCACCTGCAAGTGAGCCATGGCGCGTTCAGCGGAGAACATGTCGGCCGGAGCATCGGCCGGCACGGCATTTGTCGGTGTAAACTGGTCGAGCGCCGCCCACAGTGATGCACCGATGAGCGCAACGATCAGGATACGCACGAACCAGACTGGATGTGCCGCAAGCTGTCGGAGTTGTGGAAGAGCAGATACGGACCGCGGATCAACGTGTCGTTCGGTGAGTGCCATGATGCCCTCCAGGACAAGACAATGCCACCGGAAGCCAACAATATATGAGGACGGGTGACGCTGCCGTCAAAACCGGAGCAATATCGTTCCAATCCCGCAACAGGCAGCCCATCTGTTCAAGCGCGTTGACGAATTCGCCGGCTCGTGCTGTGATGACCCGATGCAGATCCTCGAAATCATTTGCATTGATTGATGGACCCGTTTCATGGACGTGACCTATTTTGGCCATCAAGATGAGTTCCGCCATTGGCTGAGCGAGAATCACGCTCAGGAAACTGAGTTGTGGCTTGGCCTGTACAAGAAACGCTCTGGTAAGACTGGCATTCAGCATAGCGAAGCGGTCGATCAAGCCCTGTGCTTCGGTTGGATTGACGGACGCGTAAAAAGCCTGGGGGAAACGAGCTACGCCCTCCGCTTCACTCCCCGCAAGTCGAATAGCATCTGGAGCCAGGTGAATATCAAACGCGTGTCTGAGCTGGTCGTGCTCGGCATGATGCATCCGGCTGGATTGGCGGCCTTCAAAGAACGCCGACCCGAGCGAGAGAAGCTCTATTCCTATGAAGTGGACCTGACGGAACTCGGAATCGACTACGAAGAAAAACTGCGTGCGAACGAAGCAGCCTGGGCCTTCTTCACCTCGCAGGCCCCATCCTATCAGCGCACTGTGAAACATTGGATTATGCGCGCCAAGCGTGAGGAGACTCGCATCAGGCGCCTCGGTAACCTGATCGAAACCTCGGCACGCGGGGAACGCCTACCTCAATTCACTGGCTCGGGAGTGCGCGACCGCGGCTAGATGTCCCATTCCGGCGGGCAACAAGACGTCATCCGAACCTCAAAGGTTTGGGCACCGGCCAGATGATCCTTCGTGCATTTTCGGTTTTTCCCAATACTTGATCTAGCGGCACGAAGGCGTCCCTGCCCGCCTCTGCGCTGGTTGATCGGCGGGCTGCGGCCTGGACCCTCCGACCAGGAAAGGTCGTGGCGGGTCTTGTACTCGCCTGCGTCGGATGGTTACCAATACCTCCATCGACTCACGATTCTTCCCCGACGAGCAGGGTCTGGGGACGCTGAGGCAGGCAGGGACGCCCGCCACTACGGTACGACGCTGCATCTGTCGACCAACCGGTCAGCAGCAGAACCCTCACTGATTCGCTATGCTGAGTGGCATTCGGAACTCCGGCTCGTGGATCGGGAGACGCGGTCAATGAAATCATCATCCACGCGGAATGAGGCACCTCTGAGCGGGCGCGTTGCGCTCGTCACCGGTGTGAGCCGCCGTAATGGGATTGGCTTTGCCATTGCCGAGCGTCTGGCGACACTGGGCGCTGATCTCTTCATTCAGTCGTGGGCTGCCTATGACGGGAACCAGTCCTGGGGTGCCGACCCAGGTGGTATCGACGCCATCCTGGGCGAACTGCGTCGTTCCGGGCGCCACGTCGAGCATCTCGCCGCAGATTTCGGAGACGCCGAAGCACCTAGTCAGGTCGTTGCGGCCGCATTCAAGTCGTTCGGTCAGGTCGACATCCTGGTGGCCAACCATGCCTACAGCACGTCAGGAGCGCTCGAAGCACTTTCAGCTACAGAAATCGACGCGCATCTCCACGTAAACGTGCGAGGAACGTTGCTCCTGATTAAGGAATGGGCATCTCGTCATGACGATCGCCGAGCTGGCGGACGCGTCGTCATGATGACCTCAGGCCAGCACCGTGGTCCGATGCCGAATGAACTGGCCTACGTCGCATCGAAGGGCGCGCTCCACCAGATTACGCTCAGCCTGTCAGCCGGTCTGGCATCACGCCGCATCACGGTGAATACCGTCGACCCCGGCGCAACCGATACCGGCTACGCCGACGCCGAATTACACCAGAGGGTACTCGACCTCGAACCGATGGGACGTTGGGGTCAACCGAAGGACGCCGCCCGGCTCATCGGTTGGCTCTGCACCGACGACGCTGACTGGATCACCGGCCAGGTTATCGCCTCAACCGGCGGCGGTCCGTAAGTCACGGCAGAAGCGCGCACCCCGAATTACCGTGCCTTGCCAAAGCCGTCCCCGTATCGCCTCTCGCCTGGCAGGCAAAGCGCGAGCGAGCCCAAATGGGTGAATGGCATTCTCAAGTGCGGATCGCGGCGGACCAAGGATAACTGGGAAACTGGATGTTCTGTCCCGGGCAACAGGTGGCCGGAAGTGTCTTACGGAGCACTCTGGACCGGATAGTGATTGGATCGCGGATGTCGGGCACTGGCTAGGGTGCCGGGCCAGGATTCACGACGACGTGAACTCACCTTATTACTTGGCGATCCGTCCCTGCTCCCGCATCCATTTAAGGAAAACAAGACGCTGCCACTCGACCTCTGAGTCGAGGAATTCGGCAAACGGATATTTGTCGCGAAGCAACTCAAGACGATCGATGGTTTCGTCGCTCAGGCCGTCGCGCTTGAGATCCTCTCGTGTAATGGAGATGATCTTGTCATTGAGTGTCACGGCCATATCAGTCCCCCCTCGCGACTGACTATCGATCAGACCCGATCGAGTCCGGATGCTCCGGCTATCACGCGTTCAACAATCCGGTGCTGTTGATGGTTCATCCGACTCAGTAATAACAGATGATAGGTAGTTCAGGCATATGACCATCGTCACCTTCGGTGGATACAGGAATCCCTCCACCCGACGGGTACTCGGACACGCATCGAAGTAGCCCAGCACCACTCGACGAAACCTTGCTCGAAGACTGAATTCGATTGAAGACATCATGCAGAGTAATCAAGAACATTGCAAGTCATTCCGCAACATTCGGCCGGTCGTCCCGCATCCGGAGAGCCGTTGAGTTCACGCTCGCAGACCGATACTCAGACCGCTAACCGCGACGCTGATCAAAATACTTCAGGTTCCGAGCTCGATTCCCCTAGGTCATCCGAATACAGAAACGCACCCGTCTCCGGGTGCGCTCTGCCGTGTTACCACGGTGGGAATGGGGGTTAGGGAAGGAGGTTGTCAGAGATCAACGCATTGCGAGCAGTTCGGCTCCGACACGTCCCTGGACAACGTCGAACTGTGCGGCCGATGACCCTGGGTGCCACTCAAAGCGAGCGCGCTCGAAGTACTGCACCACGGTGCCGTCCTGAACAAACTCTTCGCTAATCGGATAGCCGAACGTGGCGAGACCGCCATTGTTCAACCAGTAGGCACGGAAGCCGTTGCAGGCATTGTGGCCAGTCTGCGAGAAGTAGCTGCAATGCGCATTGTGGGCTTCGGCGGCAGATTGGAACGGAGCTTGGCTAGCCATGTTCATTGCCAGCTCGCTGCCAACCCGACCGAGGACCACATCATAATGAGCCGCCGACGTACCTGGATGGAACTCGAAGCGAGCCCGCTCGAAGTACTGAACGGTCATACCATTTTCAACAAACTCTTCCGTGATCGGATAGCCGAACACCGGAAGTCCGCCGAATTTGCTCCAGTAGGCCGCGAATCCACCACACGCGTTGTGCATCGTTGGCTCGAGGTAGACACAGCCGGCCTTAGGCTGAGCCGGAGCGGTCATGTCGGTTGCAGGCATCGCTGGCCCGAGGTTGTCGATGGTCTGGATCAGTAGACCAAAGGTGCTGTCGCTCAGTGATCCGTAGGCATAGACAAAGTAGGCTGTACCGGCGTTCAGCTGTAGACTGCCGGCGTCAAAAACCGTTTGGGTGCTACCAGTGGGAGCAATCTTGACGTCATAGCTGCCGGCCGGAACGTCGGCGGTGTCCTCGTTCGGATTCGACAGGTTGCTAAAGAGAACGCTGCCGTTGGCGAGGATATCGACCGCGGGAGCCGCTGCCGTGTGTCGAACCACCAAGCGGGCCTTACCCGCGTCGATCGTTGAGGTGTCGTTGGCAAAAACCGAAAGCGTCGGCATGCCATCGGCGTCAAGATGCGCGATGATCGTCGCATTCATTCCTGATGCGAGCGTCGCCGAGCCACTGATGGCCGGTTGGCTGTCCGCCGCGGCCCCGGCC
Source organism: uncultured Chloroflexia bacterium (assembly GCA_963785465.1). Taxonomy (GTDB): domain Bacteria; phylum Chloroflexota; class Chloroflexia; order Thermomicrobiales; family Thermomicrobiaceae; genus CALAGB01. The sequence goes on along the minus strand of CAWAVM010000009.1, from coordinate 8,974 downwards.
GGACGAATGTCGATTTTGTAGTCACCAGCCGGAAGCGCCAACGGATCGGTGACGGTACCGGGAGCGAAGTCTGGCAAGGTCAGTGCGTCATTGACGTAGACGTCGACGGTGAGTCCGGGCACTCCGTGCACAACCGTCACGGTTCCCATACCACTGTCGGCAGCCATCGCCCCGCCGAGACCCGAAACGACCAAGAGCAGCCCGACGAAGAGCGCTCCAAAGACCTTCTTCATGCGTATTCCTTCCTACAATCCACAAGCTAGCCGGCACAGACGCCGTCCAACCGAAACTGCACTTCGTCTTTTCGGATTCAGCGCTACGTGAGCGTTCACTGGCCGCAGCTAAATCCAATTCGGTAGACGCCACCGTTATATATCTGTACCTCAAGTAGAGGTAGAGATACTGTAACGCAGTCGAATGACGTTGTCAACCCTACCGATCGTTTTGTAGGTTCAGGTTTTTTGGTTAAGTTGGTTATCGCACGTGGGGAGATCGCTGACTGTCGCGTGGACCTGAGCGCAGCGCGTCTCAGCAATAGGGTTGGAACAGTTACAAACGTGTCGCTTTGGGATTGTTGACCGCCGCTTCATGGATCGCCCATCGGGCAGATCGGCGAACCCAAATTGTCACATCCGACTATTCGTTATAGGGAGTCTGGTTACACGCTGGGGTCCCCACCGATGACATCGAGCACCTGATTCAGCGTGGTCTCGATATCGCCATTCGACGATGCCTGCAGACCGAGATCGAGTAACTTGGCACGCTGCTCCTGAACGATCTGACCGCCGATGACGAGTTTCGGAACGTCCATGGAAGGTGAGGCTGTTCTGAGTGCCACTACCGTCTCTTCAACGGCCTCGAGATGTGATGCGAGTGTCGCCGAGAGAAGCACAACCGCTGGGGATCTCAATCGTGCTGCCTCCAACAGGAAGCGGGACGAGACGCTCGGTCCGAGATAATGGACGAGGTACCCGCGAGACTGCAGCAGGCCGACGATCATGCGCAAGCCAAGCTCGTGATATTCCCCTTCAACACAAGCGGCAACGATCGATGTGTCATGCTGAGTTTCGCGAGCATAACGCAGGGAAAGTTCGGCGATCAGATCGCGCGAGAGCGCCGAGATCTCTTTCTCTTGCCCAACGAGCAACTCACCGGCTTGCCAACGACGTCCGAGCTCATACAGTGCCGGGGTCAGAACGCTCTGAAAAACCTCCTGCAGCGACACCCCCACATCGGCCAACCCAAGCACGATAGCCTGCGCCGCCGGAAGATCACCGGCAGCTGCCAGATCGAGAAAGCGGAGCGCGATCTCCTCAGGCGGACCCAGTCGATCAGCGGCGTCCAGTCGCTCACGAATGTCGCTGAGCGACAGGTGCTGGTGCTGCCACTCCTTAATTTGGCGGACACGACTGATGTCTGCTCGGCTAAAGAGCCGATGACCTCCAGGCGTACGGGTTGGATGGGTTAGACCTTCATTCTCCAGAAATCGTAAGCTCGAATGCGTGATATCCGGATAGTCGATTGAAAGTTCCTGAACGACCCTCCCGATCGGCACGAGGTCGTCTCTCAAATCGCTACTCATTGACCCTCCCCAAGCAGCTACGCGTCTCCAGTCGAATCTTTGATCCTGAACTAAGACCGCCCAGAACCATCAATAACGGAGCGCACGCGACTTCTGCGCTGTACATCCCGATCAACACCAGTGTTTCGGCAAAGCATAATCGGTTGCACTGATAGCTGGTGTGCCTCGTCACGTCGGGAATCGAGATTTCTAACACGCCAGTATATCAACCTTCAAGTGACGTTGAGTTTCCCAAAATCCAGGGCAACCAACCGCGGCTGCGTGGCCGAGTCGCATTGATGTAGATAACAACGCGTGACCATTCCTTATCGCGAAATGGCACGACCTTGTAACTCAGAACCATCGGTCGTAATGACCTAGATATGCTGTTCGATTGAGAATATATCGTGAGGGGCGGGAAAGCGCGCCACGATAGACGATTTGGCGCGACGAAGGAGGAGATGATGCGTCGTCTTTTGGCGGCTGCTCTGCTGGCAGTGGTTCTTTTGGGAAGCGGGCCACTTTCGGCTACTGCGTCATCGCTGGTCCCCCAAACTTCCACCAACGTCGTGATCACTAGCTCCGCTACGCGGGGCGACGGATCGGCACCGACGCTCGTGTCGCCAATTGCTGAATCTTCCGTGACATTCGCCAGTACCTCCACCTGGGACGGACTTCGGACCGGCCTGAACGCGCTCGTCGGGGGCTGGGCTGGTCAGAACGCGGTGAGCGTCACGGATCTCCAGACTGGACAGACGATCTCGGTCAACGGCTCAAGACCGCAGTTGGCGGCCTGCACCATCAAGATCCCGATCATGATGGTCCTGGCACAAGACATCGAGCATGGTCATTACACCGCGGCCGAGGTCGAGCCCTACGTTCTTGGCGCCATGGGACCGAGTAACACGCCGCCAGCTCGGGAACTCATTAGCTATATTGGCGGCGGCGATATCGGCGTTGGCATCAACCGGATCAACGAATTCATGCAGACGATTGGCATGGTTCATTCAGTCATCGCCCATCCGCCCGGTTACTACTGGGAGTCATACGGGTATGGCGACGAGAACCTGCTCACGAGCGATGATCTCAACCTTCTGGTGACCAAGCTCTACCAGGGCGAGGCGCTTTCTCCCTGGGCGACCAGCTACGTTCTCTGGAGCATGTCGCTCGCACCCGACTGGGTAAACCAGTCCCTCGGTGGCCCGCTACCGGCTGACGTCCAGCTCTATCACAAGTTCGGTCAGCTCTATGAACCGGAGAACACCTGGAACGACGGTGGGGTGGCGGTCTTCAAGCGAGACGGACAGACGTACGCCTATGCGATCTCCTATCTTGGCAGCTATGGTGAGAGTTGGCAGACAGCTTACGACCACGCCTATCGCGTTTCCGCGGCAGCCTGGAATTACTTCGACAGTGTCTACTCCGGCGATCAGCCAGGAACCCTACCCACTTCACGCACCTTTCCGGAAACCGGTTTCACCGTCAGTGGCGGTTTTCTCCGTTACTGGGAACAGTTCGGTGGACTGCCAGCCTTCGGCTATCCGATAAGTCCGGAGTTGCAGGAAAACGGATTCACGGTTCAGTACTTCGAGCGGGCGCGCTTTGAATGGCAACCGGGTAGCTGGCCTGAGCGCTACGACGTCCTGCTTGGGCTGCTTGGTCGGGTTGTGACGGTGAATCGAACAGACGCTCCCTTCCGGCCGGTGAACGCTACCAGCGACGCGAACTGCACCTTCTTTGCGGCCACTGGTCACCGGCTGTGCTTCGGCTTCCGCTCCTACTGGGAAACACACGGCGGCTTGGAGATTCTCGGCTACCCCATCAGCGAGGAGTTCATCGAGAATGGTTACACAGTCCAGTACTTCGAACGCCAGCGTCTGGAATATCACCCGGAGAACCCGGAGCCCTGGACGGTCCTTGGCGGTCTACTTGGCCGGCAGGTCTGGGATGCATCCCATTAGGCTTCTGCCCTCGAGTTGAGAAAGGACACATGCGTGAAGACTAATCTGACTCACCAGTCGCAGCTTTCCGTAGGGATACATCCCCGCCAGCGAAAGTCGATCCGCCTCGGCATAGTCGCGGTGATCGCAATGCTGCTGGCCCTCACCGGCTTTGGCTATACGCCAGCCGGGGCGGCGCCGCTTGGGCCGGATCGTGTCTACTTCCCACAAACCGGTCACTATCTGAGCTATGGTTTCCTCGAATACTGGCGAGCCGAAGGGGGGATCAAAATCTTCGGCTACCCGGTCACCGAGGAGATCACGCGGAACGGCATCACCGTCCAATATTTCGAGCGCGCAGTCTTTGAATACCATGGGGATGCCCCGGAAGGATGGCGCGTACAGCTCGAGCGCCTGGGTGCCGAACAAACCGCGTCGCGGACCAGTGAAACACCGTTCAAGCCGATTTCGGCGACGAGTAATACCAGTACCACGTTCTTCCCACAAACCGGTCACACGCTGGCCTTCGGCTTCCGTGACTACTGGCAGGATCACGGTGAATTACGGATCTTTGGCTATCCAATCAGCCAAGAGTTCGTCGAGAACGGCTACACGGTCCAGTACTTCGAACGGGCCCGCTTCGAATACCATCCGAACAACGCGGTGCAATACCAGGTTCAGCTTGGTCTGCTGGGAAACAACGCGGCCACTCAACTAGGGGTGAGCCGGACCGCAGTCCCGCAAGACTCCGCGGTTCCGACTTACGATGCGTCTCTGTGGTACGTCGCTCCACCGGCCGCGTATCAGCCAGGAGCGCGAACGGCCCCGACCGGGGCGCCCATAAGCCAGGCCAAGTGGATCGAAATCGATCTATCGGCGCAACATCTCTGGGCATGGCAATATGACCAGGTCGTCTTCGGAACGGCGGTCTCGACCGGCACTTATCTCCATCCGACTCCTGCCGGAACGTTCCACATCTACGCCAAGTATGTGGCCGATGACATGAAGGGAGGCACGCCAGGCACGCCCGACTATTATTACCTGCCGGCTGTTCCCTACACGATGTACTTCTACGAGGCATACGCTATCCACGGCACGTACTGGCACTCTAATTTCGGCGTTCCCATGAGCCACGGCTGCGTCAACCTGCCGACGCCGGCCGCCGAGTGGATCTACTACTGGGCCCCGATTGGCACGACCGTCTGGATTCATGGCTAGCCTGGCATTCAGACAAACTGAGGAGGGCGTCAATGCCCTCCTCAGTTGCTCCGCCACGACACTTAACACCAAGACCCAACGACGGCAAACCACGATGCTCCACTTCCCGATGATTTCTTCGAACGGGCGGGATAACTTACGTTCGAAGCCGCCGAACTGCTCCGTTTCAGACCGGAAAGCGTTTCCTGATCCATGGAACAACGGCTCATAGTTTCGTGTCGCTCCGGTTCCACCACCGCTCGAGGTGATCCAAGGACGGAATCCACACCCATTTCTGGGGCCAAATGGTTGAACGGTCGACCCGGATTCCCGCGGACCGCTCTACGGTCGTAACCAATCATCATTAAAGGCATCGTATCGACAACGAGGCTAACCACGAATTATCGGGGGGTGCAGAGTCCGAATTCTGACTGAGATGCACAGCTCGATTATGGAAATTCGCTCTTGTGTTTGGCGCGGTGCGCAATTAAACTCTGAATTGGGTGTACGTATAGCGCGAATGTTCTGGTAATTCGTGACTATAAGACAATGGCTGGACAGGGAGACACAAGGCTGTTACACTAGATCTTGCGGTTCCCCGGGCGAGTAGCACAAGATATGGCCGAACGCTCCCTTCCGCCGCGAACCGCGCTCAGCACAATGCAGAAGGATTGCCGACCTAGCGCAGCACGCACGCCGGCAACAGTGGCGCATTCGTGATTTGGGCATATTGTCTCCCATAGATACGCGATATGCGTTAGGGATTCGTTAAGTTTCATCAAGTTTGAACGCGCGCGCGTGACAGGGATGGACGGCGCCGCGTATGTCGGGTGGATGTTGGGCAGACCGGCAGCTTGTAGCGAATGAAGGGGCCGCATGGAGGAACGCGAAACACGGAAGCGAGCAAGGGTGCGAACGAAGAATGGGACAGGTAAAGGACTGCGAATTCAACGCTTCTTTACCCAGTCTGGACAAAATCCGTTCGACACGATTGCCTGGGCCAGCCGCACGTCGCGGATCACCAATCCAGACGGGTCGGTCGTCTTCGAGATGAAGGACGCCGAGATTCCGGCGTCCTGGTCGCAGGTGGCGACCGATATCATGGTCTCAAAATACTTCCGAAAGGCGGGCGTTCCCCAATACGATGAATCGGGCAATCCACTGCTGGATGAACACGGCAGACCAGTGCTCGGTGCCGAGCGGAGCGCAAAGCAGGTGATCTCGCGCCTGGCGGGAACCTGGCGCCATTGGGGTGAGCAAAACTGCTACTTTGCCTCTACTGGCGACGCAGTGACATTCGAGGATGAGCTGAAGTACATGCTCGTCCACCAGATGGCGGCGCCCAACTCGCCACAGTGGTTCAACACCGGTCTCCACTGGGCTTACGGCATCAGCGGCCCGGCACAGGGACATGCCTACGTCGACCCGGCTACGAACCAGGTCGTGAAGTCGACCGATGCGTACAGCCGTCCCACGCCACACGCCTGCTTCATCCAATCGGTCAACGACGACCTCATCAACGAGGGCGGCATCTTCGATCTGGTGACGCGTGAGGCGCGCGTGTTTAAGTATGGCTCCGGATCGGGCACCAACTTCTCGATGATTCGCGCCGAGGGCGAGCCACTCTCGGGCGGCGGCACGTCCTCCGGACTGATGAGCTTCCTGAAGATCTTCGACCGCGCGGCCGGCGCTATTAAGAGTGGTGGTACCACCCGGCGTGCCGCGAAGATGGTAGTGGTCGACGTCGATCACCCCGACATCGAGAAGTTCATCATGTGGAAGGCCGGAGAGGAGCGGAAGGTCGCCGCCCTGATCGCGGCCGGCTACTCCAGCGACTTCAACGGCGAGGCATATGCAACCGTCTCTGGTCAGAACTCGAACAACTCGGTTCGGGTAACCGACGACTTTATTCGCGCGGTTCAGAATGACGAGGAATGGGAGCTTCGCTGGCGAACCGATGGCCGCGTCATCCGTACCGTGCGAGCGCGTGATCTCTGGGACAAGATCGCCGATGCCGCCTGGCAGTGCGCTGATCCCGGTGTTCAGCATGACACCACGATCAACGACTGGCACACCTGCCCGGTGTCGGGGCGTATTAATGCCTCGAACCCCTGCTCCGAGTATATGTTCCTGGACGATACGGCCTGCAACCTGGCGTCGCTCAACTTGATGACCTTCTACGATACCGAGACGCGGACCTTCAATCTTGACGCCTACCGGCATGCCATTCGCCTCTGGACGATCGTGCTCGAGATCAGCGTGCTGATGGCTCAGTTCCCCAGCGACGAGATCGCTCGACTGAGCTACGATTTCCGCACGCTCGGCTTGGGCTACGCGAATCTCGGCTCGCTGCTGATGACGATGGGGCTACCGTACGACTCCGAGAAATCGCGGACGATCGCGGGAGCTATCACGGCGATCCTGACTGGCGACTCCTACGCCACCTCGGCGGAGATGGCCGCCGAACTCGGACCCTTTCCGGCATTTCCATTGAATCGGGACGAGATGCTGCGAGTTATCCGCAATCACCGGCGCGCCGCCTACAACGCGCATCCGGGCGAATATGAGGCGCTTTCGGTCACACCGGTCGGGATCGATCCCGACTTCTGTCCGGAGGATATGCTCCACGCCGCCCGCTCTTCCTGGGATCGCGCGCTCGAACTCGGCGAGCAGCACGGCTACCGCAACGCTCAGGCGACATTGCTGGCGCCGACCGGCACCATTGGTTTGCTAATGGATTGCGACACCACCGGCGTCGAGCCAGACTTCGCGTTGGTGAAGTTCAAGAAACTTTCCGGCGGCGGCTACTTCAAGATCGCCAACCAATCGATCGCGCCTGCACTCAAAGCGCTCGGCTACGATCAATCGGACATCGACGACATCATGCGCTACGTCATTGGAACACTCTCGCTCGATGATGCGCCGCACATCAACCGCGAATCGCTGCGCGAGCGTGGCTTGACCGACGTCGACATTGACCGGGTTAGCAAGGTGCTGCCGACCGTCTTCGAGCTGCCGTTTGCGTTCAATGCCTGGACCCTGGGCGAAGAGGCCATGGGCCGGCTCGGGATCAGCAAAGAGGAGTGGCAGAAACCGGATTTCCGACTGCTGCGAACGCTTGGCTTCGGCCCGGCGGAGATCGACGAGGCGAACGACGTCATTTGCGGCATGCAGACGATCGAGGGTGCGCCACATCTCAAACCGGAGCATCTGCCGGTCTTCGACTGCGCCAACCGGGGCGGCAAGCACGGCAAGCGCTTCATTCAGCACATGGGCCATATCCATATGATGTCGGTGGTACAGCCGTTCCTCTCCGGCGCGATCTCCAAAACGATCAACATGCCGAACGAGGTGACGGTCGACGAAATCAAAGAAGCGTATCTGGCTTCGTGGCGACTTGGCCTGAAGGCTATGGCGCTCTACCGTGACGGTTCCAAACTATCGCAACCCCTTTCTTCGAAGAGTAAAGAGGAGAAGCAAGAAGCCAAGGTCGAGGCTCAGCCGGTTGAAACCCGAGTGGTCGTCGTCGAGAAGCCAATCCGCCGCCCGATGCCGGCCAAGCGACACGGCTTCACGCAGGAAGGCCGCCTGGCCGGCCACAAGATTTACCTGCGAACCGGTGAGTACCAGGATGGAACCCTTGGCGAGATCTTCATCGACATGCACAAAGAGGGCGCGGCCTTCCGCAGCTTGATGAACTGCTTCGCCATCGCGATTTCGAAGGGTCTCCAATACGGCGTGCCGCTCGAAGAGTTCGTCGACACCTTCACCTTCCAGCGCTTCGAGCCACAGGGCATGGTCGAAGGGCATCCGAACATCAAGATGTCGACCTCGATCATCGACTACGTCTTCCGGGTTCTCGGTTATGAGTACCTCGGGCGGACCGACTTCGTGCAGGTGAAGCCGATCCATGGAGATGTCGACGATGAGATGGACGGCGGCGAAGAGTCTAAGGAGAGCCACACAGCGACGATACCCCAACCGATTGAGGCGGAGTCTGCCCCAGCCCCGGCTCCACAGCCGACCGCGCAGGCAGTGGCGAAGGGTGAGAACGGTTATGCCAAGAACGGTCTCAACGGCACGAACGGGCACGGCAAGGCACAGGTCTCCGATGAGTACGTGGCGATCGCGCAGGCAGTCGAGCTACCTCAGTTCGATGGCGGGCTCAACGAGCAGCTCTCGCAGATGATGGGCGACGCTCCGTTCTGCGACATCTGCGGCCACATCACCGTCCGCAACGGCTCCTGCTACAAGTGCCTCAACTGCGGCAATAGCC